>CAVXYY010000004.1:0-350175 GCA_963766195.1 uncultured Gammaproteobacteria bacterium
GCCATGTAATTCGGTCCGCGCAAACCACGGGTGCCCTCGAAAACGAAGTTGTATCCGGCCAGTTCGAAGGAATCGCCCGGCACCATGCGCAGGTGCTTTTCGGAACTGACCGCGTTGGTCAGCGACGCGCCGATCAGGAAGATACCGACACCGAAATGCGCGAGGATCATGCGGTTTCGCTGCGCGAGGGCCGGCGTCCGGCGCCCGGCCGACAGGCGTTCACGGTAATAACGGATGCAGGCGGCCATGATCCAGAACGCCGCGGCCACCCCGCCAATTCCCCAGCCGCCTGCCTCGGGCAGCCACAAGGCGGTCATAGTGCCGCCCAGCAAGGCCATCAGCGCCGGGAAAGCCAGTTCCCTGAGCAGCCGTTTCAGGCTGTCTTCCTGCCACTTGGCGTAGAAACCCATCGGCAAAAGGATGGCTATGGGCACCAGCAACAGGGCGAACAGTGTACCGAAGTAGGGAGGGCCGACAGAGATTTTTCCGGCGTCGAGCGCATCCAGCACCAGTGGGTATAATGTTCCGGTCAGTACCATGGCGGCGATGACCACCAGCAGGAGGTTGTTCACCAGCAGAAGGGTTTCCCGCGACAGTCCGGCAAAATTGCTTCCCGTTACCATCGCCGGTGCGCGGATCGCGAACAGCAGCAATGAGCCGCCGACGACCACGACCAGGTAGGTCAGGATGAACACGCCACGGGTCGGGTCGGAGGCGAAAGCGTGCACCGAAGTCAGCACGCCGGAACGCACCAGGAAAGTGCCCAGCAAGCAGAGTGAAAACGCGGTGATGGCGAGGATCAGGGTCCAGTTGGTGAACGCTCCGCGCTTTTCCGTGACGGCCTGGGAATGGATCAGCGCCGTGCCGACCAGCCAGGGCATGAACGAAGCGTTTTCCACCGGGTCCCAGAACCACCAGCCGCCCCAGCCCAGTTCGTAGTAGGCCCACCAGCTGCCGAGTGCGATACCCAGCGTCAGGAAGGCCCAGGCGACGTGGGTCCAGGGACGGGACCAGCGCACCCAGTTACGGTCGACATGCTGCCCCAGCAGGGCGGCGACGGCGAACGCGAATGACACGGAGAAACCGACATAACCCATGTACAGCATCGGCGGGTGGATGATCAATCCGGGGTCTTGCAGCAGGGGGTTGAGATCCAGCCCGTCGACCGCGGAGGGTATCAGGCGCCGAACGGATTGGAGGTGAAAATCACGAACATCAGGAAGCCCGAGGAAACCAGGCCGAGCACCGCGAGGGTCCGGGCGCGGAAATCATCCGGCAAATTCTTGCTGAACATAGCCACCGGCGAACGTCCACAGGCAGAGGATCAGCTCCCACAGGAGCAATGAGCCTTCGTGTGATCCCCACACTGCAGAAAACCGGTATTCCATGGGCAATTGGTAATTGCTGTTACGCGCCACGTACTCGACGGAGAAATCCTGCGTGACAAATGCCCAGGTCAGGGTCGCGAATGCCGTGGCGATCAGCAGAAACTGGGCCACTGCGCCGGTTTGTGCGACTTTCATCAGGCGCTGGTTGCCGGTAGACGCCCCGATCAGGGGGAGGATACCCATTAGCAGGGCGACCAGCAGGGCGCCTACCAGGGTAATCTGTCCGATTTCAGGAATCATTCGGCGTCCTCAGCTGTCTTTGATGGGGGCCATGATGTGGCCGGATTCTTTCAGGGCGTCGGCGACTTCCGGCGGCATGTAGTTTTCATCGTGCTTGGCCAGTACTTCCGAAGCGGCAAACATGCCCGAGTCGTCCAGGGAACCCCGGGCGATAACCCCCTGGCCTTCGCGGAACAGGTCCGGAAGGATGCCGACGTATTCAACCAGCACTTCCTTGGGTCCGTCGGTGACAACGAACTGCGTTGCCAGGCCGCTTTCCTGCCGGATCACCGTGCCCGGCTTGACCAGGCCGCCGAGACGGAATTGCCGGCCGGGTGGAATCGGCTGCATGGCCAGGTCGCTGGGGCTCTGGAAGTACAGCATGTTTTCCTGCAGGGAGTAGAAAGCGATCGTGCTGGCGGTACCTACGCCGGCCAGGATCAGCAATACGGCAATCAATCTTCTTTTACGAGTCGGAGTCACGTGAACGGTCCTCAATTTGAATCAGTCGTCGGATGTCCCTGGCAACGGATTTTTTCCGCACCAGGGGCGCCACGGCGCACCAGAAAAGAACGACGGCGCCGATGGAGTAGGCGGCCAGGATAAAAGGAGCATGGCTCATCAGTTCTTCTCCCTCAGAATCTCGCGCACCCAGCCTTTGCGCTTGTCTTGCTCAAGCAGGGTCACCCGCGCGCGCGTCAGCAGGTTGGCGGCATAATAAAATTTGGCGGCTACGGCCATGATCAACAGGGGCCACAACATGCTCGCGTCGATGCTGTTGCCGCCCATCAGGCTGATGCTGCTGCCCTGGTGCAGGGTGTTCCACCACTTGACCGAGTAATGAATGATCGGCAGGTTGACCGCGCCAACGATGGCCAGCAGGCAGGCAGCACGGGCCGCTTTGCGCGGTTCGTCGATCGAGTTGTACAGGCCGATCACGCCCAGGTACAGGAACAGTAGCACCAGTTCACTGGTCAGCCGTGCGTCCCATACCCAGTACGTACCCCAGGTCGGGCGTCCCCAGAGGGAACCGGCGGTCAGCGTGACGATAGCGAACGCCGCCCCGATCGGTGCGCTGGACATGGCCAGGATTTCCACGATCCTGATGCGCCAGACCAGGGCAATGAACCCCATCACGGCCATCATGGAATAGATCATCATGGACATCCACGCGGCCGGGACATGCAGGTACATGATCCGGACGCTTTCACCCTGCTGGTAATCCGCAGGCGCCCTTGACCAGGCCAAGGTAAAGCCCCCACACGGTCAGACCCGCGAAAATCAGCCAGAACCAGGGGATAAACTTTCCGGTGAAATCGTAAAACCACGGTGGTGAGCCCATCTTGTGAATGAACATCACGAGGGCGTTCTTCCTGGGTTTTGTCTTGCTGATGGTTTCTGTGTTCATGACAGGCTGATTTTCAATGCTGCGGCCGCTGCGAATGGTGCAAGCGTCACCGATGTTATCAGGCCTGCAACCAGCAGACCCAGGAATTGCGTGTAAGGGAGGCCGTCTGAGGCTGCCATTACCGCGGCGGTTGCGATGATCAAGATGGGGACATACAGCGGAAATACCAGCAGTGACAGCAACTGGCCGCCCCGTTTCAGGCTGATCGTCAGTCCCACGCCGATCGAGCCGATCAGGCTCAGGATGGGCGTGCCAAGCGCCAGGGTCAGGATCATCACGCCCAATGGACTCCGGGGGCAGGTTCATCCATACCGCCAGCAACGGCGAAAGTAACACGATCGGCAGGCCGGCCACCAGCCAATGAGCGACGATCTTGGCCAGCGAGATCAGGGTCAGGGGGTGTCCGCTGATGATGAATTGCTCCAGCGTTCCGTCCTCAAAATCCGAGCGGAACAGCGCGTCGAGCGAAATGACCGTGGCCAGCAATGCGGCGATCCAGATGACGCCGGGCGCAATCCTGGCCAGCAGTTGCGGGGACGGCCCGATGCCCAGCGGAAACAGGCTGATCACGACCAGCAGGAAAATGACCGGGAACAACAGTTCGGTGCGGCGGCGAAACGCCAGCAGCAAGTCGCGTCTGAGCAGTGCGAAAAAGGCTTTGGTCAGGCTGCTGCCCGCGGTTGCTGCGTTCATGCGGCAGCCCCCGATACCAGGTGAAAATCCTGTGTGCGGCCCCATGTCGGCCGGTGCGCGCCGTGCGTTGCCAGCACGCACGCGCCGCCGGACTCCAGGTGATCATGGAGCAAAGCATCGACCAGGTCGACACCTTCGATATCGAGGTTGGAATAGGGCTCATCGAGCAACCACAGCCGGGAATCGCTGACCAGCAGGCGGGCCAGCGCGCAGCGTTTGCGTTGCCCTGCGGACAGGGTGCGGGCTTGTTGCTCCGACACCCGCGCAATCCGACCTGCCGGATGACTTCGCTTGCAGCTGCGGCTGGAGTTGCCGATAAAATCGCGCATGAAGCGAAGGTTTTCCAGCACGCTCAGGTCGTCCTTGATTCCCAGGTAGTGACCCACGTAAGCCATTCCGCCAAAACCATTCTGAATTTCCCCGGAAGTCGGGTGGAGAATTCCGGCCAGAACCCTGATCAGCGTTGTTTTACCGCATCCGTTCGCGCCGGTCACCAGGAGCAGTTCACCGCCGTCCAGTTCGAAATTGACGGGAAGAAAAACCGGTTCAAAATAGCGCTCAAATACGATTTGAGAAGCAGAAAGCATGGGGCTCCAGGTCATGAATTATCCTTGTGGCGCTATGCTACGGAAACCGGGGTGGCAAGTCCAAGGGATTATCCCTGCGTAAATGATTCAGATCAACGCATCATTTAAAGAGTCTCACGAAGATTGAACTTTCGGCCGGGCCACTTGTACGACCGGTTATTTGAATGTTTTGCTGTCACGTGCCGGTCTGTCCTGGTCAAGCGATTGTTCGCGAGAAAAGGTATCATTCGCATGCTTTTAATTGGGAGTTTGAAACCTGGATGAGCCAGTTTGATTTTGACCTGTTTGTGATCGGCGCCGGATCAGGTGGCGTTCGTGCGGCGCGTATCGCCGCAGCGCACGGCGCCCGAGTCGGTATTTGCGAAGAAAGCCGGGTGGGCGGAACCTGCGTCATTCGTGGTTGCGTACCCAAAAAGCTGCTCGTCTACGCCTCTCATTTTGCTGAAGATTTCGAGGACGCCCGTGGATTCGGTTGGGAAACGGGACCGGCCCGGTTCAGCTGGCCCAGGCTGATCCGGGCAAAGGACGTGGAAATTGACCGCCTGAATGCAGTTTACCTGCGCCTGCTGTCGAATTCCGGCGTCAAGCTGTACAACGGACGGGGCTCATTTATCGACCCGCACACCCTGCAAGTGGGGGATCAGACCGTCACGGCGGAACGGATACTCATCGCAACCGGCGGCACGCCCTGGACCCCGGATATCCCCGGAATCGAACACGCCATTACGTCCAACGAAGCGTTTGACCTGGAAGCATTGCCCGGCCGCGTCGCGATCGTCGGCGGCGGCTTTATTGCCTGTGAGTTTGCCGGCATTTTTAACGGCCTGGGTTCAAAAGTAACCCAGTTGTATCGCGGCGACGCCGTATTGAGGGGATTCGACCACGACGTTCGCCGGGTGGTCGGTACGGAACTGGTCAAAAAAGGAATCGACCTGAAACTCCTGGCGGATGTCGTGAGCATCAGCAAATCGGCCTCGGGCCTGCAACTGTTACTGACTGGCGGCGATTCGCTGGAAGTGGACCAGGTCATGTACGCAACCGGCCGGGTTCCGCTGGTGCACGGACTCGGATTGAGGGAAATCGGCGTGGAGGTCAAGGCGGATGGCCGGGTGGTTGTGGACGATTATTCGCAAACCAACATCAAGCATATCTTCGCAGTCGGTGACGTCACCAGCCGGGTCAACCTGACGCCGGTGGCGCTTTACGAAGGCCATTCCTTTGCGGATTCCGTATTCGGCGGCCGTGACCGGCCGGTAAACCATGAATACATCCCTTCCGCCGTGTTTTCGCAGCCGCCGGTGGGAACCGTGGGTTACACGGAAGAAAATGCGATCAGCCATTTCGGCCCGATCGACGTTTACCTTTCTGAATTCCGGCCAATGAAGCACACACTTTCCGGGCGAGATGAAAAGACCCTGATGAAACTCATCGTGGAACGGGAAGAACAAAAAGTGGTCGGTATACATATTGTCGGTCCGGATGCCCCGGAAATTGTCCAGGGGTTTGCGGTGGCGGTAAAATCCGGGCTGACCAAGGAACGCTTTGATTGCACGATCGGGATACACCCGACGGCAGCGGAGGAATTGGTCACAATGAGAAGTCCAGCCAGGAGCCATGGATGACGTTTTCGATGATCAGGGGCAGTTTGACCGGGATTGGCGCCAGGCTGTCGCTGGCCTGTGCTGGCCTGGTGTTTATTTTGGCGGTTTCACCACAGGCGCTGGCGCGGGACGGATCAGACCCGGCAAGCTCGCGTCAACGCTATGTGATCGAATTGCAGGATCCACCCCTGGCTACCTACGAGGGGCAGAGGCTCTCTGTACCGGACCGCAGCGGAGGTGAACGTCTTTGGGCAACGTCCACACGCGCCACCGGGAAGAGGAAGCTGGATACCGGCTCACCCGAAGCAAAGGCTTACCTTGATTTTGTCGCCGACCGGCACCGGGAGTTTGAGCAGGATGTCTCGCTGTTGCTGGGCCGCACGATCAAGCCGGTTTATCAATACAGCGTGGTGGCCAACGGCCTGACCGTCAATATCAGCCGGGAAGAAGCGAAAATCCTGGCGCAATCACCGCTGGTCAAATCCATCAACCCGGATACCCGTCACAAGCTGCAAACCTATGCCGGTCCGGAATGGATAGGCGCCGGGTATCTGTGGACCGGTGATGCCGGGTTTACCGCGGCAAAAGGCGAGGGAATCATCGTTGCTTCCATTGATTCCGGAATCAACTGGGAACACCCTTCTTTCAGTAATCCTTCCCTGGACGGCTACACGCACACCAATCCCCTGGGCAAATACCTGGGCCTGTGCAACGACCCGGGATCCGGTGCTCAATGCAACGGTAAACTGATCGGCGTCTATGATTTTATCGAGGACGACCCGTCCACCACCGATGTGGTTGAAGAAAACACCAACGGCAAGGACAATGATGGACACGGCAGCCATACTGCGTCCATCGCCGTGGGCAACCCGGTCAATACCTTCCTCGAAGGCAAGGTCAACGTCACCGTGAGCGGGGTCGCTCCCAGAGCCAACATCATTTCCTACCGCGTTTGCTACGTTGGTGAACCGGCGGGGTCCGACAGTGGGGGCTGCGAAGGTTCAGCCATCCTGTCCGCCATCGACCAGGCGGTCAAGGACGGGGTTGACGTGATCAACTATTCCATTGGCTCCGATCCTGTCGACCCCTGGCGGTCCGGTGACATCGCCCGGGCATTCCTGAACGCCCGCAATGCCGGTGTCTTTGTGGCGACCTCCGCCGGCAATGACGGCCCGAAAGCAGGGACGATAGGCTCCCCGGCCAATGCTCCGTGGATGGTTGCGGTGGGCAACGCGACCCACAACACCATTTTTGGCAGCGTGGTCGAGAACCTCGAGGGTGGTGGTTCAACGCCTCCCGGTAACCTGTTCGGCGCCAGTCTGACGGATGGGATCGGCCAGAGAAAAATTGTCCATGCACGGGATTTCGGGAATGCCCTGTGCGGAGTGGGTGAAGCCGAACTGCAAGCCAGTTGCGAAGATAATGAAGGGCTGAGTAATCCCTGGGACGGCCAGAAACCCTTCAACGGCGAAATCGTGGTGTGTGACCGTGGAACTTACGGCCGGGTGGAGAAAGGCAAAAACGTGATGCTGGCCGGCGCCGGCGGTTACATCCTCGCCAACGTGGAAGAGCAGGGTGAGTCCGTCGTAGCCGATGATCATTGTTTGCCGGCAACGCACATCGGCAGTTCAGAGGGGAATGAACTCCGGGCCTGGCTGGCCAGCGGAAGTAATCACAAGGGAGGTATTTCCGGTTTCGGACTGGTAGAGAGCGACAGTTTTGGCGACCAGCTGTTTGAAAGCAGTTCGCGCGGCCCGGCGCTGGCCCCCGTGGCCGATACCCTGAAACCGAATGTGATCGCGCCGGGAACGTCGATCCTCGCGGCGTCCAACTTCGGCCAGGCGCTCAAAACCCTTACCGGAACTTCGATGGCTTCACCCCATGTCGCCGGCGCAGGGGCCCTGTTGTTGTCGGTCCACCCCGATTGGAATGTCAGCCAGGTCGTTTCAGCCATCGAAACAACTGCGACAGCGGAGCTGGTGACCGACCGGGGTATCGATCCGGCAACGCCGCATGAACGGGGAACCGGGCGCCCACAACTCGGGGAAGCCGCAAACGCGGGTCTGTACCTGAACGTAACGACCAACGAATTCATCAACGCAAACCCGGCCATTGGCGGGAAGCCGCGTAACCTGAACCTGGCCGGTTTGGTTGATTCCCGTTGTCAGACGAGTTGCAGTTTTACGCGCAAAGTCACCGACCAGATGGGCGGAGGCAGCTGGACTGCGACGGCCCTGGATTTCCCCCCGGGGGTCTCGGTAGCTGTCAGCCCCAACACATTTTCTTTGGGAAGCGGGTCGACGCGCAGCCTGGAAATCAATGTTGACCTGTCCGCGTCCGGTATCGTCGGCGAATGGCTTTCCGGGACCATCCGGTTAAGCGCCAATGGCTCTTCCGATCAATTCCTGACGGTTTCGGTTTATTCCGACGGCGGTGACCTGCCGGCGGACTGGACACTCACGGATGATCGCAATGGCGGCTGGCAGGCGTTCAATCTTTCCGGGCTGGTAGCTCTGCCGGACGCCACGTTTACCGCAGGTGGACTGGTGAAGCCGGAGCAGACGTCCCAAACCCTGGTCCAGGATCCCACCGACGACACGCCTTACGATGACGGCCAGGGCGTGATGACGGTTTGGCATTCGCTCCCCCAGGGCGGATTGTGGCTGTATGCCGAAACACTGGCATCGACCGCTGAGGACCTGGACCTGTTTGTCGGCAGGGACGATAACGGCAATGGAATGGCCGAGGAGTCCGAGGAATTGTGCGCCAGCGCAACCCCGGTCGTTACGGAACAGTGCAATTTATTTGATCTCCCGGCAGGCAACTACTGGATCATTGTTCAGAACTGGACGGCAACCAACCCGTCCGGAGATGTTGCCACGCTGGTGCATGCCGCGGTCGAGCCGTCCACCGACAGTCGTTTTTCCGCCAGCGGACCGGGTATGGCCGGTGCCGGCGAGGCGTTTCCCGTCCGGCTCAGCTGGGATAATCTCGACGCCTTGCCCGGGGAACAGTTAATCAGCGCCGTAGGCGTCGGCACGCACCGGGCCTCGCCGTATAACGTCGGCGTGATCCCGGTGCATTTCAACCGCAACGGCATTGCCCAGGTTGAAACCTTTCCGTTGATCAATGGCATGACGCACCACATCGCGCTGAAACCTGCTGTTCCGCATGATCGCCTGTTCATTGATGTTCCGGCGGGGGCCAGTAGCCTGACGGTATTTGCCGATGGAGCGGACACGGCGCAAAGCAATGGCCTGAAGCTGGAACTCAAGCGGCTGGATTTCAACGCAGCGTTGAGCGAACCGCCATTTGCCACGGCGGCGGGCAATCTGCCGGTTGTTGTTTCTGCCAGCGGAGTGGCTGGCGATGGACCTTCCATAACGGTTTTCGGTGTCACCCCGGGGAGGTGGTACGCCGTTTTGACCAACACCCTGGGTTCTCCAAGCGCCGTTTCGATTCGAGCCGACGTGGAGTTTCAGGGCCAGGCCGTGCAACCCCAGCCGGGCCTGTGGGAGCCCAATTCCCGTCTTGGGCTGGCCCAGGGTTACGAGTTCAACCAGGGCGGCAGCAGCCGGGCCCTGGTGTGGTACACCTATGACGAGGCGGGCCAGCCTGCCTGGTATATAGCGAACAACGCTGTTTCCACCGGCAACATCTGGACGTCGGACTTACTGAGGTTCACCAACGACGGCAGCCAGCAGCACTCCGCGCCGGTCGGCAAAGTGGCGATCGCCCTGCTGGGTGAAAAAGACGCGATGTTTTCCTACACGCTATTCGGTCAGTCGGGTACCGAACGCATGCAACCGATCAGTCCGCTGACCTGTCCGCAAGTTAACGGTTCCACCGGGAGTTATACCGGCTTGTGGTACCGGGGCGTGGCAGGGCTGGGTGGAGCCAGTGTGCTGGTCAATGCCAGTACCCAGTCACAGATTCATTACCTGTTCGATGCCAATGGCTTGCCCAGGTGGCTGTATGCGCAGGATATCGTGAACCCGGAGCCGACCAACAGCGAATTGCCGATACTGCAATTTAAAGGTTACTGCGCCGTCTGCCAGGCTTCCGGTGTTTCGTCTCAGGCGGTGGGTGTCCTCGAACGCAGCTTCTCCAGCGAAACGGCAGGAAGCTGGAACCTGGACTACCTGTTCATGACGCCGCTCAACGGTTCGGTTAATCGCACCGACTCGATCATCAAGCTGACTGACATCCTGGAGTGTCAATAGCCTGCAACACTTTGGTTGCCCCAGTCATTGATGTTTTGTAACAGGGCGTGACAGTCGGCAAAGCGGTTGTACAAGGGAGCCGGCGCGACCCGGATCACGTCCGGTTCGCGCCAATCGGTCAGAATTCCGTGTGCCGCGAGGTAACGGAACAGTTGTTGCCCGTCCTGGCGGCCTGAGCGGACCCGCAGGGAGAGCTGGCAGCCCCTGCGATCCGGATCGGAAGGCGTGATCACCTCGAGGACTTCATCAAGCCGGGACTGTATGCCATTCACCAGGTAAGCGGACATGCGCTTTGATTTCTGACGCAGGCGCTCCATACCCGCTGCCTGGAAGATCGACAGCGATGCTTTCAGGGGCGCCATCGACAATATGGGCGGGGTGGACAGTTGCCAGGCCGCGGCCCCGGCAGACGGCGCAAACCGCGGCTCCATTCTGAAGCGGCTTTCCCGGTCGTTACCCCACCAGCCGTTTAACCGCGGCATTTCAATGCTGTGATGTCTTTCGTGGACGAAACACCCGGCAATCGCGCCGGGCCCGGAATTAAGGTATTTGTAATGGCACCAGGCGGCAAAGTCACAACCGCTGTCGTGCAGTGAAAGCGGCACGTTGCCGATGGCATGCGCCAGGTCAAAGCCGATCATCGCCCCCGAACGGTGCGCCGCGGCCGTCAGCCTGGGCAAGTCAAAAAACTGTCCGCTGATGTATTGAACCCCCGGCCACAATACCAGTGCGATTTCTTCACCATGTGTATCCAGCCAGTTTTCCACGGCGCTCTCAGAGACGCCTTGTCGGCCGCTGTCCGGAGCCAGTTCAACCAGGCACTCCGCCGGGTCCAGGCCATGAAAACGCAGTTGTGATTCCACCGCGTAGCGGTCCGAGGGGAAGGCGTGCTGTTCCAGCAGGATTTTCCGCCGCTTCCCCTGCGGGCGGAAGAAGCTGACCATCATCAGGTGCAGGTTCACCGTCAGGGTATTCATCACGACGATTTCCGCCGGCCGCGCCCCGGTCAATTCCGCCAGGGGCAGGCAGAGCTTCGAATTGAGATCCATCCACGGAGAATCGCCCTCGAAGTGGCCGCGCACCGCCAGGATGCGCCAGGCATCCAACTCCTCCTGCAGGGACTGTGCGGCCGCCTTTGGCTGCAAACCGAGTGAGTGGCCACAGAAATAAATCTGTTCCGTCCCGTCATCATTCAGTGGAATGTGGAATTCATCGCGAAAACAGGCGAGTGAATCGTCGCGGTCCAGTTCTCTTGCGGTTTCTGACAGGGCTTTCATGAATGTAACCTCTTATCCATATTTGATCGGGCGACGGCGTTTCGGGGTAGGAGCGGATTAGCACAGGCGATGGAGACAGGACGATTTTGCCGCAGGCAAAGAAGTCCTGTTGGAATACCGTCGTGCGTCCGCGAGTGATTCCTGATTTTATCGCGGATAAATCCGCTCCTACCATGAGAACAGGGCATTATAATGCCGCGCAATCTCTCGAGGTGAAGGCCATTGAAACGCAGCGACTTCCAATTTGAACTGCCAGCGGAACTGATTGCCCAGCAGCCGCTTGCCCGGCGCTCGGACAGCAGGCTTCTGCACCTGGCCAAATCCGGCGGGCGGATCACCGATCAGGGTTTCCGGGATCTACCCGGTCTGCTGGCGAAGGGCGATTTGCTGGTGTTCAACAACACGCGGGTGATCCCGGCGCGGATGTTTGGGCGCAAGGAAAGCGGAGGGCGGGTCGAGATCCTGCTGGAACGGGTCCTCAATGAGCAGGACTGCCTGGCCCAGTTGCGGGCCAGCAAATCGCCCAAACAGGGATCGCTGATCGTTCTCGAGGATGGATCACGAATCGAGGTGACCGGCCGGGAAGATTCGTTTTTCAGCCTCAGGCTGCTGGAAGGAACGCTGGGGGAAATCCTCGAAACGCTGGGCCATATGCCCCTGCCGCCCTATATTGAACGTGCCGATACCGAGTATGACCGGACACGCTACCAGACGGTATACGCCCGCCATCCCGGTGCGGTCGCGGCGCCCACCGCGGGCCTGCATTTCGACGACGCCACCCTGGCGGCGCTCCAATCGCGCGGTATAGAGCGGGCTGAAGTTACCCTGCACGTTGGTGCCGGAACGTTTCAGCCGGTGCGCTGCGACCGGGTGGAAGACCACCGGATGCATGCCGAATGGCTGGAGGTTTCCGCCAGCGTGTGCGAAGCCGTCGAGCGGACCCGGGCGCGGGGAGGGCGGGTCATCGCGGTGGGAACGACCGCGGTGCGTTGCCTGGAAACCGCCGCTGCAGGCGGCAGTCTCGAGCCCTTTTCCGGCGACAGCCGGATTTTCATCTACCCGGGCTACCGGTTCCGTGTCATCGATGGTCTGGTCACGAATTTCCACCTGCCCGAATCCACTCTGCTGATGCTGGTTTGTGCACTGGCAGGCACGCACGAAACCCTTGCCGCTTATCGTCATGCGGTGTTGGAGCGTTACCGTTTCTTCAGTTATGGCGATGCGATGCTGGTTCTCTGAGCCGGCAGTTGTCATAATTCCACCGCTGATCCATTCCGGAGTTACCCATGTCCACACTGATCGAAAAGGCACATTCAAGGGAATGGTTTTATTCCTACGAATTGCCCGACGGCAGCACCACGCCGACTTATCACGGCATCGATATCCAGGCGATCCACGATACACGCTGGCAGATGCTGGAATCCTGCCTGGACAAATACCTGGGGCCTCAGCGCAGCGGCCTGTCCGCGCTGGACCTGGCTTCGCACCAGGGCTGGTTCGCCTACAACATGGCGCGGTCGGGCTTTTCCCGGGTGCTGGGTATCGACGCCCGCCAGGCGCACGTCGACGACAGCAGCCTGATCTCCGGTATTTACGGCATGGATCACCTGACGTTCCAAAAAGGCGATATTCACGAGCAAAGCCCGGATCTGCTCGGGCGCTTCGACGTGGTCCTGATGCTGGGCCTGCTCTACCACCTGGAAAACCCGGTCGGCGCGCTGCGCGTGTGCCGTGCGCTGTGTAACACGATGTGCGTGATCGAGACACAGATCGTTCCCGGCATGACCGGTTTCGTTGATTACGGCAGTTACCAGTATGTGCGGCCGTTGATGGGCAGTTTCGGCATCATCGATGAAACCGCCGATACGCACGGGCCTGAAGCCAGCATTACCGGGATTTGCCTGGTGCCGAGCCTCGACGCCCTGATGTGGCTGCTGAAGAAAGTCGGGTTTTCCAGCGCCGAGGTGCTTGAGCCGCCACCGGAGGCCTATGAGCAACTGCGCTACCACAAGCGCGTCATGGTGGCGGCGCGGGTTTGAAGTTTACCGTTCACGCTACCAGCGGCAAGGCACGCACCGGCCTGCTGCAAATGGATCGCGGTGATGTCCGCACACCGGCCTTCATGCCGGTGGGCACTTACGGCACCGTCAAGGCGATGACCCCGGGCGAGGTCCGGGAAACCGGCGCCGATATTATCCTGGGCAACACCTTTCACCTGATGCTGCGCCCCGGCACCGCTGTGATTGAAAAACACGGTGGCCTGCACGGTTTCATGCAGTGGAAGCGCCCCATCCTGACCGATTCCGGCGGATTCCAGGTCTGGAGCCTCGCGGAACGGCGCAAAATCACCGAGCAAGGCGTCACGTTTGCATCACCCATTGACGGCTCGCAGGTCTTCATGGGCCCCGAGGAATCGATGGCGGTACAGAAGTCGCTGGGCTCCGACATCGTGATGATTTTTGATGAATGCACGCCGTACCCGGCTACCCCGCAGCAGGCGGGCGAATCCATGGAATTGTCGCTGCGCTGGGCAGAGCGTTCCAAGCGCGCGCACGAGGGCAACTCCTCGGCCCTGTTCGGGATCGTCCAGGGCGGCATGTACGAGGACCTCCGGGTCAGGTCCGCCCGCCACCTGGTCGAAGTCGGTTTCGACGGCTACGCTATCGGCGGCTTGTCGGTGGGGGAACCCCACGAGGAGCGTGACCGGGTTCTTGATTTTACCGTGCCGGAACTCCCGGACAGCCATCCCCGGTACCTGATGGGTGTCGGCAGGCCGGAAGACATCATCGCGGGCGTGCTGCGCGGAATCGACATGTTCGATTGCGTGATGCCCACCCGCAACGCCCGCAACGGCTACCTGTTTACCAGCCGGGGCGTGCTCAAGATTCGCAATGCGCGCTATGAAGAGGACACCTCGCCGGTCGATCCTGAATGCGATTGCGAGACCTGCCTCAATTATTCGCGCGCCTATCTGAGGCACCTGGACCGCTGCAATGAAATACTGGGCGCACGGCTGATGACCGTTCACAATCTGCGGGTCTACCAGAGGCTGATGCAGGGTCTGCGCGATGCGATCGCGGCCGGAAGCCTGGAGACATTTGCCGCCGAATACCTGGAGAAGGCGGCACTTGGTCCGCTTTGACTGTAGAAATAATAAAGAAAACGCGTAAATCCATAGGATGACCGCTGCCTTTCACTTATAATAACCGGCTGCAAATTGTTCTTTACGAGGCTTTTCATGGATATCCTGGATTTTTTCATTGCCAGCGCATATGCGCAGGATGCCGCCCACCGGGTGGTCTGATGTCATTCCTGCCGCTGATCGTCATTTTCATCATCTTCTATTTTCTGTTGATTCGTCCGCAGATGAAGCGGGCCAAGGAACACAAGCCAACTGGTGTCTGAACTGGCTAACGGGGACGAAGTGGTCACCAACGGCGGCCTGCTGGGCCGGATTACGAACGTTGGGGAATCCTTTGTCACAGTTGAACTGGCCGATAACGTCAAGATCAAGCTGCAAAGGCATGCCGTCGCCAGCGTTGTGCCCAAAGGCACCATCAAATCTGCCTGAACCGGGCTTCCACAACAACATCCAATTTAATTAACCTTCCGAGGCCGAATAATGAATCAATATCCTGGCTGGAAGTACGTGCTTATCGTGCTGGTTCTTGGCTCGTGGGCGTACTTTATGCCCTGCCTAACCTGTACGGCGAAGATCCGGCGCTGCAGGTTACTTCCGCCCGCGGTTTTGCCATTGCCACTGGATCTTGACTGCCAATATCGAAGATGCACTTGTTGTCGAGAAATTCGGTTACAAGAGCAGTGAGCAGATCGGCAACCGGCTGCTGTACCGCTTTAATTCAACCGAAGACCAGTTACAGGCAGCCGATGCAGTCAAGAAAGCCCTGGGTGACCAGTTTATCGTGGCGCTGAACCTGGCGCCATGCAACGCCTGATTGGCTGCGTGCCATCGGCGGTAAGCCCATGACCCTGGGCCTGGATTTGCAGGGTGGCGTGCATTTCCTGATGCAGGTTGACATGGATACTGCCCGTGGCCAGCAACTGGACCGTTACGTGGACGACATTCGCGCTGCACTGCGTGACGAAGGTATTCGCTACGTGTCGGTTCGTCGCGAAGGCAATGGCTTGCTGTGCTTGCTGCGCTCTGACGAAGATCGTGCCAGTCGCTGGAAGCATTATCAGTGACGACCAGAGCCTGCAGGGTTTGACGATCAGCGAAATGCGCGTCGGCGAGATATTTCGGGCTTTCTGCAACTGTCCAGGAACAGCAGTTGCTGGAATTGCAACAGACTGCCCTGAAACAGAACATCACCACCCTGCGTAATCGCGTCAACGAAATCGGTGTCGCTGAGCCGGTGATCCAGCAGCAGGGCGCCGACCGCGTCGTGGTGCAACTGCCCGGCGTGCAGGACACGGTGGAAGCCAAGAAAATCATCGGCGCGACGGCTACGCTGGAATACCGGGCGGTGGATGAAGCCAACGACGCCTTTACCGCCGCCGCAGACTGGCCGGATTCCGCCTGAGTCGCGGATGTATACCGACAACAACGGCCAGCCGATCCTGCTGAAAAAACGCCTGATCGTCTCCGGCGACCAGTTGATCGGCGCATCCAGCCGGCTTCGACCAGCAGACCGGCCAGCCCCAGGTCAGCGTGACGCTTGACGGAGTGGGCGCCAAGCGCATGCTGGACTTCACCCGTGAAAACGTCGGCAATCGCATGGCCGTGGTTTACATCGAACAAAAGCCGGGCGGCCGCAAAACCGAGGAAGTGATCAGCGTGGCCGTGGTGCGCGAGCCATTTGGCAAGCGGTTTCAGACCACCGGGCTGGACTCGATGTCGGAAGCCAGCCAGTTGGCGTTGTTGTTACGGGCCGGCGCACTGGCCGCCCCGATGGAAATCGTCGAGGAACGCACGGTTGGCCCCAGCCTGGGTGCCGACAACGTGGCGCAGGGCTTCAAGTCGGTGGTGATCGGTTTCATCCTGGTGCTGGTGTTCATGGCGGTCTACTACCGCGTTTTCGGACTGGTCGCCAACCTGGCGCTGTTCGCCAACCTGGTGCTGCTGGTCGCGCTGCTGTCCATGCTGGGTGCAACGCTGACGATGCCGGGTATTGCCGGTATCGTGTTGACGGTCGGTATGGCGGTGGATGCCAACGTGCTGATTTTTGAACGTATCCGCGAGGAATTGCGCAGCGGCAATACGCCCGCAGGCCAGTATCCGGGCCGGTTATGACAAGGCTTTTTCAACCATCGCCGACGCCAACATCACGACCCTGATCGCGGCCTTCGTGCTGTTCCTGTTCGGTACCGGGCCGATCAAGGGATTCGCCGTGACGTTGTCGCTGGGTATCGTGACTTCGATGTTCACCGCGATCATGGGAACGCGGGCAGTCATCAACCTGATTTACGGCGGCAAGAAGCGCGTCCGTAAACTGTCCATCTGAGGTGCGGCAATGAAATTTCTGAACAAGAAAACCAGTATCGATTTCGTCGGAAAACGCAAAATCGCGTTCGTCGCTTCGGCCAGCCTGATCGTGCTCAGTATCGTCATGCTGTTTGCCGCAGGACCTGAATTACGGGCTTGATTTTACCGGTGGAACCCTGATCGAGGTCAGTTACCCTTCCACGCCCGAGATATCCAAGGTGCGAGACAACCTCAGCGCTGCCGGAATGGCCGATTCCATTGTGCAGACGTTCGGAACGCCAACCGACATCGTGGTCCGGATTCCGCCGCGCGAGGACGAGGAAGCAGAGTGACGCCGAAATATCGACGATAGTCCTGGCCGCCTTGCAGCAGGGCGTGGACGGCGCAATCGAGATGCGCCGCGTCGAGTTCGTGGGTCCGCAGGTCGGTGAGGAACTCGCCGAACAGGGGATACTGGCCGTGGTCTACGCGCTGATCGGTATCTTTTTCTATGTAATGATGCGTTTCCAGTGGCGGTTTTCCGTGGGTGCGGTTGCTTCCCTGGTGCATGACATCATCATCACGATGGGCATCCTGGTGACCCTGCAGGTTGAATTTGACCTGACCGTCGTGGCCGCTCTGCTGGCCGTGGTCGGTTATTCTCTGAACGACACGATCGTCGTGTTTGACCGTATTCGTGAAAACTTCCCCCGGTTGCGCAAGTCGTCACCGCTGGAAGTCGTGAACACGTCCATCAACCAGACGCTGTCGCGCACCATTGATGACCGGTCTTCACCACCTTGCTGGTGTTGATTGCGCTGTTCATCTTCGGCGGTGAGATCATCCACTCGTTCGCATTCACGCTGATCATCGGCATCGTCGTGGGTACGTATTCGTCGATCTACGTCGCCAGCACCGTGTCTGCTGGAACTCGGCGTCAGCAAATTCGACCTGATGGCAGTGGAAAAAGAAGGGGTGGCGATCAACCCGAACCCCTGAAGGCGGTTGGGGGTCTGCGCGGCGCAGACTCCTAGGCGTCGTGAGGCGCCTTCCACTTCGAACTGATCAATTGCTTCAGCGGCGTCATCACCTTGTATGGCGCCGCGATGATGTTGCCGGATTCCTCGAACGTATCCTCACCATCGAAATCCAGCACCACACCACCGGCTTCGCGCACGATCAGCGCGCCGGCAGCGACATCCCAGGGTTTGATCCCCATTTCAAAGTACCCGTCCATTCGACCCGCGGCCACCCAGGCCAGGTCCAGGCTGGCGGTGCCGGCCCGCCGGAAGTCTTCGATCTTGGCAAAAACCGCCTGGAAAATCCTTGCGTAAACCTGCAGGTTCTGGCGTTCCCTGAACGGGAATGCGGTGGCCAGTACCGCTCCTTCGAGGCCGTTACGGGCTGAAACCCTCAAACGCTTGTTGTTCAGGAAGGCGCCGCCACCCTTGCTGGCAGTAAACAGTTCCTCGCGCAGGGGGTCATAGACCACGGCATGTTCGGTGCGGCCATTGACCTGCTGGGCTATGGAAACGGCGAAATGCGGCAGCCCATGGAGGTAATTGCTGGTGCCGTCCAGCGGGTCGATGACCCATACGTGCGGGTTATCACCGGTTTTCCCGCTTTCTTCGCACAGAAACGCGTGATCAGGGTAATAACGCTTAATTTCCCGTACAATTTCCGCTTCGCAAGCCTTGTCCACTTCACTGACATAGTCGTGACGGGCTTTGCGCTCAACCGGAATGGCGTCGACGTGGTGGATTTGTTGGCGCATGATTTTGCCGGCGGCGTAAGCGGCTTCAATCGCTACATTCAGTACAGGATGCGTCATGTCAGATAGTCCCGAAAAGGCGGCACAGGATACCAGAAGCGGAGCGGCGATGGCAGGGCCGGAGGCCGGTTCGGTGGAATCAAGGCTGGCACGGATTCGCATCGTGCTGATCAACACCACCCACCCGGGGAACATCGGCGCCACTGCAAGGGCCATGAAAGTGATGGGGCTGTCGTCCCTGCACCTGGTAACACCAAAAATTTACCCCAGCGCCGACGCCACTGCAATGGCCTCGGGTGCAGACGATGTTCTGCAAAAAGCGGTGGTCCACGACTCTCTGGATTCTGCGCTGCAGGGCTGTGCGCTGGTGCTCGGGACCAGTGCCCGCATGCGCAGCCTGCCGATGCCGATGATCGACGCACGCCGGGCAGCGAACCAGGCACTTGGCGGAAGCGAAATCGCTGGACGTCGCCGTGCTGTTCGGGCGCGAGCGGTACGGGCTGATCAACGAGGAAATGCAGCGTTGCCAGTTCCTGGTCAATATTCCCTCCAATCCTGAATATTCTTCGCTGAACCTGGCCCAGGCGGTGCAGATCATTGCCTACGAGTTGAGGGTGGCGGCGCAGGGATTTTCGGACATATCCGTGGCTCCACATGATTGGGAACCGGTGGATGACCGGCAGATGGAAGGTCTGTTCGAGCACCTGGAACAGACCCTGCTGGACATCCGTTTTCTGAACCCAAAACAGCCCAAACGCCTGATGGCGCGCTTGCGTCGCCTGTTCAACCGCGCACGTCCAGATCAAAATGAAATCAATATCTTACGCGGTATATTGAAAGCATCACAAGATATGGCCTTGAAGGAAAATAAAGACCCGTGAACGGATTGTCGGACGACATCCAGGCGTGGATGGGCGGTGGGCATTTTGCCCGCGTGGATGACGTTGAAATCTTCTACCGAATCCAGGGCAAGAAAAACGTTGAACTGCCCTGGCTGGTTTGTTTCCATGGCTTTCCAACCAGCAGTTGGGACTGGCACCCTCTGCTGCCATTACTGGAAAAAGCCTACCGGGTTTTGGTTTTCGATTTCCCGGGTTACGGGCTTTCGGAGAAACCACCAGGCCGGGACTATTCGCTCGGGCGGCAACTGGACGCCGCCGAAGCACTGCTGGATTACCTGGGAATCACCGAATTTGAATTACTGGCGCATGACATGGGCAACAGTGTCGCCTGCGAGTTGCTGCGCCGCAGGGAGCAGGGTGGTTACCGCTTCGACTTGAAGTCTCTGTCGCTGTTGAATGGCGGCATCTACATGGAGTTTCACCAACCGTTGTTAACCCAGCGCCTGCTGCGAACACCTGTGGTTGGAGCGATTGCCGCACGACTGACCAGTTGGCGCATGTTTCGCCTGCAGTACCCGAATGTCTATGCCCATCCGGAGCAATTCAGCGAAATGCATTACCGGGATCAATGGGCGTTGATAATGAACAACAACGGACGCAGGGTTCTGCACAAAATCGCGGGTTACATGCGTGAACGAATCCGGATGGGAGAGCAATGGACCGGACCGCTGCACCGGCTGAATCTTCCGTTCAAAGTCATCTGGGGAAAAGAGGACCCCATTGCTGTTCTCGTTATTGCACTCAAGCTATGCGAGCATAACCGTTCCGCCAGCCTCTCCATCCTGGAGGATGTTGGTCATTATCCACAGCTCGAAGCGCCGGATAGGGTCGCTGCTGTATTTCAAATCAAGGAATAAAAATGAACCGATTTTTACTTTGCCTGGCGGCAACCGCCGTAATGTCCGTAACGAGTCTGTTCGCAGAAGAAGAATCTGACCTGTTACTGCAGCAGCGGATCCAGGCACACATCACTTTCCTTGCCGATGACCTCCTTCGCGGACGTCAACCCGGCACAGACGGCTATGACATTGCAGCTGCTTACGTAGCGAGCCAGTTCCGCCAGATGGGCCTGGCGCCGGGCGGGGTCGAAGGCAGTTATTTTCAGCCGGTGCCGATTCGCAGAGCGATGCTGGTCGCGGGATCGGCCTCGATGAGTCTTGAACGGGACGGCGTAACCACGTCACTTACATTCGTTGATGATTTTTACATGGGGCCCAGCAAGTCGAGCCCGGCTTCCTCGGTGGATGCTGAAATGGTGTTTGCCGGTTACGGTATTGAAGCCCCGGAACTTGAGTACAACGATTATGAAGGGCTGGATGTTGCCGGAAAAATCGTGGTGGTCCTGGATGGGCAGCCCAAATCCTTTCCCAGCGAAGAAGGGGCGCATTTTTCTTCGGGCCGTGAGATTGCCGGTAACGCCGTGGCGCACGGCGCCATTGGACTCGTGAGTATCCACACGCCGGCGAGCGAGAAGCGTTTTGCCTGGGAAAAAATCAAGAGCATGGTGGGGACCCCATCCATGGGTTGGGTGACCACCACTGGCGAGGTTTTCGCGGGCTTCCCCCAAATACAGGTATCCGCATATCTTCGCCACGAGACAGCCAATGCGCTTTTTGAGGGCGCGCCTTATTCCCTCGAGGAGATGATTGCCAGGGATGACGGGGGCCTGGCACTGAATGCCTTTCCGCTCGATGGCACCTTGCATATGAGCCGTGCCAGCACCTTTGAAGACATCACCAGTCCCAATGTGGTCGCCTACCTTGAAGGCGCCGACCCGTTATTGAAGAACCAGTACCTGGTCTACACGGCCCACCTGGACCACATCGGTGAATTGGCCGGCGAGGGACATGAGGACGCCATCAACAACGGGGCACTTGATAACGCATCGGGCATAGCGGTCATGCTGGAGACGGCCCGCTTGTTCACCGGGGGGGAGGCGCCGCGCCGGTCGGTCCTGTTCGTGGCCGTGACCGCCGAGGAAAAAGGCCTGGTGGGCTCGGAATACTTTGCCCATAACCCCATCGTCCCGGCTGCCAGCATGGCGGGTGTGATCAACCTGGACATGCCGCTGCTGTTGTACGATTTTGGCGACGTGATCGCATTTGGCGCGGAGCACTCCACGATCCGGGACGCGGTGCAGACGGCGGCCAACGAAGCCGGAATAGCGCTGACGCCCGACCCGTTTCCGGAACAGAACATATTCGTGCGCAGCGACCACTACCGGTTCGTGCAACAGGGTGTGCCGGCCATTTTCCTGGTCACCGGCACCACTTCGCGTGACGGGCAGACCGACACACTTCCGCTGTTCGAGGGGTTTTTGAAAGACCACTACCACAGCCCGAGTGATGACCTCAACCTGCCCATCGACTATGGCGCGGCGGCCAGGTTCACCCGCATCAACGCGCGTATCGGGGAAATTATCGCGAACCAGCTGGAGCGCCCCGTGTGGAATGAAGGTGATTTTTTTGGCGACACGTTCAGCCGCTGAATCATTAAAAGGGTGACGTCCCTTTTTAGCTGATCCCTTGCGCAGGAGAGAGCCAAAGGAAACACGCCAGCTGGACGGACCTGGCGAAGCTGATCGGACGTGCTGGCCGACCAGGAGAAGCTGGATGGCATGAATGACTAACTCAGGTCATTTTACGGAACCAGCCTGCGAAGTAATATTTTCATGACATAGACCAGACCCGATTCCGGGAAATCTGTGCAGCTTGATTCAGCAGCCGGAGGTTCAAGCATCATGAGAAGCGCCAGGAAGACTCCACGCATACAAACCGCGGTATTTGCAAAACGGGTGAAACTGATGGGCACCGAAGCCGCTTTCGGTTTCGGCTCACGCATTCTTGAAGTTGAGAAAAACGACCAGGAGCGGGTCATTCGCTGCAACCTGGGGCAGCCGGATTTTCCGTTGCCGGGGCACATTGCCGAGGCCATAGTCGATGCAGTCCGGGCCGGGCAAACCACCTACTGTGATCCCCAGGGCATGCCCGAACTGCGGGCCGCGCTGGCGCGCAAGATTGCCGCGGACCGGGGGCTGGCCGAAATTGACCCTGAGCGCGTGGTCGTGTTTCCCGGAGCCAGGCCTTCGATCGGGTTCGCCCAGCAGTCCTATTGTGAACGGGGTGACGAAATTATTTATCCGACGCCCGGTTATCCGCTGTACGAATCCTATATCCCATACGTGGGCGCAAAACCGGTGCCGATTCACCTCCGGGAGGAGCAGGGTTTTTCATTGACGGTCGAGGAGCTTGCGCCGCTGCTTTCCAATCACACGAAGCTGATCTATCTGAACTTCCCCTCCAACCCCACCGGGGGCGTGGCCAGCAGGGAGCAGCTGGAAGCGCTGTCGCAATTGATCCTGGAAAAAACGCCGCCAAACGTGCGTGTCTATTCCGACGAAGCGTACGAAGCGATCATGTTCGATGGCAAAGAGCATTGTTCGATCGCATCGGTGCCCGGCATGGAGGAACGCACCATCATTGCCTCGGCGGTATCCAAGACCTATTCATGGACCGGTGGCCGGGTGGGCTGGGCCGTCTACCCCACGGTCGCAGACGCCAAAGTCCACCGCAATCTGAACATCAATTATTTCGCCAGCATCCCGCCCTACAACCAGATTGCAGCCCGCGTGGCGCTGGAGTCCCCGGAAAGCGAACCGGCGATCCGGAAAATGACCGATGCGTTCCAGCGGAGACGCGACCAGGTGGTCGGTGGGCTCAACAGCATCGAAGGCATTCGCTGCCAGAATCCGCAGGGAGCTTTCTACGTTTTCCCCAACGTCAGCGGCGTGATCGAAAAGCTCGGCGTGCAGAAGGAATTCGACTCGCTGCCGGAGGAGACCCGGTTACATTCGAGTCCTGCGACGTTGTTCCAGTTGTTCCTGTTGTACCGCTATCACGTAGCGACCATGGACCGGCGCTCGTTCGGTGCGCTTGACAGCGAAGGGCAGCATTTCCTGCGCCTGTCGATTGCAACCGGCGCAGCCGACCTCGCGCAAGCCGTGGAAAGAATCCAGATCGCCTCGAATGACGAGGTGGGATTCCACGCATTTGCGCGTTCCGGTGTGCGCCTGGTGCTCGAGTAGAAGAGAGTCTTTCAGACCAGATTGTGCAGGGCTCCCAGCCGCTCGCCGAACTCGTGTTCGGTGAAACAGTATTGCATGTCCAGGAAACGCTTTCTCAGCTGCACGACTTTGGGCTTGACCGTACTTCCGTCCGAAATGACGGCGCGGAGGAGTTCAGCCAGTTCAGCAAAATCTTCCGGGCCCATGCCGAACCGGGTCATTTCGGATACACCCATTCTCAGTGAACCGGAGGCTGTGAAGCCTTCCTCCTCGGGTGAAGCCTGGTAGTTCACGATGATGTTGTTTTCTTCCAGCCGGCGGGCCACTTCGGGCCCCCGGGTGTAACCGACATCGAGCAGAACCTGGTGTGTTTCTGTGAAGGAAACCGCGGGGTCGCCGGACACGTTCAGGCCGCAATCGTGCAGCGCCCTGGCGAAAGCCTTGGCGTTTCCAATGACCTTCTCCTGGTACACGTCCTTGAACGCGTTCATTTCATAGGTTGCCATCAGCAGCCCCAGCAGCGTACCGAGGTGGTGATTGCTCACAGCGCCGGGGAACGCCCGGCGTTCCACCGCCTCCCAGAAGGGGTAGCGCGGGTCCTCTTCCCTGAACCGTGAAGAGACAATACCCCGCTGGGTTCCGAAAAACGTCTTGTGGGTCGAGCCGGTCACGATGTCCGCACCCTCGGTAAAAGGCTGCTGGAAATGCGGGCCGATGAGGCCCAGGACGTGAGCCATGTCATACATCAGGAAGCAATCCAGGCCCAGGTCATCGATGAATTCGCGCATTTCGGCCACGGGCTCGGGGTGCAGCACCATGCTTTTTCCCAGGATAATGAGCTCCGGCCGGTGCTCCTCCAGCAGTTCGCGGGTTGCCACGGTATCCATCCGGTACGGGTTGTCTTTCAGCACCGGGAAGTTCACCGCGGCGGCTTTTTCCGTCCGTGGATCCCGGGCGACATAGTCTTTCAGCGCTCCCATCGGCTGTGCACTCAAATGGCCACCCTTGATGATGTGGTTGTTCATCACCATGCGCATCCGCCGCTGTTCGCTCTTGCGGTCGGCGCGGTTGAGATAATCCACCATCGCGCTGAACACCGTCATGTTCGCCATCTGGCCGGATACCAGGCGCGGCTCCACGGTTGCGCATCCCAGGTAGTCCATCAGCTCCTTTTTCAGGAGTTCTTCGACTTCCCAGATAAACTCCGTTCCCTGGTAATAGAACACCTCGGCTTCATCCAGCGCCTTGACTTGCTTGTGTTCGGCATAGCGGCCCACCGGGTCCATGGTGGACAGCAGCCTGGTCATCGGAGAAAGCGACATTTCCGAAGGAATGAGGTTGACGCATTCGCGTTGACGCCATTGCGTGTTGGCGATGGCGCTGTCGATCAATTCATTGACCTTTTGTTTTATACCCGGCCTGGGCGTAGCCGACTCCTCCCCGACCGGCCGGTGGTGAATGATGGACCGTGCGTAAGGCGGCGCTTCGCCGCGCAGGAACCAGGGTACGATGAAGGCCTGCGTTTTGCGACCGCGTATATCGACCTCAACTTCGTCGTCTTCCTGTAACTCGCTGGAAACCAGGGCCATGGCGATGGCCCGCCGGGAGCTGTCATCGCCGAAGCGGGACTCGACACCTTCGCCCTCGACGCTCCAGTAAGGCACCATCGTCCCGCTGGTCACGTACCCGGTGTGCTCACCGTCCCGGAATACCCGGTCACCCGGGCGCGCAATTCCACGGCCGGTAACTTCCAGCAGCAGGACCCGCCGGGGCAGGGCGCTTATATCGGTAAAATCCAGGTCCATGATGCGTTTCAAGGCCCTGAATTGGTTCTGTAGCGCTTCGCGACCGATGAAACTTCCTTTTAGGGGAGAAAAACTGACCGCAAAACGCGACAGGTCAGACGCAAAAGCCGGGATTTCCTTTACCTTCGGGATCCAGGCCCAACTCGTGCCCGTACAGTGGCAGACCGGCCTCCAGGCGCAGCGAATCGCGCGCGCCCAGGCCGATGGGCACCGCACCCCTACCGATCAGCAGTTTCCATACCGTCAGTGCATCATCCCGATCGATAAACAGTTCGAAGCAGAGCGGCTCGCCGGTGTAACCGGTGCGCGCTACCAGGACCTGCGCGCCTTCGATGTAAACGATGCTCAGTTCATTGCGCATGGGTTCCGGGAGGTCGCCCGCGATCATGCCGGAAAGAATAGCCTTGGATTTGGGTCCCTGCAGGCTCAGCATGGCCATCTCGAAAGTCTGGTCGGTCATTTCGGTGTCGGGGAAATGCTTGCGCTCATTTTCCAGGTGGTTCCAGTCCTTCTCCCGGTTGCTGGCGTTGACCACCAGCAGGAACTCGTCTTCCACGAACCGGTACAGGTAGGCGTCGTCGATGATACCGCCGGTCTTCGTTGGGGATCATCGTGTATTGTCCGAGCCCGACATCGAGGCTGGCCGCATTGTTGGTCAGAACATGCTGCAGGAACGGCAAGGTCTGTTCACCGCGGATGATGAAACGTCCCATGTGCGAAACGTCGAACAGCCCGGCACCCTTACGCGTTGCCAGGTGTTCCTGCAAAATGCCGTCCGGGTACTGCAGCGGCATATCCCAGCCGCCGAATTCCGTAATTTTTGCACCTGCTTCAAGATGGCAGGGGTAGAAAACGGTTCTCAATGCGTCGCCCATCAGATTGGCTCCTGGAGTGTGGTTGCCGGTCCCCGGCTATTACGCCTGCGGTCGTTCACGATTATTTTTGCGAAATAAATTTCTGAATGATTTCCCATTGCGCTGCCGCGTGCATGCCTGCCTGTTCAAGACAGACATCGCCGGTGCCGCTGCCGAGGAAAAAGCCCTGTTTCCAGGGGTACATGGTGTAGTTCCGGCCTCGCTCGGACATGATCCAGCGATAGGTCGTGGCCGCGGTAAAACCCGAGAACATCATAGCCGATGTCGCTGCTGAAAACGGATAGATGTCCATTCTCTCCTGCTCGTCCAGCCGGTCGAAAAGTTCGGCGCTGGCAATGTAGTACACGTCCAGGTTGACGCCCTTTTCACGCAGGCGGGGAAGGACCCCGGTGACAAAGGCATAAGCCACGTCACTACCCTGGTAAACGAGGGTCGCGTCCGGCTTGCCATTGGCTGCGAGCAGTTTGTAGACGCCCTTGACGGAAGCCTCCGGGGCGGCCAGCCCAAGAGCTGCGCGATCCACGATGATCTCGGTTGGACGCGTCACGTAAGGCGCAAGGACGGCCGGGCGCTGCAACAAAGCCTCGATCGTCAGGGGCCACAGGTCGTTCGGGTCCCATGGCGTCAGCGTGATCATAGAATCGCCGGGGAAGTTTTCCTGCAGCACCTGCAGCGCCTGTGGCTCGGCATGTGTCGGGCCGTCTTCGCCGGTCTTGACCCCTGCATGCCCGCACACGATGACAAACGTCCTGTTCGGTTCACCAGGTACCCGGTGACGCAGCGTTTGCTGGCCTATCGCGTGGGTTTTTGCGCTGATGGTGTTGAGCGGGGCAATGAAAGCGCCGTATGACGAGCCGACGCCGATCTGGTACCCCATGCTGGCGATGCCCGAACAGATTCCGCCCATGGCGTCTTCGGCAATGCCGCCGGCCGAAAACAGCCGGGAGTCCGGGTTTTTGACCGGGTGCCAGAAGCCGGAGCCGAATCCGGAACTGATGCCGGCGATATTGGTCGAGCCATAGAGGTCGGCCGCAGCAGCCAGGACGGCGCCGTTGGTCAGCCGGTTGACCACGTTGAGGCAATCGCTCAAAGAACCACGCAGGGTCTGGGCTGATCCGGTTTCATAAGTGCAGGCTTCGGGCCGGGAAAGGGGCGAGATCGCGTTGTCCCTGTAGAGGTTCTCCAGTTGGGGAGCGTTGCCCCGCAATGGCCTGGATCCGGACTTGAGACGGCGCTGGCTTTCCAGGATCCAGCCGGCCAGTTGACGGGTGCAATCCGGGTTGGTTTCGAAAGCCTTACGTATGGTCTGCAGGGAATCGTAATACGCCTTTTCGATACTCGCCGGGTTCTTGTCGCCTTCGAACCGCGGAAATGTCAATCCCAGTTGTTGTTCAAAAGGCTGCAAGGCGGTCAAATACGCCTCACTGTAAAACTTGTGCCCGCCACCATGTGATTTGCGGCCCTCGATGCCGTACTGCCAGCCCTTGACCGTCCGGTAAACGATCCCGGTGGGATGTCCGTTTTTGAGTTCAAGAGCTTTCTTCTGCGCCGCACGAATCTGTGCAAAATCAAAACCTTCAGGAACATAGATGACGTTGAATCCATGTACCAGGAGAAACTCGCAGGGATCCCACTGGACGTATTCCCCGGCCCTGGCGCCTTCGCGGGTGACCTGGTCGGAATCGATCGAAGACTGGTTCCAGTCCACGTGGAAAAAGAAATTATCCAGCCCCGAACTGGCGGCGGAGGCCAGGGCTTCAGCCACCCGGCCGGGTGTCATGCCGCCTTCGCCTTCGATCACGTGCACATTGGGCGCATTTTCGCGATGCATGTCCTTCAGGGTCAGGGCCAGGCCCACTGACCCGGCGACGCCGACACCGCTGGGTCCGGTGGAAAGCCAGACAAAGGGGGTTTGCGGCGTCGGGTGCCCGTCCAGCGGCCTGGAACCGAACTCCAGGAACAGCGGGGTTTTGGTGATCGGGTTTTTACGGAACCCCAGCAGATCCTCCAGCCTGAGTTGCTGGCGTACTTCGGGTAATTGATCGGGGGCCACCTGGCGCACGATTTCATTCCGGCAGGCCCACATCGCGTAGAGGCCAAGGGCCTTGTGTCCGGCCGCATAGGAAATGATATCGGCAGAGCGGTCCATCGGGTTGGAGATGTCGTAGTCCATCCGGTTGAACAGCAGCGACTCCACGATGCGGCCACTGGAAATGCTGCCGCCCGGGTGTCCGGACGAGGCGTGGTTGAACATCACCGCGCACAGCGTGCGGTAGCAAAGGTCCAGGAATTCCAGGCATTGCTGATCCGATTCGGGGATGGTTGCTGCGCTGGTGGAATCCAGGGCGATGTACTCGGTGCCGCGATCTGCCAGGTCAAGTGTGAATGTCATGGAAAGATTTCCTCAAAGAAGCCGGGTTCTTCTGCCTAAAATCCGATAAAGTGATTTCAACAGAAGCGTCGCCTTTTTATAAGGAAAAATCCTGAACATTCAAATCCAGGTCAAATGTCCGGGCGGGGGGGGTTAATTGAAGCAAAAGCGGGTAGCCACGTTGCGGTTCCTAACCTTTAGTCTGGCTGGGATCGTCGCTTTTTTTGTTCCGTTGAGCATCAATGGTAAATCTACCATCCTGATGGACCACATCGTCAGTTTTATCACCGGTGGGTTCATGCCGCTTGCCAATCTCTATACCGTGGCCCTGATTGTGTTCGGAGTGGGCTTGCCGTTTGTTTCCGGCCAGTGGAAGTGTTCAAGGACTTCAGCGTGGCTGTCATGGTTGCAGGTGGCGGCGTTGCCCCTGGCAGCTATCTATTTTTTGGATCGGGGCCCCGCAGTTCTGATGCAGCCCGGCATGCTGCCCTTCCTGTTTGAAAAACTCGCGGTTCCCGTGGGCCTGATCATCCCGGTTGGCGCCCTGTTCCTGGCGTTCCTGACCGGCTTTGGCCTGCTCGAAGCGATCGGCCGTTTGATGGAGCCGATCATGCGGCCTGTGTGGAAGACACCCGGGCGTTCTGCGATCGACGCGGTTGCGTCTTTCGCCGGCAGCTATTCCGTTGGCTTGATTCTAACCCGGCAGGTGTACCATGCCGGCCGTTATTCGGTTAGGGAAGCCGCTGTCATCGCCACCGGATTTTCGACGGTTTCGGTCACCTTCATGGTTATAGTCGCAAAAACCCTGGCGCTGACGGAGTCCTGGAACGCATGGTTCTGGTCGACCTTGCTGGTGACCTTTGCAGTCTCGGCGATCACCGTTCGCCTGCCGCCTTTGTCCGGTATGGATAACCGTCGCGCGAGGCCGGAAGCGGATGATCCCGAAACACACTCCGGCGAAGGATTTTCGCTGCTTCGCCTCGCCTGGAAGGAGGGCGTTGAGGTGGCGGGAGCTGGCACGGCCCCTGATCCCCCTGGTGTGGAAAAGCGTGCTGGACGGACTGCGCATGGCCACCCGCGTGGTGCCTTCCATACTGGCCATCGGCACGCTCGGGCCTGATGTTGGCAAAATACACACCGGTTTTTGACGCATTGGGTTACCTGCTTTATCCCTTTGCCTGGCTGAGCCAGCTGGACAGCCCCATGCAGGTCTCCAGTGCCCTGGCCAGCGGCCTGGCCGAGATGTTCCTGCCGGCCATACAGTCCACCGATCTGACGGCAACCGCGCGTTTCACCGTGGGGGTTGTATCGGTATCGTCCGTCCTGTTTTTTTCAGCTTCTATTCCTTGTGTGTTGGCGACCGAAATACCGATATCACTCTGGCAGATGGTAGTCATCTGGTTTCAACGCACGGCCCTGTCCATTCCCCTGGCGGCGGGACTGGCCCGTTTTTTCGTCACCTGATTTGAACTTGAGGTCACTATGCCTACGCTGATTCATAAACGCGTCGAAGAATGCAGAAACGGCACCTACCCGAAGGCCATTTGCAGGGTTCATTCGGGCTGGGTCGTCATCGGCGACGTGCAGTTCCTGCCGGGTTACTCGCTGATACTCCCGGACCCGGTGGTTGCCGACCTGAACAAATTGGGGCCGGCTGAACGGAAGACGCTGTTTCACGAGGTCGTCTGTCCTGGGAGATGCTTTGCTGGAGATCACCGGCGCGGTGAGGATCAACTATGAAATACTCGGAAACCTCGAGCCTGCGCTGCATGTCCACGTGTTTCCACGCTTCGATACCGAGCCCGAAACACTGCGAACACGGCCCGTCTGGTTCTACGACTGGGACCATGCCCCTGCTTTTGATCCCGACCGCGATGCCCCGGTCATGCAGAGCATCAAGGCTTACCTGGCCAGGGCGGGGATCGTCGTCTGAAGGGCGGTGGTTTCAGGTCGATTTTGCACCCGAAAATCCGTTCTAAGGGCTACAGGGGCCTGTGTAGTGCTACTTAATCGAGGTAATTCAACAAGATGTAGTGGTCCGACCCCGTTAGGTTATGTGATTCTATGACGCCCACTTTAATTCCAGCTTCTTCTCCGAAATTGCACAATCCCTGAGATAAAGATTAATCAGGCTTTGGTAGGGCACACCTACTTCTTCTGATAATTTCTTGAAATATTCAATGGTCGGCTTATCCAGCCTAATCGTTACCTGGCTTTTTAAAGCTTTTGCGTAAGGATTAGGTTTAGCTTCTGAAAAATCGTATTCGTCTCGCATAGTCATCACCTTCGGTAAAGGGACATTTCTTTCCGGGTGGCTTTTCGGCAAGAAATGACTCGAATCAGGTTATCATCAACCTCAAAACAATGACAAACCAGTAGTAGTCTGAGTCTGGCACTGAGCCCCAGTAGCACAAATCGGTCTTCATTTTCGGAGTGGTCAGGATCTGCCAGGAAGAGTGCGTACTCATCAAAAAAGACTGACTTTGCTTCTTCGAAAGATATCCCGTGTTTCTGGAAGTTAGCCTTGCTTTTAGCCTCATTCCATTCAAAACAGATATCTCTCATAAACTACATTATAATTACAATGTATGCTCAATGCAATTTCAGTAAACTGCAATTAGCTGGAAAACGGGAGGGAGGTTCTGAATCTGAACAGTGAAGACCACTTTCCCGGTAAGGCTGTTTGCACTACTCAAGCGGGATGCGCGTCTTGTTTCTCGGCGAGCCAGGTTTCGAACGTCTGCAGCGAGGGGTTCAGGCTCCGCGAAAGCTCAAGGTTACGCGCACCGCAGAAGACCTGCTCGAAGTCACTGTAGAACTGGAACATGTTGCCAAGATCCTCGGCGCCCGGAAAACCGAAGCTGCGATAGGTCTCCGGGCTTATAGCGTTGTAGTACACCTCCTGCCCCAGGGCCCTGGAAAGGGCTTCGGCCATCTGTTTGCCGGTCAGGTGTTCGCCCGCAATTCCGACGCTTTTGCCGATGTATTCCGGGCCCTTCCTGAAGATGCCGTAGGCACATTTGCCGATGTCCTCGGCGGCGATGCCAGCCAGTTTCTTGTCGCCCATCGGAAGCGTGAAGGCTAAGCTTTCCGTCGGCGTCCTTCTTGGGGCCCATGCCAAAGTAAATCAGGTTGTCCCAGTAGAACGACGTGAACAGGAACGTCGTTGGCACTCCCAATTCGGTGAAGACCTTGTTGGACTCACCCTTGGCATCGAAGTGCGGAACCTTGTACTCGCCCATCAACGTGGGCATCCGGGTGTCGGAGAGTGGCACCCACTGGCGGGTATCCTCAAGGGTGGACCAAATGACATGTTTGAGGCCCGCAGCCTTCGCTGCTGCCGCCATATTGCGGATCTCCGCTTTCTCCTTTGTCGGGAGAAAAGTGCGCCCAGAAGAAGGTCACGAAGTAGGCGCCGTGCGCACCCTTGAGCGCTGCGGTCAGACTCGCTTCGTCATCGATGTCGGCGGCCACGACCTCGGCGCCTGCTTTCGCGAGCGCCCTGGCCTGCATCGGAATTGACGTCCCGGGTGATGGCGCGTGCGATGAACCCGCCGCCCGGATCATCCAGGATCGCGCGCACCAGTCCGCCGCCTTGCGCCCCGGTGGCGCCCACCACTGCAATGATTTTCTTGTCAGACATGACGATTCTCCTGTTTAAGCGTAAGTGAATGGCTGAAGCCTGTCGCCTGGATCAACCCCAGCCGCGAAGCGGGCATCATTTGAGGTTTTTCAGGTAACCGGGTGGCTTAATGCCCGGCACCATATCGGGCGCGGGTTCCGGCTTGCCGGCGGTTAATTTCAGCGGAACCACCCCGGCCCAGATCGGTGTATCGACATCAGACCTGGTGTCATCGGGCGGGCCTTCACCCACCTTGATGCTGTAGGTCTCCAGCGGCAGGGAGAGCAGGGTGGTCGCATTCAGTTCTTTGCGGGTCGACGGCCGCAGGTCGGCCAGGCGGCCGGGCAGCAGGTGCTCGACCAGTATATCCAGCCCCCGCTTCTTTTCCCCGGCGTCCGAAACCAGCCTGGCTGTGCCGAATACCATCAGCGAGCGGTAGTTGATCGACGAATTGAAGGCCGAACGCGCGTATACCATCCCGTCCAAATGGGTGATGGTCACGCAGCAGGGCAGTCCGGCTTCGAGGTTTTTCATCAGCCGGCTGACGACCGAACCGTGCAGCAGGATCTTGTCTCCATCCCGTCCCAGGGCCATCGGAACCACGTAGGGTTGTCCATCGACGGTAATCCCGACGTGGCAGACGCGCGCCTCGTCGATGATGTCCCGGGCCAGCTGAATATCCTTGCGGCCCTTATCCGGGAGCCGGCGCAAGCGGGTATCGGCTTTGGCGGTCATATGGTTTATCCTTCAATGAGCTAAAATTCCCGACCCCAAGTGTGCACTGAAATCGACCCTGCGTGAATCAGCAAAACAATACAGGACCCTTTTCCAAGCCAGGCGACTTTGACCAGTGGGTGAAATCCGTCTGGCAGGTCGTCCAGGGTATCCCGCGCGGGCATGTCCTGACCTATGGCGAAGTGGCGCGACTTGCTGGCATGAGCAGCGCAGCCCGCCGGGTCAGCCAGGCCTTGCGGCGCGCGCCGCGAGAAATGGATCTGCCCTGGCACCGCGTGGTCAACTCCCAAGGGAAAATATCGTTCCCCGAAGACAGCAAGGGCTTTAAGCAACAGAAGGATCTGCTGGAAGGAGAAGGAGGTGGTGTTTCTGAAGGGCAAGATTGACCTGGACCGCTTTGGGTACCGGGGCGCGCTCGATCACCTGGTATGGGGTGAAGGTTTTTAATCCAGAGGTTCCCTGACGATGATTGCCCGAATCAACGCTGCCTGGAAGCGATTTCGCTCGCGTTTCTGGATGTCACTGGCCTTCGACGCCCTGTTGATTGCGGCTGTATTTTTCGCGGTGCATTCCTGGCAAACACGCAATCTGCCGGTCGATCAGCCTGCTCCCGAGACCGTGCTGGCGTTGCTGGACGGCACCGGTATCCACCCGGCCATCACCATGGGTGAGGTCGGCGTAGTTTATTTTTTCGCACCCTGGTGTTTTTATTGCCGGCACAGTATCGGTAACCTGGATGAACTGGTGTCGGAGGGGCGCGTGGCCCGGGCAGTGGTGATTGCACTGGATTATACGAATGCTGCAGAAGTGCAGGAATTTATTGATAAAACGGGGGTTTCTCTACCCGTGCTGATGGGAAATCCGGCTACCGCTTCGGCTTGGTCCGTGACAGCCTTTCCAACCTACTACGTGATTGATGCACAAGGACGGATCAGCAGTCGTTCGGTGGGCTACTCGACCCGGCTGGGGATGTGGTTGCGCGTTTGGCGGGCCATGTAGGAGCGGTGTGGGAGCGTGTGGGAGCGGGCCGCTCCCACACGCTCCTGCATCGCAGGCGCGCGACGGCATTCGGTTATACTGCAGCCTGTGACGACAGCATTCAGTAAGGTTCGACTTCAAGCGGCCGGATGCGGTGCCTGGAAAGCGAGTTTCGCGGCGCAAAAAAGGGCTCGCCAAAAACTGCTGTGCCTGGTTCATCCTGGCGCTGCTGACAGGCCCGGTTGCACCTCTTTTCTCGGATCAGGCCGGCTTGCCCCTGTATATCGAGTGGGTCGATAGCATGAAGCTGTCGCAACGTGGCCCATTTTCAAAAGTCATGTGGTTCTGCAAGGACGGAAGCCTCCAGGCACCGGTTGCCTTCGCGTGCCGTGATCATGGCGGTGGATATCAGCATGGCCTGTGGAGTGAAAAGACCGAAATCCTGCGAGCGAGCGGCTACAAAGTCGCCAACCTGCTGGCTGGCGTTGACGCGCCGGCTTTCCTGGGGCAACCGGATTTTCGCGACAGCTTCGCCCAGTTGCTGATCGAAAAGTACCTGGTAGGCGTCGATGATGGCTGGATACTGCGTCGCGCCATGTTTTACCGGGGCGCCATTCAGGATGAGGACGAGCGGGCAGGCGCCCGTATATTGCTGCAGGAAATGACTTCTTACCCCTTTTGGCTGCAGGACGGCTACCCGGCCCTGCGCACCGGTGTGAAAGTCCTGGCTCACGGTACCGACAATGCCTCCATAGACAACATAAGGCAGCTGTCAGCCTCCCTTGCCCAACAGGATGGTAATTTCCAAACCTTGCGCTCCAAGATACATGGTTCACCTGACGCCGGCGATGCAGACCGGGTTCGTGACTATGCGGAAAAACAGGCGCCCGCCGAACTCAGGGATTCCTATTTCAAGCTCGAAACCTTTATCGAGCAGATTTACCAGTCAGCCCCATTGGAACAGGTTCTGCGCAAACGGTCAGCTGCCTATAACCTTTCGCCCTGGCTGCAGCAGATATTGAACAATTCCGCCGATGATTTTGCCGGTGATCCGTCACCACTCAACCGGTTTCAGGTCAGCGCAGAATTGTCGGCAGTGCTGCGAGACAGCTTGCCACGGATTTATTCGCCGATGGTGCGGCTACAGGTTCTGGACCTGGGCTTGCAGGCGGAACGGGAGCATTTTCGCGCAGCCACCGAGCTACGGCCACGGTTGCAGTTTATGAACCGGGCGGAATTACTCTCCCTGTTGCAATTCTCGATCCAATCGGCATACGGGGCAGGGCTGATCAACCAACGGTTGAGAGCAGAGCTTCAATCCGCCGGTCAACAGTCCGGAACCGTGTCCCTGGCGGAACACAAACAGCATCTGGATTACCTTGCCCGGGTGCCGGGTTGGGGGATGCAGGCCTTGCGCATGTATTTTCAGGACTCGATGAACAAACTGGCCGACCTGGAACCCGCTGCCCAGCTATTTATCCAGGATCAGCTGCGTGCCAGCCCTTTGCTGTTCTACTCGGATGTGCTTGACCTTTTGATGCGCGACGCCAACCGGCAACTGGAGGTCAGGCATAAATTGTTCGGCGAAGAAGTCGGCTATGGTTTGCTCGCCCTGAATCCCGGACTGGCCCGCGGCACGCTGCACTCGGGCCAAACGCCCGGTGCCGTGGAAGATTTCTCCGCCAAGGGCATCTACCTGTTGCCGGAGACCATCGCCGAACTGCCGCCGGTTGCCGGAATACTGACTGCGGGCGAGGGCAATCCCCTGTCCCACATCCAGTTATTGGCTCGCAACCTCGGAATTCCCAACGTGGTGGTCAGCGATTCCCTGGTGGAGCGCGTGGTGGCCAGGGATCAACAGGCGGTCGTCCTTGCCGTCAGTCAGGCTGGTTTGATCGAACTGGAGTTGGATGACGAACGCTGGAACGCTTATTTTCCGGCTGCCAGTGACGGCGAACGGCACATGATTCAACCGGATTTGCAGAAACTGGACCTCAGTTTTGCACAGCCTGTTTCGCTGCTTGAACTCAGGGCCGACGATTCCGGCCGGATTGTCGGTCCCAAGGCGGCGAAGCTCGGCGAGTTGCGCACCCATTACCCGGATGCCGTGGCGCGCGGCGTGGCCCTCCCGTTTGGCATCTTTCGCCAGTATGTTCTGTTGCAGCCCTACCGGGGTGATCCTGGCGGCAGCACGACGGTGTTCGACTGGATGACACGGCAATACCGGCAACTCGAACAAATGGAGCCGGGCAGCACCGAGCGCTTTACCCGCACCGAGGCATTCCGGGCGGAGCTTTACGATATTGTCATCAGCACGCCGATACACGAAGATCTGAAACAAGCACTGGCCGCGGAGTTATCCGAAGTATTCGGGGCTGAAAAAGTTCCGGGCCTGTTCATCCGTTCCGATACCAATGTTGAGGACCTGCCCGGCTTCACCGGCGCCGGGCTGAATCTGACCCTGCCGAATGTCGTGGGTTTCGAGGCCTTGCTGGCGGGTATTCCACGTGTGTGGGCTTCACCGTTCACGGCCCGGGCCTTTGCCTGGAGGCAATCCCTGATGAGTCAGCCTGAGCATGTCTATACATCCATCCTGTTACTGGAATCAGTGCCGGTAGAAAAATCCGGCGTGCTGGTCACGGAAGAAATTGAATCGGGTGATGCGGGAGTGCTTTCCATCGCGGTCAACGAAGGGCCGGGCGGCGCTGTGGACGGGCAGGCCTCTGAATCGTTGCGGGTTCCTCTCGACGGGTCACGGATCAGGGTTCTGGCGACGGCGACGGCGCCATCGCGCAGGGTGCTGCAATCCGAAGGTGGCGTACAGACCCTGGAGAGCACGGGCAGCGACACGGTTCTTCAACCCGACGAAATTGCTCAGCTGGTTGATTTCAGCCGGCGTTTGCCCGAGACTTTCCCGTCCATCGTCGATGCAGCCGGTCAGCCGGCGCCGGCTGATGTCGAGTTTGGTTTTCTGGACGGCCAGCTTCGGCTGTTCCAGATTCGGCCTTTTCTCGACAGTGCAGATGCGCGCGCCAGCGAGTACCTGCAACAGATGGACGCCAGGCTGATGGGAAAAAGTGAACAGTTCATCGACCTCAACGGAGTACCCCGGCCGTGAAGATAAATTGCGTTGTGACCTGCATGGCCGGCCTGCTGTTGGCGCTTCCGGCATCTTTGCTGTCTTACCCGTTGGACGGGTACGAGGAAACCGGTATCCGGCGCATCGAAGGATCCCGCCTGGCAAATGAAGGACTGGTCCTGGGTGGTACACAACCCCCCGGAGCGATGCTCACCACCGAACAGGTGAAGCTGCAGCTGGCAAACGTGGAAATGATCCTGCCGCCCCCGCCAGACCCTGTCTTCACGGCGCAAATAGTGGATTTGCTGGGAGACCAGGCTAGACCGTTACAGCCTGGTGGTGCTGGACCTTACGGATCGGGATCAACCGCGATTTGCCGAGCACCGTGGCGACGAAAAACAGAACGTTGGCAGTGTTGGAAAATTACTGGTGGCGCTCGGCCTGTTCCAGGCGCTGGCTGACGCCTGGCCGGAAGACATTGCCGGCCGGCAAGCAGTTTTGCGTGACACCCGGGTGACGGCTGACCGGTTTTCGGTATCGGACCATCATACCATCCGGATTTTTGACGTGGAGAATCGCCGGCTGCTGCGCCGGCCGATGCAAATCGGCGACGTGGGGTCACTGTACGAGGAACTGGACTGGATGCTGTCCGTCAGTTCCAACTCGGCTGCTTCGATGGTGATGCGCGAAGCCATGTTGCTGAAATACCTGGGCCGTGACTATCCGGTGAGCGAACAGGCTATCGAGCAATTTTTCGCCACCACACCCGGCCCGGAATTGACCCGCCTGTTCCAGGCGACATTCTGGGATCCCGTCAAACGCAATGGCATGAACCTCGATCAGATCCGCCAGGGCAGTTTTTTCACCGCTGACGGCAAGCAAAAAGTAAACGGTGGCGGAAACAGCTATGCCACGGCCTACGCCCTGCTGGATATGATGATACGGATGGAGCAAGGGCGTTTGGTCGACCCGTGGAGCAGCCTGGAGATGAAACGTCTGCTGTACGTCACCGAGCGGCGCATTCGTTATGCCTCATCCCCGGCCTTGAGCAATGCAGCGGTGTATTCCAAATCGGGCTCCTGGTGGGGTTGCATGGAAGAGCCCGGGTTCAATTGCACGCCTTATCACGGGAATCTGCGCAATTACATGAACTCGGTCACCATCGTCGAGGAAGATACCGAAGCGGGCAGCCTGTATTACATGGTGGTGTTGATTTCAAACGTGCTGCGGGAAAATTCTGCAGAAACTCACCAGGTCATGGCGGGCAAGATTCACCGGCTGATTCGCCAGGCCCACGGCCTGCCAAACGCGACACCTTAGTTCAGGGCGACTTTTCTTGGAGCCGGTCCGGCCACGACCAGGTCGTTTAATGGTCTGGCCAATTGAGTCAGCCATTTGCCGCCGTTCCGGTTATGCGCCAGGCCCACGATGATGTAGGTTTGACCGTCGTGGCGGATCAGTGCGCTATCGGCGTGGTAATCTTTCCAGGTGCCGGATTTACGGAAAAACCGGATCCCCGGCGTGCCCTGCAAACCCTTGACGAATTTATGCTGAATGCCCGGTTTTGACAGGGCCTCCAGCATCAATTCGGTATATTCGGGGCTGACCAGGGTGCCCGAGTTGAGGCGGTAGTAAAAGCGCGCGACCTGGAACGCGGTAGCGCCGTGTGACAGGTGATTCAACGGATCCCGGTGATAGGCTGTCCCGGAGGCGTAATCCTTGCCGACCCACAAACCCCCTTCACCGTTCGCATCGTAAAAATCATATTCCGGCGACTGCAGCAAAGCGATCAGGTTTTCCCGTCCAACCAGTTCCAATACCCGCGTGGCGCAGGCGTTACACGAATAGCGGATCATATTGACCAATTCTTCGTGCAGTTGATCGTCAAGAACCAACCTCCCTTCTTCGATGGCTACTGCGGCACCCAGCAGAATGGCGATTTTGGGCAGACTGGCCGCGTACATCATCTGGTGGCCGTTCAATTCAGCCAGCCGTGGATGATCCGGATCCGTCACGATTGCCAGCAATATGGCCAGTTCGCCGCGCTCAACGTTGCGCCAAAGACCCTGTTTCCGCACCATGTCTTCCAATTGCGCCTGCAGTTGTGCATCGGCCGCGGTGCTGAGCATCGGATAGTGCGTCTCGGCCGCCATTGCAGGCAGGGCGCAGACGAATGCGAGAAGCATTATTACGATCTTTTTGGTCATCGATCTCATGCTACGCTACCGGAAACGGAAACCCGCAACAGGGACAGGGTGGGTTTTTGGCAGCTGCCGGAAATTGTCCCGGATCAGCTGACTGCAATTCAGCGGTATCATACTTGGGCGGCGCGTCTTCGTCCATAGGGCGACAATTTGTATCCACGGAATACCTGAATGGAAAAAATAATCAATCACCTGAAAAGTGCCAGTTTGTCATCCAGGATATTGACAGGCTTGCTGCTGGGTGTTCTGACCGGGCTGTTTTTTGGCGAAAAAGCCATTCATTTACAATGGATTGCCGAGGCCTGGATACGCCTGATGCAGATGACGGTCCTGCCTTACGTGATGATGTCACTGATCGCCGGTCTGGGGCAGATGAGTGCGCCCCTGGCGAAAAAACTGGCCTGGAGCGGGGGATTGTTGCTGTTGGTTTTCTGGCTGATGGCATTTGCCGTGATCACAGCCATGTCGATGGCGTTCCCCGAATTTCAAAGCGCGACCTTTTTCAGCGCACATGCTGCCGACCCGGTGGTGCGGTTCAATCCGATCGAACTGTATATTCCATCGAATCCCTTTCACTCCATGGCCAATACGATTATTCCGGCCGTTGTTCTGTTCAGTTCGGCAGTCGGAGTGGCGATGATCGGCTTGCCGAACAAGACCTCCCTGATTGAATCGATCAATTCTTTCATCGAAGCGCTGACCCGGGTCACGCGGTTTATCGTCAGCCTGACGCCGGTGGGTCTTTTCGCCATCGTTGCGGTTTCAGCAGGCACCATGACCTGGGCGGAAATCGAGCGCCTCGAAGTGTACTTCGTGGTCTATATCGTGGCCGCCCTTTACCTGGCGTTCTGGGTGCTGCCGGTCCTCATTACGACACTTACACCCTTCACTTACCGGGAGATTTTCAAGTACTCGAAGGAAGCACTGCTAACGGCGTTCGTGACACAAAACCTGTTCATCGTGGTTCCCATGCTGGTCGACACCAGCCGGCAGATGTTCAACGATCACCACATGAATAGCACAGACACAGAAACCCTGAACGAGGTTATTGTTCCGGTCACTTTCAATTTTCCCACCGCCGGCAAATTGCTGTCCCTGCTGTTTGTGCCGTTTGCCGCCTGGCTGGCAGGCTCTCCGATGGAGCTGGGCGATTATCCCGGTTTCCTGGGCGCCGGATTGGCCAGCTACTTCGCCAAGGCGCAGGTCGCATTGCCGTTCCTGCTGGATTTGCACCAGATTCCGCAAGACCTGTTCCAGGTTTACCTGACGACCGGGGTGATCAACGGAAAATTCGATACCCTGGCTTCGGCCATGAACTTGCTGGCTTTCAGCGTTATTGGCACGGCCGCACTGACCGGTTACCTGAAGTTCAATGTGTTGCGCGTTTTGAGATTCGTCGTGATTTCGCTGCTTATGCTGTTTCTCCTGGTGGCCGGTACCCGGGTATTTCTGGCCCGCACCGTGGACACCAGTTATCACGATGACATGTTGATCCGGTCCATGAGCCTGATGGAGACACCGGTTCCCACCACGGTCTGGCAGACTCCCCCGGACGCCCCCCCGGAAGAGGTGACCACGCTAAACGGACCGGGCAACATGTTGGATCGAATCCGCAAACGCGGCGTGCTGCGCGCCGGCTACAACCCTGAAAGGCTGCCATTCACCTTCTTCAACGATGCAGGCGAACTGGTCGGTTTTGATGTCGAACTGTTGAACTTACTGGCTCGCGAAATGAACGTTGAGCTGGAATTCATACCCGTTTCCTGGGATACGCTGAGCGAAGAATTTGCCGCGTCGCAGATCGACATCATGGGCACGGTACCGCTTTCCACCCACATGCTGGTTGATTTCGACCTGTCGGATCCCTACTTGCAAGGCACCCTCGGATTGGTTGTAAAAGACTACAGACGGTCTGAGTTTTCAACCCGTAAAAAGATATTGGCGCAAAAATCACTGACGATCGCCTATGCAGGAGCCGTGGAGTACATTCGTCCAGCAATTGAACGTGCTTTGCCCGGGGACGACTTCAATTGGCAAAAAATCAAAAACATCCGGTCATTCTTTGAGCAGACCGACGACTCGTTCGATGCATTGCTGGTGGACGTTGAAATTGGCACTGCCTGGACCCTGCTGCACCCGCAGTACACGGTTGTGATTCCCCAATCCGCGCAACTGAAGATGCCTTCCGGGTTCGCCGTGGCCAAGGGGCAGGGTGATTTTTCAGACCTGTTGGGCCGCTGGGTCCTGGCCAAGAACTCCACCGGGGAAATCCAGGCGGCCTATGATTACTGGATCCTGGGAGGTGGAGCCGAAAAGAAAGAGCCGCGCTGGTCCATCGGCAAGGATGTGCTGGGCTGGCTGGAGTGATTGCATTCATGTGCAACCTTTCCAAAACAACCGCGATTGAAATCGCTCCTACGCCGTAGGAGCGGATTTATCCGCGAAAACGTCATCAATGGTCCAGTAAGGCCCTGGCGTGGTGGCGCAGGTGATCTTCGATGAAGGTCGAGACGAAATAGTAGCCGTGGTCGTAGCCTTCCTGCATCCGCAGTTCCAGCGGGTAATGGCTGGCAATGCAGGCCTGCTCCAGCGATCCGGGCTTCAGCTGGTCCGTCAGCCAGACATCCTCGGTGCCCTGGTCAATCAGCAAGGGCAGTTTTTCCACCGCATCGCCGATCAGCAGGGCCGCATCGTACGGCACCCAGTCATTGCGGTTTTCACCCAGGTAGTTCGACAGCGCTTTCTGTCCCCAGCTGCAATCCGAGGGGTGGCAGATGGGTGCAAATGCCGAAACCGATGCGTACTTGCCGGGGTTTCTCAGGTAGCAGACCAGGGCGCCGTGCCCGCCCATCGAGTGGCCGCTGATACCGCATTTGCCGGTGACCGGGAAATGCCGGTTCACCAGGTCCGGGAGTTCCTGCGTGACGTAGTCGTACATGTGGTAGTGCCGCGACCAGGGCTCCTGTGTCGCGTTGACATAGAACCCGGCGGCGGAGCCGAAATCCCAGTCGTCATGTTCGCCCGGTAAGTCTGTGCCCCGCGGACTGGTGTCCGGGCACACGATGGCGATCCCCAATTCGGCAGCGACTGCGCTGGGCGCCGGCCTTGATCATGAAATTTTCGTCCGTACAGGTCAGTCCGGAAAGCCAGTAAAGCACCGGCACCTTCTGTACCTTCGCCTGTGGCGGCAGGAAGATGCCAAAAATCATGTCGCAGTCGCAGGCGCTGGAATGATGCTTCACGCGCCGGATTTCACCACCAAACGTGGCCGTGCTGGAGACAATTTCCATTGACCCGGACACTCAGTAAACCACGACGGAACGGATGCTCTTACCTTCGTGCATCAGGTCGAACGCCGTGTTGATTTGCTCCAGCGCCATCGTGTGGGTGACCATGTCGTCGATATTGATCTTGCCGTCCATGTAGTTTTCGACGTAGCCGGGCAACTCGCTGCGGCCTTTCACCCCGCCAAAAGCGGTTCCGCGCCAGACCCGGCCGGTCACCAGCTGGAATGGCCGGGTTGAAATTTCCTGGCCGGCTCCGGCTACGCCGATGATGATCGATTCGCCCCAGCCCTTGTGACAGCATTCCAGCGCCGAGCGCATCAGGTCGACGTTGCCCACGCATTCGAACGAGTAGTCCGCGCCGCCATCGGTCAGATCGACGATGACTTCCTGGATAGGCCGGTCGTAGTTCTTCGGATTGATGAAATCGGTGGCGCCCAGCATCCGCGCCATCTCGAACTTGTCCTCGTTGATGTCCACGCAGACAATGCGCCCCGCCTTGGCCATCACCGCACCCTGGATCACGCTGAGGCCGATCCCGCCCAGGCCGAAAATCACGATGGTGGAACCGGGTTCAGCCTTGGCCGTGTTCAGCACGGCGCCGATACCCGTTGTGATGCCGCAGCCGAGCAGGCAGACCTTGTCCAGCGGTGCGGCCTTGTTGATTTTCGCAATCGCGATTTCCGGCAAAACGCTGTATTCGGAAAATGTCGAGGTGCCCATGTAGTGGAAGAGGGTCTTGCCGTTTTTTGAAAAACGGCTGGTGCCGTCGGGCATCAGGCCCTTGCCCTGGGTGGCGCGGATCGCCTGGCAAAGGTTGGTTTTGCCGGACTTACAGAAACTGCACTCGCCGCATTCGGGCGTGTAAAGCGGGATCACGTGATCGCCGGGTTTTACGCTGGTGACCCCGGGCCCGACTTCCTCGACAATGGCGCCACCCTCGTGCCCCAGGATGGAGGGGAAGATGCCTTCGGGGTCGGCTCCTGAAAGGGTGAATGCATCGGTGTGGCAAACGCCGGTTGCCACGTTACGTACAAGAACTTCCCCTGCTTTGGGACCTTCTACATCAATCTGTTCGATGACCAGTGGTTCGCCCGCTTCCCAGGCAACGGCTGCGCGTGATTTCAATGGGCTATTTCCTTATCGGTGAAGAGGTAGTCTTTCAACTCGTGGTCGAACGCCGGATCTTTTCTGCGGATCCACTCCAGCACCATGGCGGCGTGTTCTTTTTCCTCGTCGCGGTTGTGGGCAAGGATGGCCGCCAACTCGGGGTCCTTGCAGGCGTCAACGCGCTGGTTATACCAGTCCACGGCTTCCAGTTCTTCCATCAGCGACACGATCGCCCGGTGCATATCCCGGGTTTCGTCGGTCAGTTCCCCGATGGGCTCATGATAGCCTTCATTTGCCATGATTTTTCTCCTGTCAGGATTTCAGTGAGTCTGGTGCGGGGTTTGCGTTATACAAGTGCACGTCCCGTTGCGGGAACGGGATATTGCAGCCGGCGGCTTCGAGTTCGAACTTGCCCTGTTCCAGCAAGTCGTTCCACACGGTCCAGTAGTCAGCCGTTTTGGCCCAGGGCCGGACAGCGAAATCCACGCTGCTCTCACCCAGGTTCAGTATCAGGATGCTGGTCTCCGGGTCATCCAGAACCTTGGGGTGGTTTTTGCAGATACGGGTAAGCACTTCACGCGCAACTTTGAGATCATCGTCATAACCGACGCCAAACACGAGGTCGACACGGCGCGTATCGTGGGCCGTGTAGTTGGTGATCGCGCCGGCGGCAACCTGGCCATTCGGAATGATGATCTGCTTGTTGTCGGGTGTGGTCATGATGGTATTGAAGATGCCCACCTGGTCGACTTTACCGGTGACGCCTGCGGCTTCGACAAAGTCGCCCTTGATGAAGGGGCGGAACATAACCAGCATGACACCCGAAGCAAAATTTCCCAGTGAGTCCTTCAGCGCGAGGGCGACGGCCAGGCCGGCGGCGCCAACCACGGCAACCAGCGACGTGACAGGCAAACCCAGTGTATCCAGCGAGGCAAGTATGACGGCGACCAGCAGAACACCGTAGACCACGTTGCTCAGAAAGCTGATCAACGTGACGTCGGCTTTACGCAGGTTCATCAGCTTCTGGACAAAAGCCGTGATGCGTTTGGCGATCCACTTACCAACAATATAAATAACCAGGGCAAGGACGATTTTTATCGCCCAATCGGTCAACATGGGCACGAGATCAGCCCTGCTCAAAAATTCTTTTATAGCTTCCAAATCTCTACTCCTGAGTTTTTTGAATTGAGGATCCTTAAAAACCGGGTCAGGTCAGGTCTGTACCCGGCTCGAGAAATTGTTCCATGTTGTCGGCGCTTTGCGCCACGTTACGGATCACGTAGTCAAGTTCCTGTTCACCGACGTAGGCATAGGGCAGGTTTTCGCACATCTTGATGTACGGAATACTGTCCAGGTCTCCCACGGCCAGGTAGCCTACTCTCTGCGTCAGGTTAATCCGCAAGCACTTTTCGGCATCCAGATCCGCCAGCGGCGCAACCGGTGTTTCTACCCGTAAAACCCGCCGCCCTTCGTTGGTCTCCAGTTCCGCCAGGAAAATGCTCTGGCGGCGGTTACCCTTGGCTATGGGATATTCGAAGCTGATGATGAACGGCTCATCGATCCTCAGTTCGTAAAGGTCCATCATGTGTTTGCGGATTTCGGCAAAAGTTTCCATTCATTTCTCCAGGTGCAACGGCACCACTATTTTGGCGCGAGCCGGACGGCGCCATCCAGGCGGATGGTCGTGCCGTTCAGATACGGGCTCTCGATGATATTGCCCGCCAAAACCGCGAACTCTTCCGAGCGGCCCAGCCGGGAAGGGAACGGTATCGACGCCGACAGCGATTCCTGGATATGTTCCGGCATACCGTCCACCATGGGGGTCCAGAAAATACCCGGGGCGATCGTCATCACGCGGATGCCAAAGCGCGCCAGTTCGCGCGCCATTGGCAGCGTCATGCCGACGAGGCCGCCCTTGGAGGCGGAATAGGCTGCCTGGCCAATCTGGCCTTCGTAGGCTGCCACGGAAGCGGTGTTGATGATGACACCCCGCTCGCCGTCCTCCATCGGAGTTTCATGCTGCATCAGGTTTGCAGCGGCCTTGGCCACGTTAAAACTGCCGATCAGATTGACATTGATGGTGGTGCTGAACACAGACAGCGGCATCGGGGCTTCACGGCCCAGAACCCGGCCTGCGCCGATGATACCGGCACAGTTCATCGCGACATTCAGTCCACCATTGATTTCCGCGGCCTGCTCGACCGAGGCGATCACGCCCTTTTCCGAAGTAACATCGGTACGGATATACGTGGTGCCCAGTTCGGCTTCAGCAGCCTCGCCCGCCTCGTCATTGACGTCCATCATCACGGCTTTGCCGCCATTGGCCAGGATGTAGCGGGTCACCGCCAGTCCGAGGCCAGACACACCGCCCGTAACCAGTGCTTTAACCTGGTTCAACTTCATGGAATGCACTCCTTCGAATTGTTGTGTTCAATTTGCTATGTATATGTCGATTCAGTTTACAACGTAGGAGCGGATTTATCCGCGAATTATTCAATTCATTCGCAATTGCTTATTCAATTATTCGCGAATAAATTCGCTCCTACAACAATCGCGATTGAAATCGCTTCTACACTTCGATGGCCACAGCCACGGCTTCGCCGCCGCCGAGGCACAGGGAAGCCACGCCGCGTTTCAGGCCACGGCGCCGCAGCGCATGAATCAAAGTTACCAGAATCCTGGCTCCCGAAGCCCCGATGGGATGGCCCAGTGCGCAGGCACCGCCATTGACGTTTACCTTGTCATGGTCCAGGCCATTATCCGCCATGGCCGCCATGGTCACGGCGGCGAATGCTTCGTTGATTTCAAACAGATCAACCTGGTCCATGCTCCAGCCGGCTTTTTCCACGACCTGTGCGATAGCAGTGGAGGGCGCCGTGGTAAACCATTCCGGTTCGTGGGCGAACGTGGCATGGGCGACGATCCTGGCCAGCGGTTCCAGCCCGCGTTTTTCCGCCTCGCCGGCAGTCATCAGAACCATGGCGGCCGCACCGTCGGAAATTTTCGAGGCATTGGCGGCGGTTACCGTGCCGTCCTTTTTGAAGGCCGGTCGCAGGGTGGGGATTTTCCCGATGTTGCAGCGGTGTGGTTCTTCATCTTCGTGAAAAACGTGGTCCTCGCGGCGCACGGTGACCGTGACCGGAACGATTTCATCGACGAAGTCACCTGCATGCACGGCGCGTTGGGCGCGCTCCACCGACTTGACAGCGAACTCATCCTGGTCGACACGCGAAAAGCGATACTTGTCTGCGCACATTTCACCGAACATGCCCATCATTTGCTGGTCGTAGGGGCTCTGCAGGCCGTCCCAGAACATGTGGTCCAGGACCTGGTCGTGGCCCATCCGGATCCCGCCCCTGGCCTTGGGTAACAGGTAAGGAGCGTTGGTCATCGATTCCATGCCGCCGGCGAGGACAATTTCTGAGCTGCCGGCCTTGATCGCGTCATGCCCGAGCATAACGGCTTTCATGCCGGATCCGCAGACTTTGTTGACGGTGGTGCAACCTACCGAGGCAGGGACGCCTGCCTTCAGTGACGCCTGGCGGGCCGGCGCCTGGCCGAGCCCGGCGGGCAGCACGCAACCCATGATGACCTCGCTAAGATCCGCGGGATCCACGCCGGCGTGTTTGGCGGCGCCGCCGATGGCCGCAGCTCCCAGGTCGATCGCACTGCTGTTACTGAATTGGCCCTGGAACGAGCCGATGGGTGTCCGCTTTGCGCCGACGATGACTACTGTACGGTCAGACATTTTCATTACTCCACTATTTCGGGGCCGTATCCGCACACACTTTCTGGGGGCGAAAAGGCCAGGGATCAATACCGGCGATCAACGCCTGCGATCACGCCCGGGGAACCGGTGCGCCTTGCCCATGAAAGGCATCTTCAGCTTGCCCAGGATTGCGATGCGTTCTTCCGCCATCCGGTCGGCAGCCTGCCAGGTTGGAATTCCGTCGCGTTCCGCGATGTTGAATATCTTGTTCAGATTGTAATAAATCGTTCTCGTCATGCGCATTGCGCGTTCATGGTTCCAGCCTTCGAACTCGATCGAAACGTTCATCAGTCCTCCCGCATTCACCGCGTAATCGGGCGCATACAGGATGCCGCGCGCCTCCAGCTCGTTTCCGGCTTCGTTGTTGGCCAACTGGTTATTGGCAGGTCCGGCGACGATTTTGCATTTCAGCCGGGGCAGGGTGTCCTCGTTGATCACCGCGCCCAGTGCGCAGGGCGCAAACACATCGGCCTCTATATCGTATATCTCGTCTGTTCCCACGGCTTCAGCGCCGAGTTCAACGGCCTCGGCAACTGAATCTTCCATGATGTCGGTGATGAATACCTTGGCGCCTTCCTCACGCAGCTGTTTGACCAGGTGCAGGCCAACATGGCCGGCGCCCTGGATGGCAAAGCTGTAGCGCGACAGGTCCTCGTCGCCGAAAACTCTCTGCAGCGCCGCTTTCATGCCCTGGATCGAGCCATAGGCGGTATAAGGTGAGGGGTCGCCCGACCCGCCATGGGCCTGGTGAACGCCGACCACATTTTCGGTTTCCTGGAAAATGAACTCCATGTCGTTGACGTCGATTCCGACGTCCTCGGCGGTGATGTAACGGCCGTTCAGTGAATCGATAAAGCGGCCAAAGGCCCGGAACAGGGCTTCGGATTTGTCCTTCCTGGGGTCGCCGATGATGACCGCCTTGCCACCGCCCAGGTTCAGCCCGGAAACGGCCGCCTTGTAAGTCATGCCGCGGGACAGCCGGAGTACATCACGCAAGGCTTCTTCTTCCGTGGCGTAGGGCCACATGCGGGTGCCGCCGAGCGCGGGTCCGAGGGTTGTGTTATGGATTCCGATAATGGCTCTGAGGCCGGCGTCCTTGTTATGGCAGAAAACGATCTGTTCGTGTTCTGATTCAAATACGGTGTCGAAAAGTTCCATGGTATTACCTCCGTGGTTACCGCTCTATTTTAAGAGATACGGCCTGTATCCAACGGCTTTTCGGAGGTTTTGTTGATGTGGGTTAAGCAAGCTATCGCGGATGAATCCGCTCCTACGCGAGGCCGAATGCGAAGGAGCGATTTCAATCGCGAAATTCAGGGTTACACAAGCGTAGGAGCGAATTCATCCGCGAAAATCAGGGTTGAACGATCTCGTTCCCATCCTCGTCCAGCAGTTTGATTGGCATTCCCAGTGACTCGAGTTCCGGACGGATCGCAGGGATATCCCCAACCACGATAATGGCCATATTTTCCGGGTCGATCAAACGGCTCGCCAGGCTGTTCAGCGTTTCACGGTCGGTCTCGCGCATCAGGCTTTTTTGCTGATTGCGGTAATCAAGCGGAAGGTCGTAGCGAAGTATCTGCGCCAGCAGGCCGAGCTTGGCTCCCGGGGTCTCATAGCTGAGCGCATCCCGTTGCCCGATCGCGTTTTGCATGAAGGCGTATTCCTCTTCGGTCATTCCGTTGTCTGAGTATTTTTCCAGTTCCTGGAGGACTTCCGTGACCGATGCAGCTGTCGCGTCCTTGTGCACTTCGGAAGAAATCCGGAAGCTACCCAATTCAGGACCGCCATTGAAGCCGCTGTAGATGCCGTACGTATAGCCTTTATCCTCGCGCAAGTTCAGGTTGATCCGACTGTCGAATGTGCCTCCCAGGTTGAAATTCATCAGGTTAGCCAGGTAGTAGTCGCCCAGTGCGTCGTATTTCAGGGACGGACTGGCCATTCGCAGGGTGGATTGCGCCGCACCCTCCTTGCTGACCAGGTAAAGGGTCCTGCCTTCCATCCCGGGAAGGTCTTCGATTGGCTCACGAAACACGTCCGAGGTTTCCAGTGCTGAAAGTCCGTCCAGGCTGGCGAGCAACTCGTCCTGGGGCAGGCTTGTACTGACCAGTACCCCTTGCAGGTGGGCTGGTATGTTTGCCGCATAGAAGGCTTTCACATCGTCCAGGCTGATGTTTTCAACCGTGGAAGGCAGGCCGGCGCCGGGATAGGAGAGCGGGTGCCGCGGCCCGGCAAGAACCGCGCCGGTGGCCCGGTCAGCGAGTGCTGCGCCGGATTTCCGTGCCTGCATCAACGACTCCATGAGCTGGGATTTCAAGCGGTCAAAATCTTCCTCGGTGAAAGCCGGTTCCAGCATGCGCTCCATCATCAGGTCCACCCCGGCATCCAGGTGCTTGCTCAGAACATTCAGAGAAACCGTGGTCTCGTACTGCCCTGACGAGACACCGAGCGACGCCCCGATTCGCTCCAGCGCTTCGCTGAACTCGGCTGAGCTGCGCTGCAGGGTGGCCTCGTCCATCAGGGAGGCGGTCAGGTTGGCCAGGCCGGCTTTGCCGGGCGGTTCATCACGCTGGCCCATCGCGAAAACGGCCTGACCGTAACGGTTGGTGTTTCGGTATTCGGCACCGCCAGCAGGCGCACGCCATTGGCCAGTCTGGTGTCCCAGATGGGCGGCAGATCGACCAGTGGATCGGATTCCGGCCGGGTTTTACGCTGCGGTCGAAATCATCCTGCCAGGTCCGCAGTTCGGGCGATGGCTCGGGCAGCGAGGGTGAAACCGTCGGAGGACTTCATGGCTGTTTGACGGCGATCGACCGGTAGTCGAAATTCTGCGGCTTGCGCGGCCAGTTCCGGATGACCATCGGGCACCATGCTGAGAATAACCGCCGGTTGGTCTCGATGTATTTTGCGAAGGCCTGTACGGCGTCCTCGCTGGTCACGCTGGCGTAGCGATCGATGTCATCGGTCGCGTTTTCGGGTCGTCGCTGAATACCTCGGAAAACGCCAGGTTGCGGACTTTTCCGGAAACGCTTTGCATGCTGAAAATCTGGCCGGACTCGAAACCGGCGAGGAACTTCTGCAGGTCATCCTGGTTGACGCCGCGCTCGGTGAATTCACGCAGGGTTTCCCGGATGGCTTTCTCCATATCGGCCAGGGTTTCCCCGGAGGACGGATTCTGAATCACGACCACCATCAGTTCGCAGGACAATTCGCGGCAGGCGTGGCTGGTATAGGCGCTGACTGCCCGGCCGGTTTGCACCAGGTTCTGGTACAACAACGAAGTCCGGCCCTGGCCGAGGACCTTGACTGCCGCATCCAGCGGGGCTTCATCCGGGTGATCGTAGTATACGGTCGGGAACAGCATGGCGATGGCAGGCAGGTGAATGTTGTCTTCCAGCGTCACGTAACGGTTTTCGGTGAGGTCGCCCTGCTGGGCTTCGAGGTTTTCCACATCGGGGCCGCGGGGGATGGGGCCGAAATAATTGGCGATCCATTCCAGGGTTTGCGTGGTCGATGTCACCACCGATCGTCACGGTGGCGTTATTGGGGCCGTACCAGCGCAGGAAGAAGCGCTTCAGATCAGTCAGGTCGGCCGCGTCGAGATCTTCTATCCACCCGATCATCGGCCAGGAATAAGGGTGGTCAGACGGATAGAGGTTTTTCATCATCGTTTCGCTGACCCGGCCGTAGGGCCGATTGTCCATCCGTTGCCCGCGTTCGTTCTTGACCGCAGCCCGTTGCATCTCAAATTTCTCCTGGGTCATGGCCGGCAGCAGCAGGCCCATCCGGTCGGCTTCGAGCCACAGGGCCGTTTCCAACTGGTTGATCGGCATCGTCTCGTAGTAATTGGTGCGGTCGTAGTTGGTCGTTCCGTTTAGGTACCGCCTGCGTTGGAAATGATTTTCGACAATTCACCATCGTCCACGTTGTCGGAGCCCTCGAACATCATGTGTTCAAAGAAATGCGCAAAGCCGGAACGTCCGGCTTTCCACGCGCCGAACCCACGTGGTAGGTGACGTCGACATGCACCATCGGGTCGGAATGATCTTCGTGCAGAACGACGGTCAGCCCGTTGTCGAGCACGTACTTGCTGAAAGCGATCGAAAAACCATCGGCGTCACCGGTGAAATTCTCAACCAGTGTTACTCCCTCGGGAAGCGGAACTGTGGGGCTGGATTGCGTGACTTCCGGGGCGGTGACGGTGGGAGCCGGTTCGCAGGCGGCCAACAAGGTGACGAGCAGCAATAAGATCAACTTTTTGAACATATGATATTCCCGGGTGGAAGTAAGCGACTGGAAACGCATTATGGGTAGGACCACCTGGAGAGTACAAGAGTTCACGGAGTGGGTCGTGGTTGGCTAATTTGCGGGCTCGAAGTTGCGGCAGATGACCATCCGGTCATCTGCCGCGGTGTCCCGACACACTTCGTCGGGTGGCGAGTTTTTCGGCCATCCCGTGCGTGTGTGAAAACAGTTCCTTCTGCTTACCCCTTCTTGTTCAATACAATACGCCAATATCTGGCTTTATGCAAATATGGCTAAATGCAAGATCGTTTAAAATTTCTGAGCGGTTCAATTCACTGCATCAAGCAGGTAAACGGGGTTGAATATCGCGTAGTCTGGGACGCCATTTTTTCCCGCTGCTATTCTCTGATTCCTTCAAATACTGATCGAGCGGCACCAGCAGGTTCTTCGCGCTGGTCATTTCTTCGGAGAGCGCCTGGGCTTCGGCGACCATCTCAGTCGTCAGGCCACGGGTGGCTGCAATATTCTGTTTGGCATGGTTTTCGGGTGAAGGATCCAGGGTGGCAGACACCAGGAGCAGCGCCATGCCCGCGACCTTGTTTTCTTTCACACCGTCTCCGCGCACATACAGCATGCCCAGGTTGCCGATGGCCAGCGCATCGCCCTGCACCGACGCCTTGCGATACCACTCATTGGCTTTTGCGAAATCAATCTCGGTGCCACGACCATTTTCGTAGAGCACCCCCAGGTTGAATTGCGCGGCCGCATTCCCTTGCGCAGCGGATTTGCCATACCAAACCACCGCTTCCTTCTCATCTTTGCCAACCCCGATGCCTTGCTCATACATCAAGGCCACATTGAATTGGGAATCGGCGTGGCCTTCCTTGGCGGCTGCGAGAAACTCTTTGTAGGCAAGTGGCAGGTCGTTGGCTTCATAAGCTGCGATCCCAGCCTCGAAATTGGCATTTTCCTTGGCTTGAGCATGGGTCTCGACCGTAAATGCCATGGTGGCAAAGAGGCATGCGCCGAGCGCAAGGATCATGGATCTAAATGGTTTCATTGAGGGGATGATCTTACTTACCCAAATGCTTATCGAAGAAAAACCGAAATCTTCTTCAGCGATACCTCGGTTTCCGGGATCGCTGCGTATTGGAACACGTGCCACGTGTATGCCCTCATAAAGTAGAGGCACTAAACCCAGTTCTCAACTCTCAGGCCGGGTATCCGCTCAAATTCTTTCTGGTTGTTGGTAACAAGAATAAGCCCCAGCGAGCGGGCATGCCCGGCAATCATCATATCGCAGGGGTCCAATTATCCTGCCGGTGCGCGCCAGTTCAGCCCGGAGTTGGCCAAAATGCATCGCTGCATGATAGTCGTAAGCAGGGACATTCAGCCTGGCGGCCAGGCCTTCGATCACCAGCAGATTAGCTTCCACCCGGGCCGATTTTTCTGCGCCATAGATCAATTCTCCGAGTGAAACCGGGGAAATGCTCATTTCACCGGTGTGTTGTTTGAAGGCATCGCGAACCTTTCCAGGTCGGTTCTTTATCGTGTAGATCGCAATGTTGGTGTCGAGCATGTACTTGAGCACCTAGAGATCCTCGCGCTCCTGTTCGGGCGGTTGCTCGCGCAGTTGCATGAAATCTTCAGATATTGCGGGGCCTTCGAACCATGCATCCCAATCGCACCCGGCGGGTGTAATAACACGGGTGTTCCCGATGGCCACAATTTCAACTTCCGTGACTGAATCTCCAAAGGCCACCGCTTTGGGTAGTCGAACAGCTTGTGTCTTGTTGTTTTTGAACAATTTTGTACGTGTATCTGACATGACCGCCACTAATAGTATATACACAATGTATATTCATAGTACACCAGGCGTTGATAGAAAACCCATTTTGGCTTGTTCAAGGGTATGGCGAGATCGTCAATTTCCTCAATTGGCGTCGGAAAACAGCCGGAGTTGTTACCATTTCTGGCAAACTTGGTGATAACCTGGCTCCACAATTCCACTTGGAAGGCATGAAGAAAGATGGCCTTCAAATTCCAAAACCCAGCAGTGCCGTTGACTACGTAGAGGTTGCTGCGTAAGGATCTTCCTGTCGTGACATTTGGGGACAGAGTAGTTACTTGACTCCGGCTTGGACGTACCAGCTTCGAATCCTATGACTTCGGGAACAGCAGAACGATCATGTAACGCAGTTGCCATTCCGGCCACCGCTCGGGGATGGGGCGAACCACCCGGCGCCGAATCTGGTAGCTTACCATCTGTTTCTCCGATTTGGAGACCTTGCTGTATGCGAAGTTTATGGGGATAGTCCATTCCTTGGTTTTCCAGTTATAGGTGCTCTGGCTGTTCAGACTCGACACGGTTCTGCCTTTGCCAAGACCTTTCGCCAGGAGGTTGAACGAGCATTGAACTGACGTCGGCCTGGCCGCCGTGCTCCACAGTTGGTTGACCGAGCATTCCGGGGGTCCAGGGACCGGTTTGTTTCAAAAGAATAAGGCTGTCGGGCCGAGCGCCCAGGTATCAGCGCCGATTCCGTCGGTACCGTTGGGATGAGTGCGGCCGGACCAACATCCCATTTAGTCCGATGAGGTGGGTTCTTTCGGCGAGAACCAGAAACTCTGGGTGGTATCACCCAGGCCAAACTGGGTTTCTGTTGGGTTGAACATTGTTCTGCTGAATGATCGGGACGATGGTTCGGGAAATCAGGTTCCATTTTTCGGATATGGAAATCGGCACGACCGGCTGAATATTCAGCAGGTTTCTGTAGCCATCGTCACCGAACGTGCGCGCATAGTTGTATTGGAACGGAACGCTGATCATCGCTGCAATCGGATTGGCCAGTTGTTTGGCCAGTTCATCGGCGTTAGTGGCCACATGGGCGGCCATCACTGTGCCCGATTTTGCGACGGGCTCTTCGGCCTTTACCTGGTCATCGGGTTTTGACTTTTCTTCGGCTGCTGATTGTTCATCGGCTAATGTCACGCCACTGACACCCAGCATCAAGGCGATGACCAGGGAACTGATCAATTTGCTCATTTTCATACTCATCTCCTGCTTAAAGGGGGACTTCCATCGATTTGTTCAACCGGCTCAGCAAGCACTGCCGGGGGGGACGATGTCCAGGGTCAGGTGCGGCGCACAGAACTTGGTCTGGATTATCGGCCCCAGACTGTCGCGTGAAGTGATCCCCGCATTGTAAACGCATGCTGCCACTTTGGGAGGGCAAATTCCATGGGTTGGTCCATTTAGGCCCATCTATAGTTACAATAGGGGGATAGCCGAAGGAACCCATCCATGAGTCGACCTGCTGACCAGGTTCCGCAAGCCCGAGTCGGGCATCCGGAAACCCTCTGCGTTTCGTTACCGCTGCTTCGCTGTTTGACGGTCACGACGCTGCGATCAACATCATGCGCCGACTGATCCAGGCCCAGGGCGCTGAGGTCATTCACCTCGGTCATAACCGCAGCGTGCTGGATATCGTTCGCGCCGCGATCCAGGAGGATGCGGACGCCATCGCTATTTCGTCCTACCAGGGCGGGCATATCGAGTTCTTCAAGTACATGGTCGACCTGTTGCGGGAGCGCGGGTCGGGCCACATTCGCATTTTTGGTGGTGGCGGCGGCACCATCACCCTCGATGAAATAAAGGAACTGGAAACGTACGGAGTCGAGCGGATTTATCACCCGGACGACGGTATGGGCATGGGCCTGGTGGAAATGATCGAGGACGTGGTGAGACGTGCGGCGGGTCACCGGTTACCGACCCAATACCCGGGCCCGTTGAATCCGGATGACGATAAAGCCATCGCCAATGTTCTTTCGGCACTGGAAGACGAGGTGTTTGGCGATGCGGAACTGAAGCTCAAGCGTCGCGAGTGGGCGGGCCGCGACAAGCAGGCACCTGTGATCGGTATCACGGGCACCGGCGGCGCCGGCAAGTCCTCGGTGACCGACGAGTTGCTCAACCGCTTCACCCAGAACTTCCCGGCGATGAGAATCGCGGTGCTGGCGGTCGACCCTACCCGGCGGCGCACCGGCGGCGCCCTGCTGGGTGACCGCATCCGGATGAACGCCTTGCGCAGTGAGAATACCTATATGCGCAGCATGGCGACTCGTCGGGCCAATTTGTCGACCTCCGCGATGCTGCATGATGCCATCGCCTTTCTGAAGTCCGCCGGTTTCGACCTGGTAATCGTTGAAACCGCCGGAATCGGCCAGTCTGATTCCGAGATCGTCGACATGGTCGATTTTCCGATCTACGTGATGACCAGTGATTTCGGCGCCCAGAGCCAGCTGGAAAAAATCGACATGCTGGATTTTGCCGAACTGGTGGTGCTGAACAAATTTGACAAGCGCGGCGCAGAAGATGCGTTGCGCGACGTGAAAAAGCAGTGGAAACGCAACAAGCTGGCCTTCCACGCCAGCGACGACGAGCTGCCTGTTTACCCGACCATTGCGAGCCAGTTCAACGACCCGGGACTGACCTGGATGTTCGTCAACCTGTGCCGCCTGCTGCGGAACAAGCTGGAACTACCGGCCGAACACTGGTCGCCGGATGTCGACACTTCGGTCAAGGCTCCGAAGGCTACCGTGTTGATACCCGGTCAGCGCACCCGTTACCTGGCCGAGATCGCGGAGCAGGGCAGGAAGATCAGCCACGACATCATCCACCAGGCCGAAGCCGCCAGCAAAGCCCAGAACTACTACGAATCGCTGAAAGCGCTGCAGGACGAACACCTGCCGGAACCGTTCGCCCGCTATGTCTCCTTCGCTCTGCGAAGTGATGGAGCCCCTGTAGGAGCGGCTCCTACCGCATCGGAAACCGGCCAGCCGGCGAGGAGCATTCATCCACGAAACTACCGACCGCTCCCTGATCCTGCTCCGCCAACGCTACGACAGCGCCATCAGCGAGTTGAGCGAAGACGCCATCCAGCTGTTGCGTGGCTGGCCGGCCCGCAAAAAGGGCTTACGCACCGAACAGTATTCCTACAAAGTTCGTGGCCGGGATATCACCGGCAGCAACTACAAGCAGTCGTTGAGCCGCCTGATGATCCCCAAGATCGGCATGCCACGGGATGTGGATTGGGGCGAACTGCTCAGCTTCCTGATGCGCGAGAACCTGCCGGGCTACTATCCATTCACCGCCGGCGTCTTCCCCTACCGCCGTGCCGGTGAAGACCCGATCCGCATGTTTGCAGGGGAGGGCACCCCTGAACGGACCAACCGGCGCTTTCATTTACTGGCACACGGCCAGCCGGCCGTTCGTCTCAGTACGGCATTCGATTCGGTCACTTTATATGGCGAAGACCCGCATACCCGGCCGGATATCTACGGCAAGGTGGGTAATTCGGGTGTCTCGATCGCCACGCTGGACGACCTGAAAAAGCTCTATTCCGGTTTTGACCTGTGTTCGCCGTCGACCTCGGTTTCCATGACCATCAACGGCCCCGCACCGATGATTCTGGCCTTCTTCATGAATGCCGCCGTTGACCAGCAGGTAGAACTGTACCTGCACAAGCACGGCAAATGGGAGCAGGCGAAACGCAAGATTGCCGACTACTTCAGCGGCCGGTTACAACCGCGCTATCACGGTGAGCTGCCGGACGGCAACAACGGCCTGGGGCTGGCCTTGCTGGGCATCACCGGTGACCAGCTGGTCGACGCCGAAACCTACGCCAAGATCAAGGCGGAAACGCTGACCAAAGTCCGCGGCACCGTGCAGGCCGATATCCTCAAGGAGGACCAGGCCCAGAACACCTGCATCTTCTCCACCGAGTTCGCGATGCGCATGATGGGCGACATCCAGCAGTACTTCGTCGATCACGGCGTGCGCAACTTCTACAGCGTTTCGATTTCCGGATACCACATCGCTGAAGCCGGGGCTAACCCGATCAGCCAGCTGGCTTTCACGCTGAGCAACGGCTTTACCATTGTCGAGTACTACCTGGCGCGGGGTATGAGCATCGATGCGTTTGCGCCCAACCTGAGTTTCTTCTTCAGCAACGGCATGGACCCGGAATACACGGTGATCGGCCGGGTGGCCCGCAGAATCTGGGCCCGTGCGATGCGCGAGCGCTACGGCGCAAGCCGCCGCAGCCAGATGCTGAAGTACCACATCCAGACCAGCGGGCGCAGCCTGCATGCGCAGGAAATCCAGTTCAACGACATCCGCACCACGCTGCAGGCGCTGTACGCATTGTTTGATAACTGCAACAGCCTGCACACCAATGCATACGATGAAGCGATCACCACGCCGACCGAAGAATCCGTGCGAAGAGCGGTTGCTATCCAGATGATTATTAACAAAGAATTAGGTTTGAACTTCTGTGAAAATCCCTGGCAGGGCAGTTTCATCGTCGATGAACTGACCGACCTGGTCGAGGAAGCGGTGTACCAGGAATTCGAACGGATCTCAGAGCGTGGTGGCGTGCTCGGCGCGATGGACACCATGTACCAGCGCAGCAAGATCCAGGAGGAAAGCCTGTATTACGAGAGCATGAAGCACGACGGTACGCTGCCTATCGTGGGGGTTAACACCTTTCTGCCCAAGGACGGTCACGGCGAGGTCGGGCATGTCGAACTGATGCGCAGTTCCGAACGCGAAAAGAACCAGCAGGTCGCCAACGTGGAAGCCTTCCGCGATATTCATTCAAGTGAGTCCGCGGCGCGCCTGAAGACGCTGCAGCAGGTAGCCCGTGAACGGAAGAACACCTTCGAGGCGTTGATGGATGCGGCCAAGGTGTGCTCGCTGGGCACCATGAGCCATGCGCTCTACGACGTGGGCGGTGAGTATCGCCGTAATATGTAGCAACCGGCCCCGGCTTATTTAATACGCCCGGAGCTTTTCGGGTGAAATGGCATCGAGTGGAACACCTGCCACTTCAGCGGATATTTCCCTGAGGCGCGTGATACTCACTGGCTTGCCGTCCCCGGCCAACCGCCGGGCCACGTCGTCCAGGCTCCGTTTATCGCCGGTGCGCAGCCGCAGTTCGGTGTCCAGATCCCGCATGACGGTAACGCCCTTGGCCGTGCGCGGACCGGTGGAGTTTTTCGCTTCCAGGCTGCCGGCCTGCTCCGACCACTGCTCCAACTTTTCAAAGCCGCGCTCAGAGCGCGAATTCGAGATGGTTCCTGACCGTTGCATGATCTCCAGCGTGTAGAATTCCGCGATGGCTTCGACGATCCAGTCCTCGTCTTCTGCGGCCCGGTAGCCCTGGGCAACGTGCACCAGTTCATGTAACAGAGTGCTGGTGCCATTGCCGCTGATCAGCGGCCGGTCTGCATGCAGGTACAATGAGCCCGGTCCAGACAGTCCGCCGCGCCACATCGGATCGCCGGCGGACACTAGCAGCAGGCGCTTGGGGAAACCGGGAAAAATGGCCACCAGTACCGGCAGGTTCCAGCGCAGAAACGCCAGGATATCCATGTGCCGCACGCCTTGGCCGATCGGGCCGGCTACCGCTACTTTCACGCCGGCGATATGACCCCGGCGAACGCCCAGCCACCCCGCCGCCATCCAACCGACCGGGCGATCGAATTTCCGGTCGGGCCAGCTCACGACAGACCACTGGGGATCATGTTTGTCGACTGGATAAGTGCTGATAAAAGACCAGTTTTCCGGTCCGGACAGTTGCAACCGGGCACGCGAACTGGCGCCCTTGCGGGCGGTGACCGTGGCCGGAGGCAGCAGGTCGTCACCCCGGAATACTGGCCCATTCTCCTTCCATCAGGCTGTCAAAGGCGCCGCTCTTTCGCCGGTGATTCACAACCACGGACCAGGTCAGAACGCCACCCTGCGCCGGGGGGACTCCAACTGACTTCGTTGCCGTCAAAAACAATTTCACCATCGCCGGAAAAATCACGGTAGCGCTCCGGGTCAAAATCGAAGCGAACACGCCGCAACAGCCTCCGGGACTGCCGCAGCGTCAGGGTCATGTCGACGGTGCCTTGCTCCGGCAGAAACGTCGCCTGGTAATCCAGGTCATACAGCAGATCGCTACCCGTGGACGCCGGGTGCTGTCCCGGGCGCGGGTTTGGTATTAACGTCTGCGGCTCCGCCAGCCGGCAAGCCCAGCGACAGGAACGAAACCAGCAAAGTAGTCAACACAATTTTCAAGGGCGTCTTTCTCCGAGCGGCCATGGCAGCCCCCTTTCCATGTTGCGATTATACGGCGAAGTCCGGCCACATACAGTCAATGGAGGGGTAAATTGATTCACGTGCTTTCCCGCATTGAAAGCCTGCAGGGCCTTGCGATCAATAACGTGGTGGGAATTTCACAACGGACTGAATTCGGTGAGAACGATTCGACCTCATTTGTTCTCAGCGAGGAATACAACGTGTCCTCAGCACCGGAATGGGTGTATCTGCGCTCGATTACCGCTTGTCCGGTTTTCAAACTTCGGCATCGGCATCAGTCGGAATGAAACGGAGTCAACGGGATGGGGGACGGATCGCACAGACAGGGTGTTCACAACGAATTTCGAGAAATTTGGTGATAAGCTGCGATTCGCCACGGAAATGGCCTATCACGACTTTGTCGTGCATGCCCTGGGCGACTCTCACTGGCCAATGCGAGGCGTTCAAAGCCTTCAGAAGGGATAGCCCGGGAGCTCTTCTTTCCACTGTTTGCCAACCTGCTGGAGGCGCGACTAAACCGGTCGGCGCCTCAGTCTCAGTTCGAAATAACTGGCGTTGAATCGGCAGTCGCGCATTGAACGTCTTCCAGAACCCTTCGACACAGAATTTCTTCCGCGGATTGATTCCCGATCGAATCCGGTTCAAAGACAGAATCCGCACCAAATGTCGCTGGATCCGATACCCAGCTTGCGGCATACCGAACCGTATTTGATTCTCACCCCACGCCATGCGCTCCAAATCCCCGAACTATCTTCATACCGGGTATCAAATACTTCGAGATCGTCAATTCGCGATCCGCCGGACGCGTGATTGAACCGGACGAAGCCTTTGAACGCTGCCGCGCCATGCCGCGTGAAGTGGCGAAGGAAACGGCACGCAAAAACAAACAATTCTATGCAGATCTGCAATATCGCCTGCCGAAACCCGCGCCCCGATATCAAGGCCACTGTCCGCCTGTTATCCGGCTGCCACGAAGGACCAACTGTCGTGGGGAGGGTCACGGCAACGGGCGTTTCACCGAAGCGATCAAGAAGACGTTTGCGTCCGGGAGCTTCGATGGGGCGTACCATGTCTTTCACAAACAGGTCAGGGGACGAAAAGCGAGACAACGACCCAACCACGCCGTCCGGGGGGTGCCCAACCGCGCTTACGATCAGCAGCGGCCGTTTACGATCTAGACCCGCGATCCAAGCGCATGCTGCCGCGGCAGACGCAGCAGCAGCCCTAGGCGTTTGAGCGCGCCCAACGCACGATATCAGCCGTCATCATCGCGCCCGACTGACGGGCGATTTCCCGCCCCCCTTTGAACAACACCATGGTCGGAATGCTGCGGATACCGTGTTGGGCGCCAAGGGCCTGCTCATCCTCGGTATTGAGTTTCGCCAATCGAAAACCCGGTTCCAGTTGCTTGGCCGCCGCTTCGAAAGCCGGCGCCACGCTGCGGCAGGGCCCACACCAGGGCGCCCAGAAATCCACCAGTACCGGGATATCGTTACCCGCGATCTGTTTCTGGAAACTGGACTGGGTCAATTCAACCGGGCGGGCGCTGAACAGGGCTTGTTTGCATTTGCCGCAGCGCGGACCGTCGCCGAGGCGGCCGGCAGGTATCGCGTTGGTCGCGGCACAATGCGGGCATACTACGTGCTGATCGTTTGTCATAAGTCCTAAATAAGGTCGCGAGAGATGATTTAAAGCCCTGCAGGCGGAAGTACCTGGCAGGTTTCGCAGCTCGTCGCGGTCTTGCCGTGACCAACGTGCCGTCGAGCCGTTCATTGTGTTTTCCACGTCGGCGGATTCTTCCGTCCGTCCGTTCGATGATCATCGTGCCGACGCTCTTCGAGCTGGTCTTCGGCGGATCGTCGACAGCCCACCCTGCTGTTGCTTGATCGTGAGCATAGCAGTGGATTCCTGGAAGAGGACCCTGTGCGGATGCCGCCCATCGCTGATTGGGGTCGCCCTTGAGCTCCAGATTCTCCCTGGCCGGGCTGGGTCCCGTCTGCAGGTCGACCAGGCGCGAACAGCAGGGGAATCTCGAGAATATTTCCGTGGCGTGCCCTGGCCCACGGTGTCCGGTTCATTCCAGGCACCGTTCAGGCCTTCAGTCGATCTGGAGGATTTTGCGTTCCAGGCCGCAGGCGCGTCCGCCGAAGATCACCAGTCGGGTATCGCCAAGTGGCTCCACCACCAGGTCATCATCAACGCCTTCATCGAGTTTGAACGTTCCCACCATCATCGATGCGTCGAGCAGGTCTGCCAGTCAGGACTCGAGGTGGTGAAGTTTGTTTTGTGTGGATCGCCAGGCTGATGTCTCCACCATCATTGAACAAGAAGCATCACTGTAGCATACTGGCCCATCCTCGGAGCACCCAGCTGGCCCCGACGCCTGGTTGATCTGTTCAGGCCGCAATAAATTTCCTCGGACGAAGTCGGAGTCACTGCCGTCGAAGTTACCCGGAGACCAGGCGGGTCGTTGAATTACCGGCCGGAAAAGGTTCCCGGGCCACGATAGGCGAAAGACCATTCGCCGCGGCGGTTGTCGCCGTCAGAACACGCCTGACTACTCAGCGTAGTTCGTCCCCGATTGAAGGTTGATGAGCGGCTCATCCAGACTCTCCGGTATCGACATAGCCCACCCTGTTTGCAGCCGGGTTGGCCGGGTCAAAGCTCGTATATATGGCGACATGGGTGTCGACCTCATACTCGTAGCTCCCGTCCGAGAACCGTAGGCGCCGGTCACAGCCGCGGTAACGCCAGTGAATGCCTCGTAGAAATCGGTTGTGTTTGCCGAAGTGGAACACCAGAAAGAGTCGCCGATGGCCGAAGTCATGTTTTCATTACCTCTGAAAAAGCCGTAAAGCACCTCCATCGCGGCAAAGCGGTTGGAGCCATGACCATCAGCACGGAAAACGCTGCCAATGCATGGAAATTAATATGTTTTCTTTTTCTGACTGGTTGAAGACTCATTCCGTCGTGCTCACATAAGTGGGGTGGGGGGCGCTTACTATAGGAGAGAATTCCGGAAAATACTATGTGCCTATACTTTAGATTCTTCCGGGTCCGTCGGTTGGAAGTGATCGGTTTTTTTTGAAACGGGAGTAGATTGGGATACTGCAACGAGAACCCTCATGCCGGCATTTACGATGGCCCTTGTTCTGATTACCAGGGGTTAAGACCAATCCGGCATAATGAGTCGATGAAACGAATTCTTTTTATTCTGTTGTTCGCCCTGACTTGGCCAATGGCCGCCGGGGCGACGGACTGCCCGCCCCTGGGCTACTCGAGGGAACAGTTGCTGGAATTACGCCGCGGCGGTTTCGTCATGGAGAGCGCCGCCGAACGCGATGCGCTTGCTGCCTCCCTGCTTGCCTGCCTGTCCGACCCTGACCCGGCGATCCGTGATGGAGTAGTTTTTGAAGGGCTGTCGGCCTGGTTGCGCGCCGGCCAGTTATCGCCCGATGCCTTGAAAAATCTCTATGCCGGTTTGCTGTCCCAGCTTGGCGTCACGGACGACGCGAATGGTTTCCAGCAGCCGTTTGCCGCGCTGGTGCTGTCAGAGCTGGCGCGCACCGACCGCATCGACCCGTGGATGACTCCTGCCATGCGCGATGACCTGGTTAGGGTGGCAGCGACTTACCTGGCGGCGGTTCGTGACTACCGGGGGTTTTCCGAAACTGGAAGGTTGGCGGCACGGTGTGGCCCACGGTTCCGACCTGGCGCTGCAACTGGTGCTCAACCCCAATATCGACGCCGGGCAGATCGTCACGCTGATGGATGCGGTGTCGGTCCAGGTGTCTCCGCAAGGCGCAGTTTTTTACATCTACGGTGAGCCGGGCCGGCTGGCGCGGGCGGTGTTTTATGCTTATACACGCGGTGGGCTGGACGAGACTGTTTGGGCTGCATGGTTCGAGCGGATTGCCAACCCGGCGCCACTGGAAAGTTGGAACACTGCATTTTCCAGACCAGGCCGGCCTGGCGAAACGGCACAATACGCTGGAGTTCCTGATGGCCATGCACCTGAATGCAGGTTTTGCGGAGGGTGAGCAGGCGGATCTGCTGGATGCGCTGGTGAAGCAGGCTATCACCCGTGTGCTGGGTGGTTAATCGGGCTGCATGGCTTCCCGGGCTTCCATTTCCTCTGCTATCAGTTCATCCAGGGGGCGTGCGTAAGTCGCCAGCCTGTCCGGCGGGGCGAGTTCGCGCGCGTGGTTCATGCTGTTTTCGGCGGCCATTTTTTTCACCTCCCTGGTATTGCGCCATGGCAAGGGCGAAGTACAGCAAATGGTCATCCTCTTTCTGCTCGATAGCGCGCTGCGCCAGGCTGATGGATTCTTCATACTGACCCACAGCAAGCGCCTCCTGGCTTAAATACATCAGGTAGTAGGGGTTGTTCCGGCGATGTTTTTCGACCCTGGTCTGGATATCCTGTGCGGCCCGGGCGTCGCCCTTTTCAAGGTAAATCTCATACAGATTATTCATCGCTGAAAGGTTGGAGGGCTCGATTTGAAGTGCTCTCTGATAGGCGTCAATCGCCTCGTCCAGCTGATCGTTATGAGCAAAAACGACACCGAGGTTTACCCAGGAATCGATGACCATGGGTTCGACACTGATGGCATACTTCAAATAGGCGTAAGCGGTTGGCAGGTCATTTTCAATTAATGCCATGGCGCCAAGATTGTTCAGGTATAGCGCCTTGGCATAATCATCGCTGACTATCCGCCGCAGCGCCGCAGGACCGATATTAATGCCACTGACGTCGAGAACATAATTCTCGCGCCGGCCCTCAACCACGACATTTACGTGCTTGACCAGCAGCATGGTCTCGTCGTTCATTTCCCATTGCCGAAGTTCGGCAATTTCCTGGTAGCTTGCTTTCAGGCCGGCCCGCCGGGCCAGCGCGATCATCATGTTGGCAAAACCAATGCAATTGCCGGAGCGGGTCGCAAAGGCTTCCGCAGCGGTCAGTGTGCGGGATTCATCATACTTGAACCCCAAAACACCGGTTTTCAGCACCGTCTGGTACAACAGGTGAGTTTGCGTTCGCGAGTTCGTGTAGGGCAGGATGTATCGTTCCAGGAAAACGTCCATGGCGGGCGTAACCGCCAGAACGTCAACTTCAGGAATCTGTATTTCCGGCCCGGGATATTGTAGTCGGGGCGGTTCAGGATTGACCGGTTGCAGCGAGGCGCATGCGCTGAGTAATATCACTCCGGCCAGCAGGAGCGCAGATCTGCCGGGTCGATAGCGATCAGTGCCAGAATTCCGGAACCAGGTCATAATTACCCGTATTTTCACCCCTGGCGCTCTTTGACGCCAATGTCTTCAGTAATGAAACGCCTGTCATGAGTCACCCAGGGAATCTCTGATCCATGATTCGATTGGCTGGCGCTTTACCCTGACCCCAGTTATTCTTCCTCGCGCCAACACAAAGGAGTTCACCCGATGCAGATCAATCGCCTTTTACCCGGAAAGACCACGACAGCAGCACTGGCCTTTTTGCTCGCCGCCTGCCTGGGCCAGGCGCTGCAAGCTGACCAGGCGATCCACCCGGTGAAGATGGACAAAGCACAAATCGCGGGCGGGATTTTCCAGGACCACGAACCCGTGGTAGCCACGCACGACGGCAATACCACCTACGATGTGGAAGTGTTTCTCAGCAGCAATAAGCAGTTCGACGCCGGCATGTACAAATCCGGCAAGGTACGGGCTGAGATTACCGAGCCTTACGGGGTTAACGAGTACATGCACTTTCTCGAAGGGGGCGTGACACTGACTTCGAGCGACGGCACCGTGACCGAAGTTGCGGCCGGAGATTCGGTCGTCATTCCGGCCGAGTGGACGGGTGTCTGGGATACGCAGGGCTACACCAAGATCTACGTCATCTACTCGCCTGACGGCCCGATCGAAGAATAGGTTCATCCGACGGAAGAACATGTTGTCCCGGTTCAAAGACGCCATTCGAACGCAGAAATTCGTCCTCAGCGCCGACCTGGCTCTGAACCGCGCCTCGGATGCGGCCCATGTTATTTCCCAGGCGAGGTTACTGGCGCCGGTTTTTGATGCCGTCCAGGTTCCGGACAGTCATGACGGCCGCATGCAAATGTCAACCTCGGCGGCCGCCGTCCTGCTGCTGCGCGAAGGCGTCGATCCCGTGGTGCACGTGACCGGCCGCGACCGTAACCGGATTGCCCTGGAAAACGATTTGCTCGGGCTCGGCGTGCTGGGCGTAAGCAGCGTCCTGGTCACGCGCGGCGAACAACTTCCGGAAGGGTACAAGCCACCCACCCGGCAGGTTTTCGAACTGAGCGGAGAGGACCTGGTGACGACTGCGCGACAGCTCAGTGAAGACGAATCCATTGCCGTGCCACCGGAGTTTCTGATCGGCACGGCCGCCACGGTTTTCAATCCGAAAGACAGCTGGCAGCCGCGCTCGCTGTCGTTGCGTATCGATGCAGGCGCAGGCTTCATACAAACCCAGCTGTGTTTCAACATGAAAGCCATGCGGCGCTACGTGGCCCGGCTGGTTGACGCCCGCCTGACCTGGCGCTGCGCCATCATCGCCGGCGTTGCGGTCGTGCCCACGGCCGCATCGGCCCGGTTGTTGAAGGAAAACATGAGTGGCGCCGTGGTGCCGGAAAAACATATCCGGCGCATTGAAAAGGCCCGCGATCCGGAACTGGAAGGCGTAAAGTTATGCGCTGAGACGCTGCAGAAACTGCAGGAAATCCCGGGAATTTCCGGGGCCAACCTGATGACTCCGGGCGATCCGGCCACATTGCTTGAAGCGGTGCGGATGGCCGGACTGAGATCCTGACAGAAATGAGCAATTGGAGGTATGTACCATGCAACGATTATTGACCCGCTTCCTGGGATTAGGCTTGCTGGCCCTGGTTTTGGCCTCCTGCGGCAAAGGTGATACAACCGGCGGGTCGCCTGAAAGCGGTCAGGCGGCGGCTGACCTGTTGTTGTTGAACGGCTATGTCTATACCTCGGACGGGCAGGGCACCGTCGCCGAGGCGGTCGCGGTGAATAACGGCCTGATCAGCGCGGTCGGCACCAACGAAGCTTTGCAGTCGCGGCAGGGACCGGAAACCCGGGTCATCGACTTGCAGGGGCGGATGCTGCTGCCCGGCCTGCACGACTCCCATCTGCACATTTTCGGCATCGTCGAGCCGGATGTCTGTTCACTGCGCAGCCAGGCCATGAGTCTGCAGGAGATGGTGCCTTACCTGCAGGAATGCATTCAGCACTATGCCCTTGCTCCGGGTGAGTGGCTGGCGGTGGATATGTGGAATTTTGCCGAGGGCAACCAGGTTTCGGCCGGGCTTCCTTCGCTGCGCGCGGCGCTGGATGCCGTGTCTACCGAGCATCCCATCATCCTGTGGGGTAACGACGGTCACCACGGCGCGGTCAACAGCCGCGCGCTGGAGCGGGCGGTGGACGCCCAGGGCAATGTGGTCGGCCTGAGTGCAGCCACCCTGGCGACCACGTTTACCGGTATCAGGGACCTGGTGGGTGTGGACGACAACGGTGAACCCAATGGAGAACTGAATGAAAACGCCAGGGACTTGCTGGGTTCCGGCCCGCGCCGCGATCCGGCGGTGCATAGGGCCGCTGCTGCCTGAGATCGGTCACGAACTGGCGCGTAACGGCATCACCTCGGTACAGGACGCCGCACTTGCGCCGGCATTCCTGCCGTACCTGAAACAGTTCGAGCAATCCGGCGACATGCGTTTTCGCATCCAGGTAGCCAATCGCCTGGAACCGGCGGACTACGTCGATTCACTCAGCGGGCAAATCAACCTGGACCAGATGCTCGCGGACCTGGATGCCAGCCGAGCGGCTTTTGCCGACTCGAAACTGATTCATGCCAACGCGGTAAAGATTTTCGCCGACGGCGTCATCGAGGGTAACCCCTACGCCGATCCACCGACCCTGCCCAATGCCGCGGTGCTGGAGGCCTATCGCCAGCCACGTTTCCATTATGACCTCGAGACAGGCACGCTGGACGTTGTCGGCTATGTCGATACGGCCAGTCCCCTGTGCGAAGAAACCCGCGCCGGCAGCGGGAAGTTCACCGAAAAAGCAGCGCGTGATGCCTTCCGGGCCGAACATGGCTTTTATCCCGGCCAGTGCACGATTTCCTTTGGCGTGATGGCCGACCCGGAACCGTTCATGATGGCCTACGCCCGTCGCCTGAACGAGGCCGGCTTCACCATCCACATCCACGCCATCGGCGATCGGGCCGTGCGGGCCTCGGTGGATGCGCTGGAGCAGGTGATTGAGCCGGGCAGCGGGAATCCCCTGCGCCATGGCATGGCCCATTTGCAGTTGGTGCACCCGGACGATCAAAAGCGTATCGGTGAAATGGGGCTGTACCTCGCCTGGACGTATGCCTGGATGCTGACCAACCCGGAATACGATATGACCGTCATGCCGTTCATTGGCGATGTGACGACCGCCGATGGAATCTATGACCCGGAAAGTTATCGCATGAAATACAGCTATCCCGTGCGCAGCCTGATGGAGGCTGGCGCTGTAACCGTGGCCGGCAGTGACGCGCCGGTTGACGACCGTTCTCCCAGGCCGTTTATCAACATGGCCATCGGGGTGACCCGCCAGGGGTTTGACGGCAATGTGCTGAACGCCGATGAAACCATCGACATCCACCAGATGATCGCCGCCTATACGATCAACGGCGCAGCGGCGCTGAACCAGGAAAACATTACCGGCTCAATCGAGGTGGGCAAGGCGGCTGACCTTGCGGTTCTGGATCGAAACATCGTCGATCTCTACGAGACCGGAAAAGCCCTGGAAATTGCAGAAACACAGGTGGACCTGACGTTCTTTAACGGTGAACTGATCTACGAGCGCGAGTAGCCCTGTTTCCGCTCTGTTTGTTACAGGGCGCCTGAAAAATCAGGCTGACTGCCGGTTTTTTTCGGCGTTTTCCTGCACCCGGCCCAGTTCCCGGGGTGGGATATAGTCGAAGATGAAGGTGATGCGGTCTTCCGCGCCCTTGTTCATGACGCTGTGATTTTTCTGGTTGTTGATCTCGTAGGCCTGGCCGACCTGGAACCGGTGTGGGCGGCCGTCAACCATGAAACGCACGCGGGGATTGGTGGTAATGGGGACGTGGATGCGGTGGCTGCGGTGGAAGGACGGGTGGGTGTCCATGTGCGGGGCAATTTTGCCGCCGGCCAGCAGTTTTGCCGCCATCGCGCGAATGATGGCGCCACCCGGAGGATAATGTTTTTCGATGATGCCGTGCATCAGCGGCACGGCCAGGTCCGCCAGCCGGTCCCAGCCGGGTTCCTTGCGGATTTCAATTTCGGGCCACACTTCCAGGTTGGCGAACACCAGCACGATCGACTCGGTTTGCCGGTGCACGTCGTATGCCTGTTGGCGGTGTTCCTCCTCACGCCAGGCAATTTCATCCTGGGCAAGGATGGCTTCAACCAGGGCGGCGCTGTCGACCGGGCCCAGTTCGCGAATGGGAGTTTCTATATCCATCTTGATGACGCGGGGTCAAAGCAAAGGGTCAGAGTTATTACTCTGACCCTGTATGTGCTTACCAGTCGAAATCCTTGCGGAAGTTGATGCCAATGGTTCTCGGCGGCAGCACCGCGGCGCGCAACTGGGTCCAGCGGGTGCTATAGAAAACGGTGGCGTACTCGTTGAACACATTGTCGACAAAAAGCTGCGCACTCCAGTCATCACCGTTCAGGCCGAAGCGGATATTGACGATATCAAACGAAGGATTCACGGTCGGCGGCTCCTGGAAAGCCCCGGCGGTAACGCCAAGGGAGTTCACCGAAGAGTCGTTGTAGGTCCAGGTGGCCATGGTGTAGGGGTGAGCGCCCCATAACTGGCTGTTGAAATCCCAGCGCGCGTTCAGGCTGAATTTCCATTCGGGCATCAGCGGCAGCCGGGTGCCCTTGGGAATCGTGGTCTCGTTGTCCGTGCCGGGCCAGAGTACCGCGTCGTTCTTCAGCTTGGCGCTGTTATAGCCCAGCGTGCCGGTCAGGGTCAGCTGCTCCATGGGCAGCCAGGAGAAGTTGCTTTCTATGCCATTGATCTTGGCTTCCGGAAAGTTCAGGATACCGGTCGCAAAAATCAACGGTTCCGGGTCCTCGGTCTGGATCTGGATGTTCTTCCAGTCCATGTGATAGAACGTTACGTTGAACAACATGCGCCCATCGGCCAGGGTGTTCTTGGTGCCGATTTCGTAGTTGTACAGGTTGTCTGACGTATATTGGTCGAATTCTCCGCCCGAGGCGAAAATCGAACCCCTGCGCCCGCCGTTGGCGCCGCCATTGCGGAAGCCCTCCGAGTAAGTCGCGTACACCATGTTCTGATCGGTGATGTTCCAGGTGGCGTTGAGTTTGGGTACGAAACCGGTCTCCTTGGAATTGGAGGTGAAGTCGGCAAAGCAAAGATCGAATCCTTCCTGGGGTATGCCGTCGACCTGCCAGGCCGCGCGATCATCCTCGGTGCCGCAGTTGGGCGCGAGGTTGGCGCCGGTCGGGTCCATCAGTGAGCCCTGGACCAGGCTGCGGTCGGTCTTGATCTCGTACCAGCGCCCGCCGGCCGTGATGGAAAAGTTCTCCGTGATGTTGAAGGTTACTTCGCCAAACAGGGCGGTGGACTTCACTTCATTGGTGTAAATGCCGGTCCACCAGTTGTCGGACGGTTTACTGAACGTGCCGAAATAGTAATAGTGCAGATAACTCAGGTAGGTGAATGCGTTGGTGCAGCCCGGAGCAGCAGCATAATACTCCGAGCAATTGGCGCTTTGCCCCTCGACGTTGGAAACGAACGACTGTGTGGGTGTTTTGCTCTTGTTGTAAAACGCTCCGACCAGCATGGACCAGCGGCTGGAAAGCTCATCGGTTGTCGCCAGGCGGGTTTCAAAGGTGGTGCGCGTGTCCTTGCCCGGAGGGGTGTAGGTCGCTCCACGCGGATCTCCACCCCAGTCGTCATAAAGGATGGAATAGTAGATCGCATTGGCATTGGCGTAGTCGGTGGCGCTCTGAAAGCCTTGCAGGTAGGTCGTGGCGTCGGTACGCGTTGCAGTCTTGCGGCTGAAATAGGAACCCGTGGCCGTCCACACGCCCCAGCCCAGGTCCTTGTCCGCGGTCAGCGCCAGTTGATACCACTTGTCTGACCACGTCTCCGGGTTGTAGCGTACCTGCTCCCATTTTTTCAGGTTGTAGCCTTCGAAATAATTCTCGTTGATGTCGGCGTCGCCGAATCCGTTCTGCGACGTGTCCTGGTAAATTCCCTGGAAGTCGATGTTCCAGGTATCGTCCGGACGCCAGCGAATCGCTGCGCGGCCACCGTAGACGTCCGTGCTGTTAACGTTATTTTTTACATTGGCTGAGTTGTCGAACGTGCCGCGCGGACTCGGCCTTAAAACGTTGTCGATATAGCCGGCGTCCGTGGCCGAAAATCCGACCAGGCGCAAGGCGACCTTGTCGCCCATGGGCACGTTCAGCATGGCGTTGAAATCGTAGCCGAGTTTGCCGTCATGCACGGTGGTGCCGGTAACATCGACCCAGGCGCTCGATTCTTCCATCACCGGCTTGTTGGTGATGATGCGCAAAGTACCGCACTGGGAAGCGTCACCAAAAGTCGTGCCCTGCGGGCCGGCCAGGGCCTCGACGCGCTCGATATCGACCAGGCGCGGATCCGGATTCTGCACCGAGTTGGTGATCGGTTGTTCATCGAGATAAACGCCGGTGGTGGGGTTATTGCCGAAAGCAACGCCCGAGATCGCGCAACCCCGCATGATGACGTTCGTTCCGCCCGGTTCGAGGCGCCCGAACGTCAAGCTGGGAATCTGTCCAAAATAGTCGTCGAGTTTCTTCAGGCCCTGGGCCTGGATGTTCTCGCCGGTGAACGCGGTTATCGAAATAGGCACATCCTGGAGGTGCAGGGAGCCTCGCTTGGTCGCCGTAACGGTGACTTCTTCGAGCGCCAGCCTTTCCTCGGTCGGAATCTGGTCTGCGTCCTGCGCCTGGGCCAACGGGACACCCGCGCAGATGGCCGAAATGGTTGCGCTGAGGGCTTTCCGGGAATTACTGCTGAGGGGGTCTCTGTTTTGCGACATATGCCGGACTCTCCAGATTTATGTTAGCTGATTGGCTCTGCCAATGGTAAATGTGCTCCCTTATAATGCCAGAAAATATTTGACTGTCATTAATTAAAATTAACAGAGGGGCAAATTTTTTGTGACTATCCTGATTGCAACTTCAGTCCTGCGCGGCAGCGCGGCAGGCCAGAGCCACGGTGCGGTGCACCTGGTAGACATGCACGGTGGCCGGGTAGCCCATGTCGTCGACTGGAAGGCGCCGGGTATTGATCTGGATGTTCCGGGTGGCGGCCGTGGCTTGCGCGGAGTCGCCTTCGATGGCGAACGTGTTTTTATTGCGGCGTCCGATACCCTGTTCGTTTTTACACCGGCATTCGAGTTGCTGGATTCCTTCCACTCGCCCTTCCTGGATAATTGCCATGAAATCTGCAGTTTTGAGCGCCGCTTGTACCTCACGTCGACCGGCGTTCGATTCGATACTGGGTTTTGACCTGGACAACAACCGGTTCGACTGGGGCTTGCACGTGACGGAATCCGGGAATGGATTGCAGGGCGCACCTTTCGACCCGCAGAGTATGCAGGGGCCGTCGCGGGGACAGGTCCTCGGCCTGAACAGCCTGTGGTGCGATCCGCGCGGAATGTTCATCAGTGGCTCGCGGTCGTCCGGCCTGATGTTTTTTGACGCGCAGCGGATTGATCGCCTGGTGACCCTGCCGCACGGTGTGCAGAACGCCAGGCCCTGGCGTGACGGAGTATTGTTCAATGACACCCAGGCCAACGTGGCGCGTTTCATGACGCCCGCCAGTAACCAGGTATTCCAGGTGCCGGTCTACCCGGATTCCGAGCTGAGCCCGGTTGACGCTCCGGAAGACAAGAGCAGCCGCCAGGGTTTTGCGCGTGGATTATGCGTGCTGGACAACAGCGTGTTTGCCGTCGGCTCCTCGCCGGCGACCATAACCCTGCATAACCTCGACACCATGAAGACAACCCACAGCATCAACTTCAGCGCTGACCCGCGCCACACCATCCAAAGCCTGGCGGTGTGGCCGTATCCGCACAACGATTAACCGCTTGGTTGGTTGCGGTTGATGTGCTCGTACTGCTCATAGCGCGGCAACACCGGCTCGAGCACTTCCCGAAGTTCCTGCAGATGGTCCGCGTAGTTGCGCCAGAAATGGATTGACCGGGTGTAGACCGGCTGACGCACCTGTTCGGAACTGGCGGTGCGCACCGGCCGGTCGGTTTCGTAAAATCGCGCGCAATTTTCTTCCCAGGGCAATTCACAGTAGTCCAGCAGGCGCCGCACCTGGTTATCGAAATCGGTGACCATGTCTTCGTATTGCACGGTCAGGCAGCGGCCCGGCAAGACCTCGTGCCAGTAATCCATCATGCGCTGGTACTCGAGAAAATATTCCCCGATTTCGGTCAGGTCATAGGTGAAGCTCTGGCCCCGGGCGAATAACTGGCGATAACAGCTGAGGCAGGAATCCATCGGGTAACGCCGGGCATCGATGATCTTTGCATTGGGCAGGATCAGGTTGATGAACCCGACGCTGGGAAAATTGTTGGGCATCTTGTCAATAAACCGGGGTTTGCCCTCAGCGCGGTGAATCTGCGCCAGGTCCAGGTAATCCTGTCCCAGCTTTTTCAATTGTTCGCCGGTCAGTTCACGCACCGCCCTGGGATAGTTCACGCCATCCGCCCGGTTGCGGTTCAGCGAGGTCGCCACCAGGCCGATGTAAGGCAATTCAGCGGTTCCTTCCACCATGCTGTGACTGGCCAGGATCTGCTCCAGCAGGGTGGAACCGGAACGCGGCAGGCCGATGATGAATATCGGTTCCGGCGACGGGTGTCCGATGCCCTGTGTTTGCTGCAGAAATTCGGTGTCGAAGACCCGGATGATTTCATCGTTCATCACTTCGCCCTGCACCGGGTCGTAATTTTCTTCCATGCGCTGGGTGTGGTTGCCTTCGTCGTACAGTTGCCAGGCACGGTCGAAGTCGCCACGGTCTTCATAGGCCTTGGCCAGCGCAAACAGGAAATTCACCCGCGACTGGATATCGAAGTCTTCGTCCAGGTCCTGCCGCGCAACCTGTGATTCCATGGCGGCAATGTCTTCATCGGTCAGTTTGTAGGTTTTGAGGTTGGCCAGGCTCCAGTAGGTTTCACCGTTGGCGGGCTTTTGCCGGATACATTCACGGTAGGCCTCGATGGCCTCATCCTGTCGCCCCACCGTTTTCAGCGTGTGTCCGAGTCCCAGCCAGGCGCCCGCGTGCCGCGGCCGGATCCTCAGCACTTTCCGGTAGGCATCTATTGCGTCGTGGGTTCGGGCCGCGGGAGCCAGCACCGAAGCCAACAGAAAATTGGCCTGTACGCTCTCCGGCTCCAGTTCAATCGCCCGTTCAAAACTGGCGATGGCATCCTGCAGCCTTTGCTGTTCTTTCAGGACGCGCCCGAGGTCCAGGTGCGCTTCGACGTAGTCCGGGGCATAGGCGACAGCCCGCCGGAACAGGTTTTCGGCCTGGTGCATGCGGCCAATCGCCATCGTCAGCGTACCGAGCAGGCGCAGGGCATCGACGTTTCCCGGGTTGGTGCGCAGAATCTCGCGGTACACTTTTTCCGCTTCACCGAGGCGGCCGGCCTGCTGGTGTTCCGCGGCGTGCGCCAGCGCTTTGCGTTCGGGGTTGAGTTCAAATGATTTTTCAAACGCCTGGTCGGCCTGCGGCCCCAGCCCCAGCATGGCCCGTGCTTTGCCCAGGTTGAACCAGGCGTCGCCTTCGGCCGGGTCCAGCTGCACCGCGTTCTCCAGGATTTCAACGGCTTCCTCGGGGCGCTGGGTTTCAACCAGCAGCAGGCCGAGGTCCGACCAGGGCTTGGCAAAATTGGGCGCCAGCCGGGTTGAAATGCGCAGGTATTTTTCGGCTTCCTGGTGCTGACCGGCCTTGAACAGCGTCGCGCCCAGCAGGGCGGTCATGTTGACATCGTCCGCGTTGCGCTTGACCGCCGCCCGGCAGAGGGCTTCGGCCTTGCTGATCTGGCCGGAATTGATCAGTTCGATGGCTTCGAACAGGGTGCTCTTGGTAGCGAATGGCTGGGACATAGAAGAAACTGATGAACCTGTAAAGGTGAACACTTTAACCGTAACGGCCGGCACAGAATAGCCTGTCGCCGCGTATAGGCGGCAACAGATTCGCCGAACTCCGTGATCTGGGCGATAATCACCGGCAGGTTGCACTGGCGAGGAAGGTGTGAAATGCGGTCGGATAAAGTCCTTGGAATGCAGCGTCGCATCAGCAGGCGGCAATTTTGCCAGGGCACTTCGGTTGCGCTCGGCGCCAGCCTGGCCCCTGGGCTTATGCATCAGCCGACGCGGCCGCGGTATTTGCAGGTTCGCCGGAAATCACGACCGGTTACTATCCACCCGCCAAAACCGGGCTGCGTGGCTCGCATCCCGGTTCTTTCGAGACGGCGCACGGCCTGGTGTTCCAGGGCAAACACTGGAACAGTGGCGCCGATACCGGTGAAGGGCGTTACGACCTGGTTGTTGTTGGCGCCGGCATCAGCGGGCTTTCGGCGGCCTGGTTTTACCAGCAGGCCAGGCCGAAGGCACGGATCCTTTTATTGGATAACCACGATGATTTCGGCGGGCATGCCAAGCGCAATGAATTCGTGCACGAAGGCAAAACCTTCATCGGATACGGCGGCAGCCAGTCGATTGACACGCCTTCGTCGTACAGTCCCGAGTCGCTGGCGCTGCTCAAGGGGGTAGGGGTGGAAACGGATCGCTTCTACCAGGCCTTCGACCGTGAGCTGTATAAAAAATACAAGCTTCAGAACAGCTACTGGCTGGACCGGGAGCACTTTGGTCTGGACCGCCTGGTGCGGGGAAATCCGCTGTATTCCGGCGGCGGCGGCGAGAGTCCTGAAGAACTTGAGAAATTCGCACGTGAACTGACGAACAGCGAAACAGATTACCGGGCCATGCTGAACCTGCTGACCACCCGGACCGATTTCCTGGCCGGAAAAACCACGGCGGAAAAAGTCCAGTATTTGCGGACCCTCAGCTACGACGACTATTTGCGCAAGTACCTGGAATTGTCCGATTACCTGGTCAACATCATCAACCCGCTGACGCGCAGTTACTGGGGCATCGGTACCGACGGGATCTCTGCCCGTGAAGCCCTGTTCCTCGGATTGCCCGGTTTCGCCGGGCTGGGTGTGGATTTGCTGAAGGACGATCCTTATCACGGCCTGGAAAAGGACGAGCCCTACATTTTCCATTTTCCGGACGGCAACGCCGGCCTCGCGCGGCTGATCGTGCGCCAACTGGTGCCCGGTGTCGCGCCGGGCGACACCATGGACGACGTGGTCCGGGCACCGTTTGATTATGCGGCGCTGGACCGCCCGGAAAACTGGGTCAATATTCGCCTGAACGCCACCGTGGTCCAGATGCTGCACCGGGGTGCACAGGCGGGGTTGAACGGTTCCGACAGCGTGGATGTGCGCTATGTGAAAAACGGCCAGGCCTATGACGTCAATGCCCGCCAGGTCATATTCGCCGGCTACAGCGCTTTACTTCCGCACATCAGCCCGGAGTTTCCCACAGCCCAGGCCGAGGCCTTTGCCACCCAGGTCAAAGTCCCCTTGCTGTACGCCAACATGCTGGTGCGCAACTGGGAAGCGTTTGCCAGCCTGGGCATCAATAGTGTGCGATTTCCCGGAGGCTTGATGAACAGAATGGAGCTGGACTTCCCGGTCAGCATGGGTGGTTACGAGTTTGCCAGGTCTCCGGCCGACCCGATGATCCTGCACTGGGTTTACGTGCCAACGGATCCGGGTAAGGGTCTGGATGCGCGAACGCAGAACAAGGTGGGGCGGAGCAAGATGCTCAGCCTGAGTTTCGAGGACTATGAACGCGCCATGCGCAACCAGGCCGCCGATGCGCTCGCCGCCGGTGGATTCGACCCGGCCCGGGACATCCTCGCCATCACGGTGAACCGCTGGCCGCACGGTTACGCTTACGAATACAACGATTTATTCGACCCGCCGCAATACAACCGCTATAACGGGCCACATGTCACCGCCCGGCAACCGTTTGGACGGATTTCCATCGCCGGTTCGGACGCCGAGGCGTATGCCTATGTCAATGGCGCCATAGATGCAGCCTGGCGCGCCGTGAATGAGCAACTGGCATTGCAATCATAGGGGGCAGCGGCGGTCCCGCCTAGCCCGTCGGGTTGATTGACAACCGCTTGGCCTCACATTCGGCCAGCAGCCCCTGCCATGACTTCACGAACGCCTTGGCGCCTTCGTCCTGCAGACGGGCGGCCAGTTTGTCGAGATCGATTCCGGCCCGGGTGAAGTCGGCCAGTACCTGCTCGCAATCACCGCCGTCGGCGGGCATGCTGGCGCCGGTTTCGCCATGATCGGCGAAGGCCTTCAGGGTATCCTCCGGAATCGTGTTGACCGTGAACGGGGCCGCCAACTCCCGGACGTAAAGGATATCCGACGCATTGGGATCCTTGGTGCCGGTACTGGCCCACAATAAGCGCTGTGCCTGCGCTCCATGATTGTAGGCACGCTGCCAGCGGGCCGAGCCGAGGAGTTCGCAATAAGCCTTGTAGGTGCGCTGCGCGATGGCGATGCCCAGCCGGTTCACCAATTCATCCGGTACTTCGGATGCCACCGCAACGTCCCATCGGCTGATAAAGACCGATGCCACCGAACGCACATCGGGATTGAGGCCGGCGGCTATGCGCCGCTCAATGCCGCGCATGTACGCGTCGGCGGCCGCTACGTATTGCTCACGGGAAAACAACAGCGTGACGTTGACCGGTACGCCGGCAAAAATGGCTTCTTCGATGGCGGGCAGGCCTTCTTTGGTGCCGGGAATCTTGATGAAGAGGTTGGGCCTTTCGGCGCGGCCATGCAGCGATTTGGCGGCCGCCAGGGTGCTGGCGGTGTCGTGCGCCAATACCGGTGAAACCTCCAGGGATACAAAGCCGTCCAGGCCATTGCTGTGTTGGTAAACGGGACAGAACAGGTCCGCGGCCCGGGTCAGGTCTTCCAGTGCGAGAATGAAGAAAAGATCCTCCGCCGAAACCCCTGTTTCAGAATGCCTGGAGATCGCATTGTCATAGGCGGAGCTGTTCTTCAGCGCCTTTTCGAAAATCGAGGGGTTCGAGGTCAGACCGGTGACGGACATTCGTTGATGTAGCGCTCGAGCGTCCCATTGTTCAGAAGGTCACGGGTGATGTTGTCGAGCCAGAGGCTTTGCCCCAGGTCCTGGAGTTGTGCTGTCGGTTTCATATCATTCCTCGTCTTGAGATCGGTTAGCACCGGAAAGTCCTGCCGTTGCTGCGTGTTCATTCATGTTCAGGGTTATAGACGTTCAGGATAAACATAAATTCAAATTCTTTGAAAGCCCGGCCTTTTCCGGCGCTCCTGATCAGGTAAGATTTGAGCTTTCGGGACATAGCGCTCGCATAAGGGCAGGTCAGTACTGTGGAAACAGGCTATCAGGAAATTATCGATTTCTGGTTCTCTGATCGCGTGCGCAAAAACTGGTGGAGCAAGGATGAAGCGTTCGACCAGGAAATAAAGAGACGTTTCGCAGGAATTCACCGGTTGGCATCAGAAGGCAGGTTGACCGAGTGGCGGCAAACTCCGGAAGGACGGTTGGCGGAAATCATCGTGCTGGACCAGTTCCCGCGCAACATGTTCCGCGACCACGCCGATGCTTTTGCCAGCGACGAGCTGGCGCGGCAGTGTACCCGCGCAGCCGTTGCCGCGGGGGCGGACCAGGCGCTGACGCCGCAGCAGCGCTCATTTCTGTATATGCCGCTGATGCACAGCGAATCCCGTGCCGACCATGAAGAAGCTGTGCGTCTTTATGCGAGCCACCCTGAACTGAACTACAACCTCGATTTCGAATTGAAGCACAAAGCCATCATCGACCGCTTCGGGCGGTATCCCCACCGGAATGCGGTGCTCGGGCGAACTTCCACGCCGGAGGAAATGGAATTCCTGCAACAGCCGGGGTCTTCTTTCTGACCGCCGGCAGCCGGGGCGTCATCAGGCCTTGATCCGCTCCATGCCCGGATCGTACAGGGGGCGCAGCGATACTTTGGCCGGATAGATCCTGCCGGCTATATCCACTTCCCATTTACCCTCGTTGAGGTAAGCCGCATCGACCGGGTCGCCTGTGACCATGGCAAGGCCGACCGAGCCGCCCAGCGTATGTCCGTAGGACGCCGCCCGCACATCGCCGACCGGAACGCCGTTACGTAACACGATCTCCTGGTGGATCATCTGTGGTTCCGGGTCCTGCAGAAAAATCTGGACGAGGCGGTGGGTGTACCGGGGATCGGCTTTGCGTTCGATACAGGCCTGCTTGCCGATGAAGTCACCGGGCTTGTCCAGCCGGATCGCGAAACCGAGCCCGGTGGAGTAGGGGTCGTCCGTGTTGTCGATATCGTGTCCGTAGTCACGATAGCCTTTTTCCAGGCGCAGGCTCGCCAGGGCCTTGAGGCCGGCATGCTTGAGGCCGAATTTTTCACCGGCTTCAACCAGCCGGTCGTACACGTGTCCCGCTTGTTCCGAGGGGATGTTCAGTTCATAGCCCAGTTCACCGACATAGGTGATCCGCACGCACATCACGCGGGCCAGGCCGATGTCGATTTCCCGCACTGCCCGGAACGGGAACGCCTCGTTGGACAGGTCGGCGCTGGTCAGCGACTGCAACAGTTCGCGGGATTTCGGGCCCTGGATATTCAACTGCCCCCAGCCGGAAGTCACGTCCGTCACGAACACGTGCTGATTTTCCGCAATGTGCCGTTTCATCCAGGTTTCGGTGTGCCGGTGGGCGATGTCGGAGGTCACGACCATGAATTTATCGTCCTCGATCTTGATGACGGTCAGGTCGGCCTCCAGTCTGCCGTCCTCGTTCAGCCATTGCGTGTAGGTGATTTTCCCGGCTTCACCGTTGACCTCGTTGGCCGAGATGTAGTCCAGGAAGGTCCCGGCATCCCGGCCCTGGACCAGGAATTTGCCCATGAAGGACATGTCCATCAGGATCACGCCTTCACGGCAGGCGCGGTGCTCGGCCGCCCACCACGGGAACCAGTTCGGCCGTCCCCAGGTCAGGCGGTCGGCGACCGGTTCCTGTCCTTCGGGCGCATACCAGCCAGGCGATTCCCAGCCACTGACGTCCCTGAAGTGCGCGCCCCTGGCCGCCAGGCGATCGTGGAACGGTGATTTGCGCGCGCCCCGGGCCGTTTTCGGGGAGCGGTCGGGAAAGTGGCAGGCATAGACCAGCCCGAGGGACTCCAGCGCGCGCTGCCGGCGGTATTCCGGATTGCACTGGTACTTCTGGAAACGGTCGATATTGATGCCGGTGACGTCGACATCGGGGCGGCCGTTGAGGATCCAGTGCGCGATGACCCGGCCGTAGCCGCCGCCGGTGATGATGCCGACCGAGTTCAGGCCGGCCGCGACAAAGTAGTTGCGCAGTTCAGGCGCCTCCCCGATGACCGGGGCCAGGTCGGGTGTGAAGCTTTCCGGGCCGCAGAAAAACTTGCGGATTCCGGTTTCCATGGAAATCGGCACGCGCTCCATCGCTTTTTCAAGGTAAGGCATCAGCCGGTCCCAGTCGGGCGGCAGTTCACCGAAGGAGAAATCCTCGGGAATGCCCTCGACTTTCCATGGCGCACACTCCGGTTCGAACATCCCGATCATCAGGCCGCCGGTTTCTTCGCGGAAATAGGAATGGGTGGAGGGGTCTTCCAGCACGGGAAGGTCCGTAGTCATTCCGTCGATTCGTTCGGTGATCAGGTAATAATGTTCCGCGGCCTGGTTGGGAATAACCACGCCGGACTGTTCGCCCAGTTGACGGGCCCACATGCCGGCGCAGTTGACGACGAATTCAGAACGGATTTCGCCGTGGTCGGTGCGCACACCGGTTACCGTGCCATTGCGCGTCAGCACGCCCCGCACCGGGGTGTTCTGAAAGATTTTTGCGCCTTTCATGCGGGCGCCCTTGGCCAGGGCCATGGTCACGTCAACCGGGTTGATCCGGCCGTCGTGTTCGGCGTAGAAGCCGGCGCGGATATCGTCGACCCGCGCAAAGGGAAACAGTTCTTTGACTTCGGCCGGCGAGAGTTCGTGGATCTCATTTCCATGCAGGCGGTTAAACGCCGTTACGCGGCGATATTCCTCCAGGCGATCCTCATCAGCCGCCAGTTCGATGAAACCGCAAGGGTTAAAGCCGGTATGCTGCCCGGTCTCCTTTTCAAGCCGCTTATACAGCTCCATGGAGTGCTTTCGGATACCCATGATGGTTTCCGAACCGGACCCGTACGTGGTCATCAGGCCGGCTGCATGCCAGGTGGTGCCCGAAGTCAGTTGGTCACGTTCCAGCAGCACGACATCCTGGCAGCCCATTTCAGCCAGGTGATAGGCCACCGAGCAGCCAATGATGCCTCCGCCGACGACGACGACCCTCGCGTATTCCGGTATGTTTGAAGGTGACATGAATCGTATTTTCCTGTTGTGGAATGGGATAATTCGATCATAATTCAATTCAGCTTTTCATGCGCCAGGTCGTGTCCCGATAATGTATTTCAGGAAATTGCCAGCCCTCATAGTCTTTCTGCTGGTCGCGGGTTGCGCCAGCCTGCCTGAAAACTACCCACGCGAAGACAGCTGGAAGCTGGACACCAGTGATTCCATGCTGGCCAAAACCTATAAACAGGGGGCGGGTGTTCATCCCGGGCAAAGCGGGGCCCATCCCCTGGGCCAGGGCATGGAAGCATTGGCGGCCCGGGTCGCATTGGCTCGCGCGGCCGAGCAAACCCTGGATGTGCAGTACTACATCTGGCACACCGACGAGGCGGGACGCCTGCTGCTGAAGGAATTGCTGGACGCGGCCGACCGCGGCGTGCGGGTGCGGCTGTTGCTCGACGATTACGGTGTCGGGGCGGCCGATGACGAGGGCTTCAGGTTGCTGGATGCCTACCCGGACGTGAGAGTGCGCCTGTTCAATCCGATTGCCTTGCGCAATGCGCGAACGATGGGGTTCGTGGCTGATCCGGTGCGTCTCAACCACCGCATGCACAACAAATCCATGACGGCTGACGGCGCGGTCACGATCATCGGCGGACGGAATATCGGCAACGAGTATTTCGCCCTGAACGAACTGGTCAATTTCGCGGACATGGACGTCATTGCCATTGGCCCGGTTGCCGGACAGGTCACGGACAGTTTCGATATTTTCTGGAACAGCCCGGCGTCGATTCCGATCAGCGCCTTCCACGAACAGGCGATGACGGAAAGCCAGGTCGCCGTGTCCCGGAAAAAACTCGACGCCTGGGTCAGCGAAAAAGGCGCGCCGTACTACCAGGCCATGCGCTCCACGGAATTCAGCGAGGATCTGAAAACCCGCCAGCTGAGTTTTTACTGGGGAAAAATCACCACGGTTTTCGACCTGCCGGAGAAATCTGCAGGGGGGGATGACGCCGATGTTTTGTTGCAGCAACTGGGCAATTTACTGGGCCAGGCTGAAAAAGATCTGTTGATCGTTTCACCCTACTTCGTGCCGGGAAAGCAGGGGACGGCAGCCCTGATCAAGGCCGTTCAACGCGGCGCACGGGTGCGGGTCTTCACCAACTCCCTGGCCTCTACGGATGTCGGTGCCGTGCATGCGGGCTACAAGAAATACCGGCGTCAATTGCTGGAGGGCGGGGTCGAATTGTTCGAGATGCTGCCAAAACTGCAGGAAGGAGACGAAATCAAAAAGAAATTGGCGTATAGCGGGTCATCCGCGGCCAGCCTGCATGCCAAGATGTTCCTTTTTGACCGGCAGCAGGTTTTTATCGGTTCGATGAACCTGGATCCGCGCTCGGTGGCCATCAATACCGAAATCGGACTGCTGATCGACAGCCCGGCACTGGCGCATGACCTGCAAGGTCGGTTTGATGCCATTTTCCGGGAGCTTTTCTACTCGGTGGTCCTGGAGCCGAAAAACCCGGACAAACCCGCCGGCAAGCAGCGGCTGGTATGGATCCAATACCGGGACGGTGAGGAAATACGCTATACCAGGGACCCTGAAACCTCTTTCTGGCAACGCTTTAGTGTCGGATTCATCGGCTTGTTGCCGGTGGATTCGCAACTCTGATCACAAATTATCTTCTTACCAGGAAAGAAATCATGCGACTGATAGCCCTTTGTTTGACCTGTTTGTTCAGTTCCACCGCATGGGCGGACCTGACCGTTGATGGCACCAGCACACCCGGGCTTGATGGTGGAATCGAGCGTTTCACCATGTACCTCAAGGATGAGCAACTCAGGGTGGATCGGCCCGTCACGAAAAACATCGACGGTAAAGAGGTCGACACGGTAGAGAACAGCATTTTGGTTCGGTTTACCGGAGAGCCCGCCGGTGTGTTGTTTCTCGACCACGGCGACAGAACCGTTAAAGTTGTGGCCACCCTGGACGTGAAGGCCGACGGACAATCTGCCGGTGCAAAGGCGGCCTCCGCCTCAGCGGCCAGCATCATCAAAACGGATGAAACGAGGGAAATCCTGGGGCACACAGCCCGGCGCTATGACTTTTCTTTCAATGGGAGCATCGATCCCATGGTCATGGTTGGCCAACAGGTGCCGCCGGAATTAGCCGATATGTTGAAAATCAATCTCTCGGTAACCGGATCGTCCTGGGTCGTGCCGGGCATGCAGGGCGAGCAGGAATTTGCCGGCTTCATGGAAAAGATGGCTGAGAACGAGTTGCTCATCGGCCAGTCCGGTGCCGGTCAGCCAGTGGGCGGCAGCAAGGCCGGATTGATCTCTGCGGAACTTTCTTCCGGCCTGAAAGTTGTCATGACGCAACTGAGCACGCACGGGTTGCCGGTGCAAACCACGACCAATTCTAACATGTCGGTTGCGCTGGAAGGACAGATGGCGGTGATGATGCAGGGCATGCTGGATGGCCTCGGGATCAGCGGTAATTACCCCTCCGAGACCATCGCCACGCGGGTCGATGCCGCTCCGGTCGATGCCGCGCTTTTTTACGACGGTGGGGTTCCGGAAGGTTACTCGGTCAGTTACCTGGAATAACTGCATCTTTGGTTTCGAAGTATCTGGAGTCAGAGTAAACTCTCTCAATTGCTGAATTGAATCTTGGGTTTTATTCTTCCTACTTTTCCATCAGTCAGATTCGTTCAACCTGTGTTCAGCCAGGAGTTGATAGAGTCGGGTCAGTATTTTTACCTTGATGCAGGATTGAAAGCCCGGTAATCCAACCAATTGATTCAATTTTGCGGAAAAGTTTTGTAACCATGCAGTTAATGGAGAGGAGCGATGTTGACCAAAAAACTGTTGATCGTAATGATGTTTGTTTTGATACTGGCGGCTGGCGGTGTGCAGGCCGGTGGTGATGCTGCCAGGGGTGCCGAACTGTCGTCGAACTGCACAGATTGTCACGGTGACGATGGCAAGGGCGATGAGGAAGTACCCGCACTGGCCGGAATGGATGCGGCGGTGCATGCCAAAATGCTGGCTGATTACCAGTCGGGTGCACTCGAAGGTGAAATGGCGGACTATGTAGGTGACCTCAGCGAACAGGATATGGCTGATCTCGCCGCTTATTACGCCACACTCCCTGCTGAGTGATCTCTTTGATCCTGCGCCACTCCCAAGGATTGGCGCAAGGTCATTGCTGATATTTGGGGTCATGCGGCCAATAGCCATGGCTATCGGCGTCTCTTCTGACCATCGCGACCCGGGCTAAAGCGCTCCGGGTGGTTTGGTTTTTACCCTGCCCCGGATTATGATGACAGCATGCTACCCTCCTTATTGATTGGAAGCCTGACCCTGCTTGTAAACATGCTGATCCAGGTGTCAGCGGTTATGGTCACTGTTGGAATTCTTTTGCGCCTGATGAACTCTGGCCGGCTGGCGCCTACGATCGGCACCGATATCCGGGTTATGAGCTCCGTTCTGATGGTGCTGTTCCTGGGTCACGTGCTGCAGTTCGCAACCTGGGCCCTGCTGTTCATGTACCTGGGTGAATTCAATGATTTTGCTACGTCCTTTTACCATTCCGTCGTGAACTTCACCTCGTTGGGCTACGGCGATATCGTCATGAGCGAAAAGTGGCGGACGCTTGGCGGGCTGGAAGCCGCTAACGGGATTCTGATGTTCGGGCTCACCACCAGTACCTTCGTTGCTGTAATGGGCCGTTTATTGCGGCGCCGCAAATCGGTTCAAACCATGCTTCAGTGACCGGTTTGAGATGCTAAACCAACTACGCCATCTCTTTCAGCACACCTTCAGATTCGTGCTTTCCGGCGCCATTGGCGTACTGCTGACCTTGATCATCGTGTTCGTGGTGGTGCTGAATGACCGTCCCGACCTCAGTATCTGGCACGAAGTCGATCTTGACGAAGAATTTACCGTTCATTCCGATGTGAGGACGTTCGCTGAATACCTCGCGCTGGAAGACCGGTTGTTCAGGCAACTGGATGACCAGGTCTACGCCAATACGAATCTGGACAGCGAGAGCCAGATCAATCGTTACATCCGCGGCAGCTGGTCGGATCCGGAAAAATGGCATCAGAACTGGAACCGGACTTATGAAATGCCGGTTGCCTCACCGAAAGCGACGGTTCTTCTGTTGCATGGCATGAGTGATTCACCTTACAGCCTGCATAACCTGGCCGAACGCCTGCACGGGGCAGGGGCCTACGTGATCGGCCTGCGCATTCCGGGGCACGGAACGGCGCCTTCCGGCCTGCTGAGGGTGCGCTGGCAGGACATGGCTGCGGCCGTGAAAATCGCCATGCGTTACGTGGAAGAGCGGGCGGGCAGCCAGCCTGTTTACATCGTGGGCTATTCAAACGGAGCGGCGCTGGCGGTGAACTACGTGCTCGATGCCGTCGCTGATCCCTTTCTGCCGAAAGTGAACAGGCTGGTGCTGATTTCGCCGGAAATCGGACTGCCCAAGGTTGCCGCCTTCGCGGTTTGGCAGGCCAGGCTGGGCGTCCTGCTGGGCCTGGAAAAACTGTCATGGAACGGGCTTTTGCCGGAATACGATCCTTACAAATACGGGTCTTTCGCCGTCAACGCGGCCGACGTTGCGAACCGGCTGACCGTGCAGATTCAGAAGCAGATTACCGCGCTGGGTAAGAAAAATGAGCTTGACCAGGTGCCGCCCATCCTGGCCTTTTCATCGGTCGTGGACGCCACCGTGCTGGCGCCTGCTCTGATCAGGAACCTGTTTGACCGGCTTACCAGAAGGGGGTCATGAGCTGATCCTTTTTGACGTCAACCGCGTGGCCCAGATGGCGCCAATCATCAGCTGGCGATCTGATGAATTGGACCGGGTACTGGGGTTCAATCCCGACTGGAATTTCACGCTGGGCCTGGTGACGAACAAGGATCCCGGCACGCTGGAGGTGTTGCTGAGCCGCAAAAAACCCGGGGAGGCCGCCAGCGTTCAAACAGACCTTGGACTGAGCTGGCCCCGGGATGTCTATTCGCTTTCCCACGTCGCATTGCCGTTCCCGGAGAATGACCCTTTATACGGGGCCGTCGGCCAACCAAGACGCCCGGACCTCATTCACCTCGGCGATGTAGCCCTGCGCGGTGAAAGGGGTGCCCTCAGGGTGCCGGCAGCGGAACTGCTGCGGCAGCGCTGGAATCCCTTTTATCCATTCATGGAGGAAACCATGCTGCAGTTCCTGGACCTGGAATCCGGTTCTGACCAGAACGTGCACCCCGGTGACGGAGGCCTGCCCTGATTTCCGGGGCTAAAGGAAGGACAGAATCCCGCTCCGGATCCCGTCCCGGTTGTCAGCCCCGACCGGGCTGAGCATTTTAGGACATGATCGCCAGTAGCAGCTTTACAACAAAAGCATTGGCGATATCGACGAAAAACGCCCCTACAAGCGGAATAACCAGGAAGGCCTGGGGCGAGGCGCCGAACTTTTCGGCCACTGCCGTCATATTGGCCATCGCAGTGGGTGTGGCGCCCAGGGCCATACCCGTATACCCGGCTGCCATGACGGCCGCATCATAATTTTTACCCAGTAAGCGGAACACCACGAAAATAACGAACAGGCTGATCATGATGACCTGGGCAACCAACAGGATCACGAGCGGCCCCGCAAGGTAGGCCAGTTTCCAGAGTTGCAGGCTCATCATGGACATGGACAGGAACAGGCCAAGGCTCAAATCAGAGATCAGGGCGAGGGTGTGCGTCCCGGTTGGCCAGCTCATGTTCCTGAACAGCAATGGAAGCGTGTTGGTCAGGATAATACCGCCCAACAGACAGGATACGAACAGCGGCAATTTGAATCCCAGGTGTTCCCACAGCAGATTGAGGTGCATACCCATTCCGATTGCAATACACAGGACAAGCAGGGCGTTGAGGACCGAGTTGACCGTAATGATCGGGTTACTGTCCCGTTGGGGAATGCCGACAGTAATGTGTTCCTTGCTGCTTGATTCGAGCTTGTACTTTGAGATGAGATACCTGGCGATGGGGCCTCCCAGGACACCTCCCAGGACCAGGCCAAATGTCGCGCAGGCCATGCCCAGTTCCAGCGCATTGCTGATGCCATATTGCTCAATGAACGTTGGCGCCCAGGCAATGGTGGTGCCATGACCGCCGCTCAGGGAAATGCTGCCGCCAAGAATCCCGATTTGCGGTATCGAACCCGTACCGAAGGCAACAAGCAGCCCGGTAAAGTTTTGTACGAATAAAAAAACAGCGGCAAGACCCAGCATGATCAGCAGGGACCGGCCTCCGGTCATCAGGGTAGCCAGCCGTGAAGACAAGCCGATCGAGGTGAAGAATATAATAAGAAACGTGTCGCGACCTTCCAGGTTAAACACAAACTGAAAATCGAAAATATAAAACACGATTCCCATCAACACGGAGATCAACACCCCACCGGTAACCGGTTCCGGTATGTTGTATTCCCGAAGTAAGGCGAGCTTCCGGGTTAGGTACTTGCCGAGGAACAGCACGAGTATCGCCATGATGATGGTCTGGCGTGGATCCAATACGTATTCCATGTGCGATCCTTCTGGTGATAACTGTCAAGTTAAACCGAGCCAGGTTTCAGTTTGCATTCGCTGCCTGCCATAAAAGGCCAAACTGTTTCTCCGGCTCCGGTAGTGCAAAGGGACCAGGCCGTGGGCGTTCGGTAGTCGATGATCTGCTGGAAGATGCATCCGGAACTTATTGCTGCCCCCCTCCAGAGGATTTCCGTGCAGCGCGTTAGAAATGTCGGCGATCGCCAATTGTGCACGAACACTATTGCCGGCATCGTCAAGCCTTGGCGATATCACAGCGATACCGAATTTTCCGGGTGACACTGCAATGATTCCGCCACCGACTCCGCTCTTGGCCGGAAGACCGGTGCGATAGAGCCATTTTCCGGAGTCATCATAGAGGCCCGCTGTCGCCATGACGGCAAGCAATTCCGGTACGTTTTCGGATTTCATGACCTGCTTGCCGGTCACCGGGATTTTTACCGTGGTTAGCCAGTGTTCCCGCCATCGTGGCCAGGTCCCGCGCATTGACGTTGACTGAGCATTGTTCGGTGTAGATATCAGTGGCACGCATCGGGTCGTCCTTGATGTAGCCGTATGCGTACATCAGGTAGCCAATGGCCTGGTTACGCTGGTTGGTGTCTGCTTCGGATTTGAACACTTCCTGGTTGACGGCCAGTTGCCGGCCGGCGAATTCGGAATAGGTAGTCAGAGGATGCTGTTCCAGATGGCGTCGCGATCAGTCGCCCTCGACCATGCTGGTGGTGGCGATGGCGCCCGGGTTGACCAGCGAGTTCATTTCCGGGCCGCCCAGCCCTTTCTTGGACCACTCGACGGAAATGATGGAGTTGAAACGCATGCCCGTGGCGTCGGCGCCGATGGTGTTCAGGATCGTGTCCGGACCTTTTTCGTCCATCACCAGCGCCAGCGTGAACACCTTGGAAATGGATTGAATTGAAACCTCGGATTCAATGTCGCCTGCGGTGTAGACCTTGCCATCCGCTGTCACCAGGGCAATGCCGTAGATGTTTGAATCAACCGCGGCGAGCGCCGGAATGTAATCGGCGTTGGCGCCTTCTTCCAGGTTTTGGTATTTCGTGTAAGCCGCGTCCAGAGCGGCCTGGATTTCAGCCGGTGCCTGGGCCTGAGCGGCGGTAGCAAAGAACCCGATGGCTAAGAAAATAGCAGACAAAAGCAGCCCGCTGGTGCGTGTTTTTACATTACTCATCTCAGAAACCTCCAAAGGTTTTATCAAAATTCCACTTGACTGAAAATTGCAGGCGCAGATTATCCGAACTGAATCCGTCCAGGTAGTTGTTGCGCTGCCCGTACTGGATTTCCGGGCCGAAGAACAGGTTGGGTAACGGGTGGTACAGGATGTTGGCCAGTGCGTACTGGCCTTTCCGGAAAGCATCGGCCGCCTGGCCATCGCTGTTATCGATATCCAGGTAAGAATAGCCGATCGTGCTGGTCCACTTCTCGCTCCAGTTCAGATCCAGGAAAGCGACGATACCAAGCACCGGCAAGGTTACACCCTTGATCGGGCTGACCGGGTTACCGAAGTTGTTCTGGATGCCGATGTCCACCGGCGCGTCGTTCATGTAGTTTTCCATGCCTTCGCCGTAAACCACAGAGCCACGAAACACGTGGCGGCCAAGGTTGATGTTGGTGCTGAGGTTGATACCCCAACCGGTGGCGCCGCCACTGAGATCGTACGGGCTGTCGGTGCTCAGATCATCCCACTCGATGCGACGCAGAATACCGGCGACCTGGACATGTCCCCAATCCTGGGCGTACTTGTAGTGGGCGGTGAAATCCGGCAACGGGAAATTGGCCTTGATGCCGTCCAGTTCGATGCGATCACTGTAGTTGCCCCGGTCTGCGCTGGCGCCCGGCCGCTCCAGCGCCATCATAAAGTTCGAACCGCCTTCCTGCCAGGGTGTCCAGCGCAGCTGTACGTTGCGGAAAAACACCATGCCGTTCGGCCCCCAGTATTCGATCGAGTTGGGGAATACGTCCGGGTCCATGAACGGGCTCCAGGTCTGACCGGCGCCCCACTGGCCCAGTTCGCCCCAGGCGTGGCGCAGGCGGAAGGTCGTTTGGCCGGCGTCTGAACCGACACCGAATAATTCAAATTCAAAGATGGTTTTCAGTTCACCCAGGTCGGTGGGGGTAAAAGTCCTGAAGCCCAGCCGGCTCTGCCGGACGCCGGCCCAGAAATCACCATCTTTCCCATACTCATCTTCAAAAGCGGGCAGCTTGGTCGGCCGCAGCACGTCGAACCAGTCCGGATTGCTGGCATCACGAGCGTAGCCCATGTCGAGCATGGCTGCGCCGTAGATTTCCATGGTGGTGCCGGTCGGGGCCAGGTCAGTGGGTTCGGGCATCAAACCTTCGGAGGGGGTATCCGATGATGCCACTGGCGCCGTGACCGGTGACGCAGCCAGTGCCGGGGCTGGTGCTTCGACCTTTTCACGCAACTCCATGTTCTGTTTTTTCAGTTGATCGATTTCAGCCTGTTGCTGCTGGATCAGCTGCCACATTTCTTCCAGCGAGGGGGTGGTTTCATTTGCAGACGCCACTCCTGCCCAGGACAACAGGCCAACGGAGATCGCGGCCGCCAGGATGACCGGGCGTAATCCCGTTGTCCATCCGTTTGGCCTGGGTTTGTTCAAAGAGGTGCTCATGGTTTGCTCCCAATTGGTAAGAAGTCAGAATGCCACCAATATCATGCACGAAATTGATGTGGAATAAACCTCGTAAAGTTTCCGGTTAATTGGACGGAAAAATCGTGGTCTTGTGTAAAAAAGCCAGGAAGCAGCAAAAAAAGCATCAGTCAGCAAATTTTCAGATTGTGACTGGTAAATTTTCGAGTAGCGCGGACGGCCTTGCGGGCGTTTACTTTAATTTCGGACTTTGCACGGCGATTCCCGCCCAAACTGATGGCGCAAACCATGGAGCCGAAAAGCACAACCTGCACAATACTGGCCGACCGCCACTTGGCGCTGGTCGAGGGCATTCGTGATTTGCTGGAAACGGCTTTTCAGAGTGTTTACCTGGTGTCGGATACCTCGACATTGTGCGACGGCGCGCAGCGGCTTCTTCCAGCCCTGATCGTGTTGGATTTGTCGCTCGCCGGTTACGATTCGGCTGCTGTTCTGCGGGAAATCAGTGATCTGTCTCCCGCAACCCGGATCCTGGTCCTTACCGTATATGACGAACCTTCGGTGGCTCGGATGGCAATAGGCGCCGGGGCACACGGGGTCGTTATCAAGCGCTGTATCGGCAGTGATTTCATGCCGGCCATTGATGCGCTTTTGAGGGGTCGAGAATACGTGTCACCGGATTTTGGCCCGGGGGCTTCCCTCCATTAAACCCTGGCCTTCCACCGGCCTCATTCACTCATGATGTTTGCTTGCGAAACGCTGCGGCAGCGTGGCGGTTGGTGGGATAAAAATGCATCGGATCAATCAGTTCCATCAGTCCGTAGGTTTCCAGCCAGGAACGGAAGGTGCGGTCGGCGCGGCTGATGGCGAAGGTGATTTTTCGGTCAGAGAGTATGCCGATAAGTCGTTTCAGGACCTCTCCACCGGTGATGTCTATGTCGGTTATAGCCGCGGCATCAAGCACGAACCAGCGCACCGGCACCGGCGCATCGATGACCACCTGCTCGACCTGGTCGAGAAACAGGGTCGAGTTGGCAAAATAGAGTGGGGCGCCGAAATGGTAAACCACCAGGCCGGAAGAGCTGGCAGCGTCGCCAATGTCCGCGGGAATGAAGTGGCTGCCGTCAGGGGCTTCCAGCAGGACGGATGTATCCGGACGGGAAGCCCGCCGGATCACATCGATAGTGGACAGCAGGAAGGCGATGAGTACGGCCTTCAACGGACCCAGCACCAGCACGCTGAGCAGGCAAACGGCAGCGATCCAGAACTCCGAGCGGCGCATCCGCCACAACACGCGCAGATGGTGGACCTCGATCAGGCTAAGCACCGCGTTGGCGACGATCCCCGCAAGGGCCGCATTGGGGAGAAAGGCCAGCGTCTCGGTGAAGAACAGCATCACGACCAGGATCGTCCCGGCCGCTACCAGGCTGGGCAGCTGGCTTTGTGCGCCCGAGGCGTCCATAGCGGCCGAACGGGAGGGGCTATTACCGGTGACCAGCGAGCCGGTGAAGCCGGCCGCGATGTTGGCGGCGCCCCAGGTGAACAGCATCTGGTCGCCGTCCACCTTGTAGTTGTACTTGCTGCTGTAACTGCGCACCACCAGAAGGCCTTCGCACAACAAAATGGCGACGATCGCCAGGGCGCCGGGCAGCAGCCGCAAGTAGTCGGCGAGAGGAATGGAAGGCAGCGTCAGGGTCGGCGCCCCCGAGGGCATCGCACCGAGTACTCCGACGCCTTTGGCGGAAAGATCAAAGTAAGCGACCACGACCGTCAGCAGCACCAGGGCCACCAGCGCCCCGGGGATTCGTGGTGTGTACCGTTTCATCAGCCGGACGATCAGGAACGCGGAGACGCCGATCGCAACCGACCACAAGTTGGCATGGGGAATGGAATCGAACAGCGCCACCAACTCCAGGAAGTAGCCCTCGGTGTTCACCGAGGTGGCCATGGTGTCGTGCAGCTGTTGGGCCGCCTGCAGAACGGCCGACCCGCCCTCGTCAAGGTGAGGGACGGCCAGGATCTTGCGCACCTGGTTGGTGAACACCTCGATGCCAAGGCCGGTTATGAACCCCGTCATCACGGCGCGCGACAGGAAGTTGGCCAGAAAAGCGAGGCGGAAAATCCAGAAAATAAAGAACAAAACGCCAATTATCAAGGCCAGCGCCAGGGCATACTGCAAACGCATCGGGTCACCGGGGGCGGCGAACACAACCAGGGCGGCGCCGACCAGGCCGGCCATGGAGGCATCAGGACTGGTGACCAGGTGGCGTGAACTGGCGAGCAGGGCGAACACCGCCAGAGGAATGATGGCCGCATAGAGGCCGGCCACCGGGGGCAGACCGGCCACCTGGGCGTAGCCGATATTCAGTGGAATCATCAGCGCGGCCAGGGTGATGCCCGCCGAGAATTCGCGCGGGACATCGGCCATTTTTACGCCCTGCAGGCCTGCGAACAGGCGGGGCCATCTTATGCTGGCGAGCACGCCGGGTGCACTTTTACTCATTACCTGATTCCTTCAATAAATGAATCGTTCACTATTTTGGGAACAGAAGAACGACAGCAAAACGCAGTCCCCAATCCGGCCCGCCCTCGGGTTTATCCACGTAATAACGGCCGCCCAGCGTAAAGGCAACGGGTTGTTTACCGATAGTGACCAGTTGCTGAACCATGAAGTTTATGGGTACGGTCCATTGCTTATTTTCCCAATCATAAGTGGACTCGGTGTTCAATGTGAAGGTCATGGCCTTGTTCGTGGTGAAGGAGACGAACGGCTGAAGATAGGTGGCGTTGACATCCGCGCGTTTGCTCGTGCCGGCAAAAGACCAGATGTGATTCACCAGCGCTCCGTAGGTCCAGCCGTTTTGCTGTTTCAGCACCACGGCGGTGGGACCTGCGCCCCACTTCTCGGTGCCCAGTAAATTATCGGTGGCGGTCGGAAGCAGAAAAACGGGTCCAGCGCCCCAGATCCAGCCGCCCTCCGTGGGCGCCACAGGCGACAAAAAGAAACTCTGGACAGTATCCGACAGACCGGATTGGCTGGAGGTGCCAAAAATTTCCCGCTGGGAAATGATCGGAAGAATGGTGCGCGAGATCAGAATCCAGTCCTCGTTGAGGTCGATGGGGACAATTGGCTGCAGGTTGAGCTTGAATTGCCTGCCATCTCCGGTCGGTCCCCCGTCAAAGTCGTAATTGCTCTGGAAAGGCACACTGATGAGGTTGCCGATAGGGTTCGCAAGTGTCTTGGCCATATCGATGGAATCAGAATTTGATTCTGATTGGGCATGGGCTGTCGACGTCAGCAAAGCGCAGGCAAACATCGCAAGAACAAGATTCGATTTCATTGCACTGCCTCTGGGCTGTCGTGTTTTTGTTTCCTGGCGATCGCCCAACTGCTCACGGTGAGTCCGGGGATCAGGATGGGCCCGATCAGCCAACTCCAACCAAGCGTCAATCCCAGCACCTTGAAACTTCGTAAAGACTTGACGGTTTCACGCAGATCAAGCTCGATGCCCATGGAACCCAGGTTGGCCATTGCGTAAAACATGGCCACGATGCCGAAGATGTCCTGGCTGTTCATTGCAACTTCATCACTTCCTGGCAAGCCCAACCAGCGATTGCTTCAAAAATATCCTGGCGGCAATGGCGGCAAGGACAACCGACCATAATGTCCACATGATAACCATCACCATGATGCGTGGGTCCGCATCCGGAATGGCGAGTGCCGCCGCAAAGACCGCTGCAATATTCCGGGTTCCCATGCCCAGGGACATCACGCTGCGCTGGTTTTGTTTCAGTCCGAAGCCGAAGAGATAGGCCGGGATTGCTATCCCGACCATGAAAATGGTCATGGACAGCAGGGCAAATTCACCCGCTGTATCCAGCATGCTTTTTCCGTAGAGCACGAGACAGGAGATGACGGTCAGCAATGTGGAAATCAGCGCCAGGCCTTTGACGGCCGGGAAAATTCTGTTGGCCCCCTGGTCAGCGAAATGACGTATCACCGCACCTATAGTCAGCGGCAACAGTATGGTCAGCAGCAGCGGTTTGGCGAGCGCCCAGGCGCTGATCGTCAGGCCCTTGATCATGACAGGCGCCATGAGGGGCATAAACACGACCGTGCCCACTGCTACGAGCGGAATGAGCGCCCCCGCGAACCCCACATCCCCGCGGGCTTTACCCACCATTTGCTGGAGGAACGGTGCGCAGGGCGCCAGGCTGGTCAGAAGCACCACGATGACGTAAGGCTCTTCCAGCGGAAGGATTTTGGTGATGAGAAGGCCCAGCGCCGGCCCCAGAATCCAGCCCCAGACAAAGATCAGCACCAGGGCCTTTTTATTTTTAAATGCGGCCAGAAGATCCGGCATTTTGACCTGGAGGCCCATGGCCGCCAGGTTGGACACGGTGAAAATCAGTACCAGGGGGTTAAGCGTGGTCTCTAGAAACTGCATGAAGGCGCTCATAGTCATTTACCTTTAAATGCTGGATTCGTTTCGTGAACCGAGGTGCGCCCACCTGGGTACACCTGGGTCGTTTCTTTCCGTCCCGTCAAGTCAACAACGACGGCGGCAGGTGATGGCCGATCGCTCGCCTTGAAGCCGCGGCACGGGCCACGCGTTTAACGGCCAGCACGAATGCCGCGGTGCGGTGATCAAGGCCGTCCTTTTTGGCAAGCTCGTTCATGCTGCTGAAGGCCTTGCGCATCATCTTTTCCAGTTCTTCCACGACCTTGGCTTCTTCCCAGCGGAATTGCTGGATGTTCTGGCACCATTCGAAGTAGCTGACGGTCACGCCGCCGGCATTGGCCAGGATATCCGGAATCACGATCACGTCCTTGCCGACCAGGATGTCGTGGCCTTCCGCGGTACACGGTCCATTGCCACCTTCCACCACGATCTCCGCCTTCACGTCGTTGGCGTTCTCGGCCGTAATGGCTTCTTCCAGCGCGGCCGGGATCAGGACATCGGCGTTGTAAGTAAGCACTTCTGCGCCATCGATGGCGTTCGCACCGGGAAATCCTTTGACGACTTTGTTTACGTTGACCCAGGCCAGCAGGGCCGGGATGTCGATTCCCTTATCGTTGCTGATACCCCCGCTGATATCGGAGATGGCGACGATTTTTCCGCCGTTCGCGGCGATCAGGCGGGCGGAATGACTGCCCACGTTGCCAAAGCCCTGGATAGCCACGGTCACGTCGGCGAGTTTGCGTTTGCTCTGCGCCAAACATTCTTCCAGTACGTACATGATGCCGCGGCCGGTCGCTTCGTCACGGCCCTTCGAGCCATGCAGGTCGAGGGGTTTGCCGGTGACCACACCGGGGCTGAAGCCGTAGAACTTGGAATACTCGTCCATGATCCAGCCCATGATCTGCGCATTGGTGTTCACATCCGGTGCGGGAATGTCGATCATGGGTCCGATGACTTCCTTGATCAACTCAACGAAAGTCGTGGTGATCCGGTAAAGTTCTTTTTCGCTGAGCCGGGAAGGATCACAGTTGATTCCGCCTTTTGCGCCGCCGTAGGGAACATCAACCAGGGCCGTTTTCCAGGTCATCAGGCTGGCCAGGCTGGCCGCGTGGTCCTCGTCCATGCTGGGGTGATAACGAAGCCCACCCTTCATGGGCCCGCGTGCGTTGTTGTGCTGCACGCGAAAACCGAGGTGATGATGCAAACCGCCATCATCCGCCTCGGTGACGATTTCGACTTTTACCACGCGTTTGGGCGTCAACAGGATGGTGCGCAGCTGCTCGCTGAGATCGAGGTGATCGGCGGCGCGATTAAAGAACAGATTGACGGTATTTAGCATGGTGTAACTCCTGCTTGATTATGAAATCCGGACGATCAATGACTTGTTGCTGAAGGCTTACGGTCAGCAAACGCCTCGTCGATGATGGCCTGGAAATGTGCGACCAGCTCTTTGTCGGGTGACTTGAAGTCATCCATCTCGTATTTCGTACCAAGGAACTCGTATTTACCCAGTCCAAAACGATGATAGGGCAGCAACTCGTACTGGATAACATTTTTGTAAGGCTTGATAAATTCCAGCACCGCACGGATATGTTCCTCGTCGGCATTCACACCGGGAATCAATGGCGTGCGGACGATGAAATCGATTTTGGGAAACGTTTCATAAGCTTTCTTGAAATTTGCAAGGATGCGCTCGTTGCCAACGCCGACCCACTTTTTATGCCGTTCGGAATCCATCAGCTTGTTGTCGTGCAGCATGATATCGACGTGCGGCAGGACCTGTTCCATGAAGCGCCACGGCACATTGCCGGCGGTTTCAATCGCCGTGCTGATGCCACGCGCATGCGCCTCCTTAAGCAGTGCTTCGGCGAAGTCCGGATACATCAGGCATTCGCCGCCGCTCAGGGTCATGCCGCCGCCGGATTGACGGTAAAAAGAAGCATCCTTTTCCACCACGTCCAGCACCTGGTCGGCGGTCATTTCTTCGCCGAACAGGGTAAGCGCCCCGGTAGGGCAGAGTTCGACCGTTTCTGGGCCACAGTTGCTCGCGAGATCCCAGTTGACCTTCACACGATCGTCCTTGCCTTCCACCACGTAAAAAGCGCCTTTCGGGGCCGGGGGCTTCAGGCATGCGCCGCATTTCTTCTTGCCAGAGCACAACTTCGGGTCATAGGCCAGTTCAGGTTTCGGCGCTATACTTTCGGGGTTGGCGCACCATTTACAGCGCAATGAGCAACCCTTGAGGAATACGGTGGTGCGAATGCCCGGGCCGTCATGACTGCAGTATTTCTGGATGTTAAGAACGATGCCGGTGGGAGTGGATTTATCAGCTTTCTTGCTCATGGCTTTGCACTCCCAAGGCTGATTCCAATCGATCGGGCAATTTTCAGGAAATCACTATCTTCGGGCACAGTCCTGACCTTGTTGATAGCATCTTCCAGAGGGATAAAATCCAGTTTCGGTGCGCCGAATGTCACCATCACGCCGTTCAGGTCAGCTTCAAGCGCCTGAATCGCACCGGCGCCATAGGCAATGCCGAGCTGCCGATCCACGGCCGTGGGGGAGTTGCTCCGTGTCCAGGGACTGAGAACCATCGGAAAAGTCTCTTCAGGCAACCGCAGTTGCAAGGTGGTCGCAACCGTATGGGCGGCTTTACCTGATTCTCTGATGACAAAATCGCTTGCATCTCCCGTGGCCAGAGGCGAAAGCGACGCTTTGTACGAGGAGACTTCCATTTTTTCATTTGCGCTACCCGTAAACCGGGCACCTTCAGCTACGACCACCAGTCCAAATGGCCGGTTAACCGAGATTCTTTTCTTCAAATGTGACGCGACCACGTTCAGATCAGCGGGTATTTCGGGTATCAGCACCGCATCGGCCCCTACGGCAATGGCAGATTGCAATGCCAGCCAGCCGGAATGCTTGCCCAGCACTTCGACCACGGCTACCTTGTGTGCCGACTGCGCTGCCTGGCGCACCCGGTCGAGCATCTCGATGGTGAAACTGAGCGCGCTGTTGAAGCCGAATGAGACCTTGGTCACGGCAATGTCGTTCTCGATGGAGCGGGGAATGCACACGACATTGAGCCCCTTGAGCTGGAGTTTGTAGAGAATACTCAACCCGCGGGCGCCAACGGCCGTTATCAGCGCGTCGATTTTCTGTTCCCTGAAGGCGGCCAGTAGTTGATCGGACTTGTCAACTTCCTGGATAAATCCATCTTCATCAACGCTGCGGACATTAAATGGATCGACCCGTGGAGACTGACCCAGTATGTTCCCACCCGTTGGATCGAGGTTCTGGATCAGCTGCGGGGTCAGGGAAATCAATCCGCCATCGGGATAGTTTTCCGGTTCGAGTAAACCGGCAAAGCCATCTCGGATACCAACGACCTCCCAGCCCAGTTGGTGCGCCGCCAGCGCGGCGCCCACGATGACGGCGTTCATTCCTGGAACGAAACCACCGCCGACGTTGATGGCGATCCGCCTGGGGGAAACAGCGTGCTTCTTGTCAGAACTCATGATGCGAAATCCTTGTTAGTGCATTGCTTAAGAAACCTTGTGTCCGTTTCTGAAGAAAAGCAGCCGGTACAGCATGGCTGAACGCCATGCTGTACCTTTTCTGCAGTTTCTTTTCAGCACCTCTGTAATGTGCGCTCGATGACTTCGTTCTGTACACCCACGTGAAGCTGGGTGAAGAATGCGCTGAATCCAGCCACCCGAACGACCAGGTCACGGTAATTTTCGGGGTGTTTCTGCGCGTCTCTCAGCTTTTCGGTATCCAGCACATTGAACTGAATGTGATAGCCGTTATTCGCGAACAGGGTTCGAACGACGTTGAGCATCGCATCCCGGCCCTGGCGGGTCTCGAGCTGATCGGGTGGGAGCTTGAGGTTCATGTGCGTGGCGCACCACTTGACGGGATCGTTTCCTTTCGTTGCAGACATCACCAGCGCGGTAGCGCCATTGACATCGGTCCCCGGCATGGCTGACAAACTGCCATCGCTCAGCGCCACTCCGGCTCTCTTGCCGGTGGGCAATGCGCCGGTAACCAGACCCATCAGGTTATGAACGCTCTTGGTGTACTGGTCGAGCGAGGTCTTGATGTCCTTGCTGATGTAGTTGCCGCCACCATCGACATTATTGAAAGCATGCAAAACGCTATCGTTCACCCTGCGAACCATGAAGTCCACTTCATCGATGTCATTGCCGTATTTGGGCGCATCCTCGTAGCACATCTTGTGGACCTTCTCGTATTTCCCCTCGAAGTTGGCAGCCAGGGCCTTCTTCAGCTCTGCCATGGTCAGCTTTTTCTTGTCGTACACGAGGTGCTTCACCGCCATCAGTCCGTTCGCGGCATCGACACCACCAACAGAAATCTGGGCAACCGTGTAGTAGTTGGCACCGCCTTTCCAGGTTTCGGTACCCGTCTCAATACACCCCTTGGTCAGCACGGAGCGCCAGGTACACGGCAGGAAATCTGCATTCAACATACTTGCGATCCAGGCCCCCCGGCGGAGTGTGTCTTCACAGAACTGAAGCTGCTGCTCGAAAGCCGTGTACAGTTCTTCGAAGTTTTTGAAGTTTTCGGGGTCTCCGGACTTGGGTCCTACCTGCATCTTGGTGCGCGGATCGAACCCGTTGTTCAGGGTTAACTCGAGCACTTTTCCGAGGTTGGGCTGTCCCTCCACCGGGTGACCGGTTTCGTAAGGTATGTAGCTTCCCACGCAGGCCCCGACACAAGTGCGCCTGGCTTTCCCCAGCGGCAGATCGCCCACCCGGTCATTGCGGCCCCAGAGATACAAAGCCCGCTTCATCATCAGGTCAGCATTGACGAATTGGGGCATACCGACACCGGTGTTGATGCAATCGAGCACTTTTTCGAGGAACTTGCCAGGTGTTTTTGGGGTGAGTGCGCAGGACAACGGCGGCTGGGGGTAAGACAGGTATGTACATGCATCGAGAATCACGTAGTCCATCTCCGCAGTGGCATCTTCGCCATCCTCGGTGTAGCCGGCAAGGGTAATGCTCTGGCCCAGGTCGGCGGAGTTCTGGATAGCGACTTTCTCGCCGTAGTAGTAGTTGATCTCATTCAGCCGGACGACCAGGTTCTTGAACATAAACACGGCGTCGTCATAGTCAATCAGCCCGGCAGCCTTGTCGGCCTGGAAGTAGGGCTCCAGGTTCTGGCCCAGGTAGGCCTGTGAGTATCCACAGCCGACCTGTTCAAGTTCCGCCACCAGGTGACAGAAGAAATGGCTCTGCATGGCCTCCCGCAGGTTGCGTGCAGGGTGCTCGGGAACCCATTCACAGGTCTCGGCAATGGCAATCAGCTCCGCCTTGCGGATTGGATCTTTCTCTTTTTCAGCCTTCTCACGAGCCAGCGCCGCATAACGGTTAGCCCAGCGGATAACCGCTTTCATCACGATCAGGCTGGCCTGGTAAAAGTAGAGTTTGTCCGTGTTCTCCAAACGCATTTCCAGCGCCATCATGCGCTCTTCAACGTCCTTGATCGTACTGGCAAGGCCCTGCTGGTAAACCATCGGGTAGTTGAGGTTGCCGCCACCGCCCGGCCAGTCATGGAACGGCACAACGAGGCCAGATTGGTAGGACGGGGTTGGATCGAAACCATAGCGTTGTTTGAATATCGATTCCGTCCGGGTTTTCAGTCCGCGCTTGTCCCAGTAATCGAGCGCCCATGCATTGGCTTCGCGATCTGCCTTGGTTTTCGACTTCTCAACAGTCTTCTCTTCCTTCATCCACAGGACATTCCATTCGGGATTGGGGTAGATGGCCATGTATTTACTCGCCATGGCGCCCACAAAGAGGTTGTCATCGATAAAAAGTTTCTTGCGATCCAGCATGGCTGCCAGGAACTTGGCCCGCCGGAGGATTTGCACGTCACCGACCGTCTCTTCATATACGTCCTTCATGATCCTGATTCGCTCGAAATCGAGCTTCTGAGGTGTGCTTCGCTGCCGTTCTTTCAGCCGATCGATGCGCTTGGTGTCAGCCGTGACGCGGGCTGTTGAAGGACTCTGCTTTTTGCTTGCTCTTGCCATTTCATGGTCTCCGTTAATAAATTATGATCATGTACTCAGGGCAGGTTCGCGTTACGCGGACCTGTATCCTGCAAATTCAAAATCTGTTCTTTTCACTTAATCCGCCCGGTGTGAACGGGCCAGCATGCTTCCGGAAATATTCCGTACCTTGAACCCGTTCTGTAGCAGGATGCGCGTGGCGTAGTAGGAGCGTTGCGCTGAGCGGCAAAATACATTGATCTCCCGGTCGCGTGGAAGCTCCCCAAGGCGGGCGCGCAACTGCGGCAGCGGAATATTGACCGCGCCGGGAACCGCCTCGACATCGAGTTCCGCCGGGTTGCGCACGTCCAGCAGGAAGGCATCGCCAACCTCGCCCCAGTGAACCAGTGGCATGTCGCCACGCAGCACGTCGGCGGCGATCATTCCGGCGAAGTTCACCGGGTCCTTGGCGCTGCCGTAGGGCGGGGCGTAGGAAAGTTCGGATTCTTCAAGATCGTAAATGGTGAAGCCTGCCTGGATGGCCATCGCGAAAGAATCGATGCGTTTCGGAACGCCGTCTTCACCCAGCACCTGGGCGCCGAGCACCTTGCCGTCGGATTTCCGGAACAGGAACTTGATCACCAGGATCTTGGCGCCGGGGTAATAGCCGGCATGGGAGTTCGGATACAGGTAGACCTTCTGATAGTCGGTATCACCCAGCCGTTTCAGCGTTCTCTCGCTGACCCCGGTCTGGGCAATCGTGGCGTCAAACAGTTTGCAGATTGAGGTGCCCTGGGTGCCGCGGAAATGCGCGTCACGACCGGCAATGACATCGGCAGCAATACGCCCCTGGCGGTTGGCCGGGCCGGCCAGCGGAATCAGGGTCTGCTCACCGGTGACGAAATCTTTCACCTCCACCGCGTCGCCAACGGCGAAAATATCGGGTTCGGAGGTAATCATCCGGTCATCAACGCGAATGCCTCCGCGCTTGCCGACTTCGATCCCGGCCATCTTGGCCAGCGCCAGTTCCGGCTTCACGCCAATCGCCAAAATAACGATATCTGCCGGAAGCGCCTGGCCTTTTTCGGTCAGAACTTCCAGCCCGCAATCCACTTTTCGGAATCCGGTAACGCCGTCATTGAGATCCACTTTCACATTGTGTTTAGCGAGGTAGCGTTCCACCAGGCGGGCCATCTCGGTATCCAGCGGGGGCATGACCTGGTTCATTTTTTCGATGAGCGTTACCGACAGACCACGTTCCACCAGGTTTTCGACCATCTCCAGGCCGATAAACCCGCCACCGACAACCACCGCGCGTCTCGCTTCCCATCCAGGGTCGACACCGACAAAGGAATTGCCAACCGAGCGGTCAACATCCCGTTCCAGCCATTTGCGCATGTCTACCGCGTCGGCAACGGTCCTGACCGAAAAGATTCCCGGTAAGATCAATACCCGGAAGCGGCGGGCGAATCGGCGCCGCGCCCGGGGAGAGCACCAGCTTGTCGTAGCTCTCGGTAGTGACTTCACCGGAAAGCTGGTTTTTCAGATCAACTGTCTTTTGTTTGGCGTCGATGCCGACCACTTCACAGTTGGTTCTGCAATCGACTTTGAAGATGACGCGAAACATCTGTTCGGTGGCGACCAGCAGGCTCGATTCCTCCTCGATCGAACCTCCCACGTAGTAGGGGAGGCCGCAGTTTGCGTAAGACACGTACGGCCCGCGCTCGACCATGATAATCTCGGCATTTTCATCCAATCTGCGCAGACGGGCTGCACACGATGCCCCACCAGCCACACCACCTACGATGATAACTTTCACTTGATTTCTCTCCGTGTTGACTCATTTTGATGGCCGGCATTTCGCTCTGCCGGCACGGGTGAATAATGTCCGTTTACTACTCGAAGCTTAGCGTGTTGAGGTCTCATTTAAACCTCGTAATTTTTCTAGTAACTCAATGGGAGATTTCTGAAAAAAGAACGCCGCTTTAAGCGTTCGTCCAAGCAATATTTCATGCTGTGACTAGTAATTTTTCGGATAGTTCAGACAGTTACACTGGTATCTAATGTCATGCTTCGGCCTTCTCCGACCGGAAGGTTGCGCCTATTCACCAAATGCGATTGTTGGATCATGAATACCAGAAAATCATTCGATATTTCGCTTGCCATAGTAGGTTCCGGCGGGGCTGGCGCTATCACGGTAGGCGAGCTTTTACTTCAGTTGGCCGGGAACAATGGCTTCTTCGGATTGATGCGGCGCTCCTTCGGCCCGCAGATTCGAGGTGGTGAGGCCGCGGCACTGCTGCGCATCAGCGACAAAACCGTCGAGTGCATGGATGACGCGTTTGATCTATTGCTGGCGCTCGACTGGTCAAATGCCGAGCGTTTTGCCGATGAAATCCATCGGCGGGAAGGCAGTTTCATCATTGCCGATCCATCTGCCGGTGAAGTGCCCTCTATCATTCGGGAAGCGGGTATCGAAATCCTTGAAATCCCGTTTAAAGCCCTCGCTGGGGATATTCCGAATGGCCGTCCGAACATGGTTGCACTGGGCGTGCTGTCTCACTGGCTGGGTTTCAGTGGCGACAGCGCTGATAAATTGATTAGCAAAATTTTTTCGCGCAAGGGAGAAGCAGTTATCAGTGGCTCAAAAGCGGCTTTTATCAGAGGGTTCACTGAGCCGCTGAAGATTAAGGCGAGCCAAACCCGAAAATCGCCTGCGCCGGGTAAAAATTCCACCAAGGGTGTCCGTTGGCAAATGAGCGGAAACGAGGGATGTGGGTTGGGGGCTCTGAAAGGCGGGATTCGCTTTGCGGCGGCTTACCCCATCACGCCGGCCAGTGACCTGATGGAATGGATGGCTCCAAGATTGCTGAAACTGGGTGGAAGCCTGGTACAGGCGGAAGACGAACTGGCTTCAATCAACATGGTCATAGGCGCTTCCTTTGGTGGAACACCGGCCATGACGGCCACTTCAGGCCCTGGTCTGTCACTGATGGTCGAAGCCATGGGTCTGGCGGTAGCCGCGGAGATCCCGACCGTGGTGGTGGACGTGATGCGGGGTGGCCCATCGACCGGCACCCCCACTAAGTCGGAACAGACCGACCTCAACCTTGCCTTGTACGGACTGCACGGTGACGCGCCACACCTGGTACTGGGCGCGCTGGACCACGCCGATTGCATATTGACCACCGAATGGGCCGTGAGGCTGAGTGAGGCGCTGCAAACGCTCGTCCTGGTGCTGAGCGACCAATACCTGGGACAGTCGCGGGTCGTGATGGCAAAGCCGAAATATCGCTTGCCCAAAATTCCGCCCCGAAGTATTGCGAAAAAGGGCGATAACTACCAGCGCTACCAGGTCACCGAAAGCGGTGTTTCGCCGATGGCCATTCCGGGCACGGCCTCGCTGATGTATGTGGCCGATGGGTTGGAGCACGCCGAGAGCGGCAAGCCTTCCGGAGCGGCCGTTGACCACCAGTCGCAATTGGACAAGCGGCAGCGCAAAATCAGCGAGTTCGATTTTGGCGAGCACTGGGCGGACATCCGCGGACAGGGGACCACGGCCATCATTACCTGGGGCTCGACTTCGGGTGCGGTGCGCGAAGCCGCGGACCGTTTGCGGGATGCGGGACAGGAAGTAAAAGTGATAGCGATTCGCCTGCTGCTTCCGGCCAGCCCGGAAAAACTGGCGGCAGAATTGCAGGGTGTGCAACGCGTACTGGTGGTTGAGCAAAGCCACTCGCGGCAATTTCACCTGTACCTGCGCGCCTATTACGATATTGTCGCGGAAACCCGGGTGTTTGCCCGGCCCGGGCCCTTGTTGTTCAGCCCGGGTGAGATCGTGCAGCGGATTCAGGATTGGAGTTGAGCATGGCCAAGTCAAACACAGCGGTACCTCTGACCTTCAAGGACTACAAATCTGCACTCAAGCCTATCTGGTGCCCGGGTTGCGGAGATTTCGCCGTACTCAATGCCATCACCAAGGCCCTGGCTTTTCTACAGCTTCCGCTGGAAAACGTGGCGTTGATCTCCGGTATCGGTTGCTCTTCCCGTATTGCCGCCTACACCAGCGTTTACGGCTTTCACGGTGTGCATGGCCGCGCCCTGGCCCTGGCTGCTGGCCTGAAGGCTGTGCGTGAGGATCTGACCGTCCTGGTGGCCGGCGGTGACGGCGATGGTCTGTCCATCGGCGGTAACCATTTTATCCATGCCTGCCGCCGCAACATGGATTTGACCTACATTGTCATGGACAACGAGGTCTTTGGCATGACCAAGGGCCAGGCATCCCCAACCAGTGAACCTGATTGGGTGAAAGGCAAGTTAACCCCAGGCGGCAGCGGGATTCGTTCCTTCAAACCCCCCGTCCTGGCCCTGGCTTCCGGCGCATCGTTTATTGCGCGCGCCTTCACAGGTGATCCAAATGGCCTTGCACGGATGCTGGTTGCCGGTATCGAGCACAAGGGATTTTCCTTTATCCAGGCTCTCAGCCCGTGCCCAACTTTTCGCCCCGAACACGCGGACTGGAAGCACCAGGTGCATGCGTTTGAAAACGAAGAAGCGACCGATGACCCGCTTGTTGCTGTCCAGCGCATGATGGCTGATGACGGCTTGGGCACGGGCATCATCTATCAGAGAGACTTGCCCGCCATTCAGCCCGGAGGCCAGAAACCGAGTGCCGATTTGGCGGCCTTTGAGAGTGAATTCGAAATATAAGCATCCCCGGTTTTTAGTCTGCCAGCTTGGGTATCTTGAAGCCTGTAAGTGACTTTAATTTCTCAGGAGGCCTGTTCGTTTTCAAGCGCTTTGCGGGTGATGTGGCTATAGAGACTTGCCAGTTTGTCGACCAGCGGTTGCAATTCCGGGTTTTTCGAAGCCAGAGACTGTGCCTGGGTTGAATCTTCCAGCACCCGGTTAAGGAAAGCAATATCGTGATCGCTAAGCTTTTCACCCTGGTCAACCCGTTCTTTCATTTCGAGCGCCCTTGGCAACCGCCATTGGTTGAGCCGTTCAAGCAGCACCTGAATGGTGCCTTCGTCACCTGCGGAATTTATCATGTTCATCTCCTTACCGAGGAACGCATTGTATCGCAGTGTTCGTTAAATACTATTGGCCGGAAAAATTACGAGTTACGCTCTGCATGGAGGTCATTTATGCTTAACACTCGGGCAACGTGAAGATCGAGGTGATGCATGTCTATTCACATTCTCCGGCAGGCTGGTTTGACCGCCAGTTGTGTTTTGTTGCTGGCCGCGTGCAGCAGCCAGCGCGTCATGATGCCCACGCCCAACGTCTATGTCGGTTCCGGTGCAGAAACCTACGAGGTCCTGCCCCAGGAACTGAAAAGCACGCATGTGCCCCTGTTTTATGTGACCGACCGGGTAGCTGAGAAAGACGAAAATGGCCAGCTGAAATATGGCTATGGACGATCCCCCTCGCTGGCCTTCGGCAGCGCGGTGGTGGACCTGGGTGAAGACTATCAGCTGGGAGCAATTGCTCGACGCCAGCCGGACACAAAAGCGTCTCGAAAAAGTGCCGATGAAAGTACAGGACATCCATGAAATCTCCCGTGGTCCGAACACGCCAATCCCGTATACCGAGATTGACGGCGTAATCGTCGAGGATCCCGAATATGTGGCCAAAAGGCTCGCCCAGGGCGAAATTTTTCGCCAGTCAATAGTGCACCAACTCGCGCTGACACCGCGTAAAGAAGTGTTCATCTATGTGCATGGGTTTCACAACGATTTTGACGATGCCGCATTCGCCATGGCCGAGTTGTGGCATTTCCTCGGGCGCATCGGTGTTCCGATTATTTATACCTGGCCGGCCGGGCGCCCCGGCCTGTTCGGCTACACCTATGACCGGGAGTCGAGTGAGTTCACCGTCTACCACCTGCGGCGTGTGATCAGCTACCTGGCCAGTTTTCCGGAAGTGGAAAAAATCAATATCATCGCCCATAGCCGGGGAACCGACGTGGCGGTTTCGGCCTTACGCGAACTGACCATTGCGGCCCGTGCTGCAGGAAATAATCCGCGGGAATATTACAAGATTCACAATTTTGTGCTGGCCGCACCCGACCTGGACGCGCAGGTTGCCGTGCAACGCATCGTGGGTGATTACCTGACGTTGAGCGCTGACCGCTTTACGATGTACACCTCACCGGCGGACAAGGCGATTGGTTGGTCCACCAAGCTGTTTGCCAGCCCGAGAGGTCGCATGGGTAACCTCCAGGTTGTGGATCTGCCGGAGGAAATGAAGAAAGCCATGGAAGCCAGTTCTTCAAACTTTGCCGTCATCAATTTCATGTCTACCTCGGATAAATCGGACTCCAATGCAGACAGTTTTGGTCACAGCTACTTCCGTAACGCGCCAACGGTCAGTTCAGACCTGATATTGATGTTGCGCGACGACCTGGACCCCGGTCCACCGGGCCGTCCGCTGGAGTATCTCGGCGCGAAGTTCTGGCGGGTGCCGCCGGGGTATCCGGCTACCAATCCTTAAATGGGCTCTGGCCCCCTTTACCTTGGAAGTCAAAAAAATCAGGTAATTAACACCAACTGGCTTCTAACGTCGGATGTCTGGCCAGTTCCTCGATGTTGGCATTAAGAATGCGGTAGCCCACATTGCCATAAAGGAGTTGGCGACCTTCATTGAGAACCCAGGTGGGGCTGCCGCGCATCCCCAATGCATTGGCACTGCGCTGGTCATCGCTCAAAGCGGCTATCGCACTGCCATCGCGCAGTGCAGTTTTCAGTAACTGCTCGTCAATATTTTCGGCCTCTGCACACTCAATGAGTGTTGAATAATCGTTGATGTCTCTGGCCTCCGAAAAAAATGCCCGTCGGATGCGAAGCGCAACGGGTTCAACGAGGGCTTCGTCAGTCACCAGGGCCACAGCCTTGAGAAACAAGTGTGCCTGTAGTGAGGATCGTGGGCGCACCTTAGTCCATATATCAGGGTTAACCTCGAGGTTTTCGAATGATGCCGCCGATTTTACGACATGGGCGCCAAATTTCTCGAAGCCGTCCGCTTCTCCCCACTGCGTGGCAATCTTGCGGTGGCTGTCACCAAAAATATCAAGATAGCGGTGGCGAATGGTGACTCTTCCAGCCCATTGACGATTGAGTTCCTCCAGGCGTGGCTGCGCAATCCATGCCCAAACACAAAGTACATCGGTGTAATAATCAATATGGATAGGGGCAGCGATATGGGGCATTTTCAAATTCCTCTGTTTATTCAAATGGGTTCAGAATGCGAACACCCGCACCCTCAAAATCAACCGTATTTCGGGTAACCAGGGTTAAATCATGGGTGAGCGCCGTTGCGGCAATTTGTTTGTCCAGGGCATTTCAAGACGACTGCTTTTCCAAGGGCAGGCCGGCATTTCGCCAACCGAGCATGTGCCCGTCCAGAAGTGTTGTATTGCGATATCCAAAGGCGGCCAAAAGCCGCTTTGCTATCATGGCGCGCGGGCCATGTTCACAGGTGATCACCAGTTCGATATTCTTGTTCGCGGGCAAGCGTGCCCGCTTTAGAAGAATCTTCAGTACCGGCGCATGGATGGCCCCCGGGATGCAGCCGCGTTTGTACTCAAACGCACTACGCGCATCGATAACCTGCGGCGCGTTATCTAGTTTGACTAGTTGGGCCAATTCAGTGTTTTTCATCACAATACTCCTCTCACATTAGGTGTCCGTAAATTTACCGTCCTTGCCTTCCAGGCAGGTGCCAGCTCCTAGGGTTCCCGGGAAGCCGCGGGGGTGTCCTTTTCCATTGGCAGTTTCGGATCGGCAGCGCCACCACCACAATAGGTGATCGCACGATTCCCTTTCAGGGCATAAGGCGGACATCGACGGGTTCGCAGTCTTCAGGCCCCGATCGCGCGCAAGCATGATGAATGCCCGTTCCTCCGGGCTCAGATGATGATAGTTGCTCATTTGATCCATATTGCCTCATGCTGTTGCACTTGCAATTTGAATTTAAGCTGACCCCTTTTACAATTCGCTATCGTCCTTTATCCGACAGACGCCCGAAATATCTCCGGGAGCACAGCAGATGGGCTGTCCCGCAATCGACGATTCAATTTCGGCATCCCGGATAGTATCGAGCGTTTGTTGTGCCTCTTGTTTTTTGGCGCGCAATTCTTCCATTTGCTGTTGCAGGCCGGCATTCGCGTCGGCACCCGTTTGGGCCGCTTTTGCCTCAAGCGTTCTAAGTTTTGTTTCCCAAAACCCAATTTGAGAGTTCAGCCTGGTGATTTCGGTCTTTTGGTCTTGCATAAAATGCTCCAGCGTAAATAACGGCGAGTTGCCGGGGCGGTCGTAGCTGACCGCCCCGGCACAATCGTTACTTTCGGCCCGTTCTGCCGGCTTGCAACAATTACCCGAGTCGGGCCTTCGACGCTGCAGGCAGCTTGCTGGAGGTAACCTTTGTCCAACGCTCATTGATCAATTCCGACGCGGCGGCCTCGAGAAACTCTGGTGCGGCCCACTGCTTCACATCAAAGTCATTCTTGATGTAGCCATGACTGAACATGAAGTCTTTGCCGATCTCCACGGAGGCGAGGTTTTGCGGGGACAGGTTGGGAACCAGGTCAATGTGCTTGATGCCCTCGTAGGTATGTTCCACATCCAGGTAGAAGGTCTGCCGGTCAAGGATCGCCGCCGCGGCGTGCTTGTGCTCGTTGCCCCAGCGCCCGACCCGGATCATGCCTTTCAGGAAGGCAATAACGAGTTCCGGGTGTTTATCGGCCATCACGTCAGTGCAGGTGATTGGGGCAGGGATATTGGCCACTTGCAAGGTCCAGTCGGGATGTCTCGACAGATCCTCGATGGCCTTGAATTTACCCGTTGCTTCGGAGAGTTGCTGCAGGGGTTTGCTTTGCGTGTAAATGGCATCGACAACGCCCTTTTCCAGCGCGGTTTCCAACGGACGGAAAGCCAGGTCAGTCTTGTGGTCACGCTGAAGCCATAAATCGGATGGATTTTCCAGAGGCTCCAGCATCCTCGGATCAGCGTACCAATCATCCGGGTAGGGGAATTCCACGATTTCCACGTCGTCCATGGTCATGCCGTTGATCCGCAGCATCAGTTCGATGCCCTGGTGCTCCTGGATGCGCCACCAGTCATTCTTGATGGTGTTCAGGCTTTTGGAAAGGCCGATCTTCTTGCCCTTGAGTTCAGTCATCCGGTAGATGTCGTCCCGCGCCCGCACCATCATGCAACCGCCTTCGCGGGGCGCATGGGTCACGCCGAGAAGTTTTGTCCGGCGGATATCCGCGTGCACCTGGATGGGTGGGAATAATCCACCAAACCGGATCAGGTTGTCGAGGTTGTGGATGTAGTGCGGATAGAAATCATTTTCGCGCGCGGAACGGAAATAGGCGTATTTCACGCCGAGTTTCTTGAACTCTTCGCGTGTCCAGCCCAGTTCCTGGTCAATATTGCTGGCGGAAATCAGTGGGCAGTTCGTGTACCAGACTTCCTTCCAGTTCAACTTGACCGTGCTGAGTTTTGGCGCCTTTTTGGCGGTTGTCTTTTTTGTGGATTTCTTTCCTGTTGCCATTCTAATTACTCCTTTAATTCATTGGTGACAGAGCTCATGTCTTCGTGACCGGTTCCAGCCGGTAACCACTTGGAGCAGGATAACTGCTCATTGGTTTCATTATGAATAAATTATTGAGAAAATAATGCACATATCGGGACATGTATTATACTTTTTGGGACAGGGCTCGACGCTTTGAATCATTGAAACTGCAATTTGGGTTAAAACCGTAATAAGGGACAACTGGTGAAGGAACGGAGAGTAGAAAACCCAACGTTGCGCATTGGCGCCACCATGGGGGTGCCGGAAGTTCTCCGGAGCCTGGGCCATGATCCGGCGTTGGTGCTGGCCGAAGTCGGTATCGACCTGGAGTTGTTCGACAATCCCAACAACCTGATTTCTTTCACGGCGCGGGGCCAGATGATCGCGCATTGCGCAAACCGCACCGGCTGCCCGCATTTCGGACTGCTTGTTGGACAACAAAGCGGTCTGGCCTCATTCGGCATGGTGGGTTTGCTGGCAAGATATGCGCAGACTGCGGGGGAGGCACTACGCAGTCTTGTGAGATTTATGCACCTTCACGTCAGGGGCGCGACGACCACCTTGACCGTGGACTCCGACCTGGCGGTGTTTGAGTATCAAATCTATCACTCGCGGGTTCCGGGTAACGACCAGGTAGGGCAAGGGGCCGTAGCCGTGGCGTTCAATGTCATTCGTGGCCTTTGCGGCAGCGACTGGTTGCCGGTTGAAGTGCGGTTTGCCCATAGAAGGCCGGAGGATGTAGCGCCGTACCGGCAATTCTTCCGGGTTCCACTGCGTTTTGACACCGAACAATACGCCGTCGTGTTCTCCACCACCTGGCTGAATCGACGGTTACCCGATGCCAGTCCGGAACTGCGTCAGCTTCTGCGAAAGGAGATCGACAAACTCGAAGCTCAGAAAGAAGATGACTTTTCTGAACAGGTACGTAGTCTGCTACGCACCGCGCTGATGACAGGCCACTCTTCGGCGGACCAGGTCGCTGAACTCTTCTCGATAAACCGGCGCACCCTGAATCGCCGTTTGAATAAATCGGGCACCAGCTTCCGGGACCTCTCGGACGAAGTCCGCTTCGAAGTAGCCAGGCAGTTGCTCAAAGACACGGCGATGGAGATCATCGATATTGCTGCGCTGCTCGGCTACTCAAACGCGAGTGCATTCACCCGGGCCTTCCGGCGCTGGAGTTTTGAAACTCCGGCAAAATGGCGAGCCGTGAGCAGAGGGTAAACAGGCTCAGTCGTCGCTTACTTGACCGAGTAACCACGGCCCTCGAGACAGGCGGCATTTGCATTGTTGAAAGTGTCCATTTGCTGCTGGCTGGCGGCCTGTTGTTGCTGCGCCATTTGACCCTCCGCGGCTGCATTCGCCCTGCGGCTGCGGGAACGGTTGACGGTTGCGCCGGCTACAGCACCCTTGCCAGCATCCCCGCCTACTATTTCAGCGGCCACTGCTCCCCGGGCCGCTCCCCGCGCCCCTGCGCCGGGTGTGGTGCCGGTCGCCGTGGTAGGCGGCACTGCAGCCTGGGCAACGGGCGGCGGCGCCGCAGGGTCGATGCCGGTTTGCTGGACCGCCCATTGGTAGCATTCGGCTTGGTCAGTTTGCTGCTGTTCCGGCGACTGACCATTGGCCGGGTACACGGATAACTGCGCTACTGCTGGCGTGATCATTGCCGCGGAAATTGCCAATATCCATAACGATTGCTGTCTCATAAACCTGTACTCCAAATGAGTAAAATACCCTGGTGGACTCAGTCCTCCGTGGCCCCCGATAAAGAATCGTCCGTTGGCGCCCAATTCAGGTCGGGATTGTAGCTGTCAATGGCCGCAGCCAACTGCATCGTTTCCGGCCCCAGGTCTGTTTCAAAGACCAGGCCACGATGGTTGACCACGAAAGTCATCACGCCGGAGTTGCCGTACTTGGCGGGCCAGGCGATCAACCCGAATCCGCGAGTCAGCAAACCGTTTTCGTCCAGGTAGTCCATTTCGCCTCCGGCAGCATCGGCACCACGGTGGGTGAGTATACGGTAGAAATAGCCATGGAACGGCCTGGGTTCGCCGACCTGGAATTCTGCATCCGCCAACAGGTCACCCAGAGGGCTCAGATCCGACTCGTCCTCCGCGGACCAGAACAGTCCGTCGTGCATACCTTCAGTGCTGAGGAACCGTTGCGCATAGGCAGGCGGATTGCCGTCCCTGGATTCGCTGCGGTATTCCTTCTGGGCTTCCACGATCTCGTGCAGGGTAGTGAGGGTCCACAACTCGTTGCGGCCGATCCGGCGGTTCAGCAGTTCCTCGCGTCCTTCGGCCGTATCGAATCGCCAGCCCTCACCTTCTTGACCAACGGAATGGGCCAGGGCCAGGCGTTGTCCCCCAGCAGGGCGATTTTCGTGTTTTCGTCAAAATCCTCGAAGTCTACCCCCTCCGCGATCATTTCCTTGACCCGCTGGTAGTCTGCACGGTCAGCCTGGTCGTCTCCTGACAGGAACATGTCCAGGCTGCCCGGCCCAAAAACCTGTTCGATGCGTTGATCGTCACGCTGGCCGATCAGGTCGGACAACGCCTGGATTGCGGCTTCGGGGGTGTCAAAAACGACCTGGGATGGTTGCTTGTTGCAGGCAGATACAAGGCTGCCAGGAACAGCGCGACCAGGACAAATAGAATTCGTTTTATTTTCAGGTCTCATGATCATCTCCTCAACTCAGCGCCGCCGTCCGCCGCCACTGCGACTCGCTCCACCCCTGGAACCACCGTATGAAGTGGCGCCCCGGCTGGACGCACCGCGGGAACTGGACATGCGGTCGGCAGACGGGCTGCGTGAACCGCTCAGGGCCGAGCTGCTGCCGCGGTTTGCGGTCGAGGGGCTGCGGGCCGCCGAATTGCTGCCGCGATTTGCGGTTGATGCGCTGGTTCTCGGGTTTGCCGCAGAACGGTTACCCCCTTGCGCCCCCGTGCCTGCCCGGTTCGAAGCGGTTGCGTTCGAGTGCCCGCGGGCCTGGTTGCTGGTGACCCGGTTCGAGCCTGAATTGGCGCCGTTTTTACGCGCTACATCCGGGTTGCTGTAATTGACGCCCTTGCGGTGGCTGCTGTCGTGCTGCCAGGAGGTCCTGCCGCCTTCGCCCCGGCCGCCCCCGGTATTGACCCGGTTGCCGCCATTGATGTTGGTATTGCGGTTGAAGTTGTTCTGGCGATTGATGTCGATGTTGATGTCATTGCGGCCCCAGCCCCAGTTGCAGCCGCCCCAGATGGCGGCGCCGACCGCCACGCCAACTCCGAACGACACCAGGCCGTAGCCGGGCGGCGGCGGGTAATAGTAGGCCGGGTAATAGTACGACGGATAACCCCAGGCCGGGCCGTAAACCACGGTCGGAGAATAGGTGGGCACATAAATCACTTCAGGTGAAGTCGACTGGATCACGATGATCTTGTCGGGCTGCTGCTCGATGGTCTGCTGTTCGGTTGTTTCCAGGTTGCCCGCATCATAGGCCAGTCCGCGCATGCGCTGAACGGTGTCCATCAGGTCGTTCTTCTGCGCCAGGAAGGCATCGCCGAGGTCCTGGGTCCAGTCAAGGTTTTCGCTCATCTGCTTGAGCACATCGGGTAGGGTGGTCAGCGACTTCACGCTGGGATCCCAGTCCTTCTGTTTCAGCGCCTCGTCAAGGGCGTCGCCCTTGAGGTCCGGTTGCCCGCGAATCCAACGGTCCGCCTCGACGATCTCCAGCGGATAGGTCGCAGCCATCAGGATTTGCGCCAACAGGGCGTCGGGGTACAGGGCGATCGGCGCGACCAGTTGCTCCAGTTGCTCCGTTGAAAAGCCGCTGTCAGGCGTTGGCGCCGACGGGGCGGCTGCCGTGGGTGCAGGTTCTGCGGTCGGTGTGGCCGCTGGATCGGTGACCTGGGCCAGCAACTCCGCCGAGGTCGGAGTGTCACCGGCAGCAGCCAGGGCAACAATCGGAAAGCACTGCAAAATCAGCGTGATGAGGATGGTCAGGCCACCCAGCGCTGAGGATGGTATGGCCCGGGTTCGATTTGATTTCATATGCGTTTTGCCTCTATTTGCATGTGGCAACCAGTCTGTTGGCGGCGCGTGCCGCCTGATCAGATATATTCTGGAGATAGTCGTCAGTTTATATAACTCGTAATTTTACCGGTATTGCTTGTAAAAAGTCGCGCATCAAACCTGTTCAATCCCGTTTTGCAGTGCAAAGCGGATTAGATCCGCGCTGGTCGATAGGCCGAGTGTTTCGATCATGGCGTACTTGTGGAATTCGACAGTTCGCGGGGAGATATCCAGTTGCGCGGCAATGACCTTGGCCGAGTGCCCGTCGACCAGCAGGCGCAGGATTTCGCGCTGCCGTAATGTCAGCCGGGCAACCGGGTCGCCGGCGTCGCCACCCTCGCGCATGGCCTGGAACACTTCGCCTGCAATGGCCGGTGTGACAAAGGTCTTTCCGGCGGCGGCCGCCCGTACCGCCAGGATCAGCTCTTCCGAGGCGGAATGTTTGAGCACGTATCCATGCGCGCCGGCATCCAGCGCGCGCCGGGCATAGGCCACGCTGTGGTGCATGGTCAGAAACACCACCTTGATACCGGGATTGTCCTTTTTCAGTTCTTCGAAGGCTTCGATACCGTTGAGTTCCGGCATGGTGATATCGGACACGATGACGTCCGGTTTGAGTTCCCTGGCTGCGGTGAGCAGGGCACGGCCATTCTCGACGATTCCAAGCAGATCGAATTCCGTTTCCAGCAGTCGTTTCAGACCTTCCGCCACGATGCGATGGTCGTCCGCCAGCAACACCCTGACCCGGCTCACAGGCCGCTTCCTTGCCAGGGAATGGAGAGTGTCAGCCTGGTACCTTTGCCGGGCTGACTCCTGATGTTCAGCTTGCCGTTGACCAGCAAGGCGCGCTCTTTCATGCTCGACAGGCCGAGGCTGAAGGTATCTTGTGTTTCCGCCAGATCAAAGCCGATGCCGTCGTCCTGCACCGTCAGCATGATCTGTTCGCTGTCCTGTTCAAGGATGACTTTGACGGTCTCGGCCTTTGCGTGTTTGACGGCATTTTGCAGGGCCTCCTGGGCGATTCGATATATACAAAGCGCCATATCGGGCGGCAGTTTCTCCCGGATATCATCGATTTTTGCGGTTATTGTAACGTCAACCCGCCGCTGAACACGTTCGATCTCGGATTGCAGTGCGGCTTCAATGCCGAGGTCGTCTACCAGCGACGGGTGGAGGCGGTACGACATGTCATGGACGTCCTTGCTGATGTTCACCAGTTCGGGTTGCAGCTGGTTCAGCACCTCGGTCGTGGTGTCGGTTCCCGGGTGGGACCGCGCATAACTGGCATCCATGGAAGCTCGCGCCAGGCGCTGAGACAGGTCATCGTGCAGCTCTCGTGCGATCAGCCGGCGCTCGTCCTCGTGGGCCGTAATCAGTCTCCTGCCCAGGCTGGCGTGGGCAAGTTCCGCCTTCCTGCGTTGCCGGCGCTGGCGCAGAAGGGCCAGGACTATCCATGTTTGGGCCAGGAATACGAATGTCGCTGCGAAAATCCATTTTGCGTAGTGTTTCCAGAACGAAGGCTGTTCAAACAGGATCTTGCTGCCGGGAGGCAACAGCTCGAGACTGATTCCCCAGGTTTGCAGCTCTCTCCAGTCGTAAGTGGGCGGACTCAGATCAACCACTCTCCAGGGCGGGTTTTCCGCCTTGCCACTCAGCAAATCCTGTGCGGCTTCGGCAAGATCGACGCCAATTCTCGTGGCCTGAATGAGGCTGCCACCGATGATGCCGTGTCCCAGTTGGTCGTCAAACGCGCCAAAAACCGGGGCCTTACTGGCCGCCCTGATAACCGCCAGGCCCGAATAGTGTTGCAGACTAACGCCGTTAACGTCACTGCTCAGAAAACCGTAAAAAACCACCGAGTTTGGTGTCAGTTGGGCCACTTTCTCCTGTATCTCGTGAATCGCCAGATCGTTGGTGAATTCGAGGCTGAATCGTTCGGACCAGGGCTCGAGTTCTTTTCGTGCGGCTGCGGAAAGCACCCGCTCGGACGGTGAATCACCGAAGATCATGACAATGTGCGACGTTTCGGGTTTCAGGCGAAGAATGTTTTCGATGACCCCTGTAAAGGAGAAGCGTGTTGCCACCGCGCCATCGTCCGGCTGAAGAAGGGTCGCACGCAGGATGGATTCACGCGCCATCGCAATGAACAAGGCATCGGGAAAGGTGGAGTCCCTGTTGTTCACCCAGAAGTTGATCGCCGGCGGACCAATCGCCACCACCAGTTGGGGCGGCAATTCGCCGTATCGGCTAAGCAACAGTTGCACGATGGTTTCATCGACCTGGTCCTGCGGATCTATGCCTTTCTGCCTGAGATCAATATCCTGAAAGGCAATCGGGGTGGTGTATTTACGCTGCAGTTGCTTTCTGAATTCCTCGGTGGGGCGGAAGTAGGGCGCCGCGCTTTCATCGTAGCTGTTCAGAATGAGGACCTGCAGGGTGTCCTGTTGTGCATAAACCGGCAGGGCAGCAGCCAGGCAAGCCAGCAGCAGATAAACGCGGAGTTGTAACGTCAGGCGCATGGCGACAAGCGAACTAAAACCAGCCTTTGCGCTTGAAATACATCACCATGGCGACACCGGCGCCCAGCATCAGCAACAGCAGTATAGGATACCCGTAGTATGCGCTGAGTTCAGGCATGTTCCACGGGCTCCGGGTATCGAAATTCATGCCGTAAAGGCCGACCACGATGAATGACAGGGGGATGAAGATGGTCGCGATCATGGTCAGGACCTTCATGACTTCATTCATGCGGTTGCTCAGGCTCGAGAGGTACAGGTCATGCATGCTGGTTGAGACTTCATGGTAGCTTTCAACCAGTTCGAGTATCTGGACCGTGTGGTCGTGACAATCGCGTAAAAACACCTTGGTGTGTTCGTGAATCAACCCCTCTTCGTCCCTCAACAGTGTGTTGATCATGTCACGCTGCGGCCACAGCATCCGGCGCAGGAAAATCAACTTGTGGCGAATGGCGTGGAGTGCGTCGATCGCTGACGGATCGGGGTTGCGGAATATCGATTCTTCGATGCTTTCAATTTTGGTTGCCAGTGTTTCCAGGTACGGAAAAGCATGATCGATTGCCGAATCGAGCAGTGTGTAGAGCAGGTAATCGGCTCCCGATGACCGCACCCGCGTGGGCGGTTCGTTCCTCAGCCGTTTGCGGATCGGTTCCCAGATGCTTTCGTCACCGTTGTGAAAGCTCAGCAGGTAGCGTTCGCCCAGGAAAAAGCAGGCCTGTTCCGAATCAATTCCTTCACTGGAATCCACCGGTATATTGATCAACAGGAAATAATGATCTTCGTAATCTTCAGCCTTGCTCCGCTGCCCGGCCTTGAAGACATCCTCCAGGGCGAGCGTGTGCAGGCCATAGACTTCGCCCAGGTTTTTAAGCATCTCGGGAGAGGGGTGGCCCTGGACATGCAGCCATGTGATGTCCGGGCCGTCCAGGCAGCGCCTGATTGCCGCCATGTCAACGTTGTTTTCCTCGGTCAGTTGCTGGGCGCTGAAGTCCATGATGCTGAGCGTCGCGCTCTTGCCGCCGTCATGCGGGGCCTGCAGGGCTTCGCCGGGCGCGGAGCCGGGCTTGCTGTACTTCTTGGTAAATAGCGCCATTTTGCATACCCCGGGGTTTGAGCGACAGCAAACCGTACTTTTCGTCTGCGGAGACCGGGTTCAAAGACCGGTTTTACCGTGGAAATTAGTATGTTTGCTCTAAAAACACATGGTGTAATCATATCGCAAGCCAAGGCAACACGGAGGTTTGGAAATGAATGCTCATGTTCTTGTTTACATCTTTCTGGTAATCGCCCTGGGCTTTATGGTTTACGTGGTGGGTACTCCCTGGTTGACGCCAAAGGAAAGCGCCAGCCAAAAAAAACCGCAAAGACGCAGCAGGTCCTCCGGTCGTAGGAGCGATTTCAATCGCGAATAAATTCGCTCCTACGTGTTCTGGCGCCTTTCATAATTTGATTTTCATTGTGGTAATGTAGGGTCTTGTCTGCGGCAGGCGCCTATTCTTTGAAAAAAACCAGGAACATCACCATTGACTGGGCCGGTTACGACCCGGGTCAGGCCTACGATGACATCATCGACGGCTCCGGAAAACCGCGCAAGGCAGCGCATGAACTCGCGGCCCAACTGTGCGCCATGAGTTCCCGGGAACTGCGCGCCCGGCAACAGGCCGCAGAAAGCGCGATCGTCGAAACCGGCATCACGTTCACGGTTTATTCCGAGGGTCAGAACATCGACCGGGCCTGGCCCTTCGATATTGTGCCCCGCACGCTGGACCGCGCTGAATGGCGGACAACCGAGGCCGGCCTGAAACAGAGATTGCGGGCGCTGAATCATTTCATCGATGACGTTTATCACGAGCAACGCATCGTAAAAGATGGCAGGTTTCCCCGGGAAGTGCTTGAAAGTTCAAAGAATTTTCTACCCGCGTGCGTGGGCGCTTCGCCGGCCCACAAGGTGTGGGCAAACATCTGCGGCAGTGACCTGGTGCGCGATAAAGACGGCACTATCTATGTGCTGGAAGACAACCTTCGTGTGCCCTCCGGGGTTTCCTACATGTTGGAAAACCGTTCGATCACCAAGCAAGTCTTCCCGGAATTGTTTGCCCGCCAGAAAATCCTGCCGGTGGATGATTATCCGGCAGAACTGTTCAATATGCTGGTCTCCCTGTCTCCACGACCAGGGGACGACCCCCAGGTGGTCGTGCTGACGCCCGGGATCTACAACTCGGCATATTTTGAGCATTCCTACCTGGCCAGGCGCATGGGCGCGGAACTGGTCGAGGGCAGCGACCTGGTCGTGGGCGATGACGACTGCGTTTACATGCGCGCGATCGAGGGCCTGACCCGGGTTGACGTGATCTATTCGCGGATCAACGCGACGTTTCTCGATCCGGAGGTTTTCGAGAAAGAGTCCATGCTCGGCGTACCGGGCCTGATCCGTTCGTGGCGCGCCGGCAAGGTCGCCATCGCCAACGCGCCCGGCACCGGGGTGGCCGATGACAAGGTCGTGTACATCTATGTGCCGGACATGATTCGTTACTATCTCGGCGAAGAACCGATCCTGGCGAATGTGCCCACCTACCAGTGCTCAGATCCAAAAAGCCTGCTGTACGTCCTTGATCATCTGCCGGAACTGGTGGTCAAACCGGCCAATGAATCCGGTGGTTACGGCATGCTGGTCGGGCCCCATTCCACGGCCAAAGAACGGGCGCTGTTCCACGACCTCATTCAGGAAAATCCGCGCAATTACGTGGCTCAGCCGGTGATTACCCTTTCCACCGTGCCGACCGTGGTCAATCGCAAGCTGGAACCCCGGCATGTCGACCTGAGGCCTTTCATTCTGCAAGGCGAGGGCATGTACGTCACGCCGGGCGGCCTGACCAGGGTGGCGTTGCGGCGCGGTTCACTGGTCGTGAATTCTTCCCAGGGCGGCGGCAGTAAAGACACCTGGGTGGTGGGTTAAGCTCATGTTATCCCGCGTCGCCGAAAGAATTTACTGGATGAGCCGCTACCTCGAGCGGGTCGAGAACTCGGCGCGCCTGGTCGCCGTCTACAGTGAACTGCTGCTGGATTTACCGGAAGATGAAAAACTCGACTGGTTCCTGCCACTGCAGATTCTGGGAATGGACGGAGCGTACGGCCACTCCGACTCTGATGAGAGTGAGTTGAGTTTTCTGTTGGCCAGCCAGGGCAACGTTGCCTCCGTGCTTTCTTCGATGAATTTCGCCCGGGAAAACGCCCGCACCACCCGCGATATCGTTCCCAGCGAAGCCTGGAGAGCCATCAATGAATTGCACCTGTACGCGGTAAAAAGCCTGCCGGGCATGGTCCGGCGGCCCAGCTCGGTGGTTCCCGCGGAAATCGTCGGACGCTGCCACCAGATCACCGGCATCCTGGAGGGAACCATGAGCCGCGGACCGGCCTACTGGTTTGTCCGGCTGGGCCGGACACTGGAACGGGCCGACATGAGTTCCCGCATCATCGATGTGGCTGCGACCATCCTGCTGGAAGGGCGCGACGAACTGCATTTGCACGACAGTACGATCTGGCGCGCGGTGCTGCGGGCGCAGAGTGCCTACCAGATGTACCGGCAGTATGTCCGGCGGCGGATTCTCGGGCCTGATGTTTTGCGGTTTCTTTTGCGCGACGCCGATTTCCCCCGGTCCATTACCCATTGCGTATCGGTGTTGGAGCAGTCGCTGCAGCAACTGCCACGATCTGAATTGGCCCTGGGTGAGATGGCTGCAGTGAGGACGCGGGTCGATGGCATTGACCTGCAAACCGTGGATCCCGATGTCGTGCATGCGTTCGCGGACGAACTCCAGCTGGACCTGGCATCCCTGCACAACGCCATTTTTGAGACATGGCTCAACCCGATGGCCGCGGTGCGACCCGACTGATGGCCGCGGCATGAAACTATTTCGCTGTGCCTGCGGCAACCGGGTATTTTTTGACAATACCGAATGCATGGCATGCGGCCGTCAACTGGGCTTCGACCCGATTCAGATGGATGTATTGGCGCTTGACGCCAGCGCCAACGGACGGTTGGCAACGGCCGAAGGCGCCGTCTACCGGCGCTGCAATAATTTTCACCGCTATTACAATTGCAATTGGCTGTTGCCGCAGGCAGATGTGGAAAACCTGTGTTTTTCCTGCCGCATGAACGAGGTCATTCCGGCCCTGGACCGGCCTGACAACCTGAAGCTGTGGACGCGCATGGAAGAGGCCAAGCGCCGCTTGCTGTATTCCCTGCTGTCATTCGGTTTGCCCTTGACCGGCGATAGTGCGCTGCGATTCCGGTTCATTGAAGATCACCGGCGCAATCCCGACGTATTCGAAGAGTTCGTCACCACCGGCCGCCTGGGCAACACGATTACGATCAATATTGCCGAGGCAGACGACGCGGCGCGGCACGCAGCGCGGGAACAGGTGAACGAGCTTTACCGGACCGTGCTGGGACACCTGCGCCATGAAAGCGCGCATTTCTATTTTGGCAGGCTGACGGGTAGCCCGGCGGTGCTGGAAGAATGCCGATCTCTGTTTGGCGATGAACGCAGCGATTATGCAGGCGCGCTGCAGACTTACTACGACAATGGACCGCCGGCCGACTGGCCGGAAAACTTCGTCAGCGCCTATGCCTCGGCTCATCCTGCGGAAGACTTTGCCGAGACCTTTGCGCACTTTTTGCACATTACCGATGCGCTCGAGTCTGCTGTTGGAGCGGCCCATGGCCGCGATTCTTCGTTAAATCTCGCGGCCATGGGCCGCTCCAACACCGAAGACTGGATCGAAGCCTGGATCGGGCTGGCGATCACGCTCAACGAGATCAGTCGCAGCCTGGGATCAGACGACCCTTATCCTTTCCTGCTGCCGGAACCGGTAAAACGCAAACTCAGGTTTATTGATCGCCTTGTGCGTCAACAAGGTGAACCGCAGGCCGGTTGAGCGGCAACTCCGGTAAACGGTCAAAAGCCCCTTTCAATTCTTCCTGCCAGGCCTGGCGCAACTTGCCCAGGTACGGATTGCCTTCCTGCAGCACCAGGCGCTTGCCAAGATTCAGCGAGCCGGCCTTGTAGATCAGCAATTCTATCGGCGGGCCAACGGACGCGTTGCTTCGGATGGTCGAGTCCATGGATACCAGCGCGCAGCGGGCCGCCAGTTCCAGCGAAAGGCCGGGTGTGATGATGCGGTCAAGAATCGGTTTGCCGTATTTCAGCTCTCCGATCTGGAGAAAGGGCGTCTGCTCGGTGGCGACAATGTAATTTCCTTCCGGATATACCAGGTAAATCTGGTGATGCCGGTTCGAAATCTCACCGCCCAGTATGAAACTGGCTTCGGGGTTAAACGAATCATCGCGTTTGGACCCGTGTTTGCGTTGTTCAGCGCGGCTCAGTGAGCCAACGTACTCCGCTGCCTCAGCCATGTCCCTGACCCGGTTCAGGCAGGCGCCCTTGGTGAGTTCATTGTCCCGTTCTATCTGGCGCATCACGGCCTGGGTGGTCGCCAGGTTGCCCGAACTCAAAAGGCAGAACACGCTGCCGGTTCCGGCGCCAAAAGTGTGCATCTTGCTGAAGGTGCTGACCTGGTCCACGCCGGCGTTGGTTCGCGAATCGGAAGCAAAAACAAGACCCTGGTCTGTTTTTATGGCGAGGCAATAAGTCAATGTCCTGGTGTTCCACGCGGCCTGGAATGGGCCAGATTATACCCGTTTTACGGGTTTTGCACTCCCGTTCGTGAATCCCGTGGCACGGGTGCTTTATACTGCATCTAACGGCTTCGGCTGACACGTCATTCTTTGGAGCGGGCATCATCGAACAACTGATTTATCAATTCATGGAATTGGGCCGGAAGTTACTGGTTTATTTCGGAGAAACGGCGATCCTCGCGCAATTGATGACAGTCGCTGTGCTGTTGCTGGTGGCACGCCTGGCAGCGTGGCGTATCCGTCCCAGGCTGGAAACCCGGGTTCGCGGCATGGAGTCGCCCAACCACAAGCTGCTGCGCCTGATCATCGTCTGCCTGCGCCGCCTGGACTGGATTTTCTTTGTTGTGCTGGCCGGGATTGCGTTATTGCTGATGCGAACCTTTACCTGGCCGGGATCGGAGTACGTTGTCTCTACAGCGCTGCTGCTGGCATTGGCCTGGCTGGTGATCGGGCTGCTGGCGCAAATGATCCGCAGTCGTTCTTTGCGTAAGCTTGTCGTGGTGCTGGTTTGGTGTTTCGTCGCGCTGGTGCTGCTCGGGATCGAGGATGACGCGGCGCTGCTGCTGGACGCGGCGGGCTTTTCGGTTGGCAACTTCCGGATTTCACTGTTGCTGATCGTCAAAGTATTCGTATTCCTTGGCGTACTGCTATGGCTTTCCATCAGCCTGGGCGGTTTTATCGAAAAGCGTTTGCAGCATGTTGAAGACCTGACGCCATCGTTGCGGGTGCTGCTCGGAAAAGTCATCAAGATAGCCCTGATCGTTACGGCTACGCTGGTCGGGCTATCCGGGCTCGGTATCGACCTGACCATTTTCACGGTGTTTTCCGGCGCCATCGGTGTCGGCCTGGGCTTCGGCTTACAGAAAGTCGTGTCCAACTTCATCTCCGGCATCATCATTCTGATGGACCGTTCCATCAAGCCCGGAGACACCATTTCCCTCGGAGAAACCTTCGGCTGGATTCGCGAACTGCGGGCCCGTTTCGTATCTGTGGTGACCCGTGACGGCCGCGAATACCTGATACCCAACGAGGATTTCATCACCCACGAGGTGATCAACTGGTCGTTTTCCGACGAACTGGTGCGGCTCGATGTGAATTTCGGAGTTTCCTACAATTCGGACCCGCACCAGGTCAGCGCGCTGGCCATCGAGGCGGCGATGGGTTGCCGCCGGGTTCATACCCCGAAAAAGCCGGTCTGCTGGCTGACCGGTTTTGGCGATTCCTCACTCGATTTCGTGCTGCGGTTCTGGATCAATGATCCGCGGGAAGGTTTGACCAACGTTCGGGGTGTAGTCCTGCTCGCCCTGTGGGATAAGCTGAAGGAACACGGTATTGAAATTCCTTATCCCCATCGTCAAATCATCATGCCTGCGGACAAAAAAGAACCCGATTCGCCTCCGAAAGAATGATCGAACTGAAATACAAAACACGACCCGAATGGGCTGAGGGCATCATCGGCGCGATGGACATTTTTCTGCCGGATCACGCCGCGGCGGAGAAAAAAGCTTCCGCCATGGCGATGGGCATGGTGGCCCATTACCCGGACAGAACGGAACTCGTAACCGCCATGATTGACCTGGCGCTGGAAGAACTCAGCCACTTCCGGGCCGTCGTCAGGCTGATGCACGGGCGTGGGTTGAGTTTGACGCCCGACGAGAAAGACCCCTATATCAACGCTTTACGCAGTACTTTCCGAAACGGAAAAGCCCATTTTTTCATGGACCGATTACTGGTTGCCGGCATCGTCGAGGCCCGCGGAGCCGAGCGTTTTGGCCTGGTCGCCGACGCATTACCGGCGGGAGAACTGAAGCGCTTTTACCGTTCGATAACGCGTTCCGAGCAGGCGCACCAGAACCTGTTCCTGCAACTTGCCGAACGCTACTTCGATTCAGGCGAAGTCCGGGAACGCCTTGATGCACTGCTCGATATCGAGGCGGTTATCGTCAGTGGATTGCCAATCCGGCCCGCACTGCACTGAGGCGGGTCGCGGAAGCCCGGCTAAACCTTGGAAAAGTACCTGCGCAACCATGCTGAACCGGAAGCCACTGCACTGGACGGGCTGCCAGGCGGTGCGGCCGGGCAGAATTCCTGGACAAACGTCCTGGTCATTCCGGCCTGCAATGAATCCTCCCGTTTTCTCCGGCCCCCGCCTCCCTGCCCAGGCCGGAGCCTGATGATCCTGGTGATCAATCAATCGGATTCCGCGTCTGCTGAGGTATCGGCAGGCAACCAGGCCCTGGCAGCGGACGTGAGGGCCGGGTTTGAACTTCGATCGCAAGTGGCAGGGCGGGTGGCAGAAGCAGACCGCGGTTTTCGACTGGAACTGTTCCGGGATCCGCTCAACCCGCGGGACATACTGCTGGCGGACCGTTTCAGCGAGGGCTGCAGGCTTCCGCCCAGGGCCGGGGTCGGGCACGCGCGGAAAATCGGTGCGGACCTCGCAGCCGCCCTGATTCACCGCGGCAGCATTCAATCACCCTGGATACACTGCAGCGACGCGGATGTTCAGCTCCCCGAAAGCTACTTTACCTGCACCCATGCAAGCCGGTTCGCCGGGTCGGAATACTCGGCGCTGGTTTTTCCGTTTCGTCACGTTAACGCCCTGGAAAACGAGCAACGGGCGGATGTGTTGCAGGCAACGGAACTGTATGAGCTGTCCCTGCGCTATTACGTGGCCGGCCTGAAGTATGCCGGCTCGCCCTACGCTTTCAATACCATCGGCAGCACGATGGCGGTGAATGCTTTCCATTACGCCAAGGTCCGGGGTTTCCCGAAGCGCGAGGCCGGCGAAGACTTCTACCTGTTGAACAAGCTGGCCAAGGTCGGCCCGGTGCTGGAGCTTGAAGCCGGCGCGGGTTGCGAGCCGATCGAAATTGAATCACGCCGCTCGGACCGGGTGCCGTTCGGCACCGGGGCGGCGGTCAACCGGATAGCAGGGCTGGATGACCCCGTGGGAGACTTCCGGTTTTACCATCCGGCCGTGTTTGAGCTGCTGAAAGCCTGGCTGGAGAGTTGGCCCGGCATCTGGGATTCGCATTCCTGCGACCTGGAGGCCATCAGGTTGAAAGATGCTTCAGGAGGTCCTGTCTCTGAAGAAAGGCAGCGGGTTCTGCGGGCTGGCCTGGAAAAAATGAAAGCTCGTGACGCGCTCGACCACGCGTTCAGGCAAAGCAAGGACATCGAGCAATTTACCCGGCAGATGCATACCTGGTTCGATGCCTTCCGGACCCTCAAACTGATCCACTTTTTGCGCGACCAGGCTCTGCCTTCAGTCGGTTTCCGTGAGTTGCGAGAGAACCAGGGTTTTGTGCGCTTCGATTCGCTGGTTCAGGGTGGTATTTTTGGCCGGCGTCTCGAAAACGAGCACGGTGCGGGCGCCCGGACCGGCCTGGACCTGGCCGATCGACGATGATCCGGCTGCTGCTCATCAATTCATCGATTGAACTGTCGGTGACAGGCCCGATGACACCGTTGACGATTTCTTCGTCGAAGCGCGTCGTGCCGCTGATTTCAAGCGGGATGCCGCTGTCCTCCAGGATCTGCCTGGCCGCCAGCGCCAAAGGATCGCTGGCTCCCAACTCACCCTGGGAGTAGACATAGCCTTTCTCGATCAGGTTGTCCTCGTGCAGGTCGATACTGATGACCGGCGGGTAGCTGGACGCTGTCTTTACGACATACCGCCCCAGTGCTTCGGCCTCCGGGCTTGAAGCGGCGGCGGCGCGCGCCGTCTCCGGTTGCCCGGTTTGCAGTAACAGGTGCGACGAGTCGCCGACGCTGCTGCCTTCAATCGTCTCGGAATAAATCGGAATATTCAGATATCGCCAGTTACGCGCATAACCGTGCGGGTTGCACAGTGGCAACAAAACCACCGGTTGCCGTGCGCCCAGCAAGGCCAGTTGGTCAACCAGGGCAGCCACGGCATTGGGACCCGCCGGTTCCTCGCCATGGATTCCGGTGATAAACCAGGTCGCAGGGCCCCGGCGGGGAGAGCGTAACGCAATGATGGGAAGCGCTTGGCTGGTGCCGGTGGGCTGCGACTGGTAAACAATGTCCAGGCTCCAACCCTGTTCGAGCAGGGGCAGATAAGATGCATAGATTTGCTGGATGGGCGCGCGCCCGTCATCAAACGTCGTGATGGATGCGGGCAGTTGCAACGTTTCCTCAGGAGACTCCGCCGCCAGGGTCATGGACGCCAGCAGTGACCAACATGCCAGGCATGCGGCCCGAACTCTTCTTTTCATCATTTCTATTCCCCATGTTCCTGCCTGGCTGGATCAATCCGGATGATAATGGAAAATTGCGACCCGAGTCACTGGGCTACTTTTAAATTGATTTATACTCCTTCTCTGGGTTTCTTTAGAGATGGATCACCCTTCATCATGAAAAGACGGGGCTGCAGATCTTTATGTCGCTGATTTCAGAAATCAGGAAACGTAATGTTTTGCGGGCCGCTGTAGCCTACGCCGTTGTTTCCTGGCTGTTGATGCAGATTGCGGACGTGCTGCTCGATGCTTTTGATGCACCTGGCTGGATTTTCCGGACCTTCATTATCCTGCTGGCGACCGGGTTTCCGGTGGCGCTGATCCTGGCCTGGTTTTTCGAACTGACGACTGCCGGCCTGGTGCGGAATGAAGACCTGCCGGAAAATTACGTGCGCGATGATGATTTCAAGCGGTTTCTCAACCCGGTCATCATCGCGATGCTGAGCGCTGCTGTTTTGCTGTTTGCACTCGATAAATTTTACTGGACGGGAAGCCCGGGGATCGAAGATCCCGACGCCGGCGATACCCGGGCCGAAGCGGGCAACTCCTTGGCTGTTTTGCCCTTTGCCAATCGCAGCAGCCAGGCGGATGACGCGTATTTCGTGGAGGGTATTCACGATGACCTGCTGACCATGCTGGCCCGGATCGATTCTTTTAACGTGGTCTCCCGCACCTCGGTGATGCGATACCGGGACAGCGACAAGAGTATTCCGGAAATCGGACGGGAACTGCACGTGGATTACGTGTTGGAAGGCGGAGTGCAGCGTGCCGGGGCACATGTCCGGGTCAACGCACAGTTGATCGAAGCGGAAAACGACCAGCACGCATGGGCGGAGACCTTCGACCGGGAGCTTTCAACCGAAAACCTGTTCGCGATTCAAAGTGAAATTGCCCGCGCCATTGCCACGGCAACTTCCGCAGAGTTATCACCGAAAGATGAACGCCGGCTGGATGCAGTCCCGACCACCGACCTGGCAGCCTATGAAGCCTACCTCAGGGGGCGGCAAGGTCTCTGGCAACGCACGGTTGCGGCTTATGAAGAGGCACTGGTGCAGTTCCAGACCGCAATTTCGCTGGATCAAAACTTCGCGGGAGCCTATGCCGGCCTGTGTGAAACTCATCTGAGCCTGTATTTGCAAAACAGCGATGCCAGGCACTTCACAGAGGCCGAGTCCGCCTGTGAGGAGGCGCTGGTTCTTGATGCTGACCGGGCAGAAGTCCGGGTGGCCCTGGGCGCCCTGTATCGAAATTTCGGCGATTATGAGCGCGCTGAACAGGAGTCGAGGAAAGCCCTTGAAATCGAGCCCAGGAATGTCGAAGCGATGCGGGAACTCGGTCAGGCGCTGGGTTTGCGGGGCCAAATCCGTGAAGCCGAGACCATCTTGCTGGAAGCAGAATCATTACAGCCGGAAAATTGGTTGGTGCACGATGCGCTGTTTACGTTTTACCGGGAGTTTGACGACCAGCCGGATCGCTATGAGCAGGTTGTGCAGCAAGCCATGAAAGTCGTGGAACTCACACCGGAGAATGCCGCGGCATGGAATAACCTGGGTACGGCGTACTACACGATACAACAATACGATGCAGCAGGGGCCGCATGGGACCGCGCGCTGGAACTCAAACCCACACGCACCGGTTACACCAATCGAGGGTTGCTGTACTACTACAATGGCCAATTCTCCGAATCCGCGGAAATGCAGAAAAAAGCCATCGAGCTTGCGCCGGATGATCATCGCGCCTGGGGTCGTCTCGCGGAATCCTATCGCTGGATGGAGACCGGGGCTGAAATTGTGGGAGAGACCTATTTGACGGCGGCACGCCTGGCTGAAGCCCGGCTGGAAGTAAACAGCCGGGACTGGGTCACCCGGGGCTTACTGGCGCTGTATTATGTTCGAATTGATCGGGATACGGAGGCGGTTGCGATGATTGATACCGCGCTGCTGGATTCGGGCCGCGATCCGGAGACTCTGTTATGCGCTGCACTGATCTGGCAGGAACTCGGTGACGAAGAAGCGGTGTTGACGGCGCTGGAGGAAATGATGGAGCGCGATGCGACCTACAACATCTATATTGCCGAAGAACCCGACCTTAAAGTCTTGCGCGGGAACCCGCGTTTCGACCGGTTGATGGAACAATAGCCATGTCATTGAAAACAGCTTCCCGGTATCCGACAAACTGTGTCGAACGGTTTCTGGAATACGTGAAAATCGACACCCAGTCGCGTGAGGATTCCGATACCTTTCCCAGCACCGCTTCCCAGCTGGTCTTGTTGCGCTTGCTGAGAGATGAATTGCTGGCGCTTGGTCTGGAAGATGTCACGCTGGACGAGCACGGTTACGTGTTCGCCACCGTGCCCGCCACCACGCCGAAGACGGGCGTGCCGGTTATCGGGTTCCTGGCCCACGTTGACACTTCCCCCGAGATGAGCGGGGCCGGGGTGAAAGCGATCATGCACAAGGACTACGACGGCCATGACCTGGTATTACCGGACGATCCGGCCGTGATGATTTCCCCGGCGGATAATCCCCTGCTGGCGGAGCAGGTTGGCAATGACATCATCACTGCGGCCGGCACCACCTTGCTGGGCGCAGACAACAAGGCCGGGGTGGCGGAGATCATGGGCGCGGTGGAATACCTGTTAAATCACCCGGAAATCGCACATGGTCCGATACGCATCGGTTTTACACCCGACGAAGAAGTCGGCAACGGGACAGAGTATTTCGATGTAGAACGTTTCGGGGCTTACTGCGCCTATACGATGGACGGCGAAACATTGGGCGAACTGCAGGTCGAAACCTTTTCAGCGGATGCGATCACGGTGACTTTTCAGGGCCTGAACACCCACCCCGGATTTGCCAGGGGCAAGATGGTCAACGCCATCAAGGTCGCCGCCGAGTTCATCACCCGCTTGCCGAAAGAGGGTTTATCGCCGGAAACCACGGCAGGCTACCAGGGTTTCGTCCATCCCTACGTGGTTGATGCAGGTGTCGACAAGACTTCAGTCAAGCTGCTGGTGAGGGATTTTGTCACTTCCAAGCTCAGGGAGATGGAGCGTCTCGTTGAACAGATTGCCGGTCAGGCTGTTGCCATGCACCCGGGCTCAGCATTTGAGATCAAGGTCGAAGAAAATTACCGCAACATGAAAGAGGTGCTCGATCACCATCCGGACGTGGTCGAAAACGCCATGGAAGCCTACCGCCGCGCGGGCCTGGAACCCGTGATCGAGCCCATTCGCGGTGGCACGGACGGTTCCAGGTTGAGTTTCATGGGCCTGCCCACGCCGAACATCTTTGCCGGCGAGCACAATTTCCACTCACGCTACGAGTGGATCTCGACCCGCGACATGCACAAGGCCGTGGAGGTCATTATTGAATTGTGCCGGGTTTGGGAGGAGAAGCACAAAACGTAGGAGCGAATTCATTCGCGATTGATTCTGAAAACATGAATCGCGAATGAATTCGCTCCTACATTGGTTCACAGCAAGCTTGGCAGCACCAGGCTGGCCAGGCTCAGCACCAGGAAAAAGCCGCACATATCGGTCATCGTCGTGAGCAGGGGGCCGGAAGCCACGGCAGGGTCGATGTTGAGGCGCTTCAATATCAAAGGCACGGTGCCGCCGATGGAGACGGCCAGCACGGTGTTGAGCGCGAGTGCGCCTCCCACCACGAGGCCCAGCACCGGGTTACCTTTCCAGGCCCAGGCGGCCAACCCGAGCAACAGGCCCAGCGCCAGGCCATTGATTATCCCGACCACCACTTCCTTGCTCCATACCCGGGCGACGTCCTTGGGTTCCGCCGCGCCGAGGGTCAGTTCCCGCATGCTGACAGCCACGGCCTGGTTTCCGGAACAGCCGCTCATGTCCGAAACGATCGGCAGGAACACCGCGAGTGCGATCACCGCACTCAGGGTGTCTTCATAAATCGCGATCACGCTGGCGGCAATGATGTTCAGACCGATATTGACGCTCAGCCAGGATAACCGACGCTTGGCGCGGTCCCAGACGGGCATGCTGCGCAATTCGTCGCCGCCTACGATACCGGCGGCCTTCAAGCTGTCTGACTCGGCTTTTTCAGCCAGGGCTTCCAGCAGCGACCTGCGGCGGACAATACCCAGCAACTGGTCATTCTCGTTGACCACCGGTACCGCGGCGATGTCGTAATCGGCAAAGAACTGGTCGAGCTCCAGCAGGGATGTTTCGGGCGAAACTGTTTTCGCCGGCTTGGCGATGCTCCCGATTTTTGCATCCGGATTGGAAAATACCAGGTCCCGAAGCCGGAGGACGCCAACCAGTGTCCGGCGCCGGGTTACGACGTATACGTAGTGGACCGTCAGGAACTCATAATCGCCCTCGTGCCCGGTAATGTCGTCGACCACTTCACGTACTGTTGCCGTTTTGCGGTAGGCAGCGAACTCGGTCATCATCAGGCCGCCCGCTACGTCGGGCGGGTAGGCGCTCAGTTCCCGGATTTCCTGCACATCCTCGGCGTCCAGGTGTTCCAGGATGGCTTCGGCGTCTTCGCTGTCCAGTTCTGCCAGGATATCGACCCGGTGGTCACTGGCCAGTTCTTCGAGGATGGTGGCCGATTCGCTGGCCGTCATTTCCTCCATCAGTTCCGCCGTGTGCGAATCCGGGAGGTCCTCGACCAAATTCGCAGCCTTTTCAGCCGACACAGAGGAGAGCAGTTTACGTTGCTCATCCGGATCCAGGAGGAACATCGCGTGCAGCAATTCTGCAGAATCAATGGAGTCGAGCAGGGCATCCAGTTCGCCGGTGGGAACCCCGCTCTCCAGTGCTGAGCGAAGCTGGTCCCTGGCGTCGATTTTGATTTCGGGCATGCGAAAGGTCTCCTTCCTGTGCCCCTGTGATTATATACAGACTGCTTGAGCGGCATCATGAGTATCACCGAAAAAGCCACCATTTGCCTGTTACTGCCTGTTTTTAAGTGAATTTGTACGTCTGGTGTATTGACAGAAAGGCAATTCGAAACTAAATTCCGCTTGAAGGCACAGTGCCTTTGTACGGAGACTTGATAATGGGAAAGAGAGCCCGAAAAAATTACCGTAACGTGAGCATCGAAAACGAGGACGACTTCGACGACCTGTTTAATGACGACTTCGATGCCAACGAGCTTTCCAAGGATATTTACAGCACTGAGTGGGGCGATGACGACCAGGACAGCAGCGTCAACGCACGGCGTAAAATCGAACGTCGCAAAGACATCAAGAAGCTGTATTCCCAGCTGGACGAATGGGAAGAGTTCGGCAAGAACCCGGATAGCTTTGTATGAGTAATCCGTAACGGGTTGCTGCTCTCACAGCGCAACCTGTTACTCACTTTGACGGCCTGTGCCCGGGTCGCGCCCGGGCACAGCGCAGTTCGTCGTGCCGTTGCCCAAAAAAGGCGCAACAAAAAAAATCTGATATTCTGCACTTTACAGGCGAAGCGATCGTCCCAATCTACTTGCAGGTAGACTTTTACCCGTACAAAACCACAGGAGAGCGCTCATGACTCATGTACTTCCCGCCCTGCCTTACGCTGCAGACGCACTCGCACCGGTCATCTCGGCAGAGACGATTGATTTTCACTACGGCAAACACCACCAGGCCTACGTCACCAACCTGAACAACCTGGTGCCGGGTACGGAATTTGAAGACGCTTCACTGGAAGACATCGTGATGAAATCCAGCGGCGGCATCTTCAATAATGCGGCGCAGGTTTGGAACCACACTTTCTACTGGAACGGTCTCAGCCCCGATGGCGGTGGTCAGCCAAAGGGTGAACTGGCGGATGCCATCAACGCGGCTTTTGGTTCGTTTGATGCATTCAAGGCTGCCTTCATCAAGTCCGGAATTGGCAATTTCGGATCCGGCTGGACCTGGCTGGTGAAAAACAAAAATGGTTCAGTTGAAATCGTCAACACCTCGAACGCGGCCAACCCGATGCGTGACGGCAAGAAGCCATTGTTGACGATTGATGTCTGGGAGCACGCCTATTACATCGACTATCGGAATGCCCGGCCGAAATACCTGGATGAGATCTGGTCACTGGTCAATTGGGATTTCGTCGCTTCCAACTTCGCCTGATGGAAGCAAAACTCAATGTGCTGGGAGAACCTCTCGTCCCCTGTTCCAATGAACCGGTGACGGGGTTCTTTCGCGACGGCTGTTGTAACACCAGCGCAGAGGACTTCGGCCTGCACACGGTCTGTGTGCGGGTCACCGCCGAATTTCTTGAATTTTCGCGATCGAGGGGTAATGACCTGACGACGCCCCACGCGGAGTTTGGATTTCCCGGGCTCAGACCCGGCGACCAGTGGTGTTTATGCGCCGCGCGCTGGCAGGAGGCGCTGGAAGCCGGCGCTGCGCCGCGCGTAGTCCTGCAGGCAACTCATGCAGCCACGCTGAGGGTCGTCAAGCTGAAGAGTCTGAAGGAATACGCGATCGACCTGGTTTAGGAGCGGCCTGTGGGAGCCGGCCTTGCCGGCGATTTTGGTTTTTCTGGTCGCGGAGAATTCTAGCTTTCGCCGGCAAGGCCGGCTCCCACGGGTTTATCGCGACCATGGGTCGCTCCAACCGGAAACAAATTCCACGGCCCGGGATGTTTTCTGCTAGACTCGCCCCTTCCTGGCCGCATCGGTTGGCCTGCATTTTTCTAAATTCATCTTCCCCGTACCGATTCACGCCCGCTGGCCGGGTGCTGGAAGGGCAAGACCGGAGTACTTTCCAACATGTCATTTGACACCCTCGGCCTTTCGGCCGAACTCCTGCGTGCTGTGCACGAACAGGGCTATAACGAACCCACACCCATCCAGGTCAAGGCGATCCCGTTGATCCTGGAGGGCCGGGACATCATGGCCGGCGCCCAGACGGGCACCGGCAAAACCGCCGGCTTTACCTTGCCGCTGCTGCAGCTTCTGAACTCGCGGCCAACAGATTCCAGTCAGCGCGCAGTGCGTGCGCTGGTGCTTACGCCGACCCGGGAACTGGCAGCCCAGGTGGAACAAAGCGTGATCACCTACGGCCGTTACCTGCCGCTGAAAAGCGCGGTGATTTTCGGCGGTGTCAAGATCAACCCGCAGATCGACAAACTGCGCCGCGGCGTGGATGTGCTGGTTGCCACGCCCGGGCGTCTGCTGGATCATGCGCGACAGAAAACGGTTGATTTATCCAGAGTGGAAGTCCTGATACTGGACGAAGCCGACCGTATGCTCGACATGGGTTTTATCCATGATATTCGCAAAATCCTGGCTTTGCTGCCTGACAAGTCCCAGCGTCAGAATCTGCTGTTTTCGGCTACATTTTCAAATGAAATCAAACAATTATCACATCAACTGTTAAATCAACCCGAACTGGTTGAAGTGGCCCGCCGCAATACGCCCATCGAGCTGATAGCGCAGTTGGCCCACCCGGTGGACCAGGGCCGCAAGAGAGAAATACTCAGCCACATGATCGGTGCGGGAAACTGGCGACAGGTGCTGGTCTTCACCCGCACCAAGCACGGGGCGAACCGGCTGGCCAAGCAACTGGTCATGGACGGACTCAGCGCAACCGCCATCCATGGCAACAAGAGCCAGGGTGCACGAACCCGCGCCCTGGCCGACTTCAAGAACGGCTCAGTCCGGATCCTGGTGGCCACTGACATCGCCGCACGCGGTCTGGACATCGATCAATTGCCGCATGTCGTTAATTACGAACTGCCCAATGTGCCCGGAGGACTACGTGCACCGGATCGGCCGCACCGGCCGGGCTGGCAACGAGGGCACGGCCATTTCGCTGGTGTCAGCAGAGGAAAACAAGCTGTTGAGGGATATCGAACGGTTGATCAACCGCGAAATCCCGAAACAGGTTCTTCCGGGTTACGAACCGACCGGCAGGGTTCAGGCCCGCTCCGGCGACCGCGCCGAAAGTACCCGCCAGGGTCAAAGACGCAGTAACCATGCCCCCAACGCAGGCACCAATGGCCGGAGCAATGGTCAGAGCAATGGCCGGAGCAACGGTCAGAGCAATGGCCGCAGTAACGGTCAGAGCAATGGCCGCAGTAATGGTCAGAGCAATGTCCGTAGTAATGTCCAGGCCATTGACAGTAACCATCTTCGCAATGAGGCCACCCGGAGCGCCAACGGTGAGAGAGCCGCCCGCAAAGGCGCCTCGGAACGGTCGTCTGCTGGCGTCAGACCGGTAAAACCGGGATACAGCTCCCTGGCTGGCCGGATGTTTTCTGATAAGGGCAGCAACTAGTGGCTTTTACAGGCCACTAGCCCGGGTACCCGTCTTGATGGAGTCCTTCTTTCCCGGCCAGCGTTGGGTCAGTAATACCGAGTCGGAACTGGGGCTGGGGGTTGTGGTGGAAGCCTCGGCCCGCCGGGTCGAACTGCGGTTTCCTGCTTCGGATGAGGTAAGGGTGTACGCCACGGACAACGCTCCGCTCAGCCGGGTTGAATACCGGGTTGGAGAGGAAGTGAGCACGGAGGACGGCAGCTTCCTGGTCGTTGAAGAAGTCATCAGCGCCAATAACTGCCTGATTTACGGCTGTATAGATGACGCCGGTGAAAAACACGTCGTGCCGGAACAGGCGCTGAACAGCAGCGTGCAGTTCAGCAAGCCCCAGGATCGCCTGTTCGCGGGGCAAATCGACAGGAACACCACGTATGAGCTGCGTTGTGAGACGTATGAACACAGCCGGCTTCACCAGGCATCAAAAGTCCTGGGCTTGCTCGGCCCCCGGGTGCAGCTGTTGCCGCACCAGTTCTATATCGCGGGTAAGATCGCAAACCGTTATGCCCCGAGGGTGTTGCTGGCCGATGAAGTCGGGCTTGGAAAAACCATCGAAGCGGGACTGATACTGCATCAGCAATTGATCAGCGGTCTGGCGAGAAGGGTGCTGATCGTCGTTCCGGACAGCCTGCTTCACCAGTGGCTGGTTGAAATGTTGCGCCGGTTCAACCTGTTGTTCACGATCGTCGATAACGTGGTAGATGACGACCCGGCTGAAGGTAAAGAGGAAAATCCGGGTTCCGACGAGGCGGATAATCCTTTTGAAAGCAGCCAGCTGGTGTTGTGTACGCTTTCCTTTCTGAGCAATCATCCAGACCGGCAGGCGCAGGCCATCGCGGCCGGCTGGGACCTGCTGGTGGTTGACGAGGCCCACCACTTGCACTGGACCGCGGAACTGGCCAGCCCGGAGTACCTTGCTATCGAGTCACTGGCCCGGCAGACGCCCGGCTTGCTGTTGTTGACGGCGACTCCCGAACAACTCGGTATGGAAGGCCATTTTGCCCGGCTGCGCCTGCTTGACCCCGCCCGTTACCACGACCTGCAGGAATTTCTGGCCGAAGAACTCAAGCACCAGGCTGTTAACCGCCTGGTGCAGGGGCTTTTGGCGCAGGACGCGCGAGATCAGCTCGGCCAGGAAGGTCTCCTTGAACAGCTTTCTGATTACCTCGATGAATCCTGCATGGCGACCTTGCTGGCGTCGCTCGAAGCGGAAGGCACCGATGATTTTTCGTCTGCGCGCGATGCGGTTGTCGACGCGCTGCTGGACCGTCATGGCACCGGCCGGGTTTTGTTTCGCAACACCAGGGCCTCGGTTGGTGGATTCCCGGAGCGCAAGCTGAACGCCTGGCCATTGAAGGCCCCGGACCTGTACCGGGAACGACTGGCCGGCGCCACAAGCGGCGAATTGCTGACTCCGGAACTGCTGCTCGGCGAGCCATGGGTGAGGCTGGATCCCCGGGTGGAATGGCTGGCCGACTGGCTGGCTCAGCACCGGGGTGAGAAAGTGCTGGTCATCTGCGCCCGGGCGGGCACAGCTATTTCGCTCGAAGAACATCTGCGCATCCGGGCAGGCGCACTGTCGGCGGTGTTTCATGAAGGCCTGACCTTGGTGGCGCGCGACCGGGCCGCAGCCTATTTTGCCGACGAAGAAAAAGGGGCGCAGGTCCTGGTCTGTTCGGAGATTGGAAGCGAAGGCCGGAACTTCCAGTTCGCCCGGCACCTGGTCCTGTTTGACCTGCCCCTGAACCCGGATTTACTTGAACAGCGGATTGGTCGACTGGACCGTATCGGCCAGCGAAATACCGTTCAGATTCACGTACCTTTTTACCAACACAGCGCCCAGTCCGTTCTGCTCAGCTGGTATCACGAGGGGCTCAATGCGATTGAACACACGAGTCCGGCTGGACAAGCGCTCTTCGGGTACTTTGAGCAGGATCTGATGCTTGCCCTGCAACAGGCAGAAGACAGCGGGGCCCTGGAACAACTGCTGAAACGAAGCCGTGAAAAGACTGCCGAAGTGCTGCTGGACTTGCAGCAGGGCCGGGATCGCCTGCTGGAACTGAATTCCTTCAACCACCAGCGGGCGGATGAAATCATCGGCGAAATGATCGGGGACGAAAGGCGCAAGGAATTATCGGGCTACATGGAGCGTGTTTTCGATCTCTTTGGCGTCGAACAGGAGCACCACTCCACCAACAGCCTGGTGATCAGGCCCGGCGCCCATATGCCGGTGCACAGTTTCCCCGCATTGCCGGAAGAAGGCATGACGGCGACCTACCAGCGTGACCTTGCCCTGTCCCGCGAGGATATGCAGTTCCTGACCTGGGAGCACCCGATGGTCAGTGGGGCGATGGACATGGTATTGAGCGGAGAGTTTGGCAATACGGCGTTTTGCACGCTGAAACTTCCACCGCTGAGACCGGGGACTATTCTGCTGGAAGCCCTCTACGTTCTGTCCTGCATTGCACCGGGCGAGCTGCAATTGCATCGATTCCTGCCCTTGACGACTTTGCGGCTGGTTATCGATCACCGGAACAACGATTTAACCGATATCCTGGGCAGCACCCGCCTCGGCAAACTGGCGCAGGAAGCGCCCTTGCATAATGCCCGCGACCTGGTCAGGCAGACCCGGCCCCGGATTACCGCGATGCTGGAACATGCGGGGAACCTGGCCGAAGCGCGTAAAAGCGGGATGGTTGACGCCGCAGTTGCCTCGATGCGGGCGCTGCACCAGGTCGAGTGGGAACGCCTGCAGGCCCTGGCGGAGGTCAATCCGAACATTCGCCGGGAAGAGCTCGATCGCGCCCGGGACTTCGCTGAACGCCTGGAGCCTTACCTCAGGGGCGCGCATATGCGGCTGGATGCTTTACGCGTGGTGATGGTGACGGGGTAGGGGAAGCGGCCTACAGCTCCGGCTGTTCCATCAGTTTCAATTCCAGCGCTTTCGAGGCCGGTGTGACGGACAGCCCCCCCAGCGCGGTGCAGCAGATTTCCCTTGGCATGGCCTGACCGATTTCGTTCATCGCGGCGATGACCTGGTCCAGCGGCACCAGGTGCAGGTAGCCAGCCAGTGCCATGTTGGCGCTGTTGATTGCATTGCTGGCCGCCATGGCGTTCTTGCCGAGGCAAGGCGCTTCGACCCGGCTTGCAATCGGATCGCAACTCAATCCGAACATGTTTTGCAACGCAATGGAGGCCGCGCAGAGCGCGTCTGCCGGGCTGCCGCCCAACATTTCGGCCAGGCCCGCCGCCGCCATTCCCGCCGCAGATCCACATTCGGCCATGCACCCCCCCAGTTCCGCTGAAAAAGTCGCACCCTCGGCGATAAAAACGCCGATCAGGCCTGCGGCCAGAAGCCCCTTCACGAGGGTTTCTTCCGACAACTCGTCGCCATCATCGGCGACTGCCAGCAACGCTGCCGGCAGCACTGCGCACGAACCCGCTGTTGGTGCAGCCACGATCGACTCAAGCCCCGCTTTGGCCTCCATGATGGCGGTCACGTTACGGATCATCCGGTTCTGGATCGAGCCACCGACCAGCCTGCGTTCACGATCGGCCTTTTCGAACGCCTTGACCTGGGTCGGCAGCAGCCGGCCGGGCAATTCGCGGCCTTCCAAACCCGACTCGAGACTACGCCGCATGGTGGCCAGGATGTAAGCCGCCCGCTCGTATACCTGTTGCTCGTTCCAGCCGCTGCGCGCGGCTTCATAGCGCAGCGCCCATTGCCACAACGGGGTGCTTGCATCGATCGATTGCAGGAATTCACCCGCGTTGCGAAAGGGCAGAGCGTTTGCATCCTCCGCCATCACCGGCATCACCGGTGCAAGGATATGAACCTCGAATGCGCCAAGCCCGGCCAGCTGTTCTTCCGGCCAGGGGGACCGGCTGCGCAGGTGCCATCCCGAGGTCTGGAGGCGCTCAATTCCGACCACATCACAGTATTTGGTCAGCTCGGAAATCATGCCGTCACCGGCTCCGGCCCCTAACAGGAACAACTCATGGAGGTCGCCGTGCAGGCAAACCGGAACGCCGTTCAGTGACTGGACCTCGATCATGCCGCCACCGGTTGAGACCGCGGTCAGGGTTCTTGCCGTTGCTCCGTCATGCAGTTCCAGCCGGTAGGTGTTCGGATGTTCCGCGCCGTAGTCCAGGTAGCGGACCTCGACTTCGATTCCGGCCTTGTTGAGTTCACTCGCATAGTTTTTCAACCGTTCATCATCAGCTTCCCAGCCGAGCAGCCCGGCGGCCAGGCCAAGATCAGAGCCCTGGGTGCGGTGGGTCGTGACCAGCGACCCGGAAGGGTCGTAATCGACCACGACGCGTTGCAGACGCCCCCGCATCAGGTCGCGCGCCAGCCGGCCGATGCGCTGCGCAGCCGCGCTGTGTGAACTCGATGGCCCGCGCATAACCGGGCCGAGTACGTCGTTGAAAATACTGGGTACGCTCAATTTTTCCACCCCTGGCGGGCCTGGGCCGCCTTGTCCTACCAGCATTACGAATGGCCGGTGCAAATGCAACACCTTTCGGACCAGGATTTCCAAAATCTTTTATACTGACAGATGGGCTTGATTCAGCGAGTTCCTCAATGTACCGGATACCGTTAAAGCCCGGTTTTTACGCCTGTCTCACCTGCCTGGTATTCGCTGTGTTTTCAGTCGGGGCCTGCAACAATAAGGAGACAGTCTGCAAATCGTTTTCCTGATGGAGAAATTGAAAGACCAGCGGATATGAGCAAACTCTCCATCATCGACAACGGCTTTCTGCTGACCGAGTCCCAGAACAGCCCCAAGCACGTGGCCTGCCTGCAAATCTTCAGGCTGCCCAAGGGCAGGGGTCCCGCCTGGCTGCGACGAATGCTGGATGACCTGAGAGCCGTGCCTCCCGGGTTTCCCTTCAATCGCAAACTGCAGATCACCAATCCTTTGCAGCCTGAATGGGTGACGGATAAAAAGTTTGAAATCGACTACCACGTCCGGCACACCGTGTTGCCCGGACCGGGGAAAGACCAGCAACTCTGGGACGTGGTCGGTCGATTGCACGCTAACCTGCTGGATCGCGAAAGGCCACTGTGGGAATTCCACCTGATCGAAGGCCTTTCCGGCAGGCGGTTCGCGTTCTACACAAAAATTCATCACGCCATGGCGGACGGTGTCACGATCAATCGCTGGTTTATGCAGGCGGGTTCGGCATCAAGTGATGACCGCTCTACACCGCCGATCTGGAAGCGCGAGAGGGCGCGGCCGGCACCGGACGAGGGAGAGTGGGGTTACGCGCAGCTGATGAAGACCGGTCTGAAGATGCTGGGAGGCGGTGTCAAAACCACGTTCGACCTGGCCGGGCTTGGCGCCCGGCTGGTGCAGCGTCGTTACATCAAGGGTGATTCGAACGCCATACTTCCCGCTGCAGCCCCGCGCACGGCGCTGAACGTGACCACCGGATCGGCCCGGAATCTCGCCGGCACTTCCTTTCCGCTGGCGCTGATCAAAGCCATAGGAAAGTCCCAGGGCGCCAGTATCAACGATGTGCTGATGACCCTTTGTGACCTGGCAATCAGCCGGTACTACGCAGAAAAAGGCCAGGCGCCGAAGGAACCGATGGTCGCCTTCATTCCGGTCAATCTGCGCAACCCCGATGACCCGGAAAGCGGAAACCTGGTGTCCATGCTGCAGGTCAGGATGGCCGGGCAGCACGCAGACCCCCTTGCCGCATTAAGGCAAATCAAGGCCTCATCGAGTACGGCGCAGGAGTTGTTCTCGGGCACGGGCAGGTCCGCCCTGCAAATTTACGCCCTGATGGTGGCCTTGCTGGCGCAATTCGAGGAAAGCCTCAAATTGACCCGGGTCCTGCTGCCCACCAACAACCTGGTGATTTCGAATGTGCCCGGACCCCGCGATGTCATGTATTTCCGCGGCGCCGAAAACGTCAGCGCCTTCCCGATTTCCACCTTGCTGCCACTGACAGCGCTCAACGTTACGGCCAACAGCTACGCGGGCAATATGCACATCGGCCTGGTTTCCGGCAGAACGGCGATCCCGGACTTACAGGCGATTGTCGACAACATGAACGAAGCGGTGACGGCCCTGGCCGGAGCAGCCGGGATAAAATTGCCGTAGAGGAGGTTTCAAATGTCCAGGTGCCACTGGGCCTGGCCGGGCCGCTACGAATCAGGGGAGAGCACGCCCGTGGTGAGTTTTACGTGCCGCCGGCGAAGACTCGCTGACCAGCGCCATACTGGCCGGTGACTGGGTCAGCAGCCACGAAGCGCATGGGAGAAATTGATGATACGTACTGGTAAGGACTATATTCAAAGCCTTCGCGGACGCAAGCTCGTCGTGTACCTGTTTGGCGAACGTGTTGCGGAACCGGTTGACCACCCGATGATCCGACCATCCATCAACGCCGTGGCCGCGACTTACGACCTGGCCGAATCGGACGCGGACCTGGCGACAGCCATTTCGCCGTTCACCGGCGAGCGGATCAACCGCTTTCTGCATATCGCCGCCAGCCGCGAGGACGTCGTCAACCAGAACAAGATGCAGCGCCGCCTTGGGCAGCTGACGGGCACCTGTTTCCAGCGCTGCGTTGGCATGGACGCGCTCAATTCACTGCACTCGGTTACCTGGGAGATCGACGAAGCCTGCGGAACCGGCTATCACCGGCGCTTTCTCGATTTCGTTCAATTCGCGCAGTCGGGTGGCTACGTCATCGGCGGTGCGATGACCGATGTGAAAGGAGACCGCAGCAAGCCTCCGCATGCCCAGGCGGACCTGGATCTGTACGTGCATGTCACCCGCCGAACGGAAGAGGGTGTTTACATCAGCGGCGCCAAGGCTCACCAGACCGGGTGTATCAACTCGCACTGGCTGATCGTCATGCCGACCCTGAGGCTGGGTGAAAATGACAGGGATTTTGCGATCGTGGGCGCACTGCCTGTCGATACACCGGGGATTACCTATGTTTACGGCAGGCAGTCCTGCGACACCCGCAGCATGGAAGACGGTGATCTCGATTCCGGAAATGCGAGGTTTGGCGGCCAGGAAGCGATGGTAATCTTCGAGGACGTGTTCATCCCGAATGACTACATCTTCATGGACGGTGAGTACGAATTCGCCGCCATGCTGGTTGAACGGTTTACCTGCTACCACCGGCGCAGCTATGTGTGTAAATCCGGCGTGGGTGATGTGCTGATCGGCGCCGCGGCCGCGATCGCCGACTACAACGGGGTTGAGAAAGCATCCCATATCCGGGACAAGCTGGTGGAAATGACCCACCTGAACGAGACCATTTACAGCACCGGTATCGCGGCGTCCTACCAGTCAACCCGGATGAAATCAGGCGTCTACAAATGTGACGACATGATCGCCAATGTCTGCAAGCACCACGTAACGAAAATGCCGTATGAACTGGCCCGTATCGCGCAGGACCTGGCCGGCGGACTGATGGTCACCCTGCCGTCCCAGCAGGATCTCGAGCATGATGAAATCGGCCCCTTGCTGCAAAAATTTCTGCAGGGCCGCGAGGGAACATCGACCAATGACCGTTTGCGGATACTCCGGCTGATTGAAAACATCACGCTCGGCCGCAACGCGGTGGGCTACCTGACGGAATCCATGCATGGCGCCGGCTCGCCCCAGGCGCAGCGGGTTCAGATCGCGCGGCAGAGCGGGCTTGAATACAAGAAAGGCCTCGCCAGGTCATTGGCGGGCATCACGGGCGCCGGTAGCGAGGATTCGACGGAACCGGGGGAGTACCTGGCAAGGGTGTTCACACCGGAACCCGGCAAGTGATTATTTCCCGGCTCAGGGATTGCCAGCCAGGGTTTCGAGTTCGACCAGCGATTCTTCGAGGCAGTCAATCAGGCGTTGTATGCTCGGCAAGGAACGCCGGCAGGCAATGATGCCGAAGTCCAGGTGGTCCGCGTAACTGACCAGCGTGATGTTGAGCGATTGCCCGTTCAGCACGATACTTGCCGGGTAAATTCCGTCCAGCCGGGCGCCGTTCCAGTACATCGTTTTGCGTGGTCCGGGGACGTTTGAAATGACGAGATTATAAGCAGGGAGAATCCTTTCCAGGCTCAATAGCTTACTCAGAACCAACGGCGACATCGTGATTTGTGAAAACAATTCGGCTTCACCCGGGGAAAGTCCTGAATAAACTTCCTTCCCTGCACGCGTTGATTCACGAATGGCTTCATAGCGGTCCGCCGGATCGTCCAGATGGGTTCCAAGGTTCGCAATGATGAAGCCGACGGCGTTCGATGAGTCCAGGTCACCGGAAACCCGCAGCGAAACGGGCACCATGGCTTTGAGCGGCCTGGAAGGCAGTGCGTCGGAATGTTGAAGGTAAAGGCGCAGGGCGCCTGCGCACATCGCCAGGACCGTGTCATTCAGCGTGCCGCCCAGGGCGTTGCCAACGGCCCTGATGCGCTGGTATGGCCAGCTTTGCGCGACAAAGCGCCGCGAACCGGTCACGTTGCTGCTGATGATGCTGTTGGGTACGCCCCGCCAGGGCACATTCAGCGCAGCATCTCCTCCAATCCACACGTTGGCGTACTTCAAAAGCGCGCGAGCCACATTCGATCCATTGCCCAGTTGGCTGGTCAGTCGCTCAGCCAGGGACTTGATGTCGCCGGTGCTGAAGCCCCCTTCCGGCGCCGGCGAGGGCACCTGCTTTTTATAGTGCTCCCAGGCGGTCCGAGACAGCGGCGAATAATCAACCCGGCCCTTGCTGGTGGCGGACAGCATACTGTTGGTCATGTGCATGGCCGCCATGCCGTCCAGCATGCAGTGATGGGTTTTCAGATAAGTGGCAAACTGGTTTTCCGCGAGGCCTTCGATCAGGTGGAGTTCCCACAACGGCCGGTTCCGGTCCAGCAGAGTGCTGTGCAAGCGGGAGATCAAAGCGAACAATTCCCGGTATCTGCCTGGTTGCGGCAGCGCCGAATGACGGATGTGGTATTCGATATCGAATTCCTGGTCATTTTCCCAGGAGAAGGCCAGGTTGGCCCTGCTGAGCAAACCGCTGGAAAGGCGCTGATTGAACTTGGGCCGCAAATCGACGCCGGCCAGCAGAATTTCCTTCAGGCTCAGCAGGAACTCGCGCTTGTTCACCCCTTTGGGGTAGCGGTACAGGCTCACCCCGCCGGTGTGCATCGGGGTTTCGCGGTTCTCCGCGAGAAGGAAACTGCTGTCGAGTAGACTCAGGCGCTGCATGATCCTGATTGTAACCCCGATTGAATCGGAGTTTCCTCAGTCTTTCCGTTCACCTGGCGCAGCCAATGGCAGCTTCCCGCTATACGGCAAAGGCGTCCCCGTGGAACCGGAAGGCGCAGAGATGCCCAGGTAGTTGCTGATGGTCGGCGCCACATCGTGCGGCGAGACCGGGGTATCGACCCTCCCCCGGCCGATTCCCGGCCCGGCGATCATGATCGGTACATGGCTGTCGTAGTTCCACGGCGAACCGTGCGTTGTCGCGTCCCCGTGAGGTTCGCGGCTCAGAAACCAGAAAGGGTCCTGCACGACCATGACGTCTCCGGAACGTTTCGGATGAAAACCGCAGGCGATCCTCCGGGCCTGGAGCGTGTCGGGAATTTGCCCGGACAGGATATCGGTTTTTGCCAGGGCCAGCGAAAACCCGGGCATCGCCATGATGACCGCTGCCAGTTCGCGCTCAACCCGCGTAACATCCAGCCCCAGTGAAGCAATGGCTTCCAGGTCCAGATAGATTCCCGGCGTCCAGAAATCCTGCACGAGGTCGCGGTCCGTATTGAAGGTTTTTCCCAGTGCCCGATTGGCCTGCTCCATGAACTTTGCCGGTTCGAGTCTTTTCGCCTCGAAGCCGAGTGCGGCCATGTGTTCCGGAGCAGGACTGACCCCGTGGTCAGATACCAGCAGGGCCAGGGTTTTATCCAGGCCAATTTTCTGATCAATGAATTCCATTAGTTCCTGCAAAGTACGGTCGACCCGGAGCAGGTTGTCCTCTGCTTCGAGGCTGTTGGGACCAAAGGCATGGCCAATGTAGTCGGTCGCCGAAAAGCTCACGGCAAGCACATCCGTGTGTCCGGTCTGCCCGATGTTTTCCGCGGTAACCAGTGCCCTGGTGAAATTGAGTGTTAATTGGTCACCCATCGGGGTGTAACGCAGCGTTGAATAGAATTTCGCCTGGTCCGTGTCCCTCAGCCTGTGGGGAAAGGTCCTGCCGAGCTTGTTGTAGTCAATTTCGAACCAGCGGTCATCCTGGTTTTTAAAGACATAGGATCCGGGGTCCAGCAGGAGGTCCCAGGTCTGCGTACGAAATTGATCTGCGTAACCTTTCGAATTCCAGCTTTGAACCCAGGCCGGGTAGGCTTCGTGATAATACGTACTGGTGACAAATTGACCGTGGGTTTTTGAATACCACCAGGCTTTCCCAAGGTGGCCGGCCAGCAGGATCGCCGCGCGGTCCTTGATGGAAACGGAAAATACCCTTGAGTTTCCCGCGCTGGCAAGAACCAGCTCATCCCCGAATGTGCTGGATTCCAGGTTTTTGGGCGACCGGCCTTCCTTACTGGCAGGAGCCTCTCCAATCACCGGGTAGCGGCTGTCTTCCGTGTTATTGACAGGTTGCCGGGAGGCGCTGTCGATCCAGTCGTTGGCGGCAATACCGTGTTGAGGCGGGTTTGCGCCGGTCGCCAGCGTGGCATGGCCGGGGGCTGTCGTTGTCGTGACGTGACAATACTCGGCATTGCTGAAAACTGTGCCGTTTTCCATGAAGTAACGAAATCCTCCGGGCCCCAACCGATCCCGGTATCTCGATGGCATGTCGCCCCGAAGCTGGTCAACGACCACCATCAACACCAGGTCAGGCCGGGCCTCCTGAGCATGCGCCGGCGCGCTCGCCATGGCGCCGAACAGGGCAAGTATCGCAATCTGGCCGTACGCAGAATATTTCATTTCAGGTCGCCTGGCGCATGACGTGCACCGTACAAGTCCGGATAAAGGATGTTTGAGAACCTAGCACATGGCGTCCCACTCTGGTTTGCCCCAGATCATAGAGACCTTCCCCGTAATCAGGCATTGTCTTCAAAATCCCATGTGCCGTATGCTGGCCGTGTGGATTTGCCACTCGCAGGGTTTGACGCCATGACAAAAACAATCTTCCTGGTACTTTTGCTCGCAGCGGCCCCGCTGAGCGCCGACACAAAAACCGAGATCACTACGGCCCTCGACTATTTTTCCGAAATCTGGAATGAAGGCGACCTGGAAGCTATCAGGGGTTATTACCATCCGGATTTTGTGCTGATCACCCAGAATGGTGTTGCATCGCTGCAACAGCGCCTGGCAGAAATTGACAGCGTTACGAAGGAAGGGCAGGACCGTGGCGTGTTGAATTACTCGGACGTAACGGTGAAAGAACTGGAAGAAAAACACGCGGTGGCTTACGGCCACTCCAGTTTGAAATTCAAAGACGGCTCAGGCTTTGAAACGTGGTTCACCACGGTTTATGTCAAGACGCCGTTCGGTTGGAAGGCCTTGTTGACGCGGCATTAAGGCGTCGCAAGTCTTGCGCCGGGCAGGCAAGACCTGTAAAAATTCCGGATGGATCATACTCTGCTGGCATTTCTGTTCGGCGGCCTCAGCGCTGCGTCCCTGCCCATTGGCGCCGCTGCCGGAATCTGGTTGAATCCCAGCCTGCGGTTGACAGCCGCCGTGATGGCATTCGGCGCCGGGGCGCTATTGTGCGCACTGGCGCTGGAACTGGTGGTGCCGGCCCTGGCGCATTTTCCGGAGGATCCCTTCCAGAGCTTCAAGTGGATGGCGATCGGGTCGATGATCGGCTGCCTGCTGTTTATCGGCCTGGACCAGGCCCTGGCGAACATGGGCGGCTACCTGCGTAAACACTCAACCATTGCGCAACGCCTGAAACGCAGCAAGAAAAAGCAATTTCGTAAAATCCTGGACAAGCTATCGGTGCTGGACCTGATGCTGGCCTTGCCACCGGACGAAATCAAACGAGTAGTCAGCGATATCGAAAAACGGGTGTTCAAGGCCGGTGAACTCATCTGCCACGAAGAAGACCCCTGTGATGCCTTATTTCTGATCGAATCCGGCAAGGTAAGGGTTCAGCCGCACGATTCCGGTGGCCAGGAAGGCCAGGTTTCTATCCTGACAAAGGGTGAAGCGTTCGGCGAAATGGCGCTGGTGACCGGCGTGCCGGCGATCAGTCGTGCTGAAGCGGTTGAGGACACAGTCCTTTGGGAGATTCACAAGGACGATTTCAGCGACGTGGTGGCGGTTTCTCCGGGTTTGCATCACACGCTGGGCAGGCTGGCCGCGCATCATCGCGGTGAAAATAGCCACGAGATCAAGCGTGATCAGTCGGAATCCTGGCTGGCAGCGGCCAGTCAGAACCTGGAATCCGAAGTCGGAAAACCGACCGAAGCTGAAATCATTTCTGCCGCCAGCGCCGAGAAAAAAAGCGGCAGTAATGTTGCCCTTGCAATCTGGCTGGGCATCGCTCTTGACGGCATTCCCGAGTCGCTGGTTATCGGCGGTTCGATGGAAGGCGCATCCATCAGTCTCGCGCTGATTGGCGGGCTGTTTCTGGCCAATTTTCCGGAGAGCATGTCCAGCGCGTCGGTCATGAAGAAGCAGGGCAGTTCGGCCATCAACATCCTTTCGATGTGGGTCACGTTAATGGTCATGACCGCGGTAGGGGCGGCCCTTGGCCACCTGTTCATCGCCGATGCCCCGCATCACCTGCGAGCCATCCTTGAAGGTATGGCCGCCGGAGCCATGCTGGCGATGATCGCCCAGACCATGTTGCCGGAAGCCTTCGAGCACGGAGGCTGGTTAACCGGCCTGATGACGGTCGTGGGTTTCCTGGCCGCCATCTGGATGGGGACATTGGGGCATTAAAGACTATAAACAGGCCTCAACACGCTTTAGATCAAGGCCGGAATAACCGGTCCCCGCTATTCTGCCCTTATTCCAATTGCACAGAGCGGATGTCATGAAAAAAGAGTACCAATGCATCGTGATGGGCGCTGCAGGGCGCGACTTTCACATCTTTCTTTCCTTTCTTCGCGATCACCCGGAATTCAGGGTCAAGGCGTTCACGGCAACCCAGATTCCCTTTATCGACCAGCGGCGATTTCCCCATTCCCTGGCAGGACCCGGCTACGACGGGGACATCCCGATTTACGACGAGTCAGAACTTCCCGGCCTGATCAAGCGACTGGATATTGATTTCGTTTTCTTCGCCTACAGCGACATTTCCCACGCCGTGCTCATGCACAAGGCCAGCCTGGTCCAGGCGGCAGGGGCGAGCTTCATTATGATGGGACCGGATCACACGCAGCTGGTTGCGGACAAACCGGTGGTCAGCGTGACAGCAACGCGCACCGGGGCAGGCAAGAGTCCGCTGACCCAGTGGCTGGCCAGGCTCCTGACTGACCAGGGGAAAAAGGTTGCCGTCATCCGGCACCCCATGCCCTACGGTAACCTGGAAATGCAGCGGGTGCAGCGGTTCGCGACCACGGCCGATCTCGTCGACCAGAAGTGCACGATCGAAGAACGCGAGGAATACGAGCCTTACGTCGATATGGGCATTCCGATTTATGCCGGCGTCGATTACCAGGCCATCCTCGACGAGTCTTCGCGCGAGGCGGATATCGTTTTATGGGATGGCGGTAACAACGACTTCTCGTTCATTCGGCCGGACCTGGATATCGTGGTAGTGGACTCCCTAAGGGCCGGACACGAGATTGATTATTTTCCCGGAGAAGTCAATTTCAGGCGGGCGGACGTACTGGTGATCAGCAAAGCGGGTTCTGCCGAACCCGGAGCAGTGGAGGGCATCCGCGAAAGGGCCAGGTTATTGAACCCCGGTGCGTCGATATGCACCGCCGACCTGGATATCGAAGTCGATAATCCTGAACTGCTGAAAGGGCAGCGCGTACTGGTGATCGAAGACGGTCCGACCGTGACCCATGGCGGCATGTCATTCGGTGCAGGCACGGTGGCCGCGCAGCGCTACGGGGCGACGCCGGTTGATCCCGAGCCTTACGCTGCAGGTACCATCCGCGACACGTTCAAAGCTTACCCCCACATGAAATGCATATTGCCGGCGATGGGGTATTCCGAAGCACAGCGCGAGTCCCTTGCGGAGACGATCAATGCCTGCTGCGCAGCGGAGAAAGTCACTTGTATCGTGGACGCCAGCCCGGCCAGGCTGGACCGGATGCTCAAACTGGATGTCCCGATGGCGCGCGTGGTTTACCGGTTCAGGCAAATCGACGGACCGCCGCTGGAAGATATGGTGCGCAGCCTGTTGTAGCAGCTGTTGGAGCGGCCCATGGCCGCGATAGGTTTGTTGAAGGAACCAGACCTCGCGGCCATGGGCCGCTCCAACAGGCCTCAGGCAAGAACCAGGTAGCTGTCGTATTCCAGGGGAGTGACCGCGGCCGCAAATTCAGCCTGCTCGACGCGCTTTATTTCTGCCAGTGCGTGCTGGAAATCTTTCCCGAGGTATTGGCCGATAAACGCGGATTTCCTGAAGGCGGCCAGCGCGTTATTCCAATTGGAAGGCAGCTCGGCCTTCACCCTCTCGGGTCCCTTGTCGGTGGGCGAATCGGCCTCCATCCGGTTATCCAGTCCGTGCAGGATACCGGCCAGGATCACCGCGAGGGACAGATAGGGGTTGGCATCGGCCCCGGCGATCCGGTGCTCGATCCGCCTGGCGGCATTTTCACCATTCGGAATCCGCATCGCGACATAGCGGTTTTCGTAACCCCAGGTTGGCACGAGGGGGCCGTGGACGCCGAGTTGCAGGCGGCGCCATGAATTAAGGTGCGGTGCAAAGATCAGCATGGAATCCGACATGACGTCGGCGAGCCCGGCGATCGCGTTTCTCAACAGATCACTTCCCAGTTCTGTTCCATCATCGAAAATATTATCGCCTTTCCCGTCCAGGAGGCTGACATGCGTGTGCAGCCCGTTACCGTCCCGGTTGCCAAATGGCTTGGCCATGAAACTGGCAATGAAGCCGTGCTTGCGTGCAACGCCCTTGATGATCTGTTTCAACCACTGTGCGTTGTCGGCAGCATTCAGGGGATCGTTGACATGGTGCAGGTTGAGCTCGTACTGGCCGGGCGAGAGTTCTTTCAGGAGTCCATCCATCGGCACCGACATCAGGTCGCAGGCTTCGCGTATCTCGTGCATCAACGGAGCGTGTTCCTGCATCAGTTCGGTGCTGTATACCTGCCCTCCGATCCTGCAGTCTCCATTGACGCGCGTGGCGGGCACCTTTGGCTTGCCCTCGCCGTCCCGGCCTTCTTCGAACAGGTAAAATTCCAGTTCCGGTGCGCAAACCGGCGTGAGCCCCCGCTCGTGGTACATGGCGCAAACATTCTTCAGGACAACGCGCGGATCGAATTCCCAGGGTGTGCCATCCTCCGTGTTGAGCTGCAGGAACAGCTGCGCGGTCGGATGCGACAACCAGGGCAGCATCCGGATCGAGTTTTCCACCGGTGTGCAAACGCCGTCCCCGTCTCCGGTCTGATGACACAGGGTGCGAACATCGCGGCCCCAGATATCGGGCGATACCGCGGTGAGCGGCATTTTCAATTTGCCCTCCAGGACCTTTCCCGCCGAATGGGCGGGTAGCCATTTACCGCGGTAAATGCCGTTCAGGTCGGTCAGAACGACCTCTACTGTTTCAACCTCTGGGTGGTCTTCGAGAAACCGGGTAACCGGAGAATTCATGTTTGCCTCGCTCATGCCGCTGTCAATTCTTCTTCAAGTTCCAATTGTTCAATCTGGTCGCGCCATTCTTTCATGTTGTACTCGATCGCCCAGAATCCGCAGATCCAAAGGGTCTGGTCCCAGGCATACAGCCAGTGGCCCATCCAGGCCCAGTAGGCCGCATCGAAGAACAGCACGCCATAAAATATTTTTACGGCCTGGCTGACCAGCGTGAGGGCGCCGCCGGTGATGTCGCGGCCCTGCAGCCAGATACCCAGTTCAATGGAGAACATGATCAGCAACCAGGTGACGGCGTCCTGCAAATCAATCCATGCGGAACGGCGCTCCACTGCCAGTCCGGCCGCGTCGGTCAGGGCGGAATTGTCGACATAGTAAAATTCCGTTCCGGCGGAGAGCGTCGCACAATTCTGTGCGTCGATCACCTGGTAGTGCAGGTTGTATGCAAATGAAAGGTCCTGGCCGGCAAGCTGGCACAGGCTGGTAATTTCCGGGTCGGCCTGGACGGTCTCAAGGTCAAAAAAAGTCGTCGCCCAGGCGAATACCGTGTGCGCCAGGAAAACGTAGCAGGCGCCCCTGATGCCGAGAAAGGCCCATTGCATCAAGCGGTTCCAGGATTCATCGGATAGTACGTATGTTTCAAGCTCCCACAGGAACAGCAGGCCGAACCACGCCGTTTCATCCAGGGATGTTCCAAACGCTGCAGTCCAGTCCAGCAGGCTGCCGCCGTTGGCCAGTGTGAACTGGGCATTTCGCCACTCTTCCAGGACATAAAGACCCCAATTGACCAGCAGCAGACTGTAGACAGTCCACTTGATCAATTGCTGTAGATTAACCTTTCTCAAAAAGGTACTGCCTCACTCGAGCCCAAAAATACCGCACCATAATACTGGAATGTGTTTACTAAACACCCGATTAATTGTGCTTTATTCAGTTCACTGTTAGTCTGCCCGAATAACGAGAACGAGACATCGTGTTATGGCGAAATACGCGAATATTACCGGCTGGGGAAAGTGCATGCCTCCCGCGGTGATGACTAACGACGACATGGCTACGGTCATCGACACCTCCGATGAATGGATCAAAAGCCGAAGCGGGATCAGCGAGCGACGGGTTTCCCACGTCCCGGTCAGTGATATGGCTGCCGTGGCCGGGCACCGCGCGCTGGCTGCTGCCGGGCTCAAACCGGAAGACGTTGAATTGCTGATTGTCGCCACCTGTTCGCCCGACACGGTGATTCCCAGTACGGCCGCTCACGTGCAGAAAAAAATGGGGGCGGTCAATGCGGCCGTGTTCGATCTCAATGCGGGCTGCAGCGGTTTTATTTACAGCCTGGAAGTGGCGACCGCGATGATCCGGGCTGCCGGGTATGGCAATGTCCTGGTGATCGGGGCGGAGCGTATTACCTGGTTTCTCAACTGGTCGCTGCGCGACACCGCGGTATTGTTTGGTGATGGCGCTGGCGCCGTGGTCGTGGAAGCCAGCGAGGAAGAATCCGGTTTGCTGGCCAGTCACCTGGGCTGCGAGGGCGACGCGCTGGAAGCCCTGCTACTGCCGAATTTCGGAACGGCCGGGAATCGGTTTGTCGAAAACTACGCCAAGTTCGATGTCAGCTTCGACGGGCGCGAAATTTTCCGGCGGGCCGTCAGGGGCATGGCTAAAGAAATCAACCACGTTCTGACCAAACTGAACCTCGGCAACGAAGACATCGACATCATCATTCCGCACCAGGCAAACGCCCGCATCATCGAATCCCTGGCGCATCACCTTTCAGTGCCCATGTCACAGGTCGCGTTAAACATCCAGCATTACGGCAATACGTCCGCCGCCACCATCCCTGTTGCCTTGTGCGAACTGCTGGAAGAAGGGCGGATCAAGCCGGGAGACCGGATTCTGCTTGCTGCATTCGGTGCGGGCCTGACCCGCGGCGCCGGAATGATACGCTGGGGCAAGCGGGTGACGCCATTGGCTGAGAGCGATGCTGAATTGCCACCCTGCAACCAAACCGCGCTGGAAATCATGGCGGAGGCTATCCGGAACACCGGGTAGACTGGTGGTATCCACCTTCCATTGCACCCGGCGGCACTTTTCCGGTAAGCGTCTTTGGCGGGCAAGAAATGAATAAAACAGGAGAAACTGCATGATCACACTCTTTTGGTGTCCGCAGACAAGGGCTTCGAGAATATTGTGGCTGCTGGAAGAAATGAACGAACCGTTCGAGGTCCGGTTCATTGATATCCGTAAACCGGAAGCAAAAGAGGATCCTGATTTCGTCGCCGCCAGTCCGATGGGTAAGGTTCCCGCCCTGATGGACACGGCGCCGAACGGCACGGTTTACCTCGCGGATTCAGCGGCCTGCGCCCTGTACCTGGCTGACCGTTACCCTGCCTCGGGACTGGCGCCGGCGATCGACGATCCGGCCCGCGGCGCCTACCTGTACTGGATGACCTATACCCCGGGCGTCATCGAACCCGCGATGATGGAAAAGTTCACCGGCCAGACCGTGTCACGCGCCAGTTCCGGCTGGGGTAACTGGGATACGATGATCGAGGTGCTGGAAGCCGGCTTGCAAAAGGGCCCCTGGATCACGGGTGAACGGTTCTGCGCAGCCGATGTGATGATCGGGTCCTCGGTCTATTTCATGAAGATGTTCGGGATCCTGCCGGAAAAACCGGTGTTCGAAGCCTACGTCGAGCGCTGCCTGGCCAGGCCCGCCTATGCCAAAGCCCTGGCGCGGGATGCCGAGTTAAAACCGTAGGAGCGGATTTATCCGCGATATGACTCCGAACCCGGTGAGAAACCGGGTACCTGTTGCCGAGACACGCTCAAGACGTCCGTGTGCGCTCCTCGGCTGTTCCTGACAGCCGACGGTCCCGTCAACAGGTACCCGGCTCCTCACCTCTTTCACTAGAGGAATTACCGATCCACCCCCGACTGTGGTTCGGAGTTCTCTCGCGGATAAATCCGCTCCTACGATTTCAACGCCGCTTGCGCAGCCGCCAGGCGGGCGATCGGAACCCGGAACGGCGAGCAGGAGACATAGTCCACGCCGAGTTTGTGGCACAGGTGGATGCTCTTCGGGTCGCCGCCGTGTTCGCCGCAAACGCCGATTTCAAGGTTGGGACGGGACTTCCTGCCCTCGTCGATGGCCATTTGCATCAAGCGGCCGACACCCTCCGGATCGATGCTGGTGAACGGGTTGTCCTGTAATAACCGGGTTTGCAGGTAATGCACCAGGAATCCGGTTTCCGCATCGTCGCGGGAGATACCGTAGGTGGTCTGGGTCAGGTCGTTGGTTCCGAACGAGAAGAACTCGGCTGTCTGGGCAATTTCAGCAGCAGTCAGCGCAGCCCTGGGGATTTCGATCATGGTGCCGAACATCTTGGGCACGGTGACGCTGTGATCTTTCATCACTTTGTCGGCAATGGCGGTCATTGGGCCAATAATCATATTCAGCTCGCCAACGTGGGAAACCAGGGGAATCATCACCTCGGGGAGTACGTCCACGCCGTCCAGTGCGCAGCGGCAGGCCGCTTCGTATATAGCCTGGACCTGCATCTTGTAGAGGCCGGGAATCAGCATGCCCAGGCGAACGCCGCGGGTGCCCAGCATCGGGTTCGATTCGGACAGCGATTCGACCCGCTCCAGCAGTTTGCTCTTGGTTGCGATTTCCTCCAGCGCCTGGTCCATTTCCTTGAGACTGGAGAGGTGCTGCATCCGCAATTTCAGATCTGTCAGGTCCAGCATCAGGTCGTGCGAGGAGGGCAGGAACTCGTGCAGGGGCGGATCCAGCAAACGGATAATGACCGGTTGTCCATCCATCGCCCGGAACAAACCTTCAAAGTCAGACCTTTGCATGGGTAACAGGGCTGCAATCGCCTCGGCCCGCTCGGTGGGTGTGCCGGCCGTTATCATGCGCTGCATGATCGGCAGGCGCTCCTCGGCGAAAAACATGTGCTCGGTGCGGCACAGCCCGATGCCTTCGGCGCCGTATTCGCGCGCCCGCTTGGCGTCATCCGGGTAATCCGCGTTGGCGCGAACGCCCAGTTTGCGGAATTCATCCGCCCATTCCAGGATCTTCAGCAGGTAGGGGTTCTGGATGTCCGGCACTACCGTGGGCAGTTCGGCGTAGTAAATCAGGCCGTGATTACCGTCAATGGAGAGGTATTCGCCTTCTTCGATGACCAGGTCTTCACCGATCCGCATGACGTGGTTATCGAGATCGATCTCAATTTCCTCGACGCCGACAACCGCCGGTTTACCGAACTGACGTGCGACCAGTGCAGCATGGCTGGTGCGACCGCCCTTGCTGGTGACGACGCCTTTCGCGGCGAGCATGCCGTGAACGTCGTCGGGACGGGTTTCCGGCCGAACCAGGATCACGCTCTTGCCTTCCTCCTTGGCCCAGCGTTCGGCCAGGTCCGGTTCAAAAGCAATCACGCCGACCGCGGCGCCCGGAGATACGTTCAAACCGCTGGCAATCGGTTTCACACCCAACAGGGCTTCCGGGTCGAGTTGCGGGTGCAGGAAGAAATCAACCTGGTCAGGCTGAACGCGCGACACCGCCTCTTCGCGGGAGATCAGGCCTTCGTCCACCATGTCGACTGCTATTCTTACTTCCGCCTGAGCGGTGCGTTTGCCGTCGCGGGTCTGCAGCAACCAGAGCTTGCCCTGTTCAATGGTGAATTCCATGTCCTGCATGTTGCGGTGGTGCTTCTCCAGGCGTCGGGCGATATCCTCAAGCTCGGCATACATTTGAGGCATGTCGTCTTTCAACTGGGCAATCCGCAAGGTCGTCCGGGTGCCGGCAACGACGTCTTCGCCCTGGGCATTGATCAGGTAGTCACCCTCGAGTTGGGGTTCACCGGTGGTTGCGTTGCGCGACATGAAAACGCCGGTGGCTGAGTCGTCGCCGATGTTGCCGAATACCATGGTCTGAATGTTCACCGCGGTACCGAGGTCGTTTGCGATCCCCGCCGCCTGGCGATAGTCAATGGCGCGCTTGCCGTTCCAGGATTTGAATACCGCTTCGGTCGCCTGCCTGAGCTGTTCCTTGGGGTCGGTCGGGAATTCCTTGCCGGTGTAGGAGCGGATAATCTCCTTGAACCGCAGGGTCACCGCCTTCCAGGCCCCGGCATCGAGCTCGGTGTCACTTTTGACCTTGGACTCGCGGCGCTGGGCCGTGATGACCGCTTCAAAAACCTCGTCCGGGACCCCCATCACGACGCCGCCGAACATCTGGACCAGCCGGCGATAGATGTCATAGGCGAATCGTGGCCGGTGGGTCCGGGTCGCCAGGATTTCGACGATTTCGTCGTTCAGGCCGATATTCAGAATGGTGTCCATCATGCCGGGCATCGAGAAGCGGGCGCCGGAGCGGCACGAGACCAGCAACGGGTTTTCGGCGTTGCCGAACTTTTTGCCGGTCATGCCTTCCAGGCTGGTGACAGCCTTTAGCGCCTGGTCCCACAAGTCACCGGGGAACTTCTCGCCCGCTTCCAGGTAATCGTTACAGCCTTCGGTTGTGACCGTGAAGCCGGGAGGAACCGGGATGCCCAGCCTGGTGGCGTCGAGCAGGTTGGCGCCTTTGCCGCCGAGCAGGCCGCGGACACCGTCCCAGTCGCCGTCGTACTTGGCCATGACTTCGTCGTATTCATTGAACAGGTATACATATTTTCCAGGCGCTTCTCGGGTTGTCATTCTTGGTCTCCGGGCAATGTTATTTTCTGGTGCAGAGCATACCAAGATATGATGACAAATCTGCCTACATTTGTTGACTCAGGTCAACAAAGCAGTGTTAACAGGCCTTGGATAGCTACTCTTGCCCGCAGGCTTTATAATTCCCTGCTGGATCATCATTTTCACTAATGCGGAGAATTAAAATGGCTCGAGTTTCACTGATTGCCGGCGCCCTGGCGCTGTTGTTTCTGGTTCCGAATGTGCAGGCTGCCGGCTCCGTGCAGGAAGAACGTCATGATCTGATGGAAAGCGCAGGGAAAGCCGCCAAGCCCATCGGCGCAATGTTGAAAGGCGAACAGGCGTTCGACGCTGCCGTAGCCATGGAGAGTTTCGGTGTGTGGGAACACGTGGCGGCCACGGCTGGCGACCTGTTTCCCGAGGGAAGTGAAACCGGTTATGACACCGAAGCCAGGGACACGATCTGGACTGACCGCGAGGGATTCAACGCCGCCCTGGACACTTTCGCAAAGGCTGTAGATGGCGCAATTGAAGCTGCCCCGCAGGATCTGGAAGCTCTGAATGCGGCGGCCGGACCGGTGTTCAAGTCTTGCAAGGGCTGTCACGAGGATTACCGAGTAGATAAAGAGGACTGATCCGGGTTCGTTTGAACTCGATGGGCCGGAGCATCAAAAGGCTGGTTACGATTGCCCTGGCGCTGAGCCTGGTTGCGGCCCTGCTGTTCTGGCCGCTGACCCGGCCCATATTCCTTAGCGGGTCCGATTTACCGGTTCACCGGGCAGACCCGGTCAATGGCGAACTGGTGTTTCATGCCGGGGGTTGCACCTCCTGTCACGGGGAAGACCTGGAAGGCGGTCTGGCGCTCGAATCGGAATTCGGGACGTTTTACGTCCCGAACATCTCGCCGGACCCCGAAACCGGAACCGGCAGCTGGTCAGAACTGGACCTGGTCAACGCAATGATGCTTGGCACTTCCCCTGCCGGCAGCCACTACTACCCGGCTTTTCCCTACACGTCCTACACCCGGATGAAAGTCCAGGACATCATGGATCTCAAGGCTTTTATCGATACACTGAAGCCGGTTGAGCATCGCGTAAAGCCGCACGAGCTGGGGTTCCCCTGGAATATGCGCAGGGCGGTCGGGCTCTGGAAAATGAGATACCTCAGGCAAGGGCCGGTAGTGACCGGGCGCGGAGACGATCCCCTGTTCGAACGGGGGCGTTATATCGCCGAGGGAGCCGGGCATTGTGGCGAATGCCACACACCAAGGGACCGGCTGGGTGGTCCGCACCTTGATCAGTGGCTGGCGGGAGGTCCCAATCCGGATGGCGAGGGCAGGGTGCCGAATATCACACCGGACCAGGATGGCTTAGGGGCCTGGTCTGAGGCGGACATCGCCTACTACTTCAAATCGGGATTTACGCCGGACTTCGATACCGTTGGCGGTTCCATGGTCAAAGTCCAGGAACACCTGGCCCTGCTGCCCGAGCAGGATCGAAAAGCCATCGCGGCCTATCTGAAATCGATACCTCCGCGCCGATGAGGCGGCGGGAACGCAAGCGCAGCCTGGCCGGCGTGATCGCGGCCATGGCCGTGGTCAACCTGGTCTACGGCATCACCTTTCCCCTGCTGGCTTTGGTGCTGGATGCCCAGGGCGTCAGCAAAACCCTGATCGGTCTCAGCACCATTGTCCAGGCGTCTGCGGTTATCGTGATCGCCCCCTGGGCGCCGGGCCTGTTGCGGCGGTTTGCGCCTTCGCGCGTGATGCAGGTGGTAACTGTGGTCCTGTCAGCCCTGTTCATCCTGGCCGGATGGTTTCCAAACATCTGGTTCTGGTTTCCGCTGCGTTTCGTGATCGGTGCGGTGACTGCGTTGCTCTGGATTTCCAGTGAAGCGTTGATCAATGAACTGGCCGAGGAGCACTGGCGCGGCAGAATCATCGGGTTCTACGCATCGGTCGGCGCGGCGGGTTTCGCGCTTGGCCCTCTGCTGCTGATACTGACCGGTTCGGAGGGAATGGCGCCCTTCTACTCAACCAGCGCGATGATTCTGCTGGCATGCATCCCCCTGTTTGCGGTATTTCACGGCCGGATCGGACAGCAGGATGATCAGCACGAAGGCCTGTGGAAAGTCTTTCTTCTGGCGCCGACCATCATGATCGCCAACGTGGTTTACGCGGCGAGCGCTGAGTCCGCGATGACGTTTTTCCCCCTGTTCGGCATGAGCCTGGGTCTGGACCAGGACACCACGCTCGGATTGCTGACCATAATGGGCCTGGGGACCATGGTGCTGGTGATGCCGATCAGCTGGCTGGCTGATCATGTTGACCGCATGGGGCTGATGGCGGCCTGTGTTGTGCTGACCATGGTCGGCCTGGTGTTGATGCCATGGCTGGTCCGGATTCCGACGGTATCGGGTATTTTCGCTTTTCTGTTTGGCGGAGTGGAAGGGATGATCTACGCCCTTGGCGTGATTCTCGTCGGCCAGCGTTTCAGGGGCGCCATGCTGGCGGCGGCAACGACGATGTTCACGGCCTGCTGGGGCGCCGGCACCATGCTGGGACCGCTGGTGGTGGGGGTCGGGATGGACCGGTTTGGCGCCGACCGGATGGCGCTGATCATTCTCGTCTTTTTTGCCTTGTTCCTGCCGCTGCCGGTGATCAGCTACCTGCGAGCGCGGCGGGCGTAGGAGCGGATTAGCGCAGGCAATGTAGAGAGTGCGGTTTCGCCGCAGGCGAAGAAGCGCGCTCGGAATGCCGTGGCGCGTCCGCGAACCCTTTTCGGATTCAATCGCGGATGAATCCGCTCCTACGCTTCACCACGGCATTTCCGACCCGTCCCAGGAAAATAACTTGCCGCTGTCGGCCGGCGTGAGGCCGTCAAATACCGCTTTCATTCCAGTGACCGAAGTTTCGATGTCAATGTCCGCACCCCGGCCGCCCATGTCGGTGCGCACCCAGCCGGGATGCTGGGCGATTGCAATGATGCCGCGATCGGCCAGGTCTATCGACAGGGATTTCACGATGGCGTTCACACCGGCCTTACTGGCCCGGTAAGCGTAGAGGCCGCCGCTCGAGTTCAACGTCATGCTGCCGAGCATGCTGGATAATATGACGACTCGCCCGCGTTCCGAGCGGGACAGGTTGGCGGACAGCAGTTCCGAGAGGTACATCGGGGTGAACAGGTTAATGTCGAAAACCTCACGCCACAATTCGCGGTCAAAATGGCCGAAACCCTGCACGCCGCGCGAGGTTTCGTCTGGGCTGCTTTTGGCCATCCTGCCGGCGTTGTTGATCAGCACATCGACTGGACGGCCTGCCAGGGATTTCGCCATTGCCTGCAGTTGGGCGTCATCGGTCAGGTCGCAGGTGCGAATCTCAAGGCGGCCATTTTGCAGGGATTCGAGTGCGTCCGAAGAACTGCGGTTGACGGCGATGACGTTCCATCCGTCTTCCAGGTAAACACGCGCAAGCCCGAGTCCGAGCCCGCGATTTGCGCCGGTGATCAGCACGGTGGAATCATTCATTGTCTTTCGTCCGCATAAAGTTTTTCGATAAAGTTTTTCGCCAGAGGGTAGTTTCGGCTCCAGGTTTCGATCTCACCAGCCATTTGCTGCGGTTGCCGCGCGGGGTCAATCCGCACCGTGTCCGCTTTGCCAGCACCGTAACCGGGCGGTTGCAGCCACAGTCCCATGATGGCGCAAAACGTGATGTCGGTGAAATTGAGGGCGTCACCTCCCAAAATGGATTTCCTGCCGTCACTGAGCAAGGACTCGACTTCCGCCAACAGGGCTTCGATATGGGTAACCGCCCTGGCAAAGTGGCCGGGCGTGATCCGGAATGATTTGCGAATGAGGAACCGAAGCAGGGGAAAATTCAGCTTCAGGGCCAGGCGCTGCCAGGCCGGGATTGCCGGGTTGGCGATGCCCCAGGCATGCAGGGTAAGTTCGCGGTCATCCAGGATGTGGGAGTAAACCCAGACCTGCAGGTCCACGCCGCAGCGGTCAATTTTTTGCTCCAGCTCAAGCCTTTCCGGTGTGGGCTCGAGGAACCGGGCCTGTTCAGCCATCCCGGCGGAGTATCGGCCCCACAGGTAGCGCAAAATTTCCGGTGAGTTGCCGATCTGTGAACGAACGGCCCCGGTCCTGAATTTCAGCAGCGGTACGGTTCTGCCCAGGAAAAAAGCCCCCAGCGTTCCACCCACGGGCTTTTCGATGTAGTCGACGCCAAGGCGGTCCATGCACCAGCGTACTTTTTCAACGAAATGGCTGGCGGATATCGTCTCCAACTCCAGGTCGGGCGTTTTCGCCGGCGCGACCAGGATGCTCAGTGAAATGGCCCAGCGCCACACCAGTGCGATGACGACCAGGGCGATTGCCCCGGCCACGGAGATTCCGAACCAGGCGACGATGACCGGTAATAAAAACAGGAATAACGAGTGAATCAGTAGTCTTTTGCCGGCCATGTCGGGAGGTTATACGCTTGTTTCCAGCGCTGCAATGCGCTCCTCAAGCGGCGGGTGACTCAGGAACAGCCTTTTCAGTCCGCCGGCACCTCCACCGGAAATCCCGAACGCTGCAAACTCGCCCGGCAAGTCGACGGGTTCCGACTTTCGCTGCAGGGCGCGTAAAGCGCCGATCATTTTTTGCCGGCTGGCCAGTTTTGCGCCACCCTCGTCGGCGCGGAATTCACGGCGGCGGGAGAACCACATCACGATCATGCTGGCGAGTATCGACAGGAAGATCTGCGAGACGATGGACGTAATGTAATAGGCCGGACCATAGCCGCGTTCGGTCTTGAATACGACCCGGTCAACGACATGCCCGATCACGCGCGACAGGAAGATGACGAAGGTGTTGACCACGCCCTGGATCAACCCCATGGTCACCATGTCGCCGTTGGCGACGTGCGAAATTTCGTGGCCGAGCACCGCTTCCACTTCATCCTGGCTCATGTTGTGCAACAGCCCGGCACTGACAGCGACCAGGGCGTTATTGCGCCGCATCCCGGTCGCAAAGGCATTCGGCTCGGGTGAGTTGAAAATGCCCACTTCCGGCATGCCAATTCCGGCTTCCTCCGCCTGGCGCTGAACCGTGCTCAGAAGCCACTGCTCGGTATTGTTGCGGGCCTGGGTGATCACCTGGACACCCATCGAGCGCTTGGCCATGAACTTCGACAGGGCAAGGGAAATGAAAGACCCGCCAAAACCAATTACAGCGGCCATGACCAAAAGCGCCTGCAGGTTCAGGTCAACTCCGTTCTCGGCGAGTATTCCCTCTATCCCGAAAACCTGGAAAACAATGCTGATCAGAACCAGGACTGCCGCGTTGGTTGCAAGGAAAAGCAATATTCTCATCATGGGGTGTTATTCCTCGTGGTGGATGGTTCATTCAAAATCAGACCGGTCAGCGTGATTTTCAAGTGGTTGGGCAAACTCTGATCAATCAGGCGCGGAGCGCGTCTCTGTCAAAAAGCAGGCTGCAGTCCGAATCCGTTCGTGTGCCGCTGTCGCCAGTTGGTTGCAGAGCTTTACCGCACCAGGTCAATGCGCGATGATACGCTGCCAAAAAGAACAGCGGAACTGTCATGACAACTGCAGCACAAGGCTTTGAAAATGTGGGTGAAATGCTGCGGGCATGGCAACCCGTGGAGCCGGTATATTGCATTTACCCGCATATCTACCGGGAAACCACGAAGGCCTTTCTGCGCGGATTTCCCGGCAGGGTTCTGTACGCCGTCAAGGCCAATGACGATCCGGAAGTCATCAGGATACTCAACCAGGCTGGCGTCAGGCATTTCGATTGCGCCTCGTTGCCCGAGGTCCGGCTGGTCAGGAAACTCTGCCCGGGCGCTGACTGTTACTTCATGGTCCCGGTGACGGTCAGGGGCGCCGTCGCCGAAGCATTTCATGATTACGGTGTGCGGCATTTCATGGTGGATCATCCGGCAGGCCTGGATGTCCTGGAGGCAGGGGTCAACCTGCCCGATTGCGTGGTCTTTGCCCGCATGGCTGTCAGCCATGAGTCAGCAAAAATGGACCTGTCCTCCAAGTTCGGGGCGCCGCCCGCCGATATTCCTGCCCTGCTGAAGCAGATCAGGAAACTGGGCGCAGAGCCGGCTTTCGCCTTTAACGTCGGGTCAATGGTGACCAGCCCTGAAGCTTACCGGCATGCCATCCGTGTGGCGCGTGAAGTCCTGGAACCACTGGATTTCCGGGTCCGTCTGATCGACATCGGTGGCGGTTTTCCCAGGTCGTACCCGGGATTTCCGGTTCCGGACCTGGATGATTTTTTCCGGGCGGTTTCCGAAGCATCCAGGCGGCTCCCGATGCAGAAAGGCGGTGAACTGATGGCCGAACCGGGCCGGGCCCTGGCGGCCCCGGGGCTGTCAGCGGTGGTGGAAATCCTGCTTCGGAAGGACCGGCGGATTTACATCAATGACGGCATGTACGGCGTTTTCTGGGAGTTGCGTTTCAAAGCGCATCGCCGCTACCCGGTGCGCGTGTTCCGCAATGGTGAAATACTGGCCGGCACGCTGTCTTCCTTCACCGTTTACGGGCCGACCTGTGACGGTTCCGATGTCCTTCCGGACCCGGTGGACCTGCCGGATGACATCCGCATCGGCGATTACCTGGAATTTGGCAATATCGGCGCTTACAGCACCAGCGGCAGAACAAGATTCAACGGGCACTACAGCGAACGGTTGATCCAAATCACCTCGACTGACGCAACGCCGCCTTGAGGATCGCCGGGTCGATTATTCAGGTCGCGCGTCAAAACTGGAACAGCTTGACCGCAACGTAGACAGCATAGGCTCCCAAAATGACCCAGGCTTCGGGCCGGGTGACGCCTTTCCGGGTATAGAAAAAGCCCAGCACGAGCGCAGTGAGCACGAATATGAAGGGCAGGTCAAAGAAGAGCAACTCGCTTTCGAACCTGGCCGGGGAAATAACCGCCGCCAGGCCAATCGGTAACAGCGTGTCCAGGACATTGCTGCCGATGATGTTTCCCACCGACATCTCGGTTTTCTTTTTCAGCACCGCCGAGATGGAGATCGAAAGCTCGGGCAAGCTGGTGCCCAGGCCGATGATCAGCACAGAAATCAGCGCTTCGCTCATCTGGAAAGAGTAGGCAATGTTGACCACGGAAGTCACCGTGGCCTCAGAGCTGATGGTCACGATTACCAGGCCGGCCGCCAACAGCAGCCAGGATCGCCAGTCACCTTGGGCCAGGTGGCCGGGTTCTTCGTCCGGAACGTTTTCGCCATTCATCAGCGCAACAACGTAAATCACGTACATGGTGACCAGGATCAGGCCTTCGGTCCGGGTGACCACTCCATCGAAAGCCACCAGGAACAGCAGGGCCGTTGCGCCGAGCAACACGGAGCCATGTTTAATCACGAACGCGCGGGGAAGGGTCAGCAGATGGATCAGTCCGGCCAGGCCCAGCACAAATCCGATCTGGGCCACGACGCTGCCGATGGATGTGCCAACGACCACACCTGATGCATCATTACCCATGAAGCCCTTGATGCCGGCGGAAACAGCCACCGCGAGTTCGGGCAGATCACTGCCGATCGACAGGATGACGAGGCCAACGAAAAACTCCGAAATCTGGTGACGCCGTGCAATGGCCAGTGCGCCGCCAACCGTGAGTTCGGTACCCAGCCATAACCCGGCAATGCCAGCTACGAGTATCAGGAAGTCCATTGGCGCCATAGACTACCAGCAAGAAGGACGATCGGCAGCATTTTCAGCAGATGGGCTTTCCGTCCGGTTCAAAGTGCAGGACAATGGAGCCATATCCCCATGGAAAAACAGAGATGAAAAATCACGAATTGCAGGTACGGAAAGAAAAGGTCTTTGCGCGCGGAATGGGTAATATGCTTCCGATCTATGCGGCGCGGGCCAGGAATGCCGAGATCTGGGATGAAGAGGGCAAGCGCTACATCGATTTCGCGGCGGGGATCGCGGTTACAAACACCGGGCACAGTCATCCGGAGATTGTCGCTGCGGTCAAACAGCAACTCGATGCGTTCAGTCATACCTGCGTGATGATCACGCCCTATGCCAAGGTCGTTGAACTCGCCGAGAAGATCACCGCGGTGACACCGATCGAGGACGCCAGGGCGATATTCCTGTCGACCGGCGCCGAGGCGGTTGAAAACGCGATAAAAATAGCCCGCGTGGCGACCGGCCGCCCCGGGGTCATTGCTTTCAGTGGGGGCTTTCATGGCCGCACGAACCTGTGCATGGGCCTGACCGGCAAAGTGGTTCCTTACAAGAAAGGTTTCGGTCCGTTCACGCCGGAGATCTACCACGTGCCGTTTCCGGCCGAATACCTGGGGATCAGCGCAGAGGATTCACTGGCTGCGCTCGAGCAGTTGTTCAAGAGCGATATCCAGGCCGACCGGGTGGCCGCGATCATCATCGAGCCGGTACAGGGCGAAGGTGGTTTTTACCCGGTTCCGGAAGGGTTCTTCGCTAAATTACGTAAAATATGCGATTTACACGGTATCGTATTGATTGCAGACGAAATACAAACCGGATTTGCTCGCACAGGTCGCATGTTTGCCGTCGAATATTCCGGAATTGAACCGGACCTCATGACCCTGGCAAAAGGCATCGCGGGAGGCTTCCCGATATCCGCCGTCGTGGGCAAGGCTGCCATCATGAATGCCCCGGACCCCGGCGGATTGGGCGGAACCTACGCGGCATCGCCACTGGGCTGTGCCGCCGGTGTCACCGTGCTGGATATTATCGAAAAGGAATCGCTGTGCGAGCGGGCGCTTGAATGTGGAAACCGCCTGATGGCCGGATTGCGCAGCCTCCAGGCCGAACACCCTGACTTGATCGGCGATGTCCGTGGCCTGGGTGCGATGGTGGCCATGGAACTGGTCTCGGACGGCGATGTCAACAAACCCAATGCCGCGCTGACCAAGGCGCTGACGGTGAAGGCCGCCGAGCTCGGCCTGATCCTGCTTTCCTGCGGTGTCAGGAGCAATGTGATCCGTATCCTGGTTCCTTTGACCATCGATTTTGAACACCTTGATGAAGGCCTGGAAATCCTGAAGACGGCCTTTGAGGCCTGCGTGTAAAACTCCCGGGCCACGGTAAACATTTTTGCCAACGGGAACTCAGAGACATGTCGCTATTGCTGGTGCTTTTGATCATTATTTTGGCGCTCTGGATCCTGACCCTGTGGATGGGGAGCGGTGAGGATTTGACGGCCTACGATGGCCCGGTTGATCCGGCGGCCGGCAAATCCTTTTCCGGGCAGCCCAGCAAGGAACATGCGATTGCTGTCGCCGGAATCCAGGCCCTCGGCGGCCAGGTCAAAGGCCTGTCGCGCCAGGAAAGGCTGCAGTTTACCCGTGATTTCATGGAGGCCGTCCCCCGTGATAAAACGTTCACGTGTCAGTTTGTCCCGGTGGACGTAAACGGAGTTCCCGCAGAATGGGTGCTGGCCCCCGGCGTGAATCATTCACGTCGCGTGCTGTATATCCACGGCGGCGCATTTATCGCAGGAAGTCCGAACAGCCACAGAACCATTACCAGCAGGTTTTCCGAAGTGGCCAACGCCGCGGTATTGGCGATTGACTACCGCCTGATGCCCGAGAACCGGCGGCTTGACGGGATCGTGGATTGCAAAAATGCCTACCGCTGGATACTGGAAAACGGCCCCGCGGAAAAGGGGCCGCCGTCACGTCTCTTCATGGGCGGAGATTCTGCCGGCGGCAACCTGTCGCTGGTTCTGTCCGCCTGGATTCGGGACCAGAAGCTCAGGGCGCCGGATGCGGTCGTTGCCCTGTCGCCGCTCACTGACTCCGCGTACACGGGGCCAAGTATCAGGCGCAACCTCGCCACCGACACCATGTTGGGGCCGCTGTTCGGAGTATTGCTGAAAATCCCGAAAAACCTTCTGACCTGGATATTCGTTCTGCAAAACCGGTTCAGGCCGAAGAACCCGGTCGTGTCTCCGGTGTATGGAGACCTTTCAAACCTGCCGCCAACGCTGGTACAGGTCAGTGAATCCGAGATGTTGCTGGATGATGCGCGGCGCTACGTGGCCAAGGCCAGGAAATCCGGCTCTCCGGTCTTCCTCCAGAGCTGGGCGGGATTACTTCACGTGTGGCAGATTTTTTACCCGGAAGTACCCGAGGCCCATGAAGCCTGGGACCGGATCGGTGAATTCCTCGAACGGGTTGAAACGGGAACCGTCTGACCCCCGGTATTACCACTTTTTGGCGTGCTGCCAGGCGGTGTCTTTCCCGGTTTGCCGGTGAACGGCGATTCTCTGGTTGCTGCCGCGTAAAATCCGCACCTGGTACCAGGATTCCCTGGCCAGCACTGCGCCGGAGCCACCGGTCCAGCTTTTACGATACAGGCGTTTGATCGCCGCGACCGTGTCGGGGGACCGCTCCAGCAGTTGCCTTGCAGCCTCCAGGGCCGTGCCCAGCGGGTCTTCGGCCAGCGCCGTCGCCAGGCCCAGTTCTTTAGCGCGGGTGCCGCTGAATTCCTCGGCACTCATCGCCAGCCACATGGCCTGGTCACGCTCCATGAGTTCCCGCAGCGCCAGCGTTCCGCCCATGTCGGGGATCAGGCCCCAGCGTCCTTCCATGATGGACAGTGACGCAGCGGGATGCACAAAGCGGAAATCTGCGCCCAGGGCGATTTGCAGGCCGCCGCCCCAGCAGCGCCCCTGGACCGCGGCAAACACGGGAACGGGCAGGGTGCGCCAGCCGACGCTGACTTGTTGAGCCAGGTTGGCGCGCCAGGGAAACCATTTCCACAGCAGGCGGATCATCCCGGCGCGGTCTTTCATCAGGGCCCTGACGTCCAGGCCACTGCAAAAATCGACTCCGGAACCCGACAATATCACGGCGCGCAGACCGCGCTCCCTGGCCAGTTTTCCTTGCACTTCGGCAATCGCGCGGAACATTTCCATGTCCAGCGCGTTGCGCTTTTCGGGCCGATCCATCTGAACCTGGGCGACCTGGTTTTCCAGGGTCAGCGAGATACGGTTCCTGATCTTCATTTTTACTCGATTCCTCTTGTATATCCGCATTAAAATAACATTATTCACCCATCCTGACCGAAGGAAATCCCTTGTCTTCTGACCGCCGCCTGAATATCTGTCTTGTCTGCTCGGAGCTGACCCCGCTGGCAAAAACCGGGGGGCTGGCTGACGTCACGGCTGCTCTGTCCGATTACTTCCATTCGGCGGGTCACCCTTTGCTGGTTCTGACGCCTTTTTACGCGACGCTGGATGTTTCCGGCTTCGTAGTCGAATCCGTTCCGGGCCTGGAGGAACTCAGCCTCACGCTCGGCGACCGAAGCTTCAATTACCGGATTGTGAAAGCGCAGCCCGCCGGTCCAGGTCCCGATATTCACCTGCTGGATTGCCCGGATCTTTATCACGGCACCGAGCTTTACTCCGGGCCAGACGAGCACCTCAGGTTTATCCTGCTTTCACGGGCGGCCATCGAGATGTGCCAGCGGCTGGATTTCTCACCCGATATATTTCATTGCCATGACTGGCACACCGCCCTGGTGCCGATCTATCTGAAGACGATTTACAACTGGGACCGGATGTTCAGTGACAGCAGAACCGTTCTGACCATTCACAACATGGCGTACCAGGGCGTGTTCGGAGCGGGAATACTTCAACAAGCGGGGTTGGCGGATTCGACCGCTCTGCTGGACAAGGAAGACCTGGACGGCGACCGGTTCAATTTCCTCAAAACGGGCGTGTTGCATGCAGATCTGCTGACCACGGTCAGCCCCACTTATTCGCGGGAAATTCTTGAGCCGGAGAACGGCATGGGGCTGGAAGGCTATTTGCGTGCCCGGGGCGGCTCAGTGACCGGTATTCTGAACGGAGTGGATTACAGGGAATGGAATCCGGAAAATGACCCGCTGATCCCGTTTCCCTATTCCATCAAGGATCTGTCGGGGAAGGAGAAGAACAAGCAGGCATTGATGCAGGAAACCGGATTGGATTACCAATTCGATAAACCCCTGGTTGGAATGGTGACCCGGCTGACCTACCAGAAAGGGATTGACCTGGTGCAACAGACCTTGCCGGAGCTGCTGGCTTCCCGCGAGTTGTCGCTGGTGGTGCTGGCCGACGGCGACAGCGAATACGAGCAGTTTTTTCACTGGTTGCAAGGGGAATTCCCGGGACGGGTCAGTTTTTATCCGGGATTCAACAACCAACTGGCGCACCGGATAGAGGCGGGAAGCGATATGTTCCTGATGCCTTCCAGGTACGAGCCCTGCGGCCTCAACCAGATGTACAGCCTGAAATACGGCACTGTGCCGGTGGTGCGCGCGACGGGAGGGCTGACCGACTCTGTTCAGCCTTATGACCACGCCAAGGGAACCGGCACCGGCGTGGTGTTTCATGATTACGACGCCAATGGCTTGAAATGGGCCCTGAACACGGCCCTGGACTTGTATGAAAACAAGTTTGCCTGGAGGCAAGTTGGTCTTCAATGGGATGGACAAGGACTATTCCTGGACCACCCAGGGACGAATTTACATCAAGCGCTTCCGGCGTCTGCTCCAGCTGTCGCGCAGCACATAAGGCCAACAGTAGGAGCGGCCCATGGCTGGGATAACAGCTCTGAATCCGGCGAGGAACCGGGTATCTGTTGCCGGGACACGCTCAAGACGTCCGTGTGCGCTCCTCGGCTGTTCCCGACAGCCGACGGTCCCGCCAACAGATACCCGGCCCCTCACCTAACTCTGGCGCCGATGGCCGCTGGGCAACTCATTCCAAAGGAGGGCATGCCGCCCCCGACTGTGGCACAAAGCTGAATCGCGGCCATGGGCCGCTCCTACAGCATATGGGGGCAGACCAGCACGACGCCTTCCGCGGTCACCCTGAAGCGCTTGGCGTCTTCCGCGTGGTCTTCACCGATCACCGTTCCGTCCGGAATAACACAGCGTTTGTCGATGATGGCCCGGGTGATCCGGCAATGACTTGCCGATCTTGGCTTCCGGCAGAACCACGGCCTGGATCACTTCACTGCCCTCTTCACGGTCACGCTGGAAAACAGCAGGGACTGCCGCACGTAGGCGCCGGATACAATACAGCCTCCGGAGACCATTGAGTTGGTGGCCATACCGACCCGTCCTGCGTCATCAAGCACAAATTTCGCCGGGGGCAGTTGTTCCTGGTAAGTCCAGATCGGCCAGTCGGCGTCGTACAGGTTCAACTCGGGATTCACGTAGATCAGCTCAAGGTTTGCGCGGAAAAAAGCGTCGACGGTTCCGACATCTCGCCAGTAACTCTGGGCGCGGGTCTTGACGTCATGAAACGGGTAGGCGAACACCCTGGCATTCTCAATGCTCTGTGGAATGATGTTCTTGCCGAAATCATGCTGCGACTCCGGGTCCCTGGCGTCCGCCTCCAGGGTTTCAAGCAGAAAATCCCGGTTGAAGACATAAATGCCCATGGAAGCCATCGCCACGTCGGGATTACCCGGCACCGGTTGCGGGTTTGCCGGTTTCTCGTCGAAATGGGTCACGCGGTGATTTTCATCGATGGTGATTACGCCGAACCCGGTGGCCTCGTGCAGGGGCACACGGATGACGCCAACGGTAATATCCGCATTGTTCTCGGTGTGATGCGCGATCATCGGGCCATAGTCCATCTTGTAAATATGGTCGCCTGCCAGGATCAGCACATGTTCCGGACTCCTGTCGCGAATCAGGTTGAGGTTCTGATAGATCGAATCAGCGGTTCCCTTGTACCAATTTTCATCGATCTGCTGCTGGGCCGGGACAATCTGGATAAACTCGCCAAATTCACCACGCAGATACCCCCAGCCGCGATTGACGTGCTGAATCAGTGATTGCGCCTTGTACTGGGTCAGGATGTAAACCTGCCGGATTCCCGAGTTAACACAATTGGACAGCGGGAAATCGATGATGCGGAATTTTCCGCCAAAAGGCGTGGCCGGTTTGGCCCGGACCGCCGTCAGGTCTTCCAGCCGTGATCCCCTTCCTCCGGCCATGATCATCGCCATGGTGCTGCGTGTTAAACGGCTTACAAAACGTCCGGAATTCTTCGGATTCATGACTCTTCCTTTCCTCTGTCTGTGCTACATTCATCATACGTATTTGACCAAGACAATTCAGTTAAATAAAGGCAAAAAAGTTGATTAAGGCAAAAAAAAACCGATTTACCCTGGCCGCCGATTCGAATGAAGTAGTGCAACTGGCCCAAGGTTCACATGGGGATCCGTTTGCGGTGCTCGGTCGTCACACTTGGGGAGAGCAAGAAGTCTTTCGCTGTTTCCTCCCACGGACCCGCAGCGCCTGGTTAAACGATGAATCCCGGCCCATGGAACGCATTCCGGGCACCGACCTGTTCGAGTGCCTGGCCAAACCCGGGGAAATACCGCCACACTACCGGATTGTCCGCGAATCGGACAACGGGGAGCGGTACGAAGGTTTCGATGCGTACAGCTTCTGGCCCCAGTTAAATGCCGCTGAAATGGATGCTTTTCACCATGGTCATCACCGTTACGCCCAGCAGATGCTCGGCGCCCGCCGTCATACCGTTGACAGCATAGATGGAACGCTTTTCACGGTGTGGGCGCCCAATGCCGGGCGGGTCAGCGTGATCGGTGACTTCAACGACTGGGACGGCCGCTGCCACCCGATGCGAAAACACGCTCAGCAGGGAATCTGGGAATTGTTCATCCCCGGCGTAGTTGATGCGCGATACAAATTCGAGATCCGCAATGCGGAAACCGGCGCGCTTTTCATCAAGACGGACCCGTTCGCCCGCGCCTGTGAATATCGCCCCGGCACGGCAAGCCTGGTCAGCGGCCCGCCCCGGCATGAATGGCGTGACGGGGAATGGATGGAGGCAAGGAAGCGGCGGCGGGTGGCATGCCCGGCCCATGTCCGTCTACGAGGTGCACCTCGGGTCCTGGCGGCGCAACGAGGACGGCAGTTTCATGGGTTACCGCAGGCTGGCCGAAGAGCTTATGCGCCTATGTCAAACACATGGGCTTCACCCACGTCGAACTGATGCCCATCATGGAGCATCCCGCTCGATGAATCCTGGGGTTACCAGACGACCGGTTATTTTGCTCCTACCAGCCGGTTTGGCTCACCGGATGATTTCAGGGCTTTCGTCGATCATTTTCACCAGAACGGGATCGGCGTGCTGCTGGACTGGGTTCCGGCGCATTTTCCCCGGGACGCACATGGTCTGGCGTCCTTCGACGGACAGGCGCTGTTTGAATACCACGAGCCGATCAAGGCCGGGCACCCGGACTGGGGCACCCTGGTGTTCAATTACGAACGCCAGGAGGTTCGCAGTTTCCTGGTATCCAATGCCATTTACTGGATGCAGGAATTCCATCTCGACGGGCTCAGGGTCGATGCCGTTGCTTCCATGCTGTACCTGAACTTTTCGCGCGAAGAAGGGGAGTGGCTACCCAACCGGGATGGCGGAAACACCAATATACGAAGCCGTTGATTTCCTGCGCCACCTGAATGAGGCGGTCGGCCAGGAGTGTCCGGGCTGCGTGATGATCGCCGAGGAATCCAGTTCCTGGCCCGGCGTAACGCAGGCCACTTCAGAGGGAGGACTCGGGTTTGGCCTGAAGTGGAACATGGGCTGGATGCACGACACGCTGGACTACTTTTCCAAGGAGCCGGTCCATCGCAAATACCACCAGGAAATGCTGACGTTTGGCCCGGTTTACGCCTTCCACGAGAACTTCATGTTGCCTTTGTCACACGACGAAGTGGTTCACCTGAAGAAGTCGCTGTTCGGGAAGATGCCGGGCGATGAATGGCAAAAATTCGCCAACCTGCGGTTACTCCTGACCTACCAGTGGGCCTACCCGGGCAAACAACTCCTGTTCATGGGTGGCGAATTCGCCCAGCAGGAGGAGTGGAACTCCGGGGTCGCGCTCAGCTGGGATCGCAGCAGGGAACACTTGCCAGCGGCCCTGTCTTCGATGCTGACCACGCTCAACCCCCTGCAAAAAGAACATTCGGCATTGTCCGAGTGGGATTGCGATTCCCGTGGTTTCGAGTGGCTCAGCGGCGACGATCGTGATCAATCCGTGATTTGTTTCGTGCGCCGGTCCCGGCAGGAGTCGCTGGCGGTGGTGCTCAATTTCACGCCGGTCGCAAGGGAAAACTACCGGATCCCGGCGCCGGGGCCGGGGGTTTACCGTGAAATCTTCAATTCAGACGCCGTCTGTTTTGGCGGGTCCGGGATCGAAAATCCCGGCTGACCGCCATGCGGAACCGATCCCTCACAGCGGCAGGGAGAATAGCTTAAGCCTTATCCTGCCGCCGCTGGCCGGCTTGATTCTGAAGTTTCATCCGTGATCATGAAGAGAGGGCCTGGAATGCCAGATTTCACGGTCATAGGACCGGATTGTCCGGTCGGATGAAAAGAAGCCGACGTTAGCAGTATTCAGCACCGCTGAACGGAACCAGCGTCGCTTGTCGCGATAGGCCGCACCCACGTCACGCTGCCGGGCCAGGTATTCGCCAAAGTCAGCAGCCAGCATGAAGTAGTCATGGTTACAGATGTCGCTGACCAGGGGTTTGAAGCGGTCCGGGTCGTCTTCTGAAAACAGGCCGTTGGCGATAGCTGCAAGGGCTGCTTCCAGCCTTGGGTTGTCCTCGATGAATTGCATCGGGTTGTAGCCCTCGCTGTGGCGGGACTGGACCTGTTCAGCGGTGAGCCCGAATATGAAGATATTTTCCTCACCCACGTGCTGCATGATCTCCACGTTAGCACCGTCGAGCGTTCCAATCGTCAGGGCGCCATTGAGAGCCAGTTTCATGTTGCCGGTTCCGGAAGCTTCCATGCCGGCGGTCGAAATCTGCTCCGAAAGATCGGCGCCCGGGATAATGATTTCGGCCCGGGTCACGTTATAGTCAGGCATGTATACAACCTTGAGTCGATCTCCCACCACCGGGTCGTTGTTGACCTTTTTTGCAATGTCGTTGATCAGCTTGATGATCAGCTTGGCCGTGGTGTAGCTCGGCGCCGCCTTGCCGCTGAAAATCTTGACCAGCGGTAACCAGTCGGCATCCGGATCGGCCAGAATGGCCTGGTAGCGGGCTACTATCTGCAACGCGTTCAGCAACTGCCGCTTGTACTCGTGAATGCGCTTGATCTGCACGTCGAACAGTGCGTCGGTGCCCACCGAAATCCCGGTGAGACGCTGAATTTCGGCCGCAAGGTTTTCCTTGTTCCTGTGTTTGGCCAGTGCAAACGCGTCGAGGAAAGAACTGTCATCGGCAAACGCATTGAGCAGCGCGATCTGTTCCAGGTCACCGATCCAGTCATCGCCGATGGCGGTGGTGATCAGGTCGGACAGTTCAGGGTTGCAGTTGTATAGCCAGCGCCTCGGGGTTACGCCGTTGGTCATGTTCACGATCCGGTCCGGAAACACCCGGTGGAGGTCGTGAAAAACGGTTTTCGCCATCAATTCGGTGTGGAGTTCTGAAACCCCGTTCACCCGGTGGCTGCCGATAAATGCGAGGTTGCCCATGCGCACCGAGCCGCCGTTGCCATCGTGATAGTCAATGGCGCAAACGCTCTCGGGCTTGACGTCCAGGTCTTTTGTGTTCAGTTCCTGGATGAAGAACTTGTCGACCTGCTCGATCAGCTGCAGGTGGCGGGGCAGTACCGCTCTGAACATGTCGATCGGCCAGCGTTCCAGTGCCTCGGGCAGCAAAGTGTGGTTGGTGTAGGAAATGCAACTGCGGGTAATCCCGAAAGCTTCTTTGATGGGCATCCCGTGCTCGTCCACCAGCAGGCGCATCATCTCCGGAACGGCAATGGCGGGATGGGTGTCGTTTAACTGGATGGCCGCATGGTCCGGCAGCGCCCGCAAGTCATCGTGTGTGCTCAGGTAGCGGCGCAGCAGATCCTGCAGCGAAGCCGACGTAAAGAAATATTCCTGCTTGAGGCGCAATTCCCTGCCCTGGGGCGTGGAATCGTCCGGGTACAGAACACGCGAAAGCGTTTCAGCCAGTACTTCGTGTTGCGCGGCCTCCAGGTAGTTGCCCTGGTTGAACCGGGACAGGTCAAACGTGCGGGCGGGTTTCGCCGACCACAGGCGCAGCGTGTTGACGTGCTCGGCCTTCCAGCCGGCGATGGCCATGTCATTGCCGATGGCGACAACCTGTTCCACCGGTTGCCAGTGCGCGCCATCCGGTCCATCGGGCTGCGCGGTTCCGCCGAAAGGAATAATGTAGCGGGCTTCTGAACGGTGGAGTTCCCAGGGATTGACGCCCTGGATCAGCCACTCTTCCGCTTCTTCAACCTGCCAGCCTTCGGCGATGTGCTGCCGGAACAGGCCGTGCTCATAACGAATGCCATATCCGAACGCTGCAATGCCGAGGGTCGCCATGGAATCCATGAAACAGGCGGCCAGGCGCCCGAGACCGCCGTTGCCCAACGCGGCATCCGGTTCCTCCAGCAGGATTTCATCCAGGTCGACGTTCAGGTCCGCCAGCGCTGCCCGGCACAGATCGACCATCCCGAAGTTCAGCATCGTGTCGCCCAGCAGGCGGCCGATCAGAAACTCCATCGACAGGTAGTACACCCGCTTGGTGTCGGTTTCGTAGATCCGCTTGGTCGTAGCCATCCAGCGATCCATCAGGCGCTGGCGCACCGCCAGGGTCAGGGCGATCAGCCAGTCGTGCGGCACCGCGTAATCGGTGTCCTTGCCGACCGAGTAAACCAGCCTCCTGAGAATGATTCTCTTGAGGTCTTCTTTTTCGAGAACAGCGACCATTCATTAATCCTGCGTATGTACGCCTTTGAGTACAATATCCGTGTAACTGACCAGCCCAATGATCTTGCCGTCCTGGATGACCGGTGCGCGGGACAGTCCGAAGTTGTCGAACAGTCTCGTGCAATACCGTATGTCCATCCGGGGGTCGACCCCCATAACCGGCTTGGACATGATTTCATACATGTTGACGCGGTTTGGCGAGAGATCGGGAGCCAGTACGCGCTTGGCAATGTCACGGAACATCACTACCCCGAATTCGTCGTCCTCGTCGCGTTTGTCAACGATAATGGTCCGGGTTTCCGGGTATTTCATGTTCTTCAGGGCATCGGCAACCGTGGTCATGCCATCGACGATGTCCACGCCACTTTTCATCACTTCTGCGACCCGAACAATAGGTTTTGCGGGTTTCATATCATTTCCTCCACGGTTCCCACCAGCGCGCTGATCTGGTGCCTGACACCGATTGCGTCCTCGACATCGACCTGGAACGCGATCCCGGTGCCGGAAGTCTGGTCGAATTTTCCGACCTGTGCAATCTTTTCCAGGACAACGCGGCTCAGGTGCTCTTCGACCAGCATCAGGATGACATCCACCTGGTTTCCGACACTCAGGCCGAGAAACGTTTTGGTGGGGCTCAGGCCTTCGCCCCTGGCCTGGTTCAGCACGGTTGCCCCGGTAGCGCCTTCTTCCCGTGCCGCCGCCAGTATTTCACTCGTGTGTTGATCCTCGACCATCACGACTATCAGTTTGAAATGCATGTCTATTCCTCTTTCTTGGACTTAAGTTGAATTTTCCTGGGCTGAAATCTTCCTGCGTTCCCTGCGGGCCAGCCATTCACTGAGTTGCGCATACGCCATCACCGAGATCATCGGGAAAAGACTGGCAAATGCAATCAGGCCGAAACCGTCCATCAACGGGCTGCGGCCGGGTATGGTTTCCGCCAGCCCCAGGCCCAGGGCTGCAACCAGCGGAACAGTAACTGTGGAAGTGGTGACGCCGCCGGAATCGTAGGCGAGCGGAATAATCGCCCTGCGGCGCGAACGCCGTCTGGATAATGACGATGATGTAACCGGTGATGATGTACCAGTGCAGCGGCGTCCCGGTGACGATTCTGAATGCGCCCAGGGCCACGCCGGCGGCGACGCCGATCGCAACCGCGAAACGCAGGCCGTTGACCGTGATGGTTCCGCCTGAAACCTGGTTGGCCTTGATCGATACTGCAATGAGTGCGGGTTCCGCGATCGTCGTTGCGAATCCGATCGCCGCGGCAAAAACGTAAACCCAAAAATAATCCGTCCAAACGAATTCTGCGATGGCTGCGGCGTCTGCACCCAGCACGAAGGCTGGCGAAGTCAGTTGTTCCGCCATCAACCGGCCCAACGGAAACAGCGCCAGTTCCAGGCCCTCGAGGAAAAAGGCCAGGCCGATCAGTACGAACAGCAAGCCGATGAATACGGCTGAAGGATTGGGGATCGGGCGCCGCAGGATCAGAACCTGGAATCCGAGCAGGATACCGGCAATCGGCAGCACGTCCCTGAGCAGGCTGATCACCGTTTTGCCGAAATGAAGTAATTCTTCCATCGAATGCGCTAAAAAAACATGCCGTAAGCCATGACAAAAATCATCGGGGTGAGCGAAGCAAAGGCGATCAGGCCGAATCCGTCGATCATCGGGTCGCGGCCCCGGATACTTTTCGCCAGCCCGATACCCAGCGCCGCAACCAGCGGCACGGTTACCGTGGAGGTGGTCACGCCTCCTGAATCGTAGGCGATGCCGATGATTTCCGCAGGCGCGAAAAAGGTCATGATCACCACGCCCAGGTAGCCGCCAATGATCAGGTATTGCACCGGCCATCCTTTCAGTATCCGGATGACACCCACCAATATGGCAAAGCCTACCGCCAGTGCAACGACCAGCCTCAGTCCGATGGCGTAACTGTCGCGCGCCGCATCGATGTTCTTCTATGACCCCGCCGGTTGCGGCAATGGACGCCGCTTCGTCTGCGATCGCAATCAGGGCTGGTTCGGCCACCGTGGTGCCAAACCCCAGCGTGAATGAAAACAGCAGGAGCAGCCACAGGTTGCCTTTCTTGACGAAGCTGTAGGCCATTTCTTCGCCCAGCGGAAACAACGCCATCTGCAGGCCCAGCACGAAAAGCGTCAGGCCCACCAGGACCATCAGGCCGCCTGACAGGATCTGCCAGATATTGGGTACGCCCTGGTTGAGCACTACCAGCTGGAAAAAACCGATCACCAGTATGATGGGAATCAGGTCCTGGAAGCTCTGGCGCAGGGAGTGGAAAAACTTGAGTAGCAGCGCTTTCACTCGACCGGATGATCCTCGGTTGATGCCAGTGGACGGTAAAGGTTTTTATCGGCGAGGATGTCCCGCAGAGCCGCGGCCAGGATACCGGCCCATTTCCTGGCCCCGTCTTCCTCTTTTACCAGGTCCTGGCGGACTTCTATTCCAACGTGGGGCAAGCCGGCCGGTTCCGCGTGGTGATCGATGGTGAAATCGTGCGGGTGACGGCCCGAATAGGGCTCATTATCGCCGACGCAGACCCCGTCCATTTCCTGCAGCTTTTTGATCATCGGGACAGGGATGCGCGGATCCTTGTCCCACATGATGCCAACGTGCCAGGGGCGCACCACGCGGTCGAATACCGGGGAGCAGGTGTGAACTGAAATCATGGCCGGCACGATCCCGTTCTCGGAAAAGCGGCCCAGTCGTTGCGCGATCTTGTCGTGGTAAGGAGCGAAAAAGGACTGAACGCGCAAAGCTCTTTGTTGCTCGTCAAGGCCGATATTCCCCGGGATCGAGATGCCGTCGCTGATTTCGGGAATGGCGGTCGCATCCGCCGGGTTGCGGTTGGGGTCGATAATCAGGCGTGAAAAACCTGCCAATACGGCCTGGGCGTCCAGTTCATCGGCCAGGAATCGCGCCAGTTTGTCCACCCCGATATCCCATGCGACATGACGTTCAACAACCCAGTCAGCCAGGCCCAGTTGGTTCAGGGACGCCGGGAAAAACGGGCTGGCGTGATCGGCGACCACCAGCAAGGGTGACCTGGCGTGATCATTATAGGTCGTGTAGGGGGGCGGGTCGCCGGGCCCGATCAGGGGGTATGCGTCCCCGGTATCCGGGTAGTTCTGAAAGTGCGCGTAACCGGGCAGCCTGGTTTTGCTCAATCCCTCAACTCCCTGTTACTGATCGCCAACGGCTTTTTCCAGGGCTTCACACAGAGTTTTCAGAACCTTTATCCGGCCGTATGCCTTGTTTTGGTTCTCGACCAGGATCCAGGGTGAATTTTTCACCGAGGTTTGCTGGATCATTTCGTGGGCAGCGAGGCTGTATTCATCCCAGCGCTCGCGGTTTCGCCAATCCTCGTCACACAGTTTCCAGCTTTTGTGCGGTGTTTCTTCACGCAATTTGAAACGCCGCAACTGCTCTTCCTTGCTGATGTGCATCCAGAATTTCAGCAACACGACTCCATTTTCCAGCAGTTGGTCCTCGAAATCATTGATCTCGGAATAGGCCCGCCGCCACTCGTCGTCGCCGGCGAACTGCTCGATGCGTTCGACCAGTACGCGTCCATACCAGCTCCGGTCAAATATGGTCATCCTGCCAGCCCGGGGAACACAGTTCCAGAACCGCCAGAGATAGTGGTGCGCCTTTTCGATATCAGTTGGCGCGGCAAATGGATAAACCTTGTAAAAGCGTGCATCCAGCGCATTGGTAATCCGCCTGATCGCACCGCCTTTGCCGGCGGCGTCCGGGCCCTCGAATACCAGGGTGACCGAAATTTTCCGTTGCACGGCTTTCTGATGAAGGCCGGCCAGTTTTGCGCTGTAAAAGGCCAGTTGTTTCTTGTAGGTCCTCTTGTCAAGCGACAGTGAAATATCGAGCCCGTCCATGATGGTAATGACCGGGCTCGCGTTGCCGCTGGACGGCTTGGCTTCGCTGAGCCTGTCCGTTACTTCTTCGCGTAATTCCGTCAGGTATCTTTTCCGGATTTGCTGCGTCATCAAGTGGCGTTCAAGGCTATGCTGCAATATTTCACCGACACGAATGCTGCGGTAGTTAAAATCCTCACCCTCGATAATCTCCCACGGAGCGTGACCGGTGTTGGTGTAGGAAATGATCCGCTCCGCGGCTTCAATGAACTTGTCGTACATTTCCCAGTGTTTCCAGTCTTCGGGAAGCATTCGCCAGCTGCGCAGCGGGTCATTTTCCAGTAACTCGAGACGCTTCTTTTGCACTTTGCGGCTGATGTGCATCCAGAACTTGAGGACCATGGCGCCATCATCGGCCAGGGCTTTTTCAAAACTGTTGATGCGATCCAGCTCGTGAGTGAATTCGACCGGGGTAATCCTGCCGTAAACGTAATCCAGCAGGGGGCGTGAATAGCGGCCGCTCATGTGAAAGCTGATTTGTCCCTTCGGTGGCACGCGGCGCCAGAAACGCCAGAAGGTAGGGCGATCTCTCTCTTCGTCTGACGGCTCGGTAAAGGCGTGGTTGATGATCCAGCGGGTGTCCATCCACTTGTTCAGCAGGTTGACGGATGTGCCTTTCCCGGCACCCCGGACGCCGGCGAAGTCGACCAGGACCGGAAAATCACCTTCTTTCCGCAGCCGTTGCTGGAGCGTAAGCAGGTTCTCCCAGAGCAACAGTTCCTGTTGCTTGAATTCCTTTTTCGACATTTTTTGTCCCAATTCTGCTGTCTGGAACATAAAGGAACATCTCCCGTGGTCAACAGCGGGGAAAGATATCACAGTCGCAGCCAAATGCCGCCTGGAAACAACCCAACTTGCTTCGTACAGTATAAAGCACAGATAATCGCGTGACCCAGATCAAGTAACACGCCGCATAAAACCATTGAAAACCATCGTCATCAAAGAGAAAGAAAATACCCGGGTCCCGTTTCTGCGGGGAATCCTGACACGCAGCCTGTTGGACGCCGGACTGGTGTTTGAAGACGCCTTCGAATTGGCGACCCGGGTTCGCGAAGAACTGTCTGCAGAGTGATCAAATCACCACCGGGGAGATTCGGGCGAAGGTGTGCGAATTGCTGAAGAAATCCGGTCATCTTGAGGCGCTGGAACCCTACCGCCTGCCGATGATCGGACTGGCCAGGATACAGGTCTTCAGCCTCAGCGGCAGGGTCAGCTCTTTTTCCAGGGGGCGGCACGAAAGGTACCTGCAGGCCAGTGGCATGAAGGCTGAAAAGTCCGAGCAGATAACGGCCATGATTTACGACCAACTGCTGGCGGCCGGCGTGAGTTCGATCACCAGCGGCGAATTGGGTTACCTGACTTACCTTTGCCTCAGGCAGGAGGTATCGAAAAAAGCTGCGAAACGTTACCTGGTATGGTCCGAGTTCCAGCGCAGCGGGCGCCCGCTCTTGTTGTTGATCTGCGGCACGGTCGGAACCGGAAAAAGCACCGTGGCGACCGAAATTGCCCATCTGCTCGATATCGTGCGCATCCAGTCGACCGACATGTTGCGGGAAGTCATGCGGATGATGATGCCCAGCCGGTTGCTCCCGGTGTTGCACACATCGTCTTTCAACGCCTGGCAGGCTTTACCGCTCCAGGGCATCCAGGATCGTGACAGGGACCAATTGGTGGCGGACGGCTACCGCAGCCAGGCGGATCTGCTCGCGGTGCCCTGCGAAGCGGTACTCCACCGGGCCATCGAGGAAAGCGTCCCCCTGATCCTCGAAGGCGTGCATGCGCACCCGGACATCGTTTCGCGCCTGCCTGCGGATTCCGATGCGATCGTGGTGCATGTCACGCTGGCTGTCCTCAAACCCAAGGAGCTCAAATCCCGATTACGCGGGCGGGGTGTGCAAGTGCCGCAGCGGCGTGCCAAGCGGTACCTCAACATGTTCGATGCCGTTTGGAGCCTGCAGACGTTTCTGTTATCGGAGGCCGATCGTTGCAACGTTGCGATCATCACCAACGACGACAAGGAAAAAGCGGTTCTGCAAGTCATTTTGAACGTCGTGGAGGAACTTTCCCGGCATTTTGACGGTTCACCCGACAAGGTATTTGGGCCCATAGTCGAAAAGCTGGGCGATCAGGTCGACCAGGTTCAATGGAGCCGCCTGGTTCCGGTAATGAAGGGCTGAACAGGTTTGACGCGGCCATTTCGCAAGTGTGTGATTCTGATTCTGGACGGTCTGGGCGACCTGCCGTCTCCCGCACTGGGTGGCAAAACCGCGCTGGAGGCAGCGCGCACAACGGTCATGAACCGGCTGGCCGGCTCGGGATATTACGGCCTTGTTGACCCGGAGCAACCCGGTAAGGTTGCCAATACCCACACGGGTTGCGGCACGTTGCTGGGAGTCCTGCCCGAAGTATTGAGCCACCTGAAGCGCGGTCCGGTTGAAGCATCAGGAGCGGGCCGGGCATTGAAACCGGGTGAAATCGCTGTTCGTGCCAATTTTGCCACGCTACGGGAAGAAGCCGGCGGAATCATGGTCGTGGACCGGCGGGCTGGCCGGATTTGCACAGGCACGCAGGACCTCGCGGCTGCGCTTGCTGCCGTTGATCTGGGTGACGGTATATCGGGCGGAGTGCTTTCCACCGACCAGCACCGCTGTGTCCTGGTGCTGTCAGGTCCCGGGCTTGATCCGCACGTCAGCGATACGGATCCCGGCGACCGCGGCATGCCCGGATTTGTCCGGACCTGCGTGGCCAGGGATGCAGCGGCGACCCTGACCGCCGAAAAAATCAACCGGTTCGTGGAAATCGCACGTCATCGCCTGGGCGGGCACCCCGTTAACCTGGCACGTATCGAGGCCGGGCTGCCGCCGGCGAACGGTGTGATCACCCGCGGTGCCGGCGCCGCGTTGGCGCTGGAAAACCGGGTCAGGGACCTGGGTATCAGCGCAGCGCTGGTGGCGGGATGCAATACGGTGATCGGCCTGGCCAAGGCGCTGGACTTCGAGGTGCTTTCCGGGCCCGGATTTACCGCTGATGCCGAAACCGACCTTCCGGGGAAAATGAATGCTGCCCTGGCGGCGCTTCAGCGCCATGACCTGGTGTATATCCACATCAAGGCACCCGACATTTTTGCCCACGACCATCAACCCGAAGGCAAGAGTGCATTCCTGGAGCGGGTTGATGCCGCACTTGAGATGCTGGAACAGGCGGGAGTGATTATCGGCTTGTCAGCCGACCACAGTACCGACAGCAATTCAGGCGCCCATACGGCCGATCCCGTGCCGGCCCTGCTGTTCGATCCCTCCGCGGCGACCGGTGCTGAAGCGCTGCAACCGAACTTTGGCGAAACCGCCTGCGCAGGCGGAAATATGCCCCGCCAGACTGGCCACGAGTTCCTGCTCAGGGTTTTGGACCTTATGACTAAAGATACTCCGCGTAGGCGCTGATGTACTTGGTGGCGTCATCAGGGGAAATCACGACCGCTGTGCCGGTCGCTGAAGCGCCGATGATGTTCGCGGCGTGGAGCAGGGCGCCGGTCGTCGGGCCGACCATGATGCCTTCGGTCCTGGCCAGGCGAATGCCGGCCTGAAAAGCGTCGCGGTCTTCCACGGCGATAATTTCATCGATCAGCGAGCGGTCCAGGATTTTCGGCTGGTGCTCTTCCGGCAGGTTCGAGATTTTCTTGATGCCCGAGAGTTTGTGGTTTCTCGAAGCGGGTTCCACGCCGATGATCCTGACGTCCGGCTTGCGCTCTTTCAGGTAGCGGGCTACACCGGTAATGGTGCCGCAGGTGCCAAAAGCCGCGAAAAAGTAATCAATTTTCCCTTCGGTCTGGTTCCAGATCTCGGGCCCGGTCGTCCGGTAGTGCGCTTCGACGTTGAGTTCGTTTTCGTATTGATTCGGGCTGACGTAACGGCCCTCGAACGCAGTGCTTTCAACCAGGCTTTTGACTACGCCGCGGGCGCCTTCGGTTGGAAACAACGGGCAAAGTTCGTCTTCCACTTCCAGGAGTTCCGCACCGAGGAAGCGTAACAGGGCCTTCTTTTCGCCAGGTGTGCCTTCGGGAAGCGCCAGTTCAATGGGAATTCCCCGGGCATTGGCCAGGGCAGCCAGGGCAATTCCGGTATTGCCCGCTGTTGGTTCCGTCAGCACCTGTCCTTCTTTCAGGACCGTGCCATTGAGCAGATACAGGGCCGTCCGGTCCTTGATGGATCCGAACGGATTGTTTCTTTCCAGCTTGACGAAAATATCGAAGCCGGGAGACGGCTTGGAGCGGTCGCTCAGCCGGATCATCGGCGTTGGATTGTCGGGGTCAGCTATCAGGTCGGCGACGCTGTTATACACCCGCCGTGACCGCGCTGCGGAGTCGGTCGTAGAGACATGACCCGGACGGGAGCCAGGGATTGCAGACGCCGGTGTTTCCAGTGTCCAGTACTTGTGCGCTTGTTGGCAGATTCATTGGTGTAGCTCTCCGGTTTTATGGGAAGACCGGGGCGCACCGATAAATATTCCGCCCCGGCTTGCCGTTGCGGTTTGTTCTTGCTTACTGGGGTTTTAAAGCCTGGAACAGGTGCCGCACGGCTGGCTCTTGCACATACAGGTGCAACAGCTACACATACACACGCGACAGGTTTGAAAATTCATGCCTGCAGACTAGCCTGTGTCAATTGCAGATGTCAACGATTGATGTATGCTCTGCGGATCGAAATCCCGGGTATCCATCGTGCAAAAACCAGCTGTTCAAACCAACCATATTCTCGAGGGCGTTCGCTATGAAATTCGCGGAGAACTCGCCCACCGGGCCATGCAAATGGAGCGGCAGGGGTATGAAATCACCTCCCTGAATATCGGCAACCCCGGTTTGTTTGGATACCGCACGCCGGAGACCATGCGCCTGGCGATGATCGAAAACCTCGGTCAAAGCGAAGCGTACTGTCACCAGAAGGGCATATTTCCGGCGCGCGAAGCGGTCGTCATGCAACAACAGAACCGCGGAGTGATGGACGTGACCGCTGACGATGTATTCATGGGAAACGGCGTCAGTGAATGTATCGATTTTGTGCTTCGGGCCCTGCTTAACGGAGGCGATGAACTGCTGGTGCCCAGCCCGGACTATCCCCTGTGGAGCGCAGCGGTTGCGCTGAACCATGGCAAGCCGGTCTATTACAATTGCCGGCCGGAGAACGCTTTCCACCCTGATCCGGAAGAGATACGCAGCCTGGTGACGCCGCGCACACGGGGCATCGTGCTGATCAACCCCAATAACCCGACCGGGGCGGTCTATCCCCGCGCCCTGCTGGAGGAAATTGTCAGGATCGCCGAGGAACGGCAAATCGTGGTTTTCGCGGATGAAATTTACGACCAGATGCTCTATGACGGGGCCAGCCACGTTCCTTTGGCTACGCTGGTGCACGAAACCCTGTGCGCAACCTTCAACGGGCTTTCAAAAATTTACCGGGCCTGCGGTTATCGAGTGGGTTGGGTATCGTTCAGCGGGGACCGGGAGAACGCGAAAGACTACCTGCACGCGGTGGAGTTACTGGCTTCCCTGCGGTTATGCGCCAATGTGCCGGGGCAGTGGGCCGTTCAGACCGCGCTTGGCGGTTACCAGAGCATCAGGGAATTGACCGAGCCCGGCGGCAGGCTGTTTCAGTCCCGCCAGGCGGTCATTGAGGGCGTCGCGCGGAGTAAGTACCTTGAATTACGGGTTCCCGAAGGGGCCATGTATGCATTCCCGAGCGTGGATACCAACTTGATCCCCGGATTCAGTGACCAGCGTTTTGCATTGGAATTGTTGGAAAAGAAGCACATTCTGATCGCGCCCGGTAGCAGTTTCAACGTGCCGTACAAGAATCATTTCCGTATTACTACGTTGCCAGACGAGCAAAAAATGGCCGTCGTTTTCGAGCGGATGGAGGATGTGCTGGATTCGCTGGCAACTTGATCCCGGGGGTAGTTATCAGGCGTTGATTGAGCGACACTAGCCGCTTCGAAAAAAGCCGGCAACCAACCGGTTATAAACCAGCCAGAGAGGAAATCATGAAACCCGTCGAAAGACCGGCCAATCCGAATTTTTCATCCGGACCTTGCAGTAAGAGGCCCGGTTACAGTGTTAACAACCTGTCCATCGAGACGCTGGGGCGGTCTCACCGGTCAGCGCTGGGCAAAAACGCGCTTGGAAGAGCCTGCTCGGATACCGCGGAATTACTCGGCCTGCCGGAAGGCTACAAGGTCGGCGTGGTGCCAGCGTCGGACACCGGGGCCGTTGAAATGGCCCTTTGGTCGCTGCTGGGGCCCCGGCCGGTGGACGTGTTTGCCTGGGAATCTTTTGGCAAGGGCTGGCTGGTCGATATCACCCAGCAGTTGAAGCTCGATGGAGTCCACACTTATACCGCGGATTATGGCGAACTCCCGGATCTCGGACAGGCGAATCCCGCTCACGATATCGTATTCACCTGGAACGGCACGACTTCCGGAGTGAAAGTGCCGGATGGCGACTGGATCAGCCCGGATCGTGAAGGCCTCACCATCTGTGATGCGACTTCCGCGGTTTTCGCGATGGAGTTGCCCTGGGAGAAACTCGACGTGGTGACCTTCAGCTGGCAGAAAGTGCTGGGTGGAGAAGGCGCTCACGGCATGTTGATTCTGAGTCCGCGGGCGGTTGAACGCCTGGAGACATGGACCCCGCCCTGGCCGCTACCGAAAATTTTCCGCCTGACCAAGGGTGGAAAACTGATCGACGGTATTTTCCGGGGTGAAACGATCAATACGCCTTCCATGCTGTGCGTGGCGGATTACCTGGACGCGCTGGACTGGATCCGGGACATGGGCGGAACCCGGGCCGCCATCAGCCGTTCTGATCGCAGTCTTGCGGTGATCGAGGAATTCGTGGCGGCCCGCGACTGGATTCATTTCCTGGCCCGCCAACGTGATCAGCGGTCCAGTACCAGCGTTTGCCTGACGGTGGACCTGGAACCGGAACAGGTAAAGGCCATGGTATCCCTGCTCGACCGCGAGGGCGTGGCGCATGATATAGGCGCCTACCGGGATGCGCCGGCCGGCCTGAGAATCTGGTGTGGTGCAACGGTGGAGCCGGATGACGTGAGAAAGCTGATGCCTTGGCTTGAATGGGCTTATACGCAGGTTAGCGGAGAATGAAACCGATGTTCAAAATACGCACGTACAACCAGATATCCGATAAAGGACTGAGCCGTTTTCCGATGGAAAAATACCTGGTCGGACCGGACCAGGACGATCCGCAGGCCTTTATTTTGCGCAGCCAGAAACTGCACGAGGAAACCGTGCCGGATAGCCTGCTCGCGGTGGCCCGGGCCGGGGCAGGGGTCAACAACATCCCGGTGGACGAATATACCCGCCGCGGGATCGTGGTATTCAACACACCGGGAGCCAATGCCAATGCGGTGAAGGAAATGGTCGCCGCGGCGCTGTTGCTGGGCTCAAGGCGAATTTTCGAAGGCATGAACCGTGTCCAGGAATTATCCGATGTCAGTGATTCCGGGCAGATGGCGCAACAGCTGGAGAAAGAGAAAAAACAGTTTGGCGGCAGCGAAATCTCCGGCAAAACGCTGGGCGTGGTGGGCCTGGGCGCGATCGGCTCGATGGTTGCCAACATGGCACTTGAGTTGGGCATGCACGTGGCAGGTTATGACCCGGCCCTGTCGGTGGAAGCTGCGTGGAGGTTGTCCAGCCAGGTTGAGAAAATGGAAAGCCTGGACGCGTTGCTGAAAGTTTCCGACTTTGTGACCCTGCACGTGCCGGCGATCGAGCAAACAAAACACATGATTAACGACAGCGCCATTACGCGTTTCAAACCGGGCGCGCGGCTGCTCAATTTCGCCCGCGAGGAAATTGTCGATGTGAACGCAGTGATCAACGCATTGGACCAGGGCAGGCTGAGTGCTTACATCTCGGATTTTCCCTTACCCGTTTTGCTCGGCCGGAAGGATTGCCTGCTGTTTCCGCACCTGGGCGCCAGCACCGCGGAGGCGGAGGAAAACTGTTCCGTCATGGCGGCCGACCAGTTGATGGATTTCCTGGAGAACGGGAACATCACCAACTCCGTCAATTACCCCCGCACCCGGATGACGCGCAGCGGCGGTTACCGGATTACCTTTGCCAACGAGAACGTCCCACGGGTACTGGGCAAGGTGTTGTCGGTCCTGGCTGACCATGATGTGAACGTCATTGACATGGTCAACAAGAGCCTGCGCGATATGGCGTATAACATCATCGACGTCGAAACCAGGCCCACACCGGAGATCATTCAGAAAATAGCGGATTCCGATGGTGTGATGCACGTCCGGGTCCTCTAATGGTCAAATGACCGACATTCGCCGGATAACTATTCCCGAGAAAGACCTGCCGCTGAGGGCTGACGTGAGCCTGCTGGGTTCGCTGGTGGGCGAGATGCTGGTCGATCAGCATGGGCAGGAATTGCTGGACCGGGTTGAACGCGTTCGCAAGGCCTCCATCCGGCAGCGGGAGGGAAACTCCGGCGACTCCGGGCTGGATGCGGCCCTGTCCGGGATGGAACCGCAACAGGCGGTGCTGCTCATCCAGGCTTTTGCGACGTATTTGCGTGCGGTAAACCTGGCTGAAAAGGTTCACCGTATCCGCAGGCGGCGCGCTTATCTGCGGGCCGGCGCTACCGACCAGCGGGGCAGCCTCGAAGCGGTCATGGCGGAACTGAAATCGGCAGGCGTTGATTCGGCCGCCCTGGCCGGGGCAATCGACAGCCTGCGCCTCCAGCCGGTTTTCACGGCACATCCGACAGAGGCCACGCGCCGCACCATCCAGGAGAAGGAGTACGATATCGTGCTTCGCCTGGTGGAGCGCCTCAATCCCGAGTTGACGCCCCGCGAAGAAGAACTGGCGCTGGAAAGAATCCGCGCCGACCTCACTTCCTCCTGGCAGACGAGGCTGGTGCCGCATTCACGGCCCACGGTGGCCGATGAACTGGACAATATCCTGTTTTATCTCACCGATATTCTGTACCGCGTGGTCCCGGTATTTTACGAAGCGCTGGAAAAAGCCTTCGAAGGAGAGTTCGGAGAATGTCCCGACGGATTTCTGCGTGACATTCTCCTGCGCTTCGGTTCCTGGGTTGGTGGCGACATGGATGGAAATCCCAATGTCACGTCCCGGACGATACTGGAAACGCTGGCCCGCCAGCGATCGGTCGTCATCCAGCGCTACCTGCCGGACATCAAGCGTCTTTCAAGGTTTCTCAGCCAGTCAACTTCTGAAATCGGAATCTCCGCTGCGGTGGCCCGGCAATTGCAGCGCTACCGGGAGATGATGCCCGAGGTCAACCGGGGCATTCCGGAGCGCCACCAGGACATGCCCTATCGCTGCCTGCTGAAGCTGATCGGAGAGCCGGTTGGAGGCTACGCTGGGTGACAAGGAAAACGGCTACCCGGCACCCGGTCAGTTTGTAGCCGATATTGAGCTGATCAGGAACAGTCTGCGGGAAAACAAGGGAAAGCACGCGGGACTGATTGGTGTCGACCGTTTGCTGCGCCGGATCAACACGTTCGGATTTCACCTGGTCACCCTGGATGTTCGACAGGACGCACTGCTGCACCGCAGGGTGATGGGCGAACTGCTCGGGTGCAGGGACTGGGAAACACGTGACCCCGAAAATCGCGCCAAAACACTGGCCCACCTGCTGGAGACCGAGGCCCTGCCGAACGTTTCCGGGTTCAAGGCTTTGAGCGATGAAGCAACAGAAGCACTCGCGGTGTTTCGTTCGATTTCAACCGCCCGGCAACTCTATGGAAACGCGGCGATCGGCCTGTTCATCATCAGCATGACGCAAGGCGCTGACGATGTTCTGACTGCCCAGGCATTGTCCGAAATCGCCAATCCACGGACCGGCGCTTCCGCCAAGCTTGACGTGGCGCCCCTGCTGGAAACCGTCGATGACCTGGTTGCGGGTCCGTCCATTATCGAGGCTTTACTGGGGCTGGACGTATACCGTGGACACCTCGCCGGACTGAAAAACCGGCAGGCTGTCATGGTGGGTTATTCAGACAGCAGCAAGGACAGTGGCATCGTTGCCTCACGTTGGGCGCTTCACGAAGCACAGAGGCGCCTGGTGGAAGTCGGCGCAGCCAATGGCGTCAATATCGTGTTCTTTCATGGCCGCGGAGGCACCGTCAGCCGCGGCGGAGGGAACCTGGTCAACGGGATTCTCGGCGCGCCGCCCGGAACCGTCAATGGTTTCCTCAGGGTCACTGAGCAGGGAGAAGTGATCAACCAGAAGTACGGCGTGAGATTTCTGGCATTGCGAAACCTGGAACTGGTTGCCGGCGCCACGCTGAAACACTGGCCTGGGCCTTGCTTCCAGGGGACTGTGCTGCGGACGAGAGTGAAATTGTTGTCTTTCATGGCGGAAACATCACGTTCGCGCTTCCGGTCCATGGTGTACGAAAATCCGGCTTCCCGGCCTACTTCCGGGCTACCACACCCCTGGACGTGATTGAGCGGCTCAATATCGGTTCGCGCCCCGCATCACGACGGTCTGGCGAAGGCATCGAAAATCTGCGGGCGATTCCCTGGGTGTTTTCCTGGGCACAAATCCGGGTGGGTTTCCCCGGGGTCTTTGGTTTCGGCACCGCGCTGGACTCGGCGATTGAACCGTTTGGACTGGAAAATATCCGTGAGCTGCTGAACCGGCAGGTGTTTTTTCAGGGCATGATCAACGATGTCGAAATGGTGCTCGGCAAGTCCGATCTCGACATTGGACGGCGCTATGCAGGCTTGGCAGCGGAAACTGGGCAGCCGTTTTTCGACGACGATCAGAGAGAGAATTTCAGCTGGCCGAGAGACGCATCCTGGAATTAAAGCAGCTGGATGCTCTACTGGACGACCAACGGTACTGCAACGCAATATCCGCTTGAGAAACCCCTACGTCGATCCCTTGCACCTGTTGCAGATTGACTATGCTTGAGCGCTGGCGCGCGGGTGGACGCGAGGACGACGGTCTGCTGGAAGCGCTCAAAGCCACCGTGAAAGGGATCGCGCTCGGCATCCAGAACACCGGTTAATTTTTCTTCCCTTTACCCGTTCCAATTCATTCCGTATTACGGGATAATTACTGACTGACCGTACGGTCAGTCAGTGCTCAACTGGAAAAATGAAATGCAAGCCAGGACCGTAAATCAGGTCGTGCCGGGCCGATCCGCAGGTGAAACGGCGATACTGGGTGCAGCGGTGAAGTTGTTTTCAGAAAAAGGCTACGACGCCGTTTCAATGCGTGGTGTCGCCCAGGAGGCCGGGGTCAGCAAGGCCAATATTTACCACCATTTCGAGTCAAAAGAAGCGCTCTACCGCGCCATTCTTTTTGCCAGTGCGGCTGAGTTGTCCGGTTTGGTCAGCGACCTTGCCGAAAGCGCGGGATCATTCGCTGCGCGGATATTTGAATTTTCCTCTGCACACCTTGGTCATCTGGAAGGGAATGCACTGACGTCGCGCGTCATATTGCGGGAGGCTTTTTCGGGCGATGATGTTCACAGCAAAATGCTGGTCGATGAAGTGTTCGGCGAAATATTCGAAAGGCTGGTTTCCATTTTTCAATCCGGCCAGCGCGCGGGCGTGTTGCGGGCGGATCTGGATCCCGCGATTATGTGCCACTTTGCTGATCGGTGCAGACGTGTTTTTTTTCCAGGCCGGGGTGTATTGAAGCACCTTCCGCAAGCGGGGTTTGCCCAGAACCCGTCGCGGTTCAGCAAACAAATGGTCGATGTCATGCTGAATGGCATGCTGTGCCGGGAAACCCCGGGCAGGAGGATGGTGAAATGAAGTTGCAAATGATGACCGGTCGCTGGCAACCGGTCTATTGCGCGGTGTTCGCGCTGCTGTTGGCCTCCTGCGGAGGAAAAGAAGAGCCTGCCGGGGCGAACTAGCCGGGCCGGCAGACGCACGGACAATCGCGGTCACGCTGGTCGAGGCAGACTCCCGGGAAGTGCGCGATCGGTTGTTTTCAGTCGGTCTCGTTGTCAGCCGGAATACGCCCATGCTGGCCGCCGAGGTCAGCGCGCGTGTCGTTGATGTACGGGTTGACGATGGGCAGGCAGTGCGAAGGGACAAGTCCTGCTGACGCTCGATCGGACCACGTTTGAACTGGCCGTGCGCGAGGCGCAGGCCAATATCCAGCGATTGGCCGCGAGTATCAGCCAACGATCAGCGGCGGGTGGATCGCTACCAGGACCTCAAGGCGAAAGACATGATGTCCCTGGAACGGCTTGACGACGCTGAAGCCAGCGTTGGCAGTAATCAAGGCAATCCTGGCCGGGGCCGAGGCCCAGTTGGCGATTGCGCTGGATCGGTTGGCCAAGACCGAACTGGTTTCCCCGGTGAACGGTGTCGTCGAAAAACGCCATGTTTCGGTAGGGGATTACGTCAAGGATGGCGGGCCCCTGTTCAGCTTGACGGATACGGCAATTTGCGGGTGGAAATGCCCTTTCCGGAAACCGTTGGCGACCGCCTGAAAACCGGACAGGTCTTGCTTCTCGAAAGCCCGGTCGGCTCCAGGTCTGCTGGTCGAATCGGTCGTGGATGATATCCGTCCCCAGGTCAGCGTAATGAGCCATTCACTGATGGTGACTATCAAACATCATCAATCCAGGCGCCTGGCGTCCGCAGGCGACCGTAGAAGGCTGTTTTGGTCGTTGAAATCCGGCCCGCCGCCGTCGTCGTCCCATCCGCTTCTGTAGTGAAGCGACCGGCCGGGGACGTGCTCTATCGCCTTGGACTCCCCGCAGGGGGAGGTGTTCGCGAGGTCAAGGTGAAAACGGGCGTCAGGCAGGGATGGCTGGATAGAAATCCTGGAAGGCGTGAAAAGCGGTGACACTGTCGTGGTGGAAGGTGCTTCCTACCTGACTGATGGCGCACAGGTCATCGTCCAGGAGATCCCGCAGTGAGTGAATTGCCTTCACCCGCCGCAGAGCACCGGGCTCCCGGCAGCAGTCTGCCCGAATTTTCGATCAACCGGCATGTATTTGCGTACATGCTGTCAGGTGTCCTGCTGTTGTTCGGCATCATCAGCTTTGACCGGATCGGCGTCGACCGTTTTCCTGAAATTGAATTCCCGATGATTTCAATCCGCACCATTCTTCCGGGCGCCAGCCCTGAAACCATCGACTCGAGCGTTACCAACATCATTGAAACGACGGTCAACAGCGTCCCCGGGATAGAGCACATCCAGTCGACTTCAGCGCCAGGAGTCTCGGTCATCGTCGTACGTTTTGGCCTGGACAAAAAAGTGGATGTTGCGTTCAACGAAGTTCAGGCCAAGGTCAACCAGGTGTTGCCGGAATTGCCGAAGGAAACCGACCCGCCCGTGGTGGCCAAGGTTGAGTTCGGGTCCTTGCCGGTATTATGGCTGACGCTGACAGGCGACCGAACGCTGCAGGATCTCAACCAGTATGCAAGAAATATAATTAAGAAACGTCTGGAAACTATTGATGGTGTTGGAGAAATTAGACTCGGTGGTGAACGAAAGCGCACCATACGGGTCAATCTCGACGCAGACAGGATGGCGGCGTTCGGCATCGCGGTGAACGATGTGATCGGGGCATTTTCGACCGAGCACGTTCGCCTGCAGGGCGGTTTCCGGGTCAGTGGTTCGCAGGAGGAACTGCTCCAGCTCGATATCGAGTATCACGATCCAATCTCGTTGGAAGGCCTGATCGTGGCCTACCCGGATGGCGCGCCGATTCGTCTGCGCGACATTGCCGAAGTGGAGGACGGGCTCGAAGATCACCGCCAGTTCGCCAGTTTCAATGGCCGGCCCACCGTGGGGCTGGGTGTTATCAAGGTTCAGAATTCGAACTCCGTTGCAATCGTTGCGGAGGTCAAGCGGCGCCTGGACGAGGAAATCCTGCCCGAACTGCCGCCCGGCATTCAGCTGGGGATCGCCTTCAATGACGCTGAACTGATCGAGGATATCGTTGCGGCCCTGGAAGAGCACATCGTGCTGGGCACCTTGCTCACTGCGCTCGTGGTGTTGCTGTTCCTGAAAAGCCTGTCTGCCACGCTGATCATCGCCGCCGCCATCCCGGTTTCACTGCTCGGCGCAGTTGCCGTGATGTATTTTTCCGGCTTTACATTCAACACGATGACTTTGCTGGGCTTGCTGCTGCTGATCGGCATCGTGGTGGATGACGCCATCGTCGTGCTGGAGAATATCTACCGTCAGCGGGAACTCGGCAATAACGATCCTTTCGACGCCGCTGTAAAGGGCAGCCGGCAGGTGGTATTCGCCGTGCTGGCTGCAACTTTGACCCTGGTGGCCATCTTTGCCCCGGTGATTTTCATGGAAGGCATCATCGGCAGCTTCTTCCAGTCATTTGCAGTCGTCGTTACCGTGGGCGTGCTGGTTTCGCTGTTCGTTTCACTGACGCTGACGCCGGCACTGTGTTCCAGGCACCTGGGATTTTCCCGGGAACATGGCCCGGTTTACCGGGTTGTTGAGCGTAATTTCAAGGCCCTGGACCGGGCCTACCAGAACCTGGTGAAGATCGCCCTGCGGCGCCGCTGGTCGGTGGTTGCCGCCGCCGGGCTGACCGTCCTGGCCAGCGGTTTCATGTTCGCCCACATCGACAAGGGCTTCATGCCGGTTGAAGACGAGGGCCGTTTTGTCATCGCCATCAAGGCTCCGCTGGGATCGAGCATCGAATACACCGAGGCCAAAATCCAGCAGGTAGACGCCGTCCTGTCCGGCTATCCGGAAATCACCGGATCATTCGCCACGATCGGGCAGGACCAGGCCCGCCAGGTCAGCCGCGCCAGCATCATCGTGATGATGGCGCGCTGGGAAGACCGTGACCTGTCCCAGGCGGAGCTGATGCAGATGTTGCGGGAACGTTTCGCCGTTATCCCCGGGGTAGAGATTTTTGTGACCGACATGCCCATAGTGGGTGGTCAGCGCGGCGATCCGCTGCAATTCGTTCTGCGGGGTCCTCGCCTGGAACGGGTGGCTGAACTGGCCGCCAGCCTGAAAGAGCGGTTGGGCCGTGTTCCTGGCATTGGCAGCCTGGACATTGATCTGCAACTCGACCTGCCGCAACTGGAAATGGTCTTGTCCCGCGAGCGACTCCACAGCCTGGGCCTGACGTCGCGCGACGTGGCGATGGCGGTCAACGTGATGTCCGGCGGGCTCGATATCGCCCGTTATAACGACAGCCCGGGTGACGGGCAGCGCTATGACATTCGCCTGAAGGCGGGAGCCGCGGGTCTGGAAGAAGCACCGGACCTGGGCCGGATTTATATCAGGTCGCCATCCGGCACACTTGAGCGCCTGGATGATCTTGCCCGGCTGGAGCCGGGCCTGGGGCCGGCAGTGGTGTCCCGTTACGACCTGCAATACGCCGCCACTTTCCTGGGCACCCCCAGCATTGCCGAGTCAGCCGCGATCGACAAGGTGCTGGAAATTTCACGTGAGCTGCTGCCGGCCGGATACCGGGTCAAAATGACGGGGCGGTCGGATGAGTACGGCAAGACCGCCGGCTACATGCTGTTTGCTTTTGTCACGGCGATGATCCTGGTTTACATGGTGCTGGCCAGCCAGTTCAATTCGTTTGTCCAGCCCCTGATCATCATGGTTGCGCAGCCGTTGGCGATTATCGGTGGCATTGGCGCATTGTGGCTGACCGGGAATTCGCTGAATATTTACTCGATGATCGGCCTGGTTCTGCTGGTCGGCCTGGTAGCGAAAAACTCCATTCTGCTGGTGGACCTGACCAACCAGATGCGCGAGCAGGGCATGGCCATTGACGAGGCGCTCAAGGCAGCCTGCCCGATCCGCATGCGGCCCGTGTTGATGACCTCGGCGACCATCATTCTCGCCCTGTCACCCGCTGCGTTCGGTTTTGGCGCCGGTTCGGACACCAATGGCCCGTTGGCTGTCGCCGTGATCGGCGGGTTGGTGAGTTCAACCCTGTTGACGCTGGTCGTTGTTCCCTCGGTTTACTCACTGGTGGAACACCGGGTAGAGCGATTCCGGCGTTGATTCGAAAGCCTCTGACTCAATCAGAGGCTTCCTTGGTGTAAGCTAACCCATTCTGAAATCAGGGTGACAGGCGGAGAGATCGATGGCCGGTTTGTTTTACGAAGAATTCCAGGTGGGGCAGGTATTTGACCACGCAATAAGGCGAACCATCACGGAAACCGACAACGTGATATTCAGCACCATGACGCATAACCCGGCTGCTTTGCATCTCGACGAAGAGTATTGCCGGACGCAAACCGAGTTCGGGCAACGGATCGTAAACAGCTGCCTGACGCTGAGCCTGATGGTCGGGATCTCGGTCAATGACACGACACTTGGCACCACGGTGGCCAACCTGGGATGGGATGAAGTCCGTTTTCCCCGCCCGCTGTTTCACGGGGACACGATTCATGTCCGGACCGAGGTCCTGGAGCTTCGGGACAGCCGGTCACGTCCTGACAACGGGATCGTGATTTTTGAACACCGTGCTTTTAACCAGGCCGACGAACTGGTGGGTATATGCAAGCGCTCCGCCCTGATGTTGAGGAAGACGGCAGCATGACCAGGATGCGTTCTCTTCTGTTCGTTCCAGGCGACAGCGAAAAAAAACTGGCGAAAAGCGAGGGCATAGCCGCCGACATCCTGATCCTGGATCTCGAGGACTCGGTCTCGACCCGGAACAAGCAGTCGGCCCGCGAGCGGGTTGTTGAATTCCTGTCTGCGCGCGACCGGGACATCCGCAGGCAGGTCTGGGTCCGGATCAATCCGCTGGACCACGCCGAGGCCGGGGCTGACCTCGCCGCGGTGATACCCGCGATGCCGGATGGCATCGTCCTGCCCAAGTCCCGTTCGCCCGAGGACCTGGAACTGCTGGGCCGGCGTATCGGAAACTATGAAGCAGAGTACGATATCAAGGTGGGTTCTACCCGGATTCTGCCGGTCGCAACCGAGACGCCGCAAGCGCTGTTTTCCCTGGGCGACTACCGGAACTGCGGACCGCGCCTGGCGGGACTTACCTGGGGAGCGGAAGATCTTAGCGCCGCGGTCGGCGCGACCACGAACCGGGACGAGCACGGCAACTGGACCCCTCCTTACCAATGGGTCCGCAGTATTTGCCTGTTTGCCGCCCACGCAGCCGGGGTAGCTGCAATCGATACCGTGTACGCAGATTTCCGCGATCTTGAAGGGTTTGAAAAATCCTGCCTGGAAGCAAGAAGGGATGGTTTCAACGGCAAGCTGGCGATCCACCCGGACCAGGTGGAAGTGATCAACCGGACTTTCTCTCCCAGTGATCAGGAACTCTCCCGCGCCCGCCGAATCGTTGACCTGTTCGCGGCGAATCCGGGAGCGGGAACCCTGTCGCTGGATGGAATCATGCTGGACTTGCCGCACCTGGTGCAGGCAAAGAAAATATTATCGATGGCTGAAGGAGAAAACAGGTGACGCCCGAACAGTTTGTCGAGCGGTTTGGCCGCGAAAAAGCCAGTGCAATTTTACGCTGCAACAGACACGGAAAAAGCGGCTTTGGCGATGGAGGCGGCCATTCGCGGAGGGTTCAGCATCATCGAATTCACGCTGACCATCCCCGGTGTTTATGACCTGGTAAAGGATTTTTCACAAAGACCGGGCCTGGTGGTTGGAACCGGCACGGTGATGGACGCGGAGCAGGCGCGTAAATCGGTCGAGGCCGGCGCCCGCTTCCTGGTGTCGCCCGTGGTCGATGAAGCCGTGATTTCCGAGGCAGGCCGGTTGGGAGTCGCCTGCATGCCGGGCACCCACACCCCGACCGAAATGCTGCGTGCGCACCGTGCGGGGGCGCAATTGTGCAAACTTTTTCCGGCACCCGCAGGCGGGCCGGCATGGGTCAGGTCTGTGCTTGGCCCGATGCCATAGCTCAGGATCGTGCCGACCAATGGCGTTGACGAACACAATGCAGCAGACTGGATCGCTGCCGGCGTTTTCGCGGTGGGCTTTGTTGCTCCGCTGTTTGTCGCCGCTGATATCGAAGCCGGGCGCTGGGACGTCATCGAAGCCAGGGCTCAGCGCTGCCTGGCCGCAGTTCACGTGTAGGAGCGGATTCATCCGCGATTAAGCAACATGCCGAACTCACGGCAGACGGCCTATTCCCCAGCGCCCTTCTTGGCCGGCCCTGCGGGCTACCCTCGATCAGGAACCCGCCGGTTCGGGACCGGTCTGGTTGGGCTCCTGCCCAATCAGCCCTCGATTTTCATCCCTGAAAATCGCCGGGCGGAACCCGTCACTCGGCGGCTAAGGGGCGCTGAGAACACCCGTCCGCCGGTTGCCCTTGGGAGTAATCCTCGCTCGTGGGTGGGCATCTGCTGCGTTGACACAATCGCGGCCGTGGGCCGCTCCTACATTTGCTGCAGGATAAATTCCCGGACATCGCTCAGAAATTGGGTGCGGGAAGGTTCGTTCACGTACATCATGTGCCCGCCGCCGTAATACCTGTATTCGATCTGGCCCGGCTGAATGTCGTGGCGGTTCAGCGTGTACTCCGCGTCGAAAAACGGTGTGACGAGATCGTAATAGCCTGACGCCACCAGTACTTTCAGCTGGGGATTGATGCGCAGGGCAATGGCCAGGTCAGTCGCTGTGTTTACAGGCAAGGGTTCCCAGTACTTGTTCGTCCGGAACAGGCCGCCAGCGCCATGATTTATACAGCTCTGGGTCTGCTGGCGCCATGTAAGCCCGATCCCATCCGATCTCCAGGTCTTTTTTCATGTAGTCCATCAGGGCTGCCTTGAAAGCCGGTGAAATCGCCGCGCTTGCGGCGTCGTCTTCTGTCTCTGCGGCCAGGTCGTCGATATCGTCCCGCGTGTAGCGTGCATCGAGCAGCCCAAGGGCCAGACCCTGGTCACGCAGCAATTCCTTGGCGAAGCGGAAACCACTGACGCGCAGGTCAGCCCGTTCGATGTATTCGGGACTCAAGCCGGTGAACCAGGCCAAACGGTCGCGAATGTAAATCCGCGTTTCCGGATCCAGGGTATTGCCTTTGAACAAAGCCGGCAGCAACTCGTCGGTGGCAAATTCGCGGGCTTGCTGCACCAGGATTTCCAGGCTTTCGGGTTCGGGATTGATCTTGCCGTGATACAGGGCAGTGGCGGCCATGGTTGGAAGGTAGGTGACATTGGCGACGAAATTTTCCCGCACACCCGGGGTAGAACCGAGGTAATCCAGGGCCTGCGAAACGAAGATGATGCCGTTCAGGCTCAGCATCATCTTTTCCTCGAGTATTTTTGCGACCGCCGCTGCGCGCGTGGTTCCGAAGCTTTCACCCAGAAGGAATCGCGGGGAATTCCAACGGCCTTGCTGCGTGGTCCATTCAGCAATGAATTCCGCCATCGAACGGGCGTCCTCGGTCAGGCCCCAGAACTCCTTGTTTTCATGTTCCCCAAGGGCGCGTGAAAAACCCGTGCCGACCGGGTCCACGAACACCAGGTCCGTGACATCCAGGATGGTCTCGGGCGCATCCAGCACCGGGTAGGGCGGCGGGCCGGGATGGGTTGCGTCACTGGGCACTGAAATGCGTCGCGGCCCAAGGGTGCCCATGTGCAGCCACAACGAAGCGGAACCGGGCCCTCCGTTCCACACGAAGGTTACCGGACGCACCTCGCCGCTGGAAAGGTTGGTTTTCGTGTAGGCAAAAGTAAAGATGGCGGCCTTGGGCTTGCCTTCTTTGTCTTGCAGGTAGGTCTCCCCGGCGCTGACCGGTGTAATCAACCCGGTCGCCGTTGAACCGCCCGGAATGTTGCGTAACAAATGAAGTAGGATCAGGGATCAACTCCTTTTCCGGCGTCGTTTTGACCTGCTTCTCCAGGCACGGTTACCTCGCCCAGGACGGCGCCGGAGATAAACAGGGTAAACACGATGACTGAAAGTAATTGTTGAACAGGTCTGTGAAGCATTAAGTGGCCCTTGTTGCGTGAAGATGGAGTTAACCAGCGGGCTAATAGTACAGCAACATTCGCCTGGCCTGAGAAATCTTGATTTACGTTAACGTAAACGACAGTTATACTCGCCTGCATTAACCACGGGGACACCGACAATGCCAGGCAGTTTCAGTATCAGTGATCTCGCCAGCGAGTTTGACGTGACCACGCGCACCATTCGTTTTTACGAGGAAAAGGGCTTGTTGAATCCGAAGCGTGAAGGCACGCGCCGGGTCTACAGCTCCGGCGGACCGCACCAAGTTGCGCCTGATCCTGCGGGGAAAACGGCTCGGACTGCGCCTGGACGAGAGCGCAGAAATCATCCTGATGTACGGTACTCCCGGGAAATAATCGCCGGCAACTGGAATCCCTGATGGCCAAAATCCACGAAAAGCGCGAGGAACTGAAACGTCAGCAAAGAGACTTGAAGCTGATGTTGAAGGAACTGGCGGACGCTGAAAACAAGTGCCGGGCAGCCCTGGCCGGCTGCCTGAACGGAGAGGACAAATCATGAATACCCATTTCCCGTCCCTTGGATTTTGACCTGGGTGAAGAAATCGAAATGTTGCGTGAGGCTGTTTACCAGTTCGCACGCGCCGAAATCGCGCCGCGTGCTGACCAGATCGACCGCGATAACCTGTTTCCGGCCGACCTCTGGCCGAAGCTCGGTGACATGGGTTTGCTCGGCATTACCGTGGAGGAAGAGTATGGCGGAACCCAGTTGGGTTACCTCGCGCACTGCATTGCGATGGAAGAAATCAGCCGGGCCTCCGGCTCGGTCGGGCTTTCCTATGGTGCGCATTCCAACCTGTGCGTAAACCAGATTCGGAAGAACGGCAGCGAGGCGCAGAAACTCAAGTACCTGCCAAAGCTTTGCAGCGGCGAACACGTCGGAGCGCTGGCGATGTCCGAGCACAACTCGGGTTCGGACGTGGTCAGCATGAGCCTGCGCGCAGAGGCGGATGGCGACCATTACGTGCTGAACGGCAGCAAGATGTGGATTACCAACGGGCCGGAAGCGAGTGTCTACGTGATCTACGCCAAGACCGAGGCCAGCGCCGGGCCGCGGGGCATCACCGCGTTTATCGTCGAGCGTGAGACCCCGGGGTTCACGCGTGGTGAGAAGCTCGACAAGCTGGGCATGCGGGGTTCCAACACCTGTGAACTGAATTTCAAGGATTGCCGGGTGCCGGCAGAAAATATCCTGGGACAGGAAAACAACGGCGTTTCAGTTGTTGATGTCCGGTCTCGATTACGAGCGCACGGTGCTGGCCGCCGGCCCGGTCGGGATCATGCAGAACTGCCTGGATATCGTTGAGCCGTATATCCATGAGCGCAAGCAATTCGGGCGCAGCATCGGCGAATTCCAGCTGATGCAGGGAAAGATCGCCGATATGTACACGACGCTGAGCGCTTCGCGCGCCTACCTGTATGCCGTTGCGGCCAATTGTGACCGCGGCCGGGAAAAGCGCAAGGACGCGGCCGGTGTGATTCTTTACACTTCGGAACGCGCGACGCAGATGGCGCTCGAAGCAATCCAGTGCCTTGGCGGCAACGGCTATATCAATGATTACCCGGCCGGGCGCTTGCTGAGGGACGCCAAGCTGTACGAGATCGGCGCCGGGACGTCCGAAATCCGCCGCATGCTGATCGGGCGTGAGCTGTTTGCGGAAACGGCCCCCCAGTAGCCCCAGTCCGGCCGGAGAGCTTTCATGAGCACGCTGAAGAGCAAGATAAACAATCGTTCCGAGGAGTTTCTCGCCAATGCGCGCATATGCAGGCCCTGGTCGACGATCTCGAAGCAAAAGTTGCTGAAGTTCGGCTCGGGGGAGGCGAATCGTACCAGCAGAGGCACCAGTCGCGGGGTAAGCTCCTGCCGCGTGAGCGGATCGACGCGCTGGTTGATCCCGGTTCTCCTTTTCTCGAGTTTTCACAACTGGCCGCGCACGGGGTGTACGGCGAGGAAGTCGCCGCAGCCGGGATCATCACCGGCATCGGGCGGGTTGCCGGCAGGGAATGCGTGATCGTCGCCAACGACGCGACCGTCAAGGGCGGGACCTATTATCCGCTTACCGTGAAGAAGCACCTGCGCGCCCAGACCATCGCCGAGCAGAATCACCTGCCCTGTATTTACCTGGTGGATTCAGGCGGCGCCTACCTGCCGCTGCAGGATGAAGTGTTTCCTGACCGGGAGCATTTCGGGCGGATTTTTTACAACCAGGCCAATATGTCGGCGCAGAACATTCCGCAGATCGCCGTCGTGATGGGTTCCTGCACAGCAGGGGGCGCCTATGTGCCGGCCATGGCCGATGAATCGATCATCGTGAAAGAGCAGGGCACCATTTTCCTGGGCGGGCCTCCGCTGGTGCGCGCCGCGACCGGGGAGGTTGTAACCGCGGAGGAACTTGGCGGCGCCGATGTCCACACCCGCGAGTCCGGCGTGGCTGACCACTTCGCAAGGAACGATCACCATGCGCTTAAACTGGCGCGGCGCGCTGTCAGCCGCCTGAACCGGGTTAAACCGGTCACGCTGGATATCGCTGCGGCCGAGGAGCCATTGTACGATCCGAAGGAAATTTACGGGATTGTGCCGAATGATACCCGGCGGCCGTACGACGTCAGGGAAATCATCGCGCGTATCGTGGACGCCTCGGTTTTCGACGAGTTCAAAGCGCGTTACGGCACCACCCTGGTGTGCGGGTTTTCGCGCATATTCGGTTACCCGGTAGGGATCGTGGCGAACAACGGCATCCTGTTTGGTGAGTCGGCGCAAAAAGGAGCGCATTTCATCGAATTGTGCGGCCAGCGCAAAATTCCGCTGGTCTTCCTGCAAAACATCACGGGGTTCATGGTGGGCAGACAATACGAGTCGGAAGGAATCGCCAAGCACGGGGCGAAAATGGTCACCGCCGTATCCTCGGTCCGGGTGCCGAAATTTACCGTGATCATCGGGAATTCCTATGGCGCCGGAAATTACGGCATGTGCGGGCGCGCGTACGAACCGCGATTCCTGTTCACCTGGCCGAACTCGCGAATATCCGTCATGGGTGGCGAACAGGCGGCCGGCGTGCTGGCGCAGGTCAAGCGCGACCAGAAAGAGCGGGCCGGTGAGGAATGGCCAGCCGGCGGAGGAGGCGGCATTCAAGCAACCGATTCTCGACCGCTACGAAGAACAGGGCCACCCCTATTATGCATCCGCCCGCTTGTGGGACGATGGCGTGATTGACCCGGCGCAAACGCGCCAGGTCCTGGGGCTGGCGATTTCAGCTTCGCTCAACAAACCGATTGAAGAGACACGCTTCGGTGTGTTTCGCATGTAGGGGAACGGCAGCATGTTCAGCAAAAATCCTGATCGCAAATCGCGGTGAAATCGCCTGCCGGGTCATTCGCACGGCCCGCCGCCTGGGAATTGCGACGGTAGCGGTCTACTCGGATGCCGATCGCAACGCGCTGCACGTTGCGATGGCCGACGAGGCAGTGCACATTGGCGCGGCGCCGCCACGGGAATCCTACCTGGACGCCGGACGGATTATCGAAGCCTGCAAAGTGACCGGCGCCGAGGCTGTTCATCCCGGTTACGGTTTCCTGTCGGAAAACGCCGGATTTTCGCGCGCCTGCGCCGGAGCCGGGATCGTGTTTGTCGGCCCGCCGCCGGCTGCGATTGAAGCCATGGGGTCCAAGTCGGCCGCCAAGACCATCATGGAAAAAGCCGGTGTGCCGCTGGTCCCTGGATACCATGGGAAGGACCAGTCATTTGAACGCCTGGCCGAAAGCGGCATCGGAGATCGGTTATCCCGTATTGCTCAAGCCGGTGGCCGGCGGCGGCGGCAAGGGTATGCGCGTGGTGCCGGACGCCGCGGCTTTCCGCGAAGCGCTGGAAGCCGCCAGGCGTGAAGCCGGTTCCAGCTTCGGCGATGACGACATGCTGGTGGAAAAATACCTGTCCCGGCCCCGCCACGTGGAGGTCCAGGTGTTCTGCGACCGTCACGGTGACGCCGTCTACCTGTTCGAACGTGACTGCTCGGTGCAACGCCGGCACCAGAAAGTGATCGAAGAGGCGCCGGCGCCCGGAATGACACCGGAGCTGCGCAGGGCCATGGGTGAGACGGCTGTGCGGGCTGCGAAAGCGATTGACTACGAAGGCGCCGGAACGGTCGAGTTCCTGCTGGATGCCGACGGATCATTCTATTTCATGGAAATGAACACCCGGCTGCAGGTCGAACACCCGGTGACTGAAATGATTACCGGGCAGGACCTGGTCGCCTGGCAATTCCAGGTTGCCGCCGGTGAAAAACTGCCCCTGGCCCAGGAAGACCTGTGGTATCCATGGCCACTGCTTTTGAAGCGCGTATTTATGCGGAAGACCCGGATCACGACTTCCTCCCGGCTACCGGAGTGTTGAATTACCTTCAGCCGCCAGCCGAAAGCCGCCATGTCCGGGTGGACACGGGTGTGCTGCAAGGCGATGAGGTCAGCGTCTATTACGATCCGATGATCGCCAAGCTGGTGGTTTGGGACGAAACTCGCGAACGCGCCCTTGGCCGCCTGGCGAAAGCCCTGTCCGAGTACCGCGTCAGTGGTCTGAGCACCAATATTTCTTTCCTGTACAACCTGGCGGTCAGCCGGCCGTTCGCCGATGCAGAACTGAACACCCGTTTTATCGAGACCCACCACGACCTGTTGTTCCGAACCACCCGTGACGATCGTGTCCAGGATTTGCCGCTGGCTTCGCTCTACCTGTTGCTGCGGATGGAGCGGCTCAGCCTGGACAAGGCCGCAGCAACCGATCCCTGGTCACCCTGGAATTCTTCGGATGCCTGGCGCCTGAACCAGCCGGCGATTCACACCGGGGCGATCGTTTTGAACGGCATCGCATACGAGGTTCCCGTGGTTGAGTCGGGCAGTGGCGGACAGAGGCGCTTCCGGATCACGGTAGGTGAAAAATCGGTGATGGCAGCGGGTGAGCTTAACGGCAACGAATTGTATGCGGATATCGACGGCTACCGGCAGCGTGTCACCGTGGTGCCCCACGACGGCATGTTCACCTTGTTCAGTCAGCGCGGTGTCCATGCAGTTCGAGTTAGCACAACCGGACCTGGGCGTGGAGCAGGGGGACGAGCAGGACGGAGCTATTCACTGCGCCCATGCACGGCGTTATCGTGAAGCTGCTGGTTGCGACAGGTACGGAAGTAAAGCAGGACCAGCCGCTTCTGATCATGGAGGCGATGAAGATGGAACATACGATTCGCGCGCCGGCCGAAGGAATCGTCAGGGAATTTTATTTCCAGCCTGGAGAGCAGGTCAGTGGAGGCGAGGCATTACTGGACTTTGTGCCTTCGGCGAAGCCTGATTCAAAGGATACCTCCCCTTGAACCGTTGTATCGACTGCTTCGTCCGTTCTTGCCCGGTTGCTTATTTCCGTTGATTTAGATTGATGTCTCCGGATTCTTTCACCCGGATTGAAGGGTACAGCCCGCCGAGATCCAGCTTGGCCTTGAATTCGTATTTCACCGGACCGCCACCCGACTGCATCGTGTCGGTAATGAAACGGATGCCGGTCAGCAGGTTGGCGGCGGCTGTCAGCTTAACGGTGCCTTCACTGTAGCCCTCGATCACCGGGAAGTCCTTGCCGACCCCCTTGATCAAGTTCATAGCCTTCCAGTGACACGGTGTACACAATTCCTTCGAGGTTCAGGGGCCGCGAGTTCGGATTGATGATGCGCAGCCCGATTTCAAACGCCGGGATCATGCCCTCGGAGGGAATGGCCTTGAATGAACTGAGTGTGACCGTTGGTTCTTCATAGTCAGGGCCCAGGGTCGCGCAGGCCGAGAGCGCCAGGGTCATCAGAAAGCCGACGACCAACCGGGGTATCAAGGACACACCTCGAAGATTTTCTTCAACAGTTGCTGCGTGACATCGTTCAGGCCCTGTTGGTGAGCGGCAACCACCGACGACAGGCGCTCGCCGCCAACGGCGACCGAATCGTTCAGCGTGAACGATCCGCCGTGATTGTTGCATGCAATTGATCCCGCCACCTGGGTGACGACGCTGGTTGTTTCACCGCTGGCTCCTTGCAGGCCATAAAATTTCTCGACCTCCAGTTGCAACATCCAGGCGTCGCCCCTGGGCCGGGAAGACTGCTCAACGGCCGAAAAACGACCGGAAGAGGCGAGTGACCGCTGGATCACCGAGGTCAATACTTCGGGCAGGTGATCCGGCCAGCGGGCGTTGGCGTAACGGGTCAGGCTTGCGTCCATGCCCAGCGTCTGGATCCAGTCGGTATCCAGGCCGGGTACCGCATCCAGCGTGATGGAAAGCGCCGGCTTCTGTTCAGCCGCGTTGGTCGAGGGAGAGCCGGACAAGGGCATCAACATGTAAACCTGTTTTGCCGGCTGCGCGCTGTCCATCATTCCGCTGCATGCGGTTAACAGCAAGGATGCCAGGGCGGACACGGGTAGCAAGAGTTTCGTTTTCATCTCAGGGGTCTATCTCCACTGAATTATCGGCTTGTCGGTAAATGAGCTGGGAAGGATCGTCCTGCAACTCCTTCACCAGTTTTTCCAGGTCGCGCAGCGCATCCTGTGCTTCACCCATCAGGTCGGGAATGGAGCCAAGCCCTTCTTCCAGGAATTGACTCATGTCGTTTTCATGCTTCTGCAGCAAGGCGTCCATCCTGGCCGTCAGGCTGGCCAGGTTTTCGGCGCTTCGACTGGCGTTTTCAATGGTCGAATTCAACCCGGGTTGCAACTCTCCGAGCAGGTTCTGCATTTGAACGACGGTTGCCTGAATTTCGGTGAGGGTCTGGTTCAGGTTGCCGGGGATTTTCGCGATGGTTTCACGCTCTTCGGCAAGCGAAAGAGTTATGTCATCGATGTTGTGCAGCAGGCCGGTGATCGATGACTGGTTTTCCTCACCCAGAATTTTACCCGCCTGCGTCAGCAGGTTATCCAGCTTACCCATGATCTCCGGCGCACTGGCCATCAGCGCTGAAAAGCCGACAATGCGAACCGGGATGACCGGGTATTCATAACCTTCCTGTTTGTCCAGCGGGGCATGGTCGCCGGGGTCGCTGGCCAGGTTGACCACGGCAACACCGGTAATCCCCTGCAGCGCAAGGCTGGCAAACGTGCCATGGTCCACGGGTGTGGATTCCAGGATCTCGATATCCACCCGGATACGGATGCCGTGATTTGACTCCAGTTCCATTTCAATGACCGTGCCGATATTCATGCCCATGTATTTGACCGGACCACCCACGGACAGGCCGCTGATGTCCTTGGAGAACAGCAGCGAGTAACGCTTCATTTCTTCGTTGCCGGTCCGGCCGGTCAGCCAGATGACGAAAAAAATGAAGGCAGCGATTGCAATGCTGACGAATAGCCCCACCGCAAAATTTCTGTCACCTTTGAACATGAGTCAGATTTCCACCTTGGCAATGGCCGCTTTTCGCGCCCTGACAGCGCGGGGGTCACCGAAATATTGCTGGATCCACGGATCCGGATGCTTTACCAGTTCTTCAAGAGTATCAACGATGATGCCCTTGTTGACCAGCACGGCAACGCGGTCGCAAACGCTGAACAAGGTGTCAACATCGTGGGTGATCATCACGATAGTCAGGTCGAGGTTGTCGTGGAGATAGCTGATGAGCTTGTCGAATTCCGTTGCCGAGATGGGATCCAGACCGGCCGTTGGCTCATCCAGGAACAGTACCTTGGGTTCCAGCGCCAGGGCCCGTGCCAGCGATGCGCGTTTGCGCATACCGCCGGATAATTCGTTGGGGTACTTGGCAGCCGCGTTCAGATCCAGGCCGACCATAAAGATTTTCAGCACCGCGAGTTCCCTGCGGGTCTCGACGGGCAGATTCGAGTGCAACGCGATCGGCAGTTCAACGTTTTCCTGCACGGTCAGGCCCGAGAGCAGGGCGCCGCCCTGGAACAGGACCCCCCATTTCTTGTGCGGACCGGGTTCGTGGTGCCTGATGGTTTGGCCGAGTACCTCGATGGTTCCTTCGTTCGGGCCGTGCAGGCCGAGGATGCTTTGCAACAGTACGGACTTGCCGGTGCCGGAGCCCGCCGACCACACCCAGTATCTCGTCCCGGCGGACGTCAAGTTCGAGTTGATCGTGCACGACCTGGGAACCGAAGCGGTTGACCAGTCCGCGGATACGGATGACGTGTTCAAATTCAGAGGGCATCAGAATCCGATCCTCGCGTAGATGACTGTGAATATCGAGTCGGCAACGATGATCAGGAAAATTGACTGCACCACCGCAACGGTAGTCAACCGGCCCAATTCCTCGGCCGAGCCCTTGACCTGCATGCCGCGCAGGGTCCCGGTAACGGCGATCAGAAAAGCAAAAACCGGGGCTTTGCTCAGGCCGACGAGCACATCGTTTACCTGGATCGCACCGGCAAGGCGTTCGGTGAAGGAAAACCAGTTGATGTCGAGAACGGTCGCACCGATGAATGCACCGCCCAGCAGCCCCGCAATATTCGCAAAAACCGTGAGAAAGGGCATCGCGATCATCAGGCCTACCACCCTGGGGATGATCAGTATCTCGTTGGGGTTGAGTCCCAGGACTCGCAAGGCGTCTACTTCTTCGGTCAATTTCATCGTGCCGATCGCAGCGGCAAATGCGGATCCGGATCGGCCGGCTACCATGATCGCCGCCAGCAGCACGCCCAGTTCACGAAATATCGCGTTGGCTACGAGGTCCACCATGAAGATATTGGCGCCAAACTGTTCCAGTTGCCGGGCGCTCTGGAAAGCCAGGACCACGCCCATCAGGAAACACACGACCATCACGATAGGAATGGCCGCGACTCCGGTGGCGTGAACCTGCCGGATGATTTCGCCGATGACCAGCCGTGACGGACGCTTGATGCCGTCCAGGACAGAGCGCGCGATGAAACCGACTGAATCCACGGCATCAATCGTGTTAGAACCGATTTTCCGGATTCCGTCACGCACCCAGTGATTGGGTTTCGGGTCGAAAAAACCGGGCACGTATTCCTTTTGCGCGGCAATATCGATGATGTGCTGAAGGAACTTGAAATGGGTGGCCTGGAACCCCTCGAACCGGGTATTAATCCCGATGTCTTCGAAGTCCATTGACTTTTCGTACAGCACCCAGGCCCCGGCCAGGTCGAATTCACCGATACCGCCGCATGAAAATTCGCGCTTCGGTCGCGTTTCCCGGATCGATCGCATCCAGGGCAGCCTGCAGTTCGTTCAGGTTGGCGAATATCCAATTGTTTGCAAGGCTGATCTGCACCAGCCCGTTCTGTTTTTTTACTGTCAGGAAATCCGCCATTCGGATAGAGTCTAGCAAAATTGAAAAATAATGCGCCGGCTTAATCCAAATCGATTTCGATCACGACATCTGAATCTGCAACGGTAAACCTGACTTCATCAAAATCAGGCCGTCCGAACCACGGCCGTACCTGGTTGGAGTAGGCATAATCTTCGCCGCCAAAGTCGAGAAAACCGAGGTCGAGCTGGCCGTTGTCGTTGGCGTCATGAACGACGACGACGGCATAGTCACCTGCCGGCAAGGAGGCGAACCGTGTTGTGTAACTGCCGTCGTCGCTCACTTTTCCGGACTGCTGGAGGTAAGGTGTAACCAGGAACGACTCGGCAGAATCGAACAGGCTGACTTCAACGGTACCGGCTATCGGTGAAATGTGGGTCACATTAACCTGCACACCCGGCAGTTCCGCCATCAGCATGGCGGGATTAAGCATTGCCAGGAAGAGTGCGGCGCGGGTCATGGGGATGAACTTCATTTTTTATTCCTCGAGTCATTCAAAATTTGGGGTTTGGTCTGGGCGGCTAGTAACCATTGCGTTTCAGCGCTGAAGGCAAAAGCTTTTCAACCTGCGCCCTGACATCCTGCCGGTCGACAAGGTCGGTCACAAAATCCAGTTTCCCGGTATCCAGAACCAGCACTTCGCTCAGCGTGTAATCGGCAATCCAGCGCTCATAAAGACGTTCCAGGCGTTTCAGATAAGGCAGTGGGATGTCCTGCTCCATCTGCCGTCCGCGCAGGCGAATACGCTTTCTGAGTGTTCGCATCGGGCAATGCAAGTAGATCATCAGGTCGGGTGGCTGAATCGCACGCAGGATGTTCTGGTAGAACGCCCAGTAGGTTTGCCAGTCCCGTTTGTCGATTTTGCGCATCTGGTGCAGTGCAGTCGCAAAAATTTCGGCGTCCTCAAAAATGGTCCGGTCCTGGATAACCACGCCCGGCGTGCGGTCAGCTTCCTGGTGAATCCGAAACTTGTTGCTCAAAAAAAACAATTGCGACTGGAAAGCCCAGCGTTTCATATCCAGGTAAAAATCCGGCAGGTACGGGTTTTCCTCGTTTGGTTCATAAAACGGCGAAACGTCATAGGTACGGGTCAGAAAGTCGAGAAGCGTCGATTTTCCCGCGCCTATGTTTCCTGCGATGGCTATGAATTTGCGTTCGCTCATGGATGGATTGACGGCCCGGCGGATGAAAAAAATCATTATACTTTCGTCATGAAAATCCGACGGCATTATTTTTCCTTCGCGGCCTTCCTCACCGGATGGCTTCTTCTGGTTGCTGGCCCCGCGTGCTCCCACGAGGGAGAAGATCACCCGGAGCAAACGCAACAGTCGTCGGGCAGGGTGCTGGGAAGCATCAGTTTTCCAACCACGACCCGGTCCGTGGAAGCCCAGCAGGCATTTATTGACGGAATGCTCCTGTTACACCTGTTTGAGTATCCTTATGCCCGGGATGAGTTCCTGAAAGCGCAGGAATTGGACCCCGATTTCGCGATGGCCTATTGGGGTGAAGCCATGACCTGGAATCATCCCATTTGGGATCAACAGGATTTGCCGGCAGGCCGGGCCGCCCTGTTGAAGCTGGGGGCGACTCCCGAGGAACGGGTAACCCGAACGCCGGCGGCGAGGGAGCAAGGCTTCCTGGCGGCGGTCGAGTTGCTCTATGGCGCCGGCACCAAGGCGCAACGCGACCTGGCCTACATGCGCGCGATGGAGCAGTTGGCCGCGCGCTATCCGGATGACCACGAAGCCCAGCTGTTTTATGCGCTGTCACTGTTTGGTGTATCGGCGGGGGTCCGCGACACCGCGACCTACATGCTGTGCACGGCGCTGGCCCAGGAGGTCTTCAGCGAAAACCCGAATCACCCGGGTGCTGCACATTACCTGATCCACGGTGTGGACGATCCGGTTCATGCCGTGCTCGGACTCAAGGCCGCGCGCGCACTGGCTGTGATGGCGCCTGATGCAGGCCATGCGCAGCACATGACTTCCCATATTTTCCTGGCCGTGGGTATGTGGGATGACGTGGTGCTGGCGAATGAAACCGCGATACGGGTGCAAAACGCCATGCGCCAGGAAAAAGGCATGCCGGTGCGCCACTGGGGGCATTACAACCAATGGCTGCAATACGGTTATCTTCAACAAGGCCGTTACCGGGAAGCGCTGGAGTTGCTCCAGGCCGCCTATGAAGAAGCCAAAGCTGACGGGAAGGCTCCGGTCGACCGCATGGACCTGGATCCGGATGATTCGCTGGTCGGTTCGGTCGTTTCGATGTGGGCGCGCTACATCATAGAAACCCGGCAATGGGACAGCGAGTTGGCAACCTGGTCATTCAACAGCGGTGACGCCTTCGACCCCAACCTGAACATCTTTTTCATTCGCGCGATGCACGCGGCCTACTCCGGGCTTGCCGCCCAGTCCGATCAGTACATCGACCAGTTCAGAAAACTCCGGCTCGAGCTGGAATACCCTTATTTCACGGCAGGAGGAACAGTCGCCAACCGACCTGCTGTACCTCGATCGCCTCGCGGTCATGGAACTGGAACTGCAGGCGGCGAGAGAGTATGCCAGGGGTGAACTGGCACAGGCGGCGCGTCTTGCCGGTGAAGCGGTGCAGTTGGAAGGCGAGATGCCGTTCTCTTTTGGCCCGCCTTTCGTCGACCTCCCTGCGGCTGAATACCTGGGTGATTTACTGTTGGAGTCCCGCAAGTACGCGGATGCTGTGACCGCTTACGAGTTGCAGCTGGAACGCACCCGTCAGAAATCCCGTTCGCTTCTTGGCCTGGTCCGGGCGCTGACCGGCCTCGAAAAAGAAACAGATGCCAGCTATACCCGCGCAAAACTGGACCGGATCTGGTCGGGAGCCGACGAGGCGGTGAAGCAACAACAATAACCCGATTACTCATCGGGCCCTGACTTATTTTGCGCAAGCCCCGGAGCCGACACCGGTAACGCCGATCAAAGCCGCTCCGGTAAGTCGATGACGACAGGTCCGTCAAGCGCCTGCAGTACTTTGCCGTCCTTATTGTAGATATCTCTATAAAACAGGACGTTACCATCTGCATCTATACTTGCCGTGAGATAGATGATGACCACGGGTATCGGGTTTATCCAGGTAAATTCTCTGGGTGATCCCGGTATCGACGATGGACTGGAGAACGGGCGCCGAAAGCGTGTCATTGTGCAGCAATAATTCGGCCAGTTTAAGGGGGTCTTCGATGCGGATGCATCCCGAAGAAAATGCCCGTTCGGGCCTCGCGAACAGCTCCCTGTGCGGCGTGTCATGCAGAAAAACCGAGTGCTTGTTGGGAAAGATGAATTTCATGGTGCCAAGGGCGTTTTCAGGCCCCGGATCCTGTCTCAGCGTGTAGGGAACTCCACGGGTGTACTGGTTCCAGTCCACCGTCATTGGGTCGACGAATTTCCCGGCGCTGTCGATCACCCTGATATTTTTCTCGGCCAGGTATCCCGGGTCGCGTTTTATCGCCGGAAGCGTATCGTTGCGCAGAATGGTCGGCGGTATCGTCCAGGTTGGATTGAACTCGATGTACTGTATGTCGCCGCGAAAAATCGGGGTGCGCCGATAGTCCTTTCCCACCATTGCCCGCGTGGACCATTCCATTTCGCCGTCTCTGAAGAGGAACGCCTTGAAACTCGCGATATTCACCGCGACCAGGGTTTGCGCGGCCTCCTGGTTGACCCAGCGCAGCCGCTCCAGCGAAACGCGAAGCTGGTCGATCCGGTCTTCCACCGGCACATTCATGGCGGCGATGGTCTGCTGGCCGACGATGCCGTCGTCGTCGAGTCCGTGGCGGTACTGAAATACGGAAACGCCTTCTTTCAAAGTCTCATCAAATAAAGTGGAACTGATGTCCGAACCCGCGGGAAGCTCCCCGGTTACCGCAAGACGCGCCCGGATCGCAGCCACCCTGGGGTCAACATCACCCAGTCTGAGCACGGGCCCTTCCGGAACGCCCGGCCAGCCGCCTGCGGCGGCCAGTTGCCGGTAGTCGATGCAACCAGTGCTGCAAGCCTTTGTAGTAGGGGCCGGAGGGAGCAACGAGATCGATATAATCCTGTAGAGATGGCGCTTTCAGAATTTCGTGCAGGGTTTCGCTGGGTGGCTGGTTTCGGAAAGTCTCCCGTTTGTAGTTGATGTCCGGGTCAAGCGTGCTCGCCTTTATCTTTCCCAGGCGCCGGTGGTAAGCGTAACGCAGCAGGCTTTCCGTCAGCATAAGATCGGCTTCGGCTTCAATCATGGCTGTTGGATCACGCTCCCGGTCAGCCAGAATCCGGTGTAACTGCGGATGCTGTAATCCTCCGGGACAAGGCCGTGCTCTGGTGCCTCTTCGATGCAGCGAAATCAATTTCCTGATGTTCCGGGAATCGGCCCAGAAAGGCTTGAAGTCATTGTCCTGGTATACCTGCCGGACGACATCCCCGGCCAGGATGTCCTCGCCGTCTATAGCCAGGTCACTTGCCTCGAGCAGAACTCTGATATCGCTTTCAATCGCCGCCGGATCGCCAGGCAGGGTGTTTTCCGCCGAAGCAATGGTGCCGTAACAAGCGATGCAGATCAGTAGGACCCTGTAGATGGGTTGCATGTGATGAATTATCACATGACGAGTAGCTCAAAAAAATGCAATTTTTTACCCCGGCTGTTGTCCATTGGCCTGATTGTGAACGCTATCTGCATGATCCGTTATAATGTGTCGGCCGGACATCCGGCAAAACAGTGATGGTTTTCCGGGGTTTTTTACCGGACCCAACAGATATCCGATGGAACCAGAGGAAAAAATATGAATTTTCGTAAAACGTTAAGGGGTTTACTGCTTTTGTGCCTGCTGTTGCCGGCAGGTGCGTTTGCAGCCAATTCAGTTCTTTCCGGGTCATTCGACGGTTCTGAACCAAAAACGGCACCTCTGCCTGGTACTTGCGGCGGGACAGATCCTTTGGGATATCTGCAAGCCGGCTCCTTTCAGGTAGCCGTAAGCGGGCTGTACACGGTCCAGGACGCCTACAACATCATCGGTGTGGATGTCAGTGCACTGATCTATGCCGGTAGCTTCGATGTTAATGCCCCCCTGTCCAACCTGGTCACTCCGAACGGGGTGGATGTAGCCGATGAAGTTAACCTTAACGCCGGGACGAACTACATTCTGGTCGCTCAGCAATGGTGCACGAACCCGGAACGGGTGTGGGTAAACCGGCAAGGGGCATGGGCAGTTGCGCTTTCCGGACCGGGAGAGGTCACTTCCGACCTGAAGTAACCGTGCCTGCAATGACCATGGGAAGTTTTACCAGCTGGCGACCCGACCGCAGATACCATTTGCGGAAATTCGCAATACAAGCAGTCCGGGCCCGTACAGGTTTCAGTCAGCGGCACCTATTACTACACGGATTTGTCCCTCAATTACGATGTTGATATGTGCCTGCAGATATTCACGGCGCCGTTCAATCCCTCCAACCCGACCGCCAACCGGATTTTCAAGGAAGATGATTATGGCTCGGTGGAGCTGGAGGCTGGGCAAGATTACTATTTTGTCACCCAGCCGCTGGATGTAGCTACCGAGGGCGAGTTTTTCTACGTCTTTGCGCCGCCTGCGCCTTTCGACATCACTTACGCCATGTCCGGCAGTTGGTACTATCCCGCCGACCACCGGGCAGGGCTTTCTCATCGATGTCTTCGATACCGCTAACCTGATGTTTCTTGCCTGGTTCACCTATGACCTGGAACGGCCACCAGCCGGTGTGACGGCAATGATCGGGGAACCGGGCCACCGCTGGATGACTGCGGTCGGACCGTTCCAGGGGAATACCGCAAACCTCGACATCACGTGGAGTTCGGGGATGGTTTTCGATTCAGAAACTCCCCCGGTCAGTAGTACGTCTGACGGCACGATGACGGTTGAGTTTAATGACTGTTACAGTGGCCTGATCAGCTACAACCTGGGCGGCGGCGGCCCGGTAGGCCAGGTGCCTATCGAACGGATCGTGAATGACGCGGTGCCGTTGTGTGAAACGCTGACGCAGGGTCCTGACAATCCGGGTCCGCTGTAACCCGGGCAAAACCATTTTTGGCCGGTCCACGGGATTCCGGGACCGGGTCTCTTTATTCTTTCTTTTTCAGGATCTGGGCCAAATTTGCAAACGGATTGTGCGTGGCGGTGCTTCCTTTGCGTGTTCTCGGCAGTGCCTGCCGCAAAATCCTCGTCAAGGTAGCGTGAATGTTCACGATCGTGGCAATAAAGGCAAAGCAATTCCCAATTGCTTCCGTCGAGCGGATTATTGTCGTGGTCGTGGTCCCGGTGGTGGACCGTCAGTTCACGCAGGTTTTCGCGGTTGAATTCGCGCGTACACCGGCCGCATACCCAGGGATACATTTTCAGTGCTCTTTCGCGGTAAGAATCCTGCCGTGCAGCCCGCTCCCGGTGTGCCTGCGCTACGACCTGGTCAAGTTTGTCGGGTTTCTTCATGTGTCTGCCGTCTTCCCGGATGAAATGTTTTTGTCTTTATTCAGGTCTAATTATGCATCTTTGCACCGTGGAGTGAACTAGCCAATGAACCGAATCCGATCCTGGGAGATAACCAGCGAATCCAATTACCGGAACCGCCGCCAGTTTATTCGCGACGCCGGCCTGGCAATTGGAGGCGGGGTGCTCGCCGCCACGCTGCCTTTGAGCGCGGTTGCACAAGGGCGTGACCTGGTAACCGTTGCAGGTCCATTCAGTACGGACGAAACACCCAATAGCTGGGAAGACGTCACCACGTACAATAATTTCTACGAATTCGGAACCGGAAAGGAAGATCCATACCGCAACGCCGGCGATTTTGTGACTGCTCCGTGGACGGTAAAAATTTCCGGCAAATGCGACAAGCCGGGTGACTATGCGTTCGAGGACATCATCGGCCCGCATACCCTTCAGGACCGGGTTTATCGCCATCGCTGTGTCGAAGCCTGGTCCATGGTCGTGCCCTGGGTCGGGTTTCCCGCTGGCAGACCTGCTTGCACGTTTTGAGCCGAATTCGGAAGCGAAGTACGTCCGCTTCAAAACGCTGTATGACCCGAAGCAGATGCCGGGACAGAGGAGGGCAGTCCTGGACTGGCCTTACCAGGAGGGGCTTACCATTGCCGAGGCGATGCACCCGCTGACGCTGATGGTCGTGGGGGTCTATGGCAAGGAACTTCCCAACCAGAACGGAGCGCCATTGCGACTGGTGGTGCCGTGGAAGTACGGCTTCAAGGGCATCAAGTCCATCGTTGAAATCGAATTCACCAATCGTCAGCCGCAAACTTCCTGGGAACAGGCTGCGCCGCGGGAATACGGTTTTTACGCCAACGTCAATCCTGATGTCGATCATCCACGCTGGAGCCAGGCGCGTGAACGCAGGATCGGCGCCGGCCTGTTTGCCGAAAAGCAGCAGACCCTGATGTTCAACGGGTACGCCGACGAAGTGGCGCAACTCTATGCCGGCCTGGATCTGCGCAAGAATTATTAAGGCCTGCTCACACAAATGAAACCTGGGATGATCCGTGGGCTCAAAACCCTGCTGTTTTTTATCTGCCTGGTCCCGCTGGGGAAGCTGACGCTGGAAGTTTTTGGCGTCGCGGGGATGGGCCTGGGCGCCAACCCGGTCGAGGAGCTGATCCACCGGTTCGGAATCTGGGGTCTGAATTTTCTGCTGATTACCTTGTCGGTAACTCCGTTACGTTACCTGACAGGTTGGAACTGGCTGCTTCGTTTCCGACGGATGCTGGGGCTATTCGCATTTTTCTATATCCTCATGCATTTCCTGGCGTATGCCGGCGTCGACCAGAGGTTTGACCTGGCCGCCATTTTCGAGGATGTGCTTGAACGGCCTTTCATCACCATTGGATTTACGGCTTTCCTGCTGTTGATACCGCTGGCCGCAACCTCAACCAACGGCATGATGAAACGACTGGGCAGGCGCTGGCAGAAACTGCATCGCCTGGTCTACGTGATCACCATCCTGGGCGCCTGGCATTTTTACTGGCAGGTCAAACTGGATACGCTGGAGCCCCTGGTGTACATCGCGATCCTCGCCGGGTTGCTCGGTTACCGGGTATGGCGAAGATATGCCAGTTCTTCCAAAAAGGCCGTAGATCAGCTGCGAAATACTCAACCGTAGCGATGTTTGAACCGCCACTTTTGGCGGTATGGAAAAATATCGGCTTGCCGGCCTTGTTCGATGTCGTTTTTTATCTGCCGCCACCATTCAGCGGTCATCAGTTCCGCATGGTATTTTTTGAACAGGGCCATGTCCTTTTGATCGGCAAAGAAAAACGGTCCGAACGTTTCCGGAAACACGTCGCCTTCCTGCACTGAATACCAGGGTGTGTCCGACATGACATCGTCGAAGTCACGCGGTGGCGGGATGTGGCGGAAATTGCATTCCGTGATGTAGCAAATTTCATCGTAGTCGTAAAAGACGACCCGGTCATGGCGGGTCACCCCGAAGTTTTTCTTCAGCATGTCTCCGGGGAAAATATTGGCGCCAGCGAGGTCCCGGATGGCGTTTCCATACTCCCGTATCGCATGCTTTCTTTCCTGTTTGGCCGCTACCGCCAGGTAATTGTCCAATGGTTCCATCCGCCGCTCGATGTAGATATGCCTGATCACCAGCATATCGCCGTCGATCTCTACAGAGCCGGCTGCTTCCTTTTTCAACTGATCCAGAAGGTTTGCCTCTATGCGTGCAATCGGTATGGCGACATTGGAGTATTCCAGGGTATCGGCCAGCCGGCCCACCCGGTCATGATTTTTGACCAGCAGGTATTTTTCTTTGACTTGCTGGCGCGAAACCGATTTGGGCGGGTCGAACCGGTCCTTGATCAACTTGAACACAAAAGGCATCGAAGGCATTGTAAATACCAGCATCACCATGCCGCGGACCCCCGGCGCGACCTGGAAAGTATCTCTCGAATGTCTCAGGTGATGCTGTAATTCACGGTAAAAAATGGTCTTGGCCTGTTTCTGCAGTCCCAGCATCGCGTAGAGGTCAACCGCCGACTTTTGCGGCATGATGGAATGCAGGAACGCCACGTAGGCCGAGGGCACTTCCATGTCCACCAGGAAGTAGGCGCGGGAAAAACTGAACAGCACAGCAACATCTTTCTGTTGCATCAGCAGGGCGTCCACCGTGATGGTCTTGTCGCTGTTTCGCAGAACAGGGATGACGAAGGGTGTCCTGGTGTCGCCGTTGATCATTCGCCCGACGATGTAAGCCCCTTTGTTCCGGTAGAACGGGCTACCCAGTACCTGGATCTGAAAATTGGGTTGCGCCTTCCAGCCTGCGGACCGGTGTTCCAGCAATGCGCGTTCCAGGTGCCTGACATCGCGGCGAAGGTTCTCAAACGGCACCGGCAGGTGAAAGCCGGTCAGGATTTCCAGGAAACTGCGTCGCATACCGTCGCTTTCAGGATAGTAGCTGCGATAGGTAGGTTGGGACCCGCGCAGGTACTGCGTACTGATGGCGGGGCGCCAGAAGATGTATTCGCTATTGTAGTAATCTCTGTGAAGAACCCTGCAAGCTACTGAATTATAGAATGTTTCAGCGCACTCTGATTGCAGGTGGTTCATCAGTTTACCGATGAAAACGATTTTGATCCTGGGCCAAAGCTCATTGTTACTGCCGACTTCCGGAAACTCGCGCTGTATGGTGTCGACCGTTTCCTGGACCCGCTGTTCATAGCCCTGGATGCGTTCCCTGCTGACTTTCGCTGCCCGCGCCCAATCGGCTCGTTCAAAGCACTCTTTACCTTCCCGGCTGTATTGGCGGAACAGCGAATAATGCCGGTTGAAGCCGACGAGAATTGCTTGGGCGACGCCGGCCCAGGTATCCATGTTCAAGACTGTCTACTCACGGCTTATGGCTCGATTGAACTCGTAAACAGGCCAATGCCTGCATCTGAAAGCAACTGGCGGAACGCCGGCAGCTCATTGTTCATGTATTGATCTATAGACTGGATTGCTTCATCCAGCGACCGGCGGGCCAGGTCAATATACACATCGGCGGTTTGGCTGGGGGCATCGTTGCTGCTACTCACGTACTGCTTTGCGAGGCCGATTTTATTGATCGCTTTGTCATCATCGTAGACGTAACCCCTCGTTTTTGGCGGCACACGCACATGATTTTCGAGAACGAGCAGATCTTCCTGTATCTTCACAGCCCGTTCGCCAAGTTTTTTCAGGGATTCTTCCTGCAGTGCGCCCGGCTGTTGCTTTTGCTTGATCAATGCCTGGGCTGTTGCAACATCCGCCTGGGCGCGAACAACGCGCTCAACTGCAGTAACCGCGGCTTTCTGCAAGGCTTCGAGCTCAAGCATGACCCGGTAATTTTCCAGGCGCGCCTGCTTACTGGCTGTTGAGCGCGGGTCCGGCAATACGGTGACAAGCCTGCTCGACGTCACCGGTTCGCCATCCGCCACCACCAGGCTCAGCATGACCTCGTATTCGCCGGCCGGCACTTCAATGCCTCCAGGCAGGCCATCCTCCAGGTCGTCTGGTTCCGGCTTCGGCATGGGCCTGACCCCGTCCCGGTTCATTCCCCAGACGACGCGGTTGACGCCCTGGTGCACATCAAATCTCTGGGTGCGGATAAGTTCGCCATCCGGTGTCCGGACCGTCAGTTCCACTTTTGGAGCCTTCACGGGTTCGTCGCTGTCTTCCTCCGGCGCCGCGAGGCGTTGCCTGATCAGGCGCTCGCGCTCGGCTTCCTTGTCCGGAAGCGGGAGATCATCGCCGTTGGCCATGAAGGTGATCATGACGCCGTAGGGCTTGTTTTCGGCCCGGAACTCACCTGATCCGGTAAACCGGGTAGATGGCGCATCAGTCGCTTTGTATTGCTGCCCTTTGCTTGCATTGAGAATCGCGAGACGCTGTTTGAACGAAGATTCGTCCAGGCCGCGCAGTGCACTGTAATCATCAAGAATGAAAATCGACCGGCCATGGGTTCCGAGGACCAGGTCGTTTTCCCTCCCCTGGATCGCCATGTCCATGACCGAGACGGTGGGCAGGCCGGCGCTGAATTTTACCCAGTCAGCGCCGTTATTGGTGGAAATGAAGAGCCCGAATTCGGTGCCCAGGAACAACAGGCCGGGGTCAACGTGGTCCTGCAGGATGGAAAGCGCGTAACCGGACAGGGCATCCGTGGTGAGGCTCTTCCAGTCACGGCCGTAGTTTTCAGCCCGGTACACGTAGGTGCCCATGTCTGAGTGACGGTGATTGTCGAATACGATGAACGCGGTTCCGGCGTCATGGTGAGACGGCGCAATCATTGGCACCCAGCTGCCTGCCGGCACGCCCCTGGCCCGTTCATCGACGCGGCTCCAGCTTTTTCCGCCATCCCGGGTCACGTGAACCCTGCCGTCATCCGTGCCGACCCAGAGGGTGCCTGCTTCCAGGGGGCTGGCTGCTATGGACACGATGGTTGTGTAGTTTTCGGCGGCAGTAACGTCGGGTGTCAGGCCACCGCTCTCGCGGAAGGTTTGCCAGTCGGCATTATTGGAAGTCAGGTCGCCGCTGATCACCGTCCAGGTGACCCCGTGGTCGGTGGATTTGTGGACATACTGGCTGCCGTAATAAATCGTGGCAGGATCAAACGGGTCCTGGGCGATCGCGGCGTTCCAGTTGAAACGGAGGTCCACTTCCGGGCCCGGTGGTGCGGGGCGGATGAGGCGCTTTTCACCGGTGTCCAGGTCCCATGTGGTGAGCATACCGCCCTGCGACATGACATAACCCCTGTGTGAATTCTCGGGATCGGGCACCGTATCGAAACCGTCGCCGAATCCCACTTCCTGCCAGTGGAGGTTGCGAATCCCGGCGTTTTCCCAGACTTCAGACGGTCCGCGCCACGAGCCGTTGTCCTGCAGCCCGCCGTAAATGTTGTACGGAAGGTCATTGTCCACCCGTACATGGTAGAACTGGGAAAGCGGCAGGTTGCGCACGAACCGCCACGTCTCTCCGCGGTCCCTGCTGATCGCGATCCCGCCGTCGTTACCCAGTATCAGGTGGCTGGGATCATTCGGATTGATCCAGAACGCGTGGTTGTCGATGTGGATGGTGTTGCCGGGCGCGCAGCAGTCTACAACCGGGTTCTTTTCAAAGGATTTTCCGCCATCAATCGAAACGCTCAGCCGGGTGAAAATATTGTAGACCCGGTCGGCATTTTCGGGGTCGGCAGCCACCTCGGTGTAGTAAAAAGGTCTTTCGGCAATGTCGTGGTCTTCGTTGGTTTTGACCCAGGTCTCTCCGCCATCATCGGAACGGACCATCGCGCTTTTGCCGGCTTCCACCAGGGCGTAGACCCTGCCGCGTTGTGCCGGGGACGGCGCGATGGTGATCCGGCCGAGTTCGCCCGCAGGCAGCCCGTCTTCACCGGTTTTCCGCTTCCAGGACTGGCCGCCATCCCAGGAAATGTACAGGCCGGAACCCGGGCCACCGGATTTGAAAAAGTAGGGCCAGCGGCGGAACTGCCACATGCCGGCATAGAGCTTGTCGGGGTTGAACGGGTCGATCTTGATATCGGTTCCACCGGTGGTGTCATCCGTGTAAAGGATTTTTGCCCAGGTCTTCCCGCCGTCAGTCGTTTTGAATATTCCCCGGTCCTCATTTTCACCCCAAAGTGTGCCCAGCGCGGCGGCATAGGCGATATCCGGGTTTTCAGGGTGCAGGGCTATCCGGTTGATCCTTTCGGTGTGTTCCAGGCCCACCCCTTGCCAGGTTTTCCCGCCGTCTATGGACTTGAACATGCCCCCGCCTATGGACGTGGAATTGCGGACATTACCCTCGCCGGTGCCCACCCAGATGATATCCGGGTTTTGCTGGTTGATGGCTACTGCGCCGATTGAAGCCACCGGTTGATCATCAAATACCGGGGTCCAGGTAAGACCGCCGTTCTCAGAAATCCAGACGCCACCGGTGGCGGCGCCGATCACGATATGATTCGGGTTGTCGGCGACGGCGTCGATTGCCGAAATCCGCCCGCTTACGGCCGCCGGGCCCAGTGTTCGGGCAGCCAGGCCTTGCAGCAGGTCTGCATCCAATCCGGCAAAAGCAGATGTTGATAACAGCAGCAATAATGGCGGTATCCCGGCGATGATTGAACGGAAACGGGCGCTAAGAGACATGCTGGGCTCCTGAATGTTGATCAGAGGTTCTTTTGGCCGGTTAGAGTCAATCCTCGGCAAAGCATTGTCAACTGCGGCCGGTCACATTGTATAATCACCGCTCGGCCATTTTAGGAGTTTTACCGTGAAACAAATTTTTATTCTGGTTGCAGCAACGTTCCTGTTCAGCCACGTCCAGGCGCAGGTTGACGCAGAGAACGAGCAGGTGCTCCCGCCGCAGGCCCAGGAATGCGTTCTGCCCGCATCGCCCAACGCCATTGCTGAAGACGCGTCCTATGAAGACCTGGTGGTTGCCAAGAAAGGCGTGGCGACCTTCCAGGGTGAAATTGAAACATTCCGCGCTTGCCTGAAAGCTGCCGAAGACAACCCCGACAACACCCCCGGCAACCTGGCAGCCATCGTTTCCTCCTACAACTATTCCGTTGAAATGGAAGAGCGGGTCGCCGAGCGGTTCAATGCCGCTGTCCGCAGCTACAAGGAACGCAAAGCCGCCGCTGAAGGCTGAATCGATCAGGGCGGGTGAAAGCCCGCAATCCTGATCACGCGTAAAACTTACGCGGCTTTTCTATTTCTTCTTTTCAACCTCTGCCCGGGTGAAGCAACCCGGGCAGAGTTGTTTTAATGGCCGGAAACCACGGGCACGCGTCACTATCTGCCTCGATAAATGATCTGAGTCGTCGCAGCGTCACTTGGACAAAAGTACACTTTTGGCTTGTCCAAATCATCACTGCGGAAGTAAGTGTCATGTCTTTGAAAAACCTGCTGGGAACCCTGGCGGTTTCCCTCATTTCGTTCCTGCCGTGGCAAACCGGCTTTGCCGCCGATGAAAAACATCCGCTGGCCGCTATCCCGTTGAGGTCGATCGGCCCGGCCCTGGTTTCCGGCCGGGTTTCCGACTTTGCCTTTCACCCGGACCGTTGGGAGGTGCATTACGTGGCCCTGGCCAGTGGGAACCTTTGGAAGACAGAAAATAACGGCATCTCGTGGCAGGCGCTTTTTGAGGATGAAAATTCCTACGCAATCGGCGTCGTGGAACTCGATCCCGCCAATCCAAACATCGTTTGGGTGGGAACCGGCGAAAACAACAGCCAGCGCAGTGTCGGATTTGGCGACGGGGTCTACAAGTCACTGGATGGCGGTAAGACCTGGAAAAACATGGGCCTGAAAGATTCCGGCCACATCTCGATGATCCGCATCCATCCCGGTGACAGCAATACCGTCTGGGTTGCAGCCCAGGGCCCCTTGTGGAATTCAGGCGGTGACCGGGGTTTGTATAAAACCACCGACGGCGGCGAGACCTGGACCCGGATCCTGGAAATTGACAAGGACACCGGGGTAAACGAATTTGTCATTGATCCCGACAACCCGGACGTGATCGTGGCTTCCAGCTACCAGCGCAGGCGCCATGTCTGGACCTTGATCAATGGTGGTCCGGGAAGCGCCATCCACAAGACCCTGGACGGCGGCAAGAGTTGGCGAAAAATCGGCGATGACCCTCCTGTCGGCAAGAATTCGCGAAAAATCAGCAAGGGCCTCCCTCGCGGTGACCTTGGCCGGATCGGCCTGGCCGCAGCACCGAGCGCGCCGAATATAATTTACGCGATCATCGAGGCGGATGAAAAAGGCAAGGGCGTCTACCGAAGCACGGACTTCGGGGAAAGCTGGGAAAAGCGTTCCGATCGCATGACCACCAGTCCCCAGTATTACAACGAGCTGTTTGTCGACCCGAACGATGCCGACGTGCTCTACTCGGTGGATACGTTCACCAGCCGTTCGGAAGATGGTGGCAAAACCTGGAGTCCGATTTCATTCAATAATCGTCACGTTGATGATCACGTGGTCTGGATCGACCCGGCCAACAGCAGCCACCTGTATATCGGTGGAGACGGCGGAGTCTATGAATCCTGGGACCGGGGCGAATCCTGGCGTCATGTGAGCAACCTCCCGGTCACCCAGTTCTATCGTGGTACGCCCGACAATGAAGTTCCCTTTTACAACGTCTGCGGCGGCACCCAGGACAACCATTCACTGTGCGGGCCTACCCGGACGCGGTATACCGATGGCATCACCAATGCGGACTGGTGGATCGCCCAGTTTGGCGACGGGTTCAAGGCGCAGATCGATCCAACCGATGCAAATATCGTTTACGCACAAGCACAACACGGAAACCTGGTCCGGTTTGACCGGGTCACCGGTGAACGCCTGGTCATCACACCGCAGCCGGGCGCCGATGAAGATGCCTACAAGTGGAACTGGAATGCGCCCCTGGTGATTTCCCCGCACAACAGCAACCGGCTGTATTTCGGCTCTGAGAAGTTGTTCCGGTCGGATGATCGCGGTGAAAGCTGGGTAGCGGTCAGTGGTGACCTGTCGAGGCAGATCGATCGTAACAAGCTGGAAGTGATGGGGCGGGTCTGGAGCGTTGACGCAATTGCCAAGAACATGTCGACCTCTATCTATGGAAGCCTGGTCGCCCTGGCAGAGAGTCCGCTGGTCGAAGGGCTGATTTATGCCGGGACCGACGACGGCCTGATCCAGGTAACCGATGACGGCGGAAAAACCTGGCGCAAGTATAGTTCCTTCAAGGGTGTGCCTGACATGTCGCTGGTGGAGGATATCATCGCGTCCAGCCATGATGCCGACACAGCCTACGCGGTTTTTGACAACCACAAGCGCGGTGATTACAAACCCTACGTTGCGAAGACCACGGACCGCGGAAAAACCTGGGAGTTGCTGGTTGACGGTTTGCCGGTCAGGGGCCCTGCGCACACGATCGTTGAAGACCACGTGGACCGCAACCTCCTTTTCGTGGGCACTGAATTCGGGCTGTTTTTCAGCAACGACGGGGCCAGGAACTGGCAGGAATTGACAGACCTGCCGACCATTTCCGTTCGCGACCTGGAAATTCAGCGCCGCGAGGGCGACCTGGTCGTGACGACTTTCGGTCGCGGGTTTCTACATCCTGGACGACTATGCCCCGTTGCGGTCTTCGAATGAGGCGCTTGAATCAGGCGCTTCCCTGTTTCCGGTGCGCGACAGTTGGCTCTTCAATCCCGATGCCCGCAGGGGCTGGGGCGGCAAGGGTGATTTTGGTTCCGACCGGTATTCGGCGGATAACCCGCCATACGGAGCGGTGTTCGCTTATTACCTGGCCGAGGATCTGCAGTCACTCAAGGACCAGCGCCGGAAGACCGAGCAGGAGCAGCAGAAAGAAGGTGAGGATAATTTCTACCCCAGCTGGGACCAGCTGAGGCGCGAAGACCGCGAAGAGGCGCCATCGGTGACGCTGATCATCAGCGATTCAGCCGGTAACATCGTCAGGCGGCTCGAAGGACCGGCCGGCAACGGGTTTCACCGGGTTGCATGGAACATGCGCTATCCGGCCCCGGATCCTGTGAACCTCAGTCCGGAGTCCGAACGCTCCCCATGGGAAAGCGAACCCCAGGGTCCGATGGTCCTTCCCGGCCGCTACAGCGTGACATTGTCAAAGCGGACAGAGGGCTTGTTGCAGGAAATCGCGGGCCCGCAAGACTTCAACCTGAAACCCCTGTTCACCGGTGGACTGGTGGCGGACGACCGTGAAGCGGTCCTCGAATTCCAGGCCCGGACAGCCGATCTTTACCGCGCCGTGATGGGTGCCAACAAGGCTGCTGAGGAGATCCAGGAACGAATTGATCACCTGCTGGCGGCCGTGCAGGAGACACCAGGCGCCACGGAGCCGCAGGCAAGCGCCGTGCGTGCCCTGAATTCGCGCATGCATGACCTGCAGGTCAAACTGAATGGAGACAGCACCATCGCCAGCCGGCAAGAGCCGGTGCCACTCTCCATCACCGGCAGAATTTCAACCATCACGCAGGGTAGCTGGGATAGCCAGTCCGCAGTGACCGGCAATTTCAGCGAATCGTACCGGATTGCTACAGAGCAGTTCCCGCCGGTGCTGGCTGATTTGAAAGCGATTTCAGCTGACCTGGTCCGCCTCGAATCGGAACTTGAGGCGGGAGGCGCACCCTGGACCCCGGCCCGGTTGCCTGATTGGCCTCTTGAATAAAAGAAAACACCCCGCGGTTGCGGGGTGTTTTTTGGGTCATTTACGGGCTTGTGGAATTACGAGCTTCGTCCAGCCGCTTGCGCAGATCTTTGGCCCAGCTCTGCAACATCAACTGCGCATCAAAGCGGTTGGAAACACTCGTGGTCCATTGCATGTAACCCCGGTCAGGCGCTTCCCGGCGGTCGGACGCCGTGGCTAGCAGGTCGCCGGTAACAGAATCGTAGAGTTCCAGTTGAAGCGTCATCCGCCCGGCTCTTTTCGTGTAGCTTCGCTGAATACCCGGTTGCGGAATGTCCGGCGCATAAACATCCAGATCGACGATTTGCGGCGCGATTCTCAGGACGTTTTCACCACTTTCGGCAGCCATCTGATAATCGCCGTTGCGGGTCAATTCTTCCACAAAAACTTCGTTGAATAACTCGGACAGTTCAGTCTTGATCTTCTCCATGTCAGAAGTCTTGACCTTCAACATGTTCGGGTATCGATTCTGATCGCGCTGCCAATTTTTGCGAAACGCCACGGTCGCCTGTTCGAGCTGGATACTGGTGTAAATACTCCAATCGACATCAGGATCCGCGTAAATTTCACCCCGGCTGTCCTGTTCGACCAGTTGCAGGCCATCCGGCAATACCTGGGGTGGTTTCGGACTCGGCGAACAACGAAGTTGTAAGGAGGCCGGCTGCCAGAAGCGTCAACATCATGCGCTTATGCATCATCATCTTCTCCTGAATAACTCACATGACCATGCATATGATATCAGCACAAACCTGCTTTCATCTTGATTTCAGATACTTGAGCATGGTGTCTGCGTCGCTGACTTCAAACGGGTCGGCCGGGCAGTTGTCGCACTTGCCGGCTTCTGAAAACAGCGCTGTGACCTGGCCATTTTCCACCAGCATTGAATACCGCCAGGATCGTTCCCCGAATCCCACGTTGTCCTTGCGGACCAGCATGCCCATCAGGCGGGTAAATTCTCCGCTGCCGTCCGGAAGCAGTTTGACCTTTTCAACGCCCTGGTGCTGGCCCCACTGGAACATGGTGAAGGCGTCATTGACACTCAGGCAGTAGATTTCATCGATACCCAGTTTCTTGAATTCGTCGTATTTTGACTCAAACCCGGGCAGGTGCGTGCTGGAACAGGTCGGCGTAAAGCTCCGGGTAATGCAAACACGATGACCTTCTTGCCTGCAAAAATATCAGCGGGCTGCACGTCTTGCCAGCGGAAAGGATTCGGACCCTCAACGGTTTCGTCGCGGACCCGGGTTTTGAAGGTAACTTCAGGTACAGCCATGTTTGGTGCTTGATTCATTTGTTCTTACTCCTGTGATGTTGGCGCTCAGCATAGATGCTGTAAATTCATAAGTAAAATCGATTGTAAATATAATATGTATAGAAAAAGCCAATGGCGCAGCTTTTTTATTTTTTTATCTCTGTTACATTAAACCCTTCGCATAAAAGCAGGGGAGCATTGCTTGGCAACTTCTCAGGCGACCACGCAGCCGCGGCTGAGCCAGGACGCCCTGGCCCGTATTCTTGACGTCACGCAAAAGCTGGCGCAGCCGAATGACCTGATGCACATGCTGGCCGAGGTGGTCGAGGCGGGTGAGTCGGTTCTGTCGGCGGACAAGGGCGCGGTGTGGCTTTATGATGCCGCCCGCGACGACCTCACCATGAGGGTTCCGGAATTCAAGCCCGCGCCGAGGTTAAAGGCTGGAGAAGGGCTGGCGGGAGAATGCCTTTCGAGCCGGGAAATCATCAATGTCGCCAATGCCTATGACGATCCCAGGTTCAGCAGAACGGTCGATAAGGCAACGGGTTACAAGACCCATTCTGTCCTTAACGTGCCACTCCTGGGTTGGGAAATGCAGCCGGTCGGCGTTCTCCAGCTTCTCAACAAACTTGCCGGTGTTTTCGATGAAAGCGATGAACTCCTGGCCGCCACGCTGGCGGCGCAGTGCGCAGTTGCGCTGCAGCGCGCGCAACTGACCGAAGCCTTGCTGCTGAAAGAGCGGCTTGACGAGGAAGTCTCGCTGGCCCGGGAAATACAGATGAGTACCCTGCCGACTGAAATGCCGCGAGGTGCCGGGATACGATGTTCACGGTCACTTTGTGCCAACCGGACAGGCGGGCGGTGACCTGTTCGATCTCGTGATCCTGGACGGTCAATTATTTATCCTGATGGGAGACGCGACCGGCCATGGCTTCGGCCCTGCGTTGTCGGCAACCCAGATGCAGGCGATGTTGCGGGTGGCGTTTCGATGTGGCGCTTCGCTCGATGAAGCGTATCTTCACGTCAATAACCAGCTTGCCGAGGATTTGCCTGATGATCGCTTCATCACGGCATTCGTGGGGTTTCTTGACCCAGAGGCACATAAAATACGTTTTCATTCCGGGGGGCAGGGTCCTATTTTGCATTTCCGGGCGGCTGATGAAAGCTGTGAATGGCACCGGCCTACTACGTTCCCGGTCGGGATCATGGAGCTGGAAAAGACCAGGCGAGTCACATACCCTGAAAATGGACCCTGGTGACGTGCTGGTATTATTATCTGATGGAATTTACGAATATGAAAGCAGACAGGGTGTGCCGTTGGGCGAAGAGCGGGTGGCGCGGCCTCTTGAAATATCATCACCGCTTACCGATGGTTCAACTGAGCAAACAGATTCTGAACGCAACCTATGAACACGGCAGAAGGTGTGCCCCAGCAAGACGACATTACTCTCGTCTTGATCAGGCGTCTTCCAGCGGAGAAATGATGCAAAAAAGATACAGCCGGAGTTTCGACCAGATCCAGGAAATCGTGGCGGACACAGAAAAGTTCTTCACGGCCAATAACATCGACGAATCCCTGCGCATGAAGGTTGACCTTTCGCTCGAGGAACTGTTTGTGAACATGGTTAATTACAACACTGAAACTGACCAGGATATTCTGATCGAGATGCGTGCAATCGATCAGGGAATCGAAGTCAGCCTGACAGATTTCGATGTTGAGAGGTTCGATCCGACGCTGGCCCCGGATGTAGATATCGACGCACCCCTGTCGGTACGCAGTCCGGGTGGACTCGGGCTTTACCTTGTTCTGAAAATGGCCGACTCGATAAACTATCAATACCATGACCGGAAGAGCAAAATTACCTTTACCAACAGCGTTGCGGCAGAGTAGGGAAACGGATGTTTGAAATTGGCTTCAAAGATAATGGCGAAATTGCAGTCAGCGGCCGACTGGATGCTGCACAGGCTGCCCGGGCGCAGGAATTCCTCGATGCCCTGGAGGGCCGCTGCGTGATCGACATGGAACAGCTGGAGTATGTGTCCAGCGCTGGGCTTGGGGTGTTGCTTCGAACCCACAAGCGACTGATGGCTGGTGACGTTGGTTTGGAATTAGTCAATGTAAACAAACATATAGCGGATATATTTCGCTATTCCGGGTTTGACAAATTATTCGCGATAACCACTTTATGAGATTTATTTTGAATTCTTTTCCAACTTTTTTCCCGATTGGCAGTAGTTATGGACAATGACAGTCGGGATCAGGCTCTCGTCGAGAGATGTCAGCGTGGTGACCGCAAAGCGCTCGAGGAGTTGGTTGGGCATTACGAAAAGCCCTTATTCAACGCCGCATACCGGATTCTTGGTAACCCGGACGACGCCGCCGATGTAACACAGGTGGTGTTTATGAAGGCCTTCGAGCACCTGGGTCAATACGATCCCAAATACAGATTTTTTAGTTGGATATATCGAATTGCAGTCAATGAAGCCATCAACCAACTCAAGCGCGGCAGAAACCAGCAACCATTGGATGATACCGAGGTTGCCGTTACCCGCGGCCCGGATGCAAACGTCGAAGCCGGCGATTTGTAGCGGGAAATTCAGGACGGGCTGATGGGGCTTTCAGAGGACTATCGCACCGTGATCGTATTACGTCATTTTTCGGAATGCAGTTACCAGCAAATCAGTGAGATTCTGCAAATTCCGGAAAAAACGGTTAAATCACGGCTCTACTCGGCGCGGCAGGTAATGAAAGATACGCTGCAGAGCCCGGGGCGTGTATTAGAAGGGGTATAACGAACATGCTTGAAGAACGCACGTTAAACCTGATCAACGCCGATGTCGATGGCGAATTGACGCCTGCTGAAACAGCAGGAACTTGACAGCATCCTGGAATCATCGGCGGAAGCCCGTGCGATGCGGGCTGAACTGCTGAGGTTGAGCAACCTGTTGAACAGTATGCCCGAGCAAGCGCCGCCGGCGGATCTTTCCGGCCGGATTCTCGATCAACTGGCGCCACGGCGGACAGTGACAAGGTTTTCCCTGTCCAGCCTGTTTGCTTCGTTCCAACCGGTAACGACCGGCCTGGCTTTTGCCGCCGGCTTGTTGCTGACGGTCGGTTTCTACGAGATGTCGCCGCACGGAGCATATCTTCCATGGATACCGCCGGAATGGTTGGCACCATGGTAGCCGGCCAGGACAACGGACTGAATTTATTGGAAAATGACCTATACTTTTCAAGTGACGATTTTTCCGGCACAGTGTCACTGAGCGAGAACAATGGACTTTATATTCTGAATTTTGATCTTGATTCCACGGATCGGCAGGAGATCAAGGTTGGTCTGGATCTGACGGGCCTCTCGTTTGGCGGATTCGCGGAAACTCCGGGACTGTCAGACAAAGTAGTAGACACGGTCATCATTTCCGGGGGGACTATGCGTGTCGTGAGCCAGGGACGGCAGCAGTTTGCGGTATTCCTGCGAGGAAGCAGTCCTGAACAGGCTGTAGCAGCAGAGCTTATTACGATAGATTTTTCGACGATAAAACCAATGTGGATGGTTCCGAATCGTGAAATATTTATTTTGGAATGCCCACCAACTTTTTGTCGGGCCCGGAGTAGTTACTGTTAAACCTGCAAACCAAGACGCTTTTGGACCGCAGAGTTTCTGTAAGAGTGTAAACCAGGAGAGAGAGATGAATTTCAGACAGTCAGGTAATGTAAAGGTATGGGCACTGATCGCCACGTTGGCCGTGGTTGCCGGTGCCGTTATTTTTGTCAGCAACATTTATCCGCCCGAAGCCGAACAATCTTCCGGAACCATCGTTCCGGCACAGCGTTATGGCGCCAGCCAGATCAGCAGTGAAGATGTTGTCCTGGGCGGCCAGTCGCGCACAGTTTCCAATGCGGTAGGTTCATCTTTTGACCAGGTTGCATGGTGCGGCGCAATGCCTCTGACGGTGACGTGAACGCCTCCGATGGCCGCACGCCTGATGGCACGCAACGACTCCGATGGCCGATAACGCCTCCGGGATGACGGCGCACGGGATGACGGCGCACGCGACGATGGCCGCAATGCCTCCGATGGCCGCAATGCCTCCGATGGCCGCAATGCGCACCGATGGCGCGCAATGCCTCCGATGGCCGCAACGCCTCTGACGGCGCAACGCCTCTGACGGTCGCAATGCCTCTGACGGTCGCAATGCCTGCTGACGGTCGCAATGCCTCTGACGGCGCAACGCCTCTGACGGTCGCAATGCCTCTGACGGTCGCACGGGATGACGGCGTCGCGATGAGGCGCAATGCCTCTGACGGTCGCAATGCCTCTGACGGTCGCAGGATGCCTCCGATGGCCGCAATGCCTCTGACGGTCGCAATGCCTCTGACGGTCGCAATGCCTCTGACGGCCGCAACGCCTCTGACGGCCGCAACGCCTCTGACGGCCGCAACGCCTCTGACGGCGCGCAACGCCTCTGACGGGCGCAATGCCTCTGACGGGCGCAATGCCTCCGATGGTCGCAACGCCTCTGACGGTCGCAATGCCTCTGACGGTCGCAATGCCTCTGACGGTCGCAATGCCTCCGATGGCCGCAACGCCTCTGACGCTTCAAATGTTTCAAACTCGCACAACTAATATGTAAGTGGTTGGGGGGAACTCTCCGAAAAAGATCGCCGGTCAAGAACCGGCGATTTTTTTTGTTCGCCCCGAATTGAATGTTGTAAATTTCAGGACGTCATCGCATAGTAAGGGCAGCTTTGAGGGAGAGTCATTGCAGATGAGTAGAATGCGAAGGAATTTTTTTCTGGTCCTGGCCTTGCTGGTGTCCTTCGGGTAGAAGCCGATTCATTCTATTTGGACATGCAGGAAACTGAAGATCTCCGGCTGCTCTATTTTGATCCCGCCACCACTTACCTCGTGCCCCACGTAACTCGCAGTTACCAGAATTCGCTGAATTTCCAGCGTCGCATATTTGACTGGACCCTTTCCGAAAAAACCACGCTGAAAATTCAGGATTACAGCTGATTATGGCAATGCCTCGGCAACGTCGACGCCGACCAACGTGGTGTCGGGTCGAAGCATGCACCGCTGACCCATTCATTTGAGACTTTCCCGGCCGTTGAACGGATGTACATGCTCATGAATCATGAGATGGTGCATCTTGCGACCTTTGACGTTTCCAACGAGCAGGACCGGAGGTGGCGGCGTTTTTTCGGAGGTAAGCCGTACCCGGTCAACGAACATCCGGAGTCTCTGCTCTACCACTACCTGACGATACCTCGGAATGTCGCTCCAGCCTGGTATTTCGAGGGCATAGCGGTCTTCTTGGAAACCTGGATGTCGGGCGGAATCGGACGTGCCCAGGGCGCATACGACGAAATGAAGTTTCGCAGCCTGGTGCGCGATAATCAGCCTTTCTACAGCAACCTGGGCCTGGTCGCCGAGGGTACTTTCACTGACTTCCAGACCGGCTACCAATGCTTATTTTTACGGCACGCGTTTCATCAGCTATCTCGCCTATACCTATTCGCCTGAGAAGGTCATTGAGTGGATGCAAGCGCGGAGAAGACAGCGAGCGCTACTATTCAAATCAGTTCAAGGCGGTGTTTGGCAAATCCCTGGAAGCGGGCTGGGACGACTGGATCGAATTTGAAAAAGGTTTCCAGGAAAAAAATCTGGCAGCTATACGCGAAGTGCCCGTCACAAAAACACAACCGCTGTTCGAACAGGGACTGGGTTCTGTTTCCCGGTCCTATTACGATACGCAAACCAACTCGCTGATTGGCGGTTTTTATTACCCGGGCGTGGTGGGGCATATTGGCGCACTTGTCCCTGGATGACGGAACGACCCGCCGGATCACCGACATCAAGGCGCCGATGAAGTACAAGGTGACCTCACTGGCGTTTGATCCTGACGAACGTGTTCTGTTTTACACCACCGACAATCAGAAATGGCGCGACCTGGTGATGATCGACCTCGATGGCGGCAAGGAGCAACTGCTGCTCAAGGATGCGCGCATGGGTGACCTGGCGTTCAACCGGGCGGATCGGACCCTGTGGGGCACGCGTAGCCAGAATGGTTACGTTACGTTGGTTTACAGCAGTCCGCCGTACGACGGGTGGAACGATGTGTTACACCTTGCCGTACGGCCAGGTTCTTGCCGATCTCGATGTGTCACCGGACGGATCGACTTCTGTCTGCCATCGATGGAAGGTGTTGATGGAAACCAGTTCCTGCGCCTGTTCCGAACTTCGGATTTGCGCAACGGCCGGTTCAAATGGATTTCGCAATTTGATTTCGGCAGGGCAGTACCGGAAAGTTTTGTCTTTTCTCCCGATGGCAAGTACCTGTTTGGCAGTTCGTACTACACGGGCGTGTCCAATATTTTCCGTTACGAAATTGCAACCGGTGATATCGAAGCGGTCAGCAATGCGGAAACCGGATTTTTTCTGCCCGTTGCCGATGGAGGATGGTTCGCTGATCGTGTGGGAGTATTCAGGGACAGGCCTGGTACCAAAGCGCATTGACCCGGTTCCCCAGGAGGATGTTGCGGCGATCACGTTCCTGGGAAATGAAATCGCCAAGAAACACCCGATCGTTACCGAGTGGGCTGTAGGTTCTCCGGCAAAAATCGACCTGGAGGCATTGAATCCGGTGCATGGGAGAATATCACCCGGGCAAGGAAATGCGCCTGACTTCCAGGCTACCCGATGATCGAGGGCTATCGAAACACGGTTGCGCTGGGCTATAGCCTGCTGTGGGAAGATCCGATGATGTACAGGCAATTCAAAGCGGATCTTTCTTACAGCGTGAACCCGGGTGACAAGATCGGTACTTCCCAGAAATTTCATGCCGACATCGAATATTAGACCTTGTTCTGGCAATACCGTTACTGGCACAACTACGCTGACTTCTATGATCTGTTCGGTCCGACAGATCGCGCGCGGAAGGGTAATGCCTACATCGTCGGATACGAGTACCCGTTGCTATTCGATGGTACCCGCCGCCTGGATGTGGACCTCAACATGGCTTACTACACGGGTCTGGATACGCTGCCGGGAAATCAGAACGTTGAAACCCAGTTCACGAAGCTTCTCTCCGCCGTTGGAGAACTCCACTATACCTACATCGAGGAGTCGCTGGGAGCTATTGATCACGAAAAAGGTATTGGCTGGAACCTGACCGGTTATCTTGATTACGCCAATGACGAAGTCGTGCCCAAGTTCCGCGCGGGTTTTGATTTTGGTCTGCCATTGCCGATAAAGCATTCTTCAGTATGGCTTTACAGTTCTGCGGGAATTTCCGGGGGCGACCGGGACAATTCCCTTGCGAACTGGTACTTTGGCGCCTACGGAAACAACTACGTCGATGACCGGGAGGTCAGGCGTTACCGCAATTACTACAGTTTCCCGGGTTTTGAGATTGATGAATTATCTGCCCAGAATTTCGTCAAAACCGTTCTGGAATGGAACCTTCCGCCGATGCGGTTTGCAAATATCGGGATCCCGAGCTTTTTCCTGAACGCGGCCCGTCCCGCCGTGTTCGCCAGCGCCATGATGGCCGACCTGGGTAGTAGCAAATATCAGCAGAATTACTTCAACCTGGGCGCCCAGGTCGACTTTACGTTTACAGTGGCCCACCGACGCCCCCTGATCCTGTCGTTAGGCTACGCGCAGGGGTATGTTGACAGCAGCAAGTACGACACCGAGTGGGTGATTTCGCTTAAAATCTTCTGATGTTCTCGATTCGATATTTTGATCCGGGCGCCGGTGGGCCTGCTGCCGGTGTTGATTTTCCTGGTTGTGCTGGTCTACATGGACAGCTACAAGCTGGTCAGTCTGAAAAGCGTCCTTATCGTAATTGTTCTCGGTGGGCTGACTGCCCTTGTGGCCATGTACGTCAACGGGTGGTTGCTGGGTGCCCTGGACATGTCACTCAAGACCTATTCGCGATACGTATCGCCGTTTGTCGAGGAAAGCCTGAAGGCCCTGGTCATCATCTACCTGTTCCGGTCGAACAAAATCGGCTTCCTGGTTGACTCCGCCATCATGGGGTTTGCGGTCGGCGCCGGCTTTGCGCTGGTTGAGAATTTCCAGTACCTGCAGATTTATTCAACGGCCAGTTTCGGCGTGTGGATGGTCCGTGGGTTCGGTACCGCGATCATGCACGGCGGTGTCGTCGCGATGTTTGCCATCATGTCGCAGGCGCTGACCGAGAGACAGATGAAAATCAATCCCCTGTATTACCTGCCCGGGCTGGCAGTGGCTATTTTTCTGCACTCGATTTTCAATCATTTCCTGGTGGCGCCGGTTTTGCAAACCATTGGGACCCTGTTCATCCTGCCACCCATGCTTCAATTGGTGTTCCAGCGCAGTTCGCGCGCATTGCACCAGTGGCTGGAGCTGGACTTCGACGCCGATGCGGACCTGATAGAAATGATTGAGTCAGGCCGGTTCACAGAGTCGAAAATTGGCCGGTTTCTTGAAGACCTGCGGGGAAAATTCGAGGGCCCCGTGCTGGTGGATATGCTGTGCTACCTGCGCGTCTATACCGAGCTTGCGATCCGCGCAAAAGCAGCGCTGATCGCCCGGGAGAACGGTTTTGACCTGCCGGTGGGCGAGCGGACCCGGGAAAAATTTGAAGAATTGCATTTCCTGGAGAGAAGCATTGGCAAGACCGGCTGCCTGGCGATGAAGCCATTTCTCCAGATCGAGCGCAAGGACCTTTGGCAAATGCACGTTATCGATCGCTGACGGCCGCTCCTGCTAGCGCTTATGCAGCCAGTTGGGCAGCAATTCGTATGGGTCCCGGTCACCCAGGTCCCCGGGAACGATGCCGAATTTCGCCAGGTCGCTCTTTCAACTTGCCGGACTTGTAGGCTTCAAAAGTGTCTGTTCCGCCGCCAATATGTTCACCGCCCACGAAAATTTGCGGGATCGTGTTGCTGCCGATCCGAGCATTGAGGGCGGCCCGAATCTGACCACCCAGGTTGTCTTGCTGGTAGGCCACCGAATCCAGATCGAAGGCCTTGTACGGAACGTTCAGTTCCGCGAAGAGTTTGCGGACCGCCCAGCAGAATTCGCACCATTCCAGGGCGAACATAACGACCGGGTTTTCCGCGTCGTTGATGGCGCTGGTGACAAAAGCTTTCCCGGTCTCCGTTACCGGGACCGGCTCGGAGGGGCCCCTGGGCGTTGGCGCAGGTTTAGCTTTCACGTCAAACCGGAAGCCGGGTGTTGACCTGGATATTGCCGTTTCTTCGTCGGTCATCTCGGCCCGTATACCTTCGAACAGGGGGGTCGAAAGGTAGCGTTCACCCGTATCCGGAAGCATGCACAGTATGGTGCTGTTGGGTGGTGCGCTTGCGGCCACTTTCATGGCCCCTGAAAACGTTGCCCCACCGGATGTTCCGCAGAAAATCCCCTCCTTGCGCGCCAGTTGTTTGGTCATTTCCAGCGCATGGTTGCCGTCGATGGGCACGATTTGATCGATCAACTGCATCGCGACCGCGTCTTCGGCCAGTTTGGGAATGAAGTCCGGTGTCCAGCCCTGCATCAGGTGGGGCCGGAAATTGGGATGGCTTGCGGACGGAGCGCCGTCGGAATCACGCACCTGCGGGATGCCGCTGCCGAGTAACTGGGAATTATCGGGCTCACAAACCACGATTTTTGTTTTTGGGCTTTTCTGTTTCAACACCCGTGCCGTGCCCTTCAGTGTGCCGCCGGTACCGTAGCCGGTAACAAAGTAGTCCAGGTGCCGGGCGCGGAACACGTCGAGGATTTCAAGGGCGGTGGTTAGTGTGTGGGCCTCCGCATTGGCTTCATTTTCAAATTGCCGGACCAGGAACCAGCCATGCGTCTCTGCCAGCTCCACGGCCTTGGCCAGCATGCCGCTTCCCTTGAGTTCGGCCGGCGTCAGCACAACCTTCGCCCCGAGAAACCTCAGGATCTTGCGCCGTTCAACACTGAAACTCTCAGCCATGGTGACGACCAGCGGATACCCTTTGGCCGCGCATACCATCGCCAACCCGATACCCGTGTTGCCACTGGTCGCCTCGATAACGGTTTGTCCCGGCTTCAGGGTCCCGTCGCGTTCGGCCTGCTGGATGACACTAAGCGCCATCCGGTCCTTGACCGATGACATCGGGTTGAAAGACTCCACTTTGACAAACATGGCAATTCCCGGCGGCGCCAGCTTGTTGATCCGGACGACCGGTGTGTTACCGATGGTTTCGAGAATGCTGTTGAAGTAATTGGCCATGAAGAACGTTTTCTATCCGAGGCGAAATTCATGACAGAATATACGTTTGTGCAAAACCTTTGCAAGAATCACAGGTTCCTGAAATGAATGACAGTCAGTACATTGATCCCCATCTCCCGCTGATCGACTTGCACCGCCACCTGGACGGCAGCATCCGCCTGGAAACGGTGATTGAACTGGCTGATCAACAGGGCATCGAGCTGCCCGCCACAGACGTTGAATCCTTGCGCCCGCATGTGGTGGTCGAGGGCAGGGCAGCCAGCCTGATGGATTTCATCGGGCGGTTCCGCTACCTGACGGCAATTCTTCATGATCTCGATGCCTGCAGACGGGTTGCTTACGAAAACGTCGAGGATGCCCGGCGCGAGGGCATTGACTACATCGAGCTGCGGTTCAGTCCCTGGTTTATGAGCGAGACCCACAGCCTGGATCCCGCCGGCGTCGTCGAAGCCGTTGCGGACGGGATCAAGGCCGCGGAACGTGATACAGGGGTTCGCGCGCAGATGATCGGGATCATGAGCCGGACCTACGATATCGAAACCTGTCACCGTGAGCTTGACGCTTTGCTGTCACATCGCGACCATCTCGTGGCCATCGATCTTGCCGGTGATGAACTCAAGTTTCCGGCAGAATTGTTTCGTGAACATTTTCGGCGTGCCCGTGATGCTGGCCTCGAGGTTACAGTCCATGCGGGAGAAGTTGATGGGCCTGAAAGCGTATGGGCATCCATCCGGGAACTGGGCGCCTCGCGAATCGGGCATGGCATTCACGCTCTCCGGGATCCGGGGCTGGTGGATTATTTGCTGGAGCATCGCATCGGGCTGGAGGTGAGCATTACTTCAAACATTCACACGGGAACGGTGGATGTTTATGCCAACCACCCGGTAAAACGGATTTTTGAACTGGGTTTGCTGGCCAACCTGAACACCGATGATCCTGCAATCAGCGGCATCGACCTGCCGCATGAGTACCAGGTGGCGGCGCGAATGGCTGGACTGACGCCGGAAGTGACCCGGCAGTCACAGCTCAATGCTTTGGAGATGGCTTACCTGCCGGCGGCGGAAAAGCGGGTTTTACTGCAGAAAAAATCGTCGCAAGTGATTGAACCACCTACCACATAAGGCCGCCTTCAACGGTAATCGTATCCAGGTTTGTACTACCGCTGTCCAGCTTGATGAACTCCCGGTTATAAGAGCCCCGCATAAAGAAGGGACCGTTGATGTCCCAACGCAAGCCCAGCCCCAGGTTGTAAGTGAACTGGCTGGTTTTATAGGTTTTCCACTGGTCAAAGCAAATATAACCCCACCAGGGGTCCCACCAGCAGTTGATGTCTGGCGGCCCTGCCGGAATATTTGAGTCGAGCTTGGTCCAGCCGAGACCGGCCTGGACGAAAGGTGTAAAGCTGCCCTTCAGGAAATTGTAGGTGAAGTTGAACTGGTTGGAGTAATTGGACATCTGGTAGCTGACAACCTGTGGCGCCTTGTCCGGGTCTTCCGGGTCATTGGGCACGATGGTAGCCGTGTAGTCCGGCTTGTTTAATGAGAATCGCCAGGACAGGTTCACTTTTTCCGTCCAGTTCCAGCCGATCGCGAATCCGAATCCGGTGGAACTGTCGATATCGAGGGTAGAACCCCCATCAAATTCCTCGCTTACGCTGGTCTGGTTCTGGAGCAGCAGTGTCGCTTCCCAGGTGCGTTCCCGGTGGTTGTCGTGGATCTTTTTCGGGTTGAAACGCTGGGCGTGGACAGAAGTGCTTATCGTGAGCAGCACCAGCAAAGTGATCAGGTGTTTGACGTTCATCAGATGCCTTTCGGTAAAAGAACGAGGGCCGCCCCGGAAAGGGTTGCCCTCTTTAAGGGAAATGTATCGGAAAATGGCCATTTATACAAATCGAATGTCCGCGGCGAGTCAACGCCACCTGGTGAATTTCGCCGGGAAAACCGATTGTTCAGGCGGTTCGCAGTACGCTGATCGGGGAATGTGTAATGACCCGCCAGGTGGCGGCCATTCCACTGGCTCCGACAAGCACCATGCCGGCCACCGGGCCTGCCAGCCAGAGCGTCAGACTGAAATGGTAATCCAGGTCGAACAGCCTGGTGGCCAGCAGGTACCCCGCCAGGGTGGCGCCTGCCGCCGCCAACACGCCGGCCAACAGTCCGATGGCCAGAAACTCTGTTGCGACGCCGCTCAGGACACGCTTTTTCGAAGCACCGAAAGTCCGCAGCATGGCGCTCTCATACCTGCGTTCGTCGCGGGTCGCCTGGACGGCGGCCCACAGCACGGTAAGGCCCGCCAGCAAAGTGAAGATGAACACAGCCTGCACAGCCAGGGCAGCCTTGTCCATCACGTCCCGCACCTGGCCTAGGATCGCGTCGAGATCAATCGCGGTAACACTTGGAAAGGACCGCATCAGGTCCAGTACAGCGCTCCTTTCTGATTCATCGACATACAGGCTGGTGATATAGGTCGCAGGGTAGGGCTCCAGTACACCGGGCGAAAACACCATGAAAAAATTCGGGCTGAAGGAATCCCACTCCACGGTGCGGAAACTGGTCACATGGGCGCTGACCGTTTCACCCGCGATATCGAAGCTGAGCTCATCGCCGAGTTTCAGTCCCAACTCGTGGCCAAAATCCTGTTCTACGGAGACTTCGCTGCCGCTGAAGTCGCGGGTCCAGATCGCGCCGTCAACGATTTTGTTATCGGCTTGCAGTGCATCGGTCCAGCTAAGGTTGGAGTCCCGCCGGGCCCAGCGCTCTCCCTGCGGGTCTTCAAAGGTCATCTGGGTAACGTCTTCGCCGTTAATGTGGGTCATGCGCGCCCGCACCAGTGGAACGAATTTCGGAACCTCCAGTTGCCGCTGCTCCAGGAAGGATGTCATCGGGCTGACTTCAGCGGGCTGGATATTGATCAGGAACTGGTTAGGCGCATTGTCCGGGAGGCTTTGCCGCCAGGTATCCATTAACTCCGTGCGCACGGTGGAAAGCAGCAAAAGGACCATCAGCCCGAGGCCGAACGCAACGATCTGCACGACACTTTCCCTGCCTCGCCGGGCAAGGTTGGCAAGGCCGTAGCGCCAGGCAACACCGGCGGCGCCCCGGAAACCCTGCAGCGATTTCACCAACAGCCAACCGGACAGGCCGAGCGCAAGGAAAGTCACGGCCGCGCCGCCAAATATCGTCAAAACCAGCTGGGCGTCTCGCATGATCCACAGAAGCAGGGACAGCACGGCGGCAACACCGGCCAGCCAACTGAGTCCGTAGCGCAGCGGCGGTGGTTCTATGTCTTGCCTCAGGACCCGCATGGGCGGCGTTTTACCCATCTGCGCAAGGTCGGGAAGCGCAAACCCGCCAAGGATGCTCAGAGCGGTAATAAAGCCCAGGAAAACCGGCTTCATGCCCGGGGGCGGCAGCATGTGGCCGATCATGTCACGCATCAGCCAGGCCAAGCCCAGCTGCGCGACAAAACCCAGCAGCGTTCCGATGATGCTGCCGGCGACGGCCAGCATGAGCAACTGCAGGACGCTGCTCCGAAATATCAGCGACTGGCTGGCGCCCATGCATTTCATCAGTGCGATCCGGTCACGGTGCCGGTAGGAGTACCGGCGTGCGGCCATGGCCACCGCCACCGCTGCCAGCAGGACAGACACCAGCGATGCCAGGTTCAGGAACCGTCCGGAGCGTTCCATCGAAGAACGAATCTGCGGATTGGTGTCCTTGATATCGGTCAGGTCATCGCTGTCGGATAATCGTTCCTCGAGCAGCGGTTTGAAGTCATCAACGTCATCGCGATCGCCGGCAAACAGCATGCGGTACCTGACCCGGCTGCCTGGCTGGATCAGTCGTGTGGCTTCCAGGTCGGCCTGGTTGATCAAAAGGGTAGGCGCCAGGTCAACGAAGCTCCAGCCCTCATCGGGCCGGAAATCCAGCACGCGCGTCAGTCGCAAAACAGCGCCTCCGACTTCGAGTTCGGCGCCGGTATCCGCTCCCAGTCGCGCCATCAGCCGTGGTGACGCCCAGGCCTCGCCGGGGGCTGGGATTCCGGTTGTGACGCGAACTTCCCCGAGCAGGCGCTCCGAGGTTTTCAATTGCCCGCGCAGCGGATAACCGCTGGTCACGGCTCTCACCGCCGCGAGTGTATTGGCTTCTCCGGCAAAAACAACACTCGGCATGCTGGTGACCTGGGCGGTTGTGAGCCCGTCTTGATCGGCGAGCGTCGCGAATTCAGGGTTTATCGGCACCGTCGAGTTCAGTTGCAGATCGGCAGCCAGAGATTCCGCCGCCCTCATTTCCACCGCCTGGCTGACCCGGTCGGTCAGGAACGCGACGCCCGTCAGGGCGGTTACCGCGACCAGCAATGCGATGATCAGCACCGTCAGTTCGCCCGCCCGCCAGTCACGAGCCAGCAATCTGAACGCCAGGGCGGTTGTTTTGACGATGCCCTTGGTCAAGGTGTTTCGTTCCTTACGGTCACGGTTGGCTGGCGATTTTCACGGCTGGTTTCCTGCTCGATGCGGCCGGCGTCCATATGCAGAATGCGGTCGCAACGAGCGGCCAGTTCAAGGTCGTGCGTCACCAGGACCAGTGTCGTGTTTGTCTCGTCGTTCATCCGGAACAGCAGGTCGATAACGGTGTCACCCGTTCGCTTGTCCAGGTTGCCGGTGGGTTCATCGGCGAACAAAACGGCTGGTTCGACCACGAAGGCCCGGGCGATGGCCACCCGCTGCTTTTCGCCGCCGGACAACTGGTGAGGGTAATGGCTCTTGCGGGGTTCCAGTCCTACCGTGCGGACCGCTTGCAGCGCGGCATCAGCGGCATGTTCCGCGCCTGCGAGTTCCAGGGGCAGCATCACGTTTTCCAGGGCGGTCAACGATGAGACCAGGTGGAAAGACTGGAAAACGAAGCCCACGTTATTGGCCCGCAGCGCAGCGCGGCCATCTTCGTCCAGCGAAGTGATTTCCGTTCCGTCGAGCCAGATTTCACCCGCGCTCGGAACATCCAGCCCCGCCAGCAGTCCCAACAGGGTAGACTTGCCGGCGCCGGAAGCTCCGACGATAGCGATGGATTCGCCGTGGCGGACCTCCAGGTTTACGCAATCAAGAATGGTCAGCGTCCCCTCGGGGCTGCTAACCTGTTTACTCAACTGCCGGGCTTTCAGGGCGGAACCGGATTTTTTTGTTTCAGAGGTATTCATGCGTCTCAATTATTTTCTGCTGTTGGTTATCGCCGTTATCATGGCCCATCCCGTTTATGCTGATGATCCTGCACAGCCGGGTCAGGAAAAAGAGCCTGTCATCGTGATCCTGGGTGACAGCCTCAGCGCAGCCTACGGAATGGAAATCAGCCAGTCCTGGCCGAGCCTGTTGCAGGAGCGCCTCATACAAAATGGTTACACTTACCGTGTTTTCAACTCGAGTATTGCAGGTGACACCACCCAGGGAGGGCTGGCGCGGCTCCCCAGGCTGCTCGGGAGGCATACCCCGGAGCTCGTAATCCTGGAACTCGGCGGCAACGACGGCCTGCGGGGCCTGCCCATCGAAGTCACCCGGGGTAACCTTTCATCAATGATCGAACAAAGCCAGTCGGCCGGCGCAGCCGTGATTCTCGCAGAGATGAGAATTCCTCCCAATTACGGCCTGTCCTATACGGAAAAGTTCAACGCGATGTACACGGTACTGGCTGGAGAGTACGGCATAAGCTTGCTGCCCTTCCTGTTGCAGGATATCGCGCTGGAGGACGGCTTGATGCAGGCGGACGGCATACATCCGACCGCGCTGGCGCAACCCCTGATCGTCGATCAGGTTTGGCAGGTGCTTCAGCCGCTGTTGTCGACAAGCACCTTTTCAACATCTCCGGAAAACTCAACCCGCTCATCCATTTCCGGTGTCAGGTAAACCTTGCCGGACTCATCTACCACCAGCACCTGGTCAAGGCCCATTGCCCGGGCCACGGCGGGCCAGTCATCCAGGCCGGCCACGACCAGTGCCGTTGCGGCAGCGTCGGCCACGATGCCTTCCCTGGTGATAACGGTGACCGATGCCACGTCTTCCACAGGCCAGCCGGTGCGCGGGTTCAGGATGTGCGGGTAGCGCTCCTGGTTGTCCTGCCGGAAGCGCTCGTAATTTCCGGAAGTGAACAGGGCTTCGTCACCACGCACTTCCACTGCTCCAAGAATGCCCCCTCCCGGTTTTCTGACGGCCACCCGCCAGGGCCGGTCGCCGTGGTGGCCCACCGCTCGCAGGTCTCCGCCGGCGTTCACGATGGCGTTGGACAAACCCATTGCCTGCAGATGCCGGATGGCCAGGTCCACGGCATAACCCTTGGCGATACCACCAAAGTCGAGCTGTACCAGCGGATTCTCAGAGCTCAGCTGCAGGCCGTCGATGTGAATGTCCTGGCTCGATGGATGGTGCACGAGTATTGCGTCGATATCAGCCTGGTCCGGAGGCGGGCCGATGATGGGATAGTCAGAAGTATGGAAGCCCCACAACCGGATCAGCGCGCCGATTGCCGGGTTGAAACGTCCGCCCGACTGTTTTTCAATCAACTGTGACTTCCGGATCATGTCGACGATGTCGTGGTCGGCCTCGGCGGGCCTGTCCGTTTGCAAACGCATGGTTGATGTCGACCAGCCTGCCGGGTTCCCAGGCATGCCAGTTTCTGTGCATTCCCTGGAACATTTCCTGCAGTTCCGCGAACGCCCGGTTGGCCTGTTCGCTGGATGCGCCCCACAATTTCACCTCTACGATGGTGCCGAACACGAATAACTCGGCGCTGTGTTCCTCGTCCCGCTGACAGGCGGAAAGCAGGACCAGGCATAGCCATCCGGCCATTACAGTTGCGGCAACGGCTCCGCGACGGTTGATAGCAGAGATCATTCTGTGTGGAGTACCCGGAGAATCAGGGCTTGCCCTTGTTCGTGCACTCGGTCTTGTCGACGCAGGTGGTGCAGCCTGCGCATCCGGGCGCGCCCTGGCCGCGCCGGTGGGTCAGTCCGAAAACCACGAACAACACGATCAGGAGTATCACTGGTGCGATGAAGTCTTGCATAAAATTACCGTCGAACGCCCTGTAACGGCGATAAGCTCATCATAACATTCCCGCAAAGCCCATGAACGCCAGGGATAGCGTTCCAGCGATGATCAGGACCAGGCCGGTTCCTTTTGCGATGCCGGGTACATCTGAAAATTCGATTGTTTCACGGATCGAAGCCATCAGGACCAGCGCCAGCGTCAGGCCCAGGCCGGCGCCGATGGCGAAAACCAGCCCCTGCATAAAGCCATAGCCCCGGTTGGTCTGAAAAATAGCCAGGCCGAAAATGGCGCAGTTGGTCGTAATCAGTGGAAGATAAATTCCGAGTTGCCGGAACAGGACGGGTGAAACTTTCTTGATCACCACCTCGACGATCTGGACCAGGGAGGCGATCACGATAATAAACGAGATGATGCGCAGGAAAGGAAACGACTCGAGAACAAACTTGTTGAGAAACCATGCGCTCAGCGAGGTCAGAACCAGCACAAAGATATTGGCCAGGCCCATGCGCAGGGCGGTTCCCACCTTTGCCGAAACGCCCATGAAAGGGCACAGGCCCAGGAACATGGCCAGCGTGAAGTTATTCACGATCATGGCGGAAAAGAAAATCGAAAAGAGCGTCTGGTCATTCATGCCGTTTGCTCCGCTTTCTCAGCCCGACCCGCCTTCTTGCGTTGTTCAAAATAGCCCATGGCAAGCAGAATAAAGCCCAGCGTCAGGAAACCGCCCGCCGGAAGAACCATCACGACCCACGGTTCGAAGTTCGGACCAAACAGCGGGTATTCCAGGAAAGCGCCCACTCCCAGGATCTCGCGGAAGCCGCCCATCATGACCAGCGCAATGGTGAAGCCGATGCCCGTTCCCATGGCGTCCAGCAGGGAACGGAAGACATTGTTTTTGGCCGAAAATGCTTCCTGCCTGCCCAGGATCATGCAGTTCACGACGATCAGGGCAATGAAAGCCCCCAGCTCTTTGTGCTGCACGGGCGCATAGGCCTGCAACATCATGTCGGCCAGGGTCACGAAAGTGGCAATCACCAGGATATAGGCTGAAATGCGAACTTCATTGGGAATGAAACGCTTGCAGGTTGATACGAGAACACTCGAACAGCAAATCACGAAAAAGGTCGCCGCGCTCATGGCCAGCGCGTTTTTTACACTGTTGGTGACTGCCAGCGCCGGGCACAAACCCAGCATCTGGATCAGCACCGGGTTCTGGTCCCAGATGCCGCGAATAAAATCCTGAGACGGTGTCGTTTTCTTCATTGTGTCGCCTCCTCATTCTCCGGGTTCGCTTTCTGCGGCACGGTGGATCCAGTACTTTCCGGCGCCTGTGGAAGGCCCCGGTCCAAAACGGGTATCCATTCTTCCAGCCCATGGTTAATGATATTGATCAGGGCTTTTGAAGAAATGGTGGCGCCCGTGATGGTGTCAATTTCGCCAGGCTGACCTTTGCCTGCACCCGCCTTTACCGGGATCAGCGGCGTGTCGGGACCAGCGAAAAACTGAGCGACGAAAGCCTGGTCCTTGAATATTTTGTCGCCCAGCCCTGGTGTTTCCTTGCTATCGAGCACTTTCATGCCCAACAGTTTTCCGGAGACCGGGTCAAAGCCAAAAATCACTTGAATCACATCCTGGAATCCGGATTCGCCCCTTGATATCGCGACCCCTTTTAGCAGGCCGCCGGCGTCGTAACCAATATACACGCGCCTGAACTCTGACTCTTTTGCGCCTTCAGGAAGCATCGGGGAAAGCGAGTCGTCAACCAAATAATAGGTTACATAACGAGCGACATCCGGGAGTACCTCGTATACCGCTTTTTGCAGTTGTTCGGCCTTATATTTGTCAATAATCGGCTTGGTATGCAGATTCACCAGCACAATCAGCAGGCCCGCCAGGGCTCCCGCGACGGTCAGCGTGGCCATCAGTCGAAGGGTGGAAACCTCCTTTGCGGCCGGGGCTTCGTTACCCGGGGTCGCTGCGGATTCCCGGGTCTCAACCTTGCCGGTCATGACCCAGCCTCCTTCTTCTTTTGTTTCTTCTTTGCAGAAGCCCCGAACAGGCGTGGCTGCGTGATGCGGTTGATGAAGGGAACCAGGGCGTTCATCAGGAGGATGGCATACATCACACCTTCCGGCAGGCCGCCCCAGACGCGGATCAGCACGACCAGGAGGCCGATTCCAAAGCCAAAAACCCAGCAGCCCGTGTTGCTGACAGGCGAGGTCACCATGTCGGTGGCCATGTAGACCGCGCCCAGCATCAAACCACCCGAAAACAGCATGAACAAGGGCGGAAACTGCGAAATGCCAAGCGCAAAGAAAAGGCCTGAGATCACAAAAGTGGAAACAAAAATGCTGACCGGGATGTGCCAGTTCAAGTGCCCGCGAAGCGCCAGGTACAAACCTCCCAGCAGGATCAGCAGCGCAGAGGTCTCGCCCAGCGAGCCGCTGATGGTTCCGAAGAACAGGTCAAATATAGGGGTAATGACCGGGTCGTCGCCAAATTTCAGGTTACCCAGCGGGGTCGCCCCGGTGATGGTGTCTACCACGGGGCTTACAAAAGGCAGTGCGAAAATGTCGCCCTGTAAAGTCGTCCAGTGTTCGGTCCTGGCCGGCCACGTGGTAATCGCCACCGGGAAGGCAGCCTGCAGGAAAGCGCGTCCGACCAGCGCCGGGTTGAAGACATTTTGCCCCAGGCCGCCGAAAACGATCTTGCCGAAGGCCATTCCGAAAGCGCCGCCCAGAAAGGCCATCCAGAGCGGAAAACCCGGTGGCAATGTCAGTCCCAGCAACAGGCCGGTGATCACCGCGGACCCATCCGCAAGTGAACCGGGCCGGGATCCGAACAGGCGCTCGGCAAACAGACAGCCTGCACTGCTTGCCAGCAAAATGAAGATGGCGCTGGGTCCGAAGAAATATATCGACGCGCCGATAACCGGCACCAGGCTGATCACGACTGACCACATGATGCGCGTGGTCGACTCGGCTGAGCGTACGTGGGGGGAGGCGGTTACCCTGACAATGGAGTCGGTCATGCTGAGACCTCGCAGGCTGCCAGCGGCCTGCAGTGCTTGACTGATCGTAACGAGGGAAAGCCGATTTGAGACAGGTTTTTCGTTCTTTTGAGGCGAATAGCACCGCTATTTAACGAAAAAGAACGGGAAATCTGGCCAAATTCGGATTTTTCGGAGTAGATCATGTTAAGCCCTGCAGGCTGCTTAGACGGCGCAGCTGGTTTTTGGACATGGCGAACAACTGGGACAAGGGAATATTGGAAGGACAGACAAAGGAGCAGCAACCGCACAACATGCAATCATTCAGGTTGGCTTCCTCCGCCATCTCTTCATAACGTTCCACTTTCGCCAGGTCTCCCAGCAACTGCGGATTCAGGAATACCGGGCAGGCCTCGAGGCATTTTCCGCAGCGGATGCAGGGCAGTATCTCCTGCCGCTTGCACTCGTTGTCGGCCAGGACGAGGACGGCGCCCGTGGCTTTCAGGATAGGCACGTCCAGGTTTGACTGGCCGAGACCCATCATCGGGCCGCCGAACAGGATTTCGGCTGCGTCGTCTGTCAAACCGCCACAGGCCTGGATGACATCACGCAGCTTGGTGCCGAAGGGAATCATCCAGTTACCCGGCTCGCGAATGCCGCGCCCGGACACCGTGATGATCCGTTCGATCAGGGGCTGTCCGGTTTCGAACACGATGGCCACGTTGGACGTGGTCGCCACGTTCTGCACCAGCGCGCCGATGGCGCTTGGCAAGGCTCCCGACGGCACTTCCCTGCCGGTTACCGCCTTGATCAACATTTTCTCCGCGCCTTGCGGATACTTGACTTTCAACGGCGCAATGGTCACATCCAGGTCATCCGGTGCCGTTTTGCGCATGATCTCAATCGCATCCGGCTTGTTGGCCTCGATGCCGATCACTGCGCGCTTGATGCCCAGCGCCTTCAGCATGATCCGGATACCCAGGTGAACCTCTTCTGGCCGCTCCAGCATGGTGCGATGGTCCGAGGTCTGGTACGGCTCACACTCGCATCCATTGACCAGCAGCACGTCAACCGGCTGATCTTTTGGAGGATTCAACTTGACGTGGGATGGAAATGCCGCGCCACCGAGGCCCACGATACCGGCCTGAAAAATGACCTTCGAAAGATCCTCTTCTTTGACATCCTGCCAGTGCGGAACGACCCGTGGCCGCTGCATCTGCGTGGAGTAAGGGTCAACGTTGATACGGATGGATGGAACCATTCGACCGGACGGGTGCGGCCACAGCTCAATCGACTTCACAGTCCCTGAGGCAGTGGCATGGATGGGGACGGAAACAAAGCCACCCGCTTCGGCAATGACGTCACCCCGTTCAATGCGATCACCGGCTTTGACCAGGGCCTTTGCCGGCGCACCGATGTGCTGCGTCAGTGGCAGCACGATTTCATCGGTGAAAGGCATGCGCCGCGTGGCTTTCCCCGAAGTAAGGTCCTTGTTCTCCGGGGGATGGACGCCATGCTTGAAACTCAGAAGCTTGCTCATCACGGTACTCAGTTGAATGGCTCGGCGCGTTTGATCAGCTTGTCCAGATCCTTCTCATCCGGATTCAGCGGATCACCGGGATGGATGATTCCGGGCGCACAGGTCTCGGCCGCCATGACCAGCTGTTTGAATGTTCCGGCCCTGGGATCCTTGATATAGGCCAGGCCGTCTTCATTGTAAGCAAACATCTTGTTGTTGATCTTGGTGCATTCATCACAGGAAGTGCAGCGGATGGTTTCGATATAGGGCTCGTTGCCCATGTCTTCGTCATCGTCATCCACTGCGACATCTGCCTTGACCGCGGCTTCCGGGGCCTCTGCAACCTTTTCGGCCGCCGGGGCCTTTGTCGGCGCGTTGGAAGCGGGACTGCCAGCCAGGTTCATGCCCACCGGCGCCGTAAATGCCGGGCCTTTCCATTGCTCAGCTTTTTCCAGCAGTTGCGCCACGGTTTCGTTGGCACTGGACCGCAAAAGTCCCTCGGCGAGCCGCCTGGCGATCAGCTGCGGATACTGGGTCGTCAGCAGCGCAATTTTTCCTTCGTACTCGGACTTGAGCGCTTCCATTTTCGCTTCCAGCTGCCGGGTGACACCCTCTGCGACCGTATCGCGCATATTGTCCGAAACGTCGATTCCGGCGAGTTCTTTCAATTGGGCCCAGTAGTTCAGACGCTCTTCGGCCAGTTGCACGATTTCGTTTGAAACGCAGATTTTCCCCAGCCTTTTTTCCGCATCGACCGTGTAAATAAACGGGGTGGCGTCTGTGCGATCATCCTGATCCATCTCGATGTAGTCATGGAAAGGAACCAGTTCAGATTCGCCATCGGGTTTCGAATAGTGTTCGCGAAAACGCGATTCGCCCAACGCCCAGTCGGCTACCGTCAGGGGCAGCGTCATTTTTTGTTCATTGCCTTGCTCGTCGACATGAATCAGGTCAAAGCTCGTCCATTTTTCCAGCGGGGACGGGTTGCCTTCGAGGTTCATGCATTCGGAGAAGGTGGCGCCCAGGTCGGGGTCGAACACCAGGTTGGGCACGGCCCTGCTTTCCAGTGCTAGCCTGGCGGCTTCCGGCGCGCTGTCCTGCGCAATTCCCCAGTCACGCGGGCAGGGTGAATTGAGAATGAAAATGGCGGGCCGCCTGACCTGCAGACCCCGCAGCAGGTTCTTGAACAGGTGTGAAGGGGTCGCCAGTGACGACTGCATGACAAAAGCGCCCCTGTGGGCCATCGAAATCAGCGCCAGCTCTTTTCTGACCTCTTCCTTACCCTTCCGGTCAGGCCCATGATCTGCCCTGTCGGAAACCTGGCCGGTGGAGTTGGCCGTGCAGGCCTGGCCGCCGGTGGTTGAGTCGCCCTGGGTGTCAACAACGATCACCCTGATCGGTTTATCCGAGGCCATCACGCGCGACAGGTTCTGGAAGCCGATATCCATCATGGCCTCGTCGCCGCCTACCGCGAACAGCGGGGGACACAGGTTGAATTCCTCGTCCGTGAATTGTTCCCAGGAAAAGTCCGAGAAGAAATTCTCATCAGCAGAAGCATCGTAGGAATCGGTCAGCAGTTTCTCAGCGCGCCGGACGGCAATGAAACCGTCCGCCATCTTGCGCATATGGCCTTCAAACAGACCTACGGCCACGGACGGGGCGTCCTGGAACAGGTGGCTCACCCACGGGAAAGGGTAGGGGTTGAACGGAAAAGTCGCTCCCCACACTGATGTGCAACCGGTGGAATTGCTGAAGCCCATGCGGGCACGGCCGCGCCCACTGGGGCCCTGCACATAGCGCCAATGAAGATCCTTCAATTGCTCGATGGTCTCGTGGATCAGGTGAACGCGTTCTTTTTTTCCGATCTCGACGGGCACCGTCAGACCTTCGGAATCGGCTGAAACGGCTGCCAGGTTGGTTTCAGAAATCAGCAGTTTACGGGCTTTTTCATCGAGCTCGGCAGACAGCCGCTCCAGCTCTTTTACGTGTTGTTCCACGCGCGGGGCCATGGCCGCATTGACCGCCGATAAAACGAGGTGGATGCTGGTTTTCTCACCACATCCCATGCAGGCATTGTCGCCGCCCAGCATGGACATGTAGTTGCTTTGCTTGAGCAGAAGGGAAGGCATGACACCGATGCTGTCGTCCATGCTGGAGATCCGGATGTACCGGTCATCGGTCTCCGGGAGGTTTTTCCACAGTTTCCAGTTCGCCTCGAGCGTGTCCTGCCGTTCGCGGTTTTGTTCCACGCTGATCAGTGCGCCGTCATCGCAGACGGCCACGCAAACGTCACAGCCCTTGCAGGTCTCGGGATTGACGGTAATCGAGAGTAATCCGCCGGTTCCTTTCTCCTTTGACTCCGGCAAATCGAAGAAAGGCGCAGTTTTGGCCAGCGGGAAATCCGCCAGCGCCGCGTGTACCTGTTCGTATTGAGCATCGACCTCGGCCCGGCGCTCTTCATCCCAGTTGGATTTTTCAGCAACCGTCTCGTAGGCCTGCGCCAAAACCTTCCCGAAGGTTTCAAAGCTGTCGCTCTTGATGATCTTGCGTGATTCCAGGCCCAGTTTTTTCACCATTTGGTTGAATCGTGCCAAAGGCTCCTGCGGTGTGGATACCGTTTTGATCGCTGCTTCCAGGACCTCTTCGACGGTGTTGACCACGCCGGGAATTGCAGAATCAGGGCATTGCACCCAGCATTTGCTGCAGCCGGTGCATTTGTCGGCGACAAACTGGGGCACCAGGAAACGGACGTCCGACATGTCGCGCATGTTCGATGTCGCCGCCGGAATGGCGCTGATGGCGGTAAACGGGTCAGCCAATACATCCTTGCCTGTTTTGTACTGCGCGCAAACCTGGTTCCAGAATTCGCCCGGATTGCCAATACCCTTTCCAGCCTTGGCTCCCGCCATTGCGCTGGGGATCAGGGGGATCTTCGCTGCGTATCCTTCATCTCCGAGGCCGGCGAGATCGAGTTCCCGGGTCTCTTCAAAACCGCGGGTAAACATCAGGATGTCATCTTCAATGTCGCCTGCATCAAGATGGTCGGAATTTTCCGCCAGGTAGCCGCGCAGGGCTTCGATCAGGCGTTCACGTACAAGGCCTTTTACACCTCCGGGAGGAGCGGCTTTGAAGAAGGCGCCCATGAAGGCCATGCCCTGCAGGTGGAATCGCTCGGCCGGGTTTGTTGCTTCAGAAAGGGCGATACCAATGCCATCGACGGCGCAGACCCTGATCTTCCTGCTGCGGATTTGCCACTGCGCGGTCTGCGGGAAGCTGTTCCACAATTCTATTCCGGAAAGGGTGCTCTGGATGATCAGCGTACCGCCGTCATGCATTCCGGACAGGGGGTCCGTATGCTGGAAAACATGGGGGTCGTGGGCAATCACCGCGTCAACGTGCTGAAGCTCGCAATTGAGGCGCAAAGGCTGCTTTGACAACTGCGCGGAATAAGTTGTGGGCTGGCCGCGCTTTTCGGCGCCGTGCCTCGGGTACGCCTTCACGTGCAGGCCCAGCAAACGTGCTGCCGTCAGCATCAGCTGGTTGCCTGTATTGATGACGTCCCAGCCGCCGACTGAATGTATTCTCAGCTCGAACGCATCCTCGGGATTGAGATTGGGGTTCCCCGCCGGCGCAAGCGCCAGTTTTGCCACGTGGGGGTAATCTGCAAGAATTTTTTCCTGCCAGATCTGGATCTTGGGTAACTGCGTCTCTTTCTGGATGAACTCGATACCCAGGTAGAACTGGCGCTGTTTATCGCCGTCTTCGAGCATGTTGTCAACGGCGGCGATGATGTCTCCAGGTTGCAGGTCCCTGCTGCCGAGGCCGAAACAGGCCGAGTAAAGATCCGGCACCTGGCCCGGCTCGAGCACTGCCAGGTCTTTATAGGGAGGGGTCTCGTCGGTATTCCGGGCACGTCTTTTTTTGCCGTGGCTGCCGGCGGCCCGGCCGTTTTCCACGGCTTGCGCCAGGGCCGAACGTATTTCACGGATCATCGGCAATTCAACGGCGAGCGGCTGATCTGTTCGTTCCAGAACGACCACGCCTTTTTTCCCTGCGAGCAAGCTGGAAACCAGGTCCGCCGGGAAGGGGCGGAACATGACCAGGTCAAGCACACCTACCTTCAGGCGTCGGTTTTGCCGCAGGTAGTCTGCCACGACCTGCGCGTTGCAAACCACCGAACCCTGCCCGACGATGACGTAGTCTGCATCCTCCATCCGGTAGCCCATGGCGCGGGCATAGTTACGCCCGGTAAGCGCCGCATACTCTTCGAACGCCTGGTCGGTCAAGGGGTGCAATATGGTCGAAATAGAAGGGGCGTTGCGCCGCTACGCCCTGGGCATAGGATTCCTGGTTCTGCACCACGCCCAGGCTGGCCGGATAGTCGAAGTCGTAGAGTTCGGGTATGCGCCGGCGCCGGTCACCAAACACGGCCCGCTGTGCCGGGGTCGGGGTATCAATCAGGTCATCAGGGGAGCCCAGGTACTCCCGGATCAGTTCGCGCTCCGGTTGCTGATACGATTCGATCACATGACTGGTGAGGAAGCCGTCCTGGGCACAGATTCCGGGGTTGAGCGAAAGCTCGGCGATGCGATGAGCAATGAGATTCAGGTCGGCGACGCTTTGTACATCCTTGGCGAAGATCTGGAAAAACCCCGTGTCATCAACGGCGTGATAGTCATCGTGCCCGGCGTGAATATTGAGTGAATGCTTGGTCATCGCACGGGCGGCAACGTTCAGGACGTAGGTCAGCCGTTTGCCCACTGCCGCATACAGCGACTCGTGCATATAGGCAATGCCCTGACCGCTGGAGAAGTTGGTTGAGCGTAAACCCACCATGCTCATGCCGGCCGTCACACCCGCGGCAGCGTGCTCACCTTCCGGCTCAAAAAAGATCAGGTTGCGCCCATTGACGTTTTTCTGGCCCTTTGCGACTGCATCCGCCCAGCCTTCCCCCATCTGGGTGGACGGCGTTATCGGGTAAGCGCCCGCGGCGTCACTGGCTGCAGTCTCCATTGCAACGACGGCCGAGCTTCCGTCCCCGGTTTTTAGAATCCCCGGGTACCTGGCATGATTTTCTTCCTGTTTTCTTACCCGCTTCATACGGTTCTTCTCTCCAGTTCTGCCGGACTTACCTTAAACTGCTGCCCTTCAACCCAGACAATGGCCCCGGTTTCACACCGTAAAGTCGCCTTCGGGTCAGTCAGGGAATTTTTTTCATAATCAATTACAGCCAGGTTATTCCGGATTTCAATAACGCCCGGCTCTGAATCAGCGACACATTTCATGCAGGCGTTACAGGCCACGCGACAAAGATCTACGGCCGAATCGCCATGGAGCAGGTTTTTGCACTGAACGATCAGTTTCTGATCCATGGGCATCAAAACGAAAAGATCCAGCGGGCAGGCGATCACACAGTCATTGCATGCGGTGCAGAGTTCCGGGTCGACCACCGGCAATTCATTTTCGTTCATATGAATCGCATCAAGCAGGCAGGATTTCTCGCAATCGGCCAAGCCAAGACAACCCCAGGCGCAGGCTTTTCCCCCGCTGGCGACAGATGCTGCCGCCTTGCAGCTATCAAAACCTGAGTATCCAGAGTTGCGGACCGATTCGTCTTTTCCGCCAGCGCAGAGCAGGCGCGCCACCCGTTTGTTCGCGGCACCGGCATCCACGCCCAGGTAATTCGCGACATCTGCTATGTCGTCCGGCCCCATCACCGTGCAGCCCGAAGGTTTTTGTTCGCCGGTAATCAATGCTTCTGCAAAGGCCCGGCAACCCGGCGTGCCGCATGCGCCGCAGTTGGTGTTCGGCAACAACTCTTCCACGGCACTTATTCGTGGGTCTTCCCAAACCCAGAACTTCTTGTTGACCATGGCGATCAAAAAGCCGAAAAACAGCCCCACGCCTCCGAGAATCAGGGCCGAATCCAGGATAGGGTTGCCGGTCATGAGATATTCCCTGGTGTCATATCACCGGGAGCTAGGCAGAGGAACCGGATAAATCGGTTTGGCTCAACAACCAGGCGGAGAGCTTGCCGGCAGGATCCGACGCAGCGTCTCCCTTGGGCACAGGCAATACGGCAAGACTTTCCAGCAATGCGTAGTCCTGCGCCTGCTGAGCCACACTGATACCACCAATAGCGCGCTTCCTTACTTCTTTCGGAAGCTCCAGTGACACGAATCGCTCATAGCTCGTTGCACCCGCCGAGGGATCATGCACAAAACTTGCGGTTCCCTCCGGAAGCAATGCTGCCACGGCCGGGCCATCGAATTTCGAAAATGCCTCCAGGGCCGCGTCACCGGTTTGCTGCTGGACAAACGTGCCCGGAGAAATCACGCGCGACAGGGCGGCAGCGGGAGCATCACCCTCGACGACAAAGACAAACCGCGAGCCTTCATCGAGAAAGGGGACGATTACCGAGGGATTGAAATCAACACCCGATAATGCAACCACCAGGGCCGGAGCCAGCGCGCGTTCTGAACTGCTCCAGTCTTCGAATGGAAATTTTTCCAGCAGCGCTGCGTGTTTTTCTTCCACGTATTTGCTGCGTTTCGCCAGGTCAATCACGCGTGCTGCTGCAAAAGCACGTCCAATCGATGACAGCCGATGGCGAACCTGGCACGATAACCGTTGGCCCGGTTCCAGGTGAAGAACGAAGAGATCATCACCTTCTGCAAGCACGGCCTGCAAAACTTCCTGTGCGGCCCGAATGGGGGCTTCCGCCTCTGCATCGATCCGCCTGGCTTTGGGGGCGAAAGAAGCAAAGCGTTCAGAATTCACCCTGCCTTGTGCAAAACGTCCCAGGGCCATTGTTTGATCATCTGCCACATTTCCTGTCCCGGCCAACAGGCCGCGGACCTGGTCGGCGGTTGCAGCTACGGCGGAACGAAACAGTTCAGTCCGCGAGCTGATTGCATCCAGGGCAATTCGCAATTGTTCATCAGACGCCATAACGATCAAACTCCTTGTTAAGTCTGCGGACTTTTTCTTCTGCTGAAACAGGCGTTCTCGCCCGAACTTCTTCGTAAACCGGCAAGTTGTCGTCGCGGAAGAAGATTCCCAGGCGCAGCATGTCTTTTCTTTGCGCCAGGGCACGGGCCTCGTCGAGGTCTTTCGGGTCATGCACACGGCGCGATTTGTAAAGCTGGTGCAGGCTTGGAACGTCCACTCCGTTTTCATGCACCAGTAACTCGGTCAGGTCGGGGTCTTTCACATTCTGCCAGAAACACATCCGGTGTGAACTTGGGACAGCGTTGCAATATGCGGACAAATGAAAATCCGGGATGCTCATAGGCTGCCTGCAGGGTGGCGTAGAGATGGGCCGGAACCCAGTCTGCCGTTTGCGCCACGAAAGAGGCATTGGAAATCCCCAGTGTCGCCTGTAAAGGATCGAGCGCCGGCAATACCGCACCACGCGGTGAAGTATTCGATTTGTGACCCATCGGTGTGGTCGGCGATGTCTGGTTCTTGGTCAGGCCGTAAATGTTGTTGTCCAGCAGCAGTACGGTCATATTCGCGTTGTAGCGCGTTGCATGAATCCAGTGTCCTGCCCCGATGGAGGTGCAGTCGCCGTCGCCCATCACGACAAAAACATCGAGTTCAGGCCGCGCCAGTTTCAGACCCGTGGCGATCGGCAAGGCCCGGCCATGTATGCCGTGGAAGCCGTAGGCATTGACATAATGCGGAAAGCGGCTGGAGCAACCGATGCCTGAGACGAAAGCCATTTTCTCTGGCTGCAACTGTTCCTTGGCCAACAGGCGTTTGACCGCATTGAGGGCGCCGAAGTCGCCGCAACCCGCGCACCATTTGCCGACGCGGGTTTGATAATCCTCCGCCTCGAAACAGCTGGTTTTCTTCGACTTTCAAGATCCAAAAGGGAAAGTGCAATGCTACTCATGTGGATGGCCCTTGTTCTATGGATTCAATATGTCCAACGATGGAATTGTATATATCATTTGGCCGCAGCGGCTGTCCCGGCACACTGGTCCAGCAATCGAGGTTAACCAGGGTATGCGCGCGCAGCAGCCAGCACAGTTGACCGTAGCGTCGCGTCTCCTCGGTGATGTACGGGTCGCCCACCCTGTCTGAGTAATTGATCTCAACCGTGATGACCTTCCTGAACTTGCTGAAGATGGCCTTCAAACCCGGCTCAAACGGTGACAGGAAGGATAATTGGCAGGACGAGACCTTGCGGCCTTCCGCCCTGGCGCGGTCCACTGCTTCTTCGATGGCGCCCTGGGTTGAGCCCCAGCCAACGACCAGCAAATCTCCTTCCTCATCACCATAGACCGGAGGGGGCATCAGGGTGGACTGGAATACGGCCATTTTGCGGCTGCGCATGCGCTGTCCGCGTTCGTTGCTCCCGGGATCGTAGGAGACAAGACTTGCTTCATCGTGCGCCAGTCCCGTCACCGTATGCTGGCCGCCCGGAGTGCCCGGAATAATACGTCTTGACATGCCTGTTTCAGGATCCCAGTCATAGGGCCGCAAGCCCTCAGGTATGGGTGAAAGATCGACGGGTTCCCCCTGCCAGCGAACGTCGAAGTCGGGACGGGTGAACTGCTGCACACCGGTCGCCAGGTTGGCGTCGGTCAGCACGATGACCACGCAGCGGAAGGTCTCCGCGATGCGGCGTGCGGTGATCATGGAATGGAAACATTCCTCGATGGTTCGCGGCGCAATGACCACGCGCGGGGCGTCACCGTGTTGCCCGTAAATCGCAGCCAGCAGATCGGATTGCTCTACCTTGGTCGGCAAGCCTGTCGATGGCCCGCCGCGCTGGACATCCAGCACGACCAGCGGGACCTCGACCATGATGGCCAGCCCCAGGAACTCTGTTTTGAGCGCCATGCCGGGTCCGGAAGTCACGGTCAGCGCCACCTTGCCGCCATAGGACGCGCCGAGCGCCACGCCGGCGGCTGCGATTTCGTCTTCCGCCTGGTGCACCATGCCGCCGTAGGATTCAAAAATGGCGGACAGTTCATGCGATACCGAGGTAGCCGGCGTGATGGGATACATGGCGCAAATCTCCATGCCCGCGGCGATGGCGCCCAACGCGGCGGCCTGGTTGCCGTTCATCACCACCCGTTCTTCTTCCGTTGGTATCGATTCAATGTGGAACTGGAAATCCAGGTTCTCGCGCGCCCAGGCCATTCCGTGCTTAACCAGTTCGATGTTGAGCTCGGTAATTTTGGCTGCCTTTTTTTTGAAAATCTGGGCGATCTGCCGTTCGATGATGGAAAGATCACGCTGGTAGATCTCCGCGAGAATACCCAGCGCAAACATGTTCTTGCCAACCTTGGGATTGTCGATGATTTTTGCAGTCTCTTCCTCGATCGGCACCATGACAAAGCGGTAATTTTTCGAGGACATCTCCTCCATGGCCGCGGCGTACTCCTGCCGGATCGCCTCTTCCTCGTGGTTTGCCCACATGCTTTCCAACAGAATGATGCAATCATCCTGCATTGACTTAAGCCGGTGGCGTGAGAGGAGCACCTGTTCATTGAAGGCCATGACCAGCTTTGACTGGTCGCCCCAGTTGGTTATGTTTTTTGTGCCGAATCGAATGATGTTTCCTGAAGTGCTGGTGACGTGCCTCTGCGGGGGCTCGATTTCAGCCGGGATAATCTCCACCGTCCAGACCCCGTTACCCATCTTGGCGCAGGTCTGGCCAAATATCTGGGCGCATTTTTGAGCACCTTCACCCGAATTGGTAACGATCTCGACGGTATGTTCAGGAACCGCTGAAATATTTATTCTTTGGTCATCCATTCTGTTCATTTTCCCATTTGCAACGACGTTTGCGATCCGCGCCAGCCGGGTTGATCCGGCCTTTTTGAGAAGATTCTCATTTGGCACTTCAAATATTCATGAATAGTAGGGCATCAATTATGGCGGCCAGTTGATTCTGGTCAAGCGATGGGTAGGAGCGAATTCATTCGCGGCTATTAATGACCATTCGCGAATGAATTCGCTCCTACGCACCTGGCTTATAAACGCTGATGCAGCTTTCACGGTTCAGCCAGTCTTCAAATTTACCCAGGGCATGCGGCAAATCCGTCCCGGCCCAGACCAATGCGCATGTGCTGGTCGTCACCGCCGAGCATGTCCGCAGACTGGATGAGGATGCCTTCCTCTTTCGCCAGTTTTTCGGAAACCGCGGATACCGATGGCACGTTATAACCGACCAGCGCCGTCGATCCCGCGGCATGGGCGTCGCCAGCTGAACAATTCTGGCCAGCGGGCGAAAAATGCATCAGCCAGTTTCATGTTTTGTGCGATGCGGTTGATATTCCTCTCCCGCAGCGATTTGCCCGCCCGGAGGGCAAGCGACGCCAGGTACTCCGTGGGTCCCGGGGGGCAGATGCTGGTGTAGAACTTCCAGTTCATGAGGTTCTCGCGCAGGGTTTCATCCCGAACGATCAGCCAGCCACAGCGCAGGCCGGGCAGGCCATAGGTCTTGGAAAGACCGGACAGGACGATGGCGTTTTTCGTCACGTCTGCCGCAGACGGAACCGGAGTCACGCCAGGTTGCACCAGCCCGAAATACATCTCGTCCGAGAACATCAGCAGGCCATGCTGATCAATCAGCGAGACCAGTTGTTGCTGAAACCCGGGTGTGGGGAGATAGCCAGTCGGATTGTGGGGGAAATTGACGACCACCAGCCGGGTCTTTGCTGTCAGTAGCCGGCGGAATTCATCCAGGTCCAGTTCCCATGAGGTCGCAGTTGGCATGAACGCCCAGCGCTTGACCTGGGCTGCGCCGGCGACGTGCTCGAACATCCTGATCAGCGCGTCATAGGCCGGCGTGAGGACGATGACTTCATCACCGGGCTCGAGCAGGGCCCGCGCCGCCAGGTAAATGCCCTCGACCGGAGTACCCAGCACCATCACGTCATCCGCGTTCACGGCGTTGTGCAGAGATGCAATGGATCGACGCAATTCCGGATTACCCTGCGGTTCCGTGTATCCGAGTCGAAGTTCGGACAGATGCTCCGGCGGTTCCCCTGCAAGCGCAAGGAGTTCGGATATTGAAAGGGACTCGCAGTCGGAATTGCACAACTGGTATGGTGTGCTGAATTCGTGGCGGGCGAAAAAGTGTTCCGTTTCGAAAGATGCAATTCTCATGCATTGTATAATATCGTCCGGTTACCCTGTCCAGGCAAGGAGATCGTCATCGGGACCAACAGCATCGATTCCTCCCGGGGTTGGCAGCGACGGCACACCGTGGTGCTGCTGTGTTTTTTTGCCACGTTCATCTGCTACATCGATCGCGTCAATATTTCGGTGGCTATCATCCCGATGGCGGCGCAATTCGGCTGGTCGGACACCGAACGGGGGATCGTGCTTTCTTCGTTTTTTGTTGGTTACCTGATCACGCAGATCCTGGGCGGTTCACTGGCTGCGCGCCTCGGCGGCAAGGCCGTTCTCGGCTTCGGCGTGCTGTGGTGGTCGCTGTTCACGCTGCTCACGCCCCTTTCTGCGCTGACGTCATTTCCCGTCCTGATCGCCGCCCGAATCCTGATGGGGCTGGGCGAGGGCGTCGCGTTTCCGGCAACGTATAACCTGCTGGGCCGTTGGGTGCCACCGGAGGAGCGAAGCCGGGCAGCATCTTTTAACCTGAGCGCCATTCCCATGGGCACACTGGCCGCCGTCTCGACAACGCCGGTCATCGCGTTGACCTGGGGCTGGCCCGCGGTTTTCTATATATTTGGCGCCGTGGGTTTTATCTGGTTTGCTTTTTGGTGGCGGTTGGCGTCGGACAGGCCGGCTATTCACCCGCCTTCGCGCCTGACCGCCCAGCAAGCAGTAACTGCTGCGGCAGCCGATGCGGAAGAAAGAAAGGTGCCCTGGCGACGGATAATGCGGCAGAGACCGGTGTGGGCGATCATCGTCGCTCATTTCTGCAACAACTGGGGGCTCTATGTATTGCTGGCGTGGTTGCCCAGCTACTTTTCATCCCAGTTGGGGATCAACCTGCGGGCGGTATGGATCTACGTCAGCCTGCCCTGGATCGCCAATTTCCTGGTAGCGAACCTGGCCGGCTGGATGGGTGACCGGATGGTTATCGCCGGAATGTCCGTGACTTTTGTGCGCAAAGCGCTGCAGGTGGTCGGTTCAGCCGGGCCGGCGATCGCATTGATCGCGTTGGCCGGAACCAGCAACCCCGATACGGCCGTCACACTGCTCACGATAGCCTTGGGCCTGGGCGCATTTTCCTACGCGGGCTTCGCTTCGAACCACCTGGATATTTCGCCCCACCATGCCGGAGCCATTTTTGGAATTTCAAATACGGCCGGGACGATTCCCGGCATCATCGGCGTGGCGTTGACCGGCGTTTTGGTGGACCATACCGGCAGTTACGCATCGGCGTTTTACGTAACCGCCGGCATCTATTTCTTCGGCCTGTTTTTCTACCTCGCGTTCGGCACGGGTAAGAAAATCATTTAGGGAATAAAACAAAAAGTGACCGGAAGTATCCAGACATCAGACATCATCGTCATCGGCGCCGGAATCGCCGGGGTTTCCGCCGCTGCTGAACTGGCGGCAGACGCGAGCGTCACGGTATTGGAAATGGAGCAGCAACCGGGCTACCACGCGACCGGGCGATCCGCTGCCTACTTTGCAGCTGCTTATGGCAAGAAGGTCATCCAGGAAATCACCGCTTGCTGCGAACCGTTCCTGCGTGACCCCCCGGACGGCTTTACTGAAGTGGAGTTGTTCCGGCCGCGGGACTGCATGTATTTCGGCCGGGAGGATCAGGTTGAAAAACTGCTCGCGATGCAGGCGGAAAATCCACGCCTGCAATTTGTCGATGCCCGGACCGTCTGCGAGCGAGTGCCGGTTTTGTCACCGGACTATATCCACGGTGCGATGTGGGACCCAAAAGGCGGCGACCTGGATGTGGATGCGCTGTTACAGGGCTTCCTGCGGCAGTTCCGCAGGCGCGGCGGAAAATTGCTGGCGGACCATTGCGTCACTGGCCTGGAACGGCAGGCGTCTGCGTGGAAAGTGACCGCTGGCGGTCAACAGTTCGAGGCGGCCGTGGTCGTCAATGCTGCCGGCGCATGGGTGGAGCGGGTTGCAGCGATGGCCGGGCTGGGTTCACTCGGTATTCAGCCGCTGCGGCGAACGGCGTTGACGATCCCCGCGCCCGACGGGGTGGACGTCAGGGACTGGCCGGAAATGGTGGACGCTGACGAGGAATTTTATTTCAAACCCGATGCGGGACAGATCCTGATCTCGCCGGCGGACGAAACCCCCTCCGATCCCTGTGATGCACAACCCGAAGAACTGGATGTCGCGACCGGTGTGTACCGTTTTGAACTGGCGACCGGACTGGATATCCGGCGGGTCACCCACAGTTGGGCGGGTTTGCGCACTTTTGCCCCGGACCGCGTTCTCGTTGCCGGGCTTGACCCGCGCAGCGAAGGATTTTTCTGGCTGGCGGGGCAGGGCGGTTACGGTGTTATGTGCTCAGCAGCCATGGCCAGTCTGACACGGTTCCTGCTGACCGGTACCGAGCCGGAAGGTGAGTTCGAAGCAGTGAAAAAGTATATTGACGATGTGGCGCCTGACCGACTACTGGATACCCCTTTATGAAAAACCCGATCAAGAAGATGGTTGACATTCGCAATGATGTCGAACTGAAAGGCCTGATGTGGAGCACCACTTACGGGTTTTTCATCATGTTCTCGTACTACATCCTCAGGGCGGTAAGGGATGAAATTTCCTCGGCGGACCGGGGCAACCTGCAGATTCTCTGGACCGTGGTTTTTTTCGTGATGCTGATGGCCGTGCCGTTATATTCCTGGGCGGCTTCGAAGTGGTCCAGGGGTGTCTTCGTGCCCATGGTTAACCGGTTTTTCATCGCCTGCCTGGTATCTTTCTGGCTGTGCCTGATGTTCCTGCCGGAAGCGGCAAGGCCATGGATCGACCGCGTTTTTTACGTGTGGACCAGCGTGTTCGCACTGTTCGTCGTTACCGTCTTCTGGGGGTTCATGGCGGATTGTTTCGACAACAGCCAGGGCAAACGCCTGTTTGCGTTCATCGCGGTGGGCAGTTCCATCGGGGGCATGGTGGGTTCTTCGCTGACTGCCGGACTGGCGGAAGTGCTTCCCGCTTTTTCGCTTTTACTGATTGCCTGCATTCCGCTGGAAATTGCTTCCTGGTGTGCCAAAGTGCTGCATCGACGGTTCGCGACCGGAAATGTACACGTCGCCGGTGAATCCAACCGGGCGATAACCGGAAACGCCTGGAGTGGCATGAAAGCGGTATTTTCATCGCCTTACCTGTTGGGAATCGCGACATTTATCCTGTTGATGACATTCGCCTCGACCATCCTTTACTTTCAACAGGCCAACCTGGTGGCTGACGCGTTCAGCGACCGGGCGGTCCGGACGGCGTTCTTTGCCAAGATCGACCTGGCGGTAAACATTCTGACCATTGTTTTCCAGGTTTACCTGACGGCGAGGATCGTCAAGTGGCTGGGCGTGGGGCTGACTCTGGCGATGATACCGATCGCGACTGCAGCCGGTTTCCTGGCGATGGGCCTGTACCCGACCATCGCGGTGATGGTGGTCGTACAGGTGATTTACCGGACCGGCCGTTACGGACTGACCAAGCCGGCCCGCGAAATGCTGTGGACGGTGCTCAGCAGGGAAGATAAATACAAGGCCAAGCCTTTCCTCGATGCGGCAGTTTACCGGGGAGGCGACCTGGTAAGCGGCTGGATCTACGCCGGGCTGGCGGCCGTGGGCCTTTCGATCGGTGCGATCTCGCTGATGGCGGCGCCGATCGCTGCAATCTGGGCGATTCTTGGCCTCAGGCTTGGTTTACGTGAAGAATTGATGGCAAAAGAACAGGAGGAAACAGAATGAAATTGTCCCGCAGGGAATTGATCCGGATGGGCGCCGGCGCCTGCCTTGCCCCGGTTGCCGCAAAATGGAGCGCATTGGAGGCATCTGGTGTGCCTTTCATCTTCACCACCATTCCTTCGACCGGACAGCAGGTTCCTGCGGTCGGGATCGGTACCGTCGATTTCCGCGGAAATACGGCGTCCGCAGAGATCGAACCGCTGGGCCGGATACTGGAACTGTTTCATTCACTCGGCGGGCAAGTGATTGACACATCGCCCAATTACGGAAACTCGGAAGAAGTGCTCGGTTACCTGCTGGACAGGCTGAAACTCCGTGACCAGGTCTTCATGGCGACCAAGGTGGATCGTGAGGACCCGGCAGAGGGCATCGAACGCATGGAAAGCTCTTTCCGGCAACTCGGAGGGAACATTGACCTGATGCAGGTCCATAACCTGCGCGGCACCGATGCTGAACTGGAAACCCTGATGGCTTGGAAAGCGGAGGGCCGGTTCAAGTACATCGGCGTCACTACCCACCGGACCAGCCAGCACCGGGAAATGGAAGAGGTCATGCGCAAATATCCCCTGGACTTTATCCAGGTCAATTATTCGGTCGCGGACCGGGCCGCTGCCGACCGCATTCTGCCATTGGCTCGTGACCGGGGTATGGCCGCCCTGATCAACCGCCCTTTTGGTGACGGCGACCTGTTCGGTGTGGTGAAAGGCGTTGAACTTCCCGCCTGGGCTGTGGAATTCGACGCAAACAGCTGGGGCCAGCTATTTCTGAAATTCATCATTTCGCACCCGGCTGCGACGATTCCGATTCCGGGCATGACCAAGCCACATCACGTTCAGGACAATATGGGCGCAATGACCGGCCGGCTGCCGGATGATGCACAGCGCAGGCAGATCGAGCAATTCATGGACGCGATCCTGTGAAGGCCGTGCGCAGGATTCTCATTGCGGCTTGCCTGTTCAGCCTGTCCACAAGTCTGTCATCAGACCCGCTGGGCGAGGAAATGGAACTGCTGCGCTCGTCCGCGGTGCAGAGCATGGTCGAAGAGCTTGGCCTGGTGGAGTCAGGCGTCCCGGTCCGTGAGTCAGAGGGCTGGAGTCCGCCTGAAAAGGTAGTGGCCAGGGTGAACAAACCGGAGCAGTTGGCAGCCATGCAGGCGGTGGCTCCGGGTGTCGAAATCGTCGCGGTGACGAGCCGTGAGGAAGCGCTTGCCGAAGTCATTGACGCCCAGGTTTTGCTGGGTTTTTGTGACGAAGAAATCCTGGCGGCGGCGCCGGAGCTTGCCTGGGTGCAGGTCTACTGGGCCGGGGTGGAAGACTGTGTCAGCATCCCGGGCATGCGCAGCGGGGGCAAAATCCTGACCAACGGGCAAAGGATTGGCTCGCCGGCTCTGGCGGAACATGCGATCGCGCTGATGATGGCGCTGGCCCGCGGCCTTGACGTCTATCACGCCAGCCAGATGGCTGGCGCCTGGCAGAGAGAGGCTGACCTGGGGAGCGGAGAATTCCTGGAACTGGAAGGACGCACGGTCCTGGTCGTCGGGCTGGGCGGCATCGGCATGCAGACGGCAAAGAGGGCGCACGGTTTGGGCATGCGCGTCATCGCAACACGCGGCAGCAGTCGTGAAGGTCCGGCGTATGTCGACTACGTGGGGTTGGCGGATGAAGTCAATCAGTTGGCCTCGCAGGCCGATGTAGTGATCAATACAGCGCCATTGACGGAGCAGACGCGCGGCATGTTCAACGCCGAATTTTTTGCGGCGATGAAACCCACCGCTTACTTTATTTCCGTAGGCCGAGGAGCCAGCACGGTTACGGCGGACCTGATCGCGGCGCTCGAGAAAGGTGAGATAGCCGGTGCCGGACTGGACGTCACGGACCCGGAGCCGCTGCCGGAAGGCCACCCGCTTTGGACCACGCCGCGAGTCATCATCACGCCACATACGGCCGGCCGGTCCGACCGCAGCCGCGACCGGCTGTTCCTGCTGGTACAGGAAAATCTCCGGCGCTACGTGGCTGGCGATCCGCTGCTCTCCGTGGTGGACATCGAGCGGGGTTATTAACAATGGGGACTGAAGTCCCTGAAAATATAGTATGCTATGCGATGAGGAAAACCATAAGCCGTGTGGGAAAACCGGGGAGAGAAAAGTGATGAACTGCAGTACCGAGAAAAATTATTCAGGAAAAGTTTCAAGAATCCTGGGGATTCCAGGTCTTCTACTGATGGCGCTGGCCATGGTTATGCCTGGGCAGGTTTTTGCGCAGACTTGTCCTGCCAGTTTAGCTGTTGGCTTCACAGATAGTCCGGGTCCGTTTGAAATCGGTGAAAAGATTCCTATCACTCTGACCATCGAGATGGGGTTTCCCGGACCATCACCGACTTCTGTGAACATTGACCATTTTCAATATTTTCTGGACTGTGCTGCTGATGACACCTTCCCAAGTCCGGGTTGCACATCACAAGGAAACGGGGTCACGTTCATTAAACCGGTTTCAACAACCTGCCCGTTGTCGGACCCTCCACCCGACACCGCTACACTGGCTGCCAATGTCGCCGGGAATCAGGTAGATTTTTACGTCAGGGACGATGGCGCCGAAATCTACTCCAGCAATGAATTTATTCGTCTTGATTCGGTGGGAGAAAACGAGCTGCCAAATTCCTGTACCGTGCAATTTGAAGTACAAATTGACTCGTTGGCAGTTCCCAACTCCCAGGATCCGATCGTGGAGTTTTCTTTCTGGGGCGGATTGGATGCCGCATGCGACAACGAAGCGACTTCAACGGAAACAGATTCTCTGACCATCCCGATTGTCAATCCCAACGCGGTTTTTTGGGTGACCAAGGATTTCAGCGACGATAATGAAATGCCGGTTGATATACACATCCAGTGCGATGCGGGGATTTACACAAATCCGAATTTCCAGATTACCGATCCGGCTGCAAACGGGCCTTTCCCGCTTAAAGGCTTCGTGGTTTACGGCATTCCGTCCATCGGCACAAACTGCCACGTCTGGGAAACGCCGGTTTCCGGTTACGAGGGCAACTACCTGGCAGAAGCGCTTCCAAACGCCCTGTACGATACCCTTTACGACGTCAGTGAAGGCGACGATACCGATGAACCGTTAGGCTGCTACTTCACGGCCGTCACGGGCGGTGAGTTCACCTGTGACATCACCAATAATGCCAGGCCGGCCATGTTCACGGTCAACAAGGAATGGGTAATTGACGGTCCGGGTGGCGATGTGGTCAATGAGGTGGCGGATGTCACGATTAGCTGTGACAGCCCGGTTATGGTTGTGGGCGAGGAGCCTCCTGTTGGCCCCGCATTATTTGTTGTTGAAGGTCCTCCCTACGAGGCATACGGCGAGCTGGGTGACGGCGGTTCCCTCTCGGTCATGGTTAGCACCCTGACCGGACCGGCAACGTGTTCGGCCACAGAAGAAGTCAGCGCGAGCGGAGTTGAGTCGGAGGACGATTGCGGTCCGAGGGCCATTCCGGCCGGTGGCGAGTCGGAATGCACCTTTGTCAACACGGTGTTCTTCGAAGGTATTCCAACCCTGAACCAGTATGGCATGGCCCTTATGGCGCTGTTAATGCTTGGCTTCGGAGTGCTTGGCCTGAGGAGATTTTCCTGAATTAAACCAGGTTAACTGGTGAAATGAAAAACCCCGCGCTCTGCCGCGGGGTTTTTTTTATTGATCCTGCTCTGAACCGAAATTCAACACCACTGCCGATGAGCAGAACCGGGATGAAGGTTCGCAAACGCGGTAAGTGGCGGATTTACTGTGTTCGTTGATCCCTGTATCGACGTGCTTTCCGTCGTTAGCCGTGATGGCAATCAAGCTGCCGTTGCGATAAAGCTCAACGCTTTCGGACTCCGCGCCTGACCAGCGCAGGGTCGCCATTACTCTTCCGTTATGCCGACTGCCTGCTCCCTGCAGCGAAATTTCCGGGAGCGAAGTGTTCACCTCGATCCGGCTGGAGTTGGTGGTGGTGCCACCCTTGTTGTCTTCAACGGTCAGTGCAACTTTGAAGCTGCCAGGGCCTGTGAACTGATACTCGAAGTTCATATCGCTTGCGCTACCGCCGTCACCGAGGGACCAGTGATAGCTGACCAGGGCGCCATCCGGATCGTGGCTCGGGGATGCATCGAAGCGACAAGTCAGTTCGTCACATTCATAGATGAATTGTGCTTCAGGGGCCTGGTTCGATTCCCGGGCCTCAACACTGACGGTATGGTTACGCGCATTTTTCGCGCCTTGTTCATCTTCAACGGTGAGCGTGACCAGATAGCTGCCGGAAGATTCAAAGTCGTGTGCCGGCCGCTCACCCGAGGCGTAGGACCCGTCGCCGAAGGACCACGTCCAGCTAACCGGTGTGCCATCCCGGTCATGACTCATGCTGGCGTCAAACGCGCACTCGGTGAATGTGCACTCGAAGCTGAAATCGGCTTCGGGAGCCTGGTTCGGCGGTTCAGCAGATTGGCTCACAGACACGCTGCGGGTGCGGGACGCGGTTGCGCCTGCGGTGTCGGAAACGGTCAAAGAAACGTTGAAACTTCCTGTATTTTTAAAGCTGTGGCTAACCTGGCTGCCGCTGCTGCTGCCTCCGTCACCGAAACTCCAGTTCCATGCGGTGAGCTCCCCATCCGGATCGATGCTCTCGCCCGCATCAAATCTGCAATCCAGCTCATCGCAACTGAAGCTGAAATCGGCCAGGGGCTTTTCATTCGGCATGCTGAGGTTCACGGTCCGGATTTTGCTGTCCGTAGCGCCTTTGTCATCTTCCACCATGAACGTTACCGTGAAAGTTCCGGCCTTTGCGTAAGCGTGGCTGACAGTTTCTCCCTGGCTGTAATTTCCGTCACCCAGGGTCCACGTCCAGGCAACAATTTTTCCATCCGGGTCGGTACTGCCCGAGCCATTGAACTCACAACGGTTATCGACACATACAGTGGAAAACCTGGCGATTGGGTCTTCATTGGGCACGAACAGGTGGGCCGTCTGGACCTGGCTGTCGCTGGCGCCCTTGTTGTCCTTGACGGTCAGGGTTACGGTGTAATCGCCGGCTGCTGAAAACTCGTGACTTGCAGTGGCGCCGCTGCCCTTTTTGCCATCCCCGAAGGCCCAGGAGAATTCAACGATTGAGCCATCGGAATCCGAACTGGCGCTGCCGTCGAAAGCGCAACTGAGACCATCGCAGTCAATGGAAAATTCGACTTCGGGAGCCTGGTTGCCTGACCCAGTTGAACTTCCTCCGCTGCTGCCGCCAGGAACTTTGCCGTCAAAGTAGCTGGAAACACTTTGCCAGATCCTGCTCATACTGACGCCTTGATTGGTGCAGCCGCCCGAGTGATGAAGAGCAACCACTCTTCCGGAGATATTTGATACTACCGGTGCTCCGGAACTGCTGGTCGTGGTGTCGCAGTAATACCCAATATCCGCCCCGGGAGCGTAGCCGTCCAGGTTCAGGGCATCCACCTCGCACTCACCGCTGCTGTTCATATCGCTTTCAATAGCTATTTGCCGGGGTTTGCCGAGACCGTGCTGCGGTATGAAAATCGGTTCGCCGATGGCAGGGGCATCCACATCGAGGCCGAACGAAGGAAAATGGGAAATGGCCGAAAAATTACTCACCGAGAAAAGGGCGTAGTCGAGTGAACCGCTAACGGAATATAGCGTTCCCCCGGTGACCTTGACCGCGTTAGTGGTTTGTGAACCACCGCAGGAAGTGGATTCATAATTGAACCAGATTTCGCTTCCATCCAGTTCGGACTGCTTGCTCAGGCAATGCTCGGCCGTGAACATCAGGTTATCCGGACCAACCCTCCACGCAGTACACACCTCACCCCGGGAATTGATCAATTTTGCAACCGCCGCGGAGCGTTCATATTCCCAGCTATTGCTGGAAGCCCAGCAAGCGGCGTCGAACAATTCATTTGCGCCACAAACGGACTCTGTCCTGGACTGCGCATCGCCCGAGTATTTGTCGACTCCTGAAACGTCTGTGATGGATTGGCCCAAAGGCAAGCCTTCCATAAAAGTGTCAATTTCGATTGCGTGATATGCGGGATCGAACATCGACAAGTCGCCCAACAACCGGACATGAACCGAGTCTCCGGTGATGGACATTGCGGAAAAACGGTTTGTCCCATCGTCGCCGAGGCTGTCGTCTACCGTATAGTCGTCTTTTTCTTTCGCCGAATACCGCCAGGCTTCGCTGCCGTCCGGATTGCTGATTTCAACCACTATGCCTTCAGGAAGCCTGAACTGGCCGAAATGCACCTTGATAAAGCTGGCGCCAGGCGAACTGATTTCATTGAAGCGGCTTAAGTGGCTGGAACCGTCATAAGCAGAAATGGTTTTGCGGGAACGTTCCGCAATGACAACGTTGTTAACCGGGGTAGACCTGAAACTGCCATAAACGTCGGGCAGGGTTCGTGGCCCTGCGTCTGCGTATGACGTGACACACCATGCCATCAGCACGGCGGGAATAACGCCTCTATGCAATCCTTGCATCGTCGTAACATCCTTGTCGTAGCGTCACATCCTGTGACACGTTTTGGGTCAGTTATTTGCTTACGGTGCAAGTCATTCAATTGACAGGCATTTATGGAGAAATTGCAAGCAAATCAGAAAATTACCAACCTTTTCTTCTGACAAATATATTTATATCGGTTGAGTCATTGAAAGTCAACGGGATCGGCGATTCTCATCGACCGTTGAGCAAGCGAATTCAGCCATTCATCTGGTTTGATATGTGGCTGGTGCAAAATGTAAATATTTGGTCTATAGTATTTAGGAAAGGGGTTAGACTCCAAATTCATCACGCTGGCCGCTGACAGCGGGCAGTGCTGATGAGACGCAAAGGGACAATTTGAATTTACCGGGACAAGGACGTCGTTCCCAGCGGGGGACTCTCTCCTTTTGTGCGTTTAATTCAAAAATTTTGGCTACCAGAAAGAGGAAGTAAACAGGCAGGTACCGCGAAGCTATATCAATTTGGATATCAGTTCACACCGTCGGGCTATGGGGGACGGTGTGGGTTGTAATAGGGATTTCTCAGGCAAGGACGCGCTTTTTGAGAGGCGGACCTTGTTTTTTTTTTGAGAAGTCAGACTTGGGTAGGCGAAAGTCTGCAACCAGGCCAAAATTGGGAGAGCGGTAATGTGTCAATCGAAGCAGTTAAAACGCCATAAGGGGAATATCTTTTCGGCCTTGAGCGTGGGTATCCTGGCGTTTTTGTTTACAGCGCTCGTGCCGGCGCAAGCATTTGCGGTGACCGGGGGTACGTGTAATTCAGATCTGGAATGGTACCTTGAAGGACCGGGCGCTTTTCCGGATACGCAGTGGTTCGTAAACGACGTAATGAAGGTCAAGGCAACGTTCAAGGCCGGGGCCATTACCGGCGGTACAGGCCCTGAATACCTTCAAATACCGGATTTTGGTTTCGCCGCGGATTGTGAGGCTGTGCCTGGCGGATTGACTTGGGGTAACTGCATTCTCAAGAATCCTGCAAGTGTTGATATCACGTTTCTTGGCAAACCCGTGAATGACCCGGTTCAAACGTGCAAAAATCCGGCCGGCACCGCCATCAATTTTCTGGCCCCCGAATCCAACAGAATCACGTTTACACCGACCAATGGTCCCATACAGCTACCTGAAGGTAGCAGTTGCAAGATGTCCTGGAATTTCCAGGTCACCGACCTGAATGGCGCAACATCAGTCAAACTAAACCAGGTTGCAGCCTTCGCTGCAGGCAGCAAGTCAGCGGAATGCGTTTACTACAGTGGCGGCCAGAAATTCATCGGAACGACCAGCAGTGGCCGTAATGCCGTTGTAACCGTTAATTCCTGTGAAATCGAAGTCAAGAAACAGATTTGCGATGTTGATGGTTCAGACTGCACGGTGGAGGGCAATTGGTACGATGCCGACACGGTCGGCACAGCCTTGGATTTGTCGCCCAGCGGACGGGCAGCTTACCGGGCCATCATCACCAACACGGGTTCTGTTGCCTACACGGGCGATATCACCATCAATGACGGTCCACTCGATACTTCCTGGACGGCTAAGAGCCTGGCTCCAGGGGCATCGGTTACCGTTGGCGGAGCGGGTACAGTTGCCAATTGGAGCGACTACTGTAAAACCCATGCTTCTGTTTCCAACACCATTGAAGTCGACGCCATGTGTCGTACCGGCGACAGCCCGGTTTCCGCCCATGCGACAAACGAAGCCTGGGGCATATGCAACTATATTCCGCCGGCGACCGGCATTACGATCGAGAAAGCAACCAATGGCCAGGATGCTGACATCGCAACTGGCCCATTAATCCCGGTTGGCGCAGCGGTGACCTGGTCGTACGTGGTCAGGAACACCAGCAACGTAACGCTGACCGATATCAGCGCGTCGGACGACAAGGAAGGAGCGATCAGCTGTCCGAAGACCACGCTGGTGGCGGGTGAAGAAATGACCTGTACTTCCAAGATCGGAACGGCAACTGCCGGTCAATACGCCAACCTGGCCTCGGTGTCCGGCAAGTACGGTAGCGACACGGTCAACGATACCGATCCGAGCCACTACTTTGGCACCACGACCAGTATCACGATTGAGAAAGCAACCAATGGCCAGGATGCCGACGCGGCGCCCGGGCCGAATGTTCCGGTTGGCGATGCGGTGACCTGGTCGTACGTGGTCAGGAACACCAGCAACGTAACGCTGACCGATATCAGCGCGTCGGACGACAAGGAAGGAGCGATCACCTGTCCGAAGACCACGCTGGTGGCAGGTGAAGAAATGACCTGTACGTCCAAGATCGGAACGGCAACTGCCGGTCAATACGCCAACCTGGCCTCGGTGTCCGGCAAGTACGGTAGCGACACGGTCAACGATACCGATCCGAGCCACTACTTTGGCACCACGACCAGTATCACGATTGAGAAAGCAACCAATGGCCAGGATGCCGACGCGGCGCCCGGGCCGAATGTTCCGGTTGGCGATGCGGTGACCTGGTCGTACGTGGTCAGGAACACCAGCAACGTAACGCTGACCGATATCAGCGCGTCGGACGACAAGGAAGGACCAATCAGCTGTCCGAAGACCACGCTGGTGGCGGGTGAAGAAATGACCTGTACGTCCAAGATCGGAACGGCAACTGCCGGTCAATACGCCAACCTGGCCTCGGTGTCCGGCAAGTACGGTAGCGACACGGTCAACGATACCGATCCGAGCCACTACTTTGGCACCGGAGATGCAAATATCCTGCTAGTCAAGGAAATCAGTGTTGACGACGGTGCTACCTGGAAAGACGCCAACAACGTTGGATCAGCTGCCATCGCCGTATACCCGAGCGACGCGCTTTATCGCTTCACGGTAACCAATAACGGCAATGCTCCGCTTAAAGACGTTATTGTTAATGATTCCGAACTGGGTATCATCGACTATCCGATTGGCGACATGGCTGTCGACGAAGTCGTCGTGATTACCAGCACTGAAGAACCGTTGCTCGCTGTGGAAGACCGGTGTGACAGTCGTGGCACTTTTGTGAACACCGCTGTTGCTTCAGGGGCTTCTGCAGAAACCGGCACACCGGTCAGCGATTCTGACCCAGCGGTGCTGAAATGCATCGGTGAGCCACACATCACGATCGTGAAAGAGATCAGTCCGACCGGTGGTGAGCCCTGGTATGATGACGAAACACCTCCGCAGGAATTTCCAAGCGATGCCTGGTACCGGATTACGGTTACCAACGACGGCACGGCGCCACTGGAAAATGTCGAAGTACTTGACGGTGATCTTTCGGTTGACGAAGTCATCGGCAACCTGGCAGTAGATGAGACGGTTGTTCTCACTTCGGCACAGGTCACCGCACTCTATCAAAAAGACCGATGCAACGGTTCTGGCAGAGTCGGTAACACGGCTTCTGTTTCCGGCAACTCCGTGGATGATCCGGATGATACGGTTGATGACAGCGATACGGCGACACTGGTTTGTGTTGGATTGCCGGCCCTTGATGTCATCAAGGAAATCAGTGTCAACAACGTGGACTGGTTCGATGCGAATACCGAAGAAGATGCCGTTCTGGCACAAGCTCCTTCCAATGCATGGTACCGGATCACGGTGAAAAACACCGGGCTCGTGGATATGACCAACGTCGTTCTGAACGATGGCACGCTGGGGATTGTTGATTACCCGGTAGGTACCATCGCTGCAGGTCAGGAGGTTATGCTGACGAGCGGTGACATTCCCAAGCTTTATTACCCCGGCCGTTGCACGGGCAAGGGTACGTTTGGTAACACTGCAACCGCGAAGGGCACGTCTTCTGAGACGGGTTCCGAGAGCAGCGACTCTGACGAAGCCTGGCTGGAATGTACCGGTACACCGGACATCCAGATCGTCAAGGAGATCAGTGTCAATAACGGGGTCACCTGGTACGACGGTTCGACGCCTTCAGTGTTGGCGCCGAGCGATGCCTGGTATCGCATCAAGGTTACCAATACAGGTACAACAGATCTTGATAACGTTAAAGTCAACGACCTGGTGCTCGGAATTGTTGATTACTCGATTGGATACCTGGCGATTGGTGACTCCGTAACTCTTACGAATGGTGAGATCGCGGCGCTGTTCAAGCAGGATCGTTGTACCACTTCCGGCACTTATGTAAACACGGCTACAGCCGCTGGTGTGTCGCTTGAATACCCGTATGGTTCGGTCAATGACAGCGACGCGGCAACACTGGTCTGTGGCGGAAAAGTTGACATTTGCGCGGACGGCGGTCGCCCGAGCACTTTGAAGCTCCAATATAATGGAACTTATGAAAGTGATAACGAGCAGGGCAGAGTGGGTGTTCCGAATTTAACCGGGCCGCTTCCTTCTTCGCCGGTGACGGTCAAGCTGTACGACAAGAACGAGCTTGAAGCCACGATTAACAACGTCAATGTCGGAGACCCGCTGACGGTTTATGGTTCCTGGACGCAAAGCGGCAAAATTCCGACAACCGTCGGCGTGGAAGTTTTTTATGGAAGTAAATTGTTGCAGTCCATTGCTTTCCACGGATCGTGCTCAGCGCCATTGAATGTAGGCGACAAGTTTGGTGCAGTAACCATCATTGGTTATACACATTGAGTAGTTGATCCACTTATCTTTCTGAAGATGGAACAAGGGCCGGGATTTCCCGGCCCTTGTTTTTTGAGCCTCTGAAGTCTGAAGCTTTGCAGGTTAAGGCATGAAAATCGTTGCAGGCTGTTCAAGCAGATCTTTCAGCGCCTGGATCATCGCGGCGCCGTCATAACCATCGACGAAGCGGTGATCAAAGGAGGAAGAAAGGTTCATCATCCTCCGAACCACTACCTGGCCGTTGATGACTACCGGACGGTCAACTGACTTGTTCACGCCGATAATCCCGACCTCGGGCTGGTTGATGACCGGCGTGCTGACGATGCCGCCCATTTTCCCCAGGCTGGTGATGGTGATGGTGGAACCGCTCAGTTCATCGCGCGTCGCGGTATTGTCACGTGCTGCAGTGGTCACGCGCCGGATCTCCGAGGCCAGGTTTTCCAGGCCCCGCGCCTCACAGTGCTTGACCACCGGAACTTTCAGCCCGTCATTCGTCTGGGTTGCGATGCCCAGGTGAACGGCTTCAAACCGGATGATGACATTGCGTTCGGGATCATAATGCGCGTTGCATTGCGGGAAATCCCGCAGGACACGTGTCACGGCCATGCCGATAAAGGCCAGCGGTGTCAGTTTTGGATCACCCTCTTTCTTCTGCGAGTTAAGGTGTTCGCGCAGGGATTCGAGCGCGGTAACGTCCACTTCTTCCACATAGGTAAAATGCGGAATCTCGCTGGCCGATCGGGCCATGCGTTCGGCAATCTTCCGGCGTAACCCGATGACTTTTATTTCCGTGGTTGCGGTTTTAGGCGCTCCCGATGGCGGCCTCGTGATAACCGGTGCGGCGTGTACGCCCTTTGCCAAAAAGGCTTCAAAATCCTTTTTCAGAATACGGCCGCGCGGGCCGCTGCCGTTGATTAAAGACAGATCAATGCCGGCTTCCCGCGCGTGGGCGCGAATTGACGGGGAAGTGGTCACTTTCCCGGCGGGTGCAGGGGAGGGGGATGATGAGGCATCGCCGGCATGGCCGGCTCCCACATCAACTTGCTCCTCGCTTTTCGCGTCGGGCGCCGCGGCAGCCGCTGAGGTTTCAAATATGATCAATGGCGAACCCACGGTGACCATGTCGCCTTCAGCGCCGGCGATCGACACAACAGTGCCACTTACCGGCGCCGTCAATTCAACGGCGGCTTTGTCCGTCAACATCGCGCAGATCGGGTCCTCTTCCAGCACGGTGTCTCCCACCCGGACCATCCACTCCGCAATTTCCGCCTCAACCGTGCCTTCGCCCAGGTCGGGCAGTTTGAAAATGAACTCGCTCATTCGATCTCCATCAGTTTGCGGATCCCGTCTACCAATCGCTGCTGGACCGGGAAATATTGCCATTCGAAGGCGTGGGGGTAGGGCGTATCCCAACCGGTGACGCGCGAGATGGGCGCCTCAAGGTGCCAGAAGCATTCCTTTTGAATGGTAGCCACCAGTTCGGCGCCGTAGCCACAGAAGCGTGTTGCTTCATGCGCGACCATCGCCCGACCGGTCTTGTTTACCGACTCCCGGATGGTGTCAATATCCAGCGGCATCAGGGTACGAACATCGATGATCTCGGCGCTGACCCCGGCCTTTTTCGCTGCAGCCTGGGCCACGTGTACGATGGTGCCGTACGTGATGATGGTCATGTCATCACCCTTCTCGACCACGTCCGCCTTGTCCAGCGGCACCGTGTAGTAACCATCCGGGACTTCGCCCTTGGGGTGGGTGGCCCAGGATACGGCCGGCTCGTCGGGAACGCCGTAGAACGGGCCGTTATAAATGCGCTTGGGTTCGAAAAATATCACCGGGTCGTCCGATTCGATCGCGCTGATCAACAGGCCCTTGGCATCGTAGGGATTGGACACCATGACTGTTTTCACACCCGATATATGCGTAAATATGCCCTCCGGGCTTTGCGAATGTGTTTGCCCGCCACGAATGCCGCCACCGCAGGGAGTGCGGATCGTTACCGGCGAAAAGAACTCGCCGGAGCTGCGGTAACGCAGGCGGGAGAGTTCGCTGACGACCTGGTCGAACCCGGGGTAAATATAATCCGCGAACTGGATTTCCACGACCGGCCTGAGGCCATTGATACCCAGCCCGATTGCGGTCGCGATGATACCGCCTTCTGCGATGGGTGCATCGATCACGCGGTGCTGCCCGTATTTTTTCTGCAGCCCGTCCGTGCATCGGAAAACACCGCCGAAGTAGCCGATGTCCTGCCCGAATGCGATCACGCTGGGGTCTTTTTCAAGCATCACGTCGTGCGCCGAGCGGATGGCCTGGATCATGCTCATCTGGCTCATCAGGACTCTCCCCGCATTTTCAGGAGCTTTTCCTGTTGTTTTCTGAGATGTTCAGGCATTTCGGCGAACACATCCTCGAACATCAGCTTCACGTCGAGGAAGGGTGGTTCCGTCATGGTTCCATAAGAAATCGCTTCTTTCCAGGCCTCGATGACAGTGGTTTTCATTTCCACTTCTAGCGCGGCATGTTGATCTTCAGACCAGTGCCCTTCCTTGATCAGGAAATGTTTCAACCGCTCAATCGGGTCGCCCAGCGGAAAGGCTTTCCACTCATCCTTTGGCCGGTAGCGGGAAGGATCGTCGCTGGTGGAGTGTGCGCCGCCCCGGTAGGTGACGAGCTCGATCAGGGTCGGGCCGCCGCCGCTGCGTGCGCGGTCGGCCGCCCAGCGGGTGACGGCGTAAACCGCCAACAGGTCGTTTCCGTCTACCCGGATTCCCGGAATACCCAGGCCCAGGCCGCGCGCCGCAAAAGGCCGGCGCTCGCCCCCGGCGGTTCCCTGGAAGGTCGAGATCGCCCACTGGTTGTTGGTGACATTGAGAACAACCGGCGCGTTGTAGACCGCTGCAAAAGTGAGGGCATAGTGAAAATCCGCCTCTGCCGTGCTGCCGTCACCCACCCATGACGCGGCAATATGGTCTTCACCCTTGATTGCCGAGCCCATGGCCCAGCCGACTGCCTGGGGAAACTGGGTGGCGAGGTTGCCGGAAATCGTGAACATATTGTTTTTCTTGTTCTGGTAAAAGACCGGCATTTGACGGCCCTTGCAGAAGTCCCGGCTGTTCGACAGGCAGTGGCACATCATATTGACCAGGCCGGTTTCCCGCATGATGTACAGACCCTGGTTGCGATAAGCGGGGAACATCATGTCCCCGGGTTCAAACGCCAGCCCCTGGCCGATCGATACCGCCTCTTCTCCCAGGGCCTGCATGTAAAAAGTGATTTTGCCCTGGCGCTGCATGCGCTGCATGCGGTCATCATAGGTGCGCGTCAGCACCATCAGGCGCAGGGCTTCGATCAGGGTTTCTGTGTCCAGATTCGGCTTCCAGGGGCCCTGCGCAACGTGGTCGTCATCCAGAACACGCACCAGTTCCAGCGCCAGGTATTCGATGTCGGCGGCCCTGGCGTCGATGGGAGGGCGGTCAACGGTTCCGGCGGCGGATAAATTCAGGTAGCTGAAATCCGGTGTGTCGCCGGGGCGCGCTGAGGCTTGGGGAATATGAAGTTTGGGGTTTTTAGTCATACGCGAAATGATACGCGTTTTGCCGGTTGATGCCGAGTATTGTCGGAGATCAAGTACACCAGGGCATTGCCGATTTAGTATAAATTATGGACAAAAACCGCGTTCTGACGGTTGTGTTATAGGTCCCCGGACCACACCTATTCGGAATCGATTATTCCCGCGGCGGAGCAAGAACCATGAGCGAATACAGTTACCCATACAAGGATGCGGCATTCATTTTCGAGGAACTGGTCGAGTTTGACAAAATGTGCGAGGAAGGCGGCCTTGTCGACGTCAATTGCGACCTGGCTGCAGCCATTCTCGAGGAAGCAGGGCGTTTCGGCAGCGAAGTTATCGCGCCTCTGAATGTCACCGGTGACCGGGAAGGCGCGACGCTCGATGAGACCGGCGTGCGCGAAACGCCGGGTTTTTCGGAAGCGTACCGGCAATACACGGAAAACGGCTGGTCTTCGTTGCCGTTTGACGAAGAGTACGGCGGTCAGGGAATGCCAAAAATCATCGGCACTGCGGCCGAAGAGGTCTGGCAGTCTTCAAACCTTGCGTTTTCCCTGTGTCCTTTGCTGACGCACGGAGCCGTGGATGCGCTCGAAAAACACGGTTCCGATCAGCTGAAGGATCTTTACCTCGCCAAATTGATTTCCGGCGAGTGGACCGGAACCATGAACCTTACCGAGCCACAGGCCGGTTCTGACCTGGCAGCCATCAATACCAGGGCGATGCCGGAAGGTGACCATTTCCTGCTTACCGGCCAGAAGATATTCATTACGTGGGGGGACCACCAGATGACGGAAAATGTCATACACCTGGTGCTGGCCCGTCTGCCTGACGCGCCGGCGGGTGTTCGCGGCATTTCCCTGTTCCTGGTCCCCAAGTTTTTGCTCAATGAGAATGGCGATGCTGGTGAGCGCAATGACGTTCATTGTGTATCCCTCGAGCACAAACTCGGCATCCATGGCAGTCCCACCTGCGTGATGGCTTTTGGTGACAAGGGTGGCGCCGTCGGCTACATGGTAGGTGAGCCACATCGCGGGCTGATGGCGATGTTCACGATGATGAACGCAGCGCGTCAATCCGTGGGCCTGCAGGGGCTTTCCCTTTCCTCACGCTCGTACCAGCAGGCGCTGGCCTGGGCCAAGGAGCGCCTGCAGGGCACGCGCAGCGACGGCAGCCGGTTTCCGATCATCGAGTTCCCCGACGTGCGGCGCATGCTGATGCTGATGAAAGCGGGCACCGAGTCGATGCGCGGATTCGCCTACCTGGCCGCCGCCGAGATCGATCGAAGCCGCATGGCGTCTGACCCGGAGCAGGCAGCCAAACACCATGCGCGCGTCGAGCTTTTCACACCCATCGTGAAAGGCTGGTTGACGGAAATGTCGCAGGAACTCACGTCCTACGGCATCCAGATTCATGGCGGCATGGGTTATGTCGAGGAGACCGGAAGTGCGCAATACTATCGTGACGCACGAATTACCACGATTTACGAGGGAACTACCGCCATCCAGGCCAACGACCTGGTGGGCCGCAAAGTCCTGGCCGACAACGGCGAGGTGCTGGCGGATCTGCTAAGGGAAATGCAGCAGACGGCCGAAGCGCTCAGCGCAACGGAGCAGGCTTCCGCGATGGGCAGCTCATTGCAACAGGCCGTGCAAGCGGGAGTCGAGGCACGGCAGTGGATCCTTGATCATGCCGGCGAGAATCGCGATGTCGCGGGCGCCGCGGGCGTGAACTTCCTGATGCTCCTGGGATACATTTGCGGAGGATGGATCATGGGACTTTCTGCACTCAAGGCATCCAGGCTGCTGGCAAGCGGGGGCGGAGATACTGCGTTCCTGAAAGCCAAACTGGTGACCGCGAAGTTTTATTGTGATCACCTGCTGCCGCGGGCAGGCGCCTGCCTGGCGTCGGTCAAAGCCGGTCCGGAAAACATGATGGAGATGCCCGCCGGGCAGTTCTAGCGGCCCCGGGGAGCCGCGTTGCAGCGATCGCCGGTCAAAGGCCGTTGTACAGGATCAGGGCAATTGAGATCGGCGCAACCCAACGCAACAGCCAGAACCATGCCCGGAACAGGGTGTGGTTCTTGATCTGCAACTCCGCCTCGATCGCTTGAGGCTTGAGCCTCCAGCCAACGAATATGGCCAGGAGCAGACCGGAAAGCGGCATCATGAAGTTGGCGGTCAGGTAGTCCAGTATCTCGAAATATCCAAATTCAGCGTAACGATCGATCGTCGCCAGCGGCCGCCATTGCGCCCATCGATTGAACGAGAAGACAGACCCGATCCCGAGCATAAAAATCGAGCTGCACACGAATAGAGCCGCCGGCGCACGTTTCAAACGGAACCGTTCCTGCCACCATGCGATTGCCGGCTCGAGCATGGCGATGACCGAGGTCAGTGCGGCGAAAAAAAGCAGCAGAAAAAACAGGGCTCCAAAAATCTGGCCCCCGGTTACGGCGCCAAAGGCAATCGGCAAGCTGACGAAAATCAGCCCGGTGCCTTCAGCCGGATCCAGTCCGTTCGCGAAGACGATCGGAAAAATCGCCAGTCCCGCGATGATCGCGACCAGGGTGTCCATGCCAGCAATGATTACGGCTGATTTTCCGATCGATACTTCCCTCGGAAGATAAGCCCCGTAACCCATCATCAGACCCATCGCCACTCCGATCGAGAAAAACGCATGGCCTATCGCCACGAGGACGACTTTTGGAGTGATCGCGGAAAGGTCTGAAATCAAACATGAAATGAAGGGCGCTGGTCATGTCCCCTTCGACCGCTCCGTAAAACACCATTGCCAGGAGCAGGGCAAAGAGAACCGGCATCAGTAGCTTCACCGTCCTTTCGATGCCTTTTTTCAGGCTCCGAACCAGGATCACGGTGCAGATAGCCATGAAGACGCCATGCCACAGGGTGAGTTGAGCCGGGCTGGCCAGCAAGGCGTCAAATTGAGCGCTGATCGCGGAGGCCTCCCGTCCGTTGAAGTCGCCGCTCGCATTCTTGAATATGTAGGCCATTGCCCAGCCGGCAATCACGCTGTAATAAGTTGTGATCAGGTAGCCGGCCAGCATGCCCAGCCAGCCGACGGACGACCAGGCGGCGGACCGTCCCGAGGCCCTGGCGACAATGGCCATGGCATTGGGCGGGCTTTGGCGGCCCCATCGGCCCACGGCGATTTCGGCAACCAGGATGGGAAGAGCCACAAAAACAATGACGACAAGGTAGACCAGTACGAAAGCGCCGCCCCCGTTTTCCCCGGTGATGTACGGGAACTTCCAGATATTACCCAGGCCTACCGCCGCACCAACGGCCGCCAGCAGAAATGACGCCCGCGAAGACCAGTTCTCATGTTTTCTGTAGGTCGTGGCCACGGTAAAGAAGGGTCCTAATCGTTCAGAACAATGGTCCTCGTGCCGTTGTCGAAAACCCGGTGTTCCGCGTGCCAGCGGACCGCACGGTTCAGCACGATGCTCTCGACGTCCTGGCCAAGACGTTCGAGTTCCTTGGGTTTCATCGTGTGATTTACCCGCACCACGTCCTGCTCAATGATCGGCCCTTCATCCAGGTCCGTTGTCACGTAGTGTGCGGTGGCGCCAATCAACTTCACGCCCCGGTCGTAAGCCTGGTAATACGGCCGCGCTCCCTTGAAGCCCGGCAGGAAGGAATGGTGGATGTTGATGGCGCGGCGGGCCAGGGTTTCACAGGCGTGGGGCGTCAGGATTTGCATGTACCTGGCCAGGACCAGCAACTCCGATCCGGTTTCCTCGAACAGCGCCAGGAGCCTGGCTTCCTGCTGGGGTTTTTTGCCGGGTTCGATCGGGTAATGAAAGTAGGGCAGCTTGTACCATTCGGCCAGCGAGCGCTGGTCGTCGTGATTCGAGACAATTCCGGTGATCTCTATGGGCAGGTGTCCGTCCCACCAATGGTGCAGCAGGGTATTGATGCAATGGCTCTGACGCGAAACCGCGATCAGGGTCCGGACCTTTCTGGCCGGCCGGGAAAAAGTTGAAGCGCATTCCGAAGCGCCGTGCGACGGTGTCCTTGTAACTTTCTGCCATTTTCCCGAGTTCGGCAAGGTCTTTGGCGTCGTCTTCAAACTTGACCCTGAGGAACGATTTCTGGGCGTCGTCATCGACAAAATGGGACATTTCAGTGATCAGGGAGCCCCGGTCGGCCAGGAAACCGGTCGCTGCGGCGACGATACCCACGCTGTCGGTACAACTGGATTTGAGAATATAGGAGGGGCGGTTCATCAGGCGGCACCATGTTTTTCTGTCAGTTCATCGGCATGGCCTGCTGATTCAGTCAGCAGCGACCACAGGTACTTGGCGATACTCCGGTCGAATATCAGGTCGAATACGAATTTTCCGCCGTATTGCGGCAGAAGGGGCTGATGATAATGCACGATGACCGCGACGTGCCCCATTTTTGTTCGCGCACAATGCGCCCCGTGCCCGGGGCCGCTCAAAAAATCCAGGCAGCTCAGCTTGCCCAGCAGCCAGGGCGAACCCGGGCCGGACAGCCGGAACACTGGCCAGCCCATCCGAGCTATCCAGGACGGAAGTCTGTTCAGGGTCTGTAATAGTCTCAAGCGATTGCACCAGGGATCGGGCCGGGGTCGATTCACTCAGCAGCAGCCATTCACCCGGCCTGAGGCAAAGGGCGACCGGGTCTTCCCCGCTGCAAGTCCCCGTCACGGCCGGCAGATCCAAGGAGAATCTGTCCTGGAGCGGTTGCTCCTGGAGGCTGTGCAGGCGAACCATCGAAGCGCCGCTGCATTTCTTCGAGGCACAGCGTGACGGCCTCGGAAAGCAGGGGATTCCATGCCTGCCTGTTGCAGAGGCCGTCCCGCTGCTTTTTCCGCCTGTCGCTTTAGCCATTGAGTCTCTCACCTTCCGGGTCGTAAAAAACCGGGGACGCCACGCGGACCTCGTACCGGTTGTCCTCGTCGCAGACTGTCAGGAGTTCACCCATGCGATCTCTGCCGTCGCGCAGCACACCCAGCGCGATGGTGCGGCCGAGGGTGGGACTCAGGCAGGCCGAGGTGATCCATCCTTCTGTTTCCGCCGGGGGTCGCCGGTTGGCGCCGCCCAGCAAGTGCCCGCCAGGGCGGATTGTCCGTCTTTCATCCACCGGCTCGAGTCCGACGAATTGCTTGCGACCGGATTCCAGGTTGCCCGGCCGGAACAAGGATCGCCGTGCCGATGTAATCGGCGGTTTTGTTGCGCGCCACGTGTCCCCAGCCGACGTCGTCCGGCGTGCTTGAACCGTCCGTATCCGAACCGACGTGCAGGTAGCCTTTTTCCATCCGCAGCACCATTAAGGCCTCGATACCATAGGGTGTGATGCCATAAGCCGTGCCTGCATCGAGCACGGTGTTGAGGAAATGTGAAGCCCGTCCGGCCGGAATATTCACCTCGAAACTGAGTTCGCCGCTGAAGCTGACGCGAATGACCCGTGGCATCAAGCCCGGCGACGGCTCCCGTGGCGGCCGCCATGTGCGGCAGGGCCTCAGCCGAAATGTCCAGGTCCGTGCCCAGGTCGACCAGGACGTCGCGCGCCCGCGGGCCGGCAATCGTGAAGTTGGCCCATTGCGTGGTGACGTCATCGACCAGCACTTTCAGCTCTGTCCACTCACACTGCAGCCACTGTTCCATCAGTGCGCCGATCCTGGCCACGCCGGCAGAAGTTGTGTTCACCAGGAAGTGGTTTTCAGACAGGCGGGTGAACACGCCGTCATCGATGATGACGCCGTTTTCATTCAGCATCAGCCCGTAACGCGCGCGCCCAGGCGCCAGGGAGAGGACGTTGTTGATATACAGCCTGTGCAGAAATTCCGCGGCATCCGGGCCACGCACTTCGAGTTTGCCAATCGGAGAATTATCGAAAACCCCGACATGGCTGCGAACCGCCAGCACTTCGCGCCGTATGGCTTCTTCGGCTGATTCACCCTGCTGCGGATAGTAATCGGGACGCTGCCAGCCGTAGTCTTCGATTCGGGCGTTCAATTGTTCGTGCACGGGATGGGCCGGCAGGTAACGGCGCGGGGCATAGAACTCCCCGGTGTTGCGCCCGGCGATCGCACCCAGGGTGACCGGCGAATACGGCGGCCTGAATGTCGTGGTGCCCACCTCGCCGGTCTGCCGGCCGGTCAGCGCCCCGAGGACGATAAACGCATTCAGGTTACCGGTCTTTCCCTGGTCAACCGACATGCCGGTGGTGGTGTAACGCTTGAAGTGCTCCACCGGCACAAAGCCCTCCCGGACGGCAAGTTCGGCGTCTCCGAAAGTGACATCGTGGGCCAGGTCGATCCACTGCCGGGGCCTGGAAGTATTGAGCCGGGCAGGGCAAACCTGGCGTGATTCCACGATGGCGGCTTGTGACGGTTGGGACAGCTGGCAGGCCGATTGCTGCACCCAGTGATTCGCAAATCGAAACGGCAGCCCTGGTGGCTTCTGCCAGGGTTTCATCGAGGCTGCACGTGCCGTTGGCAGAACCTGCCGCCGACAAACCCTCCGGCAGACGGTCGGGAATGAAACTCTGTGATACCGCGTCGAAACGTAGCGAACCGCGCGCGTGCGCAAGCAGGTGTACACGCGGCGCCCAGCCGCCCGACACGGCCAGCAGGTCACATTTTCTTCGCGCCACAACCTTGCCGTCGAGGGTTTCGACACGGATGGAGGAGAGTCCGCTGTTTCCGCGGGTGTCGCTGATCCGGGCGCCGGCAATCAGTTCGGTTCCCAGCTCGGCCAGTCGCCCGGCCAGGGCCGGGTCTGTTTCTTCCCGGCAGTCCACGACAGCTGCGACGGCGATGTTGTTTTCCGCCAGGTCAAAAACCGTCTGGTAGGCCGTATCGTTGTTGGTGGCGACCACGATATTCTCGCCGGGGCATATGGCGTAGCGGTTCAGGTAATGCCGCACGGCTCCGGCCAGCATGACTCCGGGCCGGTCGTTGTTGGGAAAAATCAGGCCTTGTTCGATCGCACCGGTGGTCAAGCAGGATATGTCGTGGCCGGACCGTCCAGTAACATTCCCGCCAGCGGGTGCCGGAACCTCGCTGCAGCAGGGTGGTGACGTTATGGTCGTAAATGCCGCTGACGGTCGTTGCGGGCAACAAAATGATGTTCGGACTGTTTTCAAGAGCCGTGACGATCTCACGCACCCAGTCCGGGCCGGCCAGATCGTCCAGGTGCAGCCCGTTCCTGGTTCAGCAAGCCGCCGAAGGTATCGGACTGCTCGGCCAGGATGACCCGCAGGCCGGAGCGCACTGCCGCGCGGGCGGCCTGCAGCCCGGCGGGCCCGCCGCCGCAAATCAGCAGGTCGCAATGTGCGTTGACGTGCTCGTAGTGGTCCGGGTCGGGGCCATTCAACGGCCGCCCCAGCCCCGCTGAACGCCGCACCAGGTTTTCCCAGGTATGCCATCCGGGCCACTTGAAGGTTTTGTTGTAGAAGCCGGCCGGCCAGAAAACGTGCGTAAAGTCGATAATCCGGCCGGCGTCAAAATTCACGGAGGGCCAGCAGTTCTGACTGTTGGCAACCAGGCCTTCGGTCAGCGGAACCATCGGGCGCCCGGCAGGTCGGGACCCGCGCAGTTGCCTTCGCCGGTTTCCAGCAGTGCACAGGGCTCTTCTTCCCCGGCCGTGAAGATCCCGCGGGGCCGGTGGTACTTGAAGCTGCGTCCGACCACCCGGACGCCGTTGGCAAGCAGGGCGGAAGCCAGGGTGTCGCCCGGGAAGCCGGCGAGTTCTCGCCATTGAACCGGAACCGGATGACCTTGCTCCGGTCGATACAGCCACCGGATTCAAGGCGATAAGGACGGCCTGGTTTTCGGATCATCGCGTATCGTTCCCTTTACCGGGCAGGGGCGTTTCCGCCGGGCAGCCCATGCGGGCCACCTCGACGATTTCATGAGTTACCGTGTCGCGAACCACGTTAAACCACTGCCGGCAACCGAAGCTGTGAACCCAGCGTTCCAGGTGAAGCCCTTTCAGGTTGTTGCGGTAGAACAGGTAATCCGCCCATTCCGCGTCACTGGTCCGGTCCGGAAATTCTGGCCGTAATCGAGGACTTTCACCGCCGAATGAAAATTCAGAATGATCTCTCAAGCCGCAGTATGGACACTTTATTCTCATTATTTACAGTATTTTATATTATATTATTAAAGTAATTAATGCGCAACGCCCGATGCCGCGCCCTCGTCAACCAGGCGACCACTTTCGAACCTGCTGAGCTGGAAGGGCTCGATCAGCGCATGCGGACGGTCATGCGCGATGGTGTAGGCAAGCGTATCGCCGCCAGCAGGTATCGCCTTGAATCCCCCCGTGCCCCAACCGGTAGAAATATAGAGGTTTTCGACCGGGGTTTTGCCAACAATCGGACTGACATCGTATGCCATGTCGCATACGCCTGCCCATTGACGCATCATGCGCAGGCGGCCCAGAAAAGGCAATAGCTCAATCAGCGCCGACACGGACTCCTGCTGCACAGGCAGGCCGCCCCGCTGGGCATAGGAGTTGTACAGGTCCGCCCCGCCGCCGATGACCAGTTCACCCCGGTTTGACTGGCTGACGTAGGCATGAATTTTTGCGGACATCATGACAGTATCGAAGAAAGGTTTAACCGGCTCGGTCACCATGGCTTGCAACGGGATGCTGGTGATTGGAAGGCGCAGGCCGGCCATGGCCGCCAGCTGGCTGCTGTGGCCTGCCACGCACAGCGCAAAGCGGTCGCCCGAAATCGTACCCCGGTTAGTGCGCACTGCCAGCACCCGGCTGTCGGTCATGTTCATGCCGGTTACTTCGCACTGCTGGATAATATCGACACCTGACGCCGATGCCTGCCGGGCATAGGCCCAGGTGACCGCGTCATGGCGGGCCATACCGCCGCGCTCCTGGATGAAACCGCCCGCGACCGGAAAACGGCAATCCAGGTTGATTCCCGGCACCAGCGCCTTGATTTCATCCCGCGATAACACCCGTGAGTCGATGCCGTTCATCCGGATGGCATTGGCCCAGCGACGGAACATCTCCAATTCATGCGGGCTGTTGCAAATGGAAAGGACTGCCGCGCTGGCTGAACATGACGTTGAAATTGGTGTCGCTGCGCGAGGTGTTCGAACAGCTTCAGCGAGTGTTCGTAGAATGCGCCGCTTTCCGGGTAGAAATAGTTGGACCGGCAAACCTGTGTATTGCGTCCCGTATTGCCGCCGCCCAGGTATCCTTTCTCCAGGACCGCAACGCTGCTGATCCCTTGCTTTCCGGCCAGGTAGGCAGCCGTGGCCAGCCCGTGACCACCGGCCCCGATGACCACGACGTCATAATGACTGTTGGGTTCGGCGTCGCGCCAGGCGCGGCCCCAGCCCCGGTGACCGGAAACGGCGTTTCGCAATATCGAAATAGCGGAATATTTGCTCATACGGGACGAGTGACGCGGCACGGCTGTTCAGCGTTCAGTGTAAACTGTCTCAATCGCTCTTACAGTGCAAAGATCAGGTTGTTCCATGAAATTACTCCTTCCGAAAATCCTTTCATGCTTGTTTTTCATCGTGCTGCCGGTGTCACTTCATGCCGCCGGACAGCCAGCAACCGTGCGCGTGGACTATTACCACGGCGGCAGCGCGGATTTTGAAATGTTCAGCCTGCACCAGGTCGTGCTGGAACCTCTGCCGTGGCCGGGTCATCCGGACAAGATGCTGGACACGACAGGACGCGGCCATTTCCTGTTCCAGGTCGAAGATCCTGAAAGCGGTGAAGTGCTTTACTCGCGCGGATTCTCGTCCATCTTCCAGGAATGGCAATCCACCGGAGAGGCGCGCGAGATGAACCGCAGCTTCCACGAATCCGTGCGGTTTCCGAAACCGGACCGGCCGGTTCTATTGCGCATCCTCAAGCGTAACGACGCGCAGGATTTCGAAAGTGTCTGGACAGCTGACATCGACACCGATGACATGCTGGTGGTTCGGGCCCATGCGCCGGCTCCCGCGCCGGTCCGGGAAATTCACATCAGTGGCGCACCGGCCGACAAGGTTGACCTGGTCCTGCTGGGCGATGGATACACTGCAGCGGAAGCGGATAAGTTCGTCGAAGACGCCAGCCGTCTGACCCGGCGCTTGTTTACCTACTCGCCGTTCAAGGAACGGGCGAACGACTTCAACGTGTGGGCGATCAATCCCCCGGCCGCGGAATCCGGTGTAAACCGGCCCTCGAACGGAACGTTTCGATTCAGCCCTTCCGGTACAACCTACGACGCTTTCCGTGCCGAGCGCTATGTCCTTGCTTTTGATAACCTGGGCATGCGCCGCATCCTGCAGAACGTACCTTACGAATTCATCGTCGTGCTCGGGAATTCGGCAACCTACGGCGGTGGGGGCATCTTCGGCCTTTACAGCACGGTGGCGGCGGACAGCGACTGGTCTGAATACCTGTTTGTGCATGAATTCGGACACCACTTCGCTGCATTGGCGGACGAGTATTACACTTCCGACGCGGTTTACGAGCCAACCACGGAGCGGCCGGAACCCTGGGAACCCAATGTCACGGCCCTGCACGATCCGGCCAGTCTCAAATGGGCTTCGCTGGTGAAAGAGGGCACAGCCATACCCACCGGGTGGCCAAAGGAACAGTTCGAAGCGTTCCAGAGAGAAAACCAGGCCAGGCGCGCACAGTTCAGGGCGGAAAACCGGCCCGAATCGGAAATGAACCAGCTTTTTACCGCTGAACAGACATGGGTGAATGAATTATTCGCCGGGTACCCCGCCACCAATTCGGTGGTCGGGGCCTTCGAAGGCGCCAATTATGCGGCCACGGGCTATTACCGTTCCGAAATGAACTGCACGATGTTCACCCGGCACGACCATTTTTGCCGGGTGTGCAGCGATGCGCTGGAGGAAATGATGGATTTGTACACATCCGGGGATGCTACTCGCTGATTTGCCGTCCTTTTACTGTCATCGAAGCGAGGAAATGAAATGTTGAGCTCGAAAATTATTTTATCCCGCCGCCTGGTTTTGTTCTACACTGACCGCAGTTCTGCTGGGTGCCGGCGGCATGGCCGAAGCGCAGAAAACCGTCAAGCCGGTATTGCATGGCAAGCACTGGGTGGCGGTTACCGGCAAGCCGTTGGCGGCGACCGCCGGTGGTATGACTTTCATGCGCGGCGGCAACGCGGTCGATGCCGCCTGCGCCATGCTGGCGGCCACGTCCACCATGTGGGACACGCTGGGCTGGGGTGGCGAGACCCAGGCCCTGATCTACAACCCGCACACCGGTGAGGTCAAGGGTATCAATGCACTGGGCGTTGCCCCCACCGGGGCCACGGCAGAGTTTTTCCGCAGCCAGGGCATGCTGTATCCACCCGAGTTCGGGCCGCTGGCGGCAGTGACTCCCGGCACGCCGGGCGGGCTGATGGTGATGTTGGCGGAATACGGAACGCTCAGCCTGGCCGAGGTGTTGGCCCCGGCCATGCAGATGGCTGAAGGTTATCCGATTGAGCAGGCGCAGGCCGACAACATCGAGAGACGCCGGGATGTGCTGCAACAGTGGTCTTATTCACAAAACGTCTTCCTGCCTCACCTGGATGAAAACGACAGCAAAAAGCGGGCGGCGCCCGATGCAGGCGAGATTTTCCGCCAGCCTGACCTGCTGGCTACGCTGCAGAAACTGGTCGATGCCGAGGCGGCGGCACTGGCTGCCGGAAAATCGCGGCATGAGGCCATTCTTGCTGCCTACGAGCGCTTCTACCGGGGTGATATCGCCGCGGAAATCGTCCGCAGCTCGGCCGAGTACGGCGGACTGATCACGCTGGAAGACCTGGACCGGTGGCAGGTTCATATCGAAGAACCGGTCACCACCAACTACAAGGGGATTGACGTCTACAAGCTCACCACCTGGACCCAGGGACCGGTGTTGCTGCAGACGCTGAACCTGCTTGAACCGCTTGATCTTGAAAGGCATGGGATACAACAGCGTGAACTATATCCATGCGCTTTACCAGGCCATGAATCTGTCCTTCGCCGACCGCGATTTCTACTATGGCGACCCGTCCGTTCCACCGGTCGAGCCGATCGCCGGCCTGCTGTCGAAAGATTATGCCGGGCAGCGCCGCACCCAGATCGACTGGGAGCGAAACAATCCCGATACCAGGCCGGGTGACCCGTATCCCTTCCAGGGTGGCACGAACCCTTACCCGGATCTGCTGAAAAAATGGACCCCGATTCCGCCCAAGGCCGATGCGCTGGGTGAGGCCGGGTTCCAGCAGTCGCTGCTGATGAGCCACGACGAGGGTTTCAGGGCCGGAACCACGTCCATCCAGGCCGCCGACGCCGAGGGCTGGGTGGTGTCGGTTACTCCGAGCGGCGGCTGGATCCCGGCTTTCATCGCCGGCAGCACCGGCATAGGCCTCAGTCAGCGCATGCAGAGCTTCGTCCTGGATGAGGCGCTCAATCCGTTCAACGTGGTCCACCCGGGCCAGCAGCCGCGGGTCACGCTGACCCCCAGCCTGGCCCTGAAGGACGGTAAACCGCTGATGGCCTTTTCCGTGCAGGGCGGTGACACCCAGGATCAGAACCTGTTGCAGTTTTTCCTGAACGTGGTCGAATTCAACATGAACGTTCAACAGGCCGTGGAAGCCCACAATTTCACCAGCTTCCAGATGCAAAGCTCGTTCGGCGACCACCAGTCTGAACCCGGAAGGCTGCAGCTCACCTACCAGGTGCCGGAATGGGTCCGCAGTGAACTGGGGCGCATGGGATACAGCGTGGAAACCGTTGAACGTACCTACAGCCCGGTCACGGCCATCTGGTTCGACCGCGCAAACGGCACCATGTGGGGCGGGGCCAGCGAGCAGGGTGATGATTACGGGCTGGCGTGGTAGCCCGCGTCAGATCGTTTCTAGCCAGCGGGTAAGACGTAAAAATACACCGCCACGAAATGGCAAATGCTGCCGCCCAGAACAAACAGGTGAAAGATGGCGTGGTTGAGCGGAATTTTACTGATGCTGTAGATCACCGCGCCCAGCGTATACGACAGGCCGCCCGCCACCAGCCAGTACAGCCCTGCCTCGGGCAGGCTGGCGATCAGCGGCTTTACTGCAAAGATGATGATCCACCCCATGAACACGTACATCAGCGTGGATAGCAGATCGAACCGCCCGGTGAAATGCAGCTTGAGATAAATGCCTGTGGCAGCGAAACCCCAGCTTACCGCAAAGATCACCCAGCCGACCGTTCCGTTAAGAGTAATCAGGCTGAACGGTGTATAGGTTCCCGCGATCAGGATATAAATGGTGGCGTGATCAATGATTCGCAGCCGGATTCTCGATTCCGGCCGGGTAGCGCTGTGGTAGACGGTTGACGCCGCATAAAGGGCTACCAGGCTGGCGCCGAAAATACAGACGCTGACGATATGCCAGGCATTCCCGTACAGGCTGGCGCGCACCGCCATGAGCACGCAGGCGACCAGGCTCAGAAACAGCCCGATAGCATGAGATCCGATGTTTATCTTTTCTTCAAGCGGTGAATAAAGCTTGATTTTATGGCTTTCAGTCATGCGTCCGGGTTTTCTGTTCAGGCGGTTTCCGGGGACAGCCACTGAAGGATTTGATCGTTCACGGCGGGGCTGTTCAACAACCCCATGTGGCCGGTGCGCCAGGCAATCCACTGCGATGATTCCGAAAAATCCAGGTTTCTGGATGGCTCATCGTGCTGACCAAGCGCACTTCGCAGGGGCACCAATCCATCCCCCACCAGTCGGTCCGACAGGATGCCGCGTTTTTCAGCCATGGTGGCGGCCACGGTGAAGCAATTCACCGCCACGGGTAGCGGCACGGCTTGCCGGCGATCCGGCTGAAGGTCAAAACGGTCCTGACCGTGCCAGTCCTGATCCAGCAGGTTGCCGTAGCGAAGATCGGTAATGCCGGCGCTGCGCAGTTTTCCCAGCGCGCTGAACGGCCTTGTGTGAGGTATCTTTTCGAGGATGATGTCCAGCCAGTTGCCGGCCCGCTCCAGCGGTGCGCCATGATGAGGAGTGCCCAGGAAGACGATGTTTTTCAATTGCCGTGGCCACAGCAGGCCTTGCTGTTGCGCCTGGTGCAGCGCGCTCCGCATCACCAGGCCTCCCATGCTGTGCGCAACAACGCTCAATTCTTCGACCGGTTCCGGCCAGTTGTTGAGCAAATCCTCCAGTTGCACGGCAAGTGCCTGACCGTTGCGGGAAATATGCAAGCCGGAGTTGTAGCGCAGGTAAACCGGGCAGTAGCCCAGGGCGGATGCCAGCAACGCTCCCGGTTCAGCCAGGTTATTGCTGTTCCGGGCGTGTTGCTGCAAATCGCTCAGGCACAGGCCGTGGATCAGCAGCAGGACCTTGCCGGAAGAGCCTGGCTCGATGAGCGGCATTTGCTGGCCGGGCGCCAACTCGCGGTAACGAAACGCCATTGGAATCGCAAAAGGATTATTCTCCTCGACCAGGCGGTCGCCCATGACGCCATTCAATATGGACAGAAAAGTTTCTCCGCGCGGCGTTCGGGAAAGGTTGTTTCCGTCGGCCTCAAACACTGATTCCAGCAGCGAAATCACGGTGTTCGCGCTTTTGCCGGTCACCCGCGTGATGTCATGCACCAGGCGGTATACGGCCCCGGTGACACCGCGGGTTTTTCCCGGTGTTTTCCCTCCCGGAACTCCCAGCCTGTCCCAGACTGACTGGTGCACGCCTTCCACGATCCGGGTGACCCCGGTGGTTGCCTGGGTGGCGAGTTGCACCGCGCCGCGTATATCAGAAATTCTCATCAGACCCTAAATTCTCCTGGCCCGGAAAGACCGGCCCTTCAATTTGCCTTCGACCAGCTTTTTCAGCGCAGGCTTTGCTGCGTCACGGCTGACCGCGACATATGCGCAATTATCGAAAATATCAATCTTGCCGACCTGTTTACCGGCGATGCCCTCAGTGCCGGTCAAAGCGCCAAGGATGTCGCCCGGCCGGACTTTCTGCTTTTTTCCGCCGTCTATCTGCAGGGTCACCATGGCCGGCTTGTAGCCCGGTTTTTCCAACAGACTGTATGGGGGCAGGGGCTCGGTTTCGATCGGCTGGCCCAGGTATTCCCCCAACCGCTCCGCCCGGAAGGATTCCTTTTCGCTGAACAAGGTGAAGGCCATGCCCTTTTTTCCTGCCCGGCCGGTACGCCCGATCCGGTGCACATGAACTTCCGGATCCCGGGCGATGTGGTAATTGATCACGGCGTCGAGGTCGTCGATATCCAGGCCGCGGGCCGCGACGTCAGTGGCCACCAGGATGGAGGCGCTCTTGTTTGCAAAGCGCACCAGCGCCTGGTCCCTGGCCCTTTGCTCCAGGTCCCCGTGCAGGGCGATTGCATTGAATCCATGGCTGCGCAGTTCATCAGCCACTTCTTCGGTTTCCACCTTTGTATTGCAGAAGACCAGTGCGGAACCGGGGCGGAATTTCAAGAGCAATAACCGCAGAGCCGCCATCCGGTGCTTGTTGAGCTCAAAGCTGTAGAAATGCTGCCGGATGCTGGCGCTGTCGTGGGTGGTGTCGACCGTAACGGTTACCGGGTTTTTCATCCCCCGTTTGGCCAGGTCGCGGATCTGGTCCGGGTAAGTCGCGCTGAACAACAGGGTTTGGCGCCTGGCCGGAACCCGGGCCAGGATCGCGTCCAGGGACTGCTGGAAACCCATGTCCAGCATTCGGTCGGCTTCATCCAGCACCAGCAGGTTGACGTGGCTGAGATCGAGGGTTTTTTTCCGCAAATGATCCTCGATACGGCCCGGAGTTCCCACGACAATGTGCGCCCCGTGTTCGAGCGAACCGATTTGGGGACCGATCGGCATTCCGCCGCACAGGTTCAGAATCTTGATGTTGTGAACGGCGCGGCCGAGTCTTCTGAGTTCTTTCGCCACCTGGTCGGCCAGTTCCCGGGTCGGGCAAAGCACCAGCGACTGCACGCGAAAAACGCTGACGTCGAGTTTTTGCAGCAAGCCGAGGCCGAAGGCCGCGGTCTTGCCCGAGCCGGTCCTGGCCTGGGCGATGACGTCTTTGCCTTCAAGGATCGGGGGCAGGGCGCGGGCCTGGACAGGCGTCATCGTGTCATAACCCAGGGACGCCAGGTTATCCAGCAATTCCGGGACCAGCCGGGTGGAAGAAAAATCAGAAGCGTTCAATTAGGGCCTGCTAACACTACTTGCATCATCACTTTAAAAATCCTGTTCAGTGCGCCACACCTGCTGCGGCGCCTTCGTCAATGAGGCAACCGGTATTAAAACGATCCAGTGAGAATGGCTGCAATAATTCATGGGGCCGGTCGTTGCTTATCGTGTATGCCAGGGTATCGCCGCCGGCCGGGATGGCTTTGAAGCCGCCTGTTCCCCAGCCCGTGGACAGGTATAGATTTTCGACCGGAGTTTTTCCCACGATCGGGCTGGAGTCGGGAGAGATATCGCAAATTCCGGCCCATTGTCGCATGATCCGGAGGCGGCTGAAACTCGGGATAAGCTCTACCACCGCCGCGGCATTGTCGCGCAGGGCGCCAGGGCCGCCCCTTTGCGCGTACGAGTGAAACGGTTCAGCGCCGCCGCCAATAACGATTTCTCCGCGGTCTGACTGACTGATGTAGGCGTGGACGGCAAGAGAACCGACGACCGTGTTCAGGACCGGCTTCACCGGTTCCGAGACCATGGCTTGCAGGGCGATGCTCTCGATCGGCAGCTTCAGCCCCGCCCTGGCGGCCAAAACACTGCTGTGACCGGCGACACACAGCGCAAACTGCCCCGCATGAATGGTTCCCTGGCTGGTGACGACGCCCGCGATCCTGCCATGGGCCATTTCGAATCCAAGAACTTCACAACCCTGGATGATGTCCACGCCGGCGGCCGATGCGGCTCTCGCATATGCCCAGACCACGGCGTCGTGCCTTGAAATACCCGCGCGACGCTGGATAAAGCCGCCGACAACCGGAAAGCGGCAATCGAGATCCAGTATGGGCTCCAGCTTGCGAATATCCTCCCGGTCCAGAAGTTCGGAATCGATCCCGTTGAGGGTCATCGCGGTCGCCCAGCGACGGTTCATCTCGAGCTCCTCGACGCTATGGCTCAATTCGAGGTTGCCGCGCTGGCTGAGCATGATGTTGAAATTCAGGTCGGTGGAGAGGGATTCGTAAAGCTTCAGGGAGTGCTCATAAAATGCGGCGCTTTCCGGGTAAAAATAATTGGAACGGCAAACCTGGGTGTTACGGCCTGAATTTCCGCCTCCCAGGTGGCCTTTTTCCAGCACCGCGATGTTGCATGCTCCATAACGGGTTGCCAGGTAATAAGCCGTGGCCAGGCCTTGCCCGCCCGCCCCGATGATGACCACGTCGTAGCTGCTTTTGGGTCGCGGAGTTCTCCAGGCCTCACGCCAGCCGCGGTGGCCGCTGAAAGCGTGTCGAAACACTGAGAATCCGGAGTAAAAATCCATCAACGAAGAATAGCCCAAGATTCAATAAGTGTGGTATAAAACCTGCGAACTGAATGAGTTCAGAAATCAGTAATTTTCAAAACGCCGGCCCGTGCAGGGCTTTCCAAAAAACCAACAGTCAACGGCGGTATCAAATGAAGACAAGTCACACTGTAAGGAACCTCCAGGTGAGGTTGCTTGGTTTTTTCGTGCTCGTGTATCTGGGCGCGGGTTTCACAACACAGGCTTTGGCCCAGAACACCTCCGGTGACCCGGATTCGGGGTTGCTGGAAGAGGTGATCGTCACCGCCACCAGGCGTGCTGAGAATATACAGGACATCCCCATTTCAATTACTGCGCTTACACCTTCGGAAATCGAGCAGATTTCGGCTGGTGTTCCGGATATCCGTTTCCTGAACGGCCGGGTTGCCAACCTGACCATCGAATCATCTTATGGCCGCGTCTTCCCGCGGTTCTATATACGCGGTTACGGCAACACCGATTTCGACCTGAACGCTTCCCAGCCGGTTTCCTACGTGGTGGATGAAATCGTTCAGGAAAATGCGCTTCTGAAAGGGTTTCCGGTCTTTGACGTGCAGCGGATCGAGGTGCTTCGCGGACCCCAGGGCACCCTCTTTGGCCGCAACACACCTGCGGGTGTCGTAAAGGTGGACTCGGTCACTCCGGTGGGCGTCCCGGACGGATATTTCCGCGCATCCTACGGTTCATACAGCCAGGCCCGGGTTGAAGGAGCGATCGGTACCGGCTTTGGAAACGGCTGGTCAACCAGGTTGTCGGTGCTGTACATGCACCAGGATGATTACGTTAACAATGGCTACACCGGTGAAGATGACGCGTACGAGGGTTTCAATGAATGGGCGGCGCGGTTTCAGCTGGCCTACGATAACGGAGGCAAGTTCCGCGCCCTGTTCAACTTGCATGGTAGAAGCGTGGATGGCAGTGCGATTCTGTTCCGCGCGAATATCATCCAACAGGGGGCCAACCGGCTGGACCCGCAAAATTACAGCCGGAAAACCGTCTGGTACGACGGTGAAAATTACCAGGATCTTGACCAGTTCGGCGGGTTCGCCCGGTTTGAGTGGGATATCGGCAACTTGACCCTTGTTTCGATTACCGGTTATGAAAGCCTCGATGCCAACAGCCGCGGCGATGTCGACGGCGGGTATGGCGGCTGCTTTGTTGTCGATTATTGCGGTCCGGGTTTCATCCCGTTCGATGCAGAAACCGAGGATGGAATGCCTGATCATTCACAATGGACCCAGGAAGTCCGCCTGGTTTCCAATTATGACGGCCCATTCAACTGGCTCGGGGGATTCTTCTATTTTGATGAAGATTTCACCATTGATACCATCAACTACGCCACGCTGTTTGGCGGGGAAGTAAACGGCCTGGTCGGGCAGAGGCAGGAAAACAAGTCTTATGCCTTTTACGGCTCAGCGACATACGATCTCTCGGATCGTTGGCAGCTGGGGGCGGGAATCCGTTATTCACATGATAAAAAAGACTATTCAGCTGAGCGTTTTCTTTCGCCGCTTTCGTTTCTCGGCGTACCTCCGATCGGCCCGATTTACGCAAATCCATCTGATTCGAGAGTCACGTGGGACCTGACGGCAAGCTTTGCCCAGAACGACGATGTCAACTGGTACGCAAGGGTCGCCACCGGATTCCGGGCGCCCGCCATCCAGGGACGGTTGTTGTTTGGCGATACGGTTTCCGTTGCCGATTCAGAAACCAGTATTTCTTACGAGGGAGGGATCAAAACCAACCTGGCGGGTGGACGTGCTCATGTTGATTTCAATGTGTTCACCTACACCGTTGACGATGCGCAACTGACGGCCGTAGGCGGACAGGCGAACTTCAACCAGGTGATCAATGCGAACAAGGTCAGGGGAAGTGGCTTTGAACTGGATCTCCAGGCCCGTATCACGCCGGAATTGATGGTCTATTACAGCATGGGTTACACCGATACCAAGATCAAGGACGACAGCCTGGCCGTAGCCGGTTGTGGCGCTCCCTGCAGCGTGACCAATCCTCCGGGGCCGGTTGAAGGTTCGTTTCTCATTGACGGTAATCCGTTACCCCAGGCTCCTAAAATCACCTCCAGCCTGATCTTCGAGTGGCTGAAGACGCTGGATTCCGGGCAGTTCTATGTCAAGGGTGACTGGATGTACCGCAGCAAGATCAATTTCGTTTTGTACGAAGCCGTGGAATATCGTGGCCAGTCACTGTCTGAGATCGGACTGCGCATTGGCTACCGTTTCGGCGCAGGCCACCATGACCTCTCTGTTTTTGGTCGAAACATTGCGGACCGGACGGAAAATATCTACACGATCGATTTCAATAACCTCACTGGAATCGTCAATGATCCGAGAACCTGGGGCATCGAGTATGCCTGGCGATATTGATTCCTGATGCAAGCTGAATTCGGGGGCCGGCTGTGTCGGCCCTTTTGCTTTACGAGTATCATTACCGGCATGTTCAAACAAACCATTCGCGCCGTCTTTATCGCCTCGCTGCTACTGGCCGGCCCGGTCCTGGCGCAGCCTCAGTCCGGCGAGCCCCGTGTTTTCGTCAGCAAGGCTGTCATGTTGCCGTTTCCTTTGTCAGCGGAGGCGCTGGGTAACACCAGGGCCAACGAGGCGGTGGATATCCGCCCGGAGATCACCGCTGCCATCACTTCGATCGAATTCGAAGAGGGGCAGCAAGTGGAAAAAGGGGACGTATTACTCAGGCTTGAAAATTCCGAACCCCTGGCGGACCTTGCGGCGAAAAAAGCTGCACTTGTCGATTCCGAAAGCCAGTACCGCCGGTCCGCCGAACTGTTCAGGACCAAGGTCGTCTCGGCTTCCCAGCTTGAGCAGCTGGAGGCACGCCGGGATGCAGATCTCGCCGCGGTCAATGCAGCGGAGTCGAGGCTGGCACACACCGTGATCCGTGCGCCGTTTGCTGGCCAGATCGGTCTGCGCCGCGTCAGCCTGGGTAGTATTGTCGGGCCTTCGACGGTCATCACCACGCTGGATGACACCTCGCAGATCAAACTGGATTTCAATGTTCCCGAGATCTTCATGTCCCGGCTGGAAGTTGGACTGACGGTGACAGCGCGCAGCGCCGCCTGGCCTGATGTCCTGTTCAGCGGCGAGGTGATTTCCATAGATACCCGGGTTGATCCGGTCAGCCGCACCATTACCGTCAGGGCTTTACTACCCAATGAACAGGGCAGGCTTCGCCCCGGTATGTTCCTGACCGTTTCGCTGCTCAAGGAAGACGTCGTTGCACTGGTCATTCCGGAGGAATCACTGGTTCCCGAACGCAGCAAGCAGTTTGTTTTTGTTGTGGGTGAAGGAAATATCGTGGAGCGCCGCGAAGTTTTCACGGGCAGGCGGCGGCCTGGTCAGGTTGAGATACTGAAAGGCCTGGCTCCAGGCGAGGTGGTGATCACCGAGGGCACACAGCAGGCCCGTCCCGGTATGCCTGTGACTATCGTCGAACAGCCATGATCATTTCCGACCAGTCCGTCCGCAGACCGGTATTTGCCACCGTAATTTCGGCGCTGTTGATTATTCTCGGTCTTGCCTCGCTGGCGCGTCTTCCGGTCCGTCAGTACCCGGACATCGATTTGCCGGTCGTATCAATCGAGACGACCTACCGGGGTGCGTCTGCGGAGGTGGTTGAAACCAAAGTCACCCAGGTCGTCGAAGACGTGATTTCGGGGATAGAAGGTATCGAAAAACTGACTTCCCAGAGCAGAGATGAGCGCTCTGATATCCGTGTCGAGTTCAGCCTGACACGGGACATCGACTCCGCCGCAAACGACATTCGTGACCGTGTCTCACGCGTCGTTGACCAGTTGCCGATTGAAGCGGACCCGCCCGAAATCGCCAAGGTTGACGCTTCGCGCCAGGCGGTCATGTACCTGAACCTTACTTCCGACCGGTACTCGGGCCTGGAATTGACCGACTACGCCGATCGTTTCCTGATCGACCGGTTTTCGACGGTTCCCGGCGTGGCGCGCGTACAGATTTCCGGCGCCCGGCGTTACGCCATGCGCATCTGGTTGTCACGGGAAGCGCTGGCCGCTCGCGGCCTGACCGTCGCGGACGTCGAAAATGCCCTGCGTTCCGAAAACGTTGAGTTGCCGGCCGGCCGGCTCGAGTCGGTGTCACGGGAGTTTACCCTGCGGACGGCCACAGGTTTCGTGGCGGAGGATGATTTCAGGAAACTGGTGGTTGGACGCGGCCCGGACGGACAATCAGTAAGGCTCGGGGAAGTCGCAGAGGTTCGGATTGGCGCAGAAAATGAGCGCAGTATTGCCCGCGCCAATGGTATCGATGCCGTATCGCTCGCCGTCGAACAGTTATCCAAGGCAAACAGCGTGGCAGTCTCGCGTGAAATCCAGAAGGAAATAGCCAGCCTGAATTCGGAATTGCCCGAGGGTATGGTCCTGGAAATCAACTACGACCGGGCGGAATTCATCGAAGCGTCCATGCGTGAAGTCTACCGTGCGCTTTTCATCGCCATTGGCCTGGTGCTGGTCGTGATCTACCTGTTCCTGGGTTCGTTCCGGGTCACCCTGATACCCGCCGTAGTCGTTCCGGTGTCGGTTATTGCTACTTTCACCGTGATGGCAGCGCTCGGGTACACCATCAATATTCTGACTTTGCTGGGGCTGGTGCTGGCCATCGGCCTGGTCGTGGACGATGCGATCGTCGTGCTTGAAAACATCTACCGGCGCATCGAGGATGGTCAGAGACCGTTGCTGGCGGCCCTCGAAGGGTCACACGAGATCGGCTTCGCGGTCATTGCAACCACGCTGGTGCTGGTCGCCGTTTTCGTCCCGCTTTCATTCATCCAGGGAGACATCGGCAGGTTGTTCCGCGAATTCGGGATTACTTTGGCAGCCGCCGTTTTGTTTTCAAGCCTGGTTGCATTGACCCTGACGCCGATGCTGTGTTCGAAAATGCTGCATCGGAAAAGTCTTGGCTCGGGCCTGACCCGCATGGTGGACGATACGTTCAGGCGTTTTGCCGCCGCTTACCGTAAACTGCTCGAAAAGATTGTCGATGCGCCCTGGGTTGCCGCTGCCGCGTCAGTGCTTCTGAGCATATTGGCCGGGTGGCTGATGTTTACCCTGCCCACGGAGTACGCGCCGACAGAAGATCGCGGTGCGTTCTCCATCATGCTGCGTGCGCCCGAGGGAGCGAGCCTGGAATACATGGACCGCTATGCCCGGGAAATGGAAACGATCCTGCTGGAAGAGATCGGCGACTCCGTATCCGTTCGCCGGTTTCTGACCCGTCTTCCCGGGAGCTGGGGCGGCTCGGAAGTGAATTCGGCCCGCTCGATCGTGTTGCTGGAAAACTGGGATGTCCGTGACGAAAGCGACAAGGACATTGGCAACCGGTTGAGGGCCCGCCTTGACGCGCTGGTGGGGGTTCGTTCGTTCATTTTTCACCCTGCCAGCCTGGGACTTGCAGGCGGAAAGCCGGCCGGTTGAGATGGTGCTGGGCGGGCCGGACTACGAACAGCTGCGCGAGTGGCGCGACTCCCTGTTAATGGCGATTCAGGATATGCCTGAGTTGGTTAATGCGGACAGTAACTACCAGGAAAGAAAACCGCAGATGAATATTTCGGTTGACCGGGACCGGTCGGCGGCACTGGGTGTATCGCTGGCCTCGGTCGGGCGGACGCTCGAAACCATGTTGGGCTCACGGAACGTAACGACTTATATCGACCGCGGGCGCGAGTATAATGTCATCCTGATGGGCAAGGAGGATGATCGTTCGAGTCCGGACGACCTGACAAACCTTTATGTGCGTTCGGCACTCACCGGCGACCTGATTCCGTTGAGTAACCTGGTCAAATATTACCGAATCGGCCGGGCCGGCGGAATTGAACCGGCACGACCGCATGCGATCGATTACGATCCAGGCCGGGCTTGCGGAAGGCGTCAGCCTGGGTGCAGGTATTGCGGCCCTTACCCGGGTTGCAAGGGATACGCTGCCAATGTCTGCACGGATCAGCTGGGACGGTCAAAGCAAGGAGTTCAAGGATTCCGGCAGTTCCCTCTACTTGACGTTTGCGATGGCTTTGCTGGTAGTATTCCTGGTATTGGCCGCGCAATTCGAGAGCTTTATCAACCCCTTGATCATCCTGGTGACGGTTCCGCTGGCGATGACCGGCGCGCTGATCGGACTCCACTTATACGGTTCGTCGGTCAACGTATTCAGCCAGATCGGCGCAATCCTGCTGATTGGCCTGTCGGCGAAAAACGGAGTTTTGATCGTTGAGTTCGCGAACCAGTTGCGCGATCGCGGAGAAAACATCAGGGATGCGGTTCTTGACGCGGCAGCCATTCGATTCCGGCCGATCCTGATGACCAGCGCAGCAACGACTTTCGGCGCCTTGCCGCTGTTGATCGGCAGCGGCGCAGGCTGGGAATCCAGGCAGCCTATCGGCATTGTTATCGTGTTCGGCGTCTCCATTTCAGCTTTGCTGACTCTGTTTATTGTTCCGGCACTCTATGCCCTGTTCGCACGTAAGACCTCTTCGCCACAACGCGTCTCACGCTTGATTGAACAGATGCAGCACGCAGCGTTATCCGACCGGCCTGCTGCTGGAGATTCCAAAGTCTGATAGATTGGAGGAGATTTGCCTTACCACAGAATCAACAGGTACACATCCATCGGGCGCCCATTGAACCTGGCGCAGCCTGCACACAAGGCGGTCCTCATTTTAATCCTGGGCGCCGCCTTGCTGGGTGCGGTTTCCGCATGGAGGGACGGGCTGGCCGCTGTGCCGGTGCTTCGGCAGGCGTTCTCTTTTCTGCTGATCGCATACGGCTCGTGGGCGCTCGCCAGGGAACTGGACCCCGATGACCCGGTGGCTGCTTTTCTGAGCCTGGCTGCCGGGATCATCGCGGCGCTGACCGTCGATTCACCGGGCATATTGATCGTTTTTACGACGCTGGGCCTGGTGCGGATGGTTAACCGGAGCAGCGGCCTGGTGGCCCGGAAGTCAGACTCTTTCCTGCTCATGCTGCTCGCAATCGTTGTGATGTACGCATCGGACAGTCCGTTCTACGGCCTTGTTGCGGCGATGGCATTCATCGTGGATGGCAGCTTCAGAGAACCCTTGCGACACCAATGGGTTTTCGGCCTGGTCTGTATCGGCGGCACGATCGTTTACATGGTTGATCATGACACCGGCTTCGGCGGGCTCGATGCTCCAGGCTCATTGTTTTCCTGGCTTGTCCTGTTGTTTTTACTGATTTTCGCATTGAATACCATCCTCCTCCAATCCGTGCATTCAAAGGGCGACGCCAGGCAGAAAACACTTGCGCTGGGGAGGGTGAAGGCCGGAATGCTGGTTGGATTATTTGCCGCTGTCCAGGGCATCTACCGGCCGGATCAGGTCGTGGTCATCGTTGCTGTTATCGCCGGGATCTGTTTCGGAATGGCCTTCAGAAAGGGATTCAAAGCACCGGTTTCCGGCTCACGATCAGAGGTTCCTTGATTTAGTCATACAATGGGAGAAAGTTTATGAAAATCATTTTGTTGGGTGTTATTTTGGTGTTGGCTTCTTTTCCGGTTTGGGCGGATGGCTTGCCGGTTGACGCGCGCATTGAACGCGCCATGTTCGGGGAACACCGGTCGGAGGAGAACATTGCCAGGAACGTTTACCGGCATCCGGTTGGCACCCTGACATTTATGGGCCTGGAAGACGGTATGACCGTAATGGAAATCTGGCCCGGCTCGGGTTGGTATACCGAAATTCTTGCTCCCGTGGTCCGCTTCAACGGACAGTTCATCGTGGCAACTTATGATACTGATGTGCCGGAACAGCCGGAGTACCGCTACCGGTTGCAGCAAGACCTGCTCGCCAAATTTTCATCTTCGCCCGAAATTTATGACCAGGTCGCCATCGTTCCGTTTTCACCGCCGGCCTCCGCATCGCTGGGTGAAGCAGATTCGATCGACCTGATCCTTACCTTCAGGAATACCCATGGATGGATAGGGGACGGCGTAGCAGAATCGATATTCGCCGAATTCGCCCGCGTATTGAAGCCGGGTGGGGCCCTTGGCGTTGTACAACATCGCGCGCAAGCCGGAGCGGATCCGTTGGTGAGTTCAGAAATGGGCTATGTTTCGGAACAGGCTGTGATTGACCTGGCAAGAAATGCCGGGCTCTATCTCGAGGGCCGTTCCGAAGTCAACGCGAACCCCCTCGACAGCAAGGACTACGAGGGCGGCGTGTGGAGTTTACCGCCCGGCCTGAGTATGTGCGAAGAAATTGATAACGAAGACGGGATTAAAGTATGTCGTGAAAAATACCAGGCGATCGGGGAAAGCGACCGGATGACGCTGCGTTTCCGCAAACCCCTGTAGGAGCGGCCCACGGCCGCGATGGGGCAGGCGGCTTAACTCCCTGATTCGCGGGTATGGCCCGCTCTTACGTGGCGGCGTCGAGTTCTTCGCTGGCCTCGAACCACTCCCATTCGAGTGTCTCCACAGCCGCCCTCAGGTCAGCCTGTTTCCGGATCAGCTGACTCAATTCGTCTTTCCGTGACGCGTCGGTGTAAAGAGAGGTATCCGCCAGTTTTGCTTCCAGCGCCTCCAATTCAGACCGCCGGGATTCAAGTCCTGATTCAGCTTTGCGGACGCGGTCTGTCAGGGGTTTCATTTTCCGGCGGTGTTCCGCGTCCAGTTGCCGCTGTTGTTTCCGGTTGATTTGCCCCGGGTCATCTCCGCCGTTGCCGGTCTCAGCTACCGGCCGGTTCTCCGCTTCCTGCTCCCGCAGCCATGCCGGGTATTCTTCCAGGCTGTGTTCGAACCGGTCTACGGTTCCATGGTGAACAATAAGAAGTTCATCGCAAACGCTGCGCAGCAGGTGCCGGTCATGGGAAATGACAACCAGGGCGCCGCTGTAATCGACCAGCGCGCGGCTCAGCGCCTGGCGCATTTCCAGGTCCAGGTGGTTGGTCGGTTCATCCAGCAGCAGCAGGTTGGGTTGCTGCCGGATCATCAGGGCCAGGACCAGGCGCGCTTTTTCACCGCCGGAGAAAGGTGCGACCGGCTCGAATATCCGTTCGCCATTGAAACCGAAACGGCCCAGGTAATTGCGCAGTTCCGATTCCCGGTCTCCCGGCGCCACTGCTTTGAGGTGTTCGAAAGGGCTTTCCGACGGGTTCAGCAGATCAAGCTGATGTTGAGCAAAGTAACCCATTTTGGTGTCCTTGCTCAGCGTTCTTTCTCCCGCGAGCAAGGTGCTGCCGTCGCACAGCGCTTTCACCAGGGTTGATTTACCTGCGCCGTTCACACCCAGTAATCCGATTCTGTCACCGGCGGAAATCAGCAAATTGATGTCCGTCAGCACGGGTTCCGAATACCCGGCCACGGCCTGTTCCAGTTTCACCAGGTGGTGGGGCTGCTTGTGCGGTTCCATGAAGCGAAAACGAAACGGCGAGTCCACGTGGGCCGGCGCGATCAGCGTCATCCGTTCCAGCATTTTCAGACGGCTCTGGGCCTGCTTTGCTTTCGAGGCCTTGTAGCGGAAACGATCCACGTACGACTGGATGTGGTTCACTTCCCGCTGTTGCCTTTTGAACATGGCTTGCTGCTGCGCCAGTTGCTCACTGCGGTACTGCTCAAATTGCGTGTAGTTACCGGAATAAAGACGAATTTCCTCGTGATCGATGTTGGCAATATGGTTACAGACAGCATCCAGAAAATCCCGGTCGTGCGAGGCGACCAGCAGAATCCCCTCGTAACGGGTCAGCCAGCGTTCGAGCCACAGGATGGCTGGCAAATCAAGATGGTTGGTGGGCTCATCGAGCAACAGGATATCTGAAGGACACATCAGCGCCTGCGCCAGGTTAAGCCGCATTCTCCAGCCTCCGGAAAATTCCTCCACCGGCGAAAGATAACTGCTCTCCTCGAAACCGAGGCCATGCAGCAGGCGCGCGGCGCGGGCTTCAGCCGTAAACCCATCCAGTTCTTCCAGGCGCTGGTAGAGGTTATGAAGGTCCTTGCCGTGGCCATCGCGCTCACCCTCTGCAATGGAGGCCTGGACCTGCCGCAGTTCCTGGTCACCGTCGATCACGAAATCGAGCGCAGAGCGCATCCCGGAGGGGCTTTCCTGCGCCACGTGCGAAATGCGGTCCACAGAGTTCATTTCGAGACTGCCTTCGTCGGCTTCCAGCGTTCCCAGCAGCAGGGCGAAGAGCGAAGATTTGCCGCTGCCATTGGCGCCAACCAGGCCGATCCGGTTACCGGAGTGGGCCTGGAAGGTTGCGTTTTCAAATAGCAGCTTGCTCCCGCGGCGCAAGCTTACCTGGTTAAGGCTGATCATCAGTTCAATGCGGCATCTGAAGGGGCGATATTATATCCTGCCGGGGGAGACTGTTATCAATTATGAAGAAAGCGTTGTATATCATCCTGTTTTTGCTGGCTGTCCTGGCCTGGCGCGACTGGCGGAATCGGGAAATTACGCATGCACCCGGAATTCTCGTGGCGGAACAGCCTCGCCAGGCAGAAATCAATGAACCCCGGTTCATCCGGGTGGAGGACTACCGCCTGACCTTACGCGCAGAATTTGAACTGCGTGCACGGGTGCTTTCCATTGAAAACTACCGGTGGGGGAGCGAAGCGGATCTTTCCCCGGTCGATTTTGCGCTGGGCTGGGGTGTGATGTCGGACCAGGCAGTGCTGGATCGAATCTCCGTCACCCAGGGAACTCGCTGGTATTTCACGCGTTACGAATTTCCTCCACCGGTCACCGACCGCCAAATCATCACCAGCAGCAGCAACATGCACATGATTCCCGCCAATCCGTGGGTGGCTGAGAAAGCTGGATGAGGTCAGAAAGGGCAGCATCGTGCAGTTCAAAGGCTTCCTGGTCGATGTAGACGCCGATACCGGCTTCTACTGGCGCACGTCATTGCGTCGCGATGACACCGGGAATGGTTCGTGTGAGATCTTTTACGTTGAGAGCCTGTACATCGAAGACAGTTGAATTTTTTTCCCGAATCGCGTCAATATAGCAGGTAATGACCGATCCAGACCTCAGACCTTTCGTCGCGCCTTGCCGGGAACTGGACCGCCGCGCCCCATTGAGGTGGCTAAAATCCGGCTGGCAGGATTTTCGATCTGCGCCCGGTATAAGCCTGGCGTGGGGTGGTTTCTGCTGGTTTCTTTCCACCATTGTTACCGTGGTTGCCTGGAAAACAGGCGGTTGGGTGTTGTTGATCAGCCTGCTTTCCGGGTTTATTTTTGTCGCTCCCTTGCTCGCGTTCGGCATGTATTCGGTCAGCCGGCAGTTGTGCCTGGGCAATAAGCCGACGCTTGCCTGGACCCTCAGGGCGGCGCGCAAGCCGTTCACCAACTCGCTGGTTTTTGTCCTCGTTCTGCTGGTTATCCTCCTGCTTTGGGCGAGGGCGGGGACCATGGTTCATATCTTTTTTCCCAGTGATGGAACGGTAAAACTGGAAAACCTGGTGCTCTACCTGGGTGTGGGCTCGGCGATTGGTTCCATTTTTGCGGCGATCTGTTTCGCGGCCAGCGTGTTCTCATTGCCTTTTATCGCCAATCGTGACGCGGACGTGATCACGGCTGTGGTTTCCAGCATCAATGCCGTGCTGCGGAACCGTTGGACCATGTTGATATGGGGATTGCTTATTGCCTTTTTTACCGCGGTCGGCTTCGCCACGGCCATGTTCGGGTTTATCCTGATCATTCCCTGGCTGGGGTATGCAACCTGGCATGGTTACCGGGATGCGCTGGACGTGAGTGACTGGCCGGTGCTTCCGACACCGGAATAGCAAAGGACTTCACGCACCCTTAAACCGAACTTAAAAAGAAGCCGGTCAAAAAATACCGGCCTCAAATTTTGCACTGCAGGAAATCAAGTGTGACCCACTTGGGCCGAAGCCCTTGACACAGAAAATTGGGGGGGACTGTGCGTGGGTCACACCTTGATCATAGACCAGATTCCGAAGACTTCAAGTAGCCAGGACCAACCGGCGCTCCTCGTGTTTTGATTGGGGCGTTTTCAGACTCAACAGCGGCGCATCTAATAGTGTGAACAGGCCCTAGTCCTCAACGCCCAATCTTTTATGCATCAAGGGGCTGGTCGTTGTGTATTGCAGCCTGATTTTCTGCTCCGGGTGGATATGGTGCTGGACCGCAAATGCCGCCAGTGCGGCTTCGTGAAATCCGCTCAGAATCAGTTTCTTTTTACCCGGATAGGTATTGATATCGCCCACCGCGAAGATACCCGGAATATTGGTCTGGAATTTTTCCGTATCCACACGGATCTGCCTTTTGTCCAGGTCGAGTCCCCAATCAGCTATGGGGCCAAGGTTGGGTGACAAGCCCCAGAATACGAAAATCTCGTCGGCATCGATCCGGTGATCACCGCCGTCATGTGCTGAGATTTCCAGGCCGCCAAAGTCGCCGTCCTGCTCAAACACAGCGCGAACGTGGCCCTGGAATTCCGCCAGGGATTCGCCGTCCACCAGCGATTTCATCCGGTTCACGGACGCCGGAAGTGCCCGGTATTCCTCACGACGGTGCACCAGGGTGATTTTTTTTGCCTTGCCATGGAGTTCAAGTGTCCAATCGAGCGCTGAGTCTCCGCCGCCGAGAATGATGATGTTCTTGCCCTCCAGTTTTTCCGGCTCCCTGATGCGATAGTGAATTTTCCTGTTTTCCCACTGTTCGGCGCCGCGCACTCTCAGGCGGCGGGGTTGAAATGCTCCCAGACCGGCCGCGAGAATCACCGCTGCTGCATCAAACCGGGTCCCGGCTGAAGTTTCAAGGCTGAAACGGCCATCCGGCGTTTGCGCAAGGCCGGTAACGGTTTGTCCGAGATGAAATTGGGCGTGGAAAGGCTTTGATCTGTTCCACCAGGCGGTCAGCGAGTTCCTGTGCCCCGCATACGGGCAGTGCCGGAATATCGTAAATGGGCTTGTCGGGATAGAGTTCAGTGCACTGGCCGCCAACCTGTTTCAATGAATCAACGACGTGGCAATGAATGTCCAGCAAGCCGAGTTCGAATACCTGGAACAGGCCGCAAGGACCGGCGCCGATGATTACTACATCTGTTTTTATTGTCATTTCCAACCTGCTTTGCGGTTTTGGCGTGTTAACGGGCACGGGTGCCGATTCGGGTTTTACCCCGGCACCCGATCTGCTAACTTGGGTTCAAGAAACCTGTTATCAATTATACATGGGCGGACTCCGTGCATAATTGATCAGTGATTCCCTCAGTCCACACATTCGAGCCAAAAGGCGCATTGTAATGAGTAATCAAAGGGAAGTCAGGCTTGTTTCCTCATGGAAGTCCCGCCTGGCGGACGAGTTCGAGCAACCGTACATGGCTGCCTTGAGGCAGTTCCTGCTTGAAAGAAAAAGGCTTGGCGCTGTCATCTACCCACCGGGCGAACTTATTTTCAATGCCTTGAATTCGACACCATTCGAAGCGGTGAAAGTGGTCATCCTGGGACAGGATCCTTACCACGGCCCGGGACAGGCGCACGGCTTGTGTTTTTCTGTCCCGCAGGGTGTCGCCATTCCACCGTCACTGATAAATATCTATAAAGAACTGGCGTCGGACCTGGGCGCCGTTCCGCCAACCAGCGGTAACCTGCAAGCCTGGGCGGAGCAGGGTGTTTTGTTACTGAACGCCGTGCTGACAGTGGAGCGGGGCCAACCCGCGGCCCACCAGGGAAAAGGTTGGGAACGGTTTACCGACCGGGTGGTCAGCGAGTTGAACGATGGCCGTGACGGCCTCGTTTTCATGTTATGGGGGAGCTACGCGATCAAAAAAGGCGCGGTGATTGATCGTCAAAGGCACCTGGTCCTGACTGCTCCGCACCCCTCTCCGCTGTCCGCACACCGGGGGTTTTTCGGTTGCCGGCACTTTTCCGGTGCGAACCGGTGGCTCGTGGAACACGGACAGGCTCCAATCGACTGGGCCTGATCGTTTTTCAGCCAGAGATCTTTTTCAAAGAGTCATCAATCGGCATCCAGTCCACGTGTGCGTCGAAAAAGGAATTCGCCTGGGGTTTCCGGTCAATCGGATCGTCGATGCAGCCCAGGGCCACGTGGGTTTCGTGCGGCCATCTTTGGGATTCAAACAGCATGGAACTGCCGCAGGTCTTGCAGAAGCCCCGCCGGGCACCGTTCGAGGATAAATACCAGGTCAGGTGATGGTCGCCCTGAGAGCAGGATAAAATGGGCACTCTCGAATCCTACCCAGGTGACGTAGCCCGCGCCGTGTTCTTTGCGGCACATGCCGCAGTGACAGTGCGCACACCATTTGCTGGGGAGTTTGCATTCAAAGCGAACGGCGCCGCAGAGGCAGCCTCCACTAACGGTATCTTGTGTAGTCACGACGTTGTCCTCAATTCATCAAAAGATATGACGCCAGCCTCAACCAAAGGAGCAGAAGAAAAAGGCAGCTGATGAAATACGCAATGAAGCGGTGCATAACGCGGTTGTAACTGCAATGAACCGCGCTGTGTATCACCCGCATGATAACGAACCCCCAGGCCAGCCGGACCAGGAGTGCGTCCTGGATCAGTAACAGTATTACCAGCATGACCGCGACGTAAAAAAGTATCGGCATTTCAAACAGGTTTTTCAGGTTGTTCGATGCGGCGGCGGAAGTGGTCAGCAGTGCATGCGCTTCGGCACGGTCCCGCAGTGCATCCGGATCAATTTTTTTGAGCTTGATTTCAGGAATGCGCAACGCAAAGAGGTAGGCCCAGACCAGGAACGTGAGAAAAACCATCACCAGCAGGGGTAAGAGAATCGGGTTAAAAGACATCATTTCCCACCTGTAAATTAATCCTCTCAGTCTACCAGATGCCTGTTGAAACGGTCCGGCATTTTAAACGTGCGCTTGCCGCCGCCACCGCAGGTCCGGAACATCATCAGCTGTTCGAGCATCGGGTTCAGCGGATCCCATGCTTGCCTGCGGCCGCACAGTGTTTCGCCGTTGGGCGTGTTGATAACGACGTTTTGGCTTCCATCCGCGCTCACCCACTGGTCGACGATTTCGACTTTCGCGGGAACAGTCATTCCGTTGAACAGGTTGTCTTCCAGGCTGATGCCCGGGCGCCAGTTGTCGGGCGCCTCCCGGGGTTGATGGACACCGAGTTTCCGATGATCCGCGGGATCGGGCAGCGCCCACTTGAGTTGACTGGCCGAGTCGAGCAGACGCGCGGTTGTGATCCGGTCCGGCGGAGCCGCCGGTTCCTGTACGGCCGGTTCGGACTGCGGCGGGACAGGCGGCAGGGTTTCCCCCGGTTGCCGTTCGACGGGCTCAGGGATTGCGTCTTCTTGCGGCACAGCCGGGATCGGGATTTTCGCCGTGTCGGTTTGCGGTGCGACCGGCGTCACCAGGGATAACGCCAACACCCGCGGGTCAACCAGTTCAGCAGGAAACGGCTTGAATGAAATCAACAAAAGCGAGCCATGCAGCATCAACGCAATGGCCAGCCAGGTGGCGTCACGCCAGCCAAGCTGCATGCTTCTGCTGATTGAAACCGGTTCCATTTCGATATTATGTCAAGAGGGGATTAAGTTCGTGTTAACCATCGCGATAGAGCAGGAAAGCCAGACACATTGTATAATGCCTGACTACCTGAAACCAAAAACAGCCAAGGAATCAAAATATGAGCTACCGCCACGTAAAAATACCCGAATCCGGCCAGAAAATTACCGTCAAGGATAACAAGCTGGTCGTATCCGATAACCCTGTTTTGGGTTTTGTCGAAGGAGACGGAATCGGACCGGACATCACCAAGGCCTCGATGCGGGTCTGGGACGCGGCGGTCGAAAAAGCCTACGGCGGTAAGAGAAAAGTGCACTGGGCCGAGTTGTACCTGGGCGAGAAAGCCGCCGGGATTTACGACGGCGACTATTTTCCGGCAGAAACGCTGGATGCCATCCGGGAATTGATCGTCGCCATCAAGGGGCCGTTGACCACGCCAATCGGCGGTGGGTTCCGCTCACTCAATGTGTCCCTGCGCCAGGAGCTTGACTTGTATGCCTGTGTGCGCCCGGTGCAATATTTCAACGGCGTTCCTTCGCCCATGAAACGGCCCGAAGACGTCGACGCCATCATTTTTCGCGAAAACACCGAAGACGTGTATTGCGGCATTGAATACCAGTCCGGGACACCTGAAAATGAAAAGCTAGCCAAATTCCTGCGCGAGGAAATGGGCGCGGAATTCTTTGAAGGCGCCGGTCTTGGGATCAAGCCGATTTCCCCGTTCGGCTCCAAGCGCCTGGTTCGCAAAGCCATCCAGCACGCCATCGACAGCGGCCGGGACAGTGTGACCCTGGTACACAAGGGTAATATCATGAAATTCACCGAAGGCGCTTTCCGTAACTGGGGTTACGAACTGGCGCGCGAAGAATTCGGCGATGTCACCATCACGGAAGACGAATTGTGGGAGAAGTACGACGGCAAACAGCCCGAAGGCAAAATCGTCATCAAGGACCGTATCGCTGACATCATGTTCCAGCTGATGCAGTTACGCCCGGCCGAGTTCGGCGTGCTGGCGACAATGAACCTCAACGGCGATTATCTTTCCGATGCGCTGGCTGCTGAAGTCGGCGGCATGGGGATCGCCCCGGGCGCCAATATGGCTGACCACATCGGGGTTTTCGAGGCAACCCACGGCACCGCGCCCAAGTACGCCAACCTGGACAAGGTCAATCCCAGTTCGCTGATGTTTTCCGGCTGCATGATGTTTGACTACATCGGCTGGCGTGAAGTGTCGGCGCTGATCAACCAGGCTTTCGCGAAAACCATCGAGGCCGGCATCGTGACCTATGATTTCGCGCGCCAGATGGAAAACGCCACGGAAGTATCGACTTCCGGGTTTGCGGACGCCCTGATCGCGCGCCTTTGACCGGTTTCTTCTTAAGCCGTTCGACGCAACTGTGAACGCGGGGTTTTTCGAGGCAGCGAAGCAGTGCCTTTCGCTGTCTGACCCCGGGCAAAAATGCAAAGCCGTTTTCGCACTGGCGGAAGCGGTTAGCCAATCCGCACTCGCATGGGACTCCGATAGCCCGGTCGAACCGATCGGGTCACCCGGGCGTCCCCCACGCCCGGAACTCGTCGATGCTTCCCGGGTGCCCCGGCGGCGCCTGGGGAGTGCGGCCGGCAGGGCGGCGCTGGTTCATGCCATAGCCCATATCGAATTCAACGCGATCAACCTCGCGTTGGATGCGGCTTACCGCTTCAGAGACATGCCCCGGGAGTTTTACCGGGACTGGGTGTCCGTTGCTTTTGACGAGGCAAATCACTTCAGGCTGCTGGAAAGCAGGTTGGCTCAGCTCGACAGCGGTTATGGAGAATTTCCCGCCCATAACGGACTGTGGGAGATGGCCGAGAAAACCGCGGACAGCTGCCTGGTTCGCATGGCACTGGTGCCGCGCGTGCTGGAGGCGCGGGGTCTGGACGTGACGCCCGGGATGATCGAAAGGTTGAGAGCGGTCGGTGATCTTGAAACCATCGAAGCCCTGGATGTCATCCTGGCCGAGGAGGTCCGCCACGTCGCCATTGGCACCCACTGGTTCCGCTATTGCTGCGAGCGGGAAGGGCGTGAGCCGCTCGCTACCTTCCTGGGCCTGCTCAAAGAATACTACGGCGGATCGCTGAGGGGGCCGTTCAACCTGGAGGCCAGGTTCGAGGCTGGATTTTCCCTGGCGGAAATGGAAGCTTTGACCGCTGGTCTTGATGCTTGAGACACCTTGGTCAATCTACCGATTTGGCCGGTGATGGGGACGGGCATTGACGGGCATTCAGTAAGGCGGAAACCGGCAACCCCGGGAGGGTTTTTATGATTACAGTAGGAGTTTCCGGCGCCAACGGCACCATGGGCCGCCTTACCATCAACGCTGTCGACGAGGCGAGTGACCTCACCATCGGGGGATTATATGCCCCGGGGAGAGAGGGGCAGGACATCCTCGGACACGCTGCCAGTGGAGATCCGGCGTCTCTTTCGGAATGCGATGTCGTTATTGAATTAACCAATCCCGATGCTGCCGAGGAAAATGTACCGTTATGGCGTGACAGCGGCGCCAACGTATTGATTGGAACTTCCGGTTACACGGGGGCCCGTATCGAAGCGCTGCGAACTCAGTGGTTGGGCCTGGAATCCCGCTGCCTCGTAATCCCCAATTTTGCCATCGGCGCAGTTTTGATGATGCGATTCGCTGAACTGGCGGCCCCGCATTTTGAGTCGGCAGAGATCGTCGAAATGCACCACCACGACAAACCCGACGCACCCTCCGGAACTGCTTTGCACACCGCCGCCCGAATCGCGGCCGCACGCCAGCACAAGGTTCATGCCCGTGGCGTCGAGCTAGTCGAGGGGGCGCTCGGCGCGAATGTTGAAGGCGTCCCGGTGCATTCATTGAGAACGCATGGTTCCCAGGCTCACCAGGAAGTCGTGTTCGGCACACTGGGTCAGTATTTGACACTGCGCCACGACACCACGAATTACGCGTGTTTCGCCCCGGGCATCATCCTGGCCCTGCGCTCGATGGAATCACTGGAGCCGGGAGTAACGGTCGGTTTGGAGCACTTACTTGGCGTTTAGATTGATTTTCCACCGTTGATTTTTTTCTAAATACCAGCCAGTTACCAGTCAGCAGTCTTCATGACCTTCGTTAGCTATCCGGAATTCATGTTTAATGAGTGAACTTGTTGTTTATGCAAGTCGTTGAGTGTAAACAGGCTTTGATTCAGGGAACCTCTGATCAATTGTGCGCGGGCGCGACGGAGTCTTTGCGGGATGCTCCGGTGCGCTTTTGGTGAGCGTGATTGGGTGATTCCCAATGAGCGAATCAAAACGGGGCGGAGCACGTGCGACGGCTTCACGGCCGTACTCCTTGCCTTGCAGGCAAGCCGTGTGGCCGCTCGGGCCTGCACTCCCAAAGGCCCGTCCCGTTCGGGTTTCGCCGCAAAAGCCGCATCTCGCACACAGCCCGCCTCGGCCATAGCGATGGCTATGGCTGCTCGGCCCGCTGCGCACAATCTGCGGCTTTTGCGGCAGAAACGCGCTCCGTGCATAATTGATCAGAGGTTCCTTAGTCTGGGCCATTCCGAAAACCAGCAGATACAGCCAGGTGCAATCATGTTGACAGGTCAGTACAGAATGAAACGATTTTGGGTGATAGCCCTGGTGGTCACTCTGGCAGTGGCTGCACCGGTGTTTGCGCAGGAACAGCTTTCCATTGCTACCGCCGGTACCGGGGGAGTCTATTATCCACTCGGAGGTGGTCTGGCCGAGGTCATCAAGCAACACGTTAGCGGTTATGCTGCAACCGCCGAAGTGACGGGCGGTTCGGTCGAGAATATGGGGTTGATCGCCACGGGTGATGCGGACCTTGCCATTGCGCTCGGAGATACCGTGGCCCATGCCCGAGCCGGTACGGGGCGGTTTGCGAATCAGCGTCTTCCAATGATCAGTGGATTGTCCTCGCTGTATATGAACATGGTGCAGATCGTAACCCTTGCTGACAGTGGTATCACCACTTTGTCCGGTCTCAGGGGTAAGCGTGTATCAGTTGGTGCGCCGGGTTCCGGCACCGAGATCAATGCGCAAGCGATCCTGGCTGCCAACGGCATGAGCTACGATGATATCGATGAACAGCGTCTGAACTTTAATGAAACCGCCGACGCACTGGCCAATGGTGACATAGATGTCGGTTTCTGGAGCGTGGCAGCACCGACCTCGGCCATCCTGAACCTTGCCACCACGCAATCGATACGTATGATCGGCTTGAGTGACGACGAGATCGCCGCGACCCGCGCGGCTGATCCGATTTTTGCCCGGGCAAGACTGCCAGGTGGCATCTATACCGGGGTTGATCAGAGCGTGGCCGTGCTGGGAATCCCAAATGTGTTGGTAGTCTCGACTGAAATGCCGGACGATCTTGCATATGCCATCACCAGAGCCATGTACGAGCACCTGGACGAGTTGAGCGCCATCCATCCGGCCGCCCACCAGATCACGGTCGAATTTACACTGGACAGTATGCCGGTCCCGCTTCATCCCGGGGCAGTTCGTTATTTCAGCGAAATCGGCGAAGTTGTTCCTGACCGTCTGCTTCCTTAGCACCAGGCACCCATCTACCCGTGCATGGGTGCTGACAATGATGGCTTGAAGACAGCGTAATGGTGACTGATATTCATACCATTTCCGGCGACACGAACCAACCTCGCTATGTCCTGCGAGCCATCACCCTGACGGGCATTGCACTGTCGCTGTTCCAGTTGTATGCCGCCGGCGTACAGCCCCTGGGTCTTTTTTATCAACGCCCCATCCATCTTGGCTTCGTACTTGTCCTGTGTTTCCTGGTATACCCCTTGACCGGTAGAAGTCGACCGCGACACTGGTCAGGCTGGCTCATTGACGGACCTCTCGTTATTTGTGCGGTATTGGTCGGATGCTGGTTGCCATTCAATATCGACACGATTGCCAACTCGATATTTCCACGCCAGGTTGACGTCATCGTCGGTGTTGTGACGACCATAGTCGTGCTCGAAGCGGCACGCCGGGCGGTTGGCCTGGGCATGACCGCTATCGGTGTGCTTTTCCTGGTCTATGCTTTCGCAGGTACGCGGGGCGAACTGCCATGGCTGGCGGACTGGCTGCCCGGGGTATTGAACCACCGGGGTTATTCACTGGAACGCCTGACAAGCCAGTTGACATTGGGGGCCGAGGGAATTTTTGGTATTCCGCTTGGTGTGGCCGCCACCTTCGTATTCATATTTGTCCTGTTCGGTGCCTTTCTCGAAGTCACCGGCGCGGGTCAGTTTTTTATTGCGCTTGCGTATGCCATGACCGGACGTCAGCGGGGCGGCCCGGCCAAGGCAGCGGTCCTGGCTTCGGCTGGTATGGGTTCAATATCGGGGTCCGCCATCGCCAACGTGGTGACGACCGGGGCCTTTACTATCCCGCTGATGAAGCGGCTCGGCTATAGCCCTGCGCAGGCCGGAGGCATTGAGGCCGCGGCCTCCACCGGGGGGCAGATCATGCCTCCGCTGATGGGCGCAGGAGCTTTTTTAATGAGCGAATTCACCCAGGTGCCCTATGTTCACATCGTGCTGATTTCAATTTTCCCAGCATTTCTTTACTTCGGGGCGGTATTTCTGCTGGTACATATTACCGCCGTAAAACAGGGGTTGCAGCGGCCTTCGGATGAAGAATTACCCGGGGTCCGTGGCGTCCTGTCCAAAGGCTGGCATTTTCTGCTGCCCATCATCCTTTTGATCTGGCTGCTGGTTGCGGGTTTTTCACCGATGCGCGTGGGCTTTTACGCTATCGTCTCGATCTGCGTCGTGGCCGGAATTCACGCACTATGGCAATTCTATACTGGCAAACCGGATCTCGCCGGCTTTAAGACACTGTGCCGGCGCGGCTTGCAGTTGACAGTGAAGGCGCTTGAATTGGGTGCACGAAATGCCGTGGCCGTATCCCTGGCCTGTGCGGTGGCCGGGATTATCGTCGGTGTCGTCGGCTTGACCGGCCTGGGTCTGCAATTTTCAGCCATGATGCTGACTTTCTCAGGTGGCAACCTGGTGCTTGCGCTACTGGTGGTAGCATTCGCCAGCCTGGTTCTCGGAATGGGGTTGCCGGTTACGGCGGCTTACATCGTGCTGATTATCCTGGTGGGGCCGGCCCTGACCAACGAATTCGGAATCCCACTGTTGGTCGCCCATCTCGTGGTGTTCTGGTACTCGCAGGATTCAAATGTCACGCCGCCGGTGGCGCTGGCCGGTTTCGCGGGCGCGGCCATCGCTGGCTCAAAACCCCTCGAAACCAGCATGCAGGCCTGGAAATTTGCCAAGGGTCTCTACCTGATTCCGCTCTTCATGGTGTTTAACGACGCCATCATCCTCGGGGGGCCATTACCACTGGTGTTGTGGGACGGCCTGATCGCCATCGCAGCCCTGGTCGCATTCGCGGCATTGCTGGAAGGTTTTCTGTGGGCACCAATACCCGTCTGGCAACGCCTGGCGCTGCTGCCAGGCATTGTGGCGGTCTACTGGCCCAACCTGGCGATTGAAGCGACAGGGTTCATACTGATCCTCGGGTTGTTATGGCTGAACCGGCGAAAGGCGAAATGGGGACGGGGCTAAGGATGTTGTGAACGGAGTGGTAGATACCGTTCACCGTGCGATCCACAGCCGTCTTTGTCGACGGAGAAAACCCCTGAGTATGCGTAAGCATTTGTTGCGGTGTCATTGAGGTCTTGTTGCCACTACTGCGACGAACGACCCTCCAGCACCTCGACGAGAACCTCACCACGGGTCCCGGAGGGCGGCTTGGTGCCGGCAACGGCGGAGAGGGTTGGAGCCACGTCGATGGTGTGGATTTCCCGATAGACTTTTTGCGGCTCGATTCCGGCGCCGGCGAAGATGACCGGCACGAAGGTGTCGTAGCGCCAGGGCGATCCGTGAGTCGCCGCGACCGTGAGGCCGTCAAAGTCGTTGATGAACCAGTGCGGCCGGAAGACGACATAGATGTCGCCGGAGCGCCGCGGATTGTAGTTGTTCAGGACCGAGCGCATCAGCGGGGTGTCGGGAAACTCGCCATGCGCCATCGCCGTGCTGGAGACCGCCAGGGCAACGCCTTCGAACTTGACCAGCTCGGCGGCGACCGCTTCCTCGACTTCTCCAAGCGATAGCCCCTTCTCGGCGATGAGTTCATGATTCAGGTAGAGGTAAGGGTGGGCGTATTGCCGGATCAGCTCTTCACCGATGCCGAAGCGCTGCTTGAGGGCGGCGAAGCCCGCCTCCTTTTCCCAGGAGTCGGGGTCCACGTAGTTGGCCTCGAACCCATATTGCTGCAAGTCTCCAGGCGCTTCGGGGCCGCCATGGTCGGCGGACAGCACCACCAGCGTGTTGTCCAGCCCGACTTTCTCGTCGACATACGCGAGCAACGCCGCGAGCGTAAGGTCGAGCCGCAGCAGGTTGTCCTCGGCCTCCAGGCTCGAGGGTCCGAAGAGATGACCGACGTAATCCGTGGAGGAGAAACTGACGGACAGGAAGTCGGTGACCGGGTCAGTCCCGAGGGCTTCGTTCTCGATCAGCGCCCTGGCAAATTCCAGGGTCAGCTCGTCGCCAGCCGGGCTCACCGTCAGAAAAGTGGTGAAGCCCCTGCCGTCTGCCGGTCCGAAAGCGTGCGGGAACGTCCGGCCGAAGGGTGGCAGGTTCAGCTCCCAGGCCTGGTCATCGCGGTTACCGAACAGATAACCCGAACGGTCCTGGAGCAGTTCCCAGGACGTGTCGGCAAAGCGCAGGGTCGGGTCAGCCTTGTTGAAGGCAGTTACCCACGCGGGATATTTGTCGTAATAGAAACGGCTGGTGACGAATTCGCCGGCGCTCTTCGAGAACCAGAAAGCCTTTCCGGCGTGCCCCGCAAACGAGACCGCGCCGCGATCCTTGATCGAGACGCCAAAGACCTTGGCTATTCCCGCGGTGTAGATCGAGAGCTCGTCGCCAAAAGTCGAAACCAGTATCGCCGCGGGTGACCGGCCGTCGGTGCCGGCCACCTTCTGGGTGGGGTCGATCTCCGTGCTCGCATCGACGTCCGCGCCCTCGGTCAGCAACCCGTAGCGAGCATCCTCAATGTTATAGGTCAGGGATCCGGTTCCGCGGTCGAACCAGATGTTGCCGATCATCCCGTGTACCGAGGGGTGGGCGCCGGTCGCGAGGGTGGCGTGGCCGACGATGGTCTCGGTGTTGGCATGCGCGTGGTGGGCATTGCCGTAGACGATTCCCTCTTCGAGGAAATAGCGGAATCCGCCTTCACCCATGCGATCGAGAAACCGCGCCGGCAAGTCGCCCCGCAACTGGTCGACCGTGATCTGGAGAATCAACCGCGGCTTTTCCGTTTCCGCCAATGCGGTGTTCTGGAACAGGAAGAAGATGCTGGCGATAGCCCAGAGGCATGCCGTTGGAATTGTCAGTTGGATCTGAGCGGTTCGTTTCATGAGATTTGGTTCTTTCGGCTAATTCAGGCTAAAGCGGTATCGCCACAGCCCCGCTGGTGGATACTTCCAGGTAACTGCCTGCATCGTACCAGTCCGCCAGCACAATTCGCTCGGCGCTCACGCCGCCCAGATCAACCGTATGGTGCGCCGGCCGGTGAGTGTGGCCGTGAATCATCCTCGAAACCTTATGCGCCCTGAACGCGTCTGAAACCGCGCCAGGGTTAACATCCATGATCTCCATGGATGCAGAACCCGTATGGCTGAGACTGGCGGTGCGGGCTTCCTGCGCCAGTTTGAGGCGCTCTGGAACAGGTAACCCGAGGACCGCGGCCTGCCAGTCAGGATCACGCGCCTGGCGTCTGAAAGCCTGGTAATCCAGGTCATCGGTGCACAGCGTGTCGCCGTGAAGCAGCAGGGTAGGGGCGCCGTAAAGGTCAATAACGCAGGTCTCCGGCAAAAGGTCCAGCCCTGCGCTTGACGCATAATTTTCGCCCAGGAGAAAATCCCGGTTGCCGTGCATGAAATGGCAGGACACGCCGTGGTGATGCAGCGCCGCCGTGGCTTCGGCCACCCGCCGGGACGTCGTTGTCAACGCATCATCTCCGATCCAGAACTCAAACAGGTCGCCCAGGATATATAAGGCTTCAGCCGTACGTGCCGGCCCGCTCAGGAAGGCCAGCAGCCATGCGGTCCTTTCGGGTGCACTGTCTTCCAGGTGGAGATCGGAGATGAAGAGCGTCGTTTGCATCAACCGTCGATGATTTCGATGCTGTCGATAGTGACAGGCTCCACCGGGACATCCGCATACTGCCCAACGGTTTCGGTCGAAACCACGCGGATTTTATCCACCACGTCCATCCCGGAAATCACGCGGCCAAAGACGGCGTAACCCCAGGAGCGGGAGTTGTCTTCGCCGGTGAAGTCCAGGTTGGTATTGTTGCCGACGTTGATGAAAAATTGCGCGGTGGCCGAGTGCGGATCGTTGGTGCGGGCCATGGAAATGGTCCCTCTCTCATTGGAGAGGCCGTTCGAAGCTTCGTTACGGATGGGTTCGCCGGTGGCCTTCTTTTGCAGATCCGGAGTAAAGCCTCCTCCCTGGATCATGAAATTGCCGATCACCCGGTGGAAAATTGTACCGTCATAGAATCCGCTTTTTGCGTAGTTGATGAAATTCTCGACGGTTATGGGCGCTTGTTCCGCATTAAGTTCCAGCTGGATATCTCCCATGCTGGTGTGCATGACGGCTTGCGGATTCCCCTGGGCGGCCAGGCCCTGGGAAAAGGTCGTGAAGGCTGTGAGGGTGATCGCGGCCAGCAGGGCAAATGTTCCTTGTTGTCTACGCATGTTAGTGGGTCTCTCTATACGGTGGGGGTTAAAAAAGAAATGATACTGGTGTGGCAAAGACTGGGCCAGTACTTTAAACGACAGCCAGAATATCCGGGTTCTTCAGGGCCGTTGATCTGCCGTTTTATGGTATAATTTTCAGCTTCGTACGGACGTTTATCAGCTTCGTCAGCGTACTGAAAACCGCTTAATTAAAATCACAATAAAACAATTACATAGAAGATTTTTCGGAGAATAATTCTAGTATGGCCGAACTCGCCAAAGAAGTGCTACAGGTAAACCTCGAAGACGAAATGCGCAAGTCCTACCTGGACTACGCGATGAGCGTGATCGTCGGGCGCGCACTTCCCGATGTCAGGGACGGGCTCAAGCCTGTGCACCGCCGCGTTTTATTTGCCATGAGCGTGCTGGGTAACGACTGGAACAAGGCCTATAAAAAATCCGCCAGGGTCGTGGGTGATGTGATCGGTAAATACCATCCACACGGCGATACCGCGGTATATGACACCATCGTGCGAATGGCCCAGCCTTTCGCCATGCGCTATATGCTGGTGGACGGCCAGGGCAACTTCGGCTCAGTGGATGGTGATGCGGCGGCCGCAATGCGGTACACCGAAGTGCGCATGTCCCGCCTGGCGCATGAATTGCTTTCCGACCTGGAAAAGGAAACCGTCGATTTCACCCCGAATTACGACGAAACGGAACTCGAACCGCGGGTTATGCCAACCCGCGTGCCCAATCTCCTGATTAACGGTTCTGCCGGTATCGCGGTGGGTATGGCGACCAATATACCGCCCCACAACCTCAACGAAGTCATCAACGCCACCATCGCCCTGATCGACAACCCGGAGCTTTCGGTTGCAGACCTGATGCAGCATCTGCCCGGTCCTGACTTTCCAACTGCCGGGTTGATCAACGGCGCCCAGGGTATCCACGAGGCTTACCATACGGGTCGCGGCCGCATCTACATGCGCGCCCGTTCGCATATCGAAACCAATGAATCATCCGGCAAGCAGGCCATCATTGTCACCGAACTTCCCTACCAGGTGAACAAGGCCCGGCTGCTGGAAAAAATCGCCGAACTGGTCAAGGATAAGAAACTCGAGGGCATAACGGAACTGCGGGACGAATCCGACAAGGACGGCATGCGCGTGGTGATTGAGCTGCGCCGCGGCGATGTTCCGGAAGTCGTGCTGAATAATCTTTTCAAGCATACCGCGATGCAAAGCGTTTTCGGCATCAACATGGTCGCCCTGGTTGAAGGCCAGCCCCGCCTGTTGAACCTGCATCAAATCCTGAGTGCGTTTATCGGGCACCGCCGTGAAGTAGTGACCCGCCGCACCCTGTTCGACTTGCGCAAAGCCCGCGACAGGGCCCACGTACTGGAAGGAATGACGGTTGCCCTGGCGAATCTTGACGATGTCATCGAACTGATCAAGGCGTCTTCAACCCCGGCCGAAGCCAAAACCCGCCTGTTGGCGCGGATTTGGGAACCCGGCCTGGTCAAAGCCATGCTGGGGCAGGGCGGTGGTGAAACGTCGCGCCCGGAAGACCTCGAGGCGCAATACGGTTTGCAGGCTGAAGGTTACCAGCTGTCACCCATCCAGGCGCAGGAAATCCTGAACATGCGCCTGCACCGCCTGACCGGACTCGAGCAGGAAAAACTGACCAAAGAATACGAGGAAATACTGGCAAATATCCTGGAGTTGTTGCTGATCCTTTCAGAACCGGCACGCCTGATGGAGGTGATCCGGGAAGAACTCGCGGCCATCCTGGAACAGTTTGGTGACGTCCGGCGCACGGAGATCCTGGAGCACAGGCTCGACCTGAGCCTGGAAGACCTGATCACCGAGGAAAACGTCGTGGTTACGTTGTCGCACGGCGGTTATGCCAAGTCGCAGCCGCTCGACCGGTACCAGTCCCAGCGCCGCGGCGGTACCGGTAAATCAGCCACGAAAATCAAGGACGAGGATTTTATCGAACGTCTGTTTGTCGCCAATACTCACGATATGCTGCTGTGCTTCACCAGCCGCGGCAAGATTCACTGGCTGAAGGTGTACGAGTTGCCCCAGGCCAGCCACGTCAGCCGGGGCAAACCCATTGTCAACCTTTTGCCGCTGGAGAAGGATGAGCGGGTCAACGCCGTTTTACCGGTGCGTGAATATCCAGACGACCTGTTCGTGTTTTTCGCAACCCGCAACGGTATTGTCAAAAAGACGCCTTTATCCGAATTTTCCAGGCCCCGCGCCAACGGAATCTGGGCGATTGATCTGCCGGATGGCGATGAACTGGTCAACGTCAGCCTGACGGACGGCCAGCAGGACATCATGCTGTTCGCCAGTACCGGAAAATGTATCCGTTTCGCCGAGAGCGATGTCCGCTCCATGGGACGTGTTGCCCGGGGCGTCATTGGAATCCGTGTTCCGAAGGGTCACCAGGTTGTTTCGATGCTGGTAGTCGGCGAAGGTGACGTGCTTACGGTCACCGAGAACGGTTTTGGCAAACGTACCGCAATGGAAGACTTTCCGCGCCAGGGCCGCGGTGGCCAGGGCGTGATTGGTATCGCAACGTCCGAGCGCAACGGCGCCCTGATATCGGCGATCCAGGTGAGTAGCGAAGATGACATCATGCTGATTTCCGATGGCGGATCACTGGTGCGAACCAATGCCGGTGAAATATCCACGCTGGGCAGAAATACCCAGGGCGTCACGCTGATCCGTCTGCGCCAGGAAGAGAAACTGGTTGGGCTTGCGCGGATCGAACCGGAAGCCGAAGTCGAAGGCGAAGAAGAAGGCGAGGACGCTGAAGAAGGCGAGACTCTTTAATCCGGCTCCAACAGTCGGGTAACGACGAAAGCGCCGCGCAAATCACCCACGTTGAATCCGGTGGCCTTGTCGCCGGGGTAAAGCTCCGCGAGTTTTTCCGCGACCGGCGGTGCGATATTGACGCCATGACATTGCAGGCAAAGTCCGCGCGGTTGGAATGGCCTTCATGAATCGGAATTCCGGGCCATTTCCGGTCTGGGCAATTTCATGCCAGGTGAGTGTGCCCGGATCTTCGCCGGCCAGTTTCCTGGCTTCAAACGTTTCCAGTACTGCTGCTTGCCATTCGTTGGGCGCATTGGCCGGATTCCGGTTTCGGGTGCTGACCCTGGACAGGTCTACGTTGTTTGCCAGTGAGACTTCCTGGCCGATGACCAGTGCCTTGGTGTTGCAAACTTCGAGGGCTTCGATCGCACCGCCGGCGTGCATCGCCGCCATCAATTCTGACTTCAGCGCCCCGGCATATTCCTTTGTTGCCTCGATCGCCCAGTCCAGTTCGGCCGATTCGTCGTACGCGGCGGCAACGCCCGGTACCAAAACGGCAATGCACAAGGTCAGTAATGTTTTCTTCAGGCTCACTCGCAAGTCCTGCTCAAGGATCGACGATTATCTCCGAACTCAATTGAGTCGCAGCCGTAAGTGAATTGGTCACCAGGCAAACATGGTCGGATTTTTCGATCAACCGTTCGGCCTTGTGCGCATCTGTGCCGGGTGGAACGTGAAGAATGACCCGGACATGAAATTCGGTGAAGCGGGTGACACCGTCCACGCGGTCCAGTACGCCGTCCACTTTGCACTGAACTGAATTCCATTCAAAGTGCGAACCGCGCGCAACCGCGCGGAACGTCAGAATGAAACAGTCTGCCACCGCTGCGACCAGGAAGGTCTCCGGCGACCACAGGTTGCCGGGCCCGCCAAATTCAGCGGGGGCCAGGGAGGGAAGTGTTTTCAGGCCGTTGCTGCTGACGTTGATAACGCCTTCTGCCGGCGCATCAGCCTTGACAACGTAATGATGAGGGTAGTCCTGCATGGCTGTTCCTGCTGTCTTGCGTACCGTGATTATTCGCCGTCATGGCGAGTGATCAACTGATCGAAATCATCGTTTCAAAGGCTGGCGAGTACGTGCTCGGCGCTGCTGACGCGGAATTCGCCGGGGCTTTCGACAAAAAGCTTCGATACCACACCATCCTCGGCAACCAGCGCAAAACGCTGGGAACGCATGCCCATGCCGAAGGCCCTTGCATCGAGTTCCAGGCCCAGGGCCCTGGCGAAGTCGCCGTTTCCATCAGCCAGCATCAGGATGTTTCCTGCACCTGCGCTTTTGCCCCAGGCGTTCATGACGAAGACGTCATTAACCGCGACAAACGCGATGGTGTCGACACCCTTGGCGAATAGTTGTGCGGCAAGATCGACATAGCCGGGTAGGTGCCTGACCGAACAGGTTGGCGTAAAAGCGCCCGGAACCGAAACCAGGACTACTTTTTTGCCGGCAAAAATTTCCGCCGTGGTTACAGGAACCGGGCCTTGTTCGCCCATGGTCGTCAGAGTGGCTTCAGGCATCCGGTCACCGGTCTTGAATCGTCATATTGATGCTCCTTCCATGCATGTTTTACCAACATGGGAACAGTCCGGCAAAAATACAAGGAGGGAGGAGCGGAAGTGCAGAACGATCAGGCGGCCATGGCCTCGGAAATCGCGGTTAAAAGGATGTTCGGGTTGACCGGCTTGGTGACATATTCACGGGCTCCCTGGCGCAAACCCCAGGCGCGATCGGACTCACCATCCTTGCTGGATACGAAAATAACCGGAATGTGCCGGGTGCGTTCTTCCGCGGCCGAGTTGCCGTTTTGCCTGGTAGCCGCTCATGCCGGGCATCACGATATCCATCAGGATGACTTCGGGACATTCACAGCCTGCGAGTTCAATGGCTTGCTCACCGGACAGCGCGGTAACGATCTGATGACCGCCGCTGTTCAACGATCTGGCGCAGCTGGTAAAGCTGCGTTGGCGAGTCATCGACGATGAGTACTTTAGACATGGTAGCTCCCGCGTCCTTCGAATGTTTCATCTGCCCAGGCAGTAGTATGCCGTAAATCAATGATATTTGGAAAGATCAATCTTCCAAATCCGCAATTTTCACGACGGTTCGCCCGAGTGACCGGCCTTCCATCATGTCATCGAACACGGTATTCATGGTTTCCAGGGTGACTTCGTGCGTGATGATTTCGTTGAGCAGGGGCGGTTTCCACTCGTGGCCGAGACGGTTCCAGAGCATGCGGCGCATTTCGATCGGGCAATTCGCCGAGCTGATACCCAGCAGGCTGACGCCTCTGAGAATCATCGGGAACACGGTTGTGTTCAGGCCGTGCCCGCCGGCCATGCCACAACAGGCGATATTGCCCCACAGGTCAATTACCCTGCTGATTCCCGCGAGCATGTCGCCACCGACGCTGTCAATGCAACCGGCCCAACTGGTTTTCTCCAGCGGTTTTTGCCCCCAGTGCAGGTCGTGCCGGGAAATACACTGGCGGGCGCCGAGGTGTTCCAGCCAGTCAAATTCTTCCACTTTGCCGGTAATTGCATGTGCTTCGTAGCCGGCAGCGGTCAACAGGTTGATGGCAACGGTTCCCACGCCGCCGCTGGCCCCGGTTACAACGATGGGCCCCATGTCGGGTCGTCTGTCCGCAAGCTTCCATCCGGTAGAGACTCATGGCCGCCGTGAACCCGGCAGTGCCCAGCCCCATGGCTTCACGCATGCTGAGGGTTTCGGGCAGGGGTACGACGATGTCACTGGATAAGCGCAGGTATTCTGAATATCCGCCGTCGCGGACTTCAGACAGGCCGCTGCCGTTAGCCAGCACCCGGTCGCCCACTTCAACCTGGTCGCAGCTTGATTCAACCACCACGCCGGCGACGTCAATACCACCGGTCAGCGGGTAACGCCTGAGGATCTTTCCCTTTCCGGTGGCGGCCAGGGCGTCCTTGAAATTGATTCCGGACCATGCCACCTGGATGGTGACTTCGCCTTCACTGAGGTCGTCCAGCGTGACATCTTCGATGCCGGACCGGTAGCCTTCTTCATCGTCGTGGATGCGAAAAGCTCTGAATTTCCCGGGTACGTTACTCATTTTTGTTCTCCGTCAATTTCCGCGGTGTATGGCCCTGCCGTCCAGGTGCAGGGCGGCTTCGTGGACCGCTTCGGACAGCGTCGGGTGTGCATGGATGATGCGGGCCAGGTCTTCGCTCGAGCCCTGGAATTCCATGGCAACAACACATTCCGAGATCAGTTCCGAAGCGTTGGCTCCAAAAATATGCACGCCCAGTATTTCGTCCGTTTCGGCGTCAGCCAGCATCTTGACCATACCGGTGGGCTGCCCGCCGGCGAGTGCCCGGCCGTTGGCCGCAAACGGGAATGAGCCTGCTCGGTAGCCGACGCCGGCTGCCTCCAGTTCCTGTTCGGTTTTGCCTACCCAGGCGATCTCCGGGTCGGTGTAAACAACCCAGGGCACCGTGTCGAAATGGATGTGCGCCGGTTTGCCGGCAATCATTTCCGCAACGGCCACGCCTTCTTCCGACGCCTTGTGGGCCAGCATCGGACCGCGAACACAATCGCCGATGGCCCAGACTCCCGGCGCACTGGTTCTGGAGTGGTCATCTACTTCGATCTGGCCCCGGTCGGTCAGGCGGACGCCGGAATCCTCGCCCAGCAATCCGTCCGTATACGGCTTGCGGCCGACACTGACCAACAGGCGGTCAAACGTGTGCTTGCTCTCACCCTTGGCGTCTTCAACCGTAACGTTGACTTTGCCCTTGCTGACGTCAGCGCCTTTTACCAGCGTACCCAAGCGCACGTCCAGTCCCTGTTTCTTGAATTCACGGGCCGCCAGTTTGCTGATGTCTTTGTCGGCCATTGCAAGAAAATCGGGCAGGGCTTCGAGCAAGGTGACCTTCGAGCCGAGCCGGCTCCAGACCGAACCCAGTTCCAGCCCGATGACGCCGGCGCCGATCACGCCCAGGTTTCCGGGCACGTCGTTGAAATCCAGGGCGCCCACGTTATCAACAATAACTTTGCCGTCCACTTCCACATTGGGAATCTGGATGGGGACGGAGCCGGATGCGAGGATGACGTTATCCGCCTGCAGACTGACTTTTTCGCCGCCATCAGCAGGAGTGACTTCCACCTGTCTTTCCGCGTTCAGCTGGCCTTTACCGTGAAAGAACGTGACCTTGTTCGCTTTCAGTAACTGGCTGACCCCACCGGTCAGTTTTTTCACCACGCCTTCCTTGCGCGCGATCATGGTCGGCACATCAATCCCGGCATCCTTCACGCTGATGCCGTGTGCCCCGAAATCATGCTGCAAGTGGTGAAAGTGCTTGCTTGAATCCAGCAAGGCCTTGGAAGGAATGCAGCCAACGTTCAGGCACGTGCCGCCGGGGGAAGCTTTGCCGTCGCGGTCTGAATACATATCGATGCAGGCCGTCTTCAGGCCCAGTTGCGCTGCACGAATTGCCGACACGTAACCGCCGGGACCTCCGCCGATTACGATCACATCAAATTTTTCTGCCATGTTTTCCTTCCTGAAGGTTCCTTAATCAGAGCCCGAGCAAAAGTCTGGCCGGGTCTTCAAGTGTTTCTTTCACCGCGACCAGGAACTGGACCGCGTCCTTGCCGTCAATGAGGCGATGGTCGTAGCTGATGGCCAGGTACATCATTGGCCGCGCAACGATTTCTCCGTCGACGACAACCGGACGTTCCTTGATCGTGTGCATGCCCAGGATCGCGCTCTGCGGCGGGTTCAGCAGCGGGGTCGAAACCAGCGAGCCGAATACACCGCCGTTGGTGATCGAGAAAGTGCCGCCCTGCAGGTCTTCCAGGGTGATCGAACCATCTCGGGCTTTTTGCGCGAAGTGGGCAATGGCCAGCTCAATCTCGGCCAGGCTCATGTTTTCCGCATTGCGAAGTACCGGGACCATCAGGCCCCTGTCGGTGGAGACGGCGATCCCGATATCCTGGAAATTGTGATAAACGATGTCACCGCCGTCCAGCGAGGCATTCACCACCGGGTGTTTGCGCAGCGCTTCGCTGCAGGCTTTGACGAAGAACGACATGAGGCCGAGCTTGATGCCGTGTTGCTTGGTGAAGAGATCCTGGTATTTCCGCCGCAGGTCCATCACGGCCTTGAGGTCCACCTCGTTGAATGAAGTCAGGATGGCGGCCGTATTCTGGGCTTCTTTCATACGCTCAGCGATGCGGCTGCGCAGACGGGTCATCTTGACGCGCTCTTCCTGTCGCGAACCACCGCCCTTGATGAAATTGAGCACATCACCCTTGGTGACGCGTCCGCCCCGGCCGGTGCCTTCAAGGCTGGCGGGATCGACTTTTTCTTCCTCGGCAACACGTCGTGCAGCAGGGCTCAACCGGGGTGAATCCGTTGGTTTTGGATCTGCAACCGCCGGTGTTTCCGGGCTGGCAGCAGGCTCAGTCGCGGCAGGCGGGGCCGCAACGGCCCCTTCCTTGATGATGGCGATCACCTGGTCGCTGTTCACGGTGTCGCCTTCGGCGGCGAGAATTTCCACCAGTGTCCCGTCAACCGGCGCCGGAACCTCCAGCACCACCTTGTCGGTCTCCAGGTCAACCAGGTTTTCATCGCGACGGATGGTTTCTCCCGGTTTCTTGTGCCAACTGGCAATGGTTGCATCCTCGACGGACTCCGGCAGTACAGGTACTTTTACTTGGATGGTCATGTAAAGATTCCAGTTAAGTTCATTCTTGGGACGGCAAAATAGCCTCGTTGACCAGCGCTTGCTGCTCTTCGAGGTGCCGCGTGAAATAACCCACTGCCGGAGAGGCTGAGTGTGGGCGGCCTACGTATTTCAATTCATGCTGGTCCGAGATACATGCCTGCAGGTGATGCCGGCTCTGGTACCACGCCCCCTGGTTTTTAGGCTCTTCCTGGCACCAGACGACCTCGGTCGCGTTCGGAAATTCTTCCACAAACCCTCTGAGGTCGTCTTCGGGAAAGGGGTACAGCTGCTCAACACGCATCACGGCCACTTCCCGGATATTCTCGGCATCACGTTTTTCCGCAAGGTCGTAGTAAACCTTTCCGGAACAGAACACGACCCGCTTGATTTCTTCGGCATTACCGGGCCCGCGGTCGCCGATAACCAGTTGGAATTTTCCCTTGGAAAGCACCTCGAGGTGAGAAGTGGCTGCCTTGCTGCGCAGCAGGCTCTTCGGCGTCATGACGATCAGGGGCTTGCGCGTGGGTTGTAAAACCTGCCGGCGCAACAAGTGAAACATCTGGGCCGGGGTCGATGGCACGCAGACCTGGATGTTGTTATTGGCGCTGAGCTGCAGGAAGCGCTCCAGTCTCGCGCTCGAATGTTCTGGTCCCTGTCCTTCGTAACCGTGGGGCAGCAGCAGGGTCAATCCGCAGAGCCGGCCCCACTTGGCTTCACCTGAAGTGATGAATTGATCGATCACGACCTGGGCGCCGTTGGCGAAATCACCAAACTGGGCTTCCCAGATCACCAGGGTTTCCGGCGCCGCTGTTGCATAGCCGTATTCAAAGCCAAGCACGGCTTCCTCGGAAAGCAATGAATCGATCACCGCGACTTCAAGGTCCGGATTGATCTGCGCCAGCGGCAGCAGCGTGCTGCCGTCAACCTGGTTGTGGAGCACGGCGTGGCGATGGAAGAACGTTCCCCGCCCGGAATCCTGGCCTACCAGCCGAAGCCGGTGCCCTTCGTCGATCAGCGTTGCATAGGCCATGGTTTCGGCAAAGCCCCAGTCGAGCGGCAGTTCACCCGCAGCCATCCCGATCCGGTCCTGGATGATTTTTTCAACCCGGTTATGGAGTTTGAAGCCGTCCGGAAGGGTTGTCAGTTGCGTGGAAAGGTCCCTTATTTTGCTTAATGGCACCGCAGTATCGACGTCACTGGACTCGCCGGCGTGGTCGAAACTGTGCCAGTTGGCCGCGTACTCGTTGGTGCGCGGCTCCGTTGCGACATCGGCGACCTGGTCGCCCCGGTCCAGGTGTTCGCGGTACTCGTCCATCAACTGCTGGGCCACGTGGCCGTCAATCAGCCCACGCTCCAGCAGGTTGTCAGCGTATTTCTGCCGGGTCGTTTTCATGCTGCGGATTTTCTTGTACATCATCGGCTGCGTCACTGCCGGTTCGTCCGCCTCGTTATGCCCGTGGCGGCGATAACAGACGAGGTCGATGACTACGTCCCGCTTGAAGCGGGTGCGGAAATCGCAGGCGATTTTCATCACGTGGTGGACCGCTTCGGGGTCGTCTCCGTTGACGTGAAAAATTGGCGCATGGACCATTTTTGCAATCGTCGTGCAGTAGTGGGTAGACCGGGAATCCCGCCGGTCGCTGATGGTGAAACCGATCTGGTTGTTGACCACGATGTGCAGCGTGCCCCCCACTGCGAAGCCGCGGGTTTCCGACATCTGGAACAACTCCATGACCACGCCCTGGCCGGAAAATGAAGCGTCGCCGTGGATCAGGATCGGCATGACCTTGTCGTGGTTAAGGTCCTTCCGGCGGACCTGGCGGGCGCGCGCCGAGCCGAGCACGACCGGATCGACAATTTCCAGGTGGGAAGGGTTGAACGCCATCGCCATGTGCAGCGGGCCGCCCGGGGTCTGTATATCGGAGGCGAATCCCATATGATACTTGACATCGCCGGAACGCAGGGGATTCTGTTCCTTGAGGTTGCCTTCGAATTCAGCAAACAGCATGGCCGGCGACTTGCCCAGGATATTGACCAGCACATTAAGCCGTCCGCGGTGAGCCATTCCCATGACGACTTCTTCCACGCCTTTTGACCCGGCGTGCAGCATGGTCTCGTGCAGCAGGGAGATCAGGCAGTCGCCACCCTCCAGCGAGAATCGCTTTTGTCCTACGTAGCGCGTGTGGAGGTACTTTTCCAGGCCTTCGGCAGCGGTCAGCAAATCCAGTATGCGCAGCCGTTCCACGTCGTTGATGTCGTAGGCGCCTTGACCTGTTTCCAGGCGTTCCTGCAGCCAGCGGCGCTTGAAGGTGTCAGTGATATGAACCGACTCGACGCCGATGCTCCCGCAATAAACCCGCCTGCACAGTTCGATGATTTCACGCAACCGCATCCGGTGAGGTGCGAACAGGCTCGCGGTATCGAATTCGCGGTCCAGATCTGAAGCGTCCAGGCCATGAAAAGCGGGATCCAGATCCGGAACCGGGGTGTGGTGCGGCCGGCCCAGGGGATCGAGGTTCGCGGCTTCGTGCCCGCGAATCCGGTAAGCCGTGATCAGCTTGACGACGCTGGCTTCCTTGTAATCCGAAAGTTCGGTGCTGTCTGCAACAACCTGGGTTAAACGGCCCAGGTGCCTGAACTTTTCCTGCACCCCCAGACGCCCGTGTTCAGATACACCGTTGCCGGGCAAGGCTGAAAATACCTTGGCCCATTGAGCAGGAACACTGTTCTTGTCTTCCAGCCAATCCTCGTAATACGCCTCGATCCAGGAGGCGTTACTGCCGGACAGGTGTGTTGACTTGTAAAGTTCTTCCAGGCTGGTTTTCACTCTAATCCCATGGTCGGCGCAAACGACCATTATAGCTGTTCAAGGTAGAGATGTCCCCGGTTCAGTAGTTTGCAGACAAGAGACCACCCGGTTTCATCAAAGGATAAATCCGCCTGGCCCAGGCGGTCCGGATCACACAGGACCCGCGCCAGTTTGACGGTGCACGCGAACTCTTCACCAGCGGCGAATATGCTCGCTGCTTCCCCTTGCGCGCTCCAGAAAATCCGTGTCCAGGGATTGTGCCGGAGTATTTTTCCCCGGCTGAGCGCCTTTTCCAGGGTAGCCGGTTTCATCGCCGAAGACGGTGGCGCAGGCTGGTGTGCCAGGCGGTAACGGGAGAGGAACGTTCCCAGAAACGAGTGGAGATCCTGATCGTCCTGTAACGGCGTCTGTAAAAAATCATCCAGGCGGGATATGGCTGTCGGATCGATCTCGCCGGAATACCTGGCCGGGGTGAGCCCCGGGTCCTGGTAGCGGCCGCCCTCGTCGTCTTTTTCCGCCAGCCACTCACCCAGCGCCAGGTACAGGTCCGCTCTGCTGGGCGCCCTCATGCCAATTGACCAGGTCATGCCTGCGTCCAGGGCCACGCCGTGATGGGCTACTCCCGGCGGAAGGTACAGCATGTCGCCGGGCTCCAGCAGCCATTCCTGTTCGGCGGAAAAATCGCGCAGCACCTTCAGTTCGCAATCCGGTAGAAGTCCGGCGTCAAACGATTCCGCGATTTCCCAGCGCCGTCTGCCTTCCGCCTGGAGCAGAAACACGTCGTACTGGTCGACGTGGGGACCTACCGAGCCTCCGGGACCGGCAACGCTGATCATCAGGTCGTCAATCCGCCAACGAGGCAGGAAGCTGAAGCGGCTCATCAGGTTTTGCAGCGGTGGGTAGTGCTTCTCAACGTCCTGGACCAGCAGCGTCCAGTGGGTTTCCGGAAGTTTTCTGAAATCCTTTTTCGAGAACGGGCCGTGGCGAAGCTTCCAGTCGTGTTCCGGAAAACTGCCGGTGACCAGGCGTGATTCCGCCAGTTCATCGCAGGCGAGACCGGCGATGTCGTCGGAATCGAGTTCCGGGGAGAAATCCGGGTATCGCCTGCCTGATCAGCAGAGGCTTTTTTTGCCAGTACTCGGCGAGGAACTCTTGCGGGGATAGTGGGCTGTTTTCGAAGATCATTTCGGGTGTCTTTTCTTCTCGCAGACGGTCAGGTTTATCGCCGGCAAGGCCCGCTCCACACTCGGCTACTGGTAGTCGTCCAGGCTTTCAGCCATCTGCCCGGCGTTGCCGGTGTAGCGGGCAGGGGTCAAGGCGAGCAGGTCCCTGCGCGCCGCATCCGGCAAATCCAGGCCGTTGATGAAGTGTCTGAGATCACTCGCCGTGATCCTGTTTGCCCCGGGTAAGCGCCTTGAGTTGCTCGTAGGGGTTCTCGATGCCGTACCGGCGCATCACGGTCTGGATGGGTTCAGCCAGGACTTCCCAGCTGGCGTCGAGGTCGTCGTCCAGGCGGTTCTCGTTGACTTCCAGCTTGGAAAGCCCCTTCAGCAGGGAAGCCATTGCGACCAGCGGAATGGCCATAGGCCGTGCCGATGACCCTCAGCACGGTGGAATCGGTCAGGTCTCTTTGCCAGCGCGACACCGGCAACTTCTGCGCGAGGTGGTCCAGCAGGGCGTTCGCAACCCCGAGGTTGCCCTCGGCATTTTCGAAATCGATGGGATTGACCTTGTGCGGCATCGTCGAGGAGCCGACTTCGCCCGCGATGGTTTTCTGGCTGAAATAACCGATCGAAATATAGGCCCAGATATCGCGGCAAAGGTCGATCAGGATCGTCTGGTAACGGATCATCGAATGGAAGGTCTCGGCCATCCAGTCGTGGGGTTCGATCTGCGTGGTGTAGGGGTTCCAGACCAATCCCAGTGATTCGACGAAGGTCCTGGCCAGCGCCGGCCAGTCAACCTCCGGGTATGCGCTGATGTGGGCGTTGAAGTTACCCACCGCACCGTTGATTTTCCCCAGGTATTCCTGGCTGGACATCTGCGCTGACCTGGCGGCGCAGGCGGTGCAGGGTGTTGGCAATTTCCTTTCCGAGCGTCGTGGGTGAAGCGGTCTGCCCATGTGTGCGGGAGAGCATGGCCTGTCCGGCATAATGCGTGGACAAATTCAGCCAGGGCGCTGTCGATTTCGGTGAAGATACCCGGACAATACCATCGAATGGGCGTCTTTCAGCATCAGCGCGTAGGAAAGGTTGTTGATGTCTTCGGAGGTGCAGGCGAAGTGCAGGAACTCAGCGATGAGCCGCCAATTCGGGCATTTCCGTGAACCGCTCTTTCAGGTAATACTCGACCGCCTTGACGTCGTGATTGGTGACCGCTTCTATTTCCTTGACCCGCAAGGCCCCGGTTTCGTCAAATTCCGCGAGCAGCCGGTCGAGAAAGGTGTTGGCTGCTCCGAGAGGGCCGGTAATTCCGCCAATCCCGCGTGGCCGGCCATGGCCTGGAACCAGCGGACCTCTACGATGATGCGACGATGAATCAATCCGAATTCACTGCAAACCGGGCGAAGCGCAGCAGTTTTTCCGGCGTAACGGCCGTCGACGGATGAAAGGGCGGTCAGGCTTGAAAGGTTCATGAGTTCTGAAAAATGCGCGACAAGGCTGAGAACCCATTCTCTCATTCTTTGCCATTCACTCCAACACGCAGTCCGATATAATCCTGTTCACTTTCCGTTTCACAATATTCTGGAGCGCAGTGATGACCGAGGATACAGGACAGAGCAGGACAGCATGGGTGAACTCCAGGTTCCGGAGGATGCGCTTTGGGGCGCCCAGACCCAGCGGGCGGTCCAGAACTTTCCCGATCAGCGGAATCACGATGCCGCGCGAATTCATCAGGGCGCTGGGACTGATCAAAGAAGCTGCGGCCACGGCAAACCTCGAGTTGGGCTTGCTGGCCGAAGACAAGGCCGCCGCTATCATCAACTGCCGCGAGATCAGTCGCCGCGGGCGGACTGGACGCCCACTTTCCGGTCGATGTTTTTCAAACCGGTTCCGGCACTTCTTCGAACATGAACGCCAACGAAGTGATCGCCCGCCTGGCCAGTCAGGAGGGTCATGTCCGGTGCATCCCAATGATGATGTGAACATGGGGCAGAGTTCCAATGACGTCATCCCGCCGCAATCCAGGTCAGCGCCGCGGTGCTCGCTTACGGAAAGCTCATTCCTTCGCTGCTGCACCTGGCGGAAACACTGGATATCAAATCCGAGGAACTGGCAAGCTGTCGTGAAGACGGGCCGGACGCACTTGATGGACGCCATGCCGGTGACTTTTGGCCAGGAACTCGCTTGCTGGTCGAAACAGATCCGTACCGGTATCAAGCGGATCAAGAGCGCTTTGAAACACATGCGAAAACTGCCGCTGGGCGGCTCCGCCGTTGGAACCGGGATCAATGCGCATCCGGAGTTTGGCCCCAGGGCGGCCGCGGTGCTGGAACGGCTGACCGGGAGTCAAGTTCAGGCCATCCGAGAATTATTTCGAAGGGATCAGTTCGCAGGACACCTCGGTTGAGCTTTCCGGCCAGTTGAAGACCCTGGCCTGCAGCCTGATGAAAATTTCCAATGACCTGCGGCTGATGAATTCCGGTCCGCTGGCAGGTTTCGGAGAAATCGAATTGCCGGTGCTGCAACCCGGTTCCTCCATCATGCCGGGTAAGGTCAACCCGGTGATTCCGGAGGCAGTCTGCATGGTCTGCGCCCAGGTGATCGGAAACGACACCACCATCACGGTGGCTGGCCAATCCGGCCTGTTCCAGTTGAACGTCATGATGCCGGTGGTCGCGTTGAACCTTTTGCAAAGTCTCGAAATCCTGGCCGCTGCGGTCGACCTGCTGGCCGACAAGGCCATCGCCGGGTTCACGGTCCGGACCGACAACATCCAGTCCGCGCTGGAGCGCAACCCCATCCTGGTGACCGCGTTGAATCCGGTGATCGGCTATGAGCTGGGTGCGGAGACGGCCAAGCAGGCCTACAAAGAGGGCAGGCCGATCAAGCAGGTTGCCCTGGAAACCACCGGGCTTTCAGCCGAAGAACTCGACCGCCTGCTCGACCCGCTCAGGCTGACACGGGGCGGAATCATCAAGAAGGAAGGCGGTTAACGGAGTTGCAGGAGCGAATTCATTCGCGAACAAAGCCAGAGAAGGATTGTTGGAGCCGGCCATGCCGGCGATTTGGCCACGGAGAGCTGCAGGCATTTAATCGCGAGCATGGCCGGCTCCAACAAGGCCGGCTGCACAGGCCGCTCCAACAGATTCTTAATTGTCGGTCGCCCGATGACGTAACCAAAGCGCCAGCGCCAGGAACACCGCGGAAACCGCCAGGCCGGCCAGCATCTGGGTCGAGAACAGGCGGTCCAGGATATTCGCCAGCGAAACGGCATGGTCGAAGTCATCTCGTCAGGGGTAATGCCCAGCGCCAGCGAGCCTCTGCCATCGTCAACTTCGAACGATATGATTGCCGGGCTGTTGGCTACCCACTCACCAATCAGTCCGAACAGGCTGTCGTTGAAGGTGAAGGTCTTGAGGAAGGCGATCCAGACCTGCAGGATCGCGAAACACCACCGGGGGCAACACCGCGAAGAGCAGCGGGATGCGCGGTGCAAAGGACGAAACCAGCAAGGAGCCAGGCATACAGCGGCAAAAACCAGATGGAAGTCGCCAGGTAGCTGACCAGCAGCAAGCCCCAGGCGCTCAGCGGGTTAACCACGGACAGGAACAGCGTCCAGGGGTTTTCGCCGACCGAAATGACCATTAACGAGGCAATCACCGCCATCACGATCTGCGTCAGGATAAAGATTGCCCAGAAAATCAGCGGTGCAAGGACCATTGCGGAAAACAGTTTCGATCGCAATGGTCAGCGTGTCGCTGGCGGGCAGTGATTTCCAGAACAGGATGCTGCGATCCTTGCGGTCATCGTACAGGGCGCCCAGCAGGTAGAAAAAGACGACGAAAGCCAGCACCAGGGAAAAAAATATCGAACTGCCCAGGATGATTTCATGGCCATGCGTGGCCCTGAAATTCAGGGGTCTGGCCGGCCAATAACCGGATGGCTTCGCGGAACGTGTACATTTCGTTGTCAAAATGCGCTGTCGTGAATATCGACATCAGCAGGAAGGCGATGTAAATGCCACCGATGACCAGCGGGGTGGTGCGGAAAGCACCCTTGTTTTCCCAGTACTCGCGTCGGACCAGGGCGAAAAGGCGGTTCATGATTTGCCTCCTTTCATGGTGGCAACAAAAAGGTCTGCAACACTGGGGGTGTGGATCTCCCCGAGTTCAGCAAGCTGTTTCCTGTCGACATTGTCGTAAAGAAATATATGCCGTCCAAATAGTTCGCGTTCGTACAAAGGTTTGAATTCCCTGGCGCGCCCGGCATTTTCCGGCCGGACCATCAATTCGGTGTAGCGCCGCTCGACTTCTTCCATCGAGGTATCCAGCGCAATTTTTCCGTCCTGGATGAAAATCAGGTCGGTAAGAATGTGTTCGACCTCTTCCACCTGGTGGGTCGTGATCAGGATGGTGCGCTCTTCATCGAAGTAATCATTGAGCAAGCTGGAATAAAATTGCTTGCGGTACAGGATATCGAGACCCAGCGTGGGTTCATCGAGCACCAGCAGGCGGGCATCAATGGCCATTACCAGGGCGAGGTGCAGTTGCGCCACCATGCCCTTGGACAGTTGTTTCACCTTGTGATCCATCGTGACCTTGGTCTGAGCCAGGTATTCCATGCAGGTCTCGCGTGAAAATCCCTTGTGAATCCGCTCGGTCACCTCGATCAGTTGCCAAACCCGTATCCAGCGGGGCAGAACGGCGACATCGGCGATGAAGCAAACGTCCTCCATCAGTGCGGCGCGTGCCCTGGCCGGGTTTTTACCCATGACCGAAAGCTCTCCGTCAAAAGTGGCGAGCCCCAGGATGGCTTTCAGGACGGTGGTTTTACCTGCACCGTTGGGGCCGATCAGGCCAACGATCCTGCCGGGGGGGATTTCCAGGTCGATATGATCGACGGCAAGCGTGCGGCCATAGCGTTTGGTCAGTCCTCGTGCGGAGATAATGGAGGTCATCAGTTGTCGCTCTCTTTTTTCATGGCGGTTGTCAGCAGGTCTTCCACGTTCAGACCGAGTTGTTCTATCCGGCTGAGCATCGCCGGCCATTCGTCGTTCAGGAATTTGCTGCGTTCCGATGCGACCAGGCTTTTGCGGGCGCCTTCACGCACAAACATGCCCAGGCCACGACGTTTTTCCACCAGTCCCTCATCGACCAGGGCCTGGTAGGACTTGGACACGGTAATCGGGTTTAACTGAAAATCCGAGGCGACTGTTCGAACGGAGGGCAGGGGTTCACCCTCGGCCAGCGTTCCATCGAGGATCATCGCGACCGTTCGTTCCTTCAGTTGCCAGTAAATCGGCTGGCTGTCGTTCCAATGTGTGGACATGAGTATGGGTGTCTCTGCAGGCGGTTGCCGGTCAACCGTTACGGAAAAGAAACAGGCTCATCTTGAAGCCTTTGTTCACCTTGACCTTCGAAGAGTTGCCGGAATCCAGCAAGGCTGGCGTTTCGCCGGCAACCATGGACACTGACTCAAGGCCGGGTTCGTTATCCGCAGGCCGGGCTGAATCGTCTATCCCGGCCATTGAGGTTACGACCAGCAGCAATGCTGCAAATATTGCCAAACGGTTTGAGATACGGTTCTTTCGGGTCCTGGTAAGCGGCAACATGATCTTTTCCTGTATCCGGTTTCTTTAATTGGTGTTGTAGTGAAGTATAACACCATAATTGCAGAATGCAAACATTATTTGAAAATGTCCGGAGGTTTGCAGGCAATCTGAAACTAGTTGCGGGCCTTGCTGCCGAACCATGCGAGGCAGGTGGCGAGTGCCAGGGGAACCAGTCGCTCGACCCAGTCCCCCGGGGATTCCACCGTCCAGCTGAGCGCGACGGTAAGCAGAAAACCGATGGCGAGCGTGGCTATTCGCCATTTTGGCCGAACTGGCCCACGCCACAGGGTGATCACGAGCAAGGGGCCAAACGCCGCTGCCAGGGCCTGCCAGGCAAACAGCACGCGGCTGAATATCCGGTCGGGGAAACGATGGCCAGCATGATCGCGAGCACACCGATCACCAGCACCACCCAGCGGGCACGGGCCAGGCCGCTGGCGTCGCTGCCGTGTTCTTCTTTAAGGTCGTGGCTGACACTGGATGCAGCCACCAGTAGCTGGCTGTCAGCGGTGGACATGATCGCGGAAAGAATGGCCGATACCATGACGCCGGCAAGAACCGCCGGAAGAAGCAGTGTCGCCAGCACGAACAGCAGCTGTTCGCCGTCACCCAGGTTTTCCACCAGGACGCGCCCGCACCAGCCCAGCAGCACCATTCCGATGTAGATGATACAGGCCCACAGCACGGCGATGCGACGGCCCTGGACAATGGCTTTTTCGCTCTTAATCGCCATGAAGCGATTGACGACGTGGGGCTGTCCGGGATAACCAAGGCCGATACCAAACAAGCCGCAAACGAATCCGATACCGGCGGGCAAGGAAGCCTGGTCGGTCCAGAGCCGCACACTGCTGACGTTTTCCGTGCGGAGGCTGTCGAGCAGTTCGCCGAATCCGCCGACCGCCAGCAGGGCCAGCAGGGGCAGGAGTACCGCGCTCAGCGCCATCAAAAGGCCCTGCACGGTGTCGGTGACGCTGGCGGCCCAGAATCCGCCCAGCCAAACATAGGCAAGCACCACCAGCGCGCCGATAATGATCGCCGTGCTTTGTTCAATGTCGAGAACGCTGGCGAAGGTTGTGCCGGCGGCCTGGAACTGGGCGGCAATGTAGAACGTGAAAGAAAACAGGATAACCACAGCGCCCATGCGCATGATCGTGCGCCGCGCCGGGTCGCCGGGAGGCCCGGCAATAAACTCGGTCAGGGTGAGCGCTCCGGATTCGCGGCTTTTGGCATACAGTCTCGGAGCAATCAGGTACCAGTTGATCAGGAACCCCGAAATCGTTGACGGAATCAGCCAGATGGCAGGCAGGCCCCAGGCGAAAGCGGCACCGCTGACACCCAGCAGGCTCCAGGCGGAGGATGAGCTGGCGGAAGCGCTCAATGCAGCTACCAGTGGCCCCAGTTTGCGGCCGCCCAGGTAGTAGTCTTCGCTGTCGCTGTTGCGTTTGCTGGCCCACCAGCCGATGCCGAGCATCAGCAGTTGATAAGCGATCAGTGTTATCGAGTACTCCTGTCACGATGTCGGGTTTCCTGCGGCCAGGTTTGCAGCATAGAACGAAACACGCACCGAGTGAACTATCGGATCTGTCTGCAATCGAACGGACGCCAACATTGCCAAGGACGTGAGATTGGGGGACAATTCGCCACTCACTTTTTTTACACTGCGGCTTCTTTGGCGAGGCTGCATTTCGCTTTTCCACACAGGAGTACTGAGTAAATGAAATCTATGTATGCCAGGGGCGCGTTGCTTGCAGCCGTTCTTCTGAGCGGCAATGCTTTTTCCGCAGAACTTGAAACGGACGCACAAAAACTGGGTTACATCATCGGCATGGACATCGGGTCTTCGCTGAAACAGCAGGGTGGCGAACATCGATCTCGATACCCTGATCGACGCCATCCGGGCGACCTACAACGACGAGCCGCTGGCCATGACGCCTGAAGAGGCGGCGGCCATTCGTGAAGCGTTCATCGCCAAGCGGCGCGCTGAGGCGGAGAAGGAACGGCCAGTCCCTGGCGGCGATCAACGCGGCTGAAGGCGACAAGTTCCTGCTTGAAAACCGGGCAAAGGAAGGCGTCCAGGTGACCGATTCCGGTCTTCAGTACAAGGTCATCGTTATGGGTGACGGCGCCAAGCCTGCCGCAAGCGATACGGTCACCGTGCACTATCGCGGAACCCTGCTCAACGGCGAGGAATTTGACAGTTCCTACTCGCGCAATGAGCCGACCACCTTCCAGCTCAACCAGGTCATTCCCGGCTGGACCGAAGGTGTTCAATTGATGCCAGTGGGCAGCAAGTTCAAGTTCTTCATTCCGCCGAACCTGGCCTATGGCCCTAACGGCGGCGGCCCGATCGGACCCAACGCAACCCTGATCTTTGAAGTGGAACTGCTGGGCATCGAGTAAAGTCCGATGCGGGTTTCAATCGTAGGAAGCGGCTACGTCGGACTGGTCAGCGGTGCTGGCCTGTCCGAAGTCGGGCACCATGTGGTTTGCATGGATATCGACGAGGCACGGATCGAAGGTCTGAAAAACGGTATCGTTCCGATCTTTGAACCGGGTCTCGAACCGATGCTGATGGCAAATGCCGACGCTGGACGGCTGGAATTCACTTCCAGCATCAGCCGTGCCGTTGAGCATGCAGAAGTGCTGTTCATCGCAGTTGGCACGCCGCCGGACGAAGACGGATCAGCGGACCTCAGCCATGTGCTTGCCGTGGCCGCCGCGATTGGTGAAAACCTGGACAGGCCCTCGCTGGTCGTCGTCAAGTCGACGGTTCCGGTCGGCACCTGCGAGAGGGTTCGTGACACGATCTCGCAAAAATTGCAGGAGCGCGGAGTCAAAGTCGAATTCTCGGTGGCTTCCAACCCGGAATTTCTCAAGGAAGGCGCAGCCATCTCCGATTTCATGAAACCGGACCGAATCGTGGTCGGCGTGGACAACGACAAGGCCGACACCTTGTTGCGGGAACTGTACGCGCCCTTCAACCGCAATCATGAGAAACTGCTGTGCATGGATGTCCGTTCCTCGGAGCTGACCAAGTACGCCGCCAATGCAATGCTGGCGACGAAGATCAGCCTGATGAATGAATTGTCCAACGTGGCGGCCAGCGTGGGTGCGGATATCGAACATGTGCGTAACGGTATCGGTTCAGATCCCCGTATCGGCTATTCCTTTATCTACCCGGGAGCCGGCTATGGCGGGTCCTGTTTTCCCAAGGATGTGCGTGCACTGGAACAGAACCGCCAGGGCCAGCGGATACGATGCGGAATTGCTCAGGGCCGTGGAGTCGGTCAATAACCGGCAGAAGCACCGGCCGTTTGAGTTACTGAGCGGCCACTTCAACGGCAATGTGCAGGGACTGACAGTGGCCTTGTGGGGCTTGTCTTTCAAACCCAACACCGATGATATGCGCGAAGCTCCGAGCCTGAACCTGATCGATGCCATCCTGGCCGGCGGCGGCAGCGTTCGCGCCCATGACCCGGAGGCAGGCAGCGAAGCGCTGAGGTTTTTCAGCGACCGGCCCGGATTCACACTGGTCGACGACCCTTACGAGGCGGCCCGGAATGCTGATGCACTCGTCCTGATCACCGAATGGAAACTGTACTGGGCGCCGGATTTTGATCGCCTGAAGCGGGAAATGAAACAGGCGGTGATCGTTGATGGCCGGAATATCTGGTCGCCCGAAGTGGTGCGCCGCCGGGGATCACCTATTATTCAATCGGAAGGCCGTAAAAACTTAATGAGTAAAACTGCACTGATCACCGGCATCACCGGACAGGACGGCGCCTACCTGGCGGAATTTCTGCTGAAGAAAGGCTACGAGGTTCACGGCATCAAGCGTCGGGCTTCGCTGATCAATACGGCCCGCATCGATCATCTTTATTCCGATCCGCACGTCGAAAACGCCAGGCTGGTTCTGCATTACGGTGACATGACGGACAGTTCCAGCCTGCAGCGGACCATCCAGCGCGACGCAACCGGATGAAATCTACAACCTGGCAGCCCAGAGCCACGTGGCGGTGTCTTTCGAGGAACCGGAATACACCGCGGAATCAGATGCGGTGGGTACGCTGCGAATCCTGGAAGCCATGCGCAATCTCGGGCTCGAGGAAAAATGCCGTTTTTACCAGGCCTCGACCTCGGAACTGTTCGGAAAAGTACAGGAAACCCCCCAGACGGAAAGCACGCCTTTTTATCCGCGCTCGCCCTATGGCGTTGCCAAGCTCTATGCCTACTGGATCACCGTCAATTACCGTGAGTCCTACGGCATGTTTGCCTGCAACGGCATATTGTTCAACCACGAATCACCACTGCGGGGCGAAACCTTTGTCACCCGCAAGATCACCCGCGGCTTGGCGCGAATCGGTTGGGGGCTCGATGAGTGCGTGTACCTGGGAAACCTGGACGCACGGCGCGACTGGGGTCATGCCCGCGATTACGTCGAGGCCCAGTGGCTGATGCTGCAGCACGATGAACCGGTTGATTTCGTGATCGCCACGGGTAAGCAGTATTCGGTGCGGGATTTTGTCAATACGGCAGCCGAAAGCATGGGGCTGCAACTGGAATGGTCGGGCAGCGGGCCCGAGGAGCGGGCTATGGTGGCCTGGTCGGAAAACAAGGAACTGGCGTTCCGCGCCGGCGATGTCGTGGTGCAGGTTGATCCCCGCTACTACCGGCCGGCCGAGGTGGAGACGCTGCTGGGTGACGCCAGCCTGGCCCGCGAAAAGCTTGGCTGGGTTCCAAAGACGTCTTTCAGCGAATTGGTGAACGAGATGGTGGCGAACGATTTGCGTCTCGCCCGGGAAGAATCCCTGATCGATCGGGACCGTTCACAAATCTGACGACAACGACCGGTGCATCAGTGGCAGGTGTTAAGGAACAGGGCAGGGTTTTTGTCGCAGGCCATCGCGGAATGGTCGGGTCGGCCATCGTGCGTTGCCTGCACGCCGCCGGGGACAACGGACGTCGTCACCCGCAGCCGCAGCGAACTGGACCTGACGCGGCAGGACGCAGGTCGAATGCTTTCTTTGCCGATGAGCATATCGACACGGTTTACCTGGCCGCCGCCCGGGTCGGCGGAATCAAGGCAAACAGCGACTTTCCAGCGGATTTCATCCGCGAAAATCTCCAGATTCAGACCAATGTCATTCACTCGGCTTACCGGGCCGGGGTGTCCCGCCTGTTGTTCCTGGGAAGTTCCTGCATTTACCCCAGGCTGGCCGCACAGCCGATGGCTGAGGATGCCCTGATGACCGGCGTGCTGGAAAAGACCAACGAAGCTTACGCGGTGGCCAAGATTGCCGGCATCAAGATGTGCGAAGCCTACCGGCGCCAGTTTCGGAAGTGACTTCAGAAGCGCCATGCCGACCAACCTGTACGGCCCGAATGACAATTTCGACCTGGAAACCAGCCATGTTCTGCCTGCGCTGCTGAGAAAATTTCACCAGGCCGTGGTCGACGGTGATCAAACAGTGACCGTATGGGGAAGCGGTACGCCGAGACGCGAATTTCTTCACGTCGATGACCTGGCCGCGGCGGCTTGCTACCTGATGGGATTGGACGAGATCGTTACTGGTCTGCGGTATCCGGGCATTGCTCACACGTCAACGTGGGTTGCGGATCCGATATCAGCATCGCCGAACTGGCCGAATTGATCGCTTCGGTTTGCGGCTTCGAAGGACGGGTTGAATTTGACCCGGCCATGCCGGACGGCACGCCGCGAAAGCTGCTGGATGTCAGCCGGCTTGAGGCGCTGGGCTGGAAAGCCCGGATTTCCCTGGAGCAGGGGATCAGCGCCACCCGCGACTGGATGGTCGAACACTGGGACGAGGGGTGAACCGGGATGGGTAATTCACTGCAAGACCAGTTAAAGGCGCTGGGCCTGGCCAAAGAAAAGTCCAACAGGGAAAAGCCTGGCAGGGATAAACCGGCCAGGAAGCAGAAGGCACAGTCCTCGCCGGCAAAACCCCGGCCTGCACCGGCGCCACGGGCCAGAGAACCCAGGGGCGAACTTTCGCTGGAGAAGGCGTTTGCGCTGCAGGAAACAGGAAGAAAAACGGCAGGCTGACCAGGCGCGTCAGAAAAAGCTCGAGGAAGACCGCCAGCGAAAACTGCTGAACAACGCCATCCGGGAAATCGTCCAGGCGACATCGCCTGAACCGGGATGACGCCGAGGTGGCCCGCAACTTCATGTTCAGGGGACGTATCCGGAAAATCCATGTCACGCCGGACCAGTTGAAGGCGCTTAATGCCGGTGAACTGGGTATCGCCTACCTTTCGGGCAGCTACCACCTGCTGGCCAGCGAGCATGCCGACGCCGTTCGCCAGCTGTCAGAGGCCCACGTGCCGGATCTGAGCGCCGGCTCAGCGGATGACGACGAAGAATTTCCGGTTCCTGACGATTTGATCTGGTAGGACCCGAATTACTTTGCTTCCTGGAAAAACTGCGCTGACGGTGCAGGTCTGAAATTCACGTTGGAATGCGCAAACTCCTCCGGGCTGCCGGTGAATTCGAGCCGGTTGCCGACGCCCTGGTTGGTTTCTAGGGCAGGACCCGTGACATCTGCGTAGCGATTTGCACGCAATCCATTACTTCCCGTCGCAGCCCGAATTAGCACATTCAGGACGTTCCGATCACCCGGTGGAAATTCCGGGCCGGAGTCCGGCGCGGAATCTGAAAGAGCACCTTGCAATTCAAGATCGGCAGCCCCGTCACCGTCAGACCGGATATGGATGCCGTTCATTTCCAACTCCAGCCGATTGTCGGAAATCGGGCCCGACGCGCTTAACCATCGCCGGGCGGCGGCGGCCCTGATACCGGTCTTGAAACCTTCGATACGATCGTTAACCGATTGGATGCGCAAGAGGTTGGAACTGGCGCCGGGTGCCGTCAGCCCGGGAATGTGCGAACTGCTGCCGGCGAAAATTCGCCAGCCGATTTCATCATAACCTCCGGAGTTTGGCGTGAAGAGATTACTCTGAGACGCGATAGATACTGATGCATCGTGGACCAGGTCCGGCCTGCTGGCTCCTGCGCTGGCGATCAAGGTACCGAGAAAACGGTTGCCAGTGAGCGTTAGCGATATCGTGCTGCTTGCGGCGAAGTTGATTACAAACAGTGCACCACCCCGGTGACTGGCGCGACGAATTGAGCGCTCGAGGCTGACCGAGATCATGGAGCTTTCATGCGGGGCCGGGTTTTCCTGCTGCCCCGGGTTGCGGCTTAGCACCACCAGGGCATGCCCGGTCGGGCCGTCCGCCGACACACCGAACGGGTTGGGGTTGACGATTTCGCAATCGGCTATCTGCGCCGAAACCTTATCTCCAGCCGCACGTGACCCCACTACGATGACGTTACCGGAACGCGGCGAAGAGGGGTCATTACCGGTGGCGATATCCTGGAAACGCAGGCCGCGGAGAACTACGCCATCGCCCAGGGTCAGCAGATCACCTTCAAATCCGGCCGACGCGCGAATGGTTGTTACGGTACCCGGCTCAAATTCCAACGGTAAGCCGTTTTCCAGGCGCATGACACCGGCGCCTTCGAGCGTGACTCCGTCCGGTACAAGCAGGGCGCGATCCAAGGCATACTCGCCTGGCTGCAGGAAAATATGCCGGGCCTTACTTTGCGGCGCAAGTGCTGCGATGAGTTCAGCGCTGCTGCTGACCGTGAGCGCCGTGCTTGAATCCGCAAATGTCGAGGTCACCAGGTACGGCGCCGTCACGCCGGCCATGAGCAAAACAGCCAAAAGTGCGAATGCGACGGATTTCGTTGTACTCATGTTCAAGCTCCATAACCAGGGCTCAAAAACTGACTCCAAAACCGACTTCCCAGGTAGCCGGATACCCAGGGCTGGACTGAAGAAAAACCTGGTTGTAATAGTCTGTGTTGGTCAGATTTCGGCCGATCGCAAAAATTCGCCATTTGCCGTTGCCTGGTTCGAAACTCACGAAAAGATTCAACAGGCCAAAGGCACCTTGCGCAAACAGCGGGTCATTTTCCTTGGTGAAGTAGTATGCGCTCCGGTAGTTATATTCCAGGCGCATTGAGAGGCTACCCAGGTCGCGCACCGGGAACTGGTAGTCAATGGCGGTTGTCGAGCTCCATTCCGGTGCTCTGGGTATGGTGTTGCCGGACAGGATATCACCGGTCCATTCACTCACGAAGTCGACAAATTCTCGTTTTGGTAACCAGACTAAACCGCCGGACAGGGTAAAACGGTCGGTCATTTGAAAATTTCCGGACACGTCCAGTCCATAGATTTCGGCCTTGGCTGAATTTTCGACATCGGTGATAGTCACACCATCAATAAAGAAGGTTGAGCCAATCTGGAGATCAGTGAAGTCATAGTAAAAAGCGGCCCCGTTCAGGGTCAGTCGCCGGTCGAGCCACTGGGAATTCATGCCCACTTCGTACGCGGTCAGGTTTTCAGGTTCGAAGTTGTCAAATTCCCCGCTGGGCAGGCGGGTTGTCGTCACCCCGCCGCTCTTGTAACCGGTAGAAACGCTGGCATATAGCAAAGGTTATCGGCAGTCTGGCGTACTCCAGGCCCAGGCGCCAGGACGTGTTGTTCCAGTCGCCTTTGACGGTCGTCAGTTCCGGGTTGTCCCGGATTCCTGTGCCCGGGATCCGATTCGCGGTCTTTTTCATGGCTCAGGCGAAGGCCGCCGGTAATGCTCCAGTGTTCGTTGAGTTGCAGCGTCGCCTGGCCAAACAGGGCGTAAGCAGTTTCCTTCCGAAGTTGCCGAGTATCGTTGTTCAGTGGCAACGGATTGACCAATGGAATCATGGTGTAAAACGTGATTGGACCATCCGAGTTGAAATAGTTGGCGCCGAGCAACCAGGCCAGCGGAGTGCTGTTTTGCGAAACCAATTGGAATTCCTGGCTCCATTGATCGTATAGGAGGGGGTCAGCGCCCGGACGCAGCCTCTCAAATGCGGAAGCCCGGCACAGTCGTCCAGGTGCACGCACCTTGTTGTGCGCATAGCCCGTGATGGAACGCAGCGTCGCAAACCCCAAGTCGTATCCAATGTTCAGACTGACATTGTCGCTTTCGGTGACCAGGTAGGGATTGGCAGGGTCACCGTGGTCAGGCGGATATCGTCCGGGTTCACGGAAGAAATGCGGGCGGCGGTCCCCAAAGCTCACCGGTCGCGCCGTCATCCCTGACGTGCTGAGCCATCAAGTCAACCAGCAGCTTGTCGGTTATGTTGAGCCGCACTGAGGCTCTCACACCCCAGAAATCAGCTTTCGCCAAAGGTTCGGTCATCGATCGAATTGCGGATGTAACCGTCGCCTTCCGATGCGATGAAGGCAGAGGCGAAAAGCGCCCGAATCAAAAGGCAGGTTGACGTGGCCCTGCGACCGGATCGTGTCGTAACTGCCATAGGCGGCTTCGATTTCCGTACTCGGATCTTCCTCTGGGGCGCTCCGTCATGAAGTTGATCGATACCGCCCGTCGCATTACGTCCGTAAAGCGTGCCTTGCGGACCTTTCAGCACTTCGATCACGCTCCAGGTCGAACATGCGTGCCAGCGCCAGGTTGGAGCTGCCCAGGTAGACGCCGTTCAGGTGTGTCGCCACGGACAGGCTGGTGCCACCCTGGTCGGTGACGCCGCGCAAGCGCGAAGCCCGCTCCAAACATGCCGAGGTTGTTGACGACCAGGCCGGGAATATTGAATTGCAGTTCGTAGAAGCTGGTGATGTCGACTTCATCGAGAAAATCAGCCGACAGCACCTGCACGCTCATGGGAATGTCCTGCAGGTTTTCTTCGACTTTGCGCGCAGTGACGATGATTTCTTCCAGCGTGTCACCCGGTGTTCCTGATTCCGCCTGACGTCTGGGCGAATGCCGTTGCTGACACAGAATCACCACGAATGACAGGCACAATCGCGATCCAATGCGCAATGCTGCGCCAAGCGGCCGGATACGGATGATGACCGATTATTCCCCACTGCGAGGGTGCCGCATATAACTCAACGTAGGGAGGGCAGCCCTAGATTATGCACTTTACTGACGTCGTGTCGAGAGGGTGACCGTCGCCAGCTTCAGAAGCCCACTCGATTGCAGGATGTCGGTGAAGGCAGGTGTGGAACGAAGATTTTGCAATTTGGGCTCGACCTTCAGAAAGGTCATGCGCGGATCCCGCTCTTCCATGCCTCTGCTCCAGCCAGGCCAGCGCCTGGTCGGATTCGCCCAGGCCGTTGTACAGCAACGCGAAGTGATAGGGCGGGACATAACGTTGGGTGGACATCTGCAATACATCATCCAGCAAGGCTCTCGCTTCCTGTTGCTTGCCCAGCTTCACCAATGCACAGGCTGCAGCCGCCTTGGCGTGTGAATTTCCACCGGAAAGCTGAATGGCCCGGTCGGCCGCGGCGGCGACCTCGGCAAATCGTCCCATCTCGAAATAGACACTGGAGTAGTACATGGTGCGTCAGCCAGAAGTTCGCGTCCAGCGCCTCGATCCGGTGCAATTTTTCCAGGGCCTCATCAACC
>CAVXYY010000005.1:0-1106844 GCA_963766195.1 uncultured Gammaproteobacteria bacterium
GCCGCCGACAGCCTGGCCATTCATTATCAGCAGCGGGTTAACAGCAGCCTCAGGGCCCTGCACATACTGGCAATCCTGATGGGACTGGTGTTCCTCGTTTATACGGAATTCAATGGCCCCGGTTACATGGTGTTGACCTTTCTGGGCCTGTTTTTTGCCGGTGTGGTGGTGTATCTGATCGGCAGCAACCGGGAGTGGCATCGCAAGTACCTGGACTACCGGGCATTGGCCGAGGGCCTGAGGGTGCAATTGTACTGGAACCTGTCCGCTGTCGTGGACGCGGCGTCGGCCGGCTTCGCTTATGACAATTTTCTGCAGACGCAGGACGTCGACCTGGGTTGGATTCGCCACGTGATGCGCCAGGCCAGTATGGACCGGGTTCGCGGCAGGACCGCGGATCCAGCCTGGGTAAAATGGGTGATAGACGAATGGATCGGCGAGCCGGTTCACGGCCGCGGGCAGTTGGCCTGGTATTCACGAAAACAGATGTACAACATATCCCGTTTCCGGCGCACCCAGATCCTCGGTAACCTGTGCCTGTGGACGGGCATTACCATTGCCGTGCTGTTGTACCTGTCGGACTCAGATGCAAATAGTCAATACCGGCAGGCTCTGCTCGTGTTGATGGGCGCCCTGCCCCTGGTCGCGGGAATCTGGGACGCCTATTCGCACAAAAAAGCGGAAAAAGAACTGATCAAGCAGTACGGATTCATGAGCCGTGTATTCGGGAAGGCCCGGAAATTGCTGGATCATTCTGACGACATCACTCTCCAGCGACAGGTTTTGAAGGCATTGGGGCAGGCGGCGCTGGATGAAGGCGCGGAGTGGTTGCTGATGCACCGTGAACGTCCGCTGGAACACGGCAAATTGTAGAGCGGAAGCGGCCAATCGGCTTGCTGGTTGAAGGAGTCAAACATCCAGTACTCAAACTGGCCGGGCGATATTGGGAAAGTGACAATCCGGGCAGACAATATCAGGGTCGTCTTCGGCAATGTACGCGGCCCGAACCAAATGTCATTTCCGACACCGGGACATCCGCTCAACTTACCGGCGGCGTTCGATGAACACCAGGGCAATGCCGCCCAGGATGCCCGCCGAAGACCATATCAGGCGCAGCGTCAGGCTCTCACCCAGGAAGACGATGCCGCCCACCGCGGTCAGTACCGGCACGCCGAGCTGAATGACCGCCGCTTGGGTGGCCCGCAGCGCCGGCAATACGCTGTACCAGATTGCATAACCGATTCCGAGTATAGGCAGCATTAAAGCCCTTTTCCATGAACACCACGTCTATTGGGCAGCCTTTCACCTCGGCTGTTCAGCCAAATCACTGCGATAGGTGAACCAAATCGCGCCCAAACGCAGCCTCACCTATGGAATCTTCCTCGCCGAGCCTACTTTTGCGACTGATTCCGCCCTGCTGAACGATCGATGCCCTGCCGCCTAATGAAATGCAGCCAATGGAATGAACCACGAATCTTCAGAATGCTTCGACCAGGCCCACCGGTGGTGGGGCACGGCATTGTGGCAACCGGCTCCCTCCTGCCGGGTGCGTTAGTCTGTTCAGGTGAGCGAGTATTTTTTTGATCACGGTCGGATCTTCAATGCTGGCGATGATCTTCACCTCACCACCACATTTACTGCACGTTTCAATATCAATGTTGAACACACGCTTCAATCGCTTTGCCCAGGTCATTGAAGAACGTTGCTCGGCTGGGGTTTGCTCTCGTGCCTCGTTTGGAGCCACGATCTTTTTTCTTCTGCCTCGTTTCGCAGGTGTCACCCGTGCCCGATACTTGCTGTTGGGTGCGAATACTCCATGAAAGCGAGTGAGGTTGAGGCGTGGTCGGGGTACCAGCGCCACCAGGCGGGCCATGAAATCCAACGGTTCGAACAGGACGTGGGTGGTGCCGTCAGTGTAAGGGGTTTTGAGTTGATATCGCACCTGTCCGTTGCGGGTCAGTGACAGGCGCTGGTTGGAAACTGCTGGCCTTGCGATGTAGCGGCACAGACGTTCCAGTTTGTCACGTTCATGTGCCTGCGTTGCGACACCGGCGTGAAGCGAGAAGCCCGCACTATGACCCGTTTGTGGTCTGCTGAATTCAGATCTGCAATCGGGCAGCGTCTGCAGCGTGAATACCTTGCGTCCCTGTTGCGGGCCGACCGCAATACGGTAAGTTATGGAACTGCCGAGCAAGTGATGGATGGTGGCCTCATCCTCGACTGGACCAACGTCCACACACACATGTATGTCGCCATATATATCCAGCAACTTAGCCTGGCGAGCGGCCGGAAGACGACAAAAGCCATTCTTGCCGCCAACGTAGCGGCCGGGTTCATTGCGATGGCCATGTACTCACTCCTGGTGATGGCCCCGAATTTCCTGTTCATGGCCACGTTGTCGTTGACGGTAATCCTGATAATTTCCCGCATGATCATGTCGGGCGTGCGGTGGGCGCCACTTGCCGGAGTCGCTTTAAGCTCAACCATGATTTTGTTAGGCAGCGCCATTGGTTCTTTCAACGATGCCGGGGGTGACAAATTCTCGGACCGCCTGGGTGAACTTGGGGCGGCCGCGATTTACGCCGTTGTGGCGCTCTACGTCCTCGAAGCATTTTTCCCAAAACGGCAACCCCGGTAAATTTACGGGTATCCACACGATGAATGCCCCCCTATAATCCAACATGACATATAAATTCACCTCTCCGCTTGGAGAAATAAAATCTCCAGTATTCGCATGATGAATAGTTCGCCTTACACAGTTATTAGATTAACCGGCAGCTTTCTGACAGTGCTTGGGCTGGTTTTTTTGGCGGGTTGCACCACGCTGGGCCCGGATTTCAAAACCCCGGAAGCGCCAGTCGCCGAGGAGTGGACGGATATTGACCCGTCTATGGTCAGCAACCAGCCTGCAGATCATCCGGAATGGTGGACGGTGTTCAATGATCCGGTCCTGAACCAACTGATTGAAACAGCCCAGTCTCAAAACCTAACGCTGCGCACAGCAGGTGTTCGCGTACTGCAGGCCCAGGCCCAGTTGGGAATTGCGACCGGGAGCAAGTACCCGCAGGTTCAACAACTTTCCGGCTCCGCCAACGAGGTAAAGCTCAGCGAGAACGGCGCCGATAGTACCCTGTTGCAGAGATAATTTTGGCCTGTACAACCTGGGTTTCGGTCTTTCCTGGGAAGTGGATTTCTGGGGCCGGTTCAGCCGAATGATCGAATCGTCATCGGCGCAACTCCAGGCGGAAGTCGCCAATTACGATGCGGTCATGGTCTCACTGACGGCCGAGGTGGCGCGCTCATACATCCTGATGCGCGCGTTGGAATCGCGCATTGACCTGGCCGAAAAAAATGTGCGCGTCCAGGAACGTGCGTGGCAAATTGCCGACGTCAAGTTTCGCAATGGGAAGGTGACTGAACTCGATGTTCAGCAGGCGCGTACGATTCTCAATAGCACTAAGTCCCAGATCCCGGTCTTGCAGACCCGGTTGACCGAAGTCAGGAACACGCTGGGCGTTTTGCTTGGAATGTTGCCGCAGGAACTGGCGGGGCTGTTGGCCGAATCCGCACCCGTCCCCACTCCCCCGGCGCTGGTCGCTGTCGGCATGCCCCAGGATCTTATCCGCCGCCGTCCTGACATTCGCCGCGCGGAGTGGATGATGGCTGCCCAGAGCGCACAGATTGGTGTCGCCGTCACTGAGCTCTACCCGCATTTCACACTGGGCGGTTCGATCGGGGTCGCCACAACCACCATTGGCGGAAAGGGCATAAGCGACCTGTTTGATTCAGGAAGCGTCAATGGTTTGCTGTTTGGCGGGTTTACCTGGAACGTATTCAATTACGGCCGGCTGAAAAATAATATTCGTTACCAGGATGCCCGCTTCCAGGAACTCCTGATCGATTATCAGAAGCTGGTGCTGACCGCACAGGCCGAGGTGGATAGTGCCATCGTCGCCTATTTACGCGCCCACACCGAGGCCATGTACCTGGCCGAAAGCGTAAATGCAGCCGAACGCTCAGTTGAACTGTCCATGATTCAGTACCGCGAGGGCTCGACCGATTTCAACCAGGTGCTGACCACCCTGACCCAGCAGGCCGATCAGCAGGATGCGCTGACCGAAACAAGTGGCAGAATCGCCACAAACCTGGTGACCATGTACAAGGTGCTCGGCGGCGGCTGGCAAGTGGATGGTGAGCGCGTGGTGGACGATTACGCGAACGAAAAGGACCAGCAGGAAATGCTGGAACGGACCAAATACTGGCGCGGTGTTTTACCCGATTAGCGCCAATTGTTCGGACAACAACGGAATATGAAATCAGTGAACAGACAAAGATTACTTCCCGGCCTGGTGTTGAGCCAGTTCATTTGCCTGTTGGCTCGCCATCACGTTTCTTGGCGGATGCAAACAGGAAGTCGCCGAACCGGTTGAGCGAATTCGTGCGGTGAAAACCATCGTGGTAGCAGATCTTGCCTCCGACCAACAGCGTAAATTCCCCGGGACGGTCGAGCCGGTGGACTCCTCTCAACTCAGTTTCGAGGTCGATGGCATCGTCGAGGCGGTCCGGGTAGACGTCGGCGACAGGTTCAAGAAGGGCGATGTTCTTGCCCATCTCGACAACCGGCCTTATAAACTCGACCTGGCGTCCGCCAACGCTGCCCTGTCGCGTGCAAAGGCCCAACTAGAAGAAAAGCAAAGCGCCTATGAGCGTGAGCAGCGAATCCAGGCGGAAGACCCGGGGGCAACCACCCAGAAAGCCGTTGACCAGGCCCGGGCTGCATATGAAAGCCAGGTGCAGGAAGTAACCTACAGCCAGGCGAAGCTTGGAATGGCCGAGCGGAGTCTCGCCGATACTGAACTGGTGGCCCCTTATAATGGCACGGTTGCAGCCCGCTTCGTTGAGCCTTCTGAAGTCGCGGCCAGGGGTGTGCATATGCTGGAGGTCTACGCTGAAGCGGCCATGCAGGTTGCGGTGAGTATTCCGGAGCAGATGATCGAGGATGTCCTTCCGGCCTTGCGGGACAGGTGTTTCTGAACAACCAGCCGGATAGTCCTTACGACGCCGTGGTTTCCGAGGTGGGATCATCCGCCACAACGGCCAACGCTTACCCGGTCAAGGCGGTTATCACCAATGCCGATGACCGGGTACGCCCCGGCATGACGGCAGAACTGCGCCTGGTATTTGCTGACGAGGAGTTGCAATCCGCTTACCTGGTGCCGGTGCATGCCTTCCTGCCCGGCCTCGAGAAGAACGCGCATTATGTTTACCTGCTTGACGGTGGATCATCCACCGTGCGCAAGACGCCCGTGAAGATCAAGGGCATCCAGGGTGACCAGGTGGTGGTCACCGACGGCATAACGCCGGGCGATGTCCTGGTGGTGGCCGGGGTACCCTTTCTGCGCGACGGTCAAAAGGTCAAACCCATGCCTGCTTCCGGCTCCAGCCAATGATCAACCGGAACTGATATCGTGGATGGCATCACACGTTTTGGACTTGACTCCCCCCGCTTGACGCTGGTTTTTATCGTTCTGGTGATCGTCGCCGGAATTGGCCAATTCATCAACTTTCCTCGCCAGGAAGACCCTCCGATCCTGATACGCGAAGTGGTAGTGAGCGCCCAGTTTCCAGGAATGACGGCCGAGGATGTTGAACAACTCATTACCCGCCACATCGAGGCGGAGTTGCGGGCGATGCCGGAAATTGATGATATCTGGTCAGACTCCAAAAACGGCGTCGCGGTGGTACATGCTGATACGGCAGACCAATACAACGACGTGGAAGCGATCTGGCAGAAAGTACGCAACCGGATGATAGACCTGGCTCCCGACCTGCCGCCAGGAACCATAGGGCCGTTGGTCAATGATGAATTTGGCCTGGTCGCTGTTGCTACCATCGCCCTGTGGAGTGAAGGTTTCGGCATGGACGAAATGCGCGATACCGCCTGGGACATTCGCGACCGTCTTTACGAACTCGAGGGTATTCGAAAAATCGAGCTATGGGGTGTGCACGAACAACGCATTTTCCTTGAATATTCGTCCGCGAAACTGGCCCAACTGGGTGTGAGCATAGAGGACATCATCCAGACCCTCACCAACCAGAACATCATTCTGCCGGGCGGCCGATATGACGTTTCCGGCCAAGATTTGATTATCGAGCCGAGTGGTAATTTCCAATCCGTTGCGGACATCGAGGATTTGTTGATCGCCGTTCCGGGAACCCAGCAATCGGTCTATCTGAAAGACCTGCTGAGCGTGCGCAGAGGGTTTGCAGAGCCGCCCCAGGATCTTGCCTTTTACAATGGCAAACGGGCAATCGTCATCAGCCTTTCCATCACGCCCGGAGTCAATGCAGTCGCTTTCGGTGAGCGGCTTATCGAAAAGGTAGATGAAATCGAGTCACAGATTCCGATCGGATACGTGCTTGATTTCGCAACTTTCCAGCCTGACCTGGTGGAAAAAGCAGTTGGCGGTGCGATGAGCAATGTTTACCAGACCCTGGTTATTGTTCTGGTAGTGGTTGTCGCCTTCCTGGGTTTGCGCACCGGCCTGATCGTCGGCTCTTTTGTGCCGATGACCATGTTGCTCGGCCTGATCGTCATGCGGTTTGCTGGGGTTGAGCTCGAGCGCATCTCCATTGCCTCCACGATCATCGCTCTGGGCATGCTGGTCGACAATGGCATTGTGACCGCAGAAGAAATCCGTAACCGGCTGGACGCAGGTGAAGAAAGGCGTGCAGCTTGCCTCAATACGGCAAAAGCGCTTTCGATTCCATTGTTGACTTCGTCCCTGACAACCATCCTGGCCTTTTTACCCATTTACCTGCTAACCGGCGACGTCGGGGAGTACGCCGTTTCGCTTCCAATCGTCATCATTATCCTGCTGATGGGGTCCTGGTTTCTGTCCATGTACCTGACTCCTTACATGTGCTACTACTTTATGAAAGGACCCAAGGTAACGGAAGGCCAGCCACCGGACGGCGGTGAGGCCTATAGCGGCCGCATCTATGTCGCGTACCGGGCATTGCTGACGTATCTGCTGAAAATGCGGTATCCGGTGCTCGTTGGTATTCTGGCTGTGCTGGTCGGCGGAGGTTACCTGGGCTCGACCCTGGTGCGGGAAATGTTCGGCCACAGCGATCGCAACCAGTTTCTCATCTACGTGGACTTACCGGCTGGCTACAACATCAATTCCACCGAGGAAGTGGTTAAGCGTCTGACCGACTGGCTGTCGGACGAGCAAGCCAATCCCGACATCACCGGAACGATCGCCTACGTGGGCACGGGCGGACCCCGCTTTGTACTTGCACTCGCACCGTTCGATCCCGATCCGCACCGCGCCTTCATCATCGCCAACACCGAAACGGGCGAACAGGTGCCCGCTGCCACAGAACGGGTGCGGCAGTTTATTGCCGAGTCACTCCCGGAAGCAGAAGGCCGGGTGAAAATGATGTGGTCGACCGGGCCTGAGCCCGGGTTCGTGGAAATTCGACTGTATGGGCCGGATGCCGCCTATCTCTATCAAAAAGGCCGGAAACTCACGGAACGGGTGCGTGCAACGCCTGGAACCACCGACATCCGCAACAGTTGGGAAAATACCGTCGTCAATGTCGAAGTGGCCGTCGACCAGACACAGGCGCGTCGTGTGGGCATCTCTTCCCAGGAAATTGCAAACTCACTGCAGGCGCACATTGATGGTATCCGCGCTACCGATTACCGGGAGGCGGACGAGACTATTCCAATTGTCCTGCGGTCTCAGGAGCGGGAACGCGCAACGGGCAGTGACTTTTACGACATTCGTGTCAACTCTCGAGCGGCGGACCAGAGCGTACCTTTGTCGCAGATCGCGGGTATCGAAGGAGCCTGGGAGTATAGTCGTATCTCACGCCGGAACCAGGTGCGCCAGGTCACCGTGGAGCTCAAGCACGAGACGCTGAAAGCAATGGAATTGCTAGCCGCGATCACGCCTGAGATAGAATCGCTGGACCTTGGTGAAGACTATCGTTGGGAAGTGGGCGGGGAAATCGAGAAACAGGCGGAGACCATGCCGAAGCTTGCCAAATGGCTTCCCCATTGCGCCTTTTTAATGATCGTTTTATTGATATGGCAGTTCAACTCTTTCCGGCGGCCGTTCATTATCGCATTTACCTTGCCGCTGGCGTTTATTGGCGCCTTCATCGGACTACTTCTGTTCCGGGCGCCGTTCGATTTCTTTGGGATTCTCGGGCTGTTGAGCCTGGCCGGAATCATCATCAATAATGGCATCGTCCTGATTGACCGAATCGACCAGGAGCGCAAAGCCGGCCGCGATGCCTACAGTGCAGTGATCGAAGCAACCGTGTCGCGTTTCCGACCGATCTGGATGACCACGATTACCACCATTCTCGGCGTCATGCCGCTGATCCTCAGTCACGATCCGGTGTTTTACTCACTGGCCCTGATTATTGCGTCCGGGCTGGCCTTTGCCACGGTATTGACGCTGGGCGTGGTCCCCGTACTTTACGCTGTGCTGTTCAGGGTGCAGCCGGTGCGAGACTAGCCGACAGAAGCTTTGTTGGCTGACAAATCAAGCAAAATGGAGCATATTCACATGAGGGTGATCATCGTAGGTGGTGTAGCAGGCGGGGCATCTTGTGCGGCCAGTTTGCGCCTTCAATGACCTGGGCAAAACGATTGAAACGTGTTTTTAATCTAGATGTGGAAACCTGTGGTAACTGCGGTGGTGACCTCAGGGTCATTGCCAGTATCGAAGATCCGGCAGTGATTCAGAAAATACTTGCCCACCTGGATAATACGGCGAGTTCAGCTGCGACGGCTCTGTTGCCGGATTGCCGAGCTTCACCGGGCCTGCCGGCCGGGTTATTCGACTGAAGAAACAGATTCAATCACGGCACTGATTTGCTGTTCCCATTTTGGTAACGGTATGGTTGATCTCGTCCCGGGTTCAGGAGTTGGCAAAAAACACGGTTGTATCCGGTCAAAATTCAGATATGAGCACAAGAAGTTGACCAGTTTGCCCGGAATTTCGGTTGGATTTTCGGTGTGAGGAAATGTTTGGTACTTCGATTCTCGTGTGAATATAGCGTTTATTTTACTTATACGCGCCGGCGGTGATTACGATGAAGAAAATGCCGTATGTTATCTGCAAATCCTGCTGGCTGACGAATTGCCCGGTATGGATAAAACCAAAATGATGAATGACATGGATGCCTGGGGATACACGTTCAGACTGGGATCTGCACGGGCCTGGTTTGAGCAGGACGCTGAGGACGCTCACGCCTGGCTTCTGGCGCATCAACTGATCGACGCGGAAGGCCTGCCAACCTTCCGCACGCGCGCCAGCGAACGGGTTATGCCTTGATTTTGGCATTTAAACACCCATTGCTTTTAACCATGGATTGGATACCTCCGGAACTGAAGACGGGTCTGCTCATCGCTACCGGGCTGGCGGTGACATTGCTGGTCCTGTTCGCGCTGGCCCGCTGGGCCCGGCGCCGCAGCAAAGGCGCAGTTATTGCCGGTGCTCTACTGTCCCTGTTTGCGCCTGATCCAACACTGGAAAGAAATATCCGCCTGGCGGAAGAAGCCCGACAAGTGCAATCCGAAGAAGATGAGGAAGGCGAGAAAAAGGATTGATTCAGCGCCTGTCAAGATTATGGGGTCAGAGTAAAGTGCCATAGTAAATTCAAGGCCGACTGAGCACATGAGGCCAGTAATCGTCCGCTCCAAGCCGTTAGCGGTAGGCACTCATGAGTTGCCAACAAGTTCGGCTATGGGTCGGAAGCAGCCCTTCGCCCTTCAGTCACATTAATGACTGCTTCCAGGCGGATAGCGGAACTGATTTAGTGCCAGAATCGGCGGGCACCAAGTTCTCCTAACGGTTGAAACCGCAGCCAGGAACGGATCTTGAACAATCAGAAATTTTTACTCTGACTCCAAATATTGCGACTATGATGCAAGCATGTTGCTGTTACTCAGACGCCTGAAACATAACTCGTTCATGAATACCTCATTCCGCAAGTATGCAGCTTATGCCGTCGGCGAATTGCTACTGGTTGTCGTCGGCATCCTGATTGCCCTGCAGATCGACAACTGGAACGACGATCGAAAAGAGCGCGCTGTGCTGGAATCCTATCTCGAGAGCATCGCACGCAATATCCGCGAAGATTTGGGCGAATTGAGGCCTTTGCGTAAGCACCGACTCGAGGCGCGTCATGCCGCTGCAATGTTTGATTTGCTGCGAACCAGGGATCGCTTCGACGTCAATGAAATCTATTTCCTGAACCAGATGAGGGAACTGAGCACCCGGGAGATGTTTTTCAACGCCAACACGAGCGGCTTTGAGGCACTCAAGAGTGCCGGTGTATTGAATCGGCTTCAGGGCAGTGGCATCGAACGCCTTTTATCCCGCTATTACGACACCGTCAATCAGGTCGGTTCACTTGAAAGCAGTCTCTACGATGTGGTCCGGCCCATCTCATTGGAAATGAGCCGGGAGCTCCCCCCCCGGTCTGGAAGACTATGCATTTAGCAATCCGGGATCCTTGTCTCCAGCGCGCTTCGAGGAATTACAGCCGGTATTTACCCAGTTTGGTGAAGAGCCCGATAACGCTGGCGCTGGCCGATTCCCAGAGCACTAACCAGTTGCTGATGCTGCACTACGACAGTCTGCAGGTATTGGGCCAGTCTTACATCAGCGCTGTCGAAGCTGGTCTACTCGACGCGCCGGAATCCATGCCACGCACGCCATTCGACGATTGGAGCGAGAATCTGGGTTTGCCGAATATTGTGGCCGAAGGGCAGCCCGCTCTCGAAGCCTACATACTGCTTGGCACCACCCCGCTGGACCGCCCTCAAAGAATCCGCTTCGACTCGGTCCAATTGAAGGGTGACGAAGTGCATATTGATTATCCGGGAGGAGCGGATTGGGCTGCGATTTACTGGTTTGTCGGGGGCGTCGCCGCCGCCGGACGCCCATATTTAGACTTCACAGCGTTTTCTAAACTGCACCTGGAACTCAAAGGCAATTCGGGCGGCGAGGTAGTAAACGTCCATGTCAAGGATGCTGAGTATCCCGATGATCGTGCGCCCATCAGTGTGGACCTGCTGCTTTCCAACGAATGGCAAACTTACGAGATCGACCTGGACGAGTTTGCGCCGAACGACTTCAGCAAACTTCATGTCATGCTTGGCTTCGGGATCGTTCCAGCCGCGGACCCACTTGCATTTTCCGTGCGCAATGCGCGCTACCATTGAAGCTGCGGTAAGTACTCAGAGCCTCATTTCAGCGGTATTCCTCGTCAATCAACGCCTGGATTTCCGCGGCGAATTGGCGCAAGCGGGGCAGTTCGATATCAGGCCGGGCCCGGGCGCCATCGGCGAAATCACGATTGAGGTTGGCCAGGCGACGAAAGCTGGCCAGGTCGTTCGACAACAGTGGCCACCCCATGCCGGCCAGGCTCCTGAATGCGTCCGTTTCCCGAAAGCGGGTCAAACGCCGCTCGATGTCCGCTGAGGTGAAACCGTCTTCCCACTCCAGTACATCTTCCAGACCTTCGGGGGGGTAGTTCAAATCGATCAGCTGGTTGCTCAGAGCCCACAAGGCTCGCGCTGACTCTTCGTCCTCGCGATAGTCCTGGTCGAGGTGTTGCGTAAGCGCGTCGTAATCTGAGATAAGCTGCACCAGGCCGTCGTTCCGCATCCGGCGCAATCCTCCTGAAGTCTTCAGCTGTTCCAGGGCCGCACGGTTCCACGCGTACGAACGGTAATTAGTGATGGTATTCAGAAAGTAAAGCTCTGCGTTGTCCATTTCTTCAATGGTGCGGCCCCGCAGGTAGTTCGCCAGTTCCTCGGCCTGACGGATGCTGGCCCGGATTTGCATCTCCACCGGGAGTAGCATTTCCATGTCGGTCGCGATCGCTGCGGCGAGGTTCAGGGCGTATTCGCGGATCTCCTTCTGCTCGATACGGTCCTCGTTCCAGTTGTTGATCTGCAGGGCAATCAATATGCCAATTACCACCAGGATGATCTCACCCAGTGCGTAGCGCAGAAATCGCATGGAGTTTCCCTCCGAAAGTGCTGCCTGTCTTGCATGGCGAAAGAATCTGAACATGGCGGCAATTATGGGTGTTGATGCAATCTGACAGGACCTGTCAGATCATGTGACGATTGATATGCCACATGATTTTGAATAATCGCCGGCAAGGCCGGCTCCCACAGGTTGGCTCCCACAGTAATGGGTTTCTACAGCTCGGGGATAATCAGCACCTGCCCGGGGAAAATCTGGTCCGGGCTTTCCAGCAAGCCGGTGTTGGCCTCGAAGATATTCATGTACTTTGATCCGTCACCGTACATATCAAGGGAAATTTTCCACAGCGTGTCGCCGGACTGGACCGTGTATTCCCGCGAACCTTGTATCTCGCCTGCGCCGAAGGCTTGATCCCCTGACCCGGCTACAGGGCCCGGGTCAGGCAATGGCTGCGCGGGACTGACTGCTGTTTTTGGTTCCTGCTCGGCTTTGTTTCCGAACGCGTTCTTGATTGATTCAAAGATACCCATGCCGCTCTCCCTGTGGCTCTGGAGCTGCCCGGGGCGGGCAGCTCCTGGGTTATTATACAGATAGCAAGCTGTTTAGCGATTCATCCGTTGTTCGACCAGGTGCTTCACAACTTCCGGTTCAGCCAGGGTGGAGGTGTCACCCAGGTTGCTATAGTCATTGGCCGCGATCTTGCGCAAAATCCGGCGCATGATCTTGCCTGAGCGCGTTTTCGGCAAACCGGGCGCCCATTGCAGCAAGTCGGGAGTTGCGATCGGGCCGATTTCCTTGCGCACCCATTGACGAAGTTCAGCCCGGAGCTCATCGGTGGGTTCCATACCCTTGACCAGGGTGACGTAGGCGTAAATACCTTCGCCCTTGATCTCGTGCGGATATCCAACTACGGCCGCCTCGGCAACGGCCGCATGCGCCACCAGTGCACTTTCAATCTCGGCGGTGCCCAGGCGATGCCCGGATACATTGAGCACGTCGTCGACACGGCCGGTTATCCAGTAGTAGCCGTCTTCATCCCGGCGCGCGCCGTCACCGGTAAAGTAAGTGCCGGGAATGGTTGCGAAATAGGTGTCAACAAAGCGCTGGTGGTCACCGTAAACGGTACGCATCTGCCCCGGCCAACTGTCGGTGATGACCAACAAGCCTGATGCGGCGCCTTCCTCGGGCAACGGCACGCCCTTTTCATCATACAGCGCTGGCATGACGCCGGGCAGTGGATTCGTGGCCGATCCCGGTTTCAGGTCTGTCGCGCCGGGCAGTGGACTGATCAGGATGCCGCCTGTTTCCGTTTGCCACCAGGTGTCCACGATCGGGCAGCGTCCTTCGCCGACCACGTGGTAGTACCAGTCCCAGGCTTCCGGATTGATGGGCTCTCCCACCGAACCCAGCAGGCGCAGGGATTTCCGCGAGGTTGACTTGACCGGTCCCTCGCCTTCCCGCATCAGTGCGCGGATCGCCGTCGGTGCGGTGTAGCAGATATTGACCTGGTGCTTGTCGCATACCTGCCAGAAACGGCTGGGACTCGGATAATTTGGTACGCCTTCGAACATCAGCGAGATGGCTCCATTCGCCAATGGTCCATAAACAATGTAGCTGTGGCCCGTGACCCAGCCGACATCGGCCGTGCACCAGTAGATGTCGCCGTCGTGGTAATCAAACACGATTTCATGCGTGTATGAAGCGTAAACCATGTAGCCGCCGGTGGTATGCAATACGCCTTTGGGTTTGCCGGTGGAACCAGAGGTATAGAGGATGAACAATGGATCCTCTGCATTCATCTCTTCGACCGGGCAGTCATCACTGACGCTGGCTTCATCTTCGTGATACCAGTAATCCCGGCCTTCATTCCAATCGACTTCACCACCGGTGTTGCGGACCACGATGACGGATTTTAGGCAGTCCGTCACACCCGGGCGGGTGCAGGCTGCATCAACATTGGCCTTGAGTGGAACCACGCGGCCTCCGCGCATTCCCTGGTCTGCGGTGATGATCGCATTGGAATCGCAGTCGACGATTCGACCGGCCAGTGCATCCGGGGAGAAGCCTCCGAATACGATGGAGTGGACAGCGCCGATGCGGGCGCAGGCCAGCATGGCTACGGCGGCTTCCGGGATCATGGGCATGTAAATCGTGACGCGGTCGCCTTTCTTGACGCCCCGTTTTTTCAACACGTTGGCCATGCGGCAAACCCGCTTGTGCAGTTGCCGGTAAGTGATATGAGCGTCGCGGGCGGGGTCGTCCCCTTCCCAGATGATGGCGGTCTGGTCACCACGTTTTTCGAGGTGGCGGTCGACGCAGTTATAACAGGCATTCAGCACGCCGTCTTCGAACCAGCGGATGTGCAAATCTGACCGATCGAAGGAAACATCCTTGATTTTGGTCGGGAATTTGATCCAATCCAGGCGCTTTGCCGTCTCAGCCCAGAAGGCTTCATTGTTTTCAATGGACTCCCGGTATTCGCTCTGATAAGCGTTTTTATCCAGGTGTGCTCTGTTTTTGAAAGATTCCGGTACGGGATATATGTTGCTCATTTTTCGAACCTTCTGGTGTTTGTGATGGCCATATTCTAGCGGCACATTCGGGCGGATTTCATGTCCTTGATCAGTTTTGCGTCATTCCTTGGCCCATGATGGTGAGCCTCCATTATAATCACAGAATCCCTTGACATGCCGGTGACTTGCAATGCGCTACTTCGGAATCACAGCAGCGATAATGTCGCTGCTTTTGTCGAACTCCCCTTTTGCCTGGGCTGAAGAAGCCGCCGATCACCCAAAAATTGGCCTGGCACTCAGTGGTGGCGGTGCCCGCGGTGGCGCCCACGTAGGCGTTCTGAAAGCACTCGAAGAACTCGGCATCCAGGTCGACTACATTGCCGGTACCAGCATGGGCGCCATTATCGGTGGCCTTTATGCGTCCGGTTACACGGCGGATGAGATCGAGGTGGTCCTGGTTGAAACGGATTGGAAAACCGCGTTAACGGATTCTCCGGCGCGCAGGGATCGCACCATGAGAAAGAAAGAGCTGGAGTCCCAGTTCCTGATTCCTTACCGGTTGGGATTCAACAAGGGCAAAATACAACTGCCGCTTGGCGCCATCGAGGGGCAGCATCTCGACCAGATTTTCCAGGAACTCTTCCTGCCGGTGATCGGTATCCATGATTTTGACCTTCTTCCGATCCCTTTCCGCGCCGTGGCCACCGACCTGGTGTCAGGAGAGGCGGTGGTGCTCTCTTCTGGCAGTCTGCCGGATGTAGTGCGGGCCAGCATGTCCGTGCCGGCCGTTTTTGCCCCGGTCAAGATCAATGGCCGCTTGTTGGTCGACGGCGGTATGTCGAATAACCTTCCGGTAAATATCGTGCGTCAAATGGGTGCGGATATCGTGATTGCCGTGGATATTTCCAGCCCGTTGCTGACCGAGGAACAGCTCACTTCGGTGCTCAGCGTCACCGAACAGCTGACCAATTTCCTGACCCGAAAAACCGCCGATGAACAGATCGCGTCGCTCGGCCCCGAAGATATTCTCATTTTGCCGGAACTCGAAGGCTTCAGCTCTTCGGACTTTGAAGGCGCCCAATCCATCGTTCCACGGGGATACGAAGCCGCCATTTTGCAGAAGGATCAACTGGCCAACCTGGCCGGCCTGACCATCCAGGACGCCGTGGTACTCGAGCAAAAACCCGCCAGTGAATATATTGTTGAATTTGTCGACCTCGAAAACGGATCGGTACTGAACGATGCGCTGATTGAATCCCGGCTTGACGTTGGATTGGGCCAGCCCCTTGACCTGGCGGAATTGAATAAAAGCATGGACCGGATCTACGGCCTGGACGTCTTTGAATCGGTGACCTACAGCATGGTCAAGAACGCCGAGGGACAGCAGGGAATCGCCGTAAATGCGAGTCCACGTGACTGGGGGCCGAACTACCTGCAGTTCGGCCTGGAACTGGCCAGTGATTTTTCTGCCGATTCCAGTTTTACGCTGGGCGCCGCCTATACACGCAATGCGCTCAACAGCCTCGGTGGAGAGTTGCGCGTTGTCGCTTCAATCGGGCGGATCGATGAACTCAGCTTTGATTTTTACCAGCCGATAGACACCGGGGCCAATTGGTTCGTTGAGCCCCAGGTCTATTGGCGCAGGCAGAACTACAATCTTTGGCTGCAAAACACCAATATCGCCGAGTTTGAAATCTCCGGGGTCGGCATGGATTTTGGAGTCGGACGCAACCTCAGCACGACGGACCGCTTGAGTCTCAATTACGAATATGGCAGGGGCGATGCGGATATCATCACCGGCGACCTGTGGTTCCCCATTGACGACAAGGTCAAGATCGGCGAGCTTGATTTCAGCTATCTGCATGACAGCCTCGACAATGCGTGGTTTCCGACTTCTGGAATGCGCCACCACCTGGATTACCGCTATGCGACCAGCGGAATGGGTTCGGCATACGATTTTCAGCAGGCCATTGCGATCGGCAGTTTTGCCTTCTCGCGTGAAAAGAACACGTTCATGCTCAACTACGAGGGTGGTTACAGTTTCGATAACCGGGCGCCGGTCGAACGCTGGTTCCAGCTCGGTGGCCTGGGCCGGCTTTCAGGACTGGTGCCGAATCAGCTGACCGGGCGGAATATCGCCCTGACTACGCTGGCCTATTACCGCAGACTCAACCAGATGGACCTGCTCAGGGCCTATGCCGGCTTCACGCTGGAGGCCGGGAATGTCTGGGATCGAAGTCAGGATATCGGGTTCGACGACCTGCGCTATTCGGCCAGTGTCTTTGTCGGTGCCGATACACCGATCGGCCCGGTGTACTTTGCCGTGGGGCACAATGATGATGGCGACAGCTCGGTCTACTTCTACGTGGGCAACCCCTTTACTTCGAACCGTTTTGATTAATGCGGATTAACAACCTATTATCTGTTCGAGTACAGCATCAATTTTACAGGAGAGCCACAAATGTCAGTTGCACGGGTTACCGAAATTATCGCCTCCTCCGCGGAGTCATTCGAAGATGCGACCCGCCAGGGACTGAAGCGCGCCAGCAAAACGCTGAAGAACGTCAAGGGTGCGTGGGTGGAAGGGCAGAAAGTTTCCTGTGACTCACAGGGACATATCACCGAGTTTCGGGTGATCTTAAAGGTTACGTTCATCCTCGAAGACTAGGGAGTCTCGCGCACAACAACATTCAGGCCTGGCTTCCTCGCCCGTGACGAAACCGGACCGCTTTCATTGCCGGTGCTTTCCCGGGATTTCAGCGCCTCCAGGTCATGCCTGGCCGCCAGCCCCATTTGTAGAGCAGACCTGCGCCGAAAAGCATACCGCCCAGGTGGGCAAAGTGCGCGATGCCAGGCATAGACCTGGAGAGGCCAAGCATCAGTTCGATGGCGCCGTAAATGAGCACGAACCACTTGGCTGAAATCGGGACCGGAAGGAACAGGAGAAAGATCTTGTTGTTGGGCCACATGACGCCGTAGGCAAGCAGGAGACCGAAAACGCCGCCGGAAGCACCGATAGTCGGGTAAATTCCCCCTTCAACCACCTGGACCAACAACTGGATGACCGCCGCACCCACGACACAGGCGCCATAGAATGTCAGAAACCGCTGACTGCCCCAGGATCGTTCCAGCGGGGTACCGAACATCCAGACGGCGAACATGTTGAAGAAGACATGATTGAAGCTGCCATGCAGAAAAGCGTAACTGATCACCTGCCAGGGCGTGAAAAAACCGCTTTCCAGCGGCCAAAGGGCCAGGCTTGGCGGTTGAAAACCGCTGAAAAAAATGACTACGCAGATCACGATAATGCCGATCGAGACCGGTGTATCCGATAACAGGGATGAGCTAAATGGACTCTGACGCTGGTTCAAACCGAACCTCCTTTGATTGCGGAACATATTACAATAGGTGGGCATTGAACACCCGTCCTGTCATGGAGAAAAAATTTGGAACAAAATATGGGAGAAAGCAGTGAATAGCCCGCCGGCCCTGGTAAAACGGGTCACCGTTTACGCCTCTTCGAGTAATGGTTTGGCGCAAACTTACTACGATGCTGCCGCCCGCCTGGGTACTGTTTTGGGACAGGCAGGCGTCGAAATTGTTTATGGTGGCGGTGGCGTAGGGCTGATGCGCGCGATGGCGGACAATGCACTGGCCGCTGGCGCACACGTGCACGGGGTGATTCCCCATTTTCTGAACACGGTGGAACATGGCCACAAAAACCTCAGCCGGCTCGAAGTAGTGAACGACATGCGGGAGAGAAAACACCGTATGCTGGTCAATTCCGACGCAGTCGTGTCATTGCCCGGCGGCAGCGGGACCTTCGAAGAGCTGTTCGAGGTGTTGACTCTGAAACGGCTGGGGGATTTTCTGGGCCCCGTGGTGCTGGTGAATACCAATCATTACTTTGACCGGCTGGTCGATTTCCTCCAGCACAGTGTCAGAGAGCGGTTCATGTCAGAAATACACCTCGATATGTGGTCACTGATCGATGAACCGGAAGCTGTTTTTGAAGCCATGCATAACGCCAGGAAGTGGGGCGCCGAAGCACGGCAATACGCTGCAGTGGGTAAATAGGCAATGCCAGAAGACAAATTTGACAGTTCCCGTTCGATTCCGGCTTCCCGGGGCATAGCCTGGCTGGTGCAAAGCCTGGCGCTGCTGCGCACGCAGCCCGGACGGTTACTGCTGATCGCGGTTTTTATGCAGGTGATCCTGGGACTCACCCAGCTGCCCCTGATCGGGATGTTGATCATCCTGTCCGTGCCTGCGCTCAGCGCGGGGGTTCTCGAGGCCTTTGATGTCGCCAGCCGCGGCGGACGCCCGGTCCTTAACCTGTTGTTCAAGCCGCTGACTTCAGGCACTCACTCCGGCCGGCTGTTCCTGATGGGATTGCTGGTATTTTTAGTGGGTGTTATCAGCATTTCGTTGATGCTTTCGGGCACCGAAGAATTGTTTAATCCCGATATGGTCTCGCGGATCGAGCAGGGCGACATTGACGCCATAACTGAACTGGACCAGGGAACACTGGGAAAAATGCTCATCGCTTTCATGGTAGGAATCTCGATCAGCGGAACCCTGAGTTTTTTCACGATACCCCTGATCTGGTTTGGTGATCGCAAGCTGGGGCCGGCGCTGGCCGAGGGCCTCAAAGCCCTGATCGTGCATTGGAAACCCTTCCTGATGCTGGCTCTGGGCCTGTTCGCCGTCAGCATCCCGGTAGTACTCGTGACCGGGGTCCTGATCGGGTTGGCCGGTTCGGGCGGGCTGATGTCCGTTGTGATGATGGCTTGCATCATGCTTCTGTTACTGGCTTTTCAGATGCTGTTGTTTGCCACCCAGTATTGTTGCTACCGGGATATTTTCGGGATTGGTAAGCCCCCGGAACTGCCCGCAGATGAGGACGACAGTCAACTGGTGGCCTGATCTCCGGGCTCATCATCGCTGCCCTCGGCAGGGGCAGTCCGGCGGTGCGGCAGCAATACCCATGACATGAAGAGACCGATTTCGAACAGAAGCCACATCGGAAGGGCGAGCAGGGTTTGCGAAATGACATCCGGAGGGGTGAGCAGCATACCCAGCGCGAAAGCGCCGACCACGACGTAGGCGCGCATTTTCTTCAGCCTGTCGATGGTAGTGATTCCGGTTGCCACCAGGATGATGGTCGCCACCGGCACTTCGAACGTTATGCCAAAAGCCAGGAACAGCGTCATCACGAAATCCAGGTATTTGCTGATGTCTGTCATGACCGTGACGCCCTCAGGAGCAACCCGGGTAAAAAAGCCGAAAACCAAAGGAAAAACAACAAAATAGGCAAAGGCGCAGCCGGCATAGAAAAGAAACACGGCTGAATAAAGCAGCGGGCGGGCCAGCCGCTTTTCCTGCCGGTACAGCGCAGGCGCCACGAAAGCCCAGAGCTGGTAAAGAACGACTGGAATGGACAGGATCAGCGCCAGCAGCATGGCCAGTTTGAAGGGCGTCAGGAAGGGTGAAGCGACATCGATAGCAATCATGCTGCTGCCTTCCGGTAAAACCGCGGTCAGTGGTGCTGCCAGTGCTTCATAAAGTTTGCGGGAAAATGGCAGCAGGCAGAGCAACACAACCAGCACGGCAAGGCTGGCCTTGAGCAGCCTGCTGCGCAATTCCACCAGGTGTTCCAGGAAGCTCAGTTCCTGATCGTGCGGATTAGGTTCCGTCATCAATTTCGCCCGGCTTCGGGGCAGTGTCCGGCTTCGGGGCAGTGTCCGGCTTCGGGGCAGTGTCCGGCTTCGGGGCAGTGTCCGGCTGGGATCGAAATTCTTGAACCTGTCAGCGCCGGATTTAACCTGGTCCATGGTGGATTTGATTTCTTTTTCGAAGTGCTTCAAAGGTTTCTTGAGTTCTTCGGCCCGCATCTCCGCTTCAATCGTTCGCTTGAGATTCATCCAGCTACTCCGGGCTTTGCGCGCCAGGCCGCCAAGGGTTCGGGCTACTCGCGGAAGCTTTTCGGGGCCAAGGACCAGAAGCCCGATGAGAGACAGGAGCAGAATCTCCGCGAAGCCAACGTCAAACATGCGGTTGCAAACTCCTATGTGTTGGATGGCTTGTTTTTGGCTGATTCTTCGGAGGCCGCATTGCTGCGTTTTTCCGATGGTATCTGGTCAGGTTCCAGTTTTTCTTGCGCTTCGTTCCCGGGGTCTTCCATGCCCTTGCGGAAACCTTTGACCGCTGCGCCAAGGTCACCGCCCATGTTGCGCAAACGCTTGGTGCCGAAGACCAGTACGACGATAAGCAGCAGGATCAATAGCTGCCACATGCTTATTCCACCGATACCCATGTTGTGCTCCGTGATTCAGGTTATGGGAAGTTTAACGCAAACCGGATGCTGATGATCAAGCAATCCGTCTGACTGAAACCAGCCCCGTCAGCAGCATTAATGCCGATATCAATGCCAGGCCAAACGGATTGAGCGTGGGAATGCCTTCGAAGAACACGGTGTTTGTAACGGTGCAACTGCGCTTGCTGTCACCCCGGCTATGGTGATACGGGTGCTGAGCAGGTGCTTTCTGATTCGATGGCGCTGGTGTTCAACCGCTCTTCGGTCCAGCACCGGGTGCCGCCATCAAAGTCAGGATAAAGACGGCCACTCGGCTGGCGGGGCTACCAGTGAAATCCCACCTCCAGCGCATGACATTTCCGGTCGAGTTCACCATCACCATCGGCAACATTGGAGCAGTAAAGGTTGATTTCTGCTTCGTCGACCACGGCAATTTCTGATCTTCTGTACAACCATTCCTAGGTGACAGTGATCTCTACCGGATCGACCTGGTTGCAGAACCGGCACAGGCCCCGATCTGTCCGGTGCTGACCGCCTGGAATGAATAGGGATCCGCCGCGTCATTCGTGGAACAATCGGTTTCGGACTCGCATTCGTATTCCGGCGTGTATCCCGGAATCGGCGTACTTCAGTGATATCACATTCCACCGCTGCTCCGTCGGGTAAATTTCCGACGTTGAAAGAGACCTGGTAGGGCCCGAATCCATCGTCTACGGGAAAGATGGTCTTACTTGAGTTGAGTACTGTACCGTCGGTGCACTGGAAGTTGAATGTGACCGGCGTGATGTTGTTGCCGTCAGCGAACTGTTTTTGCACAACGAACGTGGCGAAGTCATCGGGTATTGCGGGGTGCACATCCGCCGGGTGCGTGCTATCGCCAGGCTTTCAAATCCCTGTTCCGTCATGGTGTGACCTTCTCCGCTGTCGCGGCTGGCGCCAAGGTTGATCTGCATGACCTGGCTTGACTTGTCGGGTTGGGGCTTCTGTCGGTAATCGCCCAAAGCCGACTAGCATCGTCGAAACCCAACCCGGCCTCTGTAAAGGCTTTGTCGATAAGCTGCCGCCAAGCGGTCCCAGGTCGGTGGCCAGCGCCGGTGGTCGGATTGATTTCGTAGAGATGGGGCGGCGCACCAGCATTTACACCCAGCGCACCGTTGCTCAAGTCCGTAGAGCCTCGTCGGGTTGCTGCCAATGCCGCCAGAGCGCCAACTTTGATCCCGCCACCCAGATTCCCGACCAGCGTGGCAGCGGCCGTGTTGGTTGCCGGTGAGGGAGATCCTGTATAATGAACTGCTTGGCTGACCGACGTCGACATAAAGGGTTCCGTCGCAGGCGAACGTCATGCCGAAGTCGTTGTTTTGTGGAGTCAGCACGTTGCCGATGATTTGGTAATCGCGATTCGGATCAACCAGGGCAGTGGCGGGGTTGATCCGAAACAGCTTCAGCGACTCGTCATCGATTCCGTAAAGCGTCCCGTCGGGGGCGAAGGCCAGGCCTTCGACATCCAGGCGCCGTCCCGTCCACGAGAGCGCCGGTTTGCACGATTCCAATGTTCTTGATGACGTTCCCGGTGGACAGATCAATCGTGTAAAGACTGTCCGGCTCGGAGGTCGTACTGTCCGAGTTGATGCTATAACCCACGGGCGCTGCAGACAGCGTGGCCGAAGCCGCCGTCAGCAGGGTTATCATCAATGTTTTTATCATTCTTTGCATCGGGACAGAATCCAGCCTCGCTTTTTCAACGCGGGAGGAAATGTTATCAGAAAAAATAACTAAAACAAAGCTTTAGTATCAATACGTTACAGGTTTTCTGCGTGTGTTGTTAATATGCAACGGACATCATTTTCGAACTCCAGACGGTTGCTTCGGTTGCAATTTCCCAACCGGGGCTAAGGCCTCGTTTTTCATGGTGTTGTTGTCTTTACTATGCGGACAGGCCCGAATGATCAGCTTACGGCATCGTTTGAGTGTGGTGTTTTTGCTACACCAGGCCTGCCGGGACGATTCGGCAAGCAGGGGTATTTTCTGGCCCGCTTCGGGGGATTTTTGCGGGCGCTAAAGCAGGTGCCTGAGATCAGGCAGGTATTTTTCCAGCGATCCGGTATTGAACACGACCACCCGGTTGCCCCGCTCAATCATTCCACTGTCGAGCAACTGTGGAATGGCGGCAATACAGGCAGCACCTTCGGGGCAAAGCCACCAGTGCTTATCATTCCAGACTTCCGACAACGTGCGGCGGAGGTCCGCTTCAGTGACGGCAATGGCCATTCCACCGCTTGAACGGATGATGCGCAGCACTTGCATGTGGCCCACACCGCCAGGTACGTTCAGCCCGTAGGCAAGCGTTGAACCGGCTTCGGCTGCAACGGTGTCTTCAAGACCTTGATTGAAAGCGCGAACCAGCGGGTCGGTGGCCTCCGATTGCACGCAAATCATCTTGGGACGCTCCGGTCCGATCAGGCCCAGCTGCTCAAGTTCCGAAAACGCTTTCCACATGCCGAGTACACCGGTGCCTCCCCCGGTGGGATAAATCACCACATCGGGCAGTGACCAGGAACCGCCGGGCGATTCCGGTTCCGCCAGTTCCAGTCCCAGGGTCTTCTTACCCTCGATGCGCCATCCGGGCTCCTGGAAAGTGGCCACGCTGAACCAGCCCTTGGGAATCCAGTCGGTTTTGAGCAGGATGCCGGCTTCCCGGATCGTACCGGTCACCGTTTCCAGGTGGAACCGGCTGGAGCGATGCGCCAACGTGGCGACGCGACCCATGATCGGTAACGGCGTGTCATCGGGCATGGCTATGACGGCACTCATTCCTGCCGCATCCGCGTATTCGCACAGGGAATCACCGGCATTTCCCTGGGTGGGGACAGCAAGTTTTTTCAGGCCATGCCAATGCGCCATCGAGATGGACATGGCCATACCGCGGTCTTTGAAGCTCTGCGTCGGGTTGGCGCCGAAACCGGGGTGGGCTTTACCTTCGTCCTTGACACCCAGCGAAAACCCGGCCTTACGTGCCAGCGCGTGGTCGTTGAAAGGCAAAACCGGCGTATGGCCTTCGCCAAGCGTCACGATATGCGGGCGGTCATCGGGATTATTGATATCCAGCGGCAGCAAGCCACCAAACCGCCACATATCCTTGCGCTCCGGGTGATACCACGAAACGCCGGGTTGCTCCGTGACAAGCCGTTCAAGGTCGATAATGATTTCAACCGGCCGCTGGTCCTGGGGACACAGGTTCATCAGGGTATCCGCCGGGTATTCGGCGCCGCAGGCAGTGCATTTCAGGCAAACGGTAAACATTGTTTTGAAATAACCCTCAGCCAGGTCCCAGGAACATATCGTAGGCGGGATTGTCAGCTTCGACGGTAAAGAGGTACCCGGTATCCCGCAGGAAAGCTGAGAAAAGCTCTGCGTCTTCTTCAGGCACCTGGATACCCATCAGCACCCGGCCGTATTCCGAGCCGTAATTCCGGTAATGGAAAAGGCTGATATTCCAGTCACTCTGCATGCCGCGCAGAAACTGCAGCAGGGCCCCGGAACGTTCCGGGAACTGGAAACGGAGAATTTGCTCATGCTCCACGCGGGCCCGGCCGCCAACCATGTGGCGGATGTGGAGCCGTGGCCATGTCATTTTCCGATAAATCAGTCACCGGAAAACCATGTTCCCGCAGTTGGGCGATGATTTCACGTTTTTCGGCGACGCCGTTCCTGAGCGCGATACCGACGAAGATATGTGCATCCGGGCTGTCGGCGTAGCGATAGTTGAATTCAGTGATGCCCCGGGCGCCGACCGTTTCACAGAAATCCAGAAAACTGCCGGGACGTTCCGGGATGGTAACGCCGAGCAGTGCTTCCTGCTCCTCGCCAACGGCGGCGCGTTCCGCGATATGCCGCAATCGTGCGAAATTGACGTTGGCGCCGGACAGAATGGCTGCGGCATTGCCCTCACACCCGGGCCGGTCAAGGAAAAAACGTTTCAGGCCGGCGATTGCCAGCACTCCGGCGGGCTCCGCTATGGCCCGTGTATCCTCGAAAACGTCCTGGACCGCGGCACAGATCTCGTCGTTGTCGACCGTGATGATCTCATCGAGCAACTTTGAGCAGATGTGGTAAGTCAGGTCACCGCACCGCCTGACAGCGACGCCTTCGGCAAAGTGGCCCACTTTCTGGAGGGTCACCGGCCCTCCCGCCTCGAAAGCCGCCTTCATGGAAGCGGACTCTGCCGCCTCCACCCCGATCAGCTTGATGCCGGGGTGCAGGTACTTGCTGACCAGCGCCATGCCGGAAGCGAGGCCGCCGCCACCGATGCAGACAAACAGGTAGTCAACAGGAACCGGGTTCTGCCGGAAAAATTCGAGGGCTGTCGTGGCCTGGCCTATGATCACATCGGGATCGTCGTAGGGGTGGATAAAAATGCGGCCGCTTTCCTCCGCCAGTTCCAGCGCCCGCTCGCAGGCGCTGTCGAAATCGTCCCCGTGGATGACCACGGCGGCGCCGAGTTTCTGCACGGCGTTGACCTTGATTTCCGGAGTGATCGCCGGCATCACGACCAGTGTATCGATGCCGAGGTGCCTGGCGGCCATGGCAACGCCCTGCGCGTGATTGCCGGCCGATGCGCAAATGATACCGCAGCTTTTTTGTTCCGCCGTCAGGGTCTGGAGCTTGGCGTAGGCGCCCCTGATCTTGAATGAAAAGACCGGCTGCAGATCCTCCCGCTTGACCAGGACCCTGACACCCAGCCGTTCAGACAGCGCCGGCATGTCCTGGACCGGTGTCTCCAGTACCAGGTCGTCGAGGCGACACTGCATGATCCGGGGTATGTACTCGTCGAACAGTGAGCGGGTGGAGTCAGTCATGTCACGTGGTCACCGGCAAGCCGTTGGCAAACGGCATCTGTGACTTCGCTGGTGGTGAAGCCATCGGGACGCAGATCGGTGGTCAGGATACCGTCATTCCAGCAGCTAAAGATGCACTTTTCCAGGGCTTCCGCTTCCGGGTTGCAGCCGAGGGAATGCCTGAGCATCAACGCCACGGACAGCAGCATGGCGTACGGATTGGCCTTGCCCTGGCCGGCGATGTCCGGGGCCGAGCCGTGAACCGGTTCATACAGGCCGAAACGTTCATCGTTCAGGGATGCGGAAGGAAGCAGGCCGAGTGAGCCGCAGAGCATTGACGCCTCGTCCGAGAGGATGTCTCCGAACAGGTTTTCGGTCAGCAGCACGTCAAACTGGGCCGGCCGGGTCAGCAAATGCATCGCGGCGGCGTCGACGTACATGGTGTCCATGCGCACGTCGGGGAATTCTTCCTCGATTACCCGGCCGGCCACGGCCCGCCACAAGCGGGACGTCTCCAGAACGTTGGCCTTGTCGACCAGCGTAATGCGTTTGTCACGTTGTTGGGCGATCCGCCCGGCGGCGCGGGTGACGCGTTCCACTTCCGGGCGGGTGTAACGGCAAACATCCTCGGCCTCGTCGTCATTGCGCCATTTCCTGCCGAAGTAGCTGCCGCCGGTCAGCTCCCTGACAATCATCAGGTCAACATCTTCCAGGCGTTCCGGCCGGATCGGCGAAAAAGAATGCAGCGCCGGGTGGGTCACGATCGGCCGCAGGTTGCAGAACAGGTTGAATTCGGCCCGGATTCTCAGCAGGCCTTTTTCAGGGCGCTGGTCCGCCGGATGGGCGTCCCATTTCGGTCCGCCCACTGCACCGAGCAAAGCGGCGTCCGCGCCACGGCAGGCTTCGATGGTCGCCGGGGGCAGAGGGTCGCCGGTCGCGTCTACGGCGACTCCGCCGATCAGTTGTTCATCCAACTGGATTTCCAGTCCGAACCGCTGCTTCAAAACATCGAGTACCCGGCAGGCAGATGTGTACACCTCGGGGCCAATTCCGTCTCCGGGCAGGCCGACGACGCGAAAAGCCCTGGCGGGCGCATTGATTGAATTTTGGTTCATTCGTTTTTTACCGATTCTCATTCCACATCAGGAGTTCTCAAACAAAAAACCCGCACCATGACGGGCGCGGGCTTTTATGCTTTTCAATCATTCGACCATAGCACCCTGATGATGTCAACCGAAGGACCCGGGAACCCCTGACGGACTGTGCAACCCCGCGAGGATAGTTAATCGGGGGTTCCCCAGTTATCATTGCAGGGTTATCACCGGGCCGGGTATTTGATGCACATCCAACAACTCGAACTGTCACTGGGGGGCACTCCGCGGGTCAGCGCCACGCTGGCGCAGAAGTCCGCCGTATTGTTCCAGCCGGATATTCAGATCCAGCTGTTACCGCAGCAGGGCGACGATGTGCTCTATGCACGTGATTTCAGCGCGGCTGCATACCCGGTCGCGTGGCTTCCCAGGGGTGAATACCATCTGCAGTGCCATCTGCACGACCTCAACCTGCCGGCAGGAGAGTATCGCCTGAGGTTGATTGTGTTTGCAGTTGTTGGAGGCCAGCGCCAGGCGCTGAATGAAAGCGGATTTATGTTTTCCAACCCGTCGCGCCACCAGGCCGCCGGGCTGAGCCAGCCAGCCTGGTCTTTGCAGTCCGCCCCCGGAACTTTCGCTATCGAAGAACTCGGCTGGAACCGCGGCCACGAGGACTGGTTTTTCCGGCATTTCGATCACGCCGCACTGGTGGTCACCGATTACCTGTTAAAAGGGCACCCGATGCTGAAAGGACGGATCCTGGATGTCGGTTGTGGCGACGGCATCATCGATCTCGGGATTTTCCTGCGCCTGCAACCCCAGGAGTTGGTAGGCATTGACCCCTTCAAGGGTTACGAGCGCCTGCCGGACGTCCTTTCAGCCAATCACCTGCCGCCTGATGTGCTGGATGACAGCCGGCTAAAGTTCAGGGACGAAGACGCCAACGATATCCCTTATCCTGATGACTATTTCGACGTGGTGGTGTCCTGGGGCTCGCTGGAACATATTGCCGGGGGCTATGGACAGGCCTTACAGGAAATTCGTCGCGTGCTGAAACCGGGCGGCCTGTTTTTCGTGCATCCCGGGCTCTACTTCGGCGCCCTGGGTAATCACCTGGGTGAGTTTTTCGAGGACCCTTTCGTGCACCTGAAGCTGCCGGAAGCCGAGTTGAAAGAAGCTGTGCTGAAAGCCCGGCCGGAACGGATGGACCGTGCAGGCCACGTGGCGACTCCCGAAGAATACTGGCAGTGGTACACGGAACTGAACCCGATCCGGGTCGGCGAATTTGAACAGGAATTACGCGGCCCTGGGCTTTGAACCCTGGCGGGTTGCGTTGAGAACCAGCGACATCATTGAATACACTGCGGAACTCCAGGGCCACGCCATGCAGGATCTTGCCACGGCTGAACTGTATTTGTCCGCCTGGAACCGGAAGTAGGAGCGGCCCATGGCCGCGATGTCGCGACCATGGGTCGCTCCTACATCTGCTTTTGTTCGTAGACGTTGATTTCCTGCTCGTTTTCCAGCAGGAATTCGAGCTGGTCGATCCCCCGGGCCAGGCAATAGGCTGAGAATGGATCGATTGGAAAGTTGAACTCTCCGTAGCCATGTACGATCAGCGTGCTGTTTAAAACGTCAATCCGTACCGGGTGGTCCGGGTTGGCATGCAAAAATTCGATGACATGTGCTTCGACCGTCACCGGAAGCAGGCCATTCTTCAGCGAGTTGCTGTGGAAAATGTCCGCGAACTGGCTGCTGATGATAGCCCTGAAACCGAAATCCAGCAGTGCCCAGGGAGCATGTTCCCGGGATGACCCGCAACCGAAGTTGCAGCCTGCGACCAGCACCAGGTGTTTTTCGGCGTCGTGTCCCCGCAAGGGATGATCGGGAAGTTCGTCGCCGGCTTCGTTGAATCGCCAACTGTGAAAACAGAATTGACCCAGGCCTTCGCGCTCCGTCGTGGTCAGAAAATGAGCGGGAATGATCTGGTCGGTGTCGATGTGGTCCACCGGCAGGTTGAACGTGATGGAATCGAAAATGCCTGAATGGCTCATGCCTCTGTACTCCATTAATTCGCAGGGATTGGTGACCCTGCCGGTAATCGCGCTGGCTGCGGCGGTCAACGGGCTGGCCAGGATGGTGCGCACGCCGCGGCCCTGGCGGCCTTTGAAATTCCGGTTGCTGGTGCTGACCACGAGGTCGCCCGGGCTGGCGGAATCGCCGTTCATCGCCAGGCACATGGAGCAGCCCGGTTCGCGCCACTCGGCGCCGGCCTCGATGAATATCCGGTCCAGGCCCTCTGCTTCAGCCTCTCGCCGGGTCGCTTCCGATCCCGGCACAACCAGGACACGAGTGCCCGGGGCTATTTTTCGGTCTTTCATCAATGATGCCGCTTCACGTAAATCCGTAATGCGGGAATTGGTGCAACTGCCGATAAAAACAACGTTCACCGGCTCACCGGCAAGCGCCGCGCCGCCCTCCAGTTGCATGTAATCAAGAGCCTCCCGGTTGGCGCTGCTGTCTGCCATGGGGATGGTGCCGTTGATGGCGATGACCATGCCGGGATTGATCCCCCATGTAATGCTGGGTTCAATTTTCGATGCGTCAATTTCAACCAGGCGATCGTATGCAGCGCCCTGATCGGTTTTCAGCGTCTTCCAGTCAGCGACTGCAGCTTCCCATTGCTCGCCGGTCGGCGCCATTTGCCGTCCCTTGAGGTATTCAAAGGTCGTTTCATCAGGCGCCACCATTCCGGCCCGCGCTCCGCATTCAATGGACATGTTGCACATCGTCATCCGGCTTTCCATGTTCATGGCCTGAACCGTTGAGCCGAAATATTCGATCACCGAACCGGTGCCGCCGTCGACGCCGATGGTGCCGATGACATGGAGGATGACGTCTTTGGCCGAGACACCTTTTTTCAGGTTCCCTTCAATGCGTATGCCCAGCGTTTTCGGCTTGTTTTGCAGCAGGCACTGGGTGGCCAGCACGTGGCCCACCTCGGTCGTGCCGATGCCGAAAGCCAGCGCGCCAAAAGCGCCGTGCGTGGCCGTGTGGCTGTCGCCGCACACAATCGTCATGCCGGGCTGGGTTGCACCCATTTCAGGGCCCATCACGTGGACGATACCCCGGTTCGGGCTGTCCCAGCCGTGCAGGAAAATGCCTTGCTCCGCGCAATTCGTGTGCAGGATATCGACCTGTGCCTTGCCCTCGGGCGTATGGTAGTGACGCACGCCGTTCGCATCCGGAGGCGTTGTCGGGGTCGAGTGATCAATGGTGGCCAGGCAGCGATCCGGCCGGCGCACCTTCAGCCCCCGGCGTTTCAACTCGTCAAAGGCCTGGGGTGAGGTCACTTCGTGCAGCAACTGGAGATCGATATACAGGATGGCCGGTGTTTCCGCGGTTTCTTTGCTGACCAGGTGGCGCTGCCAGATCTTTTCAAAAAGCGTCGATGCGGGCTGCAGGGTTTCTGACATTCGATGTTCTCCTGGTTTGGGTCAGACAGCAGCCGCGATCCGGGATGCCGAGATCGCCTTGCCCTGGTGCTGGTGGTGCCGGTTCATGATGTTGACCATGGCCTGGGCCGAGGCTTCCACGATATCGGTGGAAATCCCGGTGCCCTGGTAGCGGCAGGCGCCAATGGTGGCGCGGACCGTCGCCCGTCCCTGGGCATCGCTGCCGCTGGAAACGGCGTTAACCTGGAATTCTTCCATGCTCAGCTCTTCATCCAGGATGGTCCTGATGGCGTTCACGATGGCGTTTACCGGCCCGTCTCCGCGGCCCGTGTGGATGCGCGGCGCCTGGCCGTCGAACCGCAGCTTCAGGCTGGCTTCGGCGGAGTACTCTGCGTCGTCGACCTCGGTGTGGATGGAAATGGCGTCCAGGTGCCATGGGCCGCTTTGCTCCGTCCCCAGCACCAGGGCTTCGATGTCTTCGTCGTAGACGCTTTTCTTGCGGTCCGCCAATGATTTGAACTTGACGAAAAGCTCTTCGAGCTGTTCCTTGCTGACGGAGAAACCCAGCGTTTTCAAGCGGTCACTGAAGGCGTGACGGCCGCTGTGCTTGCCCAGAACCAGGCTGTTCTCGGGGACGCCCACTGATTCCGGCTTCATGATTTCGTAGGTTTCCGCGTGTTTCAATACGCCGTCCTGGTGGATGCCGGCTTCATGCGCAAACGCGTTGCGCCCGACAATCGCTTTGTTGGGTTGCACGCGTGAACCGGTGACAGCCGTGACCACGCGGCTGGCGGGATAGAGCTTGGTCGTATCGATGCCGGTTTCCACCTGGTAGCGGTCGTGCCGCGTGCGCAAGGCCATCACGACTTCCTCCAGTGAACAGTTACCGGCGCGCTCGCCGATCCCGTTGATGGTGCATTCGACCTGGCGGGCGCCGCCTTCGATCGCCCCCAGGCTGTTGGCCACGGCCAGCCCGAGATCATTGTGGTTATGACAGCTCAGGACAACGTCCCCGGCGTTTCGCAGGTTGTCGCGCAGGTGCTGGTAAAGTATGCGACTCTCACCGGGTGTCACATAGCCAACGGTATCCGGAACATTCAATACGGTCGCACCGGCATCCACCGCGGCCTGGAAGTATTCCACCAGGTAGTCGATTTCCGTGCGGCCGGCGTCTTCCGCGGTAATCTCGATGTCATCGAACCACTTCTGGCCGAAGGCCACCGCGGCGGTCATCTCGTCGATGATTTGCTGCTTGCTCATCTTCAGCTTGAATTCGCGGTGAATCGGGCTGGTCGCGATGAACACGTGCAGCCGTTTTTTCTTCGCGGTATCCAGGGATCGCGCAACCGCTTCGATATCCCCGTGGCGGGTTCGGGACAATCCGCAGATGGTCGCATCAAGGCCAAGAGCGCCTACCGACTTCACCGACTCGAAATCGCCGTCACTGGCGGCAGGGAAGCCGGCTTCGATCACGTCTACACGTAATTCGTCGAGGATCCTGGCGACCTGGAGCTTCTCCGCAACGTTCATGGAACAGCCGGGGGATTGTTCCCCGTCGCGCAATGTCGTATCGAAAATGTGTACGTAGTCAGCCATGGCCGGCTCTCCTTTGAAATAAGTCCTGTTTACTTGTCGCTTGCCGCTTGCGGGCTCAAGTCGGGAAAAGAGGTGACGGCGCCTTTGGAGGCGGATGACACCAGGTACGCATATTTCGCCAGCGCGCCGGAAGCGTAGGCCGGTTTTCTCGGTCGCCAGCCTGAACGGCGGGATTCGAGGTCGGCATCGGTCTCCAGCACCCGCCGGTCGACATCGATGGTGATCATATCGCCATCGCGCAGCAGCCCGATCGGGCCGCCGTGCGCCGCCTCCGGCGCGATGTGTCCGACCACGAAGCCGAAACTGGCGCCACTGAAACGGCCATCGGTCATCAGGGCAACCGAGTCATCCAGACCCTGGCCTGCCAGCGCCGCGGTCACAGCCAGCATTTCCCGCATGCCGGGGCCACCGCTGGGGCCTTCATTGCGGATCACGATAACGTCGCCGGAATGGATTTCGCGATTCTGGACTGCTTTGAAGCTGGCCTCCTCATTTTCGAATACGCGGGCCGGACCGGTGAATGAAAATTCGCCGTGCCCGGCGAGCTTGGCGACACAACCCTCGGGCGCCAGGTTGCCATACAGGATGCCAAAACCACCGCGGGCGGCGAGCGCCTGGTCGAAATCGAGAATCACCTTCTGTCCGGGTTTTTCATGGATGACGGCGCATTCTTCGAACAGGCTCTTTCCGGTAACGGTCGGCGTATCGCTGACCAGGCCAGCCTGCTGCAGCTTCTGGATCACCAGCGGCGTGCCGCCGGCTTCGAACATGTCGGGCGCCATGAACCGGCCGGCCGGTTTCAGATCGCCGATGATCGGGGTACGCCGCGAAATTTCATCAAATTCGTCGATATCGAAGTTCACACCGGCTTCACGGGCGATGGCCAGCAGGTGCAGAACGGAATTGGTCGAGCCCGCGGTCGCGGTGGTCACGGTGGCGGCATTTCTCAGGGATTCGATGGAAATCATGTCGCGAGCGCTCAAGCCTTCCCGGACCATCTCCACGACGCGCGTGCCGCAGTCAAAAACGGCTTTGGCCTTATCCGGATGCACTGCCGGGATGTCATTGACGCCCATCGGCGACAAGCCCAGCGTCGTCAATGCCAGGGCCATGGTATTGGCTGTGAACTGCCCTCCGCAGGCGCCGGCGCCCGGACAGGCGTCTTTTTCGACTTCGATCAGTTCGGCCTCGTCGATCTTGCCGGCCGCGTGCGCGCCCACGGCTTCAAACACGTCCTGGATGGTGATCGGAATACCCTTGTGGGTGCCCGGCATGATGGAACCGCCGTAGATCACCAGGCCTGGAATATCGAGCCGCGCCAGGGCCATGGCGCCAGCCGGTATGGTCTTGTCGCAGCCAACCAGCACGACCACGCCATCCAGGCAATGGCCGCGGGTGACCAGTTCAATGGAGTCGGCCACCAGCTCGCGGGACATCAGGGAGCATTTCATGCCTTCCGACCCCATCGAGATGCCGTCCGTCACGACGATGCTGCCGAATTCGACCGGCGTACCGCCCGCGGCACGGATTCCGGCCTTCACGTGCTCAGCCAGGTCGCGCAGGTGGATATTGCAGGGTGTGACGTCCGACCAGGTGTTCACGACCGCGATCATCGGCTGGTTGATTTGTTGATCGTTCAGGCCGGTCGCCCGCAGCATGGCTCGTGCAGGTGCCCGGTCCGGTCCTTTCTTGATTTGGTCGCTTCGCATGATAAATTTTCCCAGTCGTCATCCTGATAAAAAAAAACCCGCAATTCTCGTTGCGGGTTTCCTTGGCTGTTTGGTCTTGACCTCTAGCCTGAACCCGCTCCGCTAACAAGAAGAAGGAGCGCAATGCCGGAACCCAGCAGCAGGCCCAGGGACAGGTTCAGAATGCGCAATGACAGACCACCTTCAGTCCGGTGTGCCGCTTCGGCCCTGTCAATAGCGCGTGAATACATGGCCCCGATTAATACATAGGGTATTTTTGAAGTCAACAAATTTTTGGCCCGGCAGTTCGTTTTTTGCGGTTCCTGACTTCAACCAGGGTGGAATTGTCATATCTGCCTGATAAGCTATGACAGCAATCACCTTCAACCGGACAAATTCAAAATGGCCCTGAACATTCTCTATCTTTGCACCGGTAATTCATGCCGTTCCCAGATGGCCGAGGGCTGGACCCGGACGCTCGGCGGCAATAAATTCAGCGTCGCATCAGCGGGGATCGAGGCGCATGGCAAGAACCCCCGCGCGATCGAGGTCATGCGCGAGGCCGGCGTCGACATATCCGGACAGGAATCGACAATCGTCAGCGACGGGATGCTGAAAAAGGCTGACGTCGTCGTGACCGTTTGCGGCCACGCCGATGAGCTGTGCCCGGTCCTGCCGCCGGGGGTCAGAAAGGCGCACTGGCCCTTGACCGATCCGGCAAAAGCCAGGGGCAGCGAACCGGAAATCATGGCTGAATTCCGCGCCACGCGGGATGAAGTGAAACGGCGTGTTCAAAGCCTGCTGGATTCGTACAAAAACCTTCCCTGACGCCGGTCAAAATAGGGTCGCTGGTTGACCCAGAGCAGGTGTTTCCTGACGTTTTTTCTTTACAATTCAAGGGAAAAAAGAACGATCGGGGAGCTATGGTCCGATGAAGTATTTCACGTTGTTTCTTTTGCTGTTCTGGGTCATTCCGGGAGTGGCAATCGCACAGGAGCCTGATCAAACCAACCCCGCCAACCGGGAACAGGTTTTCACTCGCGGCGGAGCCGAAGCCTGCCTGCACTGCCACTCCGGTGACCGGATGCGTGCGGTAAAAAACAGCGCCCATGGCAACATGGAAAACATGTTCACACCGCTCGCAACACAGGGTTGTGAAGCCTGCCATGGCCCCGGCAGCATTCATGTTTCGCGGGCGCATGGCGGTGCGGGTTTTCCGAAAATGATCGACTTTGGCCGTGGTTCCAATTTTTCACCCCGGGACACACAGATCGAGGCCTGTCTTGCCTGTCACCAGGAAGAAAAGGGCGGCCGGTCGGTGATCGAGTGGTACAGCAGCTCACACAACCGCAAGAACATCAACTGCTCGACCTGTCATACCGTTCATGTCGAAATTGACCCGATGCAGGATGCAGACCAGCAGGTCGCAACGTGTAACCGCTGTCATCGCAAGGATCTGGAAAAGCACGAGCATTTCGAGAAAAGCAATATTGAATTTGATTCCTTGTCCTGCGGAACCTGTCACAACGTGCATGAAGCTTTTGACAGGAAGGCACGGCACGCGGCATTAGACGAATAGCAATACGGCCATGCGGATTCAGATAAGCCGTGGCCTGGACATCCCGCTTGCCGGTGAGCCGGAGCAATCCGGTTTATCCGGCAGCGCCGGTCACGCAGGTCGCACTGTGCGGTCTCGATTACGCCGGTCTGAAGCCCAGGCTCCAGGTGAGCCCGGGTGACAAGGTTGGCCCTCTGCAGGCGCTGTTTATCGATAAACGTGATCCGGCTGTTCAATACTGCGCTCCAGGCAGGGGCACGGTGGTTGCGATCAACCGGGGTGCCAGGCGGGTGCTGCAAAGCGTGGTGGTCGAACTGGAGGATTCATGGAATTGAAGAGACCGCTTTTGAAGCCTTGAGCGAAGAGCAGATTTATCGCTCTGCTGCGTGATGAAATCGTAGAGCGCTTGCTGCAATCCGGTTTGTGGACTGCGTTCCGGACGCGGCCATTCAGCCAGGTCCCGCATTCCGCAAGTACGCCCCGGGCCATTTTTGTCACCGCCATCGATACCCGGCCACTGGCAGCGGATCCGATGGTTGCCATCCGCGCCGGGACTGAGGCATTTGCGGCCGGTTTGCACGTCCTGTCCAGACTGACCCGCGGGACCGTAAATTTGTGCACGTCACCGGAGTGGGACATCCCCGTTCCGGACATCGACGGTCTGCGTGTCGTGCAGTTTTCCGGCCCACATCCGGCCGGATTGCCGGGTACGCACATTCATTACCTCTACCCTGTCAGCCTGGAGCGGGTGGTCTGGCATATTGGTTACCAGGACGTCATTGCGATCGGCAAGTTGTTCAGGGCCGGCGTCATTAATTACCAGACGGATTATCGCTTTAAGCGGCGCCTCGGTCGGCAAACCGAGGCTGGTGGCGACCCGGCTTGGTGCTTCAATCCGGGATCTGATGCAGGCAGAGATTCCTGAGCCTGAATCCTGCCGGGTGATTTCAGGTTCAGTGCTGGGTGGCAGAACAGCCAGCAAGGACTTTGCCTACCTTGGCCGCTACCACGACCAGGTTTCGGTGATCGAAGAAGGTGGCAGCAGGCGCTTCATGGGCTGGACGGATATTCTGCCCCATCGCTACAGCGCCGCGAGAACCTTCAAGCGAAAGACCGGGCACCGGTTCAAGTTCGCGCTGCCGACATCACAGAATGGGCGGTTTACCGGCATGGTGCCGATGCGGGCCTGGGAAAAAATCATGCCGCTGGATATCCTGCCTTCCCCGCTGTTTCGCGCCCTGCTGGTTACCGACACGGATCAGGCGCAGGCCCTGGGCTGCCTCGAACTGGACGAAGAAGACCTTTCGTTGTGCGCTTTTGTCTGCCCGGCGAAGATTGACTACGGCCTGTTCCTTCGACTGAACCTCAACCAGATTCAAAGAGAAGGATGATGGAACTCTTCGTCAAATCAGTCCTTACCCTGGTTGACCGGTTTTTATGGTCATCCCGCACCGTGACGCGGATGGCGCCGCATATTCGTGACGCCAATAACGTGCAGCGGCTCTGGAACACTTTTGTTTTTGCCAGTATTCCGGCCTGGCTGGTCGGTATGTGGAGCCTCGGCCACCAGACCAACATCGCCATCGCTGAATTTCAGCTGGAGTCCGTTCCCGGTTGGCGCGCCTGGTTGCTGAGCCAGTCTGGTATCGGTTTTGATCCCCATAGTGTCGCTGGGCAGTGCAGATCCACGGAATGCTGTATTTTTTCCCCGTGTTCTTCACGGCGCTTTTAACCGGAACGTTCTGGGAGGCCCTGTTCGCCACCGTGCGGCGTAAGCGGGTTGATGAAGGATTGCTGGCGATCACCTGGCTGTTTTGCCTGTTGCTGCCGGCGACGGTTCCGATGTACCAGGTCGTATTGGGTATGTCATTCGGTATTGTCGTGGGCAAGCTGATCTATGGAGGTTCCGGGCGCTACCTCGTGAGCCCTGCCCTGCTTGGTGTGGCTTTCCTGGTGTTTTCCTATCCCGAGCATGATGTACGCGCCAGGGGTCTGGGTGCCGGTTGCCGGGTATGACCAGCCGACCGTGCTTGAGTTGGTGATCGACGAGGGCGGGGTCGGGGTTATCACCGTCGGTGGGTTACGACTTCTGGCAAATATTTCTGGGCAACCAACCCGGTTCATTCGGACTGGCTTCGCCGCTGGCGGCGATTGTTCGGTGGATGGTTCCTGGTCTGGACCGGCATGGCCTCCTGGCGAATCATGCTGGGCGCCTTCATCGGCATGCTGGGCATGGTGCTGATCTGCAACGCCATTGCCCCGGACCATGAGCTTTTTTCGATGCCCTGGTACTGGCACTTTGTACTGGGTGGGTTCGTCTTCGGCGTGGTGTTCATTGCCACCGACCCGGTTACCTGCCCGATGACCGATCCGGGGCGCTGGGGCTTCGGCTTGTTCGTCGGCGCGCTGACGGTCCTGATCAGGGTGGGTAATCCGACCTATTACGAAGGTGTCATGTTCGCCATTCTGCTGGCCAGCATGTTTTCGCCCCTGATCGATTATGTCGTGATTGAAAGGAATATCCGCCGGCGCAGACTCAGGCTGCAGGGTGGTCTCAATTGAATAACGACTCGCCGTTAAAAGCCTTCCTGGTCATCCTGTTGACCGCCCTGGTTTGTTCCTCGCTGGTGTCTGCGGCCGTCGTCATCCTGCGTCCGATCCAGCTCAACAACCAGATGCTGGATCGAAGCCGGAACATCATGAAATTGACCGGCCTGGTGGAAGAGGGCTGACCCCGAGCGATGAGGAAATGCTCGAACTGTATCGCGGCATGGATGTGCGGATCGTGGATATCGACCAGGCTTCGGTGTTCAACGACGAACTCGACCCCTTGTCTTTTGATCCAGCGCCGCGCGGCGAATAATCCTGAGCTTGGTGTCGACATACCCGCCGATCAGGATCTGGCCAGTCTCGGTCGGCGCAGTCGTTATGCGACGGTCTACATCGTGCTCGCGGGATGGTGAACTGGACAGGCTCATCCTGCCGGTCCACGGTGCCGGGATGTGGTCGACGATTTACGGCTATATCGCGCTGGAGTCTGATCTCAATACGATCGCTGCCGTCACGTTTTACGAACAGAACGAAACCCCGGGACTCGGGGATCAGATCCTGCGTCCGGAGTGGCAGGCACAGTGGGAAGGGCGCCGGATTTACGATGAAGTGGGTGAACTGCGCTTCGCAGTCAACCATGGAAAAGTGGAGCCAGGTTCGTCAACATGGTTGTACGAAGTGGATGCGCTGACCGGCGCCACGGTGACGGCGGACGCGGTGACCAGCATGATGCATTACTGGTTCGGTCCGCATGGCTATCGTGGTTTTCTGGATTACTTGCGCGAACAGGCGTAGGAGTAGCTACGTGACTTCGAAAGACACATTCCTCAAACCGCTTTTAAAGGAGAACCCGGTCACCCTGCATGTCCTGGGTATTTGTTCTGCCCTGGCCATCACCAATTCCCTGACTTCATCACTGATCATGAGCGTTTCCCTGACGATCCGTTCTGGTCATGACGAATGTGACGATCAGCCTGATCCGGAAACACCTGCCGTCGAGCGTCCGCCTGATCGTTCAAATCACCATCATCGCCTCGGCAGTCGCCGTCATAGACCAGGTTCTGACGGCCTATTTGCCCGATGCAGCCAAGACATTGAGTGTTTATATTGCACTTGATCGTGACCAACTGCATCGTGCTTGGAAGGGCGGAGGCCTGTGCAATGAAGCACGGGGTAGGCACCAGTTTCCTGGACGCCCTTGGCAACGGGTTGGGGTTACAGCATCATCCTGATCATCGTGGCCGTGATCCGCGAACTGTTCGGCAACGGCTCACTGATGGGCCATCGGATTCTCGAACTGGTCCACGAGGGCGGCTGGTATGAACCCAACGCCATGTTGCTGTTGCCGCCGAGCGCCTTCTTCATCATTGGTTTCATCGTCTGGGGTATCCGCAGCTGGAAACCCGAGCAGATAGAAAAGGCTGAGTTCAAACCAGCTCCCTTACCGGATAGTGAGAGACGCTAATGAGTCATTTCATCGACATGTTTTTCCGGGCGGTTTTTCTTGAGAATCTTGCCCTGGCGTATTTCCTCGGGTATGTGTACCTTCCTGGCCGTGTCCAAAAAGGTCAAGACGACGATTGGCCTGGGCATAGCGGTCATCGTTGTGGAAGCCATCAGTGTCCCGGTCAACAACTTGCTTTACAACTTCGTCCTGCGTGACGGCGCACTGGCCTGGGCCAACCTCGGGCACCTGGATTTCAGTTACCTGGGTTTGCTCACCCAGATCGCCGTGATTGCCGCGATGATCCAGGTTCTGGAAATGGTGTTGAACCGCTTCTTCCCGGCGCTCTACAACACCCTCGGTATTTTTCTGCCCCTGCTGACCGTCAACTGCGCCATCCTCGGAGCCTCGCTGTTCATGGTGCAGCGCGACCTCGGGTTTCATCGACAGTGTTGCTTACGGTCTGGGGGCCGGGGTTGGCTGGGCGCTGGCGATCGTGATGCTGGCGGGTTTGAGGGAGAAAATGAAGTACAGCGATATTCCGGCAGGCCTGGAGGGTCTCGGGATTGCGTTTGTTACCACCGGGCTGATTTCCCTCGCCTTTATGGGCATTGCCGGCCTGAGTTTCTAGGGAACCCTGATGCAGGAAATTCTATACAGCGTCATCGTTTTTACCACGCTCCTCGTGTTGCTGGTGCTGATGATCCTGTGGGTCCGGGCACGGCTGGTGCCGCAGGGTGAAGTCATCATCAGGGTAAACGGGGAACGGGACGTTAAAGCGCCAATGCGGGCGGACGTCTGCTCGGAATATTGGCCGATGCGGAGATTTTTGTGCCGTCTGCCTGTGGTGGCGGCGGAACCTGTGGCCAATGCCGGGTCAGGGTGAAGAGCGGGGGAGGGTCCCTGCTGCCGACAGAGGCGTCATTGATCTCGAAAAAGGAGGCAGCCCAGGGCGAAAGACTGGCCTGCCAGGTCGTGGTCACGCAGGACATGGACATCCAGGTTGCCGAAGACATATTCGGCGTGAAAAAGTGGGAGTGCAGCGTCCGTTCGAACCACAATGTCGCCACCTTCATCAAGGAACTGGTGCTCGAGTTACCCGCTGGTGAATTGATCGATTTCAAAGCCGGGGGGTATATCCAGATCGAGTGCCCGCCTCACGAGCTGAGCTACTCCGATTTTGATATCGATGAAAAATACCTGGCGGACTGGATTCAATATGATCTTTTGAAATTGCAGTCAAAAGTCACCGAACCGACCATGCGGGCATACTCCATGGCGAGTTACCCGGAAGAAAAAGACATCATCATGCTCAACGTCCGGATTGCGACGCCGCCTCCCCAGTCGCAGGGCAAGGTGCCTACGGGCGTCATGTCTTCTTATATCTTCAACCTCAAACCGGGCGACAAGGTCATGGTCTCCGGGCCGTACGGCGAATTCCTGGCGAGGGAAACTGACAATGAGATGATTTTCATCGGCGGCGGTGCCGGCATGGCGCCGATGCGTTCGCATATCTTCGATCAACTCAAGCGGCTCAAGAGCAAGCGTAAAATTTCATTCTGGTATGGCGCGCGCAGTTTACGCGAGGCGTTCTACCGGGAAGAATTTGATGAACTGGCCGCAACACATGAAAATTTCAGCTGGCACCTGGCGCTGTCCGACCCCTTGCCTGAAGACAACTGGACCGGGCTGATCGGTTTTATTCACACCGTGCTGTATGAAAATTATCTCAAAGACCATCCTGCACCCGAGGACTGCGAGTACTACCTGTGCGGACCACCGATGATGAACGCGGCGGTCACCCGCTTGCTGGAAGATTTGGGCGTGGAAAAAGAAAACGTGTTGTTTGACGATTTTGGAGAATAGTGCGATGGGCGTATTCCTGGGAACACTGATCATTGTCGGCATTTGCTGCCTGGTGATGAGTTTCAGCCTGCTGTTCTCCGGCAAGCCATTCAGCGGAGGCTGTGGAAGCAAGCCGCCAGGTGCGCCACGCTGTGAAGACTTGCCCGAAAAGAGACCGGCACAAGCCGGTCCCTGACGAATCGGAAGGAGAATCCTCTATGAAGAGATCAATGCAGATTCAGGATTACATGCAAAAGGACTTTCTGACACTGGATCCTGAGATGGATGTATTGCGTGCGGCACAATTGCTGATCAAAGCCGATATTTCAGGCGCTCCCGTGCTGGACAGGCACGGCAGGCTGGTCGGCATATTGACCGAACGGGACTGCATGCAGGTGGCCCTGCAGGGCTTTTACCATGGTGAACCCGGCGGTCTGGTGAAAAAGCACATGAGCCCTGATCCGGAATACGTAAGCCCGGACAAGAGCATCCTGACAGTGGCTGAAATGTTCATACAAGGGCCGGTTCCAACGCTATCCGGTGGTCGATAACGGACGACTGGTGGGCGTGATAGCCCGGTGGGATGTGATGCGTGCCCTGGCCGAGTATTATCCCGGTTGATATACTCGATACTCGACGGGCACCCGGTGTGCACGCTGTCGCAGGGACCCCTCAACGACGTGATCATGGTTTTTGCTTTCGCTCCGATCGTTGCCCTGTTGCTGGGAATTTCCTCGATTCATGTTCCGTGGGACACGCTGTTCCTCTCGGTGGTGTTGTACATCGTGCTGCCGGTGATTGCCCGCTTCTGGCGTTCTCGCCTGATGCAAATTCCAGCCAGGTTGTTTACCTGCCGCGTGCGCAGCCGGGATGAACGCCGGTTCGGCCAAGGAGGCGCGCTGGTGTAAACAACTTCTCTGGTATTTTCAGCCAGCTTCGCTTCAGCGCCCGAAAAACTCTTTCGCAGCATTATCCCAACTGGCGTCGTCCAGCTTCTGAAACATCCCGATTGAGAGAGATCCGGAATCCCCGTTACCATGCGCTTTCTGGAAGAAAGCCTGGAAGCGGTCTATATCCTCCTGGAACAGTGTGATGGCAGACTTTCCGATCTTTAACCGGGGCAGTTCTGCATCCAGGTTGTTGCCTTCGATCAGGCAGATCCAGTTTTTGCCGTATGGCGTCTCTTCGAGTTTCGCACAGTTCCTGCCCAGGGACTCGTTGATCATCACGACCTTGCCGCTCAGCGGAGCGTGAAACGGCGCCTTCCTGGAGCCCTGGTTAACCCGGAACAGGGGGTTCCCGGCCGTTACCGTCATGCCGACGTTGGGGAAATTGATGGAGTCCACGCTGCCGAGCAAGCTTCCTGGCGAAATCATCCAGACCGACCCTTGCCGTGCCGTCCTCCGCAAGGCTGACCCAACAATGCCCGGCCGAGACATGGACGCCACCCGGGATCGAGAATTCCGCGACGGTGTCCTGATCCGCTTCCGCCGGATCCATGATGTGGACTGCCGGTTTCAACTGCTTTCTGTATCCTGTCCTGACGCTTGATCAGTGCCCGTTTGACGAACAGCCTCAACTCATCCTCGGTAAATGGCTTTTCAATGTAATCCAGCGCTCCGTGCTTCATGCACTCTACCGCGGACTCTACGCTGGCGAAGCCGGTGATGATGACGACATCGGTATCGGGACGCAGGTGCTTGACGGACTTGGCCACATCCGTCCCGGACATGGCCGGCATTTTCAGGTCGGTAAATACGAAGTCGTAATCGTGCACCCGGATCAATCCGAGAGCCTCCTGTCCCGTCTCAACGGTATCGACGCTGTAGCCGTCGAGCACAAGGATCTTGCGCAAACTGTCGAGTATGATCTCTTCATCGTCCACGCACAGGATACGCGCTGCCGGTTCCTCTACTTCAACGCGCTTCAGCGTTTTCGACTCGCGGGTGAAATCCAGCCGAAGACTCTCGGCCAGCGCGTCCGCGCGCTCATCCCGTCGTCTTTTCTGCTGGATCCTGAAAAACCATTCTCTTGCAGCCAGGTTCAAGAAAGAAGAACAGGATCAGGGTGGGCAGCACGATCGTTAACAGAATGATCTTCATCAAAATCTCCTTGAAACTAAACGACAGCAGCCGGTTCGGGTCTTCATGAACTCAGCCACTGCAAATTATTCTCCGGGTTTGGCGGCAATATCCGGTACAACCACCCCCTGAAATACGGGTCTTTTTCGACCAGCGAGGGGTTCGTGCGCGCCTCCTCGTTGACCTCGAGAATTTTTCCATCCATCGGGCAGATGATGCCGTGCGCGGATCCGTCCAGCGAAGTTGCAGTCGCACAGGGGATGCCCTGCACCAGGTCTTCGCCGGGCAATGCCAGTTCGAATTCCCTGATCCCCTCCACCGCCTTCAGGAACAGGTCACAGACCCCGATCCGCGCGGTTCCCTCGTCCTCGAGCACAACCCAGCTGACATAGGCGAGCCGATAGTAGTTTGCCGGGCAGGGAACGTAGCTCATGGAGTGCTGTCGTGGCAGACCGGCCGACTCAGCCTCTTCCAGGAGCATTGCGCAGCGCAGGCTGCGCCGGATGACCGTGAGCAGTTCGTCGGCCGTGAATGGCTTTGAAATATAGTCCACGGCGCCCGTCGAGGTCAGGCTTTTTACCGCGTTTTCCACGGTGGAGTAGCCTGTCATCATGACCACGGGCGTCTGGATGCCCCTGCGGTCGAGCTCCTCGAGGAACTGGAACCCATCGAGTTCACTCATCATGATGTCGCACAGCACCAGGCGAAACTTGTTGGTCTCCAGAAATCGAAGCGCCTCGGTGGCGTTATCCGCAGCAGCAACGGTCATCCCTTCCGCGCTGCAAACCTTCACTACGGCCTGGGTGACCGTCAGTTCATCGTCTATGACCAGGATGTCCCGCAGCATGCTCATGACTTCACCGGAATCCTGATGATAAAGCTTGTCCCAACGCCCACTTTGCTTTCCACCTTGATGGTTCCATTGTGGTTGTCCACGATCCCCCAGGTAACGGCCAGGCCCAGCCCTGTACCCTTTTGGCCCTTGGTGGTTGCGAATGGCTCGAAAAGCTTGGGGATTTGCGTTTCGGGAATACCGCAACCGTCGTCTTCCACCCGGACCTCGACGAATTCGTCGTTCCAGGAGGAATCGACCTGTTCCCAGCGATGCCAGCCGCAGCCTTCGTGTCAAACAACCCTGGACCATGCCTTTCAGCGGAACTTCAAATGCGTAGATCGCAGAGCCGCACTTCGGACAGACCTCTCCGTCGGCCATCAGCGACCTCGAACATTCGGGACACAGCAGTTCCACGCCTTCCACGAAAGCAGGCATCTCATTCAGGTGATGCTCGTCTGAGCCGTACATCGGATTGAGGTAGATGAGCCCGGTGAGATCCTTTTTCCGGAAACGCATGCCGATGGCGGGTTTGCCGTCGATCTGGACTTTCCTGTCAACCAGGTCATGCCGCTTCGGACACAGCGCACGTTTGATCTGCAGCGTACCCGAGGGACGAACCCGGATCGCCTTGCTGGTGACTTTCAGCGTTCCGCTGTTTTCACCGATCGCGTCCAGGGCGTTGACCATCAGGTTGATGAACACCTGCTGGATCTGGTTGGCGTCCACCGTTACCTTGGGCAGGGCCGCATCGAGGTCCATGACCAGCTTGACCCGCCCCAAAGAAAGTTGATTTTCAATCACCGCGACGGCACGGCCGATGATCTCGTTGATATCGGCCTGGCGCTTTTTCGGGACGGTTTGCCGGGCAAAATCCAACAGGCTCTTGACAATCTCACGGCAGCGGATGGTTTCCGAAACGATGACATCCAGGTCTTTACGCATCTCAGGCTGTCCCTGCGATCGCTTCTGCAAATAACTGCTGTACGTGAGCACGGCCGTCAGGGGATTGTTGATTTCATGCGCCACCCCGGCAGCCAGTCTGCCCAGGGAGGCGAGCTTGTCCGACTGAAAGAGCTGCAGCCGGGCCTGGGCCAGGTTTTCGGTCATGTTGTTGAAGGACCTGGCCAGCATGCCCAGTTCGTCGTCCCGCTTCACTTCCACCCGGTGGGCCAGGTTGCCGCCGGCCACATGCTTCATCGCCGCAAGAAGTTCCTGGACCGGGCGGTCGATCCACCAACGGACCATCAGGCCGACGATAAGGCTCAGGATGAGGATGACGCTGACGGCGAGAATGCCTGCCGCCAACTGGCTGCGGCGGATATTTCGATCGACATCGGTCAGCGGCATGGTGACGTCGAGCACTCCGAGTACGGTCTGCGATTCCGGGTGGGCATGACAGGCGGACTCCCAGCACGATGGCGAGTTGTAGATCGGGTCGATAATGCCCAGCAGCCGGGGAGAGTCCGGATGGGGTTGGAATACCCGTGTGCGTTCCTTCGTCTCCAGGTGTTCCAGGGGCTCCCCCACGCGAATGACAGCGGTAGCAACTCTCCGCTTTCTGGTCGACCATCTCGCCAATCTCTGCCGACTCCGAGGAATAGATGATTTCGCCCGATTTGTTGAATACACGGATGCGATCGATACTCGCTTGCTGCCCGATGCGGCGGATGCTCTCGTGAATCCGCTCACGGTCATTGCGCAGCATGTCGTACTCGGTATCGGATTTAACGGCTTCGCTTAATTGACGCGCATGCCGCTCCACTTCAGACAGCAGGCTCCTGCTTTGGGACTGGATATTGAACCAGGCGAAAATACCAATGGCCAGCAGGGCCGTGAGAACGACTCCGAAGGTCAGCTTAAAGCCTATTTTCTTGCCTAGCATGAGTCACTCGCCACGGACGTTAGCGATTTTCCGTGCGCTTTTTCGCCGGCTTCGACAAATACCGGACCAGGTAGATAAACAGCACCCAGAAACTCAACAGAAGCAGGTACTCCAGGCCTTTCGTTTCGAAAATATTGACGTAGGTGAATGAGTCCATTTGAGTCCTCTCCAGGTTTTGTGCTAATGCGCCGAATCGAATACCGGCATGCGGTTGACTACCCACCGGAATAGCCAGATTTCAGAGAAAATCACCATCAGCGTTACCGTGATTTCCTGCCAACTCGGGTAATAGTGCACCGGCTCGTACCATTGGAAGGCGATGATGGACACGTTGAGACGGTTGAGTATGATGCCGAGCAACGCAATGACCGAGGCAGTCTTGATGATGTTCAGGCTTCGGTGTTTGTAACCGAACGCAAACATGAAGGCGGGGATCAGCACGAAACCGAGCACTTCCAGCAGGTACCAGTAGCCCCAGCTCGTGTTGATCAGGTCCCATTGTTTTTCATGGATGAACAGCAGCGCTTTGAATACGTAGTAGACAAACATCGTGATGGAAGCGCCCTTGGCCAGTCCGAAAACCATGTCGTCAAAAGAATGATGGCCCTTGGGATTGATCAGATTCCTGAACACACCGTGGCTGATGGTTCCTTCAAAAATAATCATCGACAGGCCCGCATAGATACTGGAAACAAAAAACAGCACCGGGGTGAATTGTGACCACCACAAGGGATGGATTTTGGGCTTGGCCATCAGGAACAGCGCACCGAGTCCGGATTGGTGTAACAGCGATAGGGTGACGCCCAGAATGACCGTGCCGAGGGCCAGGTTCTTGAGGAACTTGCGTGCTTTTTCAAGGTTCAGCCACTCCGCGATGACCGGAGAGAACTCGACGAAGGCGGCAACCATGTACAGCGCAAAATGCCAGCAAATCAGAAACAGGACAGAGGCAAAGCCGAACGAATTGCCGATGAACGGGTTCATGGCGTTCCACGGCCGGCCGATGTCAAACAGCAGCGCGCCGCCATAAAACATGTAGGCCAGCAGTCCGTTCAACACGGTGGCGCGCACGATGGATTGATATTTCTCCACCCGCATGACGTAGACCACGAAAGTGATGACATAGGCTCCGCCGGCCAGCGCGACTCCGGTGACGACATCAAAACTGAGCCACAAGCCCCAGGGATGTTCCTGCGTGAGATTGGTCACCGAACCCAGGCCGTAAATAAAACGGATACATCAAAATAACCAGCCCGGCCAGGATCACCGGGAATCGAGATGACATTGAATGTCGTCAGCCACGGGCCGCGAGGTTTCAACTCCTGGATCACAAAGTGAAGAATACGGTTGAATTCACCGGTGGTGGCAACGTTGGTGTTCATCGTTCAACCTCCTCTTCACCGGTGAGGAATTCCGACCCAATCCCGTCAGACGGCTTGCCGTGATCGGCGAGTGCGTTGAGCCCCAGCAAAAAAGCCGGTACGCCGAAAAGGATCGCCGGCACCGCATAGAGAAATTCTCTTGTGTACTCGGGATAGGGCGTTCTGCCCAGGTCGGTTCTGAACCCTATCTGGTCAAAGGGCACCGCAGACAGGTATAGCCACCCGGTACCGCCGACTTCATGCTCACCGTATATCTGGTGTACGTATTTGTCCGGATGGGCGTAAATGCGATGCCGGGCAATTTCCAGGTTGTCCACCTGCACTCCGAACTGCAGCGCGTCCGTGGGGCAGGCCGAGACACAGGCCGGTTTCTGTCCTTTTGCCTGGCGCTCAAAACACATCGTGCATTTCACCAGCTTCGGGTTCCATTCGTTGTACTCGAATTTGGGAATATCGAAGGGACAGGAAATCATGCAGAAGCGGCAACCGATACACTTGTCTCCATCCCAGATGACCGGCCCTTTCAATGTTTTATGCATCGCCTCCGTGGGGCAGGCGGTGGCGCATGCAGCCTGGTGGCAATGCATGCACTGCCTTTTTACAAATATTTCTCCCTTTTCCGTTTCGTATTTATTAACGACCGTGTATTGCCTCTCGCTGGTTTTCCTCGGCTTTTCCAGGGCTCCGTCGTTAACCGGATCGGGGACGAACAGGTCATGGGTTTCGCCGCAAGCCACTTCGCACGCCCTGCAGCCAATACAGCGGGTGGTGTCCACCAGGACGCCAACGAATTCCTCGGGGTGGCGTAATTCAAGAGCACCCAGGTCATCGCCGGCCAACGCGGCGGTGCCGGCAACAAGCGTCGTTTTCAAAAAACCTCGTCTGTCCATTTTGGCTCCGTAATTTCAGTACGATTTCGGTCGTGACCGCGACAGGACCTGGAACCCTGTCATTGGGTCGCAATTTCTTCCGGCAACTCCATCGATTTCTGTTCTTTTACATGACAGAAACTGCATTCTTTGCTGGCTTCTGCTCCGGTACCTGATTCGTGGCACTTCCAGCAGTTTTTATGCACGACCACCTTGGCGTTGAGCGTTTCGTCTGCAATGTTTTCCAGGTTTGAATGGTGGCAGGCGGCGCACCCGTAGTAGGAGCCATCCGTCTCATAACCCAGGTTATGACAGTCCTTGCAGCTGACCCAGGAATAACCCAGGTATTCATCATGCGGGGTTACCAGGTTCTTGGCATGAATCTGGTGGTGGCAATTTTTACACCCCATTTTCTGGTGTACTTTGTGAGGGAAATGCACCGTTCCCACCGATGATTCAAAGGTAATCACATTGGGCATTTTGGGACGCGCCGCCGGTAGATCAGCCGGTGCGGTCTGTTGGTCGGTTCCAGCTTTACCGGGTTCCTGCGCATAGCCCGGAAGCGCGAGAGTGAGAAATGCCAGCATTCCCACAAAAACACAGAATTTGCACATAATTCACCCAATCATTGGTTCAAAAGGAAAAGGCTGGACGTGATCAGCATTTTCATCACTGTAAGAATGACTTTGAAAACTCGACCAGGAGGTCCTGCTGTTCTGCATTGATTTCCTGTTCAGTCTTTCCTGTTTCAATGGATTCATTCCTGTCGGCCCCCTTACTGGCCTTTTTGGCCAGCTCGCTATACCGATCCAACTCCTGCTGGTACCAGTCGACTGCGTCAAGGCCGATTCTCAGCCCGGGCAATTCCCCTGCCAGGTCAGATGGTTCAATTCGGCACATCCAGCTCAACTCGAACGGCTTGATCGCCAACCATTCGGGATGTTCGGTCTGTTCCGAATTGACAGAAATGACTTTTCCGCTGAGCGGTGAGGGGATCGTCAGGCTGTGGTCGCCAAAGGAGATTGAAAAAAGCGCTGCTCCTCTCTCGATGTTTTTCCCGGTCTCAGGCAGTTCAACACGATCAATTTTTGTAAAAATCTTTCTGATCAGATCATCCAGTCCGATGCAGACAGCGCCGTTCAATTCGATTCTCGCCCATGCATGTTGCTTCGAAACGAAAGCACCTGCCGGCACATTCAGTTCAAACCGGGATTTTGATTCACTGGTACCCGGCTTGATCAGGCGGATTTTGTGGCGCATTTGCTTTTCAAGATTGTCCTGCCGCTTGATCACCGCGGTTTTGACAAATGCAAGCAATTCATCTTCAGTGAAGGGCTTCTCGACATAATCCATCGCGCCAAATTTCACGGTTTCCACCGCGGACTCTATCGATGCATAGCCGGTAATGACGATGACATCGATATCGGGGCGCAGATGCCTGACGGCTTTGGTCACTTCAACCCCGTCCATCTCGGGCATTTTCAGATCGGTGAAGACAAAATCGTAGTCGTTCTTGCGGATCAGCCCCAGGGCTTCGGCGCCTGATTCCACCGTGTCGATGCTATAGCCGGCAAGAACGAGTATTTTGCGAAAACTGTCCAGGATGATTTCTTCATCATCCACGGCCAGTATTCGTGCTTTTGGATGATCCAGTGCGACCCGCTTCAGGCTTGGTGCTTCTTCGCTGACATCGAGCTTCAGCCCGATATCCAGGGCCTGTTCTCTCTCCCTCTTGGCGCGTGCCTGGCCCAGTCTTTTCAGGAGTATTCGAAGCAAAATGTCGACGGCAACAAATACGATAATCGTGGTCAGGATGATTAAGGTGACAACCATCTCATTGATCCTCGGAAGTGATAGATACGGCGGCGTTTTCTGCCACGGCAGGCTTGAAAAACGCGCGAAGCCGTATGGCTCCGGCCAGCAGGTGTCGGCGCGCCGGAAAGGACAGTGGCTTCAGGCGGTTCAGACCGACTGACGGGGCCGTGCGGGTGATGGACGGGTTGCGAACGTGAGGGTTGTGTTAACCCATAGCTACCGGACTGCAGCTTGTTGAAAGTATGAGAGACTCGCCCGTTGGCCGGAGGCTTGGGAACAACATCCAGACCACACGAGTCGACAAACGTCCACCTCATGGGCTGTGAGTCCTTTTTAGTTTTTCTTGACGGCTAATTTTCCCCCATGAGGGTTTGAAACTTGCTGATCAGGATCATCTATCTTTTTGATTTCGAAACAAGCTGGATAGCGAAGAATTTGGACAGCCGGCGCTGTCACGAATGCGTGTGCGACCGATTCAACCCGGCCGTGATGACCGGAATCGCCCTCCGTGCCGTGTGATCAGAGGTTCCCTAAGGTATGACTTCCGCGCGCGGGTCCAGTCGGCCGATTTTTTCAACGTCGACCAGGTACTCGACAACGCCCAGTGGCTGGGTTGTGGGCATGCAGGCAACCAGGGTGCCTTCTTTATCCTCCGTACCACTCGTGTTGATCCAGGTATTGGTAGCAGCATCTTTGCTCCTTATGGTCACTTTCACTTTGCCATAATCAAGGTTGCCTGGACCGGCCTGGTTATCGGCGAGTAACTTGAACTTCAGATTTTTATTTTTATGAACCTTGTACAGCGGCGGTGTCACCTTGATTTGTGAATCGCCGTAATGAATATTGATCGGTCGGGCGCCTGGGTCGTCGGAACAAGCAAAAGTGTCCATTGGGTCCGTGACTGGTTGGGATTTGCATGCCGCCAGCGACAGCGGGACGGACAGGATCAACCATAAATGACGCATTTCACTCTCCTCACAAGATGTGTTCTCTCCAAATCATCATAGCGGGTTCAGCGTGTTTTTGCCTTCCGGGTCATTTTTTCCAGCCTGGGGTCGCCCTGCAAAGCAGCCAATTGCGGGTCCGAGGCGAGCATCTGCACGGAGTAACCCTTGTCCACAGCCCGTTCAAACGAAGACAGCGCGGCGTCCGTCTCCCCATCGTGCAGAAGCATGAGTCCTTCATAGTAGTGCACATACGGATCGTCAGGCGCCTGTGCTCGGGCCCGGTCGATCAGTCTTTTCGCTTCCTGATTTTTATCGAGCATGGTCTCAATCCACGCCAGGTCCATCTGGTAGCCCGGGTCGTTGGGGTTGACCTTGAGAGCGCTCTGGGCCAGTTGCTCGGCTGTCTCGAAGGCATCTTTGGCCTGTTCCTTTTTGCCGAAAATCGACAATGCGTCGCCGAGATTGGACCACGCCAGGTGGTCATTGGGCGAAAGCTTGATGGCCTGGCTGTGGGCGTTAATCGACTCTTCAGCCTGGCCCAGGTAGTAATACATCAGGCCCAGGTTGCTATAGGTGGAATCCCGGGGTTCGATGGCGAGGGCCTGCCGGAAAGCCGGAGCCGCCGACGCAAAGTCGCCAGCCAGCATATAGGCGGTTCCCAGGTTGGTGAAGCCGACCATGTTGGAGTCATCCAGCGCAACCACAATTTGGTACTGTTCCGCGGCTTCGGCATAGCGGCCGGATCTGTATAAAAAATAACCCAGCGAGTTATATGCTGACCAGTCGCCCGGGTGCAGGCCGATCGCCTGCCTGAACCGGTTTTCCGCTTCAACAGCTCTGTTCTGGAGCATATATATGGTGCCCAGGCCGGATAACGATTCGACGCTGTTGGGATTGATGTCCAGGGCGGCGAGGTAAGCGACTTCCGCTTCGGCATATTTTCCGGTGGCGTGGTACAGGTTCCCCAGGGCCGTGTGAACTACGTCAAGATTGGGATTGAGTTCCAGCGCCCGAGCGCAGGAGATTTCGGCATTCTCGATAAACGCCGGATCGTCGCTGACCGGATAGCCTTCCACGTAGGCAGAACACTTGCCGGCGTGGGCGGCGGCGTACTCGGGGTCAATCTCCAGTGCTTCGGTAAACCAGTCGATGGCGGCTAGCCGCGTCGTCAGGCTCCTTGGTTGGTGCAAGGCATCCATTCCGCGGCGATAGAGGACATAGACGTCGAGGCTGGGGTCTTTACCCGAAATGTTCGAAGCCGCCTGTGTATCAGGCGGTAAGGCGACGCGGACATTGGCAACGGTCAGCTCGGTGATTTCGTCGCGAATGTCGAAGAAGTCTTCACGGGCGCGGTCAAAACTCCGTGACAGCACGTGGAACCCGGTAGCGGAATCGATCAGCTGAACAATGATCCTCATCCGGTTGTCCTTGATCTGGACACTGCCTTCGACATAAAGGGCAACCCGCAATCGTTCGCGAACTTTCTGCGAGGCGGAATTGGGTTCAAGTGTATAGGCGTCTCCGCGTGACGAAACCAGCAAGCCCGGAACGCGTGAAAGACGCGTAATAACGTCGTCGACCAGTCCCTGGGCAAAAATCTGTGATTCAGCGCTGCCATCCATATTGAAGAAGGGCAGCACTGCAATTGAATTGTCCTGGACCGGCGGCAGGGCCGCCTCCGCGGCGGCGATGACGACTTCAGGCTTCGATCCCTCCGGCAGCCCCACGTTGCGGTCGTAAATAAAAACGACCAGGGCCGCGATGAAAAGGGCCGCGATCACCGATACATAGGTCCGGCTGAAACTTCGTTGACGGGTTTCCCCGGGCTGCAGTTCATCCAGAACAGCCCTTCCATGCCGCAGTTCGAGAAACCAGGAGAGCACAATTGCAATGGGAAAGCCCGCGATCACCCCTACCGTTACAAACGTACCGGCCCAGTCAGGGAGGTGGAGTTGGTCAAACAGGACGTCCACGACCTGGATGATCAGCCAGCCCACGACGAGATAAGTAACGGCCGTCTCAAACACTCCGCGCTGTTTCAGGTTATCCAGTAAACCGAGCTGTCCGGTTTGCGACTCGCGAGAGGGCCCAGCCAGTTGGCGGGAAGATCTTTGCGCCGGCAGTACCGGCTGGATCATCAGCTGAAAGCCAAGTTTTGCCACGGCCTGGATATATTCCGGTTGATCTGACTGGTCATCCAGCGTTTTGCGAATTTCCCTGATCGCGCGGTTAAGCGCATCAGGGCTGCCCTGGTTCGCACCCCAGGCGCGCTCGATGAGTTCATCCCGCGTCACCAGTTCGCCTGATCTTTCGGCCAGGCATAACAGGACTTCCATGGACTTTGCCGAGAGGTGTACCGACCTGATCTTGCCGGTTATTTTCCCCCTGGCGGGATCGACCAGCAGGTCATTGAGATAGAATCCTTGCCGGAGTTCGGAATTCAAATTGCCGCCTCATGGGGTGCTGTCGTATTCATCATAGCACCCGTTTTCCGCATGCCGATCAATCAATCGCAGCTGCCAGGTCGCTGGCGATTTTTTCCGCATTGTGCGGTGCGGGGAACACTCCATAAAGGTGACCATCGGGATCGGTCAGCAGAAAGCTGACCGAGTGGTAAACGGCATAGTTATCAGCGCCCGGTTCGTGTTCTTCGATCTCGTAGGCGATACCCAGCTGCATGGCCAGCGGCGCCAGTTGCGCCTCGCTGCCGGTGACGCCGATAAATCCGGGGTTGAAATAACCCAGGTATTCAGCCAGTTTTTCCGGCGTGTCCCGTTCCGGATCCACCGACACGAAGATAACCTGGATGGCCGGTAACCCTTCATCACGCAGTTTATCCAGCTGTTCGGTGACCAGGTTCAGGTCATACAGTGCGCTCGGACAGACATCCGGGCAGTTGGTGAAACCAAAAAACATCAGGGTCCAGTGACCGCGCAGGTTTTCCAGCGAAAAAGGCTGACCTGCGTCGTCAACCAGGGCGAAATCCGCGATCACCCGCGGCTCCGGCAATACCATCAGTGTCGAGGTAACGGCTTGTTGCGGGCCTTGCATGACCTTCCAGAATGAAATGCCGCCTGCTGCGCTGAGCACACCCACGAAAATGGCGAGTGCTATCAGGCGAAAATTGCTGCTCTTCGGGTTATTTTCTTTCATCGCGTCATTATACTGGGTCACCCGTACCCTTTGAGAATCAGAGCGCATCGAGCATATGAGCCGCGGACTGACCTACTTCGGTATCTGCGCCCATCTGCACGGCGGTTGTCAGGGCCGAGCGCGCCTGCTCCAGGTTGCCGGCCTGGCTGTTGACAAAGCCCAGGGTCAGCCAGATTCTCTGGTACCCGGGATCCACGGCAACGCCTTCGTTCAGCACACTCAGTGCTTCGCTTGTCCGGCCAAGATAATGGAGGGTGAGACCCAGGTTGTTATAGGTATCCGCGTTGCCCGGGTCAGCCAGCAACAGGCGCTCGTACAATTCGGCCGCCTGGCCGAATTGCTGGTTGCTGAAGGCTTCATCCGCCTGGAATGACAATTCAACGGGGTCAGTGACGACCGCCGGGCCGGGAAACGCGGAGATCAGGTTCGCCAGGTCGCTTTCCGCGCTCTGTGCGGGCAAATCGGCCGTGGAATGGCGTGGCGCGCCGGCATTGACCTGCCCGGCATCAGAGCGGTAATACTGGCGCGTGGCGCCAAATACGATCAGCCCGAAGGCGACCTGGAAAACTGCAAGCATTACCCAGAACCTGGCCCGACCATTCATTAACATCCCCGGTGTATTTCCTTCGTTTGATCGGGAAAGTGTACCGGTTTATCCAATAAAAAGGGCCCAACGATTCAATCTTTTGCAACCGGGGACTACACTCGGCTTTGATAAACGTCCCAGCCAACAAACCGGAGGCGCATCATGCTTAAATCAAAACACCTTGTATTTGCCTGCCTTGGCTTGTTTTTGGCCAATAGCGTGGCGGCACAGGAACCGGATCTGTCACAGCTGATAAAACAGGTGGGGGACACCGAGCGGGCATTTGCCGCGACGATGGCGGATCGCAACTTTGATGCGTTCACTGCCTTCCTTGCAGATGAAGCGATTTTTTTTGCCGGGGAAAAGCCGTTGACCGGAAAGCAGCAGGTAGCAGACGCGTGGAAGCCCTTTTTCCAGGAACCGGCAGCGCCGTTTTCCTGGGAACCGAAAACGGTTGTCGTGCTGGAATCAGGAACACTGGCCTTGAGTTCCGGCCCGGTTTTTGATCCCGGCGGGAAGCACGTCGGCACATTCAATTCAATCTGGCGGCCCGGCCCGGGTGGTCAGTGGCAAATCGTCTTTGACAAGGGAAGTGACGTCTGCGAATGAAGTAGCAGGCGGAACGTCCTGGAACCAGGCACCCAGTTTTTCGTTTACGGCGTCGGCATGGGTCTCCATCAGCCAGTGCCCGGCGCCTGCAATACCCTCGGCGTATCCGCCGCTGGCGGCTACGATCTCCAGCCACCTGGGTGAATGAAACATGACCGGTTTACGTTCGCCGAACAGGAAAAGCACGGGGCAGCGAGGCCGGTAACGGTTGAGCAGATTGGCGCGTTTCCAGGGCAGCAGAAGGTTTCGCCAAAAATAGAAATACGGGTAGTTATAGCGGGACCGGATATTGCTGCATTGCCTGGCGGGCACCTCGATCACCCTGCCCACGCCCCGGGTCATCCAGGCACCCAGCGGAGGAACCAGACCGCCGACCAGCCAGCAGACGATCAGCGCCCATTGGTAGCCGACGATCATCAGGGCCGATTTGGCGTCTGCCGGCGCAAGGTGACCGCCGATGTCCAGTGCGGCCATTTTCACAAACAGCTCCGGGCGGGCTTTCTCCAGCATGTAGCCGGCGTAGGAGCCCCAGTCATGTGTCACCAGGCCGACTTTTCCGTTGGGCTGCACCTGCCTGATGGTGGCAGCCAGCCTGCCCAGCAACTCCGGAAAATCAAAGCCGCCGGCCTTCACGGATTGTGCGCCGAAATTGGGCAGGGTCACCAGGACGCAGCGAAAATGTGTACCCAGTGCTTCAACCTGCTTGCGCCACAGGCTCGCGTTGTCCGGCCAGCCATGGACAAACACCAGGGTCGGGCCATCGGGCTTGCCTTCAACGTGGTATTCGCAAACCGGGAAATTCCTGCTGGCTCTCGTTCGGTAGGCCGGTTTTGACCGGTCATGGCAAAGGCTAGTCGCCGCCGACTCGCATGGCGTCACTTTCCTCGCGAATCGCGCGAAATTCGGAACCTTCGTTCCACTGCGGCCAGCGGCGGGAATCGCCCAGGTCACGAACAATGGTGTGAAACAATTCCATATCCATCATGGCGCCGCGCAGGTCCCAATCCGGGCTCCATTCATCACAGGTCTGGTGATAGCAGTTGCCGGTGTATTCGGCGATCCACGCATCCCCGGCAGCCCGTCCGCCTTCGACCAGGTCGGAACCACCGGCAATACCCATGATCAGCAGCACCGGCACACCGCCCCGCGCCATTGAGAAATGGTCGGCGCGAAAGAACAGGCCGTTCTCCGGCAGGTTTTCCGGCGTGACCACGCGGCCCTGGGCAGCGGCGGCGCGCTCCAGGTCACCTTCCAGGTCACTCTGACCTTCGCCCACCAGGATCACGTCTTTGGCCGGGCCGGCGGTTTGCATGATGTCGAAGGTCAGGTTGGCAACGGTTTTCTCCAGGGGATAGACCGGGTGCGCAGCATAGGCTGCTGAACCGAGCAAGCCGCTTTCCTCCGCCGTCCAGACCGCAAACACTACGCTGCGTTCCAACGGATCTTCGGCCTTTAGCGCGCGGGCAAGTTCCAGCACGCCGGCCGTACCCAGCGCGTCATCGTTGGCGCCCGGGCGGACGGTCCGGCCCTGTGCATCGGGTTCGCCCTGGCCGTAGGCATCCCAGTGCGAGGAAACGAAAATGAATTCATCAGGGTGAGTCGTACCGGGCATGATGGCCAGCACATTGCGGCTTTCGATGCGTTCGACGGTAACGTCCAGCTTGGCGCTGAAGGTCACCCCCGGCAATTCAAAGGCCTGGAAATCCGGGCTGCGGGCAAGGGCTCTCTGCTCATCCAGGTCCAGCCCGGCGCTGGCGAACAGGCGTGCCGCGGCCTCGCCCTGCAACCAGCCTTGCACGGCGACAGGTTGACCGGCCCCGTCGGCACGTGTGATCGAATAGTTTTCACCGGGTCCGGAAGCGGCCACACTCCAGCCATAGGCAGCCGCCTTGTCCTCGTGAATGATCAGCGCGGCGAGCGCGCCTCGTCGTTCCGCCTCCTCGAATTTATACGTCCAGCGCCCGTAGTAAGTCATGCGCTTGTTGCCAAAACGACCGGCCACCGCCTCGTCCGGGCCGGCGGCAAAATCCGGGTCGTTGACCAGGAAAACAGCGACCTTGCCAGACAAGTCGATGTCGCCGAAGTCATCCCATTGACGTTCCGGAGCGCTGACGCCGAAGCCGACAAACACGACCGGCGCACCTTCAATGATGATCTGCTCAACGGGCCGGCTGGTTTCGATCGCGATATCAATCGCCTGTTCCAGTGCCTGTTGACCGTCTGCGGAGTCGAATCCCAGGCTGGCGGGAGACTGTACCTGGGTGTGAACCAGGGGTACTGCCTGCGTCCACTTGCCGTTTCCGGCGCCCGGCGCCAGGCCAAGCGACTGGAAGCGATCAACCAGGTAAGCCACCGTCTTTTCCTCACCGGGGCCGCCGGGGGCCCGGCCCTCGAACTCGTCAGAGGCCAGGACTTTCACGATGTCGTTGAGTTGTGCGGAATCGACCTGGGCGGCCTGTGCGTCGGGGGCAGAAGCCGCCAGGCAGGCAATGAGCAGAGTCGTAACGGCAGGTAAGTGATGATTCATGCTGGGTACTCGGGTAGCTGGTGTGGGTTGTTGCAGTTTAGCAATAATGGTTAGCGGTTTTTTGATCAAATTCACCTGTCCGCCGTATCGCTGGTAAAACGGATCTCCCGGAAAAAGGGGCGCCCCGATTGATTTGTTTTACTTGACCTGCGCCGGCCGCTGAAGTTAAGTACGCCAAACACCTCTCAAATGAGACCGGTTCAGTACCGGTAAAAATCATCATGTCGATTGGAAGCTCAAAATTAGCGGGTATGCCGCAAGGCGAAAGGGAAAAGCTGCAAAGCCGCGTAAAACTTCTGCTTTTATGGGTAGCGTCCAGTGACGGCAAGCTCGAGGAAGAGGAATTGGAATTTGCCTCTTCGCAATTTCCGGATGAAACGGGGCCGATTTCAACCGCCGAATTCCTCGCAGTCATCAGGAACTCCGATGTTTCCGTGATTGAAAGTGCCATCAGGGCGGTTGCCAATGAAAGCCGGGAATTGCGAACGGCGTTTCTGGATATGGCCATTTCAATGTCCATGGCCGATAAAGAAATAGAATTTGCAGAAAATCACATACTGCGCTTCTACGCTGATGCCTTGCACCTGGGCCAGGGTTTGCTCGAAAAACGCTTTAAAGCCATCACCGGTCTTGAACTCCCGGAGCCCGGCGACCCCGGCCATCCTGCCTGGTGGGAACAGATGAGTCTGGATGGTTACGGGCTTCAACCGGAAACCGGAAAGCCGGGCGAGGATATTGCTCAAAAGCCCGGTTCTGAAACGCGGCCTGCTGCTGGCATGAGTATCGCCCAGGCCCAGGCTGTGCTGGGTGTCAGCCTGAACGCTACACAGGCTGACATTGAGCGTAATTACCAGGACCTGGCCGCCATTTTCCAGGTAGACCGCGTTGAAGCCATGGGAGCGGCGGCAGTTTCAGTCGCCAATTCGCGGTTCAGGAAAATCCAGCAGGCGTATCAGCTGTTGCGGGCGAAACCGGAATGAAAGACCTGTACCGGAAACTGGGTATTGACCCGAAAGCCAGCACCGGGGAAATTACCGCGGCACTCGCAGTGAAACCGGAGATGCGCGAATACGCTCCAATTCTCCAGGATGAGAAGAGACGCGCGGGATACGACCAGGCGCATGCGACGTTAAATACCATTGGCATCCTGCGGCACCGGTTGGGTCTGGACTCCGGAGACTCCTGGTTCCTGGCAAACTGCCCTGATTTTGCTCCCGGGCATCTCAAGACAGAACATGTGAGCGCAGCCCGTAAGCCTGTCCCGCAGGATTCAGTGCCTGAAAGCCATGACCCAGCCTGCTCAGAAAAAGGAATTTCGGACCGGAACTGCAAACTCCAGTCAGTACTAACCAGTCGTACCTGATTATTGTGGTAGTTGTTCTTGCCTTGCTGGCCATACTTGCGTACGTATTTTTTTGAATCCGCTGTGAGAAAAAACGAATGAGAATACAGCCAACAATTTCCGCACTTACCCTGATGCTCGCCAGTTTCAGTGTCCAGGCTGCCAGCTACCAGGACCTGCTGACCTTGTTCGGGGAATGGCGCCAGTTCGAATCGCCGCCCTTGCTCGAGGGTGCGCCGGATTACACCGCTGCAACCTTCGCCAGCCGCTATGAAGAGTTCAAAAGCTACCGCGCACGTCTCGATGCCATCGATCCGGACGGGTGGCCGATTCCGCAGCAAGTGGACTGGCAACTGGTCAAAGCCGAAATGAACGGTTTTGATTTCAACTACCGGGTACTGCAGCCCTGGGTGCGCGATCCGGCTTTTTACGAAACGATCTGGACGGAACGCAGCGATGTGCCGGGCCACGAGGGCCCGACCCACCACGCCCTGACTGAGCTGTGGACCTATGACTTCCCGTTGGACAGCAGCGGGGAACAGCGTCTGCTGGCGGACCTGGCCGTGATCCCGCCGCTGATGAAACAGGCGCAGAAAAACCTGACCGGCAATGCGCGGGAATTGTGGATCACCGGTATCCGGAACATCCGCCAGCAGCGGGAAAATCTCGACCTGGTCTCAAACCTCACAGTCAATTCCAGCAACACGGAACTACCTGGGATGATCGAGGCCTGCAAGGTAGCCACCGATGAATTGATTCTATGGCTGGAAGCCCGCGCGCCGGAGAAAACCGGTCCTTCCGGAGTCGGTAAAGACAACTACACCTGGTACCAGCAGAATGTTCACCTGGTGCCGATGACCTGGGAAGACGAAGTACGCCTGCTGAAACGTGAACTCGACCGCGCCTGGTCTTCGCTGAAGCTGGAGGAACACCGTAACCGCAACCTCCCCCCCATGCAGGCGGCGCAGAACCAGGCCGAATACGAGGTGATGGCGGACCGGGCCGCTACCCGCCTGATGGCCTTCCTGGAAGACCAGGACATTGTCACGGTGGAAGACTACTTTGAGCCCGCGTTGCGCCAGCACCTGGGGCAATTCGTTCCGGTCGAAAGCCGCAACTTTTTCCTGATCGGCGCCCATTACGACCCGACCCCGCTGTATACGCATTTCTGGCACTGGTTCGAACTGGCCCGCATGGACAACGAACCCAACGCCAGCCCGATCCGCCGCGATGCCCTGCTCTATAACATTTTCGACAGCGGCAACGAAGGCACCGCAACCGGGGTCGAGGAAATGTTCATGCACGCGGGTCTGTACGACGACAGCCCGCGCTCGCGCGAGATTGTCTGGATCATGCTGGCGCAGCGCGCCGCCCGCGGGCTGGGATCGCTGTATGCGCAGGCCAATGAAATGACCATGGAAGAAGCCGGTTCCGTCCACATGGACTGGACCCCGCGCGGCTGGATGAAAACCGAACCGGAACTGCGGATTTTCGAACAGCACCTGTACCTGCGCCAGCCCGGTTATGGCACCAGCTACGTGACCGGCAAGTACCTGCTGGAGCAAACGCTGGCGGACTATGCGCGGCAAAAAGAAGAGCGCGGCGAGCCCTTTTCACTGCGCCAGTTTTTTGATGAGCTGAACGCCACTGACAGCATCCCCATTTCCCTGTCGCGCTGGGAAATGACGGGGCTGAAAGATTGAGGCGTGCACGCTCAATCTGATCGGCCTGCATCAGTTGACCATTCCACCTATAATCGACCGGCAATCCAACAAAAAAACCATACTTAGGGAGATCTTCATGAAGAAAATTATTTCAAGCGCACTTTTCGCTACAGCCTTCGTTTTTGCCAGCACCAACGTTTTCGCAGACAGCGTTGTTGCGTCTTATACCTGCAAGCTGAAAGAAGGCAAGACAACAGAAGAGGTTATTGCCAAGAACAATGTCTGGCTCAAGTGGGTCAGGGCGAACGTCAACAAGGACATCACCAGCGAACTCGGCACCGCTATCGTCGGTAAACAGGACATGTTCATTTTTGTCGATACCTACCCCGACCTCACGGTTTGGGCTGCAACCGCAGACCGTCCTGGACAGTGATAAGGCCGTCGAACTGAAGGATTTGTTCGACGAAGTTTCCGATTGCTCGGAAAACAAGCTGTGGAAGTTCAAACCCAGCAGCTGATCACGTAAGTAATCTGCCAAGGGGATCAGGGCCCGGTTTCAAATGGGCCCTGATTTTTGTGGTTATGCCCAGGAAGGATCGGTGACCGCCGCTTCCATCTCCTTTGTTGAGCGCAGAGCGACGGATTTACGTTTGCCTGCTGCAATACATACTCACTCACTTGCAGACTTTCGACCCGGGTTTTCCTTTGCAATTGTTTGACGCGCAATCGCTATTGACCGAGCAACTTGCACCGGGAGGAAATCCACCGGTAGCGCAGTCACTATCGGCTGCATCGATATCGCCGTCACAATCATTGTCCTGACCGTCGTTGCAGTTGGTTTCAGTCGTCCCGGTGGGAGTGCAACCCGCACCGCCACCCGGATTGAGGAAGGGCTCCACCGTGCTGAAGTAGGCGGCAAAGGCACCGTCCACGGTGGCATTGTTGATGGCATCACAATTGTCATTGAGATTGGTACCGCAGGCGCCGGACAACTGACCGACGATTTCACCGGCGCTGTTAACTACCGGTGAACCACTGCTGCCGCCTTCGGTGGCACCAGTGACGTCGCGGCTGTAGATCCGGTCGCCGCGCGGCCAGGCGGTGCAGGTTCCCGCGGTGGTATTGACTTGGTGTTCGGAAAAGGACTGCGGCGCACCCTTTGGATGGCTGATACGGAACAGGTCTGTTCCATTGGTAAATGCAACCGGAGTGGAGTTCCAGCCCAGGGAAACCGTGCCTCCTGGTGCATTTTCAGCCAGCCGAAGCAGGGTGTAGTCGGCGTTCTTGCCGGTTGATACGATACTGGCGCCCAGCGTCCGGTCAAATTCACTGCGTAATGAGGTATACGACGCATCGCACAGCGAAGTGTCATTGCAAGCCGAGGCTGCGAACTGGAAGAAGTTTTCCAGCGTGTTTGCGTCCCGACCCCGGCTGATGCAGTGGTTGGCCGTCAGGAACAGCGGCAGGTTGTTGGAGGTGTCGCTGTCGGCAATCAGGCCGCCGGAGCAGATGTAATACGAGCCGCCGGAGCGGAACAGCATATGGGCAACAGCTTTTTCTGCATCATCGACCGCCGGATCAGAATCACACCTGGCATTAACCACGCACCTGGCATTGTAGCCGCACTCGCCGGCCATGAAACGCGGACGAATATGACCCAGTCCCGCTATCTGGAAGCGGGTATTGCGCAAGGTGCTCTGGCTGGCTGGGCCGGTTTGGCGCAGCTGAAGCGTGACGGTGTCAGTGGCGAGGGTATTTGAATCAAATTGCCCATTTCCCAGCGGCCCTTTTCCCGAATAAGGTCCGAACACCTGTCCGTCTTCGCTGTAGAGATAAATGGCGGCGCCGGCCGGCAGGCTGAAGCCGGCAAACTGGACGCGCAGGCCGACGGCGCCCGGAGAGGACAGCTCGGCGGTATATACATAACCCCCATCAGCCGTGGCTTCTACTGCGCCAACCGCCAGTTTGTGCGGATTACCACGCAGTTTTGACAATTTCACATCATTGAAAGAGATGTCGATCGAGAGATCCTGGCTTAAACCCACAATCTCGGGAAACTGTTGGGGTGCATCATCGACGGCACGAAGCTGTTCAGCGCTGGCTTGGGCCACCACGCGGTTCTGTTGCGCAGCCACTACCCGTTCGGATACCAGCCAGTCATGGTATGCCTTACGCTCTGCCTTGAGAGCTTGCTTGTCGGCGGCCTTGCCGTTGAATTGCTTGTCCATGCGTTGCGGCGCGTCGGCGGCAGCAATCAACGGCAGGCAGGCGATGGCGCAGACCGCGGCGCTGATTAACCACACTTGATTTTTTCGGGACATTTTGAGTATCTCCTCGCGACGTTCGATTCAGAGGTTCGTACTTTTTTATTTGATGGTGCAAACACGCTACACTCGAATCTCCATGTGATCAAGTGGTTGCATTGCTGCATTGATGTTGATGCCCAGCATCCCGGGGTGCCGGAGATGCGTTAGGTCGTCACCCTGCGGGTCATCATCCCGGATCCTGAAACGGCGACCTTTCCTTCATCACGGCATCCATTTCCGTCTCGATCAGCCAATCGGGCTCGACCAGCGCAGTGACTTGAACCATGGTGCTGGCCGGGCGGATCGTTCCGAAAAATTCGCCGTGAACCTTCGCCACGGCTTCCCAGTCCTCGATCCGGGTCAGCATCATCCGGGTCCGGATGACGTCACCGGCGCCGGCGCCGAGTTGCTCGAGGGCGGCAATTTGAATCTCAAAGCATCGCCGCGCTTGTTCGGCGGCGCCGCCCGGAACGGTTTTGCCGTCCGGCCCGAGGGGTCCGGTCCCGCTTACCGCGACAACGTTGCCAATCCGGACAGCGCGCGAAAATCCAACAATGGGTTCGTAAGGGCTGCCGGAAGATACGTGTTTTCGTGCTGTCATATTGGTCTCATTTATCTCCGGGATGATAGGTTTTTTCCGCCCGCCTTTCGACATCCTCGCGGTAATAGGCGACGTCTTTGAACTCCCGGTCGACGTAGCGCTGGGCCTGGTCGTCGAAGTGGGGTGAGTCCGGGTCGCCGCTCTGGCCGCCGGCCAGCATGCTCTTGGCCTTGACCTTGTCACCAAACTCCACGACCGCGACAAAACTGTTGCCGGAAGTACCGTAAATGCGCTTGGTGCCGGGGTAGCGTTTGGCGCCAAACGAGGCCAGCGCACCCCAGTTACCGGAAGCCATGCCGACCGGCAGGCTCGGTGCGTCGTCGTCGAACGGCTGCAGGATATCGCCGGTCAGCCGCTGGTAGCGGTTGACCTCGCCCCAGGGCGTGCTCCAGCTGCCGAAATCGGAAACCAGCATGGCCACGGTATCTGAGAAGACCTGCAAGCGTTCTTCTTCTGACGTACCCGTGCCGAGGAAATTGATCAGGTCCATTTTGTCCATGTCGTAAGCTTCTGTCAGCTCGGCCGCCAGATCGCTGTAGATGACTCCGTAAAAATGCGCCAGCGTCATCGCTACCGAGTCCGCGGCCACTTCCAGGTTCCAGTTTCTCAACACGTTTATGGGTTCAGCCAGTTCAGGCCAGTCGCCGGCGGACCTGTCATACGCTTCGACCAAGCCCGGAATCAATTGTTCGAAGCCCGGCAGGTAGGGGTCGTAGGCGATTTCGAGCAGCTTGTCCAGCGTCAGCCCGCTTACCCCGGTGAGCACGCGCACCGCGTGCAATCCACGAAAACTTTCCGCGTCGGGCGCCATGTAAACCCGGTATTCCTCCCGTTTCGGGCTGAACTGCGCCGCAGAAGTGAACGGCGTCGAGTTGCAGTTTTGAATCCAGCCGTTGGGCGGGTTGAGCACGGTAACCAGCTCTTCAACCTCGTGCACACCTTGCCAGTCGGTCGCCGGGTTGCTGCCGTCAACCGGCTGTGAATAATCGAATTGCGGATCGCGGACCGGAACAAAATTGCCGTGGAAGTAGGCGATGTTGCCTTCCGAGTCCGCAAATACCGTGTTGTTCGAGGAGTTGGTCCGGATATTCATCATGTCCCGGAACTCGGCGTAGTTGTCCAGCCTGGTGCGGATGAAAGACTGGCGCAGCGCGTTGACCGGGTCCCAGTTGATCCGGGTGACCACCCACTGATCATCCAGCAGATGGGTCACCGGCCCGTGGTGGGTGTGGTACATCGGGAAGGTGCGCTCGGACATTCCGTCCCCGTCCTTGTACTTGAGGGTTACCTCGGAAACTTCCACCGGACGGCTCTCATCGCCGTAACGGTAGAACAAGGCGCCGTCCTGCTCGAATACGTCTTCGACAAACTCGTCGATAAAGTCTACGTGGGTCGAGGTATGCATCCAGCCGGTGTGCTCGTTAAAACCCTGGTAAACGAAAAACTGGCCCCAGGTCACGGCGCCGTAAGCATTGAGGCCTTCCTCGCTGACCACGTGCACCTCGCCGCGAAAAAAGAACGAAGTGTGCGGGTTGATCAGCAGCATCGCGTTCCCCGATTCGGTCAACTCGCCCGAGATCGCGAAGCCGTTCGAGCCGCGCGGTTCAGAAAAGCGGCGCTCCGAAATGGCCACGCGTTCCGCCGGCACTTCCCGCGGTACCTCAAGGGCCTGGTCCTGGCTGTAAAACGCCTCGATTCCCGCCAGGTCGATCTGTTCGATGTCACCGCCGATCGAACCTTCGCTGAAGAACATCGGCATCCAGGGTTCGAAATGGGTCAACAGCCTGGGCGTAACCTGGGGGTGCGTGGCCAGGTAGAAATTCACGCCGTCCGCAAACGCGTCACACAGTTCCTGCAGCCAGCCGGGTGCGCCTGCATAGGCGGCCTGCGCCTCTTCCACGGTCATGTACAAACGGGCCCGCAGGTCGCTGTAAAGGGCCTGCTCGCCTTCCACTTCGGCGAGACGCCCGGTGGCCCAGATGTAGTTCTGTTCCACCCGGTTGAAATCATCCTCGCTCTGGGCGTACAGCAGTCCAAACACCGCGTCGGCGTCGGTTTTTGCATAAATGTGCGGAACGCCAAAATCGTCGCGAATGATGGTGACGTTTTGCGCCCGCGCTTCAAGGCGCGCGAGTTCGGGGTCGGCAATGTCCTGGGTACAGGACACCAGTAACAACAGGCAGAGCAGGGACGTAAAACACGTTGATATTTTCATGCAGCCGACTATACGCCACTCGTTGCCTCATTTTAATAAACTGCTATATTCCGTTTTCGTTTACCCGGCTTGGAGGTTTTCATGTTTCGTTTTGTTACTTTACTGCTGTTCGCGCAGCTGACGCTGCTGGTTTGCCCAACGGTTCAGGCTGAAGACACGCCCGGGCAAAAAGCGGTGCTGGTCACCGGCGCCAGTTCAGGACTTGGCCGCTCGATGACCGAGATGATGGCCGCCCGGGGCTACTTTGTTTACGCGGGCGCCCGCAAGGACAAGGACATGGAGGAACTCAATGCCATTGAAAACGTCCAGGCGGTGCGCCTTGATGTGACCAAACAGGATGAAATCGACGCCGCGGTGAAAACCATCACGGACGCGGGCCGGGGGCTTTACGGCCTGGTCAATAACGCCGGCGTGCTCGTGCTCCAGCCGCTGATCGAAATCAGTGAGGAGGATTTCAATTTCCAGATGGACGTCAACATCTACGGACCCTACCGCGTCACCCGGGCGTTTGCGCCGCTGATCATCGAATCCCGCGGCCGCATCGCGATCATCGGTTCAATTTCGGGAGTCCTTTCATCGTCTACCTGGGGGCCTTACTCGATGACCAAGCACGCGATGGAAGCCTATGGCGATGCATTGAAAGATGAAATGAAGCGGTTTGGCGTGGAGGTCAGCCTGATTGAACCGGGGACTTACACGTCAAAAATTGCCGACCAGGCGACGCTCAAGGCACAACAGCAGTACCAGGCTGCCGGCGATTCGCCGTTCCAGGCCGATGTCAAAGAAAACGTGGAGTGGATCAATACCCATTTGAAGGAGTCGGGCGAGCCGGATGACGTTTCAAAGGCGGTGATGCTGGCGCTGTTTGCCGACAACCCGAAGCCTCGCTACATGGTGACCCCCAACCAGGAACAAGCCAGGGAGACCATCAACCGGTCGATGGAGAAGCTGGTGGAGCTCAACGACGACCAGGCCTACAGCTTCGACCGCGCAACGCTGATCGAGATGCTGGATCAGGCTCTTGCCGCACAATCCCGGTAGGGAAAACCCGGTCAAAAATCAGCAAGTTGCAGGTTGCGTGCTGATCCGGTTATTGTCTTAAAGCCCGCCCTGGAGCCATATTTACAAAGATTCGGGAAAGTGTCATGCTTTCCGCCAGGCGGGCCGTCCGGTCCGGTCGAGGTCACCGGCGATGTTGATGAAATTGGTGATGCCCCTTGACGGGCATCAGTTGTTTCGTGCTGTGGTGGTTCTGCTTTTTTCTTTTTTTCCCGTTATTCTCATCCAGGTACGCAGCCCGTGCATTATCTGCTGTGGTCGCCGTTATTTAAGCCATTCCAATCAGGAGAGGTGGATTCCATGAAGTCAATCAAGCATTCAGCGCCGCGCCGTGCTCTCTGGTCGTTACTGTTTCTGGCGGCCGTTACCTGTTTACCGCAATACTCCATCGCTGACGAGGAGGCGCCTAAGTGGCTGACCGCCATGGCGCCCGCTTCGGTTCAGCTAAGCAGCCAAGGCTGGGAAATCTACGATAATGACGAGTTCGGAAAGATTGGCAGCGGGGGACTGAATGGTACATTTCCCGAATTTCGCAGGTGCGCCTACGCGGCGGGTCCGGAATTCGAACTCAGCCTCAATTTCGATACGGCGTGGGAAGCCAGCCCCGAACAATTGGCTACCTGGGAGGAAATGTTCCTGTCCGAACTCGACTTCGAGGCTGCGCCGGAACGGCTTGTGAGAATGATAGGGCTAAATATTACGGTGGCTGCCGGGGCACCTGTTGTCGGTACGCCCGTGGTTGAAGATTTGCCAAACGGCCACATTGCCTATGTCGAGTTCGACTGGAAATGCGCCGGCAATCCCGGCGGGGCGAACACCATGCTGCAGGGGTACGCCCTTAGAGGCTCGACCAGCCTGCAATTCGACTTCTGGGTCTATGCCGGACGTGAAAAGGCGGTTGCCATGGCCACTGAAATTCTGGCGAAGTTCGAAAAGCTGGATATCGATGCGATCAGGCAGTAGATCCGCAGAGACCAAACATGGCCCGCAAACCGCATCAAGGCAAGTTGCCGGGGCATGATCTCCAGCAGCCGCATTCTTTAATCCATTCCAATCAGAAGAGGACCATTCCATGAGTTCGGTCAGGCGTTTAGTTCCGGGTCATACTTTCAGGTCGTTTCTGTTGTTGGCGGCCATCACGTGCTTTCCTCATCATGCTTTTGCCGAAACGGCAGTGCCGAAGGCCTTTGCCGCCCTGTTTCCTGCCGAGGTAAAGATCGAATCGCAGAGTTGGAATGTAACAGACACGGCGGAAACAGCGGATGAGATAGAAGAGGGGATGACGTATGGAAAAGTCGGGGGCGGGAAAATGCACGGCTTTTTTCCCGGATCTGTCAGCTGCGATATTACGATAGGGCCTGAATTCAATCTTTCCCTCATGGTTGATACGGCATGGGAATCCAGCCCGGAACAATTGCAGATGTGGGAGATGATGACCTCGAAAGATCGTGATTTTGCAGCCCAGGCAAAGTCCAGGTTCGAATTCCTCAAAGTCCACGTCAAAGATAGCCCCGATGCGCTCGTTTTCACAGAACCCAAGTTGGAGCAACTGCCTGACGGCCATGTCAACTACGTCGAATTCAGTTGGAAATGCGCCAGGAATCCGGGCGGGGAAAACATCTGGATGGATGGATACGCCCAAAGAGGCACTACCGTCCTGAAGTTCTCTTTCTGGGCCAATATGAAAAGTGCCGAGGCGATTGGGATGGCCAGCGAAATCTTTACGGCGTTCGAGAAGCTGGATATCGCTGAACTCCTCAAGTGAAGCGACGGGAACGAAACATGAACCGTAAACCATCATCCGGCTTAAGGACCTTTTCCGGGTTCACGTTTGTCCTGGTGTTTGCAGCCGGCGCCATGACCCTGAGCAGACTTGTTATTTATTCCCAATAAGGAGCAAGGTTGATTGCGCTGAGTATTTCGCGGAATCTGGGGTCGGAGCGCAGTGGATCGGAAGAGGGTGTCAATCCCAGTTGCAGCACCGAGTACTGGCGCTCGGCAACCGCTTGTTGTAGTAAACGGAACGCATCGTCCATTTCTCCCAATGCAGCATAAGCCGAGGCGGCGTAAACCAGGTCAACGGTCAGTTCAGCATTCCGCGCATTCAGGAAGGCCCTTGCGGTATCCGGATCACCCATCTGAATGGCGGCCAAAGCATGAATAGCATTCGCGCTATTGGCAAAACCTTCAGGAATCGCTGCCAGTGCGTCCAGTGCTTCCTGAGGACGTCCGGCTTCAAGGTATGTCAATGACAGCCAGCGCCGGGCATTATGAAAAGCGGGATCGATTCGAAGGGTTTCCTGGTAGGACGCAATGGCTGCATCCAGCTCGCCCAGCCATTGCAGATGATTGGAGAGCCCATTGCGAACCTGTAGCGCCAGCGGGTCCAGTTGTAAAGCCAGCTTGAGCTGTTTCAAGGCCTCATCAGGGCGGTTCATGTAATCGAGAATGGTGCCAAACCAGTAGTGGGCGAAAGCATTTCCCGGATCAAGCTCCATCGCCCTGTTGAAAGATTGCTCCGCTGCGACGAAATCCCACTCATACCAGGCCTGGATAGCGGCCAGCGAAGTATGGGCATCAGCCAGCAGTGGATCAATCTGCAGCGCCCGGTCGATAGCCTGCCGGGCAAGCGGGTAGCCATCCCTGGGCTTCATCCAGCCAAAATTCCACGAAATCAGGTAGGCGTCCGCCAGGCCCGCGTAAGCCTTGGCGTATTCCGGGTCCAGCGCGATCGCCCGCTTGAACGTTTCAATCGCTCCGAGCACGCCTTCGCGTGTCCTCCGGTTCCACTGGAAACGCCCGAGCAGGTAGGCGTTATAGGCTTCCAGGTTGGCGGTTCCGCGCTGCCGGGCCATTGATGATGACTCGCCACCACTAAGCTTGATTTCCAGTGCGTCGACGATGGCACGAGAAATATCATCCTGAACGACGAACACGTCTTCATCAAACCGGCGGTCAAACGTTTCTGACCATAAGTGAAATTGGTCGTCGGCACGGATCAGCTGGGCCGTGATGCGGATGCGTGAACCTGAACGGCGCACGCTCCCTTCCAGCACGGTGGCTACTTGCAGCGCCTGGCCAATGGCCCTGAGGTCAAGCTCCTTGTCCTTGAATGAAAAAGAAGATGTTCGACCGGCTACTTTCAGGCCGGGCAGCTTGGCCAGAACGTTGAGGATTTCTTCTGCCATGCCGTCACCAAAATATTCCATGTCGCCATCGGCGCTCATATCGGTAAAGGGCAAAACGGCGATGGAATTCAGCGCTTGAGTGTCGGCTTCCGGCACGCTGCTGTGTCCAGTCCACCAACCGGCGCCAGCCCCGAGCGCCACCAACAGGATGACCAGGGCAACTGCCTGGTAAGACAGCCAGCCGCCGCTTTGTGGCTGTGCGGACGGTGCAGAGGGCGTGCGCGTTATGCCCTCGCCGGTAAGATCGAAAATCCAGCCAAAAACTGCCGCAGCAGGCAGGCCCAGCAGCCCCAGTACAATGACCCCGGTCACGCTCCAGTCCGGCAAGCCCAGCCGGGGAAAAACCAGGTCAGCCACCTGGGCTACCGCATACCCCACAGCGGCATAGACAGAAACGACGCGCACCACCTTGCGGCGCTTGAGTTCGGTGAAGAAATTGAGGCGTCTCTGGCCCATACCCTGTCTTTGGTGGTGGTGAATGGGCCATAAGATACCATTGTGTCGGCACCCGGTGGTGTACACTCGCTTTTTTCCCGTCCGGAACATTTCCAGGTGATCAAATTTACCCGCATGTCCATCCTGCCCGGCCTGCTCTTGGCCGTATGCTTCAACGCCCAGGCACAGCAAACCGCAGCCAGCTGCGACCCGGAAGGTCCTGCGCTTGAGCAGGCGAGGGAATTGTTGCGGTCAACGCCGCTGATTGACGGCCATAACGACCTGCCCTGGGTGATCCGCGAGGAAGCCGGCGGTGACGTGCTGTCGTATGACCTGGCGAGTGACAAAGCCGCGCGATACCGACATTCCGAAATTACGCGCAGGGCCTGCTGGGTGCACAGTTCTGGTCGGTATGGGTTCCGGGCGAGATTCCCGCGATCGACTACGGCCGGGTTCAACTGGAACAGATCGACATCGCCCGGCAGATCATCAACGCCTATCCCGGTACGTTCGAGTTGGCCCGGACAGCGGACGATGTCGAGCGTATTTTCAAGGCCGGTAAAATCGCTTCCCTGCTGGGCATGGAAGGCGGGTACGCGCTGTACAACTCGCTGGGCGCCATGCGCTCGTTTTATGAACTCGGCGTGCGTTACATGACGCTGAGCCACAACGTCACCCTCGACTGGGTGGATGCGGCGCTGGGTGAGCAGACCCACGGTGGACTCACGCCTTTCGGACGCGCCATGGTGCGCGAGATGAACCGCAGCGGCATGATGGTTGACCTGGCGCATACCTCGCCGGCCGCGATGCACCAGGCGTTGGACGAAACGCGGGCTCCGGTGATCTGGTCGCATGCGGCAGCCCGGGCGCTGGTGGACCACCCCCGCAACGTGCCGGATGACGTGTTGAAGCGCCTGCCGGACAATGGCGGCGTGGTGATGGTGACCTTCATCCCGTCTTTCCTTTCACAGGAAGTGTGGGACATGGAAGAAACGATGTGGGCGACCAACGGTTCCTTGGAGTTGATCAGCGAGTTCCGCAAAACCTGGCTGGACTACGATGCGGAACACGGCGCCAAACGGGCGACCATCGACCAGGTGATCGCACACATCGAATACGTGCGCGATGTGGCCGGCATTGACCACGTCGGTATCGGCAGTGATTACTGGGGTATGCCCGACGGCCCGCTCGGCCTGGAGGACGTTTCCGGTTTCCCGCGCCTGTTCGCCGCGCTGATCTGCCATGGCTGGAGCGAGGAAGACCTGGCCAAACTGGCCGGGCAGAACCTGCTGCGCGTGATGCGCCGGGTGGAGGCGGTTGCTGCGCAGTTGCAGCGGGACACACCGCCGTCCAACGCCACAATTGAGCAGCTTGATCCGTAGGAGCGAATTCATTCGCGAATTACCCTTGAACAATCGCGATTGAAATCGCTCTACGATCGCGGACGCGCCACGGCACTCATCAAGCGCTTCTTCGCTGCGGCGAAACTGCACTCGTGGCTGCGCTAATTCGCTCCTACTGCCAGGTCAGGCGCCCCATCTCCTTGTTGCCCAGTAACTGCTCGCGATCTTCGAAGGCGCGCGCCCTGATGTACTGGTGAACCTGTTCCGCCTGCTCGGCCGTCAGCACATCGGCGAAGGAGGCCATGCCGTTGGAGAGACGGCTACCGCCCAGCACGATGGCCGGGAAGGTTTCGTGCGTTGCGGATGACATCAGGCGCAGGTCCGGAATGCCCGCGCCGGCGGCGCGGACCGCAAAGCCATGGCAGGTGGCGCAATTATGGAAATAAAGGCGCTCACCAGCGGCCAGGTCTTCCTCCGGGACGTCCGCCAATACCTGCTCCGGGATGGTCCGGTCGCGCAATGCTGGCAGAGGCAATTGTTCCGTCCCACCCAGCTTGAACACCAGCATACGGCCGGCATTGCTGTATTTCCCGGAAGCCATAATTTCGCCGGAGTCGATGGCGCCCGGGCCAATCAGGTCGCCACCGCCGGTGCCGGTCAGGATAGCCACGTACTGCACGCCGTCCACCGAATAGGTTACCGGTGCAGCCAGGATGGAGGTGTAGGTGTTGAATTGCCACAGCACATCTCCCGTATCCTTGTCGTAAGCGCTCAGGTAACCTTGCGCATCGCCCTGGAAAACCAGTCCCCCCTTCGTCGCAAGCACGCCACCGTTCCAGTAGTGGGGTAATTCAACCGTCCAGCGTGCTTCGCCGCTCAGCGGATCGAAGGCCTTCAGGTATCCCTTGCTGGCCGCGGGTGCCGTAGCGATATTTTCCACCATCAGGCCCGCTATTCTTTCGATCTCAACACCAAAATTCCAGTGGCCCTTGCGCCGCTGGTACAGCCCGGTTTTTTGCCAGTCTTCCTCCATGGCATAAAGGAAAGGGGATGTCCTGGACAGGCAGGTAAACCAGGCCGGCGTCAACGTCCACCGACATGGCCTGCCAGTTATGCGCACCCAGCGGACCGGGCATCACCCACTTGGCCTTTTCCAGGTAGTCGATTTCAGGATTCAAAACCGGCCGGCCGGTTTCCATGTCCACGTGGCTGGCCCAGTTCACGGTGGCAAACGGGTGGGCCCGCAACAAGGTGCCGTCAGCGCGGTCCAGAACATAAAAGAAACCGTTCTTGGGCGCCTGCAACAGGACTTTCCGCGTCACGCCATCCACTTCCATCTCGGCCAGCGCCATGTCCTGGGTGGCCGTGTAATCCCAGTTCTCCGCCGGAACTTCCTGGTAATACCAGTTCATGCGGCCGGTGCTGGCATCAACGGCCACGATGGAAACCAGAAACAGGTTGTCGCCGCCACCCGGGGAACGGATCGCTGCCGACCAGGGCGAGCCGTTGCCGGTGCCAAGGTAAACCTGGTCGAATTCCGGGTCATACACGATGGAATTCCAGACCGTGCCGCCGCCGCCGTGCTCCCACCAGGGCGCTCCGCTCCAGGTCTTGGCGGCCATTTCCATCTCGGGATGCTCAAAGGGTTTCGAGGGATCGCCGGGCACCGTGTAAAAGCGCCACAACAGCTCACCGGAATCCGCATCGTAGGCGCTGACATAACCCCGCACCCCGTATTCCGCGCCGCCATTGCCAATAAACACTTTGCCGTTCGCCACGCGTGGCGCCCCGGTGATGGAATAGTCCCGCGAGCGGTCGGTGCTGGTGTCAACCGTCCATAGCTGCTCCCGCTATTGGCGTCCAGTGCGATCAGGCGGCCGTCGAGCGCTCCCACGTAGACTTTACCTTTGTATACGGCAACACCGCGGTTGATCACGTCGCAGCAGGTCCGGCGGCCCCACTCGCCGGCGACTTTCGGGTCGAAAGACCACAGCATTTCACCGTCATCGGCGGACATGGCATAGACTCGGCTCCAGGCGCCGGTGAAAAACATCACACCATCAACGACGATCGGTGTCGCTTCCAGGGTGCGGTTGGTGCCCATGTCGCGGAACCAGGCCAGGCCCAGTCCGGATACGGTTTCGCGGTTGATCCGGGTCAGCGGCGAGAAACGCTGTTCTTCAAAAGTTCGGCCATGAGTCAGCCAGTTACCGTCATCCGCTGCCTGGGTGGCAACGCGCGCATCATCGATTTGCCCGAGGGCCGCAGGTACGGGAGCGGAAACCGGAATTTCGCTCTCGACCACCACGACTTCCACGGGCTCCGAGCCCGGCTGGTGGAATCCAAACCACCAGATCGTCGTTGCGAGTGCCAGCACCAGCACCAATATCAGCCAGTTATTTGTGCGCATCTCTATCTCCCTTGGGTGAGAACCAAGAGTATAGACCATGATCTGAAAAGCGCGCCAATGGCTGTTTTCCGCGAATAGATGATTGAATGACCCGGGGCCTGATAATGGCTCAAGCCCGCGCAATTGTCGATGCCGGGGGGCAGGTTGCCGGGGCGGAAAGTATCCAGGCTCTGGATTTGAGATTATGATTGGCTTTCAGAATCAACCCTGGAAAAAGTATGAATGCTGAAACACAAATGACCGGCGGCTGCATGTGCGGCGCAGTGCGCTACGAAGTCAGCGGCGAGCCGTTTTTGGTCAGTCATTGCCATTGCCAGAGCTGCCGCAAACACAATGGTGGACCGGTGGTCACCCTGGCGGGATTCAAAAAGGACCAGGTCCATTTCAGCGGCGATGAGCGCAGGATTTATGCATCATCTCCGGGCGTGGGCCGCGCGTTTTGCGGTAAATGCGGCACACCGCTGACCTGGGAAGGCGACGGCGGCGAAGAACTGGGCCTGATCGTGGAACTTCACCTCAGCACATTCGATGAACCGGAAGCGCTGGAACCAACCGGTCACGCTTTTTACTCCGAGCGCATTTCCTGGTTTGATATTGCCGATTCACTGCCGCGTTACGAGGGTTTTGTTGGCATGAGCCCGCTTTTGAGCCATGGTCCGCCGTAATCCGGTGAATCAGGCGTAAAGCGGAAAAACAATCCTGAAGGTCGTTCCCTTGGAAACTTCGGATTCGACCCCGATGGAGCCTTCCATTTCCCGCACGATTTTACGGACCAGGTCCAGCCCCATGCCGCTGCCCTTGCCTACCGGCTTGGTCGTGTAGGCGCGGGAAAACACACGATCGAGATGCCCGGCGTCGATGCCGCAGCCGGTATCAGCCACTTCCACGAACACCTGGCCGTTATCTTCGCGGGTCGCCACCGTGATCACTTTTTTATCGCTGGATTCCATCGCGTCTTTCGCATTTGAAAACAGGTTCATCAGGACTTGCTGCAGCTTACCGATGTTGCCCATTATCATGGGTGATCCCGCTGACAAATGGTTTTGCAGCTCGATATTTTCCTGTTTGTAGAGAAAGGACACCAGGTTCAGAGAACCCCGGATCGCAGAATTCAGGTCGATGGGGGTGGGGGCAGTCTCGTCAATCCTGGCGAAGGTCTTGATACCGGATACCAGTTTGACAATGGATTGGCTGGCGGTGTTGAGCTTGTTTGCAATCTCCTGAAGTTCTTCCGGCCGGACCGGCCCGTCCCGGAGAGCTTCGTCGAGCACATCCAGGTAACCGGTGATCACAAATAGCGGGTTGTTGATTTCGTGCGCAATTCCGGCGGTCAGCAGTCCTATGGATGCAAGCTTGTCACTGAGCAACAAACGGTGGTGGCTGTCTTCCAGTTCATCGAACTGGTGTTTCAGTTTCAGGAACTGGCCAACCACCACGTCGTTGTGGCGCCGCAGCCTGGCGTCATAGGTCAGCAGCAGGTTGCGCATCACGGTCGGGGATTTTTCAAATAGCCGGTCGAACACGCTGGCGGAAATTTCAAATAATATCGAAGGCACCAGCGTGGTGACCGTGGCGTTCCGGACCCGGCCGGTGATCAGGGACATCTCACCGAAATAATCGCCTGATTCGAGGTGGGCGAACGCGACGCCCTTTTTGGAAATGCTGACTTCGCCCGACTGGATAAAATACATCGACTCGGAGCGCATGTCCTCGACGCAGACAACCTCCCCCTGATCGAATTTCAGCACTTCCGTTTCCTGGCAAATGCGCTTCAACTCTCCCTCGGACAGGTTGTCAAACAAGTTGAACAACCTGAGCATCGAGGGATCTCGAGGTAACGCTGCTTCAGCTCGTTGTCAGTTGCGTTTGGCCATTTTTTATCCGTCAAATTCGAAAGGGCCGGAAAAATTTTTCGGGAATTTATTCTCAGCCCCTGTATTGTAGGGTAGGTTTTGATTCAGTGGCCAAAAAAGTGTTCAAGTTCTTTTTATTCAAGGATTTAGTGAAATGAATAAACTCGATGCAAGGGAAACGGTTTTCACCAGGTATGGCGACACAGTCGGGATCCTGGTGCGTAGAAATAGCAAGAACCCGGGTGGATTCAGTGAAAAGCGGGTAAATCGGGTTAAAAGGCACTGGTGATGACCCAACCCCTGCAATTCGACAACAGCTACCTGCAGCTCCCTGGCCGCTTTTACACCCGGTTGGCGCCGACGCCGGTTTCCCGCCCCGCCCATCCGGGTGAACCGGGAACTGGCGCAGCAGCTTGGCATCGACGCCGACTGGCTGGCGTCCGGGGTAGGGACCGAGGCGCTGGCCGGCAATCGTTTGCCGGAAGGTGCCGAGCCCATTGCAACCGTATACGCCGGGCACCAGTTCGGAGGCTGGGCCCCGCAACTGGGGGACGGCCGCGCGATCCTGCTGGGTGAGGTGATCGGCCGCGATGGTTTGCGTTATGACATCCAGCTCAAGGGCTCCGGCCCGACGCCTTACTCGCGTGGCGGGGATGGCAGGGCGCCGCTGGGGCCGGTACTCCGCGAGTACATCGTCAGCGAAGCAATGGCGGCACTGGGTGTTCCAACCACCCGCTCACTGGCTGCGGTGACCGGGGAACCGGTTTATCGCCAGGTTGCAGAGCCCGGCGCCGTGCTCACGCGGGTTGCCAGGAGCCACATCCGGATCGGTACTTTCCAGTATTTCCTCGCTCGAGGGGACGTCGAGGCTTTGCGCCTGCTGGTGGACTACGTGATTGAGCGCCATTACCGGCCGCAGCAGGGGCTGAGAAATCCCGCCAGGCACTGCTCGATGGAGTCATTGCAAATCAAGCCAGTCTGTTGGCGCAATGGCAATTGCTCGGTTTCATCCACGGCGTGATGAACACCGACAACATGTTGCTGTCCCGGGGAAACCATCGACTACGGGCCCTGCGCCTTCATGGACAGCTACGATCCGGCCATGGTCTTCAGCTCGATTGATCACCAGGGGCGTTACGCTTACGGCAACCAACCCGGTATCGCGCACTGGAATCTGGCCCGCCTGGCCCAGGCCTTGCTGCCCGTGATACATGAAAATGAGGAACGGGCGCTGGCCGTTGCACAAGAAGGGATTGAGGCTTTTCCCGGACTGTTCCAGGAGGCCTGGCGCGATGGAATGGCCGGCAAGCTGGGTTTACCGGGATTGGAGGAAGACGACGAAATCCTGGCGACAGACCTGCTTGAGTTGATGGCGCAGGAGCGGGCTGATTTTACCCTGTCGTTCCGTCGCCTGGCCGACCTGGCGGCGCCGGAATCCATACAAGGTATCGGTGAGCTGTTTGAATTTCCCGGGTCATTCGAGCCCTGGCTGGAACGCTGGCGCCAGCGCATCAAGAGCGACGGCCGGGATCCCGGACAGCGCCAGGTTACGATGTACCGGGCCAACCCGGTATTCATACCGCGCAACCACCTGGTCGCGGCTGCCATCGACGCGGCCGTCAGCGCCAGCGATTATGCGCCGTTCAACCAACTGGTGGACTTGCTCGAACGGCCCCGGGACTACGAGCCCTCACTGGCCGGCTACGCCCGGCCACCCGGCCGGAGGAAGTGGTCAGTAAAACTTTTTGCGGAACCTGAAGCAGGTGAGGAAAAGTGGAGAGGCAAGGCGCCCGCCGATTAAAATCAACCGCCGGCAGCCAGGTACTTCCCCCCGTGACGGTGAACAATTTCATGAACTTTTACGGCATAGCCAGGTATCCAGCTGTCATCTGTAACTTTTACTGTTGCTATCATGTAGTGAGCCATACTGATCTCCTCGTGGTCCGGGTTCTATGTATCAGCCTGACGCAACAAAGATTGCACTTGCCGGAGCATTATTTTTGAAATACTTGTGTTGCCTGTTTCTGTTTGATGGCCAGCGGGCCGCGCCTGCCAAAGGGCGTTCAAATTCCTCCGATCGAGGTCATTGATGTTTACCCGCTTTTGATGGAAATACTTGAGGTGCCCATCACGACCGAAATTGACGGTGATCCGAACTTGCTGCCGGCGCTTTTACAGCCACGGCAAAGGTCAGAGTAAGCCGCCGGTTTTTCAGAAATACCATCCGGGGTCAACAGCGGGCGACTGGTAACGAGGCAATTGGACGTTGCGCCAGTCACAGCCCCTGGACTGCAGCTCTTCCTCCGGAAGCAGATTTTCGAAGCGGACCAGGTACCAGCTTCGGCGGTGTCGATGGTCAATGTCGATCGCTGTGAGCTCGTCAAAACAGTCTTGCGTGGAACCCAGCGGCACCAGCGCCCAGCGCTTTGAAGGAGCTTCGCTCAACCAGCGGGCGGCGGCGCTTTGTTGCACCACTTTATCGGTTTTGTAGCCAAAATGGGTCACGTCACGACCGCTGAACAGCAGCAGTTGTTCGCGGAAGTCGACGATCGCCAGTTCACTGCCGGCGCCGGTGATCCGGCTGACCTCCTGCATCATGTCACGCGGCGAACGCATGGGCTCCATCAGCCGGTATCCCCAGGTCGAGTAGAGGACCCAGACAAGGCATAAGCCAATAAACATGCCCGTGACCGGTTGTGAATGGCGCAAGAGCCAGGCAGGAATAAGCAGGGCCAGCCCCATCGCCACGACGAGTAATAAAAAAACATCACTCTCGAGCGGCAATTTGCTCATCAGTTCCGGATTCAGTGTCCAGGCGGCAAGCGCCCCCAAAATCAGCACGGCGCCGAACACCGCGCTGCTGATCCAGGCCCGGATTTGACGCGGCGCATCGCGATTATTTCCGGCAGGTACGGTGCTGCAATAACCGCCAGCATGGGCAGGATCGGAAGCACGTAGACGCCGCGTTTGCCCGGGCTCAGGGAGAAAAAACAACAGCACCAGCAATGACCAGGTGAATAACAGGATGACCAATTTATCGCCTTGCCTGGCTGCGCTGGTCCAGCGGCGGGCCAGCGTCGGCAGCAGCACGCTGAAGGGAAACCACAACGCGGGAATCACCGCAATCAAGTAGTAGTAAAAGGGTTTGTGGTGACCACCCACTCCACTGACATAACGTTCGGTGGTCTGGCGCATCAGGATGTTGTCACGGTAGGCAACATGGGCGGCATCCCCCAGTTGTCCGACCGAAATGACCATGGGCAAAACCCACAGCGCGATCGCGGCGAGCATCACCACAATGCCGAGCAGGTGCAAAACCGACCCGCGCAGAGACATTTCCTGCCGGGCATGGCGCAGGCATAACCACAGGTAAGGCAAGCACATCAGCGCGGGCAGAAATCCAACCCCCTTGGTGATCACCCCCAGCCCCATCGCGAACCAGGCGGTGTAGTACCAGCGCCAGTCCGGGCCCTGCAGAAAATGGCGTAACAGGCCGTAATTTCCAATCGTGATCCACATGCACACCGTCATGTCGATCTGCCCCTTCTTTGCCTGCATCACGAACTGGATGGTGCACAGCAGGAGCAACACGCCGTAGCGGGCGATTTCGTCGCCGTGGAAGCGCCGGCACAGGTCATAGACCAACCCAAGGATCACCAGGGAGGAGAGCAGTGAGGGCAAAAGGAATGCGACAGAGATTGATCCGGTCAACAGGAAGAACACCGCTTGCATCCAGACAAAAATCGGAGGCTTGTCCGGGTACAATTCGCCGCCGCGATGCGGAAACATCCAGTCTCCGCTTTGAATCATCTCGAGTGCAATCTGGGCGAAGCGCGGTTCGTCCGCGGGCCAGGGGGACCGCAGTCCGATACCCAGGCCGAGAACAACGAAGCTGAAAAATAACAGCAATAACAGTTCGCGATTCGAGCCGGGCGCGGGCATAAACCGCTGACTCACTGGCTCTCGCCATGCATTCGCTTCTGCCGGATCAGCCAGAGGTTGCGCAGGTAGATGACGGATCCCATCGACTGGCCGAGAATGAACACCGGGTCTTTCCGGTAGATGGCATAGGTCAGTAATACCGCGCTGCCGGCCAGGCTCAGGTACCAGAATGCAACCGGTATGACGCTCTCACGCCGCTTCTCACTGACCAGCCACTGGATCAGGAACCGTGCTGAAAACAAGGCCTGCCCGGCCAGGCCAATTGCCAACCAAATCGTGTTAGTCATCGTAGACCACCTGCGCCGCAGCGCTCAGATACCTCGGGTTCCTGGCCCTTGCACAGAGCCACTTCACGCCAAACAGATCGACCAGACCCACCCAAAGGCGGTTTCCGATGCCATATTTTGATTTCCCCGCCGTGCGGGGCACCTGTGATTGACTTCGACCACGATGATCTTGCCTCCATTGCGCTGTATCAACGCCGGGATGAAACGGTGCAGGTGATCGAAAAAAGGGCAATGCCAGGAACGCCTCTCGTTGCATCACCTTCAGGCCGCAACCCGTATCCGGGGTGCTGTCATGCAGCAGGCGCGATCGAACGGCGTTTGCGATCCGGGACGACCAACGTTTGACCCATCCGTCGTGGCGGTTCTTTCGATAGCCGGCAGCGCACAGGTAACGGCCGTCTCCGGCATGCTTGTCGATCACGGCATGGTAAAGCGCCAGGATGTCCGCCGGGTCATTCTGGCCATCCCCGTCCAGCGTCGCGATCCACTCGGCGCGTGCATGGCGGCATCCGCTCAGGACCGAAGCGCTTTGGCCGAAACAGCCGTCATGACGAACAATCCGCAATTCGGGAAACCCTTCGTCGCGGAGCGCCTGCAGTTCCGCGAACGTGTCGTCCTGGCTGCCGTCATCCACGTAGATCAATTCGAAGGGCAGACTGGGCTGCAGACTGGAGCGGATTTCGGTCGCCAGCGGCCTGATGTTTTCCTGTTCGTTGAAAACGGGAACGATGACGCTCAATTGAACAGCATTTTTTTCAACCATGATGGCGGGTTTCTTCTTGGTGAAGGAAATGAGAGTACTCGAAACGTGTCATTTTACAGTATACATTGGGGTCGGGGCTTACTCCTCCGGCACTTTACTCCGACCCCGCCCTGCCCGATACCGTCTTATGATGATCCCCGTCTGTGGGTCGGCTAGAATAGGCCGGACAAAATTCGGAACATGTTTCATGGAAAGCTATCTCATTTCAATCGCCGGTAACATCGCCGCGGGCAAGTCGACCCTGACCAAGGCCCTGGAGAAACGCTCCGGCGGGAAAATCGTATCCTTCCTGGAACGCGTGGATTACGTCAAGAAGAACGGCTACCTGAAAAAGTACTACGAAGCCGTCAGCGCCTATGACCGGCTGAAGGGCGGAAAAACTGACCGGCAAGGACCGCAAGGGATTTCTCGAAGTTAAAGAAGCAGCCGAATACTGGGGGTACAAGATCCAGGAGACCTATTTCCTGTCCCGCTTGCTGGATCTTGGCGTGTTGATGAACTGCTGCGGGAAGGCCAGTCGGTGGCCCAGGATCGGAGCATTTACGAAGACCAGATCTTCACCAAGAATTCGAATAATTACGAATACATCACGGACGAGGATTACCGGAAATACCTGGACCTGTTCAAACTGGTGATGAAAAACAAGCCAACGCCCGACCTCATTATTTACCTGGAAAGCGACGTGGGTGCGCTCAAGGACCGGATCGTCGGCCGTAGCCGGGGCGAGGAGGTTGAACTCGCAAGCCCTGAGAATACTTACCTGTCCAATCTGAATGACCTCTACCGGCCGTGGATCATGAAGTGCGGGTTCCCCTACCTGGTCATCGACACGGAGTCCGTCGACTTCCGCACCAGGAAGGGCTTGGAGAAAGTCGTCGAAGGCATCATTCACACCGTCCCGGGGACCAGCAAACTTTTTGATTGATTAGGCCCGGTGGGCCGCCTCGCCTATACTTCGCTATCCATCAAGCCAGGAACACACAATGACTGACCCGAACCCGGCTGGTAGTGGTACTGACGAAGGCCTGATCCGGGCGATCGGAACCGGGGCGCTTAGTGCAAACGTCATGAACATGGTCGTTGGTGCCGGTATTTTTGTGTACCCCGGAATCATGGCGGCGATGCTGGGCCCGGCAGCCATCTTCGCTTACCTTGCGTGTTCCGTGATCGTATCGCTGGTCTTTCTGTGTTTCGCCGAAGTGGGCAGCCGGGTCAACCGCAGCGGCGGCGCCTATGCCTACATCAGTGAAGCCTTTGGCCCTTTTGCGGGGTTTCTCGCTTCGATCCTGTTTTGGTTCGGCTGGTCGGTTTTTGGCGATGCAGCGATTGCCGTCGCAATGACTGATGCGCTTTCCACGGTTGTCCCGGAGTTGGCGAAGCCCCTGCCACGAGCCGGCTTCCTCGTGGCGCTGTTTACATTCCTGGCACTGATCAACCTGTTCGGGGTCAAATCGGGCATGCGGTTGTTCCTGTTCAATACCGTCGCCAAGCTGGTTCCTTTGCTGCTGCTGGTTACGGTGGGGCTGTTCGTGATCAATTTCGACAACCTGGTGATTGTCGTGTGGCCTACAGCAGAAGAGTTCGGGGCTGCCATACTTTTGCTTTTCTTCGCCTTTGCAGGGGCGGAATCCGCGCTTTCGCCGAGCGGCGAGATCAAGCAGCCCTCGAAAACCATTCCGCGTGGCCTGTTCCTCGGAATCGGTGGCGTGCTGATTCTCTACATCGCCATACAAACGGTGGCTCAGGGGGTTCTGGGTCTCGCGCTGGCCGAGAATACCGAGACGCCACTTACGGCAACCGCGATCTCGGTGTTCGGCCACTGGGGCGGCGCGCTGCTGCTGTCCGGGTTGATCATCTCGGCTTTTGGCACGCTCAGCAGTGACGTTCTGTCGACGCCAAGAGTGGTTTTTGCATCGGCGAGAGATGGCCACCTGCCAAAGCAGCTGGCCAAAGTGCATCCAAAGTATCAAACACCCCACGTGGCCATTATTTTCTTTGCGGCGCTGGGCTGCGCCTTTGCGCTGAGCGGCAGTTTCAAGCAGCTTCTGCTCGTGGCGACCGGTTCCATTTTGCTGATTTACCTGGGCGTCAGCCTTGCTGTGGTCCATTGCGCCGGCGTGACGGTAAACCCGCCGGGGATCAGTTCCGCCTGCCCGGCGGGGCGACTATTCCGCTGATGAGCTCGGGAGTCATCATCTGGCTGCTCACCCGGATGCAGTTGGATGAAGCCATTGGCATTGCCTCACTGCTCGGCGTTGCAATAATGATCTACCTGGTTCGGTTGGCGTTTAGAAAAGGGGGCAGCCAGGGCATCCTCGGCTGACTTTTTACCTTTTGTTCAGTCCGGTAACGACGCGATCAACTGCCTGTAACGTGGATGGTCGCGCAGCTCGTCCAGATCGGGGTCGTTTTCAATCCAGCTGCGTGATTGGATGGAGTTTTCCAGGGCAATCCAGCGCCGTTTCAATTTCACCCTCTCCGGCCCAGAAGCAGGCCAGGTGGTATCGGGTGGGACGATCTTCAGCCAGCTCCAGCGCACGGGCCGCCCATTGCCGCGCCTTTTCTTTCTGGCCGAGCACGGCCAGGCGAGCCAGGCCCAGGTAGTAGGCGCGCGGGTTGTCCGGGTAGTCCTCCAGGTCCGCTCGATCCTTTTGATGCCGATACGTGCCGCGCGTCGTGCGCCTTCGTGGTACTCGAGCTTTTCATGGCTGGCGATAGCCAGCATCGGACTCTCCCAGTCATCCGGGTCCAGGTCGGTGGCGCGGGTGAAATACTGCACGGTTTTTTCGATCTGGCCCTGGTGCAGCGAAGCGCGCGCAAGGTAGTGGTAGGCGCGAACCAGGCGCGGATTGATTTCAATCGCCTTCAGGAATTCCCGTTCAGCCTCGGCGTAGCGCTGCCCGGCGAGGCGACCAATCCCGCGCCAGGTAACTGTCTGCGCGGTCCGGAGCCAGTTTCGCAGCCATTGCTCCGGCATCGTCGGCGGCCTGGCGGGCTGACTCGCCACCGCCGACAAACAAGGCCCGCGAGGCGTTGACTTCCGCCAGCGCGGTCCAGGCCCGGACAAATCCCGGATCGTGTTCCACGGCCTTGCGGAACAGCTCAGCCGCCTGTAGCAAACCGCCTTCGCTGTAGAGCATCGCGAGACCTTTGCCGCGCAGGAAATATTCGTAGGCGCGGGCGTCACGAGTGGTGTGGTCGGGCAGATCGCCGCCGCCGAACTTGACTTTGAGAGCTCCCAGGATGCGTTCCGCGATATCGTCCTGGATGGCGAAAATGTCGCTCAGCTCGCGGTCATAGGTAGCCGCCCAGAGGCGTGTGTCGCTGGCGGCTTCCACCAGTTGCGTGCTGATGCGCAGCGTGTTGCCGGACTTGCGTACGCTGCCCTCGAGGATATGCGCCACGTGCAGGCGCTGCGCTGCAGACGCGCGGATCGTCTCTTTGCCTCTGAACGCGAAACACGAGGTGCGTGACGCCACTCTCAGCCCGGGAATCTGCATCAGAACGTTCAGCAGCTCTTCGGTCAGGCCGTCGCAGAAATGTTGCTGGTCCTGCTCGGCGCTCAGGTCCGGGAAAGGCAACACTGCGATGGACAGGTCATTGGCCGGCTGCGGCGCGGCAATTAAATTTTGGGGGGAAGCTTCATCCGCGGAAAGAGTCCTTTCGATGCCGGAAGGTTTGATATCGAACACCCAGGAAGCACCAGGGAAACCGGAAATCCCACAGCCAGCAGGGCCAGCGTCAGTGTAATGCTCCAGCCAGGCAAGTTCAGCGCCGGAAAGATCACATCGGCAATTTGCAGCACGACCCAGGCCATTACCACGTAGGCAATACCCACTTTGAAAACATGGCGGTCCCGCAACTGCCGGAAAAACTTTTTCATGACCGCATTATAGTGACAATTGCTAGAGCCTCACGAAATAAGGAATGGCCGACAGGACAATACCGATGCCAAGCAGGGGCAGAGTGCTGCTGACAGAAATACGGGTAGATCATCAGTACCAGTCCGCAAATCAAAGGCACCAGGGCGGATTGCTTCTTTCCATACATGAAGTAAGCCATCCCGACCGCGCTGAAAAAGATGATGAAAAACAGGTAGGTCGTGTCTATGTTCATCGCGGTATCTTACACCCGGATCGCATGCAGAAAATCCCGGGCGTGGCCCAGGTAGAGATCGACTTCGGCTTCGGTATGAACAAACGAGACCTGCGGCCCGGCGGTGGGCATTGCGTCCCATATCCCGCGGTTGGCCATGAACAGTTTGCGTGCTGCGATCAGGTCAACATCAATCGACTCGTGAGCCTCCGCGCCGTTGCGTGGTTCGGTCGATTGCATGCAATAACCGGAACGCGGCCCGAGATGGAGCGCCCGCCAGGGCAGATCCAGTTCATCAAAAATGTGCTGTAAACCACTGGCCAGGCGCAAGCCGAGCTCTTCCAGGCGCTGGTAGGCCGTCGGGGTCAGCACTTCTTCCAGGGCGGCTTTGGCCGCGAACACCGCAATGGTGCTCGCATAAGTTGTGCCGCCGGCGGCGATACCCGGTTCGCCCAGGTCGATGGCGGTATGCGCATCGACAAAGTCGGCCACCTGCCCGCTCATGCCGTAAAGCGCGAAGGACACACCGCTGCCCAGGCCCTTGCCGAGCACCAGGAAGTCACAAGGCAGGCTCCAGGCACGCGTGAGGCCGCCGTAGGCAAAGGAGAAATTGTGCGCTTCATCCAGGCATAAAAGGCTGCCGTGCCGGTGCACGAGGTCGTACAGGCCGGGGAGAAAACCGGGGTCGGGTTTAACCAGGGTGCAGTTGCTGAGCGCCGGTTCAGTGATCACCACGGCGATTTCTCCCTTGCGCAGGACCGCTTCAGCCGCTTCGAGGTCGTTGAAGGGCACGATCTCGGCGTTCAATTCCACCCCCTTTGGCAAACCGAGGCCCTCAGGCCGCACCTTGCCGCCGTCACTTTCCACCAGGGTATCGTCAAGATGACCATGGTAGTGGCCGTCAAAGACCATCACCTTGTTGCGTCCGGTCATCGCGCGGGCAATACGCAATACTTCGGTGTTTGCGCCACTGGCGGAAAGCGTGAACTGCCAGTAGGGTACGCCGGTTCTGCTGGCAAGTTCTTCGGTCACGTCGATGGCTTCGGTCACCGGTAACAGGAAATGCGCCCCGACGTCCATGGCGCGACAGACGGCGGCGTTGATGTGCGGGTTGGAAAAACCCATCGTCATCGCGAGATCGACCACGTTGAAGTCGATATAGCGGTTGCCGTCGACGTCGCGAAACGCCGAACCGGCGCCCGATTCGACAAACAGACTGGGGTGGCGGTACAGGCCGTGCATCCAGGACATCGGAACGCCCTTGACCATACTGTTCCTGCCGCGCTTCAGCAGCGTCGCAGACTTGGCTGTTCGTTCTTTGAAAAAAGCGAGTTCTTTTTCGTGCAGGCGGGAAAGCCGCGCTTTCGAAATGACCCGGTAATGGTCGCGCTCACGCATTGCGTTGCCGGGAAAACCTAGGCGCCCAGCCTTGCGGCCAACCGGCGCAGCAAATCGGCGCCATCTCCCTGCCATGCCGCACCATGCATGCACGCCAGGACCAGCGGGGAAGTCGATGCGATCTTTTCCATCAATTCCTGAACCCGCACGGTGTGGGAAAAATAATCCAGTGCGCCGCGCATCTGCTCACTGGAATCGAGGATATCTTCCGTCGTCAGCGGTTCATGCTGATGCCCGCCCTGGGTGAACAGGTCGCCGCAAAACAGCGTTCGGGTCGTGGTTTCAAAGAGGTGGCCACATTCCCAGGCATGCGGCAGGTGCGGCGTATCTATCCAGCGGATCACGTGGCTTCCGAGTGAAAGCTCTTCGCCATCGGCGAGGGCATGAGCCGGCCGGGTGGCTATGTCGTCCACGCTGACCATCTTGGCGATCCTGCTGCACAGGGGTTCGGACCCGGGCGCCAATGCGAGGAAATCATTCAGCGAGCCACATTCGTCCGCCTCGTAGTGGGAGAAACCGATATAACGCAGTGATTTCACTGGTATCACGGACTCGATGGCAGCACTCACCAGGGGGAACATTTTTCGCGGCCCCGTGTGGTAGAGCAGCGGGGCGTCATCCACGACGAGGTACTGGTTAAAAGTGAACCCTCCCGGGATTGCCGGGGGCGGCACCGGGGTGCTGATGCGGTAAATTCCGCTGGCGATCTCATCGATCCTGGTGCCGTTTGCCTTACCGGAATCCATTTTCTTCTCCCGAGTCCGAACTCTGTTTGCAGACGCGCGAATGGCTTCGATGCAAGTGCGGATTCCAGAAGTGTAGCAGAACGGTAATTTTCAGCCGTAACCCGAAGGGCCGGGGCCATTTTCCCGCTTGGCCGGCTTAACGACTTGTTTCGCTGTAAATAACGAAGTTTTACCACCATCCCTGCTACGATTCGGCCACCTCTCAAGCGGAATAACACTTTGTGAAGTTTGAACAAGGCGCTGGCGCCGTCAGACCTTTCGACCGGAACTTCTGGACCATTCACTTGTTGCTCCCCCTGGCGGTGGCGATCCTGGTACTTTCCTCGCTTGAGCGGACCGGCGTCGACTTGTGGCTGGCCGACAGGTGGTATGCTTTTGAAGGCTACCGCTGGGCATTGCGGAACCACTGGCTGGTCAGTCAAGTGATCCATCGTGACGGGAAGGGAATTGCTCGCCGGCCTCGGATTGTCCCTGGCAATCTTGCTGGTCGCGAGCTATCGCTGGTCGAACTTGCGTAATTGGCGCCGGCCGATGGCCTACCTGTTGACCTGCATGGTCGTGCTGCCGGCGTTGATTGCCGGTTTCAAACACCTGAGTTCAGCCCCCTGTCCCTGGGACCTGGCCAGGTATGGCGGAGGTCTTCCCTACCATCACAGCCTGAGCTATTTTTTTGAAACCTCCGGAGCGGGTTATTGCTTCCCCGCCGGCCATGCCTCCGGGGGATTTGCGTTGCTGGCCTTGTATTTTGCCGCATACTCTTTCGTGCGCTACCCGGCAGTCTACCTTTTGCCGGGACTGCTGGTCGGCTTTACGTTCGCTTTCGGGCAGGAGGCGCGCGGAGCGCATTTCATTTCCCATGACCTGTGGACCCTGAGCCTTTGCTGGTTCGGCGCCCTGGGTCTTTTTATCCTGTTCAAGCCTGGCGGCTGGATGCAACCGGCAGTTTCAAAAAACCAGGGTGTTGATTCAGTCCGATGAGTTGGCTTTCATCCCTGAAATTCAGATGCAGTGCAAACCAGGCGATTGTGGGCACGGCGGTTTTTATCGCCGCGTTCGCCAACCTGGCGTACTTTCGCATCCTCCTGGAGACCTTCGCCTCCAGCCCCTGGGGGCGCCTTCATATCGGCTCGCTCAGCCTGTTTCTGCTCTGCGCGATCATTCTCTTCCTTTTGATTTTCTCGTTTCGCTCGTTGCTCAAGCCGGCCCTGATTTTCTTTTTGCTGGTGTCCGCACTTTCCGCCTATTTCATGGACACCTACAAGGTCATGATCGACAGCGGCATGATTGAAAACGTGGCGGCTACCGACAGCGCTGAAGTCGCTGATCTCCTGTCCGCCCGGTTATTCCTCTACCTGTTGTTGCTGGGGTTATTACCCTCGGTGGTGTTGGGCAAGACCAGGATCCGGGAGGAGAGCGCGGGGGGAGCGGTTTTGGCGCGTCTGAAGCTCGCTTTCGTTGCGTTGCTCGTCATCACGGCCCTGGTCCTGATTTCCAGTGCTTTTTATGCTTCATTTCTGCGTGAACACAAGGCGATCCGGTATTACATGAATCCCCTGGCACCCGTCTATGCGGCTTACAAAGCCGGCAAGTCGCTGTTGGCGGTGGACGACGCCCCACTGGAGGCTATTGGCACCGATGCACGGACACCCGAGGTGGACGATGGCCGTGAGCTGGTGATCATGGTGGTCGGCGAGACCGCACGCGCCGACCGCTTTTCGCTGAACGGCTATGAGCGGCCAACCAATCCGCAACTCGAACAGGAACCCGTGGTCAGTTTCAGCCAGGTGGATTCCTGCGGAACCTCGACCGAGGTTTCCGTGCCCTGCATGTTTTCTGTTTACGGCCGGCTGGCCTTTGACGGTCACGACGGCCATCCGACCGAGAACGTCCTGGATGTCCTTGGGCACGCCGGAGTCAACCTGCTGTGGCGGGACAACAATTCCAATTCCAAGGGTGTTGCAGATCGCATCAGGAACGAGGATTACCGGACATCAGGGTCCAACCCGGATTGCGATGAAGAATGTCGCGACGACGGCATGCTGTCAGGTTTGCAGGACTATGTCGACAGCCAGGAAACCGGCGACATACTGATTATTCTTCACCAGATGGGCAGTCACGGGCCGGCATACTACAAGCGTTACCCCCCCGAGTTTCGGAAATTCGTACCCGACTGCGAGAGCAACCAGTTACAGGACTGCAGCCAGGCGGAAATCAACAACGCTTATGACAACACGATCCTGTATACCGACCATTTTTTGTCGCTGGTGATCGACTTTCTACGTGGTAACGACACCCGTTTCGAAACCGCCATGCTGTACGCCAGTGACCATGGCGAATCACTCGGTGAATCCGGTGTCTACTTGCACGGCCTGCCATACTGGGTTGCGCCGGATGCACAGACCCATGTGCCGGTTATCCTGTGGTTTGGAAAAAATTATGATGATGTGGACCTGGAATCTTTGAGGCAACTGCGGAACGAACCCCTTTCGCATGACAATATCTTTCATACCTTGCTGGGTCTTTTTGAAATCAGCAGTGAAATCTACGACGGGCAAAAGGACTTGCTCCAGAAATCCAGGGACCTGGCAGGCGCGCCTCTTGGTTACGAGTGAGGACTTATTCGATCAGCGCCAGTTGGCGGCTCTTGTTCTGAACCTGGTCGAGAATGGTCAGCGTTTCGGAGGGTTGTTCTACTTCTCCGTTGGGCTTGAAGTGGATGACCTGCTCCCGGCTGATCACCCGGACCCCGGCAGGTAAGATAAACTTCACTTCCACTTCATTCATAGCCTTTGTTTGTTGCATCCTTGGGATGAGAAGCGTGATGACCTGCCGGTCCTGTGGATCTTCTTCGCCAACCCGCATCAGTACATCGGTTTTGTAATACCGCGCAGTTTGGCGAGCCTGCTGAACGGACGACTCTGTGATTTCAATGCCTTCCTTGAAGCCCGAAGGTAACACCGCGTTGCTTATCATCGGTGCGGCGAAGACCGTCGCAATTGCGACAACGCTGGTGATAATAAGAAGCTCTATCGCGGTCAAACCTTTTTGGGGATATGTTATAACAGGTACCATTAGCCCTCTCCTCTCAAGCCTTCATATTGATCGTTCACATGCTGGTAGCATGGCTTTCAACAGCTAAAGTCGAGCAGTGACCGCCTTGTTCAGCGGTTCTAATGAAAACGAGTATATATCAAAAAGGCCAGGTATCACGAAATACGCGCACCAGGTTTCCGCCGAGGATCTTCTCCACCACGCCTGCACTGTGGCCTCGTTCCAGCAACAGACTGGCCAGGGTTTCAAATCGCCGGGGCGTGTTGAGGTCATTGGCGAACATGTATCCCTCTTCGGTCTCGAAAGGCGCTGCAATGCCCAGCTCTTTTCGCTTACGCGTGGTTTTGCGGAATTCTTCGATGAACTCGGGCGTGAGTTCCTGCGGTGAGACGGTGCCGTCGGTGCCGAGCGACACGTGGTCTTCGCCAGCCACGTTAAGCGCGTGTTCCAGGTGGGCGATCACGTCTGCCGCAGTGGGCTGCAGGCCTTTCGACAGGTAAGGCATGATGAAGATGCCGGTCACTCCGCCGGTTTCCGCAACGGCCCTTATTTCAGCGTCGGTTCTGTGCCTGGGGTGTTCGGCCAGGGCGTAACAACCCGTGTGGGTGAAGCTGACGGGCTTGCTGGAAGCGGCGATTGCATCCGCGGTCGTTTGCCTGCCGCAATGGCTCAGATCCAGCAGGATACCCAGTTCGTTCATTTGCCCGATCGCGTCCAGACCGTTCCGGCTGAGCCCGGCATTGGCCGGCTCCATGCAGCCGTCCCCGAGCAAATTACGCCGGTTGTAGGTGGGTTGAATCACGCGAATGCCCAACTGCCAGAGTGTTTTCAGCCGGCTGACATCGTCTTCGAAAGCGACGCCGTCCTGCAGGCCGTAAATCAGGCCGGTGCGCCCGCTGGCTTTAGCTGCGCCAATGTCACCGACCGCCCGGACCCGCTGGAGAATTTCCGGGTGCGCCGCAATCTGTCCTTCCCACTCGGCCACGCTGGTGACGATTTTAGCCAGTGCTTCGAGAGCAGGCATGGTGCCGACGGCACCCACCGTAAATTGTGCCGCGGTGAGTCCGGATGTTGCGACATCCTCGAGCTCGAGCGCATTCAGCTGGTTGGTCTCACCCTGTTGCCTGCCGCCGGGGTAGCCCATTCCATCGATCACGATACTGCTGTCATAAAGTTTCCGGTCGGAGGGCGCCGCAAACAGGCCCGGGGCAGCCAGCGCCGCCACACCGGTAGCCGTGGTCAGTTCAAGAAAATTTCGCCGGGTCAGAGTCATCAGATGTTTCCCAGGTACCAGGAGTAATCAAGATCCGGAACCTGGGCGCGGTATTCCGCGGCTTCCAGTTCCCGGCATTGCGCATAAGTGTCGCAGAATTCGGCGCCAAGGTAACCGGGCAGGACCTGCGCGTTCCTGAACCGCGTAAGGGCGCCCTCCCAGTAAATGGCGGACTCGCCCTCATGGTCTATCACCTGCCCCTCCCGCACCATGGGCGGCGGTTCGATACCCTGCGTCATGCCGTGATGTGCACCGGCCAGCACCGCGGCCAGCACCAGGTACGGGTTGCAGTCGGCCCCTGCAGGCCGGTACTCGAGACGGACGTTTGTATCATCGGAGGGCGGAATCCGGATAGCCACCTGCCGGTGGTTATAGCCCCAGGTGCGGGCGGCGGAGACGAAGCTGGATGGGCCCAGCCGCCGGTAGGAGTTGGCATTGGGCGCCAGCAGCGCCCGTGTTTCGGGCACGCTCGCCAGCAAGCCGCCGATCGCGTGGCGCAGGGCCGGGGCGTAGGCGTCAGGCTGCTCCGATGGCGGCTTACCGGCAAAAACATTGCGTCCGTCAGCGTCCAGAAGTGAGAAATGAATGTGCATGCCGTTGCCGTCCAGATCCGTGAACGGCTTGGCCATAAACGTGGCGGCCATACCGTGGTTCAAGGCAACGGCACGCACGAGCCGGCGCAGCAGCAGTGCGTGGTCGCAGGCTTTTTCCGCATCCGCCACGTGATGCAGGTTGATTTCGCACTGGCCGGGTGAACCCTCGGACATGATTTTACCCATCGGCACAGCCTGCGCCCGGCAGGCGGCCTCGACATCCGCCAGGAAAGCGTCCAGCTCATGCAGTTCATCCAGGCTGTGCAGTTGCGCCGCTTTCTGCACCAGGCTGGTTCCGGCGATCCGGGCCGGGCGCGGGGCCGGGGCGAGGGGATCCTGGTTGTCCAGAAGATAAAATTCCAGTTCGAGCGCGATGACCGGAGTCAGGTTGATTTCCTTGAAACGCTCCAGCACCCGCTGCAGAACGTAGCGGCTGTCGTAGTGGTAAGGTACGCCGGCAGCGTCAACCATTTGCAGCAGGCATTGCCCCATCGGCCTGGGTGTCCAGGGCATCGGCGCCAGCGTGCCGGCCACGGGGACACAGGCATAGTCAGGGTCGCCGTCTTTCAGGCCGATGTCCAGGCCTTCGGCCAGCACACCGCGGCTGTCCAGCAGCATGGTGCTGGCTGACATATAAGTGCCTTCCCTGAATATCCCCGGCATTTCATCGCGCGTGGCGCGGACACCGCGCAGCATTCCGTTGATGTCAGGCAGCAGCAGGTCAAAGCTGGTGATCTGCGGGTGCAGCGCGAGAAAGTTGTCGAGATCCTGTAATCTTTTATCCGGCATGCGGAAGCCCCTGGCGGCGCGAGTGTTCTTTCGGTTTCAGGGATTCTATCGCAAACCGGGAAAGTCCACTGTATGTGGTAAATGACTTATGCTTGGGCTGTTGCGGGGAAAGGGGAGTAGCTTGATGAGGTGCTTAAGAAAATGAATTTGAACAGGACCCTGGTCCCGCTTGCAGCCCTGATCGTTTTGGCGGCCTGCTCGCGACAGGATCCGGAGCCACAGGCTGCGAGCCTGGAACCGGCCAAAGCCAGCATCGAGGCGCGGGTTGAAGCGGGCGGGGAGATCCTGCAGGGTGAAGTGCTGGACCCGGAATCCGGCCTGGCGGTTTTTCGGGGCATTCCTTTTGCCGCGCCGCCCACCGGCGATAATCGCTGGCGGCCGCCGGCGCCGCACCAAGCGCGCCAGGGCGTACAGGAAGCACTTGCCTTCGGGCCGGCTTGTCCGCAACTTCAGGGTAATCCCGATTTCTATCGTTTCGTGGCCGAGCGCGTGGGAGCGCCCCCGGATGTGGTTCCGCCCATGCAGAACATCAGCGAAGACTGCCTTTACCTCAATGTCTGGACACAGATCTCCGACCCGGCGGAAAAACGCCCGGTAATGGTGTGGATTTACGGCGGCGGCAACAGCAACGGCTATGCCCAGGAACCGGAATACCTGGGCCATAACTTCGCCCGCCGCGGCGTGGTCTACGTTTCTTTGAACTACCGGGTCGGCGCGCTGGGTTTCATGGCGCACCGTGGGCTGTCGGCTGAATCCGGCGAAGGCGTCTCGGGCAATTACGGCATCCTCGACCAGGTCGCTGCGCTGCAGTGGGTGCGTGACAACATTTCAGCGTTCGGCGGCGACCCGGATAACGTCACGATTTTTGGTGAATCCGCGGGCGCCGCCAATACGGCCACGCTGATTGTTTCGCCGCTTGCCAAAGGCCTGTTTCACCATGCCATCAGCCAGAGCGGCGGCTACCCGGTTGATGTTTTTTACACGCTGGAAGAAGCGGAGGTCATGGGTGGAAAAATCGCGCAGCACCTGCAGATCGAGGACCCGGCAGATCCTGCAAAAAGCGTGGCGGCGATGCGCGCCATGAGTTGGCAGTCCATCGTACAGGGAGCGGTGGACGCCGAAGCCGGTGATTACAGTGCGGTCAATATCGACGGCTGGTTGTTGCCACGATCGCTTGCAGCCATGTACCTTCGCGGCGTGGAAAGTGACGTTGACTTGATGATCGGCGCCAACAAAAACGAGGATTATCCCTGGGTAAAAGAAGATGCGACGGCGGGCGACCTGGAAGAAAGCCTGCAGCGTTTTGAAAGTCCTTACAAGGAGGAGCTTGAGGCGATCTTGGCATGGGATCCGGATGTGCCGGTTCGCCGGCAAATCGACCGGCTGGAAACCGCAGTGGATTTTCTTTGCCCGTCGTTGTTTATCGCAAACGCAATGGCGAGGAACGGCAACCCGGTATATTTCTACCAATTTACACGGGTAAGGCCGGGTGCCGACAAATTGCTTGCCTACCATGGCGCCGAAATTTCCTACGCACACGACACGGCCTATGACTGGTTGCCGGCGGATGAAACGGATCGTGCCCTGACCGAAACCATGGGCCGTTACTGGGTGAATTTTGCGGCCACCGGATCACCGAACGGTGAAGGCGTTCCGCACTGGCCGCCCTTCACGGCCGACGGGGGCGAGTTCCAGGAACTGGGTGACAGGGTGGCCCCGGGGTCAGGGCTGGAAATTGATCTCTGTGCCGTTCTTGACCGCTACCGAGAAACAAAAATGTAAAGACCCACATGGCCCACGATATGTCCAACAACAACATGCCCGCACCATTAACCGAACTGTTCGGCTATCCGAAGTACTGGGCCGAGTGTTTCGGCGTGGCGCCGTTTTTACCCATGAGCCGCGCGGAAATGGAAACGCTGGGTTGGGATTCCTGCGACGTCGTCATTGTCACCGGCGATGCCTACGTGGACCATCCCTCGTTCGGAATGGCCATTGTCGGCCGCTTGCTGGAAGCCCAGGGTTTCCGGGTGGGAATCATCGCCCAGCCGGACTGGCACTCGGCGGATGCGTTCAGGGTCCTGGGCAAGCCAAACCTGTTTTTTGGCGTCGCGGCCGGCAACATGGATTCGATGATCAACCGCTATACCGCGGAACGCAAAATGCGCTCCGATGATGCCTACACGCCCGGCGGAATGGGTGGCAAACGCCCGGACCGCAGTTCGCTGGTATACAGTCAGCGCTGCAAGGAAGCATGGCCGGATGTGCCGGTCATTTTGGGCGGAATCGAGGCTTCATTGCGGCGGATCGCCCATTACGATTACTGGCAGGACAGTGTAAGGCGGTCCATCCTGCTGGACGCCACTGCCGACCTCTTGTTATACGGCAACGCCGAGAGAGCGTTGGTCGAGGTGGCCCACCGCCTGGCGCGGGGGGAAGACGTCGCCCGGATCACCGACGTTCGCGGCACCGCTTTGGTCCGCAAGGATACGCCGGACGGTTGGTGGGAAATAGATTCCACCCGTATCGACCGGCCCGGCAAGATCGACCGCGTGGTAAATCCTTACGTGAACGTGCGCGAGATGGATGCCGACGAGAAACAGCGCCGTGAAGCCGCGATGTACGGTGTGGCGGACAAGCAAGCCGGTCAGTTCAAGCCTCATCCAGGCCGCGACCGCGATCGCACGGTCATCCGCCTGCCCTCGTTCGAGAAAGTACGCAACGATGCGGTGCTGTATGCCCATGCGAACCGGGTATTGCACCTGGAAACCAATCCGGGCAACGCCAGGGCCCTGGTGCAGAAGCACGGGAATGTGGATTTGTGGTTGAATGCGCCGCCGATCCCTCTTTCCACCCCGGAAATGGATTATGTTTTCGGTATGCCTTTCGCCCGCGTGCCGCACCCGTCCTATCAAGGCGCGAAAATACCCGCCTACGAAATGATCCGTTTTTCGGTGAATATCATGCGCGGCTGTTTCGGTGGCTGCACCTTCTGCTCCATCACCGAGCACGAGGGCCGCATCATCCAGAATCGTTCCGAGGAGTCGATTCTCAACGAGGTGGAGCAGATACGGGATAAAGTTCCCGGGTTTACCGGGGTGATTTCCGACCTGGGCGGCCCGACGGCCAACATGTACCGCATAGCCTGCAAGAGCAAGGAAATCGAGTCGGCTTGCCGCAAACCGAGCTGTGTGTACCCGGGTATCTGCCCCAACCTGAACACGGATCACTCGTCCCTGACCAGGCTGTACCGCAAGACGCGCGAACTGCCGGGTGTGAACAAGGTGCTGATTGCCTCTGGTCTGCGTTACGACCTGGCGGTGGAGGACCCCGAATACGTTAAGGAACTGGTCACCCACCACGTCGGCGGCCAACTGAAGATCGCTCCTGAACATACCGAAAGCGGCCCCTTGTCGAAAATGATGAAGCCGGGTATCGGCAGCTATGACCAATTCAAGAAGATGTTCGAGAAATATTCCAAAGCAGCGGGCAAGGAACAGTACCTGATCCCTTATTTCATTGCTGCCCATCCGGGTACGACCGACGAAGACATGATCAACCTGGCCCTTTGGCTTAAACGTAACGGCTTCACGGCCGACCAGGTGCAGGCCTTTTACCCTTCGCCCATGGCCACGGCGACTGCGATGTACCATTCCGGAAAGAATCCCCTGCGTAAAGTGACGTACAAGTCGGATGAAGTGGTGCCGGTGAAGAGCCCGGAGCAGAGAAAACTGCACAAGGCCTTGCTCAGGTATCACGATCCGGACAATTGGGAAATGCTCCGCAAGGCGCTGAGGAAGCTGGGCAGGTCTGATTTGATCGGTGACGGCGAGTCACACCTGGTCCCCAGGAGCCAGGCCGGGGCCGGCCGTGGTTACAAGGCGCCGCGACGGAAAAATACCGCCCAGGCGCACCAACGGCGAACCGGCAAGAAAATCCTGACCCAGCACACGGGCTTGCCGCCACGCGAGGATGGCGGCCCACCGGCCAGGGCCGGCAAGAAGCGGCGCACGCCTGGTTCATGAGGGGGTCTCGTACGCCTCTGCAAAGCGGTGCGCATTCCATCAGCGATGGAACACGTACTTCCGCAATTCTTCGATCAACAGCACGGAACTGGCGATTGCTGCGGCCAACAGCCAATCCGTGATTGAAAGACGTTGGATATCAAACAATCCTTTGATGGGCGCCCACTGAACCGCAATCACTTGCAGGATTACCACGGTGACCAATGCCAGCCAAAGCGAGCGATTGCGGAAAAAATTGACGTTGAACGTGCTTCCCCGATCGGCCCGGGCGTTAAAAGCATTGAACACCTGGAATAAAACAAAGGTCGTGAAAGCCATGGTCTGCGCGTACACGGCCGAGCCATTCTTTAAGCCCCACCACAGAACCCACAGCGTTCCTGTCATCATGATGAAACCGTAACCGGCCAATTTTCCGAGCCGTCGCAGGGTCAGTATTTTCTGGTCCGTCCTGCGTGGCGGGGTGGACATGATGCCGGGTTGCGGCGGATCCACGCCCAGAGACATGGCAGGCGGGCCATCCATGATGATGTTGACCCACAACAGCTGAATCGGAGTAAACGGCAGCGGAAGCCCCAGGAAAGGCGCGACCAATACCGTCAAAATGGCTCCGATATTGGTCGAAAGCTGGAAACGCACGAATTTCACAATGTTGTCGTAAATGGTGCGTCCTTGCTCCACCGCATGCACGATCGTCGCGAAATTATCATCCGTCAGCACCATGCTGGCGGCCTCCCTGGCGACATCAGTACCGGTCACGCCCATGGCTACGCCAATATCGGCGGTCTTGAGCGCCGGCGCATCATTGACGCCGTCACCGGTCATCGCGGTCACGTGCCCGCGGGCTTTGAGTGCGCGCACGATGCGTACTTTCTGCTCCGGTGTTGCGCGGGTAAAAACACCTATTTCATTGATCTTCCCGGCCAACCCGGCATCAGTCATTTCATCGAGTTCGGTGCTGGTCACCACCATCCCCTTGATGCCCAGTTCGCGTGCAATGGTGGCTGCGGTTGTTTTCTGATCGCCGGTGATCATCTTGATCGAGATGCCCGCCTGGTGACATGAAGCAATGGCCTCGCGAGCCTCGGGCCGGGGCGGATCCATCAAACCCACCAGGCCGGTAAAAGTAAGGTCCTTCACCAGGGAGGGCAAGTTGCCATTTGGCTCAAATTCGCGGGCGGGATATTCAGTCCAGGCCGCGGCCAATACGCGCAGCCCCGTGGCAGCCATGGCCTCGTTGGCGTTTTCAATCAAGGCTCGTTGCTGCGCATCCAGCGGCCGGTTGCCCGTTTCGTCAAACACCATCCTGCACCGGTCCAATACGACTTCCGGAGCGCCCTTGACCATGACCCGCACGAGATCACCGTCATGATGAAATGTCACCTGGTATTTGTGTGCCGGGTCAAACGGAATCTCGGCGATACGCGGGTTATGCCGTGATTGGGCCAGCCAGTCCATCCCGCCTTTGCCGGTCAGCGCCAGCAGGGCTCCTTCCATCGGGTCGCCGATGACAGTGCCGGCCTGTAACCGCGCATCGTTACAAAGCGCCAATGGCTTGAGAAGCGGTTCAAGATCCGGCACCGGGCCGTCGGCACAACTGATTTCTCCAGCAGTACCGTAACCTTCGCCGCTCACTGCCAGGTGTCGTGCACTGGTATAGATTTGCCGCACGGTCATCTGGTTGACCGTCAACGTACCGGTCTTGTCGGTGCAGATCACGGACGTGCAGCCAAGCGTCTCGACCGCGGCCAGGCGCTTGACTATGGCCTTGTGGCGCACCATGCGCTGCAGGCCGAGTGCCAGTGTCACCGTCACCACGGCGGGCAGGCCTTCGGGGATAGCCGCCACGGCCAGGGCAATGGCAGTCATGACCATCTGTACCCAGGGCTCGCCGCGCAGCAATCCAGCCAGCAACATGAATGCAACCACGGTGCCTGCGATCGCGGCCAGTCTTCGCCCCAGGCCATCAAGCTGATTTTGCAGCGGTGTAGGCTCTGTTTCCGTGTGCCCCAGCATTCCAGCCAGCAAACCCAATTGAGTATTCATACCCGTGGCGGTTACCACCATTTCGGCACGGCCGCGGGTCACGGTTGTATTCATGTAAAACAGGTTGGCGCGCTCGGCCAGCGGAATGTTCTCTCCGACCAGTGGATCCACATGCTTGCCAACGGTGTGCGATTCACCCGTCAGGGATGATTCATCCACCTGGAATCCATGCGCGGAGATCACCCGGCCATCGGCCGGCACCCGGTCGCCGGTCGCGAGTATTACGATGTCGCCCGGTACCAGCTCTTCAGCGGAAAGGGTGACGGTTTCACCGTTACGACGGACTTCGGCGGTCGGAGCGAGCATCTTTTTTAACGCCGCCAATGATCGCTCGGCACGGTATTCCTGGTAGAAACCCAGGAACGCGTTGATGATCACCACCACGAGAATGACCGCCGCATCGGATTTTTCACCGATCACGGCGGCAAGCAACGCCGCGCCGATCAATACCAGGATAAGAAAGCCTTTGAACTGGTCGAGCAGCAATAACCAGGGGCTTCTCGGTGGAATTTCCTTTAAACGATTGGGGCCGAATTCTGACTGCCGGGCACTGGCTTCGGCGGAACTCAGGCCCGAGTCGGGGTCAACGCCCAATCGCCGGGTCGTGTCAGAGGCGCTGACATGGTGCCAGTTATTGTCTGTTGCCTCGTTCAAACGTGCAGCGTCGAACGCGGTGCGGCAGAAGAATGGTGTTGGTAAAAAATGTCAGCGGTCCAGCGTCACGGTGTCGCTGGAACCCTCATCGGTGTATTCCTTGCCACCAGGCGCACCGACGGAAGTAGCTGTAACCTTAACGTAGATTTCATCTTCGCCTACATCTTCATTCAACACTTTGCAGGGAATGACTACCGGTCCAATTTTGATCTCGCCATCCCCGCAGGTATAAAAGTCCTTGCCCGTTGGCAAGTCGCGCAGGTGATCGTCGAACCAATCGTCATAGCCCAAAAGGGTGGCCCGGATTTCAAACTTGAGCAAACCGTCTTTCGAGAGCTCCTGTTCGGTTTTATCGCATTCAATTGAATACGCAAAAGAAACAGAACACACCTCACCTGCGCTGTCTGACTCGCTGATAATTTTCAGATCTTTTACAGTTACAGTTGCCATGTTATCTCCGGACGATATGACAATGTGAAAAGCGAAATTTCCCTTCGCTCAGTATAAACCGATTGAAATGCGGGTGGTTCTCTTTCGCAGAGTCCGGTGATGCCGTCGGGAAGATCATTCGCCTTCCCCATTTTCAGCTGCACCCGGTAGTTCCAGGTGCCTTACCGCCGGCACCGCGTTTCCGGCGATGCCCCGTATGGAGCTGTACATGTCGCTGGTGTTCAGCAGCACCTTCTCGATTTGTTTCTCGCGTTTCTTCCAGATGCTGGCCATCGCGCGTTTTTCGGAATCCAGGTCGATTTTCATCTGCGTGAAGCCCTCAACGATGGCTTCCACCTGCAGGCGGAATTCGTTACTGGTCAGAAAATCGTAAACCAGCGACATCTTGTCGCCACGGTTTTCCTGTTGTGACAGCACCCGGTGCATGCTGATGAGGGATTCACGCAGCACGCCGGACAGCCCCTTGAACTCGGCGAAACTGCAAATCCAGATCCCTTCACTGTAACCCATGCGGTCCATGTCGGCCGGCAGGGTTTCCGTTACCAGCACGCCGATGTTGGCGCCTTTTTCACGAATGTCGATCTTGAATTTTTCAATCCACGCGGGTTGAAACGCCTTGGTGCGCTTGCTCTCGTAATAAATTTTTCCGCAGTTGGTGGCGGAGCGGGTGTTGATGGTCTGGATGCAATCGGCCCCCCGGGCCCCTTTCTTGATTTCCTCGATGGTATCCAGTGGATAGTTGGTGGACAGCCACTCCTCGATGATCAGTTCCTGCACCTCGCCCTGGAGTTGCATCGAACCCTGCTCGGCCTTGCGCTTCATGATTTCCATCTGCTCTTTGAGTTGACGGATGAGCTGATCCCTTTCCGCCACCTTCTTTTGCGATATTTCCTCCTCGCTTTCCTTGATTTTCCGGCGTTCCTCGGCCAGTGACTGACTGAGCTTGAGCTCCATTTCAGCTTCAGCCTTACTTTGCAGCTCATCTTTCTCGCGCTTGAGTCGCTCGATATCAACCCTGGCCCGGTTCAGTTCCTTGACCTGCATGGACTTGGCCTGCAGTTCCTCCTGCAGGGCCTTCATTTGCTCGTCCTGCTCTTCCCGGATCCCGGCGGAGATTTTTTCGGTCAACGCCTTCTTTTCCAGCTGAAGCCGTTCCCTGATGGCTTTTTCGAAGTTTTCCTGTTGTTCTGCCCGGTCTTTTTCCATTTGCTCGCCTTGCAGGCGAAGTTTTTCGGATTCGATCCGGTACTTGTCGCGCTCCAGCTTGAGCTGCGCTTCAAACTGTTGTTTCACGTCATGCTCCACCTGGTGGTAAAGCACATCGCTGATGTCGAACTGGTGGCCACATTCCGGGCATTTGATGGTTGTGGGTGATTTGGTCATGGGCATTGAAAGACTACACTGTTGATATCCGGGGTGTGGCATCAATATTATGCTTTAATGAAGAATTAAAGAACCCGGGGTGGTCATGGCGGATAACTTGCTTCAAATCTCTGAGGATTTCTGGAACATCCGGGGCTCGTACAAGATCGGCGGCCTGCTCGACGTGGGTACGCAGGCATCGCTGGTCCGCCTGGCCAGTGGTAAGTTTGTTTTTCTCGACTCCTATACCCTGAACAGCGCGATCCGCCGGAAAGTTGCTGAACTGACCCGTGACGGCAAGGACGTCAAAGCCATCATCAATGTCCACCCGTTTCACACTGTTCACGTGCGCAAAATGCACACGCTCTTCCCGGACGCAAAACTTTATGGAACGGCGCGCCATTTATCCCGCTTTCCGGATCTTCCCTGGGCCGATTTACGCACCGAAGAGCCCGCGCTGCACCGTAAATTTGCCGGGGATTTCGAATTTTCGGTTCCCCGTGGGGTCGACTTCATTTCCGATGACCAGAACGTTCACTTCTCATCGGTACTGGTGTGGCATCCAGCCTCGAAGACGATCCACTCCGACGACACCCTGATGTACCTTCGCCTGCCGGGGCCGTTGCGGCTGATCGGGATGGGTGATTCCGTCAGTTATCACCCCACACTGGCCAAGGCATTGGAAAAGCGGGCCGGGGCGGCTGCGGATTTCCGTGAGTGGGCCAAGGAACTCAATGACCGCTGGGCAGAAGCTGAAAACCTGTGCGCAGCCCATACCGGAGCGCTGCTCAGCAAGGACAACCGGGGTGAATCCATTCATGTGCGAATGGTTAAAGCGTTGGAGAAAGTCGAGGGCACCTTGAAGACCCACGAGAAAAAATGGAGCTGAAGGACTGGAAGGTCTACATCATCCGCTGCGATGATGAAACTCTGTACACCGGCGTTACCACTGACGTCGAGCGGCGGTTCCGGGAGCATCTCGACCATCCACGCGGCGCAAAATATTTCAATGGCCGCAGTCCACGGGAAGTGGTTTACATGGAGACCGGCCATGACCGAAGCAGCGCCTGTCGGCGGGAAGCGGCTTTGAAGAAACTCAGTCGTGTTGAAAAATTGCGCCTGATTAAAGAGGTGTTCCAACAAGCATATGGAAAACAGCAATAAGCCGCGGTGTTTTTTAAACTGTATTTCCGTCAAAATCATGGTTGTTGGATATTGGTTTTGAGCAAGTAGCTAAGATGTGGCAATTCACCAGTCGCTGGGGCTCCAGGAAGCCAGATTTGTCCGGAATCACTCCGGGCCATAATTACGCAAGCCTGATTCAAACCAGCCCGCCCATCGTATTGGGCTGGACGGGGCGCCTGTTTCGCTTCGGCAGCGCTTCGGCGTTGGCTCCATTGTTCAAGAACCGGCGCATGGTGTTTTTACTGATTGCAAAGGGCAGCGTTGCTGACGAGGCGAGTGCCCGGGAGTTGGCCGATGACGCTCATCCGTTCATGGCCATGCATCCGCAACATCGCTTTGAATGGATCTGCAATATCGACGAGGAAACCAGAAATCTCCGCGCCCACGGACTTTCGGCGCATACACACAACCAGAATATGTTTCTGCGCGAAGGCGTCTTCAAACCGCTCGATCGCGTTGCGCGTGAATTCGATGCGATTTATAACGGCCGTATTTCTCCGGAAAAACGCAATGAGCTTGCCGCGGGTATCGGGCGCGTAGCGTTCATTGCCTACCGCGATCCTGGCGAGCATACGGCCGGGGAGTTTCATGCCGCCTCAGCCGAGTTGGCCCACCTTGTTCCAGGCGGTACGCTGCTCAACAAATTGAGCCCAACGGGATGCGAAAGGCTCACAGCCACCGAAGTCAACCATGCATATGCACGGTCCGACGTGGGGCTTTGTCTTTCGCCTCGCGAGGGGGCGATGCGGGTGGCTGTTGAATATCAAATGTCTGGTTTGCCGATCATTGCAACACCATGCCAGGGCGGGCGTGATCACTATCTTGATGCCGAAACCTGGATAGTTGTCCCTCCGGATCGGGACGCCGTGCGTGACGCCGTTGCCGATATGCAGGCTCGGGCTCTTCCGCGTGATTTTGTGCGCTCACGGGTGCTGATGCGTGTCAGGCAGGACAGGCAGCGTTTTGTCGAATTTGTACAGTCGATGGTCGAGCAGGAGGGTGGTGGCAAAGTATTCGAACCGAATTTTCGCCGTCTCCTGGGCAAAAACCTGTTCGAGCGCTGGCTGCCCATGCGTGACTTTGCCGCCGAGGTTTGGAATGCCGTTGGCGGGGATTGAGTTATGGCGCCACCGATGATCCCTTCCTGGGGGCTTCCTGGCACCGGTTCGCGGCGCACACGACTCATCGCGCTGCTCGCCGTTCGCGATGGAATGCATTTCCTTCCCGGCTACTTGCGTAACGTGGCGCCTCAGGTTGACGGTATCATAGCCCTCGATGACGGATCCTCCGATGGTTCACCCGGGTTGCTTGCAGGACACGGGGCGGTTATCGAGTTGCTGCAGAATCCGCGCGACCGACCGGCATGGGACGAGGTCGGCAACCATCGTGCGCTTGTCGCAGCAGCCCTGCGCCATCAAGCTGAATGGATCGTCTGCGTAGATGCCGATGAGCGGCTTGAGCGCGATTTTCGTACCCGGGCGGAGCGGGTCATTGCCCGCGGACGCTTGCTTGGGAATTCGGCTTACGCCGTCCGGTTACGTGAATTGTGGGATGATCCCGGCCAATACCGGGTAGACGGAATCTGGGGGCGCAAGTCGGTCGCGCGCCTTTTTCGCGCACGCGCGGACCACGAGTTTGACACGGCCTCGCTCCATGGCAGCAAGGCGCCGCAGCAGGCCCGCCGTCGCGGCCAATTCCCGCGGGCTGATCTGGATATCTACCACCTTGCGATGCTGCATGCGGAAGACAGGGCGGCGCGCAGACGTCGTTATGAGCTTGCTGATCCCGACCGAAAATGGCAAAAGATCGGCTACGAATACCTGACTGACTTACGAAACCTCAAGCTGAAGAAGGTTGATAAACGACGAGCGTTTATTGATTGAATATGCGCCCGGGCTACTCTGCCTCCGAGTCCCTGGAAGCCGTAAGAGCGCCCAGCATGTAGGCGAAGCCGCCCGCGATGGCGAGTGGCCAGGCACGAAACAAGACGCTTTTCTGCGGCCAGGGACTGCGCGCCGTGATGGCCAGTGACTGAAACACGCTGCGCGGACCGCGCGAAGCAACCAACAGCCTGCGTGGTCCGCGACCTTCGATGGCCCCCTGCATCCTTGCCTGGAGACGACCGCGCCTGAGGGCGTCGCGGAGCATCGCACTGACCCTGGTCGGGTAGCGGTGTGCCGTGACTGCATCGGTAGCCAGCACGGGGGGGTAGTTGTGCTGAAAGCGCGCGTTGAACTCGGTGTCCTCTCCGGCCCGAAGGTCTTCGCGGAAACGGCCAAATCGGTCGAACAGTGAGCGGTCGTATGAGAGGCTGTAGAGCAGTTGCTGACGACGGCTGGTGGCCGCCAGCCGGCGGTTGTGGAGCAACAGAAGTGATGCCCAGGCCGTCGATGAGCCAGGATCGGAGTTGGTCAGTACGCTCGCGACTGCGCTGGCCCCGGAGCGGTGTTCGCGCAATCGCGCAGCTGCCCATCCGGGCATTGCAAGGCAGTCAGCCGCCAAAAAGGCCAGGTAGGGAGCGCGAGTACTTTCAATTCCCACGTTGCGGGCCGCGCCGGGGAAGAGTCGCTCGGCGAAACTGTATGCAGGCACGTCGATACCGGCGGCGGCAAGCCGGCCGGCCGGGTTACCGCCGCCTGAGTTAACTACCACCACCTCTATCGGTATGCCCTGGCTGAGTACAGAATGCACCGCCTCGATCAGGAACGGCTCATCTTTGTAGCTCAACACCGCGCAGGCCAGTTCAGCAGTCATCTGCTTGAATTCTTGTCGCCGGGAACAGTCCGCGGATTTTGCCATCGAAGCGGCCGGCGCATCAATTGCGCGACAATAGCCACCGCGGAGCCTGCAAGGTCGACGAAAAATAACACCACAACGGATAAAAGAAACGAAGCCAGGCGGCGGCGGATGCCGGCTTTCAGCAAGGCCGCGATGATTTCAAGGCCGGGAAAAAGCAGGTAAAGCAAAGGTAACCAGACCGGCAGTGCGCCTGCAGCCGCTCCGATCACAGCAGCGGCAAAGACAAGCCGATCCGCATAGCCGGCTGAGGTCACACCCAACTCGGCGCGTTGCAGCCACGAAGCGCTGGATTGTGGCTTGCCGGAACGGGTGATAACAAAAGTGGCGCGTGCCCAGCGCACGTGCTGCTGCCAAAACGTGGCCAGATCTGAAGCCACGGCGTTGTCGGCGACTGCGGCTGCCACAAATCTCGTTTTCCAGCCCATGTGTGTGAGACTGGCGCTGGTGGCAACGTCCTCACCGAGAGGAACCTCAGGGAAGCCGCCGATTTGTTCGAGCGCTGATTTGCGAAAGGCCGCCGCACCCAGCGTGGGCGGGTTGAGTCCAAGCCGGTCCGAACCGGCAGACGTCACGAGCTGATGAACCCAGGATGTAACACCGGCGTAACGTGTGATCATGTTTTCATCTGCGTTGGCAGGGTTGAGGAAGGCAGCAGCGCCGCCTACCCGGCGGTCCGTGAAAGCCCCGGCGAGCTCAGTCAAAAAATCCGGCCGGGGTTCCAGGTCCGCGTCCATGACGACAACGATCTCTGTCTTGGCCCGCAGGAGACCCGCGTTAAGCGCTGCAGCTTTGCCTGCATGCTGCGTCAATTCAACTACCTGAGCATCGGTGCGATTATCAGCCCAGGATTGAAAGAGTGCCGGAGTACCGTCCACGCAGCCATCGCACACAAAAATGAAGAAAAGCTTGTCCGGCGGGTAACTGAGCTTCGAAAAAGCGCCCAGGAGCCTTCCGGCGGTTGCATATTCGTTCCACGCAGGGACCAGCATTGTGATGCCCGGGAGGGTGACCGGACCCGGCAGGGACCTGGATGGAAGTAGAGAGGCAAGCAAAAACGTGCCGCGCCGGAGTGACAGAGCCAGGATTGCAGCGATGACGATTACTTCAAAAAAGAGCCTCAAGTCCAGCCTCCCGGAACCTGGTACTTAGTATAAGCACTGTGCAGGTTGTGAGCATGGTGGATATGACGGGTAAATCAGAAGTGTGGTTCTGGAAAAGAAGAAGGGGTCCAGTCCCCAGGGTTGCCAGGAGGCCAGGACCCCTTAAGTGCTTGGGTCGGTTTCTTGTTGGGTTGAGGTTTTCCGGGCGTTCATTACCAGGTACGCACCGTCCAGCCAGTGACGCTGTTCTGTCCCATGCGGTCCAGCCTGCGTTGACGGCGGTGCCGGCGTGCCTGCATCCCGGCTTTATCAAAACTGTCCGCGTTGGCGGCAGGCCTGGTAGAACTCAAGGTAGTCACGGGCCGGGCCGGAACGACCTGGCCGGTAAGCTCCCGGTATGATTCCTTCAAATATTCGATTAACATTTACTTATCTCCTTTGCGGATCATTTTTTTCCGCTTTTGTCTCAAACATGTAACAATTCACTAAATGAAAAATAAGTTATAACTAGCTAATTATTTTATCTTTCAGTTGACAATATTAGTGACGTAACACAAAATTAACAAACGGTTTTTACTGGTTGTAAGTTAAGTTTTTCTTAATCATGATTTCCAATACTCCACTCAATGCATTACGCACCTTCGAAGCGGTGGCAAGCCGTCTCAGCTTCGCCAAAGGTGCAGAAGCCCTGCATGTCAGCCCGGCTGCGGTCAGTTCGCAGATCCGTGCGCTGGAGCAACGTCTTGGACTGTCCCTTTTTATCGCCAAGGGCGCCAGATCTCGCTGACCGAGGCCGGTCGCAAGCTGTTGCCGGGCGTCCAGCGCGGTTTGGCAGAGTTACGCCAGGCGGTGGAGCTGGTCAGCCAGGATCGTTCCGAGGGGGTGCTGAACCTCAGCATGATGCCGTCGTTCCTGCAGAAATGGCTGATGCCGCGCCTGTCGGGTTTCTACGACAAGGAGAAGGACATCGACCTGCGCATCAACGTGGACAATGCCCGGGTGAATTTCGACCAAAGCAACATGCACGCCGCGGTACGCCTTGGCCCGGGAAAGTGGCCTGGCCTTAAATCCGTGAAGCTGATGGATGACTGGATTCTGCCGGTCTGCAGCAAGCGCCTGCTGAAGAAGATAGGCCCGATCAACTCGCCGGAGGAATTGCGGCAACACGACCTGCTATTCGCGCCCAGCGATGTATGGGACCCCTGGTTTCGCCAGGTGGGTGAATCCAGCAGGGACAGCCGCTGGACCATTCTGAACGATTCGCTAAGCATCCTGATGGCGGCCGAGCAGGGTGAAGCCATAGCGCTCACGCGCTGGACGCTGGTGGCGCGGGATATCGAAGCAAGACGGCTGGTGCGTCCAATCAACACCGTGGTCAAAGCTGACTGGTCGCATTATTTCGTCGCGCCGCCACACTATTTCGACTTGCCCAAGGTGGCTGCTTTCCGCGAATGGCTGTTGGAGCATTGCCGGCAGTTCAGCCCGCCTTCCTGATGAGGTCAGATCCTGTCCTTTGACCGGGGTGGGGAGCGACGGCCATGTTTTCGGCAAGAAAATATCCGGTTTCCATGACGATTCACCCATGCGGTGTTCCGCCGGGCTAATGTAGTCTGACCGAACCATCCACCGGGGAACAGCCATGCAAGCCATACGCTTCAACAAACTGGCCTTTCTGGGCCTCTCTTTTTTCACAGCCTTTATGGCTACAAATCTTCGGGCTGAGGATGCATTCAACCCCACACCGGAATGGGTCGAGCGTTCCAATGCCATTGCCTACCACCTGCTCGAGTCTTCGGCCCGATTCGCGCCCGAGTTTTCCGGCCAGATGGGGGTCGAAGGCTTTGACGAGGACGTTTTTGACCTTCGCCCCAGGCTGTACGAAAGGCGGCGGGCTGTGGCCGAGGAGCAGATCGCCTACCTGGAGGGCTTGCTGGCGACGGAAGAGGATCCGCGGGTGGCCCAGGACATTGAAATCATGCTGAAAGCCACGCGTGACCAGGTGGAATCCGACCGAATCAATTACGAACGGGTATTGCCGTATGGCAACATCACCGGCCTGGTTTTCGCCGGTTTCAATGGTCTCCTGGACAAGCAGGTGCCGTTGGAGCGGCAGCAGGCAGCGTTGGTACGGCTGAAAAAATACACTGGCCAGGCCGAGGGTTATGTGCCTTTTACCGAGTTGGCCAAGGAGCGCCTGATCGAGCGAAACACTGTGCCCGGGCTGATCCAGCCTTTCGTGGGTGAGGTGCAGCAGGACCTGGAACGGGCGCCGGTCATGATAGAAGGCCTGGATGGGCTGTTCGCAGCGACCGAACTGCAAGGGTACGAGGACGACCTGGCCCTGCTGTCGCAGCAATTGACGGCCTACAACGAGTGGGTGGCCGAAACCATCCTGCCGAATACTCGACCTGATGCCGCGTTACCGCGCGAACTGTATCAACTGCAGCTGAAAAACTTCGGTGTCGACGACAGCCCGGAAGAATTGCTGCGAACCGGCCAGGTTGCTTTCATGAACATACGCAACGAAATGATGGCGCTGGCGCCGCTGGTGGCTGCGCAGAAGGGATTCGAAACCGATGATTACCGTGAAGTGATCGGCCTTTTGAAAGCGGACCAGGTGCCGGGCGACGAGTTGATGGCGGCTTACCAGGACGTAATGGGGCAGATCAACCTGATCATCGAACGCGAAAACCTGGTGTCGCTTCCAGGCGAACCAGCCCGTGCGCGCATGGCCACGCCGGCAGAGACGGCCCAGGTTCCTTCGGCCTACCTGGACATCCCGCGACTGGTGGGCAACACCGGGGAATACCCTGAGTTCATCGTGCCGGCTATCACGCAGAATGAAGACGGCAGCTGGCCGGAAAGCGATTACGCCTATCCGGCCATGATGTGGACCCTGTCGGCTCACGAGGCACGTCCCGGCCACGAAATGCAGTTCACGACGATGCTGCGTAACGGCGTCTCCACAGCGCGCGTGCTGTATGCATTCAACTCGGCCAACGCGGAGGGCTGGGCCCTGTATGCCGAGGCCATCACCAAGCCATACATGCCGCTCGAAGGACAGCTGATTTCGTTGCAAGACCGGCTTCTTCGTGCGGCGAGAATCTGGCTCGACCCGATGCTGAACCTCGGCCTGCTACGCGTAGACGAAGCCAAGCGTGTGCTGATGGAGGAAGTCGTACTGGATGAAAAGAGCGCACAGGACGAGATCGACCGCTACACTTTCCAGGCGCCCGGACAGGCCACCTCGTATTATTACGGCTACGAGCAGATGCTGGCGCTTCGGGCAATGACAGAGCTGCGGCTGAAGGACCAATTCAACCAGCAGGATTTCCACGACTTCGTTCTGGCGCAGGGCCTGCTGCCACCCGAGGTTCTGAGGCAGGCTGTCGATCAGAACTTTATCGGCCCGCTGCTGGATCAATGAGCCAAGGCGGGGGCGCCAACCCTTGTTTTGAACTATATTGGGCGGGTTGACCCGATCTGCGAGAGGAAATCACCATGTACCGGCTGCACGGATTTTATACCCAGAATACGATGAAGACCCTGTATGTTCTCGAGGAACTGGGCGTCGATTTCGAGTTTGTTTTTGTTAACCTGATGACCGGCGAAAACCGCACCGACAGCTTCCGTGCGATGACCCCGGTCGGCAAGGTGCCGGTACTGGAGCACGACGGGGAATTCCTGTTCGAGTCGGGCGCGATCTGCCGTTACGTCGCCAGCACGGAAAAATCGCCGTTGTTCCCCGCCGACAAGTTACAACGGGCAAAAGTGGATCAATGGATGACGTTTTTTACCTGCCACCCCGGCCGTTGGCTGACCGAGATTTTCTTCGAGAAGGTGATCAAGCCGAAAGCCGGGCTGGGGGAAACAAACCTGGCGGCTTGCGAAAAAGCTGAAAAGTTCGCTCATCAGCAACTCAAGCTGGTGGACCGTTGGTTTGGAAACACTTCGTGGCTGGCCAATGACGCCCTGTCGATTGCCGAGCCGTTCGCCCTGGCCTACCTGGAACAGGCGCACGCCATTGGATTTCACCTCGATCACCATCCGCGGGTCTGGGACTGGTTCAAGCGGCTGGAAGAGCGAGACAGCACTGCAAGGGCGCGGGCCCGGGTACAACCTTACCTGTCCATATAGAAGCCTGACGCTACTTGATGTCGTAGTTGTCCCTGATCAGTTGGCTCAGCGACCCGGCCAGTTCTTTTTGCGGCTGCGTATGCGGCGTTGGTGTTATTGATCGTGGTGCGATAATAAAGCACATCCGCGTAATAAGCAGTCAGGGTTTCAGGCGCTGAATCAACCAGGTAGACGCCTTCTTCAATGAGGTCCTGGAATTGCTCAGCGGGAAGCAGCATATTCCTGACATCCTGTTCGATGAATTCGAAAGCCTTTTTGCCGAGACTCAAGTCAAACAGGTCTTTCTGCCTGGCTTCGACCACGTGGAAGTACCTGACCAGTTCTTCTTCCTGGTGGTCGCAACGGTCCATGCCCTGGTCGTAACGGAGTATGGCGTCAAGGACGCTTTCCTCCTCGATTAACTGGAAGCCGCCGCTGTATTTGAGCTGAGACAAGGTGCCCTCTGAAAACTCGGCGGTGAAGTACCAATAGGTGTTTTTGAGCGACCACAGATACAAACGTCGCTGTTCTTCAACGCTCTGCGGCGGCTGTGCGATCTGCTGCAAAAGTTCATCAAGCCCTTCAAGCAGTACCCGGTTGCCCGTCATTGCGATATCGATTTCCCTGACGTCCTTTTCGAGGTCGCCCAGCATGGAAACCATGAAGTCCTTTTCTTTTTTTCGGTCCTGCCGGTCGAGGTCGGCGCTGTTGAATTGCAACGCGATCAGGATACCGACGACCACCAGGATGATTTCGCCGACGGCATAGGCAAGGTACTTCCTGAATTTCCTGGCGTTCAAAAGCTCCCTCCTGCTTTTTCCGAATATCCGGATCATGAAAGATATCCTCCGGCTCTACATCGAATTACGAACCAGCATCAATGAATGTTTGACTTGACGTTTCACCCACGCGGCGTCTTCGAGCTGAGCCGCAAACCACCAAAAACCAGGTAAAGCACCAGAATGTTGAACAAGATACAACCCAGCCCTATCCGTGATTTTCTGATTTTGAGTTGCAGCACGGATTCCACGATATCAAAGAAAGGGCGAATGTACACGGGGTGGAAACGGCGGCAAAAAGCCGTTACCCTCCTCAGACTTTCAGTCTGGAGCACGATTTCATGATGAAGACCCTGGGGATTGCCCTGCTAAGTTGTTTCGCCCTACTGGGATGCACCGAAGAAAAACCTGCGGTTGAATCCGCCGTGGTCGAAACGGAAGTGGTCGAGGCCCTGGCCCTCGACTTCGACGCCCGGATGCTGAAAATCTCCCGGGACTATTTTACGCTGAGACCGGAGACCGCCACGTACTACGGTGTTCCCGATGAATTGGCGGGCAAGGGCGCATCAAGCAAGCTGAGCAATTATTCTCCGGTGGGCGAAGTCGAACGCCGGGATGGCCTCAAGGCCATCCTTGATGAGCTGGCCAGCATTGACAGATCAGCGTTGACTGACAATCAGAAAGTCAGCCTGGAACTGGTTGAAACGGAGGCCCGCAGTGCGTATACGCCTTCAACCATAGCCGACTATGGTTTTGTGCTCGGCCAATACGGGGTTTGGTTCAACCCCTACGTGGTTTCACACCTGACGGGTCCGCAGGTTGAAATACCGGCGATCCTGGAGGACAAGATGGCCGTGCGCACCCGGGTTGATGCCATGGCCTATCTCACGCGCCTGAACAACTATGCCCTGGTGCTCGACGACGCGATCCGGAAAATGGAGTTCGACAACGAATCGGGTGTGCTGCCGCCGGACTTCAGTATCGACCGGACCATTGAAAACCTGACCGAAAGCATCAGTGTTGCGGCCGCGGAGAATCCGCTGGTGACCAGTTTCAGCCAGAAGTTAGCCGAGGCCGGCCTGGAACGTGCCGATGAATTCGTGGCCCAGGCCATCGACCTGGTTGATGAACAGGTCTATCCCGCTACGCGGCGATTGATCGATGCTCTGGTGGCCGTCCGTCCGATGGCGAGCCACGAGGCGGGCATTGGCCGGCTGCCGAATGGCGAGGCGCTGTACCGGGCCATGATCACGCAAATGACCGACACCACGCTTTCGCCCGAAGAGATCCACGCGATCGGGCTGGCCGAAGTGGACCGCATCCACGTGGAAATGGATGCGCTGCTGCGGACTATTGGTTTTACCGAAGGAACAGTGGGGTCGCGAATGAATTCGCTCCTACAGGATCCGAAATATATCTACCCGAACACGTCCGAGGGCAAGGCCGAGTTGGTCGCCGGCCTGAAAGCGGACCTGGAATTGGCCAATGCCCGGTTGCCGGAGTGGTTCGGCAAACTGCCGGATCAGGAAGTTGCGATCCGGGTGGTGCCGCCGCAACGTGAAAAGTCCACCAGCGGCGCGTTTTATGATGCGCCCTCGATGGACGGCACCCGCCCAGGCACCTTCTGGATTGCTCTGGCTGATACCGCGTCGCTTCCTTCGTATTCCCTGCAGACGCTGGTCTATCACGAGACCAACCCGGGCCACCACCTGCAGACCATGCTGGGGCTGGATCCGTCATTGCCGATCCTGAACACCGTGTTCTATTCCAATGCGGCCGGCGAAGGCTGGGGTCTCTATGCCGAATACCTGGCCAGCGAGATGGGCCTGTATGAAAACGACCCGGTCGATGACCTGGGCCGTCTGCAGCAGGAACTGCATCGCGCCGTCCGGCTGGTGGTCGATACCGGCATGCACGCGATGGGCTGGAGCCGTGAGCAGGCCATCGAGTATTCGCTCGCCACCGAAGGTAATCACATCGACGAAGCCACTGCGGAAATCGAACGCTACGCGGTGTGGCCCGGCCAGGCCCTGGGCTACAAGCTGGGCATGCTGAAAATCCTGGAGTTGCGCCAGCGTGCGCTGGAGCAACTCGGCGATAAATTCGATATCCGCACCTTCCATGACGCAGGTCTTGGAAAACGGCGCGTTGCCGCTGAACCTGATGGAAGCGAAGATCGACGCCTGGATCAACGCGCAGCTCTGATCTGCCAGACCGGCTGGACCGATTGCGCCAGCCGGTCAGAATTTTTCGATCAGATTTTTTACCCGGACAAGCAGGGATTCGGGTGTGGTCGCCTGGTGGGATTGCTTCAGGCGTTCGGTCAGCGCCCGCTCCATTTCGGCCCGGGAATCGCAGCTTTTAGAGGGCTGATAACTGTTCGATTGCTCGGCTGAAGGGCATTCCAGTTGCGGTCGAGCCTGGTACAGCCTTCGATCGCTTCCAGGGAGCCGACTCTTCGGCGTCTTCAGGATGTATTTCTTTGCAGGTCTGTGGCAAGGGCGCCAGCGGGCTTCGGTATCTTGTTCACAGGGCCTTTTGCAGCAGCGTCCGGCCGCGCTTCATACGCGAACGTACGAGTGCCGGTTGGTTGCAGCGCACGCCGCTTGGTTGACCCAGGCCATCGCGTTCACCATCTTCACGACCACCCGGACGCGTCGGCGGTCTGCAGATAGGCCTCTTGTTTTGTCAGCGTAACGGCCCAGTTCCGGCTCCGGTGCGCCAACTGTTCACCAGGAAGCGGCCAGCTAAAGTAGGAACGAAGTAATTCCCTTCATCTTCAGCCGATCTCCTCGGCCAGTCAGGGGGCGCGGAGTTGCGGCAATCGCCAAACGGTGTCCATGATCCGGAAATCACGGCCGGCACCGGCCGCGGTTGTTCAGGCTGTCGAAGCAACCCAGGCCTCGGAGGTATTCTCGCCTCCAGGTCCTGGTCGCTCTGCTTTCGAGCCGGATGAGCTGCATGATGTCCTGAAAGGTTTTGCAATTGGCCTTCACGCCTCCCTGACGCGGTTTTGGTTTGTTCCGACATGTAAAAAGGCTGCCTCGATTGCGACGTTGCGGTGTGCGCCATCATAAACCGTTCCGCCGGATCGGAACGACAGCGCGGCTGCGCCTTCGGCGATCAGGGGTGATGGCAACGGAACCCGCCATGGTCACGCGATCGATCAGGTCCGATTTGTCGTAGCCGCGGACGCCCGGTCGAAGGGCGGACAGACCAGGATATCGCCACCGCGTCCAGTACAGTCTGGATCATGTCTTTCACCGGGGGATCCAGGGGGTTGAAGACGGGCCTTATCCGCCGCGCCTTTGCGCACCCAGTCGACACCGGAGCTGACCAGGAACATCGTGACGTTGAAACCGCTGGCGAACCGCACGGTCGCGAACGCCAGCAGGCGCCGTTTTCTTGTTTTGGACATCCAGGGAACCTCCAGTAAATTTCCTGCTTTTTTTCCATGATTTTTCTCCTCCTCTCAGGATTGTGAGTACGTTGTTCAGAGGCAAAGACGCGAAAGAGCGCTGTTTGGGTCCCGAAATCCTGGAATTTATGCAGAAGGGCTGGGTTGTGCCGGTCTCAATCCTTTTCACTAACCGGATTTGTCAAAGAAATCTCTTCCTTTCCCAGGCTGATCAGGCGCTTCTTGTAGAGCGCTCCAAGGGCTTTCTTGTATTTGCCTTTACTGACGCCGAACTGCTTGTAGATGGCCTCGGGGGGACTGTAGTCCGTCAGCTTTGAGCTGCCGCCGCCGGCTTTGAGAAATTCGAGGATCTGGTCACCCAGCGCATCCTGTGCGCTGCCTTCGTGAAGTTTCAGGGTCAGGTTGATTTTCCGGTCTTCGCGGATGGATTTGATGTAGCCGGTGGTTTTATCCCCGGGTTGAAGCTTCTCAAAGGTTTCGTTCTTGAACAGCAGGCCGAGATGGGTTCCGTTGATCACGGCCTTGTAGCCGAGATCGGTTTCGCTGACGATCATCAAATCGACCTTTTCGCGCAGTTTGAGCGGCGTGGCTTCCTCGGCGAGGTGGCGATGCAGCTTGGTGCTGCCGATCATGCGCCCGTCCGGGTCCAGCAGCAGGAAAACCACGTAGAATTTACCCCGTTGCATCGGCGCCAGTTGCTGGCTGACGGGGATCAGCAAGTCTCGTCCTTCGCGCCATTCCATGAAGGTGCCGGCTTTCGTTGTGTTGATCACTTTCAGCAGCACGCACTGGCCGGCCTGGGCATCGGGTGCCCCGGGTTTGCTACCGGTGGAATCGGATCCTGGTCTGCCTGGCCACATGCGCTTAGCGTAACCCAATTTTGCTGTAGGAGCGGATTCATCCGCGATTAATTTTACAAATGGCCCAAAAATCATTCGCGGATGAATCCGCTCCTACACAGCGAACCCTATTCGAGGCGTAAACTATTCGTTCCGGTCCTATTCCAGGAGCTAATGATATGAGTCACGAACAGAAATCGACCAAAGAAGCCAAGAAAAAACCGGCCATGAGTCCGAAGGAAAAGAAAGCGGCGAAGAAAGCGAAGAAAGCAGCCCGCGGCTAGATGGGGTCACCCAGGCAGTCGAAGGCCTGCATGTTTATTTTTGCGGCAGGCGTTGCCGGATAGTCCTCCGCAAACAGGCTCCAGATCATCAGGTCGCAGGTTTCACCCTCCGAGTTGGTCGCGCGCCGGGGCAGCGTGGCGTCATGGGTGAAACCCAGGCTGCGCGGGATTGCTGCACTGGCCGCGTTTTCCGGTTCACACTTGATTTCCAGCCGGTCGGCTTTCTCGATGTCAAACGCCAGGCGGATCATCGCGCAGGTCGCTTCGGTGGCAATGCCCTGGCCAATCGCGTGCCGGTCAGTCCAGTAGCCGATTTCAAACGCCCCCGGGCCGACCCGGCCAAGCAGCATGTTTTCACCCAGAAGTTTTTCCCCGTTGGCATCGAAGACGGCATATCGATAGTTCTGACGCAAATCAAAAGACGCACGGATACTGCGTAACCATTCCGCGGTCTGTTCCAGGCTGCGCGGTTCGTCTTTCATAAACGGAATCCATGGCCGCAGGTGCCGGTCGTTGTCGTCCAGGCAGGAACGCAGTGTCCGGGCGTCTGCCGGTGACCAGCAACGCATCAGCAGGCGGTCGGTTTCGATCCGGTAGGCGGAGGTTGTCAGCGGTGTGTTTTGCATGGGTTCCCTTGTTGGCGAGCTTGCAGCCGTTTGTAATTCGTTCCGGTAAGCTTTACTCCGATAGGGCAATGCCCAGGGCCAAAGGGTGCCAAAGCGTGAGGAACCCAGATGAGGTTCATTCAATCAACGCAAGCTGAACTCCAGGTTTACTGCGCTGCGCGCACGCTGGCAGATAAGAAATTTGCGTCATATCATACGGCAAATAAACACCGTTTCTATATTTCAAACCGTCGCTGGCAATTTCGGGCTAGAATCTCCTGGTTAGCCTCAAATTGGATAGCCGATGAATCACCCAGCCCCGCCTGAACTGACCCCGCGCGCCATTATCCTGGCGATCATCCTGGCCATGATCCTGGCGGGCGCCAACGCCTACCTCGGCCTGTTTGCCGGTATGACCATTGCATCCGCGATTCCGGCTGCGGTGGTGTCGATGGCCATTCTGAAGTTACTGGGTGGCGGACATATCCTGGAAAACAATATCGTATCAACCGGCGCATCGGCCGGAACCTCGATTGCCACCGGGGTGATTTTCACGATGCCGGCCTTGCTGATCCTGGGGTACTGGGAAGATTTCCGCTATTCCTGGGTGCTGGCGATCGCCGGGCTCGGCGGGCTGCTCGGTGTTTTGTTCTCGGTTCCCTTACGGCGTTCATTGATCATCGACCAGGGGCTGGCGTTTCCCGAGGGCAAGGCCGCTGCAGAAGTGCTGAAGACCGGTGACAACCCCGGCGCCGGCCTGAAAATCCTGGCCGGTGCGGCGACCATCGGCGGCCTGATGAAGCTGGCGGCCGGCAGCGGCTTGCGGCTGATACCCGACACCGCGGCTGCCTCGGCCTGGTGGGGTAAAGGGCTGGCTTACTTCGGCACCAACCTGTCGCCCGCGCTGTTTGGCGTGGGTTACATCGTGGGCCTGAACATCGGCATCGTGATGCTGGCCGGCGGGGTGATCGCCTGGAACATCGCGATCCCGATTTACAGCACCTGGTTCCTGGCTACCGACCCGGTGCTGAGCCTGGAGTTGGCCGGGGCGAGTGCGGAGGACGCAGCCTACGGCATCTGGTCGGCCCAGATCCGCTTCCTCGGCGTGGGTGCGATGCTGATCGGCGGCGTATGGACCCTGATTTCCCTGCGGCACTCGCTGGTGTCGGGCATTCGCAGCGGCATCAAGGCCGAGCGGGGAAATGGCGGCGAGGCGCTGCCGGCCACCGAGCGGGACATACCGATGAAATTCATCCTGCGGGCGTGGTTTTGTTCGTGATTCCGCTGATGTTCCTGTACCAGGCGATCGTCGGCAACTGGCTGGTCAGCATCCCGATGACCGTGATCATGATCGTGGCGGGTTTCCTGTTTGTCTCGGTATCGGCCTACATGGCCGGCCTGGTAGGGTCGAGCAACAACCCGGTCTCCGGTTTGACCATCGCCACGATCCTGTTCGCCGCCCTGGTGCTGGTCCTGATGCTGGGCGCGGATTCACCGATCGGCGCGGTGGCCACCATCATGATCGGCGCAGTGGTGTGCGGTGCGGCCTGCATCGGCGGCGATAACCTGCAGGATTTGAAATGCGGTTACATACTGGGCGCCACACCCTGGAAACAGCAGGTGATGCTGGCGGTGGGCGGCGTGTCCAGCGCGCTGGTCATGGCGCCGGTCATGAATCTCCTGGCCCAGGCCTATGGCCTCGGCGTTCCCACGGAAGCTCACCCCAACCCGCTGCTGGCGCCCCAGGCCAACCTGATGGCCTCGGTGGCCAACGGCATCTTCGGCGGTGAACTGCCCTGGACGATGATCGGTATCGGCGCCGCCATTGGCGCCGCGATTATCGTGCTGGACGAGAGTCTGAAAAAAAGCGGGTCAAAATTTCGCACGCCGGTGCTGGCCTGCGCGGTCGGCATTTACCTGCCCATCGAACTCAGCGTGCCGATTTTTGCCGGCGGCCTGGTCGCCCACCTGGTCGAGCGCTATTTGAAACCCGGTGATTCCGAGGGCGAGCGCGAACGCATTCACCAGAAAGGCACGCTGTTTTCGGCCGGACTGATCACCGGCGAAGCCTTGATGGGCATTGTCATGGCCGTACCGATTGTGGCCCTGGGCTCCGCCGAAGTGCTGGCCTTGCCGGAACAGTGGCACTTCAGCGGCTGGCTGGGCCTGCTCATGCTGACGGGTGTTGCCGTGCTGCTTTACCGCCTGGCTATTCGCCAGGCTCCGGTAACTTAGCCCCGATATGACGCTCGCCGCGCTCGACGGCGAGTTCGATCTGCCGGGCCCGTTCCAGTAAACCCTCGCGCTTTTGCTCGGTCAGCCGGTGGTGACAGCGCGGGCAGGAGACGTGCAGTTCGAACAGTGGTGACTCCCGGTCCTCAGTCGTTACCGGCATCCGGCAGGCCGGGCAGACTTCGAAATCGCCGGCCGCCAGGTCGTGATCCACGGTCACCCGGTTGTCGAATACAAAACAATCCCCTTCCCACAGGCTGTCTTCCTTGTCGACCGTTTCCAGGTAATTCAGGATGCCGCCGTCAAGGTGGTAGACCCGTTTGAAGCCCTGTTCCAGCAGGTAGGAGGTCGCTTTTTCGCAGCGGATGCCGCCGGTGCAGAACATGGCGACTTCCTGGTCCTTTTCCGGATCCAGATTGTCGGAAACCCAGGCGGGAAAATCGCGGAAAGAATCGGTGTTTGGATCTTCAGCGCCCCTGAAAGTACCCAGGTGGTATTCATAGTGGTTCCGCGTATCGATCACGCGCACGTCCTCGCGCGAGATCAGCGCATTCCAGTCCTGCGGGGATACGTATTCCCCCACCACGCGCCTGGGGTCGACGCCCGCAACGCCCAGGCTGACGATTTCCTTCTTCAGGCGCACCTTCATGCGGTAGAAGGGTTGTTCCTCTGCCCGCGATTCCTTGTAATGCAGGTCCTGAAGGCGCGGGTCTTCACGCAAGCCCTCAAACAGGCGGTGCACATTCTGATCGGTTCCGCTGACGGTGCCATTAATGCCTTCGCCGGCTAACAGGATGCTGCCCAGCAGACCCAGTTCTTCGCAGCGCGTTTGCAGGGATTCGCGCAACGCCCGGTAGTCGGGCAGGGCAACGAATTTATAAAAAGCGGCAACCAGGAACCGCCCGGGTGTGGGATGTGTTTCAGACATGGATGTAATTCTAGCTGTTGAAGTCAGCGGCGCGCTATTTTCCAGACGCCAATGGTCAGTAATGGAACCACGATGATGCCGATGAAAACCCAGGTCATCGCGCCATAGCCCACTGCGATGAGATCGATGATGCCCCAACGCGACATCAGCAAGGCACAGATGATCAGGCCGATGGCGATGACCGGGCGCACCACGTCAGGCAAGGTTTTCCCGATGGCTTTCAAACCGCCGGCGATGCGCTCGTTGAAAGCGTGGATCATGCCGGTGCCGGTTTCAATAAAGGTCCCGATCAATACGATGGGGAAAAGAATGGTCAGGGTGCTGGAGTCGAGCATCTGCAGAAGATAGTTCACGGGTACCGGCTTTTCGAGGATCTCCGGATAGTGAGCCAGCATCGCAAATAAAAACAAAGCGGCCGGGATCATCATCACGGGGCCGACCAGGGCACCGGCGATCAGGGCTTCCCGGCGCTTCGTGATGTGGGTGGTTGCAAACAATATGGCCGGCAGGAGAGCCAGGTTGAGTGCGCCGTAACGGGTTCCGGAAAGAAACCAGCCCGGTTCGGTGGGCATCGTCATCAGCGCGTCCCGGATGGCTGGCCCAAACAAATAAAGGCTTGTTCCGAACAGTGCGATGTAGACGCCGTAAAGTACGAAAGACCAGGCGGAAAGCACGCTTTCGATCACGCCGGTGCCCTTGAACGCCAGGAATGCGATGGCAGCGAGCAGCAGGATCGTGCCGGCGATACCGGGCACATGGAATGCCTCCGTGATCACCGTACCGGTGGCCGAGCCAATCACCGCCAGGATCAGGACAATGGAAAACAGGTAGGCGATCTCGTACACAAACCAGCCGCGTCCGAGCAGCATCTTGAGGAAATTGCGGTAATCGTAGGTTTTGGCCCTGCGCGCCAGTTCAAAACCGACCATGCAGGTTGCACTGATGATAAGGGTTGCGGGAAGCATCCCCAGCAGGCCGCCGGCCGGCCCGTAGAGCAGGAAAAATTCAACCAGTTCACGGCCGGTGCCGTAGCCACCGGCGATGCAGATCGACTGGAATACGAAAGCGGGCAGCAGGTAGCGGCGAAACCAGGATATCACGGGAACCTCTGATTCAGAGGTTCCCAATGTAGCGCAGCTTGCTGATCAGGGTCCAGGCGCAACGGCCTGTTCGCGCGTGTAGCGCCAGGCGTGGACCTTGGTGCCGGACCAGGAAAAAGTTTTCATCACCGCATTGAGGTTATCGCGACTGGAATCCGCCATCACGATGATGACCGGCTGGGCATCACTGGTTTTCTCCAGCAAGGCTTTCAGCATCACGCCCTTGTCCTGGCCGGCTGTGAAGAAGACGCCATTTTGCATAAAGCACGGGCCGGGTTCCGCCCTCAGGCAGGAACGGCTCGGGATAACCAGCCCGGGGCGGCCAGGCAGTGGCTGCGAAATCGAAATCGTTGCTGCCGAGGTCCGCGAAGGTTTTCTGACTGCAGTCAGGTGCGCGCGAAGTCAGCACGATGACGTGCATACCGGCAGCCTGGATACGTTTGACCAGGTCGGCCGCATCTTCCTGCGCTGGCTGCATCTGTCCGGCGCCGGAATCCGCTGATGACTGGACCGCATGGATTTTCCTGCGTGTCCGGCTTCATGGTCAGCAATGTGCCGTCGATTTCCAGCACAACGAGAATATGGTCCCCACCATATTCACTGGCCAGGTTAAGCGATAATTCGGTGACCAGCTGAAGTTCGTCAGTGGCAGCCCAGCAGGTTTTGAGGTGGTGGTGGTCCCGGCGGTGTTTTTGGTGCGGACGCACAACCGGCAAAGGCCAGAAAGCACAGGGCCAGGCCGAAAGTTCTCAAAAAAGTGTGAGACATGAGTTTATATTCCCCTTTTCCATCCATGGAGCACCTCAAACTATGCCAGTAGAACGCTGATAAGGCAATGGTTTTTCGCATCTAAACAGAGTGCGTCAGTCTCTTGGCTGGACAAATCCCCCCAGTAATTTCTTGAGTGCCTCGACCATGCGGCTGACGGTTCCGGTCAGCAGAACAAAGTCTGCATCGAACCTGGCCAGTGGGTCCTCAAAGTCGGGTATGTCGATGGCGTCCCCCTCGATAAATTTGAATTTGCTGATCACGCCATCCTCGTTGATGACACAACTCAGAAGCTCATCGAAACCGACACCCAGGTGGGTCAGTTTCATGCCATCGATGACGTGCCGGCGGATCGACTGGTCGGTCAGTTCGAACTCGCGCCAGGTGACGGTGGACCGGCTGTCTGACAGGTCCTGCATGCGGCATTCACGGCCCAGGGAAAAGCCGAGCAGGGTCTCTCCCAGGAAAATGCGCTTTAACAGTTCGCCGGGTGGCTTATTGAAGGTCAATGGATTGCAGCTGAACTGGCCAAAACAGGTTCGGAGCTGGTCGATAAACCACTCCGCCTTGTTGTCGGTTCCGGCATCGATGACCAGCAGCGATTCAGCGTGGATATAACAGGCCCGGGTGCGCTCGGACCTGAGCAGGGCCTTGGGCAGCAAATCATCCCGGGTTTCTTCCCTGAGACGTCGCAACTCGCTGCGCGGGGGGTCCTGTTCCATGCGGGACCGGTATTCGATGACCTTTTCCTCCAGCGCCTCCCTGATCGCCGCCACCGGCAGAACCCGGCTTTGAGTCCTGAGCTGCAGCAGGTCAGCACCGTTCAGGCGCCGGCATAGAGGGGCGCCATCGAAGTCTGCCGGCGCTTCCCAGCCCGCAGTGCGCTCGGAGTAGGGGCCGCAGGGTGAGAACGGGTTTTCGGAAAGAACTTCCGAGAGCTGCTCTTCGGTTTTGGGCCATGGGGTGCTGATGCGATAAAAACGTAAATTGCGAAACATTCGGGATTCCCGGGTCGGTGGAGGCGGGGGATTATAGACGATCCTGGAGCCGGGCAGCTCACTGGATTTTTGCCAACAGCCGGTCCAGTTGGTTGGCGAAAGCCATGCGGTCTGCCTGGCTGAATGCCGGTGGACCCCCGGTGTCAATTCCGCTGGCGCGCATGGTGTCCATGAAATCCCGCATGTTGAGGCGCTGGCGGATGTTTTCTTCTGTGTAAAGTTCGCCGCGCGGGTTGAGCGCCTGGCAACCCTTGGCGATGGCTTCAGCGGCCAGGGGAATGTCAGCCGTAATGACCAGGTCGCCCGGGTCTGCCTGTTGCACGATGTAATTGTCGGCCACGTCGAAACCGGCCGTGACCTGGACGGTCCGGATATGCGGCGAACGCGGCACCTGGATGAACTGGTTAGCCACCAGGACGACTGGAACCGCGACCCGGTCGGCTGCCCGGAACAGGATTTCCTTGATCACATTGGGACAGGCGTCGGCGTCCACCCATATTTGCATGCCAGGCATGGCCGCTTAAGGGTTTTTGGGTTCCACGATCAGGTAACTGGTCGTTGTGTCGCCGATATTCATGGCCTCGTGCACGGTGATTTCGGAGGTAGACCAGCTGCCGTTATCGTGGTTGGTGACTTCGTGCTCACCTTCGTTATCCTGGATCATCAGGGTGCCTCCTTCCAGCACGTAGCCGAAATGGGGGTTGTGCCAGTGCTTTTCGTGACCGACACCGGGCGGAAAAGTGCAACGGCCAATCCGCGTGGTTTCGTCCTCGAACAATAGCTCACAGGTTTTTTGCCCCATCCACCCGGCGTCGAATGCATGCGGAAGACCCTGCAGATCCGGGTTTTTCAACTCGGCATCACTGGCGAAAACCGGCTGGAGAACGAGGCAAAATGCCACCAAAGTCAGGAATGAGTGATTTTTCATGGCACAAGGATACCTGCAGATTTCAGAAATTGCTCGAACTTGCTCCTTTATCGACCAACGCAGGCGAGTAAGATAATACCAGAGGCTATCAACGGACAGAATTTCGATGGCACGCACGGATAAACCCAAAATTGCACTGGTGCTTGGAAGTGGGGCAGCCCGCGGCTGGGCGCATATTGGCGTCATTCGTGAACTCGCGTCTCTGGGTGTGCACCCGGACATCGTGGCGGGTTCGTCGGTCGGGGCCGTGGTGGCCGGGGCCTATGCCTCGGGCAATCTCGATGCCTTCGAAGAGTGGGTGCGCAGCCTTGGACGGGTGGACATCATCCGCCTGCTGGACGCGAAGATGACCGGCGGTGGTTTTCTGCAAGGTAACAGCCTGATGAACGCGATTAAGAAGCAGATCGGCGATCCGAACATCGAGGACCTCGAAATACCCTATGCCTGCGTTGCTACCGAACTGGGAACCGGCCGCGAGGTCTGGTTGCGGGAAGGATCCTTGCTCGATGCCTGCCGGGCATCGATTGCGCTGCCGGGCATGTTCGCTCCTTCACGCCACACGCCGGACCGCCTGCTGGTGGACGGCGGCCTGGTCAACCCGGTGCCAGTGTCGTTGGCACGCGCAATGGGCGCGGAAATCGTCATCGCGGTAAACCTGAACGGCGACCTGATTGGCCGCCACTTCTTCGTTCACGGCAGCAATGAAGAGACCAGCGAGGAGGAAAGCGAGCGGCAGCTTGCGGAATTCGAGGAAAAAGACTCGGTTGTGGCCAAGTGGGCTGCCAAGATGAAAGCCGGGTTTGGTGTCCGGCTGGATTCGTATATTTCGTCCCTGCGCAAGAAAGAGAGCCCGGACCCAGGCTTGTTTGACGTCATCGCCGGCGCAGTCGACATCATGCAGGACCGCATCACCCGCTCACGAATGGCAGGTGAGCCACCCGATATCCACATCACCCCGCGCCTTCATCACATCGGGCTGATGGAGTTTGACCTGGCTGAAGAAAGTATCAGGGAAGGCCGCGCCGCGACGCGGCTGAATCAGGAGCAGATCAACAAGCTGGCGAGGTAGGCCTTAAAAAGCGGCCTGGCATGTCAATAAAGCCCGTTGACAAACGGCACCAGGGCAATGACCAGCGCCTCGGTATAGACACTCTCGCGGGTGTACAAGCCGCCGGTCAGAAGTCCGAAAGCACCGCCCTCGTGTTTGCTGTTTACCGTTGAGAAGACTTTGTCATTCGCGTCCCCCAGTTCCATGCCCTGCTCGACCAGCGATTTTACAGCCGGTGGCAGCGGCAGGGTTACCGTGCGCGCTTCCGCGATCCTTCCGTCAGCTCCCTGAACCGCCATCCAGGCAAAAGCCATCAGGGTGTCATCGATGGTGTCTATTCCGCCTTCCAGGCCGATCCAGAAGTCGGCATCGGCAATCAATTGGCTGGCGTTGTGTGCCCGGTTCCTCGCGCCGATGCGGGTTTCGTCATCCGTCATGGGTTGATCGCTGACGCCGGATTCAACACTGACCGGAAGGTATTCGATGATTTCTCCGGGGAATTGCAATGAAAATGCTTCCCGGGTTGCTCGAATTTTGGCTGGGTTTTGGGAGGAGATGACGACGCGCATCGATATTATCCGGGAAGCTGAACGCGGTATTTTTCTTCGGCGAATTCCACGATATCACCGGCCATGATTTTCCTGCGCTTGCGCGTTTCAACCTCCCCGTTGACCTTGACCAGGCCTTCGGCGATCACGGTTTTTGCTTCACCCCCGCTCGAGGCGAGTCCTTCGAACTTCAGCAGTTTATAAAGCTCGACCGGTTCCCGGTAAATCTCTATTGGTTTCAATCTCTGAAATTCTTGAACTGCAGGGGCAGGCCGAAGTTGCCCTCCCGCAGCAGCGCCATGACCTCCTGCAGGTCATCACGTTTCTTGCCGGTCACCCGCAACTGGTCGCCCTGGACCGCAGCCTGCACTTTCAACTTGCGGTCCTTGATCAGTTTCACCATCTTGCGTGAGACATCGGAATCGATGCCTTCACGCACCGTGACGACCTGGGTGGCGGTCTTGAGGTGGATGACGGGATCCGCCAGTTCCAGGCAGCTGATATCCACCCCGCGCTTGACCAGCTTGTTGCACAGGATGTCGTACATCTGTTGCAGCTGGAATTCGGACTCGGTGTTCATCGTGATTTTTGAGTCCTTCAGTTCAAAATTGGAGTCGGTGCCTTTGAAATCAAAACGCGTGGTGACCTCGCGGTTGGCCTGGTCGACCGCATTGTTGAGTTCGTGGTGGTTGACTTCGGAGACGGTGTCGAAAGACGGCATGATCATTTCCCGGGGTAATCGATCTGTAAGATACTCCAGTTTATCAAAAGTGTTTTGGTATGCTACCGCCAAATGGCGACGATTCGAACTTGAAGCACTGGACACAACTTGGCGAGGCGGCGATCCCGGGTACCGCCGAGTCACTGCTGTTGTTCCGCGGCAAGGATGATTTTTTCATCAAGATTTCATCCGGCGGCGGGGAGTTGATGAGCACACGCAAGCACGGCTCAGAAGACGCCCTGGGCGCCTTACCGTGCCGGCGTCTTCGCCACCGCGCTTCCCCGAAGGTGTTAATCGGTGGGTTGGGCATGGGGTTTACGCTCGCAGCGGTGCTGAAGGAAGTGGGGCCGGGGGCCGAGGTAACGGTCGCCGAACTGATCCCGGAAGTCGTCGAGTGGAACCGGGGGCCGCTGGGTGAGTGCAGCGGGAAGCCGCTCGACGATCCGCGCACCCGGGTTCACGTGGGGGATGTCATGAAACTGCTGCGCAGCAAGCGGAAATCATTACGATGTCATCGCACTGGATGTAGACAATGGGCCCGAGGGGCTGACCAAGACTTCAAACGACTGGCTTTACTCCGAGGCCGGCATTGCCGCAACCCAGGAAGCGTTGAGCACCGATGGCATCCTGGCTTACTGGTCCGCCGGGCCGGACCAGGCGTTTCACGACCGGCTCAGGCGTTGCGGTTTCATGGTGGAGGAAGTCACGGTTTTCGCGCATGGCCAAAAGGGGGCCAGGCACACGATCTGGCTGGCCGGCCTGTCTCTTTAACCTTGTGTATCTGCCGGCACCTCGATATTGATAGCCGGCTTTCCGCAAGCCCTCACGGACCAGTTCGATCAATTCGGGCTGTCCAAATATCCAGTTGACGAGGCCCATCTGGTTGTAGTCTTCTGCCAGCGTGCGCCCAGGACATCGATCAATTGCATCAAATGGGCGAAAAATGAGATGGTTGCGCGGGTTTGATTGTCTTGATCGGAGTACAATAGCATTATCCTTCGCCCCCTGGCGCTGAAACCGCGCTTCTCCTCACCAGGAATATCCGATGTCTGATTCCAGCCCGCCCGTTACCACCTTTCGTGATTTGAACCTTCCGGATTCCCTGTTGGCCGCGCTCAATACTGTCGGCTACGAGAGCCCGACACCGATCCAGGCGCAGACCATTCCGCACCTGTTAAAGGGGCTGGACCTGCTGGGCCATGCGCCTACCGGCACCGGGAAAACCGCTGCATTTGCGTTGCCCCTGCTTGCCCGGCTCGACATGGATCAGCCACGGGTCCAGATCATGGTGCTCACGCCGACGCGTGAACTGGCCATCCAGGTTGCCGAGGCGTTTCAAAGTTACGCCAGCGGAATCAAGGGCTTTCACGTGCTGCCCATTTATGGCGGGCAGGACTACTCCGGGCAGATCCGGCAGTTGAAGCGGGGCGTGCACGCGGTGGTCGGTACGCCGGGCCGGGTCATGGACCACATGCGCAAGGGAACGCTGAAGCTGGACGGGTTGCAGGCGCTGGTGCTGGATGAGGCCGACGAAATGCTGCGCATGGGATTTATCGACGACGTCGAATGGATCCTGGAGCAGACCCCCAAGCAACGCCAGATGGCCCTGTTCTCCGCCACGATGCCAAAGGAAGTTGAACGCATCGCGCGGCGCCACCTGCATGACCCGCAGGAAATTTCGATCAAGTCGCAGACGGCCACGGCCGCCACCATTCACCAGCGCTACTGGACGGTCGACAACTTTCACAAGCTGGATGCCTTGACCCGGATACTCGAAGTGGAGCCGTTCGATGCGCTGCTGATGTTCGTGCGCACCAAAACGGCTACCACCCTGCTGGCCGAGCGCCTGGAGGCCCGTGGCTACTCCGCCGCTGCGCTGAACGGCGATATGGCGCAAAAGGACAGGGAGCGCACCGTCGAGCGTCTGAAAAACGGAACGCTGGACATCCTGGTGGCGACCGATGTGGCCGCTCGCGGGCTGGACGTGGACCGGATCAGCCACGTGGTCAACTACGACATTCCGTACGACACCGAAGCGTATATCCACCGCATTGGCCGCACCGGCCGCGCCGGCAGGAAAGGTGAAGCCATCCTGTTTGTCGCACCGCGGGAGCGGCGCATGCTGGCGGCGATCGAACACGCAACCCGCCAGAAGATCGAGCCGCTGAAGCTGCCGACAACGGAAATGGTCAATAACAAGCGCATCGCCAATTTCAAGCAAAGCATCACCGATACCCTGGCTGCCGGCAACCTCAAGTTCATGCAGGGTTTGCTGGAACAATACCGCATGGAACACGATGTTCCGGCCCTGGATATCGCCGCGGCCCTGGCGCGGATGCATATCGGTGATCAGCCGTTGTTACTGGAGCCGGACAAACCCGGTCAACGTGCGCACGAGGACAAACCCCACTCACGGCACCAGGAAAAGAGCGGCAAGAAGCGGGATCACCAGTCACCCACGCGTGCCCGATGAAGGCATGGAGCGTTTCCGGATCGAAGTAGGGCATCAACACCGGGTCAAGCCGGGCAACATCGTCGGCGCGATCACCAACGAAGCCGGCCTGGACGGCAAGTTTATCGGCCACATCGATATTCACCCCAATTACACCCTGGTTGACCTGCCAAAAGACATGCCGGAGGACGTATTCCAGGATCTGAAGAAGATGCGGGTATGCGGCCAGGCGTTGAATCTTTCGCGGGTTGGTGCGTCCGGTGGCGGTCAGCCGGCAAAGAAGCGGGCGCCTGCCGGTAAAAAGCCGGCGAAAGGCAAGGGCTTTAAAAAGAAGAGGAAGTGACCTGGCCAGGCCACTTCCCCAGGGTTACCAGGGGCTGTTAACAGGCCCTGGATTCAGGGATTCGCGATCAGCGCTGCGTCGAGCATTTCCACCAGCTGGTCGCGGGTGTAGCTGTACTTGTGGCCCTGGTTCAGCTGTGCCAGTTCCTCGATCTGCTTGTTGATCGTCCAGCCGGCCTCCTCCTGGTTGGGAACGACCAGGTAGCGGCGCTTGGGGTTGGGGTCGAACAGTGCGTGCTCCGCCGCCTGCGCCACTTCGATCGGGTCGGCCCCTGAAGTGATGTCGCCGAGGTAGGCCAACATCCCGGCAAACTCCTCACGGTACAGTGAATCCTCCGGGTTGAAGTTACGCGCTTTCATCCGCTTGAGGACATTCTCACCGATCTTTGAATCGTAGTTGCCCGGCTCGATGATACTGACCTTGACGTCGAACCTGGCCATCTCCTTCGCCAGCGAATCCGTGAACGCTTCCATGGCATGCTTGGACATGCTGTAAGGCCCGAACAGGGTTGCGGACAGGATGCCGGAGATTGAGCCAGTGGTTGTGATGCGGCCCTTTGACTCGATGATCAGTGGCGCAAAGGCCCTGGTCACCCGGTACGGGCCGTACAGGTTGACGTCCATCTGGAAGTTAAACTCCTCTTCGTCGACTTCGATCAGCGGATAAATCACGCCCACTCCGGCGTTGTTGACCAGCCCGTACAGGCCCCGGCCCGCCTCGGTGATGGTTTTCACGGCTGCATCGATGTCCGATTGCACGGTCACATCCAGCCGGATGCCCTGGACGTTGTCGATCGCGCTGAGTTCCGCAATGTCCTGGTCCTTGCGGGCGCCGGCATAGACAAAGTGCCCCTTCGAGGCCAGCAACTCGGCCATCGCCCGGCCCAGCCCGGTGCTGGCGCCGGTGATCAGCACGGCTTTCTGCTTCTGCATGGCTTCGTCATCGGCCACGACAGATGACGGGACTGATACCAGGATGAGCAGGGCGGTGATGCAACCAAGCAAAGCTTTCTTCATATTATTTTCCTTTCATTCGGGTTTTGGGGTTGGCGGGAAAGTATAGATCATTAAAAAACCCGGCCTATAATATAAGAATGACGTTGCGTCGCATCTTTTTTGTATCTCTGGTCGCATTGGCGGCGATCCCGGCGTTCGCTACCGAGGTGTACCGCTGGGTGGACGATAACGGTGTCGTTCACTTCAGCCAGACCGAACCACCCGGGAATAATACCGGTGTGGAAAAAATGAATTTGGACGACTCACCGCCGCCCGGGCTACGATCCGGAGGAAGACCGCTACCAGGTCGAAGCGCAAGCGGAACAAATGGCCCTGCTCAGGGCTGAAATGGATAAGAAGCGGGAATTGGCGAGGGAGCAGAAACTCAACACCCCACAGCCGCCACCGGTAACGCAATACCAGGATTTCCCGTATTGGCAGGTGCCCTATTATCCTGGCCGGCCAATCGGTCCACGCCCGCCGCCGCGACCCGAACCGCCCATTGAGCGACCTTACCCTACAGACACGTTGCGGCCGCCGGGCGGGGCCTGGGAATAGAGGATTACCCCCCTCTTTTCGGGTTGCCCGTCCTGGCGATCCGGTTGGTGGCTGCGACCAGTTCCCGGGTGATTTCCGGTTCATGCGATGAATGCCCGGAGCCGGGAGCGACGACCGTATCGAGTTCGGGCCAGGCCTGCGCCAGGTCGGTCAGGTTCTTGATCGCACAGACGATGTCATAGCGCCCGTGGACCGCGAAAGCGGGAATGTGCCGGATGCGTTCGACCCGGTCCAGCAACATGGAGTCGGGTTCAGGGCGGACATTGCGAAAATAATGTGCTTCCAGCCGGGCCACTGCCCACGCGGTATTGTCATCCGCGAAGTGATCGGTGAATTCCTTGTTCGGCAACAGTGTGCAACAGGCGGTTTCGTAGGTGGCCCAGTGCTTTGCCGCCTTCAGCGCCAGTTCACGGTCATCGCCGGTCAGGCGTTTCCAGTAGGCTTCGAGCAGGTCACCGCGCTCGGCTTCCGGGATAAATCCGGCGAATTCATTCCATAATTCAGGTTGGATCATGCCGACGCGGTACAGCCACCAGTCAAGCTCCTCTGCGCGCAACAACCAGATTCCGCGCAGCACCAGGCTTTTGCAGCGTTCCGGATGTTCCTGGGCGTAAAACAGCGAGATGGTGCTGCCGTAAGAGCCGCCAAACACGTGCCACTGGTCGATGCCGAGTTTTTCCCGCAATTGCTCGATGTCACGCGTGGTGGCCGCCATCGTGTTGTCGGTCAGGTCTCCCACCGGGCGCGAACGGCCACTGCCACGCTGGTCCAGCAGGACGATGCGAAAAAACTGCGGGTCAAAAAAACATCGGTCAAATGCGGTGCAGCCGGCGCCCGGCCCGCCATGCAGGAACAGGATGGGCTCTCCCTGTGGATTACCACATTGTTCCCAGTAGAGTTTGTGAGGCTCGTCGACCTCGAGAATGCCGGTTTCAAACGGCTCGATGGGTGGATAAAAATATTCGTTTGCCATGGATGCTCACCGGGTTGCTGATGGTCGTTCAAAGAGTGATTATAGGGCCTTCGATGCGAACAATGCTTTGAGGATTCAGTAATGGCCGGTGGATTTGCGAAAGACGGCGCCGTTCAGGACCAGATAGACGCCACGATTGAGGATGCCGTGCAACGGGCCCGTCACCGGCTGCCGCGTGGCGAGAGCCTGGAAAAATGTGAAGAATGTGGTTCGGCGATACCCGAGGCCCGGCGCAATGCGGTCCGTGGTGTGCGTTTGTGCGTTGCCTGCCAGGAGGCGAAGACAAGGAGCAGGCGGCGGTTTCGGGTTATAACCGGCGGGGCAGCAAGGACAGCCAGTTGCGTTAGGGCCGTCCTTTACAACGTTTAGGTCTAGCGGCGGCCCCGGCGCGGTTCTTCAAAGCGGACTTTCAGAAAATCCGAGCCATTCACCACGGAGCCGTCGAGCGCTGTCTGCGCCGCGCGTGCTTCGTGGCCTTCCATTCCGATAAAGCCGAAACCCTTGCATTTGCCGGTAAAAATATCGTGCGCCAGGTCGATGGAACGCACGGTACCGTAGGCCTCGAACATCGCACGAACGGATGCCTCGGTGGCTTCTGGGGGCAGATTGCCCACGAATAGTTTTTTCATAGTGGGCTCGTACAAATAAAAACCCCGCTCGAAGAGCGGGGTTTCCAGATTCAGTAGTCGAATGCTAATCAGTTAGCAACTACGTTCGTAGCCTGCGGACCCTTCGGACCGTTTTCCACGTTGAACGTTACTGACTGGCCCTCTGCGAGGACTTTGAAGCCTTCAGACTGGATTGCAGAGAAGTGAACAAACACGTCCTTGCTGCCATCTTCAGGAGAAATAAAACCGAAACCTTTCGATTCGTTGAACCACTTAACAGTACCTGTCGTCATTTTGATATACCTTTAAAATAGGATTAAACATTGATCAATCACAGATCTCAAAATATCAAAATACCGGGGTAATCGATTTACTTCTGAGAAGACCTTGAAAGGTTTGTAACCAATCGGTAATACAGGACGCGGCAGGAAAATATGACATTCTGACTTCCACGTATCTGGTGGCGGCACAATACGCCGTAAATGGCAGATATACAAGCTATTTCTTTTCCCGCGAAAAAGGAGAATCTTTTATCTGCGCGCTAAGTGAGCCAAATCAATCTGCTTTTGGCGGCTTGTATTAAGTTATACCTGACTGACCAAACTCTGGAGGCTGTCATGATGACCGAAAGCCAGTTGCGAGAATTCAGGACGATGCTGAAAGAACGATTCTGTGATCTGAGAGAGGAAATCCGACTGGAATTGCTCAGTTCAGACGATCAGCATTTCATCGATCTTGCCGGCCAGGTCCATGATCTCGAGGAAGAGTCCGTGGCGGACCTGCTGGTGGATCTCAACCTTGCAATGATCGATATGCACGTCGAGGAAATTCGTGAGATCGACCAGGCCCTGATGCGAATCGCCACGGGGGACTACGGTGTCTGCGTTGACTGCCAGGGAGAAATTGATCTCGAGCGACTGCAGGTCTACTTGACCGCCAAGCGCTGCACACCTTGCCAAAAGGCCTGGGAACACGGACACGCGGGGCAGGACAGAAGCACGTTATAGGTGGCCCATAACCGGGCATGCGAAAGCGCCTGGCTCGGTCTGGCGGCGCCTGGCTTGATCTTCACTCAACCGATAGCGCTGCTATCGGTTTCGCTCCAGACCGGCGCCATACACCACCATCCCTTCGCCATGCTGCTTCCACCAGCCCGGTTATGGGCCACTGGGTGAGGGTTTGGCTATTGGTCCTGGATTTCCAGGAAACGGTTCAGCAACGGAAAGTACAGAGCGGTCCGGATGGGCCGGCTTTCGTTGATAGCAAGCGCTTGCCTGTATTGCTGCAACTGTTCACGGTAGCGTTCGGCTTCGTTTTGCAGAAAACCTTCCAGGTCGCCGCCCACGTGGCTTGAGGTCTTGTAGTCGATAATCCAGCGGGCGCCGCTGTCAATAAAGGTACGGTCAAGCACCAGGTTCCTGGGTTGGCCGTCCAACACAGCCGTCACGGCATATTCACACTCCGCACTTTCGCGCGGCTCAAGCACCCACCTGCCGAGTTCGGAGCCCAGGCAGTTGTCCAGCGCCAGCACCACCCGAGCGATGATCGCGTCGGCCTTGGCGCCTTGTACGCCCTCCCTGACGAGTTGCCGCCTGCACCAGTTTTCGTGCCATACCTTGCCGTCGTCGCGCCAGGTTTGCAGCCCCTGCACGGCGATTTCCTGCAAAAGCCGGTGAACCAGGTTTCCGGTCAGGCGGGCGTCCTCCCCCGCCCAGCGAAATTCAATGGTGTCGCGGATTTCGGGAGGCTCGGCTTGTGCCTGCCGCACGGGTGCATGTGGCGCGGGCAGTTGCCAGCCGGCTGACAGGCGACGGTATACCTGCGGTAAGTCGGCCGAATGTGCAGACGGGTCATCATCTTCATCCAGTTCGACAGGCGTTTCTCCCGGATCGGCAGCAGCCAGGATCCGCAGTGTCTGCCCGGCCTGGATGGCCGGCCACAATTGGCATAGCAAGGTGCCGCCCCCCGGCTTGATTTCACCAGACTTGGTGGGGGTGACGGCGGCGAACAGGTGCAGGCCATGAATCGCCCTGGTGCTCGCCACGTAAAGCAGGCGACCGTTTTCGAGGCTTTGCCGGCGCTTTTCGACATCGGAGATGAACTTGACGAGGTCGCCCTCGCTTTTCTGCCGTACCTTGTCTTCGGAGTTGCGCATCGGTGAAATCACGATGCGGTCTTGCCCCGCAAGTTCGAACCAGTGCAATAACCGCCCCTTGTCGTTGCCGGTCTCGCGGTTAAGCCCGGGCAGAATAACGGTATCAAATTGCAGGCCTTTGGCCGCGTAGATGGTCATGACCTGCAGCTTGTCGCTGGCCAGGGTATCGGGCTCTGCATAGAGGTTTTTCATGCTTTCCGTGAGCGTATCCCGATCAACCGGAAGGTTTTCATTTTCCAGTGAATCGAGCAGGGCGAAATAGGTCGCCGCGTCATCCAGCTCGCTGGCGCTGTTCACACAGGCCGGGCCGCCCAGTACGTTCCAGGCGGACTCGACCATCGCGCGGACAGGTTCACGCCCCCTTCGCCGGCAAGCGGCCAGGAGTGCCGGCGCGATCCGCGACAGCCGCTGCTGCCCGGGAGGGGTCAGCCCACCGGGCTCCCCGTCATTTGCGTGCTGGCTGGCAGCGATGCTGTCCAGCAGAATGCCGTCCGGATTGCCGCCGGCCAACTCGTCGAGGTCGGCAAGGTCGAGACCGCAGAAAGGCGACCGCAGGACTGAGAGCCATGCGAGCCTGTCGGCGGGTTGGGTCAACGCCAGTGTCAGGGAAACCAGGTCCTGGACCAGCGGGGTTTCCGCCAGTGGATTGAAGTCGATGGCCTGGTAGCGGAACCGGCTGTTTTCTTCTTTCAGCCGGTCGAGCAGGTTGAGGATCTCGCCGGCGTGATTGCGCGAGCGGACCAGCACGGCCACACGATGCGCCGGGTCCGCCAGCCGGATGACTTCGATGACCCTCCGGGCTTCCTCTGCATCGTCGCGCACCGCGAGAATTTCCGTGGTCACGGCTCCGTCGACCGGCGCGCCAGGGCGCGAGCAGGATGCGCTGTAGTGGACAGCGCCTTGCACCGGGTCGCTGTGCCGCGGCATGACCTGCGGGAAAATCCGGTTGACCCAGTCCACGATCGGTTGGGTGGAGCGGAAATTGACCTGGAGTTGAAGAGGTCGAAGCTTGATATGGCGGAACAGTTGCCCATCGAAAGCCTGGATGAACAGGCTCACCTCCGCCTTGCGGAAACGATAAATGGACTGCATCGGGTCGCCGACCAGGAACAGCGTTCGACCATCGCCTTCGTTCCAGCCCGCCGTGAGCCTGTTCAACAAGTGGATCTGACTGAGCGAAGTGTCCTGGAACTCGTCCACCAACAGGTGCTCAATGCGATAGTCCATGCGCAGCGCGAGGTTGCTGGGCTCATCGTCTTTGCCGAGCGCCTGGATCGCCCGCGCGGCAATTTCACCAAAATCGGTTTGCCCGGTTTCCGCCATCACAAAGAGCCATTCCTGCGATGCGCGGATCAGGATGCGCATCAGCGCCTCGAGCGATTCCCAGGCATCGTCATCGTAGCCCGGCCCGGGAAGCTTGCAAATGGCATTGAACTGGTCGCGCAGCGCGTCGTTGTTCCGGAAGGTATCCAAAAGCGCTTTGAAACCGTCTTTCCAGTGTTGGCGCAGGGCCTTTTCTTCGCCTTTGGCATTGGATGGGGCGGGGAAACCGGCTCCTGCATCGGCGCTGGCCCGCCATTTATCGCCGGCAGCGGTGAGTAAACGCCGGATCATGGTTACCCAGTGCTGCAGTGCATCGGCGTCGGTGGGAAGGTCCAGGAAGCCGGTGTCCTGGCCGCCACAGGCCTGCAGCAGTGCTTTGACGGCAGCGGCGTCTGCAGGGGCGTTACCCAGTGAGTAGTTCAGGTAACGGGGCAGTTCGGCGAGCAGCTCACCCGGGATATTTTCACGGGCCGACCGCAACTCGGCCTCGATCAGCAGGCGCAATCCGTCCTCCAGGCCTTCGCGGTCGAACCCGTGCCCGGTCCGGATGTCCAGCAGGTGACTGATCCACTGTTCGCGGCGACCGAGCATGCTGGTGATCAGTTCCACCAGGCGGTCGTACTGGTTGTCATAACGGTCAAGCACCCGGACCAGGTCCGCCTGTAATTCATCGCTGCTGTCTTCGATTGCAGCCATGGTTTTCGCAGCCGCGGCGCGGTACAGGGTTTCAGGGTCCTGGGCGATCTGCTGACCGCCCCCCAGCCCGGAAAGTATCGGCAGTTGCCGGGCGATTTCACTGCACAGGCTGTCGATGGTGCGTATGCGCAAACGGCCGGGATTTTCCAGCAGGCCCCATTCGCGTTCCGAGTCGTTTTTCAATGCGGCCAACGCCAGCTCGCGGCTGACCTGTTCGTGCGGTTCGAGTTCTTTATCCGGCTCGTTTGCCGCCGCTTGCAGCCGCCTGACCAGGCGGTGACGCATTTCGGCAGCCGCCTTGCGGGTAAACGTGATCGCAATCACTTCTTCGGGGTTTTCCACCCGGGCCAGCAGTCCGAGCATGCGCTGGGTGAGCAGTTCCGTTTTGCCGGAACCGGCCGGGGCCTGGACAATCCACGAATGTTCCGGGTTCCGCGCCTGTTCGCGTTCCCGCCAGTCGCCCGGTTGCATGGGGCGGCTCATGCGGCGGACTCCCGGTCGCGCAACGCCCTGAGTTGTTCAAGTTCGGTGATGCGGCACAGGGGTTGCAATTCACAGTAGCTGTTATCGCAGGTCTTGCGGCCATTCTTGGGGTCAATCGCAGCGTCGCCGGCGAGGAATTCAGCCATCAGCCGATGCAGGGTGCCGCGCCAGTTATCGATGGTGACCGGCATATTCTGCCCGGCTTCGACAATGACCGAATTCCGCGCGCCCTTCGCGGGCGGCAAGCCGGGGAAAATACCCTCCCTGGTTACTACGCCGCGATAAAGGCATTCTTCATCCCGGATCACCGCGAACGCTATTGCGGCGGGCGGGGATTCCGCACTGATCGCATACAACGGCAATTGCGGATCCTCGGGCCGGTCTCCAAACCATTTTTTCGGGTCAACTTTGCCGGTTTTATAATCGATGATGACATTTTCACCGCCGGGCAAACGGTCAATCCGGTCGATGTACAAACGAATCGGCTGGCCTTCGATTTCCTGCAGTATCTCTTTTTCGAAACCCATCACTTCAAAGGGACCCCGGAATTTTTCCAACTCCAGGCAGGCAGCCGCCAACCGCGCCAGGCGGTTGCCTTCAACCTCTCTGAATTCCGGGCGGTCGCGGAGACTGCGTTCAGCATTTACGACCTCGTCCACGACTCTGCGAATCCGGGACTCGAGCGTGGCGTCATCGAGTGACAAAAGTGCCCCGTGAGTACGCGTTTCCATCCAGAAAATTTCCAGCACCCGGTGCATCAGGCTGCCGTGCAGCATCGGGCTGATACCGTCCACCGGGGTCTCGAGACCGGTGGCCCCGAGCCGGTTGCTGGCGAATGCCCGGAATGGGCACAATGCCTGGTGCTTGAGGATGGAACTTCCACCCCTTGCCGTGCCATGCCTGGAACGGCCGGGAAATTGTATCGGCTCTATCCGGGGCGCCTCTGCCTGGTTGATTCTGATCTGCCAGCTGTCACCCTGCCAGCCCTCGACTTCATCTGCCGGCTGGACCGGATCGCCGGTTAACAGCGGGCTTGGGAGCATGTCCTCGCCATCGACCTGGCCGGGATAGCTGAAAACGCAATCCGCCGAGGTTTCCAGCAGCCGCCGGGTGATGGAGCGGGCGACTTCAAGTTCCCGCTGCGGACTGGAATGAGGCAATTGTGCTTTCCTTTGCAGCAGGCCGGGAATGAATGGGTTGGGCTGGGCAGTCGGGGGCCAGTTGTCGTTGTGCAGGCCCAGCACCCAGAGATGGTCAAATCGCAAGCCGCTGACTTCATACAAGCCCAGGACCTGGATCGTGGCTGGTGGTGTTCGCGGCTGAAAAACACGTTCCTGGCATACCTGTTGCAGTTGGTTGATTGCCGCCTGGCGGCCCAGTGCAGGCCTCGTAGCATCCAGGGAGGCGAGTTCACGCAGGCCTTCCTGCCAGGCCTGAAATGCCTGCCAGGTCTCGCTGTGCTCCGGGGCTAATTGCTCCGCTTCCGGTTCGTTGACCAACGGCCACCCGAGTTGTGATAACAGGCTATCGATGGCTTCGGCCCAGGCGGATGGCGCCCGGGCGCCCCGGCTGTCTTTTTCAAATCGGGTCAGCGTTTTGATGATGCCGGCCAGGACCGGGCTTTTCCACGGCCTCGCCTCAAACTGGTCGGGCGGTAATTCCTGGTGATTCCGGTCGTGTTTCCGAACTTCGCCTGCACGGTAACGGACTTCTCCTGGTTTCAGCTGCCGTGGATAGTTATCCCGCAGGCATTTTTCCAGCAGCGCGCGGCTGTTGCGCTCGGAGACGGCGCCGCTGATCCAGGGGGAACGCAACACACGGCCGACATCCTGGATACCTGTCCGGCTGTCCAGCAGGCGCAGCAGATTGAAGGCAGACTCGATCATGGGGACGCGCGCCAACGGCAAGCCCATCGAGATATTCCAGGGCTTGGAGTGATGATTCGGCCCGGCGCCCCCGGGTATCAGGATTTCGCCAAGGTGGCGTTCGATTTCCGCCCGCCGTTCCTGGAGGCCCGGCACCACTAACCCGATGCGGGAAGCCGGTTCCTGCTCGTACCAATAGCGGACCCAGCGGGCCATTTGCTGCAGCTCTTCTTTGCTGTTACGGCTTTTCCACAACCGGGCACGGCAGCTTGCCGGGGTGATTGCCAGCGGGAAAACGGAATGGCCGGCTTCGCTCAGCGCTGCCAGTAATTCCATTTGCGCCGGGTTGAATTCATCGAAACCCAGAAAACCGGTCCCAGCGCCACTGTCGGCAGTGGGGCCGCAGTCCAGGTGCTGTGCGGCCCGGCCCAAAAGAGCGGTCCGGTCCTCGGGTGGGATCCAGTTCTGACGCTGGCAAAGGGTTTCGAATGAACGGTTCCAGTGTGCGAAGGCGCTGTGGTTTTCGTTTTCATCGCCAAACCAGCTCGCGTGGTGACGATCCAGCCGCCAATCGACAACCAGGCAACGGGTGTCGCGCAACCGGGCGGCCAGTGACTCAGGCCGGAGCAACAGTCGCGCCCGCGGGTCATCACGTAAAACGCTTTGCCAAAGGTCCAGCAATTGCCGGTTGCCGGGAACCGCAACGTCGAATCCTTTGATACCCTGCAGGCTGGCCGCTTCCCAGAGGCGTTCAAGCCAGGCATTCCAGGAAAGGATGTCCGGGCTGCGCCACTGGCGGTCTCCACGGCTGATACGCCACTGGCCGTATTGACCGGCCAGCACGCGCGCGAGGCGGCTGTTGCCGGTTACCAGCGTCAGGCCGGATGAAAGCCGTTGGAACAGGGTCTCGTGGTTGATGTCGGAAACGATCATATGCGCATGATACTGCGTGCCTTCTCAAAAACTGAGTTTTTCCGCGGCGGACCCCGGAATTTCTCTGCTTTCCCACAACAAGCTGACGGCCTTGTGAAGTGGGGGGATCAGCCTCATTTATTTAAAGGAATTTAATATAAGCAGTTTTCCCGTTTGAACAGGGTCGGACCCATGAGTTTTTCAAGAAAAGTCACTTGCCCCTATTGCGGCGCCGTCGAGCGAATCCCGGCCGAACAGTTCAATGACCAGCTGAAATGTGGAAGCTGTCACCGCGCAATGTTCGCCGCCCGGCCCATGGAACTCACGGCTGCTGAATTCGCCGAAAAAATCGCCGGCAGTGATATCCCTGTATTGGTGGATTTCTGGGCGCCCTGGTGCGGACCCTGCACAGCCATGGCGCCTGCGTTTGAGAAAGCCGCGATAGCGATGGAGTCGCGGGTGGTATTCGCCAGGCTGAACACGGACGATGAGCAGCAGATCGCCCAGCAATTCGATATTCGAAGTATCCCTACGATGATCCTGTTCCGGGATGGGAAGGTAGTCGCCCGTCATTCGGGCGCCATGATGGGTGGCGAAATCGAAAAGTGGGTTTCTGACCAGCTGTCGCAGCCCGCCATAACTCAATGAGCGCTTCGGCGCTATCCGGGTTTCCGGTTGTGCCCGGCTGGTTTCCTCATCAGGATTCGGCCATCAACTGCCGGTACAACTCCAGCGTTTTCTGAATGGTGTCTTCACTCCGAAAATACTGACCGATGCGATCCCTGGCGGCTTGTCCAAGCTGCCGTCGATTTTCGGGATGGTCGTAAAGCCACTCCATCGCCCTGGCGAGGGCAGGCTCGTCACCTGCTGGAACCACCAGGCCGCATTCTCCATCGATAACGAGTTCGGTATTGCCACCCACAGGCGTGACCAGCGGGCAAACTCCATAAGCCATGCCTTCAATCACTGCCCGCGACAAGCCTTCACCTTCAAGGACGGGCAGGCAACATACATCGCAGGCCGCCATGATCGCGGGCGCGTCGGTGCGGAAGCCGGCAAAGTGAACCCGGTCGGGGTGGGGCAAGCGGGACACTTCGGAAAGTATTTCTTCATTGCCTTCGTGGCCGAGAAACAGCAGGTGAATATTACTGCCCGGATTGGTCAGACCCAGTGCTCGGACTAACTGCAGGATGCCTTTCCTCGGTCTGAGCCGCGAGGTCACCGCGACCACCATGGCCGGGCCCACTATGCCGAATTTTCCCAGGTCGGCAGGCGGTGACTGGTACCACTCGAGTTTATGGCCTTTGTGTATGGTTACCACCTTGTCAGGATCCAGTTTCAGACCCAGCAGACGAACATCCTGAAGCAGATACTGCCGAACGCCTTCCGCCACGCAGACGATCCGGTCAATACGTGGATTCAGGAAACGCACCCAGGATAAGGGTGACCACCAGGCGACGTTGCCGGTGACACCCAGGTAAGCGATGAGCTTTGGCGACCGGCCCCGGCGTTGCAGCTTTTTTGTCGCCATCACCATGTGCAGGGTGGTGCGGCTGTTGCCCGTGTGAATGATGTTGATTGCGTGCTCCAGGACTGTCTTTCGAATGTCCGCCAGCACCGCCCTGTCGAGTTTCTTTGTCCAGCGCACATCCGTGACCGGGATACCGCAGTCCCGAATACGTTGCACATGTACTGAATCCAGCTTGCCAAAAACGTGTACTTCATGACCCGCCGCGTGCACGCCCATGATCATCGCAGACTCACCCCGATCGCTCTTGTCGGTGAGATACAGTATTTTCAGTTTCTGCTTTTCTGCTTGCACGATTGCGCCGGTCTGTCGTTTGCCTGTCGGCTTATTATATGTTGATGCTAGTGGTATGCTTTGTATTATGATTCTGATTTAAGGCTGCCGGGATCTTTTCACGGATGGCCTCCAGCCAACGGTAAATTCATTGAGGCTCAAACACCATGAACACTCAAACTGTAGTTCCACTGCAGCGGCCGAAAGGAAAAACGGAAAGTAGGGGGCGGAGGGGTGTTTCGAAAGGGCGCTTTTTGTGCATTTGCCTGGTGCTGTTGCTGATCAGCGGCTGTGCGTCTTACGGCGTGATTCACAATGAGCCGTCCACTGCCAGCGACACGGGAAAACCTTATGCCCTGAAAACCTGGGCCCAATCCAATGAAGCCGCGGATTTCGTGTTTATCCTGGCATTCTCCGGTGGTGGGACGCGGGCGGCGGCCATGGCCTACGGCGTACTCGAAGAGTTGCGCGACACCCCGGTTACAACCGATGGCAAGCAAGGGCGGTTGCTGGACGAAGTCACGCACATCAGTTCGGTTTCCGGGGGGAGTTTTACATCCGCCTACTACGGCCTCTACGGCGACCGGATTTTTACCGATTTTGAAGACGAATTCCTGCGCAAGGATGTTGAGGGCCATCTGACTGTAAGCGTCTTACGCCCGATCCACTGGTTCACCCGCAAGGATCGCACCGAACGGGCCATCGAGTATTACAACAAGATCCTGTTTCACGACGCGACGTTTGGCGACATGATGCAGCCGGGCCGTCCGATGATCGTCATCAATGCCTCGGACCTTGCCTGGGGTGTCCGGTTCTCCTACATCCAGGATTACTTCAACCTGTTTTGTTCCGATATCCGGGAGTATCCGGTCGCAGCGGCGGTTGCCGCATCATCGGCGGTGCCGGTGGTGTTCAACCCGGTAGTGGTCGAAAACTTTTCAGGCTGCCCCGAATTTCATCCGAATCCCCAGGCACTGGCGATGTCGAAACAGAACAACGAGCTGGCAGAAACGCTCCAGGGCCTGGAATCGTACAACGACAAGACAGACCGCAAGTACATCCACTTTGTTGACGGCGGCATCACCGACAACATGGGATTGCGTGCGATGAGCGATGTCATTGCCGTGGCCGGCGGCCCCACGGAAATGCTCAACAAGATGGAAAGGAAAGTTCCGCGCCATATCGTGATGCTTTCCGTCAATGCCTCCACTGAAAAGCGGTCGGAAATGGACAGGAGTACCAAGCAACCTTCCATGCTGGCTGCCATGAACGCGATGACCGACGTGCAGTTGCACCGTTATAACGCAGCCACCGTGGATAGCGTCCGGGAGCATCTGGCTCAATGGGCGAAACAGGTATCTACACCCGAGCAAGAGGTCAAATCCTACTTCATCGAAGTGACATTCGAAGAGGTTGCTGACCCGCAGCTGAAGTTGTTCCTGAACAAGGTGCCTACTTCGTTCGACCTGACAGACGAGCAAGTGGACAGCCTGATCAAGAGCGCCCGCGAACTGGTGCGCGCAGACCCGGAATTTCAGCAACTGCTCAAGGACCTCGCCAACCCGCAGTAGATACCTGCATCGAGGCTGCAAACACGCCACGTGAGCCTTACCTGGAAAGGGTTTCGATAAACGCCTGGTAACGGGGGTGATTGCGGATGGGATCAAGGTCGGCATCGTTTTCGATCCAACTGCGCGATTGGATGGAGTTTTCCAAAAGGTCCAATGCCTTGTCAATTTCCCCAATGCCTGAATAATAGCAGGCCACGTTATAGTGGGTAGCGGCGTCGTTTTCGCCCAACTCCAGCGCACGCCTGGCCCACTGCCCTGCCTTTTCATGCTCATCCAGCACAGTCAGGGCGCCCAGGCCAAGATAGTGGGCCCGCGGGTTGTCCGGGTAATCCTCCAGGTGTTGCTCAATCCGCGCAATGGCTACGGTGGCGGAATGCCGGGCACTGTCAAAATCACCCAATCGCTTGTATGAGGCCAGGGCCAGCACCGGGCTCTCCCAGTCTTCCGGGTCGAGTTCGGTCGCTTTTGCGAAGTATTCCAGTTCCTTTTGCTTGTGTCCCTGGTGATGGGCGGTCCTGGCTAGCCAGTGCCAGATCCGGACCTGGGTCGGGTCGAGTTCCAGGGCTTTCTGAAAAGCTTTCTCTGCATCTGCATAGCTTTGGCAGGCCATCTGGGCGAAACCCCTGGCAAGGTGGCTGCCAGCCAGGTCGGGGGCCAACGCCATGGCCTTTTCACTGGCCCGGTCGGCGCCTCGTTGGGCCGCTTCACCGCCGCCCAGGAAAATCGCTGAGGTGGCGTTTACCTCGGCCAGGCTGATCCAGGCACGGATGAATTCAGGATCAAGTTCCACCGCTTTTTCAAACAGCAACCGGGCCTGGTCGACATCGTGACTGGCGTAAGTGATGGTGTTACCCCGGCCACGCAGGAAGTATTCATAGGCCTTGGCGTTCTTTGTCGTCGGGGCAATGTGTACACCAACAACCAGTTTCAATTTCAGGGCTTCCAGGATACGCGTCGCAATATCGTCCTGGATTTCAAAGATATCGCTCAACTCCCGGTCGTACGTTTCCGACCAAAGTGTTGAATCGTTCTTGACCCCGATGAGCTTGGCGCTGATCCGTACCCGGTTTCCGGCTTTGCGCACGCTGCCCTCTAACACATGGCCTACGTTCAGTTTTTCCGATACTTCGTCCAGGTTGGCGTCTTTGCCCTTGAAGGCGAAACTGGAAGTTCGGGATGCAACCCGGAGGTTTGGAATACAGGTAAGAACGTTCAGCAGTTCATCGGTAAGTCCATCACAGAAGTGTTCCTGGTCCTGTTCCGCGCTGAGGTCGGGAAATGGCAGGACCGCGATCGAAAGGTCCCTGGTCAGCGTGTTTTGAACGGGCATGGAAGCCGGGGTTTCCCTGACAGGATCGGTTCGCTCTATACCCCCCGGCGTGACGTCGAACACCCAGGCCAGAACCAGTGCCACCGGAAAACCGATCGCCAGCAGGCCCAGCGCCAGCGTGATGGACCAATCGGGCAGGCCGAGGGCGGGAAAGATGACGTCGGCAAGTTGCAAAACCAGCCAGGCTATGACCAGGTAAGCAATGCTCACCTTGACGACGTGACGTTTTCTCAGCTCTTGGAAGAACCCTTTCATTCCAGCATTATAAGGATTTGGCGCTGAAACAGGGCCAAATCTTGCAACCCGGAGCAATCAAACCATGAAGAAACTTTTGGCTTTTCTCGTCGTGCTGTCAATGACGATCAGCGCAGCAGCCAGTGCCACTCCTGCCAGTGTTATTTCTGATGAAGAGGTGCTCACACAAATGCTCAATGAATTTCTCGCGGGCGCTTCGGTCAACGATGTGGCTGCCCACGAACGTTTCTGGGCTGACGACCTGGTTTACACCTCGTCAAGAGGTTTGCGTTATGGCAAGGCGGATATCCTGGCCGGTCTGACCTCAGGGGAAGAGACAGCCACGGAAGAACCGCCTGTCGTCTATTCGGCTGAAGACATCCGCATCCGTATTTATGGTGATACGGCGGTTGTGGCCTTCAGGCTGCTGGGCACGGTGCAGGTCGATCCCCCGGAACTTCTACAGTATTTCAACACCGGCACTTTCTTGAAGCGAAACGGTGAATGGTGGGTGGTCGCCTGGCAGGCAACCGTGATCCCGCCGGTGGAATAGCGGCCCGTGCACCGCGTGGGTGTCCAAGCCGGGACGATGAGCTCCGCAGCCCGGGAACCTTTCAAACTTCATGACAACCAGAGCTCCAGCACTTCATCTCCATGCGAATCAAAGGCGCCGGTGGATTTCCACCCCAGGTGTCGATAGAAACCGTACGAGCGGGAAGCCGGATCGGGCGAACACCCCAGAAAGGCTCTTTTGAAGCCGAGCGCCTGCAGATCCCGCAGCATTTTCCCGAGAAGCTCACGGCCAAACCCCTTTCCCTCGTGTTCCGGCAACAAGGCGAGCACGGCAATCTCCCCGGTCTTCCGGATGGCGAAGCAGTAGCCCGCAATTTCCTGATCGACCAGGCAGACACGGCCGGGCAAAGCGCCGGACTGGATATCTTCCCGCCACGAATCAACGGTGATTCCGTATTCGGCCAGTCTCTCTGCCGAAACGGCGTTTTCACGGGTTCTTCCCCGGATCTCCACGCAGGCAGCAGCATCTGCCGGTATCGCGGGACGGATGGTCATGGGCGGGGGCGGATCACGGGCAGGGCGAAGGGCTGCAGACCTTCACGCTATCAGCGTTCGCTATCAGTACGACAAGGGCTGCGATTCCCAGCGCTCCAAGGATGTAAGTCCAGGCATCGCCGTTGCTTTTAGCCTCCGGGTTTTCGACCCGCAGACTTTTCATGTCTTCAAAACGGAAAAACCCGGAGTTTCCACCGATGCCGTCTTCGTTCATCTCGGTGACCCGGAATTTGCTGGTGCGATGGTCCAGTGTTTTGACCTCTACCAGGCTTCCATAATCGACGCCCCTTGCGGCGGAATACTTGATGGCGTTTTCAACGTTTACTGTTTGCATGGTGGAACAGGCGGCCAGGTTGAACAGCATCAGGCACAGGAAATAGTGTTTGAAAAAGCGACGCATCGGGCAATCCGGTAATTGTTAGGCTGGCTTGATTGTAAATGCCAAACAGGTCGAAGAGAAACGAAAACCCCGCCATGCGGCGGGGTAAGGAGGGAGATTTAAGTGCTTGAGCGAGAATCAGTAGGCGCTCCGGTAGTAGTCCCGGCGCCAGCGCTCCGGTTTTTCATACATGGCCGCATCGATGATGGACCACAGATGGATGATCCAGCCGAGCAGGATCAGCCACAACAGGGCCGTCATCAGGAACATCACGCCGGCCAGCAGCCAGCGGCCCTGCAGTAACTGGCCAAGGCCAGGAATAAAAAAGCTCGCCAACGCTGCAATCACGTTTCCGCAGGATCCACTTCCCATCGTTTGCCTCCTTCAAATACTCGCAAGGTAATAGATGCAGAATTCGTGCCAGCCCCTGGGGCGGTTGTACTGCGGGTCGATTACCGTGCGAGGCGCCGGAGGTGGTCTGATTGGCAGCTTTTTGGCAAATTCAGCCACCGCATGGCGCTTCGTCCCGGCGGTGGTGAAATTTATCGCCTGACTCATGTCATTGTTGGGATGCTGACCGCCTAGTACAGTTCAAACCCACCGACTACGGACGTGCGAGACGGACGCTTAGGCCATGCCGCAAGCTTTTTTGGAGTTCATTCGAGGCAGGATCAAAAAGCGTCAGCGATGGAACGCGAATAATGCCGGCGCCTTCCTCCAGGAAGGATGGGTGATCGCCAACCACATACTGGTTTCCTTCCATGTCGCTTTTATCTCATCGGTGCTCGCGATACCTGACGACCTGACCACCCGATCCGAGGTGCTGCGATTTATTTTCATGAGTCCGGAGACGATCACTTCGGCACTCCTTACTTACCTGACGTTCCATTCTTCGATTGCCCTTCATGAACTTGGCCATTTTCTCGAGGCGGCCCGCCAGAGGGCGCTTACCGACTCCATTCAGGATGGAGTGGATGCCCGGTTGGCGCAACCGCCGGCAAGGCGTTTTCGTTACCTGGCGGGGCTGTTTTTGGGAATTCCTTACGGCCGCGCGACCGGTATCAAGCGCGAGGGTCTGAATTTCTATCCCGATGCACCCTATAACCTGGCGGTCGCTGCTGCAGGTCCGCGGGCCAGCCTTCACGCCTCGCGTATTTCGTTGCCCCTGGCAATCATCTTTCTGATTCTCGGCCTGTTGCTTGACCAGCCTGCTGCGCTGTTTCTCGGGCGTTTTTTACTCGGCTTGGGGCTGGTCACGGGCCTTGATTTCCTGTTGGCGGACCCCGGTAAATATCGTGCATTCCGGCGCCGTGAACGGCTGGCCGGCGATACAGCCGCTACGGTGCCTTCCGCTGACAGCTGGCTGGCCAGCGTCGGAAAAGCCAAGCGCCGAATTGTCGAGCACAGCATGCAGGAGGCTACCCATCCGCGCCTCGGCGCAGTGCGGGCGCCATGGCAATTTCGCAACTGTGGCATGGGCGGGCGGCATACCGAGAAGGAATACCCGGAATCAAATATCAGCATGCAGGAGGCGATGTTCCTGATCCTCGGCGCCGTCGATTCACAGGAAGCCCAGGAGATGACCGTACGCCTGCAGAATCGCCTCAAGGAAATACTCGAAAAAGCCGAGGGCTGCAGGGTAATGGGGATCGGGCTTGAGGGGGGGCTGGCGCCCTACGTTGACCGGGGTGATTACGAACTTCCCGAATTGCGCCTGTGGTCGATGATGAAGCAGGCGATAAAAGAGTGCGGCTACCAGCCCGGTGTGGACGTGGCGATTGCCCTGGATCCCGCCCTGTCGGAGCTTGAAACAGCCTATCGCGAAGAATTCGATATGCCCGACAGCATTGGCATGTACCTGTTCTGGCGGGACCATTCCAAGAAGGTAATGGACCGGGAGGCCGTCCTGGCCGTGTATGAAAAGGCCATGGGTGACTATGACATCCCGATTCTTTCGATTGAGGACGGGTTTTCCGAAAACGACGAACAGGGTTGGCGCCTGCTGCTGGAAAAGCTGGGTGATCGCATCCTGGTCATTGGCGATGACCTGGTTACAACCAATGACCGCAGCATCGAACTGGCGGCAGGACAGGGCTTGATCAATGCGGTACTGGTCAAGGCGAACCAGATCGGAACCCTGTATGAAACCCTGCTGGCTATCCTCGTTACCCTGGGCAAGAACCTGGAATTGGTCGTGTCTCATCGATCGAAAAGCCCAAACGACGATATGGAAGCACATATCGCCCTGGCCACCAACGCGCTGGGGCTGAAGTGCGGCGGCGGCGCCAATACCGAACGGCTGGTCAAATACCAGGCCGTGGCCACGCAAATGGAGCGCGTCATCGAAGCGGCGGTAGGTGAGCCGAACCTGCCGGAATTTGCAATCGTTGATCGTTTGCGGGCACGGGAAGAGCCCACCAATGCCGGAATTCCCACGGTGGGTGTGGATGTGCACCTGTCTTTGCCCGGCGGAAGCGGCGACAGCCGCGTGCGTGTGTCCTTTCACGGGGCAACCCCCTTGGGCACCTCTTCCGGTTCGGGTGAAGCGGTACACCTGGTTGACGCAACCTTCGAACGTGCCGAGTACCGCGAGGCCGTGGACAAGCACGCGGACCTGCTGGAGGAAGTGGAAGCTGGCGTGTTCGGATTCAAAAAAAACGTCGGACGGGCACAGGTGGAGTCTACCGGGGATGAAGCTTTACTTGAACTTTTCAGGCGCGCCAGCCGCTATGGCGGAAAAGGCTGTCTGTACGCGGTTGACCATGTTCACGAATTTGCCGCACCTTTGTTCGAGGGGCGAAACCTGGCCGACTGGAACCTGTTCGACATCGATCGCGCCCTGCTGAATTTGGAGCTTTCAACGGCGAAACGGCGCGGAAAGCTGGCCGAAGGCGCAGACAGCGAGAGTGAAGTCCGCGTGATGCAGCGCAAGCAAAACCTGGGCATGAATGCGATCCTGTCCATTTCCCTAGCCCTGGCCCGGGGTGTGGCGCACGTCCGCGGCCAGGATCTCTACGAGTTTCTGCGAGAAGAATTACTGGTGATCATCGAACGGCTTGCCGCCGTCCACCGGGTGACCATTCACGGAAGCCGTTTCGAGGATTACCTGGCCGCTTTGCGCGAAGTGGCTGCGAAACTCGAGGATCAGGGCCTGTTGCTGCACGAGGCGCTGAGAGAACTGACCGGAATCTATGAAAAGCACGAAGGCCGGCCCCCCGTTCCGGCGTCCCGGGTCCCTGTCCGGAAAGTCTCAACCAGCCGGGAGCCGACTTTCCAGGAACAGGAACGTGAGCACATTGCCGCCCTGGACCGGGCATTGATCACCAGCTTCGGACCGGATTGTGCAGGGGATGACTACCGCGCTGCTCTGCGCACCTACCTGAAAACCATGGGATTCCTGCACCGCCGGTACCGGATGTTTGAAATCGCCAATCACCGCATTTTCAGGTCTGGCGACAGCCTGATCGTGCCGTACGATGCGCATGGCCGCCTGTCGATTCACGATGTTAACCGGGAGTCAACCCGGGTGATCGCCGAAGTGCGGCTGCCCCAGGGTACGCTGGTCACGGATGAGCTGATCGCCAGGCTGAGTGGCCAGCAGGGCGAAGTGATCGACCTGGAGCAGGAAATCTACCATCTGCACATCGACGACACGCCTGCCATTATGGTTACGCGTCTGCGCGACCTGGCACGCTTGCTGCGGCGCCTGAATACCTGCGGCAGCCGCCACGAGGCAGTCTACCTGCTGCGTTTCCTGGTTGCGCGCTTGTGCAGTGCTTCATATCGCGGCCTTACCGGGGCCAAGAATCTGAAGCCGGAAATTGTCCAGGTTCGTAATGAACTGATTGAATTCATGAACGGCCCGTTCGCCCGGCGCCTGCGCCTGTCCACAAGGATCCTGGTGCGCAGTATTTCAGGGCTCGTGTCCCGGCCCAAGTTGATTGACGAAGTGTGGCAGGACACGATCGACCTTTCCGAGGTCCATGTTCGCGGCAGCACCATCGCCAACGAGATTCGCAGGAGCACCCATCATGCAATGGGGAAACAGACCCTCGATCTCGCCCGGGCTTACCTGGAATGGCTGCAAACGGGTGAGGCGGTGTTTCCAGACCCCGGCCGTGAAATTCCGACCGAAGCAGACGAGTCCGCCCGCTCGAACAGCCAGGTGCTGGCACTGGTTGAGCGAATTGTCAGCGACCTCGGGCAACTGTTGGGAAGTTCGCAAATGGCGGCGCGGATCGAAGAATGGCGCGAAGCTTATACGCACGAGTTGTTGTCCTGTGAATCCACCAACTCGCTGGAAGAAGAGCTCGAATCCCTGCTCGTGAACGGAGTGCATGCTGGCAACCGCTGGGTCTACCAGCACCGCTTGCGCAGCATGGCCAGCAAGGCGCGCGAAGGCTCCTGGGCAGTTGATGCCCGTGATGCATTTGAAAGCGCCTTATCGGAGTTGCAGAATGAATTGCCGGGAGAACCGGATTTTCCCACCGACAGGGTTGCAGAGCAGGCACGTTTGGCAGTCGCTGCCTTCAGTCAACGCATTTGCCATGATCACCGCGACAGGCTGTTCAGCGCACTGGACGAGTTGCTTGACTGCTGCCAGGGCAGCAACCAATTTGAAGTGTTCGAACGCAGTTGTACTTTGCGGCGCCAGTTGAGCAACCTGGTCGGAAATGGCGTCTTCTCAAGCCAGCGCTATCTTTTACACCAATTGGATTGCGTCCTGGAGGAACTGGGCTTTCTTGCCCTCCGGCACGTTGCATCGGGCTACCATGAAAACGGAATGAACCTGGCGGAGTGCCTGCGCATCGTATTCCTGTGTGCCGGCAACCTGGATCGTGATGGTTTGTTCTCACGCGAACTTTGGGATCTTTCGGCCATGCTGGTTCACCCGGCACGAAAGCCGACCGAACTGCTCGATGTACTCGAGCAAATTCAACGAAACTACCACCGGTTGGTGCTACGGGTGAGCGAAGCCTACGACGTGATGGCCGAGCACCTGGGCTACAGCGTCAATGAAATGCGCGCGGTTCAGGGTAATTTTCAACGCACCATGCATGACCTGAACAGCCTGGTCCACTTTTCGGACCTGGCCCGGACCTATGTTTCCGAAAACCTCGAGGCCCTGTCCGGCTTAGGAAGCAGTGTCCTGGGTGATGACCCCTGGGATTTCGTCCACCTGTCTCATACCGAGGACATCGTGCGACGGGTCGAGGACTGGAAGGCCGTCAGCCTGCAAGCGCGCTACGGCGGGAAAGGTTCCGGTCTGATCTACATCGCCTACCTGGGCATACCGACCCGCGATGCGTTTATCATCCCGACCGTTCTGCCACGAATGAACCTCCACAACAGCGAGTCCAGGCGGCTGGAGCAGGAATTGCTGCGGCACGTGCACGTGCTCGAGCAGGACATCGCTGCCAATGACGGGAGAAAAGTTCGCTTTGGTGATGCCGACGCGCCACTTTTACTTGCCGTGCGGGGCGGTTCGGTGTTTTCCATGCCCGGGATGCTCACAACCGTGGTGTTCACAGGAATGACGGATGACATTGCACAAGCGCTGGCGCTCGAAGACGAATGGTTCGCCTGGGACGCCTACCGTCGCTTCCTGGCTTCTTACGCGGCGGCGGTGTGGCAGCTGGACCTGGAAGAATACGACCTGGTGGAGGAGGCCAAGCGGCGCCATGGTGTGAACCTCAAGACGGACCTGCCGGGAGCGGCGATGCGCGAGGTCGTTGAAGCCTCCAAGGCTGCCATCCGGGAAGCCGGTCACGGTAAGTCGCTCGACGCGATTCTCAACGACCCGGAATTGCAATTGAAAAACGCCATGCGGGCAGTTCATGACTCGTGGGAGGGACAGCGGGCGCGACGTTATCGCGATATCAAGCACTTGAGCCAGGGCTGGCACACGGCCGTGATTGTCCAGGAAATGGCTTGTGGTAACCGGTCCAATGAGGAAAAGCTCAGGCCGGGTATGGACGAAATGCGCATTTCGCTGACCGGCGTGATCCCGCAAACGCGGATGACCACCTCGGGTTTCCGAGTCTTTACCGGAGATGTGAAATTCAGTGCCTGCGGCGACGACCTGGTGGGTGGGTTGACCGCGGCGCAGTCATTCGAGCCGGTTCAGGAATTACGCTCCCAGGCTCCGATGCTGGAGCGTAAGCTCAACCACATCAGCGCCCGCCTCAGGCGCTTTCTCGGCTCGGACGCCGAGATCGAATTTACCGTAGAGCGCGGTGTGCTCAGCGTGCTGCAGACGCGCAGCGCGCAGCAGGAACATCATTTCAGCCTGCGGACATTCGAAGATCCAGGCCCGGCCGATGGTCGCGGTATCGGGATCAGTGGGGGTGCATTCCTCGGCGTGATCGCTTTTGACGAGGAGGATGTTGGCCTTCTGAAGGCATCAGGCGCAGTAAAAGAGGCAGGAGCGGACGGCATTCTTTTGCTACTGGAAAACCCGATTCCGGATGAGATCCCGCTGATCCTGTCGGTGGACGGACTGCTGGCCGCCAGGGGTGGATCGACTTCGCACGCGGCGGTTGCGGTACACGGCATTGACGAGAAGCCATTTGCCGCGGTGCTGGGTGTCGGGGAGTTACGGGTGCACGGCAAGAGCGCCGAACTGCATGCGCCAGGTGGCGGTCCTTCCCAAACCTTGCGGACGGGTGACATTGTTTCCATTCATGGACAGACAGGAGAAGTTTTCGCGGGTCCGCGCCGGGTCCAGGAAACAGCCCGGTGACGGGTATCTCCCGGCAAGGTTAAAATTAACACCCCTGCGTTTCAGCGGGGGTGGATTGCCGGGGTCGCGGTTCAGTCTGGTTTGCTGACAGGGTGAAAGCTCTCGCCGAACAGTTCGATCGAGGAAACCGAACCGTCGGGACCGATGCGGAACTCGGCGAATTCATGTAAATCCCACGGCGCGTAATCCACCAGGAAGGTATCCAGTTGCCAATGGCTCATCGGCAATTCGACCTTTGCGGTTTTAAGGGTCAACCCGCTGGCTGAATTCCCGATGGTAATCTTGCCTATGCCCGGGCTTTCCCAGGCGCCGGTGTATTTGTCCAGACCCAGGCTGGGATGGGTGCCCGGGAGACGCGTCTGCCCGATCGCCGCCCATTTTTCAGCCTTCTGTGCCGCCAGGCCGGCGTACAGGTCGAAGATGTCGTGGTTCCAGTCGCGCCGGTCACCCGGCGGGTTGTTGTCCATCACTTCCCACATGATGGCGTGGCGCATTTCGGCATGATCCCGATTGCCCAGGACAATCACCGCGCGATCACTGGCGCGGTCCAGGCCGATGATGGCGATCAATCCGTTAAGGCTGCCGGTGTGAAAGTCAATTTTCCGCCCCTGGAAGTCCTGCTGAAACCAGGCCAGTCCATAGCTGCGCCAGTGGGGTTGGGTGAGTGCGACCGTCGGGTAGAAATCTTCCGGTGCGGCCAGTTGCTGAGGCTCGAACATTTCGGCAAACCGGGCTTCCGTGATCAGGCGCTCGCCATCCGCCGTTACACCCCCGCGCAACAGAAACTGGGCCCAGAGGGCCATGTCGTGGATCGAAGACCACACGGAACCGGCCGCTTCGGCCAGGTCGACAGGGATATCCCACTCCGCAAGCGCCAGTTCGCCGTCCTGAAAATAATAGGGCTTCACGTAAACCAGGGTTTCTTCAATCTGCCCGCGCGCGCCAAAGGTCTCGTTCATGCCAATGGGCTGCCACAGCCGCTCCCTGATGAAAAGATCCCAACGCATTCCGCTGAGCCGTTCAATGATCAGGCCGGCCAGTTCAAACATCGTGTTCTGGTAAATCAGGCGGGTGCGCAACGGCGCTGCGACCGGGACAGCTTCGAGGCGGCGGATTTGTTCGTCCAGCGGCATGTCCTGGAAAAAAGTCCAGAAATCCGTGCTGGGCAATCCGGTCCGGTGGGCCAACAGGTCCCGCACCATGAGTTGCTCCGTCAGCATCGGGTCGCTGAAGTGCAGTTCCGGCAGGTACTTCGTGACCGGGTCATCGAGCGAGAGCCTGTTTTCGTCAGCCAGCATCAGGATTCCTGAAACGACCATGGCCTTGGTGGTCGATGCGATGGCAAACAGCGTATGTTCGTCCACTTTCACGCCGTCTGTGAGGGCGGTTTCGCCAAAACCCTTTTGAAACAGCACTTCCTTGCCGGATACGACGGCAACCGCCATGCCGGGCACATGCCAGAGTTTCATGCCGCTTTTAACAAAAGCCGAAAGCTCTGCGGAATCCGGGTCCGCGATGGCCGAGTTGCTGACGGCCAGCAACATCACGATGGCGGTGATCGTATTTCTGAACCTGTGGCGCAGGGGTTTCATAGGGTCTTCCTGATCGGTGGCAGGCTTTGGAGGCGAGCATTGCCCGGATGCTGTGATAGGGTAAACTTTTCCGGAAACACTATTCAAGGAGACAGACATGACTTCCAGCCCGTCAGAAACGCTGAAACAGTCACTGGGTGAACTGCTTGGACTGGCCAGGGGCCTGTTGGCGGACCAGGAACTGACCGACAGCGAAATCAGGTTACTGCATGAGTGGCTGGAGGACCGGTATCACATGATTGCTTCTTTTCCCGGAAATGTCATTCACAAGCGGATCAAGGAAGTGTTGGAAGACGGCGTGATCACCGAGGAAGAACGCAGCCACCTGGTGGAAACCCTGACCCTGCTGGTTGAAGACCGGCTGGAAGACCTCGCTGAGCAGGTTGACCTGACTGAATTGTGGTTTGACGATGCGGGCCTGATCGATTTCAACAAGACCCGGTTCTGCCTGACCGGCAATTTTGTTTACGGGCCTATCGAGGCCTGTAAAGCGGAAATCGAGAAACGCGGGGGCGTCGTGAATCCATCCGTGGGAACCGAGGTGCAATACCTGGTGGTGGGCGGCCTGGGAGTTGACGAATGGCGCAGCGGCGGCCTCGGAACCGAGATCGAAAAAGCCATGAGGCTTCGCGCAAAAGACAGCTCAGTGAAGATTATCCCCGAAGATTCCTGGGTGGCTCACCTGTAACTGCACTGGCGATCCGGGTCACGTGGCGGAGGTCCGAGCCACAGCACCCGCCAAAAATATTAAGCCATGGCATGATGAGCAGAATATCCCGGTATTGCTCGCCCATTTCTTCTGGATCACCGTCATCCAGCACCTCACAGCAGTCCAGTTCGGCGTGACTTAGTCGGGATGCGTTGCATCGGAGTCCCCGGATTCGACGGGTCCAGTCCGAGCCGTCAAATACGTCAAAAAAATGGTCTGGGTGGGCGCAGTTGACCTGGAAATAAGCAGCTGAACCGGCGGTTGCGTCATCGACCATCCGGATTGCATCACCGAGCGGGCGTCCCGTGGGGAGGCATCCGTCGGTTTCAACCGTGAATGAAATTACAACCGGTAAATCGAAGGATCGGGCGGCACTGATGAACCCGATGGCTTCTTCGGCGCTCGGAAAAGTGACCCCGGCTACCATGTCGGCTTCAGTTTCGGCCAGCCAGCCAAGTTGTCGTGCGTGATATTGCTCGGCTTTGTTGGCGCTGATCAGTCTCTCTGGTGCGTAGGCATCGGAAGTTGGCCCGACGATCCCGCTAAGCACGATCGGTCCTGCGTTATCTGAAAATGTGTCACGGATGCCGGCAATAAACTCAATCGAATCCCGGTTGGCAGCCTGTAACTCCCGTTCCGTTGTGCCAAGATCATCAGCCCAGTGCATATGAGCCTTCCACGTCTGGCTGTCCAGTATGAATCCCGCGCCGTGGTCCTTGGCAAGGGTCAGATAACCTTTGAAATAGCGGGTCATGGCTTCACGCCCTACCGGGTCCGCCAAAAGTGTATGGGCTGCAAATTCGCGGATTTCTATTCCATGGTTAAAGATCAGGTCTGTTTCAAGCCCACCATCCGCCAGGAAAAGATCACCTGAAAGCTGGGGCAGCGCGTGGCGGTAGCGGCTCACGGCTTGTCCTCGGCAACCTGTCCGACCACGGACCCCACGGCGCCCAGCGTCGGACTCACAAGCAAGGCTGTCAGAACGACCGGAACGGTGCGTATTTCGATTCTCCCGGATTGTCGGTGCAATGGGCAGGCTTCCCGGCTCTAATCCTGCCGCAGCCGTGGCATGGGGAAGAGGAGTCCTTCGGAGTTACTGTCGTAGTAGGCCGCCGCCGCCCCCATCCCGTTCTCGCAGGTGTTTTTGTACTCCGGCGTCGTGCAAGCCGCTCGTGTGCCCTGGCATTCGGCGGCCCAGAACATGAAGCCCAGCATTCCGTGGCTGGTGCCGGCGCCATTGGGTGTTATCGTCTGCACAAAAAGGCCGGTGGCGGAAGGGTGCTGCAGTGAATTGCCGAAGTCGACACACTCGGGTTCCGGCTTCCTGCCGGTAAGCCAGAGGCTGCCGGTCAACTTGGCCGGCGCCAGCGGCAGGATCGGCGGGTCATATTGCGGCTTGCCGTCGATGTGTTCCTGCCAGTGTCCCATGTACGTATCCGCGGATGACTGGCGTGGTGTCACCATGGCGTTGGCGTAGTCGAGCACCGGTGTTGCGGTGCTAAGCCATTTCTCGGTGGCGCGCTCGGTCAGGGCGATCAGCCAGCGGTCGCCGGCGGCGAGGTCGATGGTCAGCCGGGCCGCGTGATCCGCGCCGGTCGGATCAAAGGGATGAACGGAGCGGTAGGCATCGATAAAGTCCTGCAGGCCGTCGAGATCAGGATTCTGGTTTTCCTCGTAGTCGATCTCGATGCCGACACCCAGTTCCGTGGCTACCGCGGCCGCATTCAGGCCCAGTTGCCAGGCATCCTCGGCCAATGCCTGGTTCCATGGGTCAACATAGGTGATTCCGCCGATGGAAAGCATCACGCGGATTCCCTGGTTCTTGAAGTAGCTCACCACATCGTGGGTCATACCTTTCGGTACACCATTCAGGGTTTGGTCATCGTTTGTAGCGTGAAGTAGCCTCAGCGGATGCACGAAACTCAGCACCACCAGGTTCACGCTCGGATTGCAGCTAAAGCGTTTTGTGTAATCGCAACTGTTAGGGTGGTCCTCCCTATCGATTAGCCAGTGGTTCATCTCGTCGAAGTCGACCATGTCGCGCTCACTGGACCAGGTGCAGTAGTCGTCGCCGCAAAGCCAGGCGCCATAGATGGAGATGGGCTGCGGGATTACAGTGTCACCGCCGCCGCCACCACCACCGGCCGGGTCACACTCACCGTGTGAACTCCACGGATCGCCTTGGTCGGGCTCATCGCGTTTGGATGGTTCACCCATGTTTTCGTAGGCAAAGCCCTGGTATTGCACCTGGGCGCCAACCGGGTAGTAGACCTGTCGCTTCCACTGCTCCAGCCCGCTGCAGTCATAAGCCCATACGGTGCCCGCAAAGAATGTCGAACCCAGTGCTGCGATTGATGCGATCTTTAGTAGTTTCATGGCGAATCCCCCGGTGAATGAACCTACTGCTTTGTTTATGTCGAAATGTCTCTATACCAGTATAGAAGAAGCAAACGCCTTTGTCTGACGGGAGAGGGGTTTTCCGGCGCTATGTTGCGATCACGACTGCCTCAATCAGCCTGCCGGGGCGACGGCTAATGATCCGGGGCCGGTACTCACCTGCTAAATCAAATAACACTAGTTAAATTTAATAAATAGGCGGAATATATTTTTACTTCAAAATCTACAAAGACCAGGAGATCGAACATGAAACCTGCCAGTGCCACTTTCCGATTGTTCCTTTTCCTGCTCTTTTCGGGCATCGCAACCGGCGCCTCGGCGGATGTCATCGACCCTTTTACTGCGCAGCAGGGTCCGTTCACGGTCGGGCCTGGTGAAGAACTCACCGAGCAGGAAGCGGTAATCAACACTTCCAGCGTGCTGGGCGGGATCCGGGCGGCCCTTCCAACAGTGGACGAGTTTTCGCAGGCCGGTTCTACGGCAACCATGGAGATTGCGGGCGGCGTATTCGATTGCCTTGTCGAATTTCCAAGCCTGGGCAACCCCGACAATTTCGGAGCCTGTGGCGCCGCTTACTCCCGCAATGTCGGGCCGGTATTCGACCTGACCGGATCAAGCCGCTTCCTATTGGACATCCAGTCGGTGGAAGGGGTCATGATTCTGGGCATCTTGCTGGCGGATGCGAATGGAGAACTGAGCGCGGGCTTTATCGAGAATGTCACGCCGGGTCAGGCTTCGATCCGATTCGATGAGTTAATTCCCCTGACCTCCCTCAACGGTGTCGACTTGTCCCTCGTCGAAATCATCACTTTGGTCGTCGCAAACCAGGAAGGGGAGGAGGGGCGCGTTATTTTGACTGAATTCTCGACCGACGGTGCGATCAAGGGCGGCCCCGTGATTGCCGTTGCAGACGAAATTCCTGGCACCTACTTCAACCCCAACCGCGACGGCGAGGGCTGCCAACTGACTCTCGAGCGCGACCAGGAGAATTTCATCCTGACCTGTTACTTCTACGATGAAGGCGAACAATTCTGGGTGATTGGCCTGGGCGAACTGGTTGGTGGGAAGATCACGTTTGGTGAAATGACCATCACCAGCGGCGCGCAATACGGCAATGCGTTCGATCCGAAAGACGTCATGCGCAGCAACTGGGGCTCCGCCATCATGACCTGGAGCGACTGCAACAACGCCGACCTGGAACTGAAGCCGGTCATGCCTGGTTACGAAGAGGTCACGCTCGAGCTCACCCGCATCGTGCCGACGACCTGTGGCGGCGGCGGTGTCCAGGGCGATTCGGCGACCTGGATGGGGGCCTTTTTCGATCCGAACCGCGACGGCGAGGGCTTCCACTTCGGCGTTGAGGTGGGCGGGGTCTTCGTGATGACCTGGTACACCTACCTGAACGGCCGGCAGGTCTGGATGATAGGCACCGGGACACGTGACGGCCAGCGCGTGGTGTTCGAGGACGTGGTGATCACGTCGGGCGCGGGCTTTGGCTCGAATTTCGACCCTGCCGACGTGGTCAAGGAGCCATTCGGCAAGATCATCGTCGACTTCACTGACTGCAACAATTTCACGGCGACGGTGAATTCACAGCTTCAGGAGTTTCACAATCTCGTGCTGGATGTGACCAAGATCGTTCCGGGGATCTGTCCGTAGGGAAATCCACCAGTTCGCCCAGTTGCCGGCTTGCTCCCATAAATAGATCAGTCTGTTTTTGGTAATCTGTAGGCATGGTAAAAGCCGAACAAGGTGCTTTGACTCTGGCTCAATTGGGCTGGCGACCTTTTTTTCAGCAGCAACTTAGCCTGGAGCAGTGGGAGTATCCGGTGGTACGGGTGATTGCACAGCATCGCAATCGTCTTGACCTGCTGGGTGAAGCGGGTGAACGGAGCCTTGATCTGCATCCTGATATGCCTGAAATCACTGTGGGAGACTGGCTGGTGCTATCTCCCGGGGGCACATTCGAGAAACTTCTGGAACGTCAAAGTCTGCTTCGCCGCAAAGCCGCCGGTAGCAAAGTGGGGGAGCAGCTTATCGCGGCTAATGTGGATACGCTTTTTATCGTTACATCACTGAACGACGACTTCAATCTGAACCGCATCGAGCGTTATCTGAGCCTGGCAAATGAAGTGGGAGCAGCACCCGTCATCATTCTTTCCAAGGCGGATCTGTGTGACGACCCGGAAATTTACAGTCGCCAGGTTCAGGCCCTCGATTCACTCCTGGTGGTGGTGACTATCAATTGCCTGGATGCAGGTGAGATTCACCAGCTTTCGCCATGGTGTAAAACCGGTAATACGGTGGCCTTGATGGGCTCATCGGGCGTTGGAAAGTCAACCCTGGTGAATACGTTACTCGGCAAGACCGTTCAGTCCACCGGGGCAATTCGCGAGGACGATAGCAAGGGGCGGCATATCACTACGGGACGTTCCCTTCACCGGATTCCCCAGGGTGGGCTGCTTCTGGACACGCCAGGTATGCGTGAATTGCAGTTGGCGGACTGCGACGAAGGCGTGAATAGCACGTTCGCTGAAATTACGTCACTGGCGGAACAGTGCCGTTTCGCGAATTGCCAGCACGATAGTGAACCCGGATGCGCCGTGCAAAATGCGATTGGTCGGGGAGAACTCGAAGCACGTCGCTTGTCGAGTTATCAGAAGCTGATGCGAGAGCAAGCATTCAATAGCGCAACGCTGGCTGAAAAGCGCGCCAGGGACAAAAGCTTTGGCAAGATGATCAAGGCTGTTCTGTCGGACAAGAAAAAACGCCAGTGATGAGTTCCGTTCCTGACCAAACGGAGAGTAAATTGATGACGCAATACCCGGTAAGAGAAATTCGGCTTGGTGCCCAACACCGGAACTGATCGTTGTTAGGGTGACCGGGGCGGTTTCCGACCCGAAACGGAACAACGGATCATCATATTTCCACCGAGTATAGGAAAAACAAACACTATTTTTACGTTCGATCGTATTAACGACTACTGATTACTCTGCGTACCAGTGCTCCCCGGCGCGGCGCATCCACACCCAGGAGTACCAATGGAACCGCCCTTCGGTAGCGGCCGCCGTGCAGTTATAGCGGCTGCGCCCCTCGGGAATATCTGCATTACTGCGCACGACCAGCTCACTGACGCCATCACCGAAGCGAACCACCGGCGCGACCCGCCGCCCTCCAGCAAAGCACTGAATGTTACGCCGGCGCCAATCGCCGTTAAGTAGCAGTGTCAGAGTCGGACGTACCTCTCGGGTAACCCCATCTGCAGGCAGTGTCATACGCACCGGAAAAGGCAAGGCCAACACCTTGTCACGCAACTCGCTCCAGTCTGAATGCAGGCCGTTGACCGGAATGCGGGGGATATTCTGCCAGTCCACACCCTCGTCCAGTGCCCCGCTTTGCTGACCAAAGGCAAGGTAGCCCATGTCCTTTAACAGGTCCCTCAAGGGTGCACTCTGCTCGCCGTAGGGCCAGGCCAACCACGGTAGTGGCGGCTCGCCAAGCCACTGCCCAAGCTGCTGATGCCCCGTTTCTATGTCCTGCCGAATGCGCTCCAGCCAGTCCTGTTCTGTTTCGTTTTCCAGCTGCCGCACCATGTGGGGATGTGAGTGCGAATGACCGAGCAGCAGGTGCCCGCGCTGGTGCGCGTCGACAATCATCGCCCGACTCATTGCTCGCCCGGTTTCGCCAACCCCGCCAGTATTGATGAACACCGAGCCCTTCCAGCCACGGGCCTCCAGCTCAGGCAAGCCGACTTCGTAGATGCTGCGATAGGCGTCATCAAAGGTGATGGCCGCCAGTTTCTGACGCGGGTCAACGCCGCCTCTGACACGCTCAATCAGCTCATCCAGACGCACCACCTCAAAGCCTTCAGACGCCAGACGGTCAAGGTTGTCCGCGAACTGCTCCGGGCTAACCGAGGTGGCTGGCGGGGTGCTGGCATCGATATGGTGATACATCAGAATCACTGCCGCGGAAGCACTTTGTGACCAGAGAAGCGCAAGCATGACGGTTTTCACCAAGCCTCTGACCATTTCGGATAACTCCATGGGATTTTGGAGTATAGGAAAAACAAACACTATTTTCACCCAAAACTCAAAGTACCAAATCGCCGTTCATATCCGTCGTTCAATCGAAATGGCGCGCAAACCGGTCAACTTTAACCGTTCAGAACCAAATATTGGCCCGACACATTGGGTTTTTCGCCAATGTTTGAACCCGGGACGAGATCAACCGTGCCGTTACCAAAATGGGAACAGCAAGTCTGCGTCATGGTTGAAGTTATTTCTTCAGCCAAATAAACCTACCTGCAGACTCGGCGAAATTCGCTACAGGTTTCTATCTCAATTTCTGGCCGAACTGAGAACTAAACTCATCTGATACTCTCGGCCTGGGGAGTTCTGATATCCACTTGAAAGCAGAAATTGCTCTTCCAAGTCCATCAATGACGGCTTCCGATCCAAAGCAGACCCCACGATGTCATATAATATGCGTCTGCTCATACGGCATTTTCGACTGTTAATTACGAGCAAGGCGGCTATCATCAGATTTCTATGCTATGAAATTCAATCATATCGGCATCCCGACAACCGCGAACTTTGAGGGCGAGATTGATCTTCCTCATTTGAAGATAACCGTATCGGATCACGAGAATAATCCATTCGGAATTCAGTGGCAGCGATATTGGGAAGACGCTCCATATCCCGATCTGGTCAAGTTGGTTCCCCATGTTGCTTTCGAGGTTGATGACCTTGACAGCGCACTCATTGGCCAAAACATCATAATTCAACCGAATAGCCCAAGCGATGGCGTCGTCGTAGCTTTTATTGAGGTCAATGGGGCTCCTGTAGAATTGATGCAGTACATCAAAAGAACGCAGGAACATTCAGGTCTGTAGAGCTTCAAAACGTCGTCCACTGCCTCCCCTGGAATCATCGCCGCTCAACAACGGAACTGATCCCACACTCCTTTTCATCGTTGAATGTAGCCTTGGCTCGAATCATGCCATTTGTTTGAAACTCCCAAGCGTCCTGGGCGCACAAGGCTTTGCTACATAGCAGGACAGTAAGTAGATGCAGGGGAGCAAGTAATCGGGACGTTGATGTTTCCATTGGGGCAGCATTGCCAGGCAGATAGAAAAATGGGCCGGATACTCTCTCTAAATTGTCCTATAACGTAACGGGGCAGCAATAAAAGTAGCAATGAAGAATCAAATTGCAAATTTTTAATAATGAATTATTCTGGAGTATGCGGTCTCCACCGCTATTTCTTCGCCAGATTGCTCAAATAATCTGTCAACAAGAATCGAACAGCCTCCCGATCCAGTAGCGGCAGTAGCCGCGAAATATCTTTTTAACTTGAAACGGAGGTTAAAACATGAAATTTCTTATTTCTCTACTGCTGGCGTTCAGCACAATTGCGCTAGCGGGTCCTGCTTTTAAACACAGTGAAATGGCCGTATCCCTGAACTATGCGGGCTTTGGTTTTGACACAGCCGTTGAAACCATTCCCGATGGTTTCCCGGTTAATCTGACACAGGCCCAGGGTAAAGGAAGCTTCGGAAAGTCCTCACTTGCGATCACGGTGGAGTTTGTTCCAGATGCGGGCGTGATTGGAAATTGTCCGGAAGGATTCGATTTGCCTTTCGCAGTAGTTCCGGGCAACTTCTGGGCAGTAACCATTACGGCAGCCGACAACAGCCAGGTCTTTGGCTTGTTCAACACGGGCTGGATTTGCCTCACTGCGGACAAACTGCACTATGTGGGTGAAACCAGTGGATTCTTCATCGGTGGCAGTGGGCGATTCGACGGTGCCTCAGGTGATTGGGTGTCGCATTACGAGGGTAATAACCTCGATGCTACAATCGGTTTCCGGTCAATTACCGGCGACATGCAAGGCACTTTGTATCTGCCTTGATCCCGAAGGTAAAAACAGCAATCTTTGTTTAAGGTCCTCGGCCCCAATGACTGGGGTCGAGGATTGCAGCAAACGGGCCGGAATGCGTGAGCAGGAAACCGCAACTTCAGGCAGGTTGGCTCAGGCTGCGCAGCAAGGACAGACTTTCCTCGGTCGCGCGCCGCCCGGCTTGTTTGATCAGCGGTGCATAATGAATATCGCGCCAGCTGCAGGGACCAAACCGCGGCGTGATGATGACGTCTGCCTCGGCGGCATTACGAATACTGGTATCCGTCTGCAGCATGATCACGGTCTCGACCACGGGGTCGATGGGGCTTGAAGGTATGATCTCCGGCGCATGTCCCTTGTCGTCGACCGGCCAAGCGGGAAGATCGTCACGGCTCATCAAATTCACGGCGACCACGATGTCGGCGCCGAGATCCCGCGCCGCTTGAGTTGGCACAGGTGAGATCGTCACTCCATCGACGAGACGGCGATCCTGATAGGCAAAGGGTGGCGCCAGACCGGGAATGGACAGGGCGGCGCACAACGCCTCGGACAGGATTCCTTCCCGGAACAGGAAAGGCTCGCGGCTATTGAGGTCCGCCGTCATCAGGGCATAGGGTAATGGCAGGTCCTCGATATGCCTGCAGCCAGCGAACTCACGCAGCGCATTAAAAAACACCTGCAATCCTTCCTCCAACGACAGATCCTTGTTAAGGCGAAAAAAAGGACCACAGACTTCGTAGGACATCAGGTGACCGACCATGGCGTCGAGTTCGTCGTCATCCAGACCCATCGCCACTCCGGCACCCACAATGGAACCGATACTGGCACCGCTCACGTAGTCAAACGTGTAACCGGCCTCACGCAGGGTACGAATGGCCGCCACGTGTGCAAAGCCTTTGGCCCCGCCCGCTCCCAGGGCAAGTCCCAGCCTGGTGCGGGTGAGATGCCGTGCCAGCCATTGCGGATCCACACCATCCTTGTTCCAGGCAGGACGCACCTGGCGCAGGGCAACGTCCCCGGGCACAGCCGCGCCCTTCATCAATATGAGTTCGCGGTTGATGCGGTGGGCAACCGGCTGCATGCCAAACCGCGCTGCCTTCCGGGCATCCATCAGCAGGGTGACCCGGTCGCTGTGCAGGAGAATTTCCTGCAGACCTTTTGTCTCGGGCTCGACGAGATTGATCACGCAGCGATGTCCGGTCAGCACCTCGTCCAGTGATTCAAGCCACACAGTGATGTTGCCGGGTCTACTCACGGATGCTGACGCATCAATCCGCCCCGTCAGGTCGAACACATGGATATCGCCATCCAGGGTGCGTTCTGCGGCCGCAACAACCTTGGCAAGGTTGACCATACTTCGCGCACCGACCACGAGTGTGACAAGTTCACCCCGCCGCGCGGAGTGGGCAAGGCGCTCGTTCAGATTCGCCTGCCGCTTCAGCAACATGGCGATTACGTTCTGTAAAATCAGCGGATGCTGCGCCGTCAGCGCAGCGAAGGTCGGCTGGTCGAGCTCGAGGACGCAACTCGGCAGGACGGCGACCACATCAGCCGAACGCGGCTCTGCTGTCAGCAGGGAAGCCTCTCCCACCAGGTCGTGGCGACGCAGCAGGCTGATGGCGGTACCGGAATCCGGCAAGCGAACCTCGAGCAGTCCTTTCTCAATCAGCCACAGGCAGTTGCCCTGCTCTCCCTTGCGACACAGGTACTCGCCTTCCCGGAGGGTCCGCACTCGCAGGTGTTCTCCCACATTTTTCAGTTCGTCTCCGGAAAGCCCGTTGAACGGCTCAAATTGCGACAGGAAGTTCATCTATGGAAATAATATCGACTGTCTCCCGACAAGCAAAGCATTATGTTTGCCGTTCCTGCTTGCAAGGCATGTGCGAAAAGACTATTCAAAAAGTTGACGTTTATTGGGACCTGAAACGCACATCTACGCGTCTGATACCTATCGAAATGCCTGAAAGGGCGGTTAATACTTTCCATACACCATGCCACTCTCTCGAATGCAAATTGCTGACGGGGCTGCGGAGCGATGTTCAAGGAGTGCGGAGAAGTTTTTAGAGCCAACCCGGGAATCAGGAACGGCGCTGGAAGACTCACGTTTTCCATCAGCTTCCAGTTTCAGACAGTACCCAAAACATGTTGAGTCGGCGTGTTTGGAACTGAGAAACGCAGGCTGGTATTATCACGCCACATCGGTTACTGAAACAGTGGGGCATTATGCCGGAAGTCATCACGCTAGCCATGGAGAATATTCTCTCGCCCGTTATCCTGTGCTTCGTGCTTGGCTTGCTGGCCGCACTGGGACGTTCGGACCTGAGCATCCCCGAAGCCGCGGCCAAAATGCTCTCGATCTACTTGCTGTTCGCTATTGGATTCAAGGGCGGTGCCAGCGTGGCCAGTCACGGTCTCGACGGCACCCTTGTCGGGACCCTGCTGACGGGCGTGGCGTTCTCGGCGCTGCTGCCTTTTCTGGCCTATGCGCTGCTGAACCTGCTGACCCGCCTGGACCGCTTGAACGCAGCCGCGGTCGCCGGCCATTACGGCTCGATTTCAATCGTGACCTTCCTGGCCGGTGCATCCTTGCTCAGTCTGCGAGGCGTAGAGGCTGAAGGCTACATGGTGGCCGTCGCAGCCGTCATGGAAGCACCTGCGATCCTGACGGCGCTCTGGCTGGTTTCCCGCAAGGGTCATAGCCGCCTGGACACCGACCTGCTTCGCGAGATTCTGATGAACGGCTCAATCGTAATGCTGGTTGGAGCCTTTCTGATCGGCTGGATCACCGGACAGCAGGGTATGGCCAAGATCGAGCCGTTCATAGGCGCGCCTTTTCAAGGCGTTTTGTGCCTGTTCCTTCTGGACATGGGCCTGATCGCTGGCCGCGGCCTGCGGCGTTCCTACAAAGTCCTGAGTGTTGGTGTGCTCGCCTTTGGCGTTTTGATGCCCTTGCTGAGCAGCGCCATTGGTCTCGGAGCGGCAGTGCTGCTGGATCTTAGCCTCGGCGGCACCGTGTTGCTGATGATTCTGGCCGCTTCGGCATCTTACATAGCAGTTCCAGCCGCGATGCGGGTCGCCCTGCCGGAAGCGGATCCCTCCATTTACCTTACCCTATCCCTCGGGGTGACTTTCCCGTTCAACCTCGCGGTCGGAATTCCCATCTACTACGCCGCGGCGCTCGCGGTTAAAGGAGGCGTTTAACGTGGAAACCCATCGTGCCAAACGAGTGGCGATCATCATCGAGGCGCCGATGCGAAGGCGCCTGGAAGAGGCGTTCAGCATGGCCGGCGTGACCGGTTACACGGTCGTGCCGGTGTTGGGCGGCAATGGCCGGTCGGGACGCTGGAGTAGTGAGGGCCAAGTCGGAAGTTCCGGCGGGATGGTTCAGTTTATATCCATCGTTCGCCCTGAACGTCTCGACAAGCTTTTGGAAGCAGCCATCGAATTGGTTGAAAAGCACATGGGCGTGGTCACGATTTCAGACTGTGAGGTGTTACGGGTCGAGCGTTTCTGAACTTGTAGTGACGAGCATCAATGACCACTGTTGGCCGAACCGCTAACCAATCGCCCATGAAATTAGATGCTGAACAGGTTCCGCTGACCGCTTGATAGCGGAACTGCACCTCTGATTGCTTTGGACTGATTTCAGCCGGGATTCCAAACTACGCTGATGTCGCCCCTTCAGGTGCGGTGGATTTCTCGCATGTGCCGGGTATCCGCGCCTTCTGTTTCCAGTATCTTCTCGGGATGTCCACGGGTGCGGTACATCAAAATTGCCAGCAGCAGCAGGAACACGATCAGGCCCATCAGGGCGTAGTTTTGGCTCCAGTTAGTTATCCCGGAAACGGCGCCATAAAGCAGTGATCCTACCGTCGCGCCCATGTTGCAAACGGACATGTAGATTGCGAACTGAGTGGCCGACTCCCCGCTGGTGCAGATGCTCATCGCCAGTGATAGCACGCAGACCATGATGATAGGCAGCAGCAAGATCCACAGCGACATCATTACCAGTACATAGGTGTCGTTAGTCCACATCTCCTGTGTGAACGCAAGCGTGAACGCGTGCACACCGGTCAGCAAGATCGTCAGTCCCATCACAGACTTGGCGCCGCGGCGGTCGATGATTGGACCAAGGAACAGCGCAACTGCTGCGCCAGCGAATCCCATAACCGCGTTCAGTTCAGCCCACTCGGGCGTTGAGAACTCGAATAAGTTCACCGCCGCAATGGGCATTAATGCGCGTCCATAACCGCTGAACATGCCGGCCATGAACATGATTAACATCATCACGAGACTGGGCCTGCTCCACAGAACATGATTAAGGTCCGAGAACACCTGCCGGAACGAGGGTGGAGGCTCATTCTTGGGCGAAGCCTCACCCACGGTCCAGGGAAGCAGGCGCTCGCCACGTCGCTCGCGCACAAGCAGTAAAAACACGAAGATCGCGGCGGCACTGAGGGTGCAGGCCAATGCGGTCACCTTGGTGCCGTATGTCACAAGCAGCGTACCGGTGATCGCGGAGGTTGCGGCCCAACCCACTGCCTTACCGAAACTCATAAAGGAGTTTAGCCGACCTTCCTCATCGAGAGGCACAAGGTCGATGGACATGCCATCGACGGCTACGTCCTGAGCGGCCGTGAATACATTGATGACGAATCCGACCAGCATAAGCAGGCCGATCTGGCTCGCGGGATCTTCGATCAGGCCCAGACCCAGCAAGCTAATCACCATGCCGAGCTGCATGGTCAGCACCCATGGCCTCCGTTTGCCCATTGGCAGAAACTCGTAGTGGTCCATCAGCGGCCCAACCAGCAGCTTGAAGGCCCAGGGCAGCATGATTACGCCCAGGAAGGCGGCTATTTCGGCGGGTGCCACGCCCTCAACCGCCAGCCAGGCCGGCAGGGTGATGTGTAGCAACCCCTTGGGAATGCCCTGGCCGAAATATGCAAGCGCGCCGGTGAGGTAGCGCATACGTGGGCTGGTAGACAGGAACCAGGTTGGATTGTGCATTATCTTTACCGTTCTTCTGCTGTTAATGATGTGCGTATTTATATCACGACACAGCGGAGCCATTGGTAGCTATATCGAATTGATAGATTTGCGCATCCCGCAGGCAACGGCTACGTGCCTGAGGCGTGTCAAATAAATGAACGCTTCTCTAATCGGGCCCTGATGTCAAGCTCCCACGTTTGTGGCATTCTTTAAGTGACGTTTCTGCGTGGGTCACGCTTCTCTACGCAGTCGGTGACTGGTCATAATCCAGGCGCTGCACGCATTGGTCGGACGGTATGGAGAGCCATGCTTTTGGGCGTGCTTTAATGCACAGCGGTCATTTTCGGCTTCATCCAGACCACGTCCACGCAGGGACGTCACGTTGGGGTTGGAGCGGAGCACTTAGGTCATCATGGTGCTCCCTCCGTACTCCAGCGATAGGTCGTGTCATCCAGCCACATACGGTGCAGGATGACCGCCAGTTTTCGAGCTACAGCCACCACGGCACGCTTGTGGCCACGTTGTTTGGCCAGTTTCATGCCCCAGACCTTCAATGGGGACCATCTGGAACTGCGCGTCATCATGGCATTGGCGGCGACATACAAAGTGCAACGCACCTCGGGATCACCAGCACGCGAGATATGTCCGGGATTATCCATCTCACCTGACTGGAAGCGTCTGGGTGTCAACCCGAAGTGAGCAGCAACGGTCCGCGAGCGTTTGAAGCGGGTCGGATCATCCACCGCGGCCTTGAAGGTCAAGGCGGTGACAAAGCCAACACCGGGTGTCGTCATCAGGCGTTGGCAGACCGGATCCTGATGGGCCATGTGGCGGGTTCGGTTATCCAACTCGCGGAAGGTTTGATAGAGCACTAAGCGGGCGTCGAGCAACGGCAATAGCGCATGGCACAGCGCCCGGTCAGTCTCGATGGTCTCACGCACCGCGCGATCGAATGAGCCATGTCCAAGGCTGGGTGGCAGCTTGATACCAAACACCTTGAACAGGCCGCGGATCTCGTTCTCCAGATCAACACATTTTGTCAGCACCGCTTTGCGACTGGAGAGCAAGGCCCGAATCTGGTGGCTCTCGATGCTTTTAACGTGGACCGGGCTGTACCAGCCCGTGCGCAGTAACTGAGCGCTGCCACGGGCATCGTTTTTGTCGGTTTTGTTGCGCATGGCTGATAGCGCAACTTTGACCTGCCGGGCCTCCATGCACACGACCTGGTAGCCGGCATCCCGCAAACCATAGGTAAGGTATTGGGTGAGCGTGCCTGCTTCCAGGCCAACCGTGGTGATCTCGAGTTCGAGTTTCCGCAGAAACGTGTCAATGGCCTCTGCTTCTGAGTCCACTTGGCCTTCAGACCGGATCTCGCCCTTCTCGTCCATGACGCAGAGATGGACAGAACGAAGTGAGACGTCGAGTGCAGCATAGTAATTCATGGTCTTCTCCCTGCTGGATATGTTGTTTCATCCTACTGGGAACTGAGCCGGTTGGGGCTCGCCCGATTACTAATGCTCCTGGCCGAACTGAGAACTAATCGAGGTTGAAATTGAATGTTGAACAGGTTCCGCTGGTCGCTTGATAGCGGAACTGCTCCTCTGACTGCCAACAATCTCCGCTTACAACCCGAAACAGAACTGCGGAGCAAAATGGTATAGATTATCTTTTTGATCCAATACCTGGAACAGGAAATCCATGCTCATCAAATCACTGGTTTTCTACCTATTTACAGCGGCGTTGACACTGTCGGGTTCCCTGCTTGCAGACAGCCTGGAGGAGATAAAAAATTATCGTGAATACTCTCTGGACTTTTCCAGCGCAGGCCAACCAAGCCGACAGCAATTCGAACTGCTGAAAAAAGAAGGTTTCGAGCGTGTCATCTACATTGCCTTCGCCAACAGCGAAGGCGCGATTTCGGATGAAGACCAGGTGGTCACGGAGTTGGGCATGCACTATGCGCAGGTGCCGGTTATCTGGGACGCGCCGACGAAAGCGGACTTCAATGCCTTTGCCGCGGTTATGCAGAGTGCGCCGGAAAAGAAGACGCTGTTACACTGCCAGGCCAATTACCGCGCTACCGCGTTCGCCTTTCTTTACCGTGTGATCTACCTCGATGTGCCGCTCGCGGCGGCCAAGTCAGACATGAATACCATCTGGAAACCGGACGGGGCCTGGAGAGATCTGATCTTCGAGGTGCTCGAAGACAACGGCATTTCACCGCGGTGCGAAAGTTGTGACTGGGCCAGCGATGATTAAACGAAAAACTGGTATTGCTTATATTTGCTGCCGCTCAAAACTCTATCACACAACTTCCGCAAAGGAACGTAAACGGTCCCCACCGGTGTTGGTAAGGTCAATTCCCCTATCCAACGCATAGCAGCGCTTACCTGGTCGAGGTCTTCTGGGGAGATTAGTTGGCAATTTGGCTGGCAGCAGCCTTTGGCATAAATGTATCCGGCCCCTTTTCTCATAAATCGTATGCCCAGATCAGCACAAGACCGAGTACGAGCCAAACGATCACCAGCAGCGGAACACCGACACGGACGAAATCCGAGAAACGGTAGCCGGCCACATTCATGATCAACAGGTGAGTCTGGTAGGCCATTGGCGTGCCGAAGCTCAGGTTTGCGCCGAACACCACAGCGAGCACGAATGGCTCCAGGGGCATGCCAAGTTGTTGAGCAACGCCAATGGCGATGGGGGTGCCGATAACCGCGGCCGCATTGTTGGACACGATATTGGTAAGACCCGCCATGACGAGCATGAGGCTCAAAAGCACCATCGATGGCGGAGCGCCGAAGGAAAAGTACACGAACAGCGATGCTAGGTATTCCGATCCACCCGTTCTTGCCAGAGCCATCCCCAGGGCAAGGGAGGCAGCCACGATAAGAATAACTTTGAAGCTGAGCGCAGCACCCGCCTCCTTCCATGTAAGGCAGCCTGTGAGCAGCATGGCCAGGCACCCAAGCAATGCACTGATTTCGATTGGGACCCACTTCAGGGCCGATACAGAGACGACCACCAGCATAATGAACAGGGCGAGCGGCGCATGCCTTTTACGAGGCAGGTTGATTGTACCGTCCAGAACGAGCAGATCCGCGCTGGCGCGAAGGCGTCCAAGGTTTTCGGCCGTGCCCTGAACCAGCAGAATGTCACCGGCTTGCAGTCGCCTGCTGCGCAGGTCTTCCACCTGTTGTTCTTCGTGGTCGCCAAATCGGCGGAAGGCGAGCAGGGTAACTCCGTGCTGACGTTCCAGGCGGACATCGCTCACCGGATGCCCCACAAGCCCTGAAACGGGAGTAATAGCCACCTCGGCGAGTTGCTCGTCGCCGCCTTGCAGGGGTTGATCCCCGGTGTTCCTCTCTTCATTTGACACCAGGGATCCCCGCAAGCGACTGGCCGCAGCGCGCAGTTTCTCCTGCGTGTCCTTGATTACGATGCCGTCTCCGGGCTGGAGTATCAAATCAGGAAGCGGACTGAGTACGGCGTTGGGGTTTCTCCGGACCGATCGGACCGCGAGCTTGAACCCGACTCTGCCGACTGCTTCAGACAGGGTTCTTCCGATCACTGGGCTCTTCTCGGGCAGGTGGATCTGGGCTGTGTAGACCCGTATTTGTTGTTCAGCCGTAAAAGGCTGCCGGTCCGGCAGGAGCCGCGGCGCAACGAGCCAAAGGTAGAGCATGCCGACGGATACACCTGCCAGGGCGGCTGGAGTCCAGTCAAACATGCCAAAGGGCTCCATACCCATGTCGGCCGCCACGTTGATTACCAGGATATTGGTGGACGTGCCAATGGTCGTCATCATGCCCCCCAGTATTGCGACGAATCCCATGGGCATCAGGAGGCGGGAAGCGGGCTCGTTACTTGCCGCGGCGAGCCCGATCATTATGGGCATCATCATGATTACGACCGGGGTGTCGTTGATGAACGAACTGAGCGCCAGGGTGAGCACGAGGGTGAGCAATATCGTCATTGAACGTGATCGCTTCCACAGGTGTGCCAGTCCGCGACCCAGACCATCGAGAGCCCCCGTTCGTTCGATGCCATACCCCAGGATCATTAGCGCGCAAACGGCAACGAGTCCGCGATTTCCAAAACTGAGGAAAAACTCATGTGGCTGCAGGTCCTGACCGTGCCGTTGAAACGGAAAAACATGAAAACCGAGCGCCAAACCAGTCAATACAAGCAGGCTTGTAGTCTCATACCGGATCCGTTCGCTCGCATACATGACCAAGGCGAACAAGACCATCAGCATGACGGCCAAAGCGTGAGGGTTGGGAAGGGTCAACAGCTCCATGCACTCACCTCGCGAGAAAACATAATCACTGTCTTGTATGAATCGTCTGGTGACGACAGAGCGTGCGTTTGAGGCACACGCCGAAGCGGGGACAATGACCCCGGTTTCAGCGGATTATAGCTTTGATGTGTATGAAAAATATATTAAGAAATGATCAATTCTGCACCTGGCCAAGGCTGTGTCAAAACTCAAAAACGACCTCTTGAGACCGTTTTTGAGTTTTGACACAGCCTTGGCCGAACTGCGAGGTGATTGCACCCGAAATTGGATGCTTAACAGGTTCCGCTGGTCGCTTAATAGCGGAACGGCTCCTCTGACTGCCAACAATCTCAACTTTATTTACGATTTGTTAAGTTATCCTTTACAAATCCACCGTTGCTTGAGGCAGCTTGAATTTTGAATAAGGAAATCATTGTGAAGTTATTTTCAATTGCCCTGATTTTCAGCGTTCTATTGCCGCTACCATCAGTATCGGCAGACAGTCATGGTGACCAAAAGGCCGTTTTAATTACCGGCGCAACGACGGGCATCGGCCGCGCGGCCACCAAGCATCTTGCTGCTGATGGCTATTTTGTTTATGCCGGAGCCCGCAAAGACGACGATATGGCCGAACTGAACAAGATCGACAACGTAATGGCTGTTCGCATTGACGTCACCAAACAGGAACAGATAGATGAGGCCGTCGGACTGATCAAACAGCAGGGTCGCGGACTTTGGGGGCTGGTGAACAACGCTGGTGTGGCCGTCTTTGCCCCACTGATCGTGGCAAAAGAATCAGATGTCGACTATCTGTTTGACGTCAATGTATTTGGTGTCTTTAGGGTAGCGAAAGCATTTGCGCCAATGATTATTGAGTCAAAAGGCCGTATCGTGAATATCAGTTCCATCTCCGGTGTCCTGTCCGTCGGCACCGCTGGAATCTATGCTGGCAGCAAGCATGCGCTTGAGGCAATGACCGATGCGCTCTCTGAGGAACTGCAGCCGTTTGGTGTGCACGTCTGCGCAGTGAACCCGGGTGAATTCACCTCGGAGATAGGCTTCACGCGCTGTAAGCGACTTTTGGGAGATGAAGGTGTTGACTGGGGTCTTTTCGAAGATCGTCATCAAGAGATGGTTGACAATTGCAAGGCAAGATTGGATGCCGGTTATGAGGATCAGGGAACACCACCGGATGCAGTCGCTAAAACAATTGAGAAAGCACTGTTCGAAGAGAATCCCAGGGGGCGCTACTTGGTGGCATCGGAGCAGGCAGAGGCAGGAGAGACAATTGCATGGGCCATCAGAGAAATGCTGGCACTCAATTTGGGCCACGAGCACAGTTATACCCGAGACGAAATCGTTCAGTTTATCGATGCAATGTGGCCTTACATGAGCGGGGAGAAATCCTGGGAGACTCCTGAGCAGGAATGGAAGTTCCACGAGGCCTGGGCGGAAAAGAGGCTACCGGAAAAGGACCGATAACAATAGAGTATGCAAAATTTTGAACAACCCTCAGTCAAACCGTGGCCCAGGGAAGAACGTCTCTTTTTAGCCGAACTGAGAACAAATCGCCCATGAAATCTGACGCTGAACAGGCTCCGCTGGTCGCTTGATAGCGGAACTGCTCCTGTGACTGCCAACAATCTCCGCTTACGACCCGTTGCGGAACATCCGAGAAAGTAAAAATCAGCATCAAATGAACTCTCGCTCAGTCCAGGGGCGGGTTCGCCTGCGCGACGGGAATTGAGTCATCGCGGATTATTGGGACCGATTGCAGCTACCTTGCGCGCTAAGATTCCGGTGGTGAAGAGGACGCCTGGGTCGCATCTGGGGCCAGAAAATGGCAGGTGATACTTGTCTGAATGCCTGAAAAGGTCGTTAATAATTCCTGTGCACTACAGCCGCCACATGGATAAATCCTGAAGGGCGAGACATTACATCGGCGCGCCGCGACCGCTGACAGAAGGAAAACTTTCAACGTGAATCCCCCGTGAAACGCGCGGTAATCCTTCGACCGCGGTTTCATGATTTTTCTTGGTCCCGCCTCTCCCACGGCACACGCAACTTTTTCAATCGGGCACCCATATAGCCAAAACCCGCAGGCATAGCCTGTCAGTTTACTCTGGCCCCGGGGGTCAGCGAGGCCGCTCCAGCCGCCACCGGCTACTCACGGGAGAAAGTCAGGATGTGCGGCGGCAGTTGCAGCTGCGGGTCGGGACCGCGCTCGAAACCGGGCACGACATAGCTTCGCACCGCTACGCTGAACATGCCATGCAGATCGGAGTCGCCGAGGGCGCTGGTGTCGCCGGCGAGCGGGATCAGGTCAGTGGTAATCGTCGTGCACGCCCCGTCCGTTAAATCCGCGATCGCGGCGCAGTCACGGGTAAAGAAGTGCACGAAGAACTTTTCCAGAGTATCCGGATAGAGGACTTCACTGGAATAAGTGCTGGCCGACCCCAGCAACTGCGTGTCATCAATGTTAAGGGCCCCCTTGAGCAGCGAGGCATCGTTGACCGACAGGCCGACGTACGTGGCGTTGCCCGTCTCCTTGGCAAGGGTACCCACCGCCGCATAGATCTTGCCCGTGTCGAGCGGCCTCGGCTGGGCAAAGTAGTAACTGGCATCCTGGCCGTCAGCCAGGCAGTTCATGCCAATCTCCCGGCAGGCAGGTCCGAACTGCCCGAGGCGGTTGAGAATGTCGATCATGGGCTGGCGCTCTTCGAGCGACCACCCCTGGCTTTCAGCACGGTCGATCACGGCGTAGATCAGGGAATCCAGGTTGTCGCTCAACGTCACGTCATCGATCTCATCCACTGTGGGCCGGTCATCCGCGACGAGATCCCCATAGGGTTCAGGATCGGGCCGCCAGAACGGCCTGCGCACGCGCAGAACATTCAACGGGAGGCTCTGAAGCCAGACCTTGCCGGCCTGTTCGTCATCCGGCAGGGCGTAGCGGACGGCGGTTGTGAAGTCGGCTGCATCTTCGTCCAGGCCCAGCGGGCCGACGACGGGATTCTGACCGTAGTGAAAGGGCGGGATATGATAAGGATCTTGAAAGGTTTCCGGGATCTCCTCGGTAAAGATCTCGTCTTCATCGACCCCGAGGCCTTCGAGCGCTGCGCGAACTGCCGCATCCGTAAGCTGGTCCGGCGTAATCACGAAGTACCGCATCTTGTCCCACGGAAGGCCGGACTGTCGCTCCATCATCACGTTGTTGATGTTATTGCCCAAGCTCGAAAAGACCAGCACTCGACTCGAGGTTTCAGGATCGACGGTGCAATAAGTGGCGGGAGCTGGCGGCGGGTTGCCGGATATGGGCGGGACAGTGGCAAAGAAGTACTGGGTCATCTCATTCGCCAGGGATGCGTAATAGATGCAGGCGTTCTGGTCCCACGGAGAGTCGTCGCTCAACCATCCGGTGCTGAACGTCCAGGTCTGCAGACCCAAGTACCGCGCCGGAGGAGGCATCCGGCCGAACAAAATGATCGCTTCCCTGGGGTCGAGCCGGTAGGTCGCGCTGTAGCCGGGCCGCGTCCTTCCGAAACCGTTCTCCGTTGCCGGGTCGACGTACTCCTCCGGCCAGGGCTTGACGACCGGCATCACGTAGGGCGAGGCAGGGTTATTGCCGAAGCAGTTATTGAACACCTCGTAGCTGTAAGGGCAGTCCGCCTGGGTGTACACCCTCGGGTATCCGACGGTGACCTCCAGGCCGTTCCCGCGTAGCTCGCGGATGAAGCGCTGCACGAAGTTGCCTGTCCCTGGCTTCGGCACGGCCGCCTGACTGCTCGGCCCATGGTCCGGCGTCGCTACTGCCGGGGAGGCTGCGAACACAACGATGCCTGCGAGGACCGCCGCCAACAGCGGATGCGCGCAACTGGGTCTGATCTTGTCCACGTAATTGCTCCCACGAATCTGCCTTGGTGAGAGCGTCAAGATGAGTCTGGCAGCGCCGATCTGAATCCCGCCTTCACCAAAGCTTCTTCTCAGAATGAAGCGAATCTGTATGGCCAGGCTCACACTCATAGCCCGGCCTCCATAAAGGCTCTGCCGTGTTGCTTCAGGAAAGAAGCTGTTACTCATTGATATTAGACTCCCTCCAATAGCGCGGGCATACGGCACCAATCACTTCGTTTGATTTGCGTCAACTTCCTCTCACAATGCTGAGGCCTGCCAGGAAGCCAGGCAGATGCCAACAAGTTGACGTGACAGGGACGGCTCGATCCAGGTGGTGCTGGAGCCGTTGGATATTATGTTCAGGATGAACGGTATGCCGCGGGCGCAGGGATGCACAGGAGTGGCCATGGCCAGACTCGCTGCGCTCATCCCGCTGACGAAGCGAGGAGCTGTTAATAAGCTTCTATTTACCGAAGAGCACAGTCTCTATTATTTGGAGTCATTTTTGGTCTAATAACAGATTGAAATCATTAGGAAATTGAAGACAACCAAGTTCTGCCACTGGCCGGTAGGAGAACTCGACGCCCGCCGATTCTGGCACTGAATCAGTTCCGCTATCCGCCTGGAAGCAGTCATTAACGTGACTGAAGGGCGAAGGGCTGCTTCCGCCCCATACCGGACCAGCGGGCACTTACCAAAGCATGGTCGTAACTTTATGGTTTAATTAAACTGCTAAACGAGGAAATAACATCATGCCTGCGACCCTTGCCCTCGACATTTACGGAACCCTGATTGATCCGCTGGCTGTCAAGAAAGGGTTGTTTGACCATGTTGGCGATGAGGCAGGTGCGTTCGCAGAAACCTGGCGCGTCAAGCAATTGGAATACAGCTTCCGGCGCGGATTGATGGGAGCCTATCGCAATTTTACTCAGGTCACACGGGCGGCCCTCGATTTCACCTGTGAGGCGCATGGCGCCAGGATTGCGGAAGACGACCGGAACAAACTGATGAAACGCTATCGGGCATTGGATGCCTTCCCGGATGTGGTACCAGCCCTGGCCGCACTTCAACAACAAGGTCTTGCTCTTCACGCCTTCTCCAACGGTGTTGCCGACGATATCACTGCGCTGCTGGAACATGCCGGGCTAGAGGACAGGATTCTGTCGATCGTCAGTGCCGATGAAGTTCAGACCTTCAAGCCCGATCCACGCTTCTACGCACATTTTCTGGAGCGAACCGGCGCAAAGGCAGCAACGACATGGCTCGTTTCCAGCAATCCATTTGATGTGATCGGCGCTGCAGCCTGCGGATGGCGCACGGCCTGGGTGAAGCGCAACCCAAATGCTGTCTTCGATCCGTGGGAGCATGTTCCGACGGCGGTCATTGCCGATCTCACGGAGATGCTGGCGCTGCCGGCTTTTTCAAAGGAAGCACCGTAGACAACCCCGTTTCAGGACCAGTCTGCAGAGCTAACAACTACTGATCCTGCAAGTGCTCGATGAAGTAATCAGTCTTCATCGTGTGCAAGTGCAATGAGGTGCCCTCGCCTTCAACGATGCCATGGCGCCGATTGGGATAGGACATCAGGTCAAATTGCCTGTTGTGTTTCACCAATTCGTTGATCAGTCGTTCGGTACCCTGATAATGAACATTATCGTCCCCTGTGCCGTGAACGATGAGTAGTTTGCCTTCCAGCTGAGAAGCGAAAGTGATCGGTGAACCCTGTTGGTAACCTTCTTCGAACTCGCTCAGCAAACCGGAATACTTCTCCTGGTAGATCGTATCGTATAAGCGTTGATCGGGTACCGGGGCAATCGCAATGCCGACATCATATTGCTGCGGATAGCGGAACATCATGTTGAGCGTCATCGAACCACCACCTGAATGGCCCCAGATACCGACCCTTTCGCAATCCACGTAATTCCAGCGCCGACAGATTTCCTTCAATGAATCGGATTGATCCCGCGAGCTCAGGATGCCTATTCCGCCATACACCGAACGCCGCCAGTCGCGGCCGCGCGGTGCATTGGTTCCGCGATTGTCGACCGAAGCAATCAAAAAACCCTGCTGTGTCATCAGAAAATGCCACATGGTGCTTGCCCCACCCCAGGCGTCGCGCACTGTTTGTCCCCAGGGCTCGCCGTAGACATAATTGATAATGGGGTAGCGCCGTGATGGATCAAAGTTCTCCGGGCGCAGAATAAACCCATCCAGCCTGAGACCATCGCGGGCGTTAACGGAAAAGAATTCAGGCGCATCAATCGCCAGTGCCTTAATCTTCGCTGCCAATATCGAGTTGTCTTCGAGCACATCGTGTACTTTGTGATCCGGCAGTGAGACCAGGTTGTATACCGGCGGCTGCATAAAGCTCGAATGTGTGTGGATGGCCCAACGGGAATCAGCGGAAACCTGGTAGCTGTTGGTGCCGCTCAATTCAGCCGGGGTCACCTGCTCCATCTGTCCGCTGCCATCAAGTTTGCTTCGGTGTAAATAGCGTTGGGCTACATTGTCTGGCGAGGCAATAAAATACAGCCAGCCACTTTCCTCATCGACAGAAGTTAACTCCACGACATCGAATTCGCCCGGAGTCAGATCGGTAAAAGTTTTACCATCACGGGACACTTTATAAATGTGTCGCCAGCCACTGCGCTCACTTTGCCAGATGAATTCTTCGGAATTTTCCAGCCAATCAGGGTCGATCAGGTCTTCGATATAGGTTTCCTCATGCTCGGTCATGAAATTCGTAATTTCACCACTGCGTGCATCGGCATAGAAGAATCGATTGGTATCCTGTTTTCGATTGAGCTGCTGGATCAGCACCTGCTCGCTGTTATCTGCCCAATCCATCCGTGGGATGTACATGTCCTTGGGCACACCCGGCAAGGTGATCCAAACCGTATCACCCGCATCTATCGGCACGATACCTATTCTCGCCGCTGAATTTTCTTCACCGACTTTTGGGTAGGGTATGGCGGTTATGGTCGGATACAGGGTGTCCGTGTTGTTGATCAGGAAAAAATCCCGGGCAGCGTGGGTATCGAGTTGCCAATACGCAATGAGCTTGCTGTCAGGGCTCCACCTGAAGCCGTCCAAAATCCCGAATTCTTCCTCGTAGGCCCAGTCGAACAGACCATTAATCACGGTTTCTGATGCATCATTGGTGAGGGCTTTCACTTCGCGACTGGCCAAATCCTGAACATAAATATTGTCTTCCCACACCCAGGCAAAGTGTTTGGCATCGGGCGAAAATTTGCCGAACATCATGCGGCTCGGGGAGGTTTTGTCACCTCCGAGTTGCCAGAGTTCGCCACTATCCAGTTCAAGAACCCAAAAATCACCCCTGCTTTTCTTACGCCATACATACTCGGCGTTGGTGTTGATCAGGAGCTTGGTTTTGTCGTCCGACCAGTGATAATCATCGACCACCAACGCTTTGTCTGAGCCTTTGGGTGTTAGCTGGTCAAGTGTTATAAGAACCGTGCGTTGCTGGGTGGCTGGATCGTAATTGACGACTTCTTCATACAGTTTGATGTCATCGCCGTAATCATCTTTTTCCAGAACCACATCCTCATAACCCGGGGCGGTCTCCAGCGCGGTGTAAGCTGCGCCCTCATCCACCCAGCGAACCGTGCCCGGACGCTTTGCCTGGTATTCCCAGTCTAAGAATATCGCTTCATTGCTGAGCTTTATGCCGCTATCCGCGGCCGCCGGGGTCTCCTGTGCCGACACATTTTGACCCGCCAGAAATGCTGTGACTGAAATGATGGTGGCGATGGAGCGAAGAAGTTGCTGCAGAAAATTCATTCGGAAGGTCTCTCGGAGGGGGTGCAACACTTTAAGAAACAACGGGCTCAGAGTAAAGCTATAAAGGGCCTTGCAGCACAGTAGCAAGACCAAACGCTGGCTTGCTCTAAGCATCTAGGGTAATTGGGGCGGGCATCATATTTTCTGCAATTAACTTCCGCTCCTGGCCGAACTGAGAACTTATCTACCATGAAATTGGAAGCTGAACTGCTCCTCTGACTGCCAATAGTCTCCGCTTCCGACCCGAAGGCGAACTTGGCAACATAGCCGCTTGCAGGTTGTTATTTGGTTGTGATGACACCGTATAATGAGTTATGCAAACTTTAAAAAACTCCCTTACTTTTATTTCCGGTTCTACTCAAGGAATTGGGCTGGCTATTGCACAGGCTTTTATTGAAAGCGGCGCGCAAGTTGTCGTTCATGGGCGTAGGGAAGCGAAGTCCTGCGAGGCAGCCGGGGTAATAGGAGCATGCGGTGCGGTATGGGGTGATTTGAGCACGACCGAAGGGGCTAATGATGTGCTGGCTCAGTTGGAACAGATCGGTGCGGTTGAAATTTTGATCAACAACGCCGGAATCTTCAGTGTGGAAGATTTTTTTAAACTACCAGACGAGGAGTGGCATCGATATTATCAAACCAATGTGATGAGTTTGGTCCGGCTCTGCCGCGCATTGATGCCCGGCATGTTAGAGCGTGACCGTGGCTGCATTATCAATGTGTCCAGTGAAGCTGCGGTGAAACCGCTGCCCCAGATGATTCACTACTCAATGACCAAGACGGCAATACTATCAATTTCACGCGGGCTCGCTGAGTTAACGAAAGGGACCGCTGTTCGTGTTAATTCTCTCTTGCCCGGGCCGACCTGGACGGGCGGAGTGGAGGATTATTTTGACGGATTGGCTCGGCAGGAAGGACGACCACTGGAGGATGTCTTGAGTAACTACTTCCAGCAGCATGAACCTACTTCATTGATCCAGCGTTTCGCGCAAGTGGATGAGATTGCCGATGCTGCGCTATTTCTTGCGAAAAACGGCGCGGTGAACGGAAGTTCGTTGCGCGTCGAAGGTGGAATCATTCGGGCGCTCTAAGCTGGTTGTTGAATTGAAGTATGGGCCACTGTTGATGAGATCAAAACTTCCGGTATTGGCTGCGGTTTCAACCGGTCGATGCAACACATTGATTAAATCGTTCAGCTGGTGTTTCAAAGTTTAACGTTTCTCTTGGCCTCTCGTTAAGACGTCTGGCGACGGCATTCAACCGGTTCTGGTGAACCTTCGATAGATCCATTCCTTTCGGGAAGTACTGTCTGAGCAAGCCGTTGGTGTTTTCATTGGAGCCGCGCTGCCAGGGACTCTGTAGATCGCAGAAGTAGACCTTGATATCAGTGTCCAGGGTGAAGCGTTTGTGATCAGCCATCTCTTTACCGCGGTCCCAGGTCAGCGACTCGCAGAGTTCCCGCGGTAGCTTGTGAGCCTGCTTGATGAGTGCGTTAACCACCGTCTCAGTGTCTTTGCTTTTTACTCTGGCTCGCCACGATGCGCGCCAGCGCCGACACCACGCGAGATCTCTTCACGTTCAGCGAGGGATAAGGTTCGCCTGGACCGCGTTCGCTTCGGTGGTCGTATCCCGCCCGTCCTTCGAAGAATGCGGGCGACCGAGCCATGGGTACGGTCAAAGAGCTGTGCAATCGATTCCAGAGACTCGCCTTTCCGCCAGCGATCCCACATCAGTGCCTTGTCTGTTTCGGTGTAATGAATCCGAGGTTTTCGGGCCATACTGCAACACTCCTTCTGTTACTCACAGATAGTAGTGTGTTGCGTTGACCGGTTGAAACCGCAGGCAAACTGAGAACTTATTTCCCCAAATAATATCGACCAGCAGAGGCTCTTCTATCTTTTGAATTCCGGAATATCCATTTTTGAAGGAGACCAGGGCCGCTTCGGACCCAGAGCGGTCCTCTGGTGATAAAATGGCGCGCGGCCGAAAACGACCCGAAGCGGTCGCTTACACTTTTGATATCTCATGGGCCGATTCCCGCGACCAACTAAATCCGGAGCGTACGACGAAGACAAGAAAGACTGTTTTTACTTTGCTTGCATTGGTTCTGATCGTAAGTGGAGGAGGAATATTCGCTGACGAAGCTTCGAAAGCGAAAGCTGTTTTGGTTACCGGAGCAAGCTCGGGGATTGGTTTGCAAATAGTCGAAACCCTGCCACGCAATGGATTCTGCGTTTATGCCGGCGCCAGGAAAGCAGAAGATTTGAAAATGCTTGACGCAATGGACAATGTGAGTGCGGTTCGACTCGACGTTAATGTCTTTGGCCCGTTTCGTATTAACCAGGCATTCCTGCCGATGTTGCTGGAAAGCAACGGCCGGACATCAATCATTGGTTCCATCAGCGGTTATATTCCAGATGCGAGTGACGGCGGTTACGTAGCGAGCAAGTTCGCGGTCGAGGGTTACACAGATTCTCTTGCGATGGAGTTAGCGGGTACCGGCGTATATGTCGGCATTGTGGAACCGGGGGGCTACAAATCACAGATCCGCGACAAATTTGTCGCACAGGCGTTAACAGCTGAAGGTGAAGGTGACTTCGTCATTGACGACGAGACACGGAAATCGCTGATGGATTATGCAGCAAGCAATGAAGCGATGAAGGACCCGGTCGAAGTGGCGGATGCGGTGTTACTCCAGATGTCCAGTGACGCACCGAAGAGGCGTTACATGGTTACGCCAAATGCAGAACAAGCCGCACTGACAATTCGCTTTGCCATGCAGCGAATGCTGCAATTGAACGAAGGCCAGCCTTATTCTTACAGTCGCGACGAGTTGGTCGCGCTACTGGACGAGTTACTCAAAACCAAATAGTGGCGCTTCCCAGTATCGATAGTAAGAAAAGATTCCACGCGAGGTAAACACAATGCACAACCCGATAGAAGAACTGGTTACCCTGTTTGAGAACAAGGCCATAGATCGGCGGGGTTTTATTCAATCGCTCATGTTATTGGCAGTATCGCCAACCATTGCTCAGGCGCAAGCGGGGCAGCTCGATGCAAATTCTTTGAATCACGTTACGCTGGCTGTATCCGATCCGGAGCGATCGAGGGAGTTTTATGCATCGGTCCTGAATATGAGCGTGGTATCCCGTCAACCTGCGAGTCCCGTGGTAGGGGCGGGAATTAACATGGGTGCCGGTGATAGCTTCCTGGGACTCTATCCGCTCAAAAATCCTGGTCGCATAGACCACTTCTGCATAGGTGTGGATAACTATGTGATTGAAGAGGCGGCCGAAAAATTGAAGCTGGTTGGCGTGACGCCTGTCATCCGGGAGGACCGGCCTGAACTCTATTTCAAAGACCCCGATGGGATTACGGTACAACTATCCCAGAAAGAGTACCGGGGTTAGTCGAAGTTCCACTCCTGGCAGAACTCAAGTCTGCCCTGTCAGCATAGAATGAGGTCCGCCTGGCGTCAGAGCGGACCAGCAGATTTTAATTTCGTAGAACGGTAAATTTTCTTTAGCCAAAAAGGCCGGGAATTAAGTGCCATGTCTCCGCTTCTGGCCGGTATCGGTTAATGCTCTACATAATCGATCAGCGTTTCCAGGTAGCGGGATTTCAGCTGCTTACTCGCCAATACCTGCTTGATCGGCGGGAGCTTCAAGATCACTCCAAGCACTCCGGCCATGGCGCGATGGCTCCACAGGGCCTGATTATCAAAAATCAGGTTCTGTAATTTTCCGCGTTCAATGGCCATTACCACTGCCCGGTGCGTTCCGTTCAACGGTGTCAGAACGCGCTTGGCCCGTGATTCCAGGGAGAGGCTGTTTTTATTACAGCTTCGTATACACACTCCACAACCCAAACACAGCTCGTCATTCAACCGCGCCACTTTCATTCGGGGCTTCTGCGGATCATTGGCCGAAACCAGGGTCATCGCTTCTACCGGGCAGACATTGACGCATTTGCTGCAGCCATTGCAATTTTCCTCATCGATGACCGGGATGAAGTTGGTGGTATGCACCGGGTTGAGAATTGCGAAACGGCGTGCGGCGATCATTGCCTCACAACAGCAACCACAGCAATTACAAATAAAAGCCACCTGCTCACGCACGTTTTCACCAAACTGCACCAGATTGTGCTCATAGGCCTGCTGCAGCAGGTCATGGCATTCGTGCTTGTCAACCGCACGCGCCGTGCCGTGCTTCGTCAGCGAGGCCGCGGTGATGTTGAAGGTCATGCAAATGTCTTGTGGTGCGGAACAGGCTTTGCCAACGTGTTCCATCTTGTGTCGGCAATAACAGCGCCCGACGCCGATGTGACTGGCTGTCTCGATCACCTCGCTGACTCGTTCATAGTCCAGTACATGCAGTGCATTTTCATCCGACAGCGCCGGCTCATGAACAAAGGTCCGACCCAGCTGTGTTTCGCCCCGGGTGAACAGCTCCCGGATAAAGTCCTCTTCCACGTTCAGGTACTGATAAAAAAGTTCGCCAAGCACTTTCTGATCGATATCGTTGCGCACGCGCATCAGTGAGAACTCGAAAAAACCGGCCATAGGTGGGGGCAACACATATACCGATTCACTGTTTTGCTCGATATCCAACAGGATGGCCCTGCCCGCCAGCTCATCCAGAATATTTTGGGTTTCAGCCAGGCTCTTCTTCCAGATTCGGCTGGCTTTTTTTGCCGTAAAAGGCTTGATGGGCATCAGAGAAACCAGGCCGGCTTCTTCTACACTGAACAGCATGGATAAGATCCGAAACAGCAGATCGGATGGCGGTGCCCCCTGTGGAAAGCGGTTTAACCTGTCGGTTAAAGCGGTGTAACTTGTTTTAAGCGTTGTGTGCGCCACAATGCATCACCCGTTGATATTTGTGGGATCCTGCTCATGAATTGTCAACCATCTTTCTAGGCATTTCGACAGTTTTTCGGCGATTTCTTGACCGCCTGCGGGGAATCGAACCCAAGCTCTGCATGAGTCAACGACGAACGCTCCTGGCCGAACTGAGAACCAATTGATGCCGCAACTCCCCCTCAGGCACGCGGATCTAAAAGGATGTCCAGTCTGAAAGACGAAACAGAAGGTGTTCGCTTCTTCAGAAAACATTGGAAACGTTGCCTGGCTATCAGCGATGGTCAAACTGATTGCCAACAGCGGCTATAGACTGCTGCAGAAAACCCCGCCGAAGCGGGGTTTTCCATGGGGTGAGGGCTGGCTTAAAATTGCACCCGTTACCATAGATTTTACTTCATCGGAGTGGCGATGAAGCCATAGTGATATTCAACCCAGTCCCAAGTGTCTTCGTCAACATAATAATCCGAACACATGCCAACGATAACTCCATCATTGCGGATCTGTGATGTAGTCATATCGGTGTATAAAACCCAATCTGGTTCTGGTGGTGGCGGAATATTGGAATCACAAGGTTTTTGATACAGCATTTGGTCATCAGTAAGCGTAATAGCCTCGAATCCAGTGCCCTTTGAAAGAGTCGTGACGTAAGCCTTGTACTCAAATGTTTCAGGGTCGAGATACCACCCCGTTACCAGCCCGTTTTCCGAGATTCCACGAGCCCTGGTTTCACCCGGATAGCTTTGATTAATCGCAAAATACTTAACAGAACCGTCTTCCTGGCGCAGATAGCCATAAAAACCCTCAGGGGAGCCCGGGTAGGCTTCATCAGCAAATAAGTAGACGCTTCCGACGTTCTGACCTTGCGCGTTGATCGCGTTAGCAAGGGTCCCCCAAGAGGGAAGAAACTCTTCATACGTATCGTATTCAGAGTCATAAATAAAACCTAACCAGTTACCGAATTCATCTATTTCATATCCGCTAACCTGGCCGTCCGGGTTCACCCCTCTTGCCTCGCATCCAGAGTCGTCGGTCATGGAAGGTGGTGAGAAAGTCGTGATATTGCCGCCTTTGTCACGTATGGCGCAAACGCCATCACCAACACGCCCTACCATCACACCGGAATTACTGATTTCATAAACGACCATCTCATCAATGACCGTATACTCGCCTCTCTTCATGTCGTACATGAAACTGGGGCCCTCTCCAAATTCAGTGTTACCAACGACCTTTCCAGCATTATTGATGCCGGAAGCCTGGGCGTAATCTGCTTCGGGGGGTATAACTACCTGAAAACTGTATTCGGCATGGACTGAAAATGAACAAATCATCATAGGCAGCAGAAGCAGCAGTAGACAACGGAATTCAGTTGCTGTTCTTCCGATTTTGCTGAATGTGTTTTCAATAAATTTAGACATATCTTTCTCCTCAGTCATGGAATGTCATTTGACCGAACGGGCTTTCTTCGAAATGAAAGCCATTATTCGCCTGTTCATTATCAGTACCGTCAGCATTCGTTGCGGGGAAGCTTTGGTGAATATCGAGGTAAGCTTTTGGGAACAGCCACTTACATGTACTATGAAACAATTACTTGGGTACGAGAAAGATATCCATGCTGTCCCATTCTTCAACCTTTGAAGAAGTAGTGATTGCTGAGCGATACAGCGTTGGCGACCTGCTGGTCGAAGTCGATACGCGCCGCGTGTTTCGGGGTGACGAGGAAGTTCATCTTACGGAACTGTCATTTGATGTGTTGGTCGTCTTGCTGCGTCACGCACCTGAAGTCGTTAGTAAGCAGCAATTGATGAACGAGGTTTGGCAGGGCCTGGTCATCGAACCCGAAACCGTCAAAAAGCGTATTACGCTTTTGCGGGAATCTTTGGCGGATGGTGAACGACCAGACCCGCTGATCCGCGTGATCCGTGGCCGGGGTTACGCAATAAACGCATTAGTTGAACGACTTCCGGAAGAGCTGAAGAGAGATACGGATGTTGTTCGCGAGCACTCACATACCCGGGCCACAGGTAAGAAACTGCGCCGTATTATCCTGGTCGGACTGGCCCTGGTCCTGGCGTACTTCGCTTTCGACAAGTTCGTGCTGGAGTCTGTAAGAATCGCCAACATCACCGAGGAGACGGCCCGGCAGGCCCGCTCGGAAGCACTGGTGGAGTCCTACGGTGATCTGTCCATAGCGGTTTTGCCGTTTGTGAATATGAGTTCTGACCCGGAACAGGAATACTTCTCCGATGGCATCTCTGAAGAACTGCTTGGCTTGCTATCAAATATTCCGGAAATGCGGGTGATTTCACGTTCCTCGGCATTTACCTACAAGGGCAAGGACATCGACATTCCCACAGTGGCGAAAAAACTGAATGTCGCACTTGTCCTTGAAGGTTCGGTACGTAAGTCCGGTGACCGGGTACGTATCAGTGCGCAGTTGATTGAGGCGCGCTCCGACACCCACCTGTGGTCGGAGACCTATGACCGTGAACTCAAGGACATATTCGCGGTGCAGGACGAGATTTCGGCGGCCATTGTTGGTGCCCTGAAGCAGCATCTGGGGGTCGCGGTCGAGATGGCGCCTCAATTGGTTGCAGCAGCAAGCACCGATGCCCATGATGCCTACCTGCGGGGCCGGTATCTGCTGGTCCAGCGTACGCGGGCAACTGTTGAGGGTGCAGTTCGGGAGTTCGAAAAGGCGATTGAGATCGCCCCTGATTATGCGCGTGCGCATGCGGAACTGGCCATTGCTACCCTTTTCCTGAATGAGGGATACCTCGGCGATGTACCCCGCTCCGAAGCCCTTTCCAGAGCAGGCCCCCATGCTGAGCGGGCCATGGCACTCGATCCAAACCTCGCCGAATCCCACGCCGCCACCGGTATGATCCTGGCCTACCATACGAATTGGGAAGCAGCCCTGGCGCAATACGAGCAGGCCATCCATCTCAATCCCAACTATGCGATTGTTTACCATTGGATGGCTATCATTCTTGGTAAAAATCTCGGACGGTATACTGAAAGCTTTGCCCTAACGAAGACGGCTTTACAACTCGATCCGCTGTCGATCACGATCCGTTCTAACTACATCCAGTCGCTGCTCAACAGAGAGCGGTTCGCCGAGTTCGACCAGGAGCTTGAAAAAATTGCCACGATGGCTCCTGATTGGTATGCGCAAGGCCGTGCTGAGCGGATGTCCCTTGGCGGTCAATGGGCGAATGAGGCCCTGGGGCGCCTGGATGTTCTGCGAATCGGAGATACGTCGGCAAGTTCACAAACTGTCCTGGCCATGCTGTTGGCTATCATCGACCTTGAAGAAGAAGCCCTTACTCTTGCCGGGGCGTCCCACTTCGGTGTACTGCGGATAATGGGTAGACCCGCAGATGCGGCTGCGGCCGTTGAGGCACGCTTTACGGAAGACCAGGTTAATTCGGTTGCTTTTCAGGATCTGGGGTTAGCTTTTGCCGGTTCCGGTGATTACGCCCGAGCCGGGCCCGTTCTGGAGGAGGAGTGGAAAAGAAGCGGTGAACGGATCACGTGCTGCTACCGGTTTCGAGTCGAGAACGCAGCAGCATTGATCACCATTCGCAGTGATGCCGGTGAAGAGGAAGGAGTTGGCGAACTGCTGGCGGCAATAAGGGACAACGTGCGCCGTTTACGTGAGGCCGGTATGACCAGGACCAGTCCACTGCTCATGAGCGTTGACTTTGAAGAGGGCCTTGCAGCTTACCTGGGTGGCGAACGCGAAAAGGGCCTGGCATTGATTGCCAAGGCGGCGGAAAACGGGCATTTCATTCTGCTCGGAGAAGATTACCTGCAACCGCTATATGACGATCCAGGTTTTGTCCCTATACGTGAGGGCCAGAAGGCCCGCCAGGCCCGCGAGCGAGACAGGTTTCTCACCGTTGTGTGTAAAGACAATCCTTATGCGGCCGTCTGGCAACCTGCTGAGGGGACCTGTGAACGATTCTTCACCGAAACCCGGGGCTGAGCTGTGTCCAGGGCCCGATGAACGATTAATTCATATCGATAGAATCCGGTTTAATCGCCTTAAGCACCTCCCGTGTCAGGTCCCAGGGGTCGAATCCCTGACTGCCATAATCCAGTCCGCGTCTTACAATAACCACATCGTGTGAAGGAACGACAATGACATGCTGCCCGCGGTTACCCCAGGTTGCGTAGGCATCTTTGGGCACGTCGTTGCGGTCATCAGGCACCAGCCACCACTGGCCACCGTAAAAATTCCCGGTTGTCGCCGTTGCAGGCGCTGGTGTGCGGACGAAATCGATCCAGTCTTCGGAGAGCAGACGCTCGCCATTCCATTTACCGCCTTGCAGGTAAAGCAGGCCAAAGCGCGCCAGGTCCCTGGCGTTGGTATAGATCTGGCTGCTGAAGATGAAGTCGCCAAAGCGGTCAGTGCTGACCAGGGTGCTGCGCATGCCGATTCGATCCAGCAAGGCCTTCCGCGGAAATGCGTGATATTCATCGCCGAGCACTTTTTTCATCGCATATACGGCCAGCAGGGTGTCGTAGTTTTCATAATCCCAGAACGTGCCGGGTTGCCGGATGGCGCCACGGCGCAATGCACCTTGCACCGAACTTGCACCCGCCCAGTAAGAAAGCCCGGAGCCCGTGGCGTACTCCATGTCGAAACTGTCTACCGGGTAGAGGCCCGAGGACATGTTAAGCACGTGCCGAAGCGTGATCGCATTGCGCGGATCACTGTTGTCTGCAGCAACCGCGGGCAGCCAGTCCAGATCCAGGGGGTCATCCAGTGACATCCTGCCTTCGTCCACCAACATGCCGATCAGGGTGACGGCAATGCTCTTGGCGGTTGACCAGGTTCGGGTTCGCGTGTCCCTGTCCACGCCTGCTGCGTAGCGTTCAAGGATGATTTCGCCGTGGCGCAAAACGAGCAGGCTGATCGTTACCTGTTCCGGTGACTCACGCTCAAAAGCCCAGTCGGATGCTGCTTGAAGAGCAACGTCGTCAACTCCTTCGTGCAGCGGTTTGTCGTCCACTCTGTCGCCATCCGGCCAGGGTATTTGAGCAGCCTTACCGGCCAGCGGCGGCGTATCGAAACGAGGCAAAGCAGGGATGTCATACGATCCCTGGTCAGGCGCCAGGATGATGCATCCGATGCCTTCCCGGAAGGCGGCCGTCATGACCGGTCCTTCATTCGCCCCACCGACCGTGACAAATGCTCCGGCTTTGTCTACCCGGTACTCTCCGCCCTGCGCAGTGCCGACCCGGCCGCCGAACCTGACCATGTAAGCCAGTTCCTGTTCAAATACCTGCTCCAGCGTCCGGTGCGAAGTGAACAGGCCGTTACAGGTCAAAACAGCCTGCACACCGTTGCGGATTATCTGACGGTCAGCCGCGAAGTAGTCGTAGGTTTCTTCCTGCGCTGCATGCAGCAACCCCGGCACTGACAGGAGCGCGGGAATCCACATCGCCAGGGCATAAATCCTGTAATTTCTAATAGACATTTTGCAAATTGTTTTTTCTGAACACGGTTTTGGGCTGCGAGGATGGCTGGAGACTGCAGTCTAACTCATCAACTGCCAATCAACAGACGTGAACGCTTCCCAACCAACATTCGCGCCAGATTTACAACGAGCATGCTCATGACCAGCGAAAAGGCGAAATAGATCGGCCCGCTCAGATAGATCGACAAGGGTTGATATTCAGTGTTGTGCAGGGGTATCCAGAGAAACTCAGCCAGCAACAATATAAAAAAGATATGTAGAAAGTAAATGCTGAAGGCCTCATTGGCGAAAGAGTTTATCCAGCGCGGTTGATTCTCCCCGAGACTCCTCAACCACAACAGGACAAGGGCTGCAATGCAAAGTTTTTGAACATAGAAAATCGACTCCTGCAAGGAAAAGAAACCGAACCGGTTGATCCCGGTAAAACCAAGTATGGTAAGCACCACCGAGCTCGTAATGGCCATTGCAAGCAGGGGATTACGGTACCTGCCGATCACATCCAGGCGCGCCTCCAGTTCGTTACCAAGATAAAGGCCCAGGGTGTATGCCCCGGTGAAGTAAATCAATGTGCCGGCGTTGACCTGGTTAATACCCTCTTCGAACTCGGGGCGCGAAAACACCAATGGTAAAAGCATAATTATCCAGGCAGGAATGGCCGCCCACGATTTTGCCCGTGTAAATACATTTAATAATGGTGTGATCGCGAACATAAAAAGCAGCACCGGAATATACCAATAGGTGAACTGCGCTTCTCCGGACAATAAATTTGGCAGAATTGACGCCAGGTAGTCTCGTATGTCGGGTGACAAAGCCAGCAGGCCTGTTTCATCAGTATTCCAGCGCAATACCGAAAAAACCACCGTGCAGAAAACATAAGGACTTAAGACGTAAAACATTTTGGATTGGTAAAATCGACGGTATCCACGTGGTCTCAGGATAGATGAGAACAGCAGGCCTGAGATCAATGCAAAATACAAAGTACTGTCGTGAAACAGCATTTCGTTGAATACATACATCGGTGCAGACGGATCAGCCTGAAAATTTACCGGTAGGCTAATTGCAACGGCAAAGGCATGGATGGCAACTATGTTAAGAATTGCAAAACCGCGAAAGCTGTGAACATAGTCCAGGAAACCATCTTGTTTCAATGTTGTATTTTCCCTGATTGAATTTGGCTATGAATTAAGACTATCAGAAGTGGTAATGCGACGTATTACCATTTGAGGCGTAGCGCTCGCCCCCACGCTTTTCAGCAGAGATTCCTGTGGTTGGACACCCAGGTGTGAATTGCTGCATTAACTGTGGCAAAGCATCGTTCGGGAAAAAGTTTTATAGAAGGCTTTGCTTTCCAGGGAAAGCGCGTTTAATCTTTCTGTCCTCGCTTTGACACAGCCGTACACGGCAGTTACATCAAACGGGCTCTTTCCAACAGCATCCGGAGACATCGCATGAGCGAAGCCATGAACTCGCCAGACCGGCACTCGATCCCTGAGTTCAGGCAGGTCATGGGCCACCCTGGCCCGCTCTGGATGTTGTTCATGTCGGAATTCTGGGAGCGTTTCGCGTTCTACGGCATTCGCTGGGCCCTGGTGCTCTACATCGTGGCCCAGTTCTACGATGGTAATCAGTCCGGACAGGCCGACGCCAACCTCACCTACGGCTCCTATCTCGCGCTGGTCTATGCCGGCGCGATCTTCGGTGGCTACGTCGCCGACAAGATCATCGGTTACCAACGCGCGATTCTGATTGGGGCAGTGTTCATGGCCGCCGGTCTGTTCATGATCATGCTGCCGGACCCGATGTTGTTCAAGTTCGGTCTCGCTACGATCATTGTCGGTAACGGCATGTTCAAACCGAACATCTCGACCATGGTTGGCAAGCTGTACTCGATAGCCGATGAGCGCCGCGACTCTGGCTTCACGATTTTTTACATGGGCATCAACATGGGTGCGTTCATCGCACCGATCATTACCGGCTGGCTGGCGACCTCGCTGTTTGGCACCGACGCCGCACCCGCCTATAAGTACGTATTCGGCGCGTCCGGGATTGGCATGTTGATCAGCATGGTGTGGTTCTACTTCGGTCGGCGCCAGTTGCAGAACATCGGCAGGCCGCCGGAGGAAGCTCCGGGTCGTCAACGGGCGGCCTACGTGGTGATCGGCGCGTTATGTGTGATCCCGCTGGTCTACGGGCTGCTTACGCTCGGCGCCGAAGCCCTACAGTACGTGCTGACAGCTTTGTTCGTGGGTCTCGCCACGATGCTGATGATCGAGGGTATTCGCACTGGCGCGGTGGCCCGCGACAGGACCATTGCGATGCTGATCATCTTTGCCTTCAATATCCTGTTCTGGATGTTCTACGAACAGGCCGGCAACTCGTTCACATTCCTCGCGGACCAGATTGTCAACCGGGTCCTGGGTGACTTCATCTTCCCAACCGCCTGGTTTCAGTCAGTATCAGCGCTCGCGGTCATCTTGCTCGCGCCCGTCGCTGCCTGGCTCTGGGTGTGGATGGCGAAGCGCAATGTGAACCCCTCGATTCCGCGCAAGTTCGGTCTCGGCTTGCTGTTCAATGGTCTGGCTTTCCTGTTGTTGATGTTCGCGCTGACCAGCCTGGTGAGTGACGCGGGCAAGATCCCGTTCTGGACCCTGATCGCCGTGTACATCATTCAAGTGGTCGGCGAGCTTTGTTTGTCGCCGATCGGCCTGTCGATGGTGACCAAGCTGGCCCCGGTGCGCCTGGTCGGTCTTGGCATGGGTGGCTGGTTCCTTTCCACCGGCATCGGCAACAATCTCTCTGGCATCTTCGCCGGCGTGGTCAGCGGCGAGACCGGCATGACCACGACTTCGGCGCTTTCGGGCTATACCTTCGGCTTCTGGGCGCTGGTCGGTTCTGGCGTCGTGCTGTTCCTGATCGCGCCGTTGATCCAGCGCTTGATGCACGGCGTGAAGTGACCAGGCTGGCACATTCGTGACCAATGTTGGTTTACCCGAAAGACTCCTTCTGGTCGTTAGTCGAACATCTGGACTCTGAAATCGGCACTGATTTTGATTCTGCTTGAGGGCGGAAAGCAGAACTCAGTCTCTGATTCCCAACAATCTCCGCTTACTACGAAGCAGTCATTCAGACAGTGCTTTTACGACGAGCTCTGGCTGGCCTCGGCCCACCGAAAGGCGTAGGCTTTTAACCAGCACATGGCGGGGAAATTTTTGATGTCCATTGTTCAGGAACTCAAACGACGCAACGTTTTTCGTGTTGCTGTCGCCTACCTGTCCGGCGCCTGGCTGCTCATTGAGATCGCGCAAACACTCTTTCCGATCTACGGCCTTTCTGATGGTTCGGTCCGTTTGGTTGTGACGCTGCTGTCCATCGGTTTTCCGCTGATACTGGTCTTTTCCTGGGTTTACGAACTGACACCCGAGGGTCTCAGGCTCGAAAAGGATATCGACCGGTCTGCTGAGCCCACCCACCAGACGGGTAAGAAGCTGGATCGCATCATAATCGTGTTACTGGCATTGGCGCTGGGTTACTTCGCCTTTGACAAGTTTGTACTTGAGCCCCAGCGAGTTGCGAAAATAGCAGAGACGGCGGCCCGAACCGGAGCTGAGCATGCCCTGGAGCTGCAAAAAGAAACGGCTTTGCCCGACAAGTCGATTGCGGTGCTGCCGTTTGCGAACATGAGCCCGGACATTGACGACGAGTATTTCAGCGATGGCCTTACCGAAGAACTGATTGGGGCACTGGCGAAAGTCAACGGATTGCATGTTACCGCCCGCACCTCCGCGTTTGCTTTCAAGGGAACAAACCGGGACATTCGTGACATCGGTGAACAGTTGAATGTCAGGACCGTGCTGGAGGGCAGTGTCCGGCGGGAACAGAATCGCATTCGGGTTACGGCCCAGCTCATCAGCGTGGAAGATGGTTTTCATCTCTGGTCTGAATCCTATGACTACGAATTGAATAGCGTGCTGGCCCTCCAGGAGACAATTTCCCGGGCCATAATCGGCGCGCTCGAAATCCAACTCACGCCACAAGACGACAAGCAAGCCAGCGTGGATACTTCGGTCAACCCCGAAGCCTACGAGCTCTATCTGAAAGGCCGCTATTACTGGGCGCGTCTGAACACTGGCGGATTCCAGCAGAGCATCGAAGCATTCCAAAAAGCGATCGCTGTCGACCCCGGCTACGCACCCCCGCATGCCGGATTGGCAATTGCCTACAGTTTTTCGGGCTTTTTTGGAATCATGCCGCCACGGCAGGCTTTTCCCCTTTCCATCATGGAAGCCGAAGCCGCTCTTGCACTGGATCCTGAATCATCGGAGGCGCTCGTCGTACGGGGTATGGCCTGGCTGATTTACGAATGGGACTGGGATCGTGCCCGTGACGATCTGGCGCGGGCACTGGAACTGAGCCCGAACTCATCCCTGGCCCATTGGGCCTACGCCGAATACCTGACAGTGATGGGTTCCTCGCTGGCACTCGACTCAGCCCTGCACGCCCTTTCCCTGGATCCCTTGTCGCTCCCGATCATGAATCTTGTCGCCTTCACTTATGTGGACCAGGGAATGTTCGCCGAAGCGATACAGATGGACCAGGAAATGCTTGCCATGGATCCGGGTTTCGCGGCCGCCCACTGGAATCTGGGCGTCATCCATATGCTCCACGGGCGATTCGAAGAAGCGATCGGGGAATTGGGCCAATCGGTTGAGTACTCCGGTGGAATGCCCTCGCCGCTGGCCATTCAGGCCTACGCCTATGCAAAGTCAGGAGATGAAGCAAAGGCCCTTGAGATCCTTGCAGGGCTCGAGGCTCGCCGGGAATCTCCAGGCCGCGGCTATGTTTCTCCGGTGCTGATTGCCTGTGTTTATCAGGGACTCGGGCGGACTGACGAAGCATTGACTTGGCTGGAACAGGCCATTACGGAACGCGACGGCTGGCTGGTTTTCATGAACTCCTTTCCACGCTTCGAGTCACTGCGGGGCGATCCCCGATTCGATGAACATCCTGCGCCGGGTGGGTCTGCCTGTTGGGGATCGCAAGTGAGCCGAAAGCTGTCCAAATCGATTATCCGGGCTTCGTAGAATGGCTTTTCATGGCTCGGTTTGGGAATGTAGTCGACTGTAGGCAAGGTCATTTTTTTCGGATTGGGCATGTTGGGACTGTGTGCGTCAGTGCTCTCACTCTCCGGAATGTTCTGTTTTTTGGTGTGTTTGTGCGGTTCGAAGTTCCGCTTTTGGCGGCGGTTTCAACTGGTCGATAAAGCAATTCGCGGTCAGAGAAATTCTGCTTGTCACCCAACACGGGAACAGATCGCTTTAAAGGTGATCAGGGCGGCTTGGATCCAAAGGAGCCCTTTGCGTACTTGCCAATTACTCCCTTAACTAACCCTTTTTTGCGCAAAAGGAGTACTCTCTGTGGAGTAGCTTGGATGGGAAATTACTTCAATGTCCTTTTTCGAAGAGCTCAAACGCCGTAATGTCTTTCGAGTAGGCGCTGCCTACGTAGTTGTTGCGTGGCTCATCATGCAAGTGGCTGACGTCGTCCTGAATAACGTCCAGATGCCGGCCTGGGTATTTCACCTCATCCTGCTCTTGCTCGCGATCGGCTTCCCACTGGCCCTGCTTCTCGCCTGGGCTTATGAACTTACACCGGATGGCATCAGGAAAGAGGCGGATATTGCCGAATCGGCATCTGTCGCCCGGCAAACTGGCCACAAGTTGAATTATGTGATCATCGGCGCCCTGGTCATGGCGGTAGTTTATCTGGTCGTGTTCAGGGACCGGGTGGATGATGATTCCCAAATTCCGATCCAGACGATTCTCGCCCGGCCCTCCGTGGTTGTGCTTCCATTTACAAACACCAGCGGCGATGACAGCCAGGACTATCTGTCCTTTGGAATCACAAATGAACTGATTACGGGTTTGCAACGCTACAAAAGCTTTCCAGTCGTCTCCCACAATGCAACCCTGGAATATAAAGGAGCTGGGTTGAGCACTGACGAATTCGCGAAACGTGTCGGGGCTTCATACCAAGTCGAAGGAAGTATCACCACAGTTGACAGTGGTATCCGGGTTTTGGCCACTTTGTCCCATGTGGGGGGCAATCAGGTTTGGGCGGATCGATTCGAGCGCGACGCCGGCAAAGACGAATTATTTGACCTTGCCGATGAATTGGTCTCGAAAGTCGCTGCTGCGGTTCTGGAATCGATGATTTGTACCCCATCATCAAGTACTTTCGCAAATCCAACGAACTCAACCCGGCTTTCGCGGCAGCCTGTGGTTGCCTGGGTTATCTGGCGGCAGTTGTCGGGCAGCCGGACGAAGCCCGCGCTGTCTTCAGCCAGGCAATCGAGACCAATCCACTGGCGGTCGACCTGCGTTTGACCTATGCCTATTTCCTGTTAGGGGATGGCCGCTATGAGGAAGCCGTGAAAAACACTGATATCGCATGGAAACTCGCTTCTGGCTTGGAGCGCGCAAGTGTGTGGATGAACCGTTCAATCGTCGCACTGGCTAGCGGTAACAAGACCGAAGCGTTGGATGCGGTAAACCGTACAATATTTATCGACAAAAGTGTTTACCGTATGCCACAGGCAGTTGCATTGCTGTATGTTCTTGGAGAACAGGCAGCTGCGGCCCGCTTGCTGGCCGAAATGGAGCTATCCTTTCCCGGCATTTCACTACAGAACCCCTACCTCGTTTTCGCGCTGAAACCCATAAACGTCATACTCGCGAACCAACGAGCTCGGGGTGAGTGGAATGGTCCCGTTGATGTCAATGAGATTTATAGCTTGCTCCGGAATATCGATTAGCGGGTGCCCGGTATTTTCCGGTCTGACCTAACAGCCGTTCCTGGCCGAACTGAGAACAAACTGTAAATGAAAAAAATGGGGTGTTCTGTTCCGCTTTGAGGTGCAATGCGACAACCAGACTGAACTTGCCTGCTACTACCCGTAAGATCAAGTCACAGCTATGTCGCAAAAGCTCAGGGCTTGTCCTTTGCAACCTGGACGATCAGTTTGCCGAAATTCCGGCCTTCAAACAGCCAGTTGAAGTATTCGGGTGCTTTCTCCAGCCCCTTTTTGATGGTTTCCCGGTACTTGAGTTTACCGCTGGCTACCCACTCCACCAGTTTCCGGTTGGCCTCTTCGTATTCCGAAAGGTAGTTGAAGACCAGGAAGAACCGGTGCCATGGCGGGTTTTCCAGCTCTCCAAAAATGTGGAAAGGTGTGCGGGTTTCGGCAATCTTCTTTGCGTTATAGCTGGAAATGTAACCGCAAATCGGAACGCGCGCGCCCGGGTTTAATTTTTTCGCCACCGCTTCAGACAGCGCGCCGCCAACCGATTCGAAGTAGATATCAATGCCACCGGGGCAGGCGCGGGCCAGCGCTTCATCCAGATTTTCCGCCTTGTAGTCGATGCATTCATCAAATCCAAGCTCGTCCTTGACCCAGGCGCACTTTTCTTTTCCCCCGGCCACGCCTACCACGTGCAAACGCTCCATCTTTCCAATCTGCCCGACCACGGACCCGACGGCGCCCGATGCGGCTGAGACGACCAGTGTTTCCCCTGCCCGGGGTTTCGCTTCGCGCAACAGTCCAAAGTAAGCCGTGCGCCCCGGCATGCCGCACACACCCAGGTAGGTTGAAAGCGGAACCAGTGACGGATCAACCGGATAGATCATCAGGTCGTTTTCATCGGCAACGAAATACGACTGCCAACCGGACGGGCAGCAGACATAATCGCCTTCCCGGAACCGCAGGGAATTGGACTTGATCACCACGCCGGCCGATTCTCCGGTTATTACCCCTCCGATCGGCACCGGATCAGCATAGGATTTTTCCGCGCTCATCCGACCGCGCATGTACGGGTCAAGCGACAGGTAAAGCACTTTGATCAGCGCCTGGCCTTTTCTGAGTTTCGGCACTGATTCTTTCTCGATCCGGTAATTTTCAGGAACCGGCAGCCCCTTGGGCCGGCTGGCCAGTACGATACGCGTGTTCTTGATGCTCATTCAGAGGTTCCTTAGTTGCACTCGACAGGGCTCAGGCTGTGTAATGATACTCCAGAGCACAACACGCGCCAGAATGTCTGTCAGAGAGCACCCATGAAGGTCGAAATGCCGCCGGTCCTGATCCTGTCTTCCGATGCCGGGGAATACCTCCCCTGGTTAAAGGATCTGTCAGACGAAGGCGTTGTATTGACGGCCGTTACAACGGCAGGCGCCGCGCGCGAGGCGTATTCCGGGCAGGAAGTCATCCTCGGGCAACCGGACCTGGTGGCGCAGGTGATCGACCAGCTGCCGGAAGTTCGCTGGGTGCAATCCAGCTGGGCCGGTGTCACCCCCATTCTGAACACCGGGCGCACGGATTACCTGCTGACCGGGGTCAAGGATACCTTCGGCCCGGACATGGCTGAATACGTCCTGGGCTACCTGTTAGCCAGGGAATTGAGAATATTTGAACGGCTGGGGCGCCAGGCGAACCGCAGCTGGTGGGACGAGCATTCAGGAACGTTACAGGGCAAGACCATCGGGATTATGGGCACAGGCTCCATCGGGAGTTACTTTGCCCGTGCGCTGAAACCTTTTGGCGTAACGATAACCGGCTTCAGCCGCAGTGGCGTCCTGGTGGCGGGATTTGACCGGGTGTATGCCGCGGATCAACTGGGCCGTTTCCTGGCGGAACCCGACTACGTGGTCTGTGTGTTACCGGATACGCCCGGAACACGGCATCTGCTGGATGCAGGGGCTTTCCGGACGATGAAAAACCACTGCTGCCTGGTCAATGTCGGGCGCGGCGCGACGGTGGATGAACAGGCGCTGGTCAATGCCCTCCGTGCAGGCGAGTTGGCGGGTGCCGTGCTGGACGTGTTCCAGCAGGAACCCTTGCCCCAGGACAGCCCATTATGGAACGCACCGGGCCTGATCGTGACAGGGCACATTTCCGGTGGTAGTCGTCCAAAGGACATCGCCGCCATTTTCAGGGAAAATTACCGGCGATACATGCAAGATGAAGCGCTCAAATACCGGGTGGATTTTGAGCGTGGTTACTAGGAACCAGGCAAGGCAAAATCAATTTGGAGTGAATCATGGCAGGAGTGGAAGGAAGAGTTGCATTGGTTACCGGGGCCGGCCGCGGGATAGGCCGGGCTGCGGCGGAATTGCTGGCAGCCAGGGGCGCACGGGTGATGGCGGTGGCGCGCAGCGAAAATGAACTGGCAAGCCTCGGGCTGGATTACGCGGTGGCCGACCTGGGCACCGCCCGGGGTTGTTCACATGCCGTGGAGCAGACCCTTGCGAGGCTGGGGCCAATCGGGATATTCGTCTGCAATCACGGCATCGGCTCGGCCCACGAACGGCTGATCTGGGAGCAGGATCCGGAGCTGTGGGACGAAACCATCCGGATCAACCTGGACGGGCCGTTTCACCTGTCCCGCCTGGTCACGGCGGGTATGGTGGAACAAGGTTACGGGCGCCTGGTTTATACCAGTTCCACGGCCGGGCAGGTGGCGGAATACGCTGGCTCGGCCTACACCAGTTCAAAGCACGGATTGCTGGGCCTGATGCGCTCGGTCGCCCAGGACTGTGGCCAATACGGTATTACTTCAAACGCCGTTCTGCCGGGCTGGGTGCGCACCGAGATGGCGGAAAATTCGGCTAAAGCAGAAGCAAAAAAGCGGGGTATCAGTGTCGATGAAGTCTGGGCTGAACGGGAGAAAATGTATCGCCCTGGCCGGGTAGTGACGCCCCTGGAAGTCGCTGAAGTGATCGCTTTCCTGGCTTCGGAGGAATCCAGCGGGGTCAGTGGCGAGGCGATTACCGTCGCCCTGGGGAGCATATGGTGACCGGCCGCCCGGGAACCGGATGGCACCGGAAACTGGCGCTGCCATTATTTCTGCTGGCCATCGCAGCCTGCGACGGCCGGGCAGAAAACAGGGATGCCGCGGTGAACCAGGCAGCGCCACCCCCTTCATTACCGGAGTTGCTCAACGCGACGTACCTGGATGTGGAAGAAGGGCCGGTCACCCTGGTGGATGGCGAATGGCAGGGAGAACCTTACGTCGAAGGCGGGGCCTCGCGTCCATCCGTGGGCCTGGCAAGGCAGTTCAGTCTTTATGGCGATCTTGACAAGGATGGAGTTGACGAGGCCGTGGTGTTGATCTGGACCAGTTCGGGCGGGTCAGGCACCTATGATTTCATCGCGGTCATGGACCGCGACGCGGACGGTGCACTGGCCAACACCGGAACAGCGCCGCTGGGAGACCGGGTAAAAGTTCAAACGGCTGAAGTCATCGACGGTCAGTTGGTTCTCGAAGTGATCCAGGCCGGACCCGATGATGCAGCCTGCTGCCCGGGACAGAAAGTGCGCAGGACGTTCGTATTGCAGGAGTCCGGTCTGACAGAAACGGCAAGCGAAGACCTGGGCCGGGTCTCCATTACCGGCGAAGGGGATTCCAACTGATCGTTGGTCAGGGCTAGCCACCTATGGTTGCGGTGAGGCCGTGGGAAGCAAAACGTGCGATGACCCTCGCCAGGTCTTCTTTGCCGGGTTCGGCCATCGGCCGGGGTTTGTAGTCCTGTCCCAGTTTGGCGAATTTGCCGGCGGCTGCATTGTGAAAAGGCAACAGGTTGATTTTTTTTTCGGGGCCCGGCAACGCTGCGATAAAGGTGGCCGTTGCCTCGATGTTAGCGTCATCTGCATTGACGCCCTTGATCAGGGGTATGCGAATCTGAATCGCGGCCCCAGTTTCCGCCAGGGCTTTCAGATTCTGTAGAATCCGTTGGTTACCAGCCCCGGTCCATTCCTTGTGTTTCTTTGAATCCATCAATTTCAAATCGTAAAGAAACAGATCAGTGCGCTTGGCCACATCAAGAAGGTTCCTGGTTTTGGCCAGGCCGGAAGTATCGACAGTGCGGTGGATGTTCAGCCGGCCACAGGCATCCAGGATTTCTTTTAAAAACTCTGGATACAGAAGTGGTTCACCGCCGGAGAATGTCACCCCGCCGCCCGACTGATCGAAAAATGGGCGTTCGTTCTCTATCACCTTCAGCAGATCGGCAACCGACTCATACCGGCCCGACATCTCAGTTGCAAGCGCCGGACAGGCCTGGGCGCACTGCCCGCAGCTAATGCAAAGGCTGTCGTCTGTAACGATCCCGTCTGGTGTTAGTTTGCAAGCCTGCATCGGGCAGATTTTGACGCACTCGCCACAACCAATGCACTTGCCCGGGGTGTACATCTTTTGGACACTGGGGGAGATGCCTTCAGGATTGTGGCACCAGCGGCAGGATAGTGGGCAACCCTTGAGGAAGATGGTCACCCGGATACCGGGACCGTCGCTGATGGCATAGCGCTTGATGTCGAAAACCAGGCCGCTTCGGGTGCCGTTCACTTCCGGGTTTTCCATCCTGCTCAAAACGCTTCGTTCTCCGTACGCTCAATGACTTCCTGTTGCAGATCTGCGTTCATGTCATTGAAATAATCACTGTACCCAGCCATGCGCACCAGCAGGTCCCTGTAATCTTCCGGGCATCTCTGTGCGGCTTTCAGGGTTGCGGTGTCAACGATATTGAACTGGATATGATGCCCGCCCAGCGTGAAGTAGCTGCGGATCAATTGGCCGAGCTTGACGATATCCTCGTCCCGCTTGAGCAGGCTGGGCAGGAAGCGCTGGTTGAGCAACGTACCGCCGGACATGGTGTGATCCAGCTTGGTCAGCGAATGGATCACAGCAGAGGGACCGTGGGTATCGGCGCCGTGAGAAGGCGAAGTGCCATCGGAGATCGACTTTCCGGCCAGGCGGCCGTTGGGGGTGGCGCCCATGACCTTTCCGAAGTACACGTGGCAAGTGGTGGAGAGCATGTTCAGGTGAAAGGCTTCACCCCGGACATTCGGCTTACCGTCGATGGCCGCGAGCAGATCGGAATAGATCTGCAGGGCGATATCGTCCGCGTAGTCGTCGTTGTTTCCGAAGAAGGGTGTTTTGTTGAGAACGGTCTGGCGCAGGAACTCTTCCCCTTCAAAGTTCTTTGCAACCGCATCAAGAATTCTTTCCATGCTGAAGTTCTTCTGTTCGAAAACATGCTTCTTCAGCGCGGACAGGCTGTCCGTGGTGGTTCCAAGGCCGGTGCACTGGATGTAGTTGGTGTTATAGCGCGGGCCGCCATTGTAGTAATCCTTCCCCGTACTGATGCAATCCTCGACCACTACCGAGAGAAAGGGGGCCGGCGCATACTTGGCGAACATTCGGTCGATGTAGTTGCTGACCCGAATCTTGGTGTCAACAATGAAATTGAGCTGGCTGAGAAACGCATCATAGAGTTGCTCATAGCTTGTGAATCCGAGCGGATCACCGCTCTCGATGCCTGCGCGTTTACCCGTGACCGGGTCGATGCCGTTATTCAGGGTGATCTCGAGAATTTTCGGAACATTGAGATAACCGGTGAGCAGAAAGGCCTCCTTGCCGAAGGCGCCAACCTCGATACAGCCACTGCAGCCGCCCTCGCGGGCGTCTTTTAATGATTTACCCTGGCGGAGCAGCTCCAGCACGTAGACATCCGGGTTGAAAACCGAGGGGTAGCCATGTCCCTGGCGGATTACTTTGCACGCGGCGTGGAGGAAACGGTCAGGGGTTTTGCTGCTGATATGAACCGCGTTGCCTGGCTGCAGTATATGCAGTTCCTTGATGACATCGAGCATGATGTAGGAGACTTCGCTGACACCGTCCTTGCCATCGCCGGTGATGCCACCGATGTTGATGTTGGTGAAATCGTTGTAGGTACCGCTCTCGCGGGCGGTTATGCCAACCTTAGGTGGCGCCGGGTGGTTATTCACTTTGATCCAGAAACAGCAAAGCAATTCCTTGGCCTGCTCACGATCCAAAGTGCCTGCCGCGAGTTCCGCCTCGTAGAAAGGCGCCAGGTGCTGGTCGAAGTGCCCCGGGTTCATGGCGTCCCAGCCATTCAATTCGGTGATGGTGCCCAGGTGAACGAACCAGTACATCTGGATGGCTTCATGGAAGTTGCGTGGCTTGTTCGCTGGCACCCAGCGGCAGACTTCGGCGATCTTGATCAGCTCGGCGACCCGTTGCGGATTGCTTTCTTTTTCCGCCATTTGTCTGGCCAGGTCGGCATGGCGTTCGGCGAAAGCAATCACCGCATTGCAGGAGATATCCATCGCAGTGAGTTCTTCGAAGCGGTCGGTTGCTTCCGGGTCGTTGAGGTAGTCCAGGCCAGCGATTTCGGCGGCGATCTGCCTCTTGTAATCGAGCATTCCCTTGCGATAAATCTGTCCGTCAAGCGCTGTGTGCCCGGCGGCTCTCTGTTCCATGAACTCTGTGAAAAGTCCGGCTTCATAGGCAGCGAGCCATTCGGCAGGCACATGGTTGAAAATCCGTTCACGAATGGTTCTGCCTTGCCAATACGGGATCACCTGGCTGGCGTAGGCGGCGATGTCCTCTTCGCTGATGGCGTAGCGCTGCTGCTCACGCGTATTGAGGATCTGAAAATCTTCAACACTGTGGCAGGTCAGTTCCGGAAAAGTAGGCACCGACTTTGGCCCGGGGCCGCGCTCGCCGACGATCAACTCATCGTCGCCGATGTAGATGGTTTTCTTTTTGCAATGATTGAAAAAGTTCAGCGCTCGCAATACCGGCATGGAATGTTTGCCGTAGTTCTCTTGATAGAAATCGGTCTCGTGCAGGGCCCGTTCGATGGAGAGGCTGGGCTCGGTTTCAACGCTAAGCTTGCGAAGGCGCTGAATTCGCTCGTTCATTCCCGGCCCAATGGCATTGGTAGATTCAGGATAGAAATTTCCTTCGCTGGCGGCTTTTCTTTGGGGGGTGAAACTTTCGTGAATGACCGAGTCCGTCATGGCTGATTCCTTACATCGCGACCAACAATCGGGTTGTTGTTCAAAAAAACCTTATCAAGCCATGTTATAGCGGTCGATTCATATCGTACAACGACCGAAGTCAGGTGTTTTACAGGGCGCCTAAAGCTTGTTCCCCGGCCGGTAACGAATCACCCGGATGTTCTCGAGCGTAACCAGGCCGCCACAATTGGCCTGTTCGATCAGTTCTGAGCAGGTTGGCTGAAACGCCTCGACTTTCGACTGTTCATCGACGATTTCGATCACCATGGGAAGATCAGCGGAAAGATCAAGAATCTTGGTGGTCCGGATGTGATGGGTCGCGCCATAACCCAGGACTCCCTTGAGAACAGTAGCGCCTGCGAGACCGGCGTCCCGGGCATTCCTGACGATGGCTTCGTGGAGCGGCAGGTGTCCGATCTTGTCGCTCTCGCCAACGAAAATTCTCAGCAACACGGCCTGGCCTTTAATTTCCATGACTCACCTCGTGGCAAATTCGATGATCAACAATCCCAGCGCAAACGCGATCCCGGCCCCCGCCAGCGTGGCGACAAAATAGGTCGAAGCGAAAAAATACTCCTTGTCCTGAACGAATTGCCCGATCTCGTAAATAAACGAGGACATGGTCGTAAATCCGCCGCAGAAACCAGTTGCCAGCAGCAGCCGCATCTCGGTGGACATCAATTCGGTTTTACCGCTGAGACCGGCAATCATGCCGATGACCAGGCAGCCCGCCACGTTGGACAGCAGGGTTCCATAGGGAATGCTGAATGCGGAGATGTTCTGGGTGGCCAGCGTCATGCCGTAGCGGCTCAGACCGCCAAGCATGCTGCCGAAACCGACAGCGACAAGGGCAAGCAAGGATTGCATAAACTGAACTTTACCACCGCCAGCAGGGGCTGGGAAACTGGCTGTTTAACTGTCCTCTGGCACAAAGCTCCAGGCGATTGCGGACACAGCCAGGCTGGCGGCTGAAACCAGGAAAATGATATTGGTGTCCGGTGCCCGGCTGATCATCAGCGCCACGCCGAGGCTGACTACCAATTGCGGCAGAACCACCGAGAGATTAAACAATCCCATGTAAAGTCCCATGCGGGCCTGGCTGACCTTTTGCGACACGATCGCAAACGGCAGGCTGACCATGGCTGCCCAACCAATTCCCACGACGGCCATCAAAAGGTAAATGTAAAGGGGGGTTGTACCCAGCCAATACAGGCCGAAGTAGCCTGCCGTCATGAAAACCAGGCAGATCACGTGTGTCCTGATACGGCCAATTCGGTGGGCCAGCGGCATCAGGACCAGTGCCGGTAACAGAGCACCGACCGCATTCAGCACCAGGAAGCTCATCGAGCCAACCCTGCCCAGATCAATATTCGTCAAGCCGGGTAGTTGCTGTTGCAGATAGGCAAACAGGAATACAAAAGTGGTCTGGATCCCGACCCAGCTGAATGAATGGGCAGCGATTACCCTGCGGAAGGAAGTCAGGCTTCCCGGCTGGCGCCGGTCTTTCTCCATCAGTGCCTGGGCAACCAGCATGATGGTGACTACCGCGCAAGCAATCTCGGCATAGTAGTTCGCCGGCTCAAGTCCCATGATCCGGCGGCCCATGGCATAGATGTCATAGACCAGGAAACCCCAAAGCGGGCGGATCGCGACTAGCATGCCAAGGAAGGAATCCGCCGTTCCAAACCTGTTCCCTTCGCCAGTGGTTTCCCCCGGCGCTTCCGGTTCGAGCTTGCGTGGTTCGGTAATGAACAGCGTGGGTACAATCGAGAACAGCAGCACGATGATGGCGCCGGCATAGATCAGTACGTAGTTGTTGAATACCGCCCCGACAGCATAGGCCAGCACCCCGAAGGTGCCCGAGATGGTCTGCATCCAGGTATAGCCCTTGGTGCGCTCATCGCCGGCGTCCGTGACATCCGCGATGATCGACCGGGTCGGGTTGAAACTGACATTAATGGCAAGATCCAGCGTCAGGGCTACCGCGATGGCGATCCCGAGAATTCCGCCAACTCCCAGGCCACTGGAAATGACGTCGAGGTTGGGCAGGGCAAGCAGCATCAACGCGGCAAGCACGCCACCCACCAGGATGAACGGGCGTCTGCGTCCGTTCCAGAACCATACCCGGTCGCTGATGACTCCGATGATAACCTGTCCCAGGATGCCTGCCAGCGGCCCTGCCGCCCAGACCAGTCCGACGTCATGTATATCGAGCTTGTATTGTGTAGTCAGAATCCAGCTGAGTGCTGAAATCTGGATCGACAGGGCGAAGCCCATGGCCGTCGATGGCAGGCTGAGCAGCGCAAAGAAGGTGTTACTTTTCGCTTTCTGAAAAGGATGCATATGGTCGCAGATTAGAAGGTTTTGCCGCCGGGGTCGCGCGATGATTCGTTGAATACGAATTCAATACCCTCAGGTCTTCCGGCCTCCGCAGGAACCGCGGACGATCAATGAAACGGGCAGAAGGTCTGATATGACCGGTTCGCCATTGATCATGTTGAGCAGGTTTCGCACCAATGTATGTGCAGCCAGGCGCGTGTCCTGCCTCACCGTGGTGAGTGAAGGACTGAAGTAGGAGGCCGCAGGAAGATCGTCATAACCCACAACCGAAACCTCACCGGGAACGTTTACGCCAGACTTTCGCAGGCACTTCAGGACACCGAAAGCGATCAGGTCGGTAGTGGCGAAAATAGCATCAAACTCAACACCACTTTGCAGTAACTTCGAGGTGGCTTCAAAGCCTGATGTTTCCTGGTTTTTGGTTTGAATGTGAAGCTCATCCCGGGCGGGCAGCCCTGCTGTGTCCAGTGCCTGGCGATAACCTTCGTAACGTAATTTGAATTCCGGGCAGTCGTCGCTCGCTTCACCGAAAAAAGCAATCCGGGTTCGTCCCTGGCTGACCAGGTGCGTGGTCGCCAGTTCACCGCCCTTTTTGTTATCGCACCCCACTGAATGACCTTCGAGCTCAGGAGTTGTTGCGCCAAAGATGGTGAAATGTCCGCCATCATCATGCAATTGCATCAACTTGGCTGAAATTCGTCGGTAGTCTCCGTAGCCCAGTAAAATGATGCCGTCGGCGCGGTTGCTGAACTGGTACTCCTGCAGCCAGTCATCGCTCAGTTGCTGAAAGGAAAGCAGCACATCGTGGTCGAGAGCGGCCGCCGATCGCGCAATGTTCCCCAGCAGGGAAAGAAAAAACGGGTTGATTTGCGAATCATCAGAAGTGGGATCCTGAAACAGCAGCAGCGCAATGGTTTTGCTTTGCTGGGAACGGAGACCGGCCGCGCTGCGATCCACGCTGTAATGCATTTCCCGCGCAATTTCCTGCACGCGCTTGCGTGTTTCGGGGTTGACCAATGGGCTGTTGCGCAAGGCTCGGGATACGGTCGCCTGGGACACACCTGCGCGATGGGCGATATCAAATGATGTCGTCTTGCCTGAACCCATTTTCCACCGTTCTGATTTTCCCCTTGCAAATCATAACACTTATGCATTTTATGCAAACGTATTCATTGCTGAAACCACGTTCTGACCTGGCGAAGTCTCTATATTATGCATTGCTAAAATTAAAAGGCGTTGTTAGCATCCGTCGCTGATTCCCCTGGGGTTCAGGCAATTAAAGAAATACTCACAGGGATACACAGAGCCAATTGAAAACTTGGAGAAAACAGGCAATGGCCAATCGCACAGCCAGTCGAAAAATTTCGAAATCTTCCCAACACGAAAACAATCCCTCACCGGCACTGCGCCGCAGCGCACTATCGCTGGCCATTGCGCTGGCTCTGCCCGGTATGGCATTTGCCCAGGACGCGATCGATGAAGAGGGCCCGAAGGATTCCGAACAGACCGTCATGGAGGAGGTCATTGTCACCGGGAGGTTCCGTGCCAGCCTGATTAACTCCATCGAAACGAAGCGGGACAACACCTCCATCATCGAAGCCATTTCGGCCGAGGACATCGGTAAGCTGCCAGATTCGAGTATCGCGGAGTCCCTGGCCAGAATGCCCGGCGTTTCCGGTGAACGTCGTAACGGCCGCACCAGCGGTATTTCAGTGCGTGGCTTCAATGAAAACTACGTCGGAACTACGATGAATGGCCGCGAATTGCTCGGCATGGGCGATAACCGGGGTGTCGAGTATGACCTGTATCCGGCTGAATTCATCAGCGGCATGGTGGTGTACAAATCGGTTGACGCCACCCAGACCACCATGGGTATTGGCGGTGTTATCGACCTGAGGACCTATCGGCCGCTGGACGAGGAAAGATTCCTGGTGCTCAACGGCGCATATGAACAGAATGACCTGAAATCGGCCAACCCGGATTATGACGATAACGGTTACCGGGCATCGTTGGCCTGGTCAGACGTGTTCGCCGATGACACCGTCGGCATTTTCCTGGCAGCCGCGACCACCGACTCACCCAGCCAGGAGCGAGCAGTTCCGTGGTTGGGGGTATCCGAACGTCAATCCAGCGAGAGCCGGTAATGGCATCACCCTCACTGGCGATGAAACGATTCTCGGCGGCCATGATTCTTTCGTAAGGTCTTCCAAGCTGAAGCGTGACACCCTCAACGGTGTGCTGCAGTGGGCGCCAAATGACGACCTGACGTTCACTCTCGACGGGCTTTACATCGACTTTCAGGAAGACAAAGTCTTCCGTGGTCTCGAAGAAGGTCTCGCCGAATGGGGAACCGGTGATTACACGGTCACCGGCGTGGATAACGGCTTTGTCACGGCGGCCGATCTCAATGGCGGTTTCAAATCGGTTGTTCGTAACGATGCGGAACGCAAAAAAGCCAAGCTGAAAGAGTTTGGGCTGAATATCGAATACCAAATCGGAGATGAATGGATCGTCCGGTTTGATGGGGCCCATAGCAAAGTGGATAAGACCATCACCAACGCTGAGAGCTATTCCGGGGTTGGGCGCGCCGGCTTGATGAGCCAGGGACCGGCTACGGGGCGGTCCTGGGTCATGACTCCTCAAGGTGCCATCTTCAGCGATTTTGGCTCACCGGTTGACCTGACCGATTTCAACCTGGTCAGGCTCGCAGGTCCCCAGGCCTGGGGTGGTGGTATGGCGCCGGTGCAGCAGTTTGCTGAAGTCATTCTGCCGGATGGTTCGAAAATTGGCCCGCCACAGGCACAGGACGGCTTCGTAAACCAGCCAATTTTCGAAGAAAAGCTGACGACTCTGCGCCTGGACTCGTCCCGCACGCTGGATTTTTCCATCTTCAAGGAAATTACCTTTGGTGTTAATTATTCAGATCGCTCGAAATCGAAGGACAACCAGGGCTTCTACCTGACTGCCCCCACCTGGCCGAACGATGGCGTCATTCCGGAAGAGTACCGCGTTGGTACGTCCAGCCTGGACTTCATCGGAATCAACGGGGTTGTGGCTTACGACAGCCTTTCGATGTTCGACAATGGTTATTACATCGCGACAGATGCCCAGCAACTGGAAACGAAACGATTTGGCGATACCTATGACATCAGTGAAAAGCTGACCGCGTTTTTTGCCAAGCTGGACTTTGACACCAACCTCGGTGGCGGCATGCTTTACGGTAACGTCGGCCTGCAGTACCTGCACGTCGATCAGAGTTCCACCGGTTATGGTTCCGTTACCGGACCGGACCTCTACGTGCAGGCGACTCCCCTGGAAGGTGGCGATGATTACAACGAGTGGTTGCCGAGCCTGAATGCGATTTATGATTTTGACAATGGCCACTACATTCGCACCGCGTTGACGAAGACGGTCAGCCGGCCCCGCATGGATGACATGCGACCCAACCAGCAGGTTTCCTTCTTCTTTAACCTGGCCAACGTGACTTCGACGGATCCGCAGCAAAGCGCCTGGAGCGGAAGCGCGGGTAATCCGACCTTGCGCCCGCTGGAATCGAAGAACTTCGACCTGGCCTGGGACTGGTACTATGCCGATGACGGTTTTGTTTCCGCGGCTTATTTCTACAAGGACCTGGTTAACTGGCACAGGGCAGGTACTTTTGTCGCGGACTTCAGCGAGTTCTACATTCCCGGTTACCACCAGGTGGACGATGAAAACGGCAACCCGGTCACCCCTGCGACTTTTGATGGCGTAGTAAGTTATCGTGAAGACGGTTTGACGGGCTCCATGCATGGTTGGGAATTGCAGGCGACCTTCCCGTTTCGACTGGTTTGGGACAAACTGGAAGGGCTGGGCCTGATTGCCACCGCGACTTTCATCGACGGCTCGCTGGACGATGACACACGCATCCCTGGTATGTCGGATGAGAATTACTCCTTCATTGCTTTTTATGAGATTAGTGGATGGGATTTCCGCGTGTCGATGACCAAGCGATCCGAGTTCCTGTCCGAAACCCGTGGTGAAAGCCTGTCGCTGGTAGCTACAACCGACCAGGGTGCGACATTGTGGGACGCGCAGATCAGTTATGATTTTGGATACTCGGGGCGCACAGATTGGCTGGGCGGATTGTCCATCGCCTTGCAGGGCCAGAATCTGTCGAACGAAGACACGATCCAGACCAACGACGATTTTCGTGAGGTTACGCAATACCAGAGTTTCGGCGCCAACTATTTGCTCAGTGCCATTTATAAGTTCTGGTAACCTTGATTTGGGTTCGGTCACCGGCCCTGCTGGCACTGCCGGCAGGGCTTTTTTTTAGGTGGGTAAAAGCACATGAAAGATAAGATCAGCAAGTTGGTGGTTGTTGGCGGAGGAACGGCAGGTTGGATGTCAGCCGCGCTTCTGAAACGCGTCTTCGGCGATGTAGTCGATATTGAGCTTGTTGAATCAGAGGAAATCGGCATCGTAGGCGTGGGCGAAGCCACCATTCCGCCGATCCAGCATGTCAATGCCGTGCTTGGAATTGATGAGGCCGAGTTTTTGCGGGAAACGAAATCAACCATCAAACTCGCCATCCGCTTTGAAAACTGGCGGGTCCAGGGTGAAAAGTATTACCACACCTTTGGTGCGCCGGGCCGAAGCCAGGCATTTTGTCATTTTCATCATTTCTGGACCAGGGCTCAGCAGGCAGGCCACCAGTCAAACCTGTGGGATTACGACCTGAATTATCTCTGTGCCGAGGCCGGCAAGTTCGCCAAGCTGCAGGTCAGCGATCCGATGTGGGAGATGCCATATGCCTACCATTTCGACGCCTCGCTGTACGGTGCTTATTTGCGGAGGTACAGCGAAAAACGCGGTGTGAAAAGAACCGAAGGACTGGTCGAACAGGTCAACATCCACTCCGAAAACGGCCATGTCGAGTCCCTCGTTTTAAGGGACGGTAAAGTCATCGAGGGTGATTTCTTCATTGACTGCTCCGGCATCCGGGGTCTACTCATACACAAGAAGTTGAATACCGGCTACGAGGACTGGGGCCACTGGCTGCCCTGTGACCGCGCGATGGCGGTGCCGTCCGAAAGGTTTGAAGAAACGTTGCCGTACACCCGTTCCATCGCCCATTCCGCCGGCTGGCAGTGGCGGATACCGTTGCAGCACCGCAATGGCAACGGCCTGGTTTACAGCAGCAATCATTACAGCGACGATGAAGCGGCGAATATCCTGCTGAATAACCTGGAATCGAAAGCCACCGGCGAACCGAGGATCATTCCGTTCCGGACCGGCCGCACGCGCCGGCAGTGGAACCGTAATGTGGTTGCAGTCGGCTTGTCGAGCGGTTTCCTGGAGCCGCTGGAATCGACCAGTATTTACCTGATCCAATCCGCCATTGTCCGGCTGATTCATTTGTTCCCGCACGCCGGAGTCAGTGCCGGCCTGGTGGACGAATACAACCGGCAATCGAAGCGGGAGTATGAACTGATCCGGGATTTCATCATCATGCACTATTACCTGAATGAACGGGACGACAGCCAGTTCTGGCGGGATACCCGCAATATGGATGTGCCGGAACGTCTGATCCAAAAAATCGAATTGTTCCGATCCAACGGCAGCCTGTTCCAGGATCAGCTGGATATTTTCCTTGAACCTTCATGGCTTCAGGTGATGCTGGGACAAGGGGTTATGCCGCAGGATTACCACCCGATCGCCGACGGCCTCAGTGACCAGCAGTTGCAGGAAAAGCTGACGAACACCCGGAAACTGAAAATGGAGCCGTTGCCGAAGATCCCAAGCCACGATGAATTCCTGAAGATGTTCTGTAAGGGCGCCTGAGCATAGTGGCCGAAAATTTCCGCATGCCATCGAGATTAACCCGTGACGTTTAGGGAAACGTTCAGATACACGATTGCGGTGGTCGTATTCGTTTTGCTCGCCCTTGCGGCGTACATGCGATTTCCCGTCCGGCATCCCGCCCCTCAGCCTGGCGGTACTTACGTGCACCTGTTCGAATGGGCCTGGCCGGATGTTGCCCGCGAGTGTGAATCGTTTCTTGGCCCTGCCGGGTATGCCGCGGTCCAGTTGTCTCCTGCACAGGAACATGTCACGGGCGAGCAATGGTGGACCCGGTATCAACCGGTCAGCTATCGCCTGGAAAGTCGCGGAGGCACCCGGGCGCAATTCGAGGACATGGTGCGCCGTTGTCGTGCGGCCGGCGTCGATGTTTACGCGGATGCTGTCATCAATCACATGTCCGGCGTCGGGGAAGGCGTGGGAGTAGCCGGATCTGCCTACGGACGGTATGAATACCCCGCGGTGCCTTACAGCTATGACGATTTTCATCATTGCGACCGCTACGGGGATGACGACATCAGAAATTACCAGGATGCCTGGGAGGTCCGGAATTGCGAATTGGCAGAGCTGTCCGATCTGGATACTTCTGATGAAGCGGTGCAGAAAAAAATCGCGGTCTACCTAAACGACCTGCTGGATACAGGTGTGGCTGGTTTCAGGATTGACGCGGCCAAGCATATGGAACCGGCTGACATCGCAGCCATTCTCGGTAATCTCAAGGAGCATCCATTTGTTGTTCAGGAGGTGATTGACCGCGGCAACGAGCCCATCACGGGCGAAGAATACGCACCTTATGGCCATGTGACTGAATTCAATTACGGCATGGAGTTATACCGTGCATTTACCGGACCGGACCTGACCGGATTGAAATCACTGGGCTCGCAGGAAGGCTGGATGCAGCCCGGGCAGGCCATTGTATTCATAGACAATCACGATGTGCAGCGCGGCCATGCCGGCGGAAGTGAAATTCTTACGCACCGGGAATGGGATGTTTACCGCCTGGCCAATATTTTCATGCTGGCCTGGCCCTATGGCTACCCCATGGTCATGTCGAGTTATCGCTTCAGTGATTCGGACCAGGGACCACCATCAACCCGGCCGGTGAATGAAGATGGCCGGTGCAACGCCCAATGGGTTTGTGAACACCGTGATCCAGCCATTGCGGCCATGGTTGGATTTCGTAAGCAGGCGGACGGTCAATCAGTGACGAACTGGACGACCCTGAGCCCGGCAGCCATCGCGTTCAGCCTTGGAGACAGAGGGTTTGTGGCGATCAACGCCGGAACGTCAACGGTAACCGCGCGGGTTTCCGTGGGTTTGTTGCCGGGCCGTTACAGGGAAATCCTCGGAATCGACAGTGGGCCTGAGCGCGGGCGGGCTGATTTGATCGTCGAGGGCGACCGGTTCTTGAGCATTGTGCTTCCGCCGATGACAGCGATTGCGACTCATGCAGGGGCCCTGGAATGAGAATCCTCGGCATTTTGATCCTGGCCTGCGCCATGACCCATGCGATCGCGGAAACTCCGCAGGATGAAATGATCTCCAGCGTTTCCTCGCCCGATGGAACCATCCGGTTTGGGCTGACCATTGATCCTTCTGGTTCGCCGCGTTACACCGTCAGCCGTGACACCGAAACCGTGGTGGATAACTCACGCCTCGGATTGAGGTTCGAAACCCAGGCAGCATTTGACCAGGGCTTCAGATTGGTCGGGACCTCGAAGGCCAGTCATGACGAGACCTGGGAGCAACCCTGGGGTGAGCGGCGCCTGGTGCGGGACCGGCACGAAGAACTGTTGCTTCAATTTGCCGACCCGGCTGGCCGCAGGCTCGATATCCGTGTGCGCGTGTTCGATGACGGGCTGGGATTCCGATACGAGGTTCCGGCTCAACCGGGTTTCGACCAGGTCAACATCGTCGATGAATTGACCGAGTTCAAGCTGCCTGAAGGTTCAACGGCCTGGTGGATTCCGGGTCGTCGTTACAATCGTTATGAATACCTTTACAACACGACCGGGCTCAGGGAAATAGAAACCGCGCATACTCCCATGACGGTCCGCACCCCGATGGGAACACATCTCAGTATCCACGAGGCAGCGCTGGTCGACTACGCGGGCTTCGTTCTGGATCAGAGACGTGAAAATGTCTTTCAGACCAACCTGACGCCGTGGTCGGATGGCGTCCGTGTCAAGACCGCGGCGCCGTTCCAAACGCCCTGGCGGACTATCCAGGTCGCCGGACACGCCACCGGCCTGCTCAACTCCAGCCTGATCCTGAACCTGAATGAGCCCAACAAGCTGGGCGATGTTTCATGGGTCAAGCCCGGCAAATACGTGGGGATCTGGTGGGCCATGCATATCCGTGACCGGACCTGGGGCAGCGGGCCCATCCACGGGGCGACCACTGCCGAAACCATTCGCTACATGGATTTCGCCGCCAAGCACGGCTTTGACGGTGTGCTGGTGGAAGGATGGAACGTCGGCTGGGACGGTGACTGGTTCAATAACGGCGATCTGTTCAGCTTCACCGAGCCCTATCCTGATTTTGACCTTGAGGCCATTTCCGGACATGGAAAAAAACTGGGTGTCCGGCTGATTGGCCATCATGAGACCGCGGGAAGCGTTTCCCATTATGCGGACCAGATGGCGGACGCTTTCGAGCTTTATGAATCGGCGGGCGTGAGCCAGGTGAAGACCGGTTATGTCGCGGATGGCGGCAATATAAAGCGCGTCGATGCGCAGGGTGTGGCGCATTACGAGTGGCATGACGGCCAGTTCATGGCCGGGGAATACCTGCGCTCAGTCACCGAGGCCGCAAAGCGCAAGATCAGCATTAATACGCACGAACCGATCAAGGATACTGGCCTGCGCCGCACGTATCCCAACTGGTTATCGCGCGAAGGCGCCCGCGGGCAGGAGTTCAACGCCTGGGGTGTGCCGCCAAATCCACCCGAACACACCGTGATTCTTCCCTATACCCGTCTTTTGGCCGGCCCGATGGATTTTACACCGGGTATTTTTAACCTGACTTTCCAGGGGCCGGAGTCCAGTCAACGGGTACAGACCACATTGGCCAAGCAGTTGGCGCTTTACGTAACCATTTACAGTCCCATACAGATGGCGGCGGACCTGCCGGAAAATTACGAGTCCCGGCCGGACGCGTTCCAGTTCATCAAGGATGTACCGACCGACTGGGAACAGAGCATCGCAGTGGCGGGAGAGGTGGGTGACTATGTGGCCTTTGCGCGGCAGGAACGTGGTGGCCGCGACTGGTACCTGGGGGCCATCACCGACGAAAATTCCAGGAATCTGGAAATCTCTCTGGACTTCCTGGGGCCTGGAATCCTTTACCAGGCTCAAATTTACCGCGATGGCCCGGAGGCGCACTGGGAGACCAATCCTTACCCGATCATCATCGAAGAGAAAATCCTGGTAAACGGCGATGTGATGGTATTGCCGTTAGCGCCGGGTGGGGGCGCAGCGGTCCGGTTCGTCCCGGGAGAGAGTAAATGAAGCAAAAACCGCAGCTGAATTTTTGGCAAATCTGGAACATGTGTTTCGGGTTCCTTGGCATCCAGTTTGGCTTCGCTTTGCAAAACGCCAATGTCAGCCGTATTTTCCAGACCCTGGGCGCTGAAGTCGAAGATCTGCCGATTCTGTGGGTCGCGGCCCCGGTCACCGGCCTGATCATTCAGCCCATTATCGGGTATATGAGTGACCGCACCTGGAGCCGGCTCGGGCGCAGAAGGCCATTCTTCCTGTTCGGCGCCATCCTGGCTTCACTGGCCTTGTTCGTGATGCCGAACTCCCCGTACCTGTGGGTTGCAGCGGGCATGCTGTGGATCATGGACGCCAGCATCAATATTTCGATGGAGCCGTTCCGGGCTTTCGTCGGCGACAACCTGCCCAAAAATCAACGCACCCTGGGTTTTGCGATGCAGAGCTTCTTCATCGGAATTGGCGCCATCGTTGCCTCCGCCTTGCCCTGGATGATGGCGAACTGGTTTGATGTCAGCAATGCCGCCGGCCCCGGGCAGATACCGGATACGGTGAAATGGTCTTTCTACCTGGGCGCTGTGGTGTTCCTGCTGGCGGTATTGTGGACGGTATTTTCCAGCAAGGAGTATTCGCCCGAAGAAATCGCGGAATTCGAAACGGGCGACGAACTGGCAAAGCGTTCAGCGCAGGGCAGCGGACGCTCCGCTTTTGCTTACCGCACAGGGGGGATCGTTTGGATAGTGGTGGGCGGCGCATTTTGCGCCTGGATCCTTACCAGCGGCCTCGAAAAGCAGTTGTATATCCTCGCTCTCGGCCTGGTGGCATTCGGCCTGCTGCAGCTCGTGACCGGCTCTATGAAATCGGGCGGTCTGACGCAAAACGCCCTCTGCCATATCGTCGAAGACCTGTTCCGGATGCCGCGCGTGATGAAGCAGCTCGCCGTGGTCCAGTTTTTTTCCTGGTTTGCGCTTTTCGCCATGTGGATCTACAGCACCGCTGCGGTTACGGCTTTTCACTATGGCACCACGGACGTGACCAGCGAGGCGTATAACGAAGGCGCCAACTGGGTGGGCGTGCTGTTCGCTTCCTACAATGGCTTCGCCGCGCTGGCTGCTTTTGCTATTCCCTTTGTCGCAAAACACCTGGGTTGCCGCTGGGCCCACCTGGTCAACCTGTCGATCGGCGGGGTCGGACTGATCAGCTTCCTGTTTATTCGCGACCCGGCCTGGTTGATTGTTTCGATGATCGGTGTGGGGATCGCGTGGGCGTCAATTCTCTCTCTCCCCTATGCATTGTTGTCGGACGTTTTGCCGACCGCAAAAATGGGCATCTACATGGGAATCTTCAATTTCTTCATCGTCATTCCGCAGCTCATCGCAGCTTCCGTGTTAGGGCTGGTGCTGCGAGAGTTTTTCAATGCTCACGCCATCTATGGTTTGGTGATAGGTGGCGTCTTTATGATACTCGCCGGCTTTGCCACGCTCCTGGTGGACAAGGAAGCCGAGCCCGAGACAAGCTAAACCGGAAAATCACATGAACTTCAAACATTTCATTTGCCTGTGCCTGGTACTCGCCTCCGGGTCAGGAGCAGTAAACGCCAGTGGTGATTCAATGGATCAACGTTATCAACCCAAACCCTATGTCCAGATCACGCATCCGGAGTGGAGCCGTGACGCCGTCATTTACCAGGTTAATACGCGCCAGTTCACGCCGGAGGGCACGTTCGCCGCGGCTGAAAAGCAATTGCCGCGGCTGAAAGAGTTGGGCGTGGACATTCTCTGGCTGATGCCAGTGCAGGAAATCGGGCTGAAGAACCGCAAGGGGTCATTGGGAAGCCCTTATTCCATACGGGATTACTACAGTGTGAGTTCAGACTATGGCGATCTGGACAGCCTCAAGCAATTCATTACTGCGGCCCATGAGCAAGGTATGTACGTTATCCTGGACTGGGTTGCCAACCACACCGCCTGGGACAACCCGCTGGTCGAGCAGCACCCGGATTGGTACCAGCGCAACAGGAGGGGCGAATTCCATTCGCCGGCATGGACGGACTGGGCGGATGTCATCCAGCTTGATTACAGCAACCCGGGCCTGCGGCGCTACATGACAGAAGCCATGAAATGGTGGGTCAGCGAAGTGGGCATGGATGGTTTCCGCTGCGACGTGGCCGGCTTCGTGCCGGTTGATTTCTGGAACACCGTGCGTGCCGAGCTGGATGCCATTCGCCCGGTCTTCATGCTGGCCGAATGGGAAACCCGGGACCTGCACGCCAGGGCCTTCGACATGACCTACGCCTGGAGCTGGAATGACACGGTCCATAACATTGCGATGGGTAAAGCGGACGTGGGCTCGCTGGGGATTTACTACTACACCAACGAGAACTCATGGCCCAGGGACGGGATGCGGATGCTGTTCGTCAGCAACCACGACAAGAACGCCTGGGAGGGAACCCAGTTCGAAGCCTTCGGGCCGGCGCTGGAAAACGCCATCGTGCTCTCGGTGGTCAGTGAGGGGGTGCCGCTCATTTACAACGGCCAGGAAGCCGGTAATCCCAGGCGCCTGTCGTTTTTTGACCGCGACCCGATCGAGTGGCGGGAACACCCGATTGGTGAACTGTACAAACGACTGATCGTGCTGAAGAAGGGAAACTCTGCCCTGTGGAACGGCCGCTGGGGTGCGTCGATGGAGCAGGTTACCAACAGCGCGCCCGGTAGTGTATTCAGTTTCGTTCGTGAGAACGATGAGGACAAGGTTTTTGCCGTTTTCAATTTTTCCGGTAAACCGGTCACCGTATCGTTCAACGGCGTCCCCTATCATGGCGTGTACCGGGAGTTTTTCAGCGGCGCTCAGGCCACGCTGGATGAAAATACACAGCTCGAATTGCTGCCCTGGAGCAACCGGGTTTACGTCAAAGAGAAGAATTAATGAAAGCCGTCCGGAAAAATAACAAGAAGTCCTTCATTGTCCAAAAAGGGCGCCAGGCTGGAGTTGGCCTGCATATCAGCTCCCTTCCAGGCAGTCATGGAATCGGAGACATTGCTGATTCTTCCCTGGCTTTTCTCGACACGCTTGTCGAGACGGGACTCGGTGTGTGGCAATTTCTACCCACCGGTCCTACGGCCTATGGCGATTCTCCATATCAACCCCTGTCTGCTTTCGCCGGCAACGCGATGCTGCTCGGTCTGTCGCCGCTGGTCGAGCTCGGTTTGCTGGAGGCCGGAGACGTCGAACCGCTGAAGGAGCTTCCGCGGGACCGCGTGGATTTCGGGCGTTTGATTCCGGCCAAGCGCGCCTTGCTCAAAAAAGCGGCCCGGCAGTTCAGCAAGCGGCCATCCAATGGGCTCGTCGCCGATTACGAGGACTTTCTGCACCAGCATGGAGAACACTGGCTGGACGACTATGCCCTGTTTCGTGTTCTGAAGACCCAGCATGGCGAACGGCCCTGGCCTGAGTGGGATAAAAGTTTTGTGCACCGCGAGCCCGCAGCGCTGGAGAAAATAAGACAGGAACAACAGCAGGCGCTGGATCGCACCCGATTCACCCAGTTCCTGTTCTGGAGACAATGGCAGGAATTACGGGCTGCGGCGACCCGGAAAGGCATCTGCCTTTTTGGCGACATGCCCATTTACATCGCGCTCGACAGTGCCGACGCCTGGTCACACCCTGAAATGCTGTTGATCGACCGGGATGGCCGGCCGTCGCAGGTTGCGGGTGTGCCGCCGGATTATTTCAGTGAAGACGGGCAATTGTGGGGTAACCCCATTTACGACTGGGACTACCATCAGCGGACCGGTTACCGCTGGTGGGTGGAACGAATGAAGCATGCGACCAGTCTGAACGACCTGGTGCGGATTGATCACTTTCGCGGATTCGAGTCGTACTGGTCGGTGCCCTTTGGTTCTGAAACCGCCCGCACCGGTCAGTGGCTTCCCGGCCCGGGAGACCGCTTGTTCGAGGCCCTGGAGCAGGCGCTCGGTCGTTTGCCTATCGTTGCCGAAGACCTCGGGGTGATCACTCCGGAAGTCGACAAACTACGCAAGGATCACGGCATGCCCGGTATGGTCGTTTTGCAGTTTGAAGTGGGCGATCCGGAGTTTGACATCGACGCGGTCGGAAAAAACAGCGTGTGCTACACCGGCACGCATGATAATGACACAACCCTGGGCTGGTTTCTGGGCACCGGCGCAGACACGCGGACCAGGGAAGAGATTATCACCATGCAAAAACACGCACTCGAGCAAACCGGAGGCTCTCCCAACACGATTCACCTCGACATGATCCGCCTGGCGTTTTCGAGCAAGGCGGCACTGGCCGTGGCGCCCATGCAGGATTTTCTGGGCCTGGGTTCCGAAGCGAGGCTGAACATTCCCGGAACTACCCTGAACAACTGGCGTTGGCGCATGGAATCAGGGCAATTACACGCCGGTCTGATTGAGTCAGTACACAACATGGTTCAAGCGAGTTCACGATCAAGCCGGAAGCTATTACAATCCGGCGCATGATCCAGGAAGGCATACCCCATAAGCTCGGATCCCTCTTCGAAAGCGAGGGGGTGAACTTTGCGCTTTTTTCGAGCGGAGCCGAGGCCGTTGAGCTGTGCCTGTACGATGAGAACCGGCGGGAAACGGCAAAGCACTTTTTGCCCGGACAGAGCGAGGGAGTCTGGCACGGTTTTCTGCCGGGTTGCCAACCCGGACAACGCTACGGCTACCGGGTCCATGGGCCATGGGCCCCGGAAAGGGGGCAGCGCTTCAACCCGGCCAAGCTGATGATCGACCCCTATGCCAGGCGCCTGGATGGCGTATTCCAGTGGAACCCGGCGGTCTTTGACTATACGCCTGCTTCCAAAAAAGAAGTCTGGACCCGCAATCCCTCGGACAGCGCACCCTTCATGCCGCTGGGCGTGGTTGCAGGCGCGAATGTTAGCCAACCGGTTCCCGGCCCCTGGATTCCCTGGGCGGAGACCATCGTTTACGAGGCCAATGTGCGCGGGTTCACGATGCGTCACCCCGGTGTTCCGGAGGCGGCCAGGGGTAAGTTTCGCGGGATTGAGCAACGGCCGGATCCTGGAGTACCTGAAAGCGCTGGGAATCACCTCGGTTGAGTTGATGCCGGTACACACGTTTATCGACGAATCCTTCCTGGTCGAGAAAGGCCTGCGAAATCTTTGGGGTTACAACAGCATCCAGTTTTTTACGCCTGACACGCGTTTCGCGGGACCTGACCCGGTAGCGGAGTTCCGCGACATGGTGAACGCTATTCACGACGCCGGGATGGAGGTGATTCTCGACGTGGTGTACAACCACACGGCGGAGGGTAACGAATACGGGCCGTCCCTGAGTTTTCGCGGCATCGACAGCCAGGCCTATTACCGTTATGAACCGGATAAACCGGGGCAGTTGGTCAATGACACGGGTTGCGGCAACACCCTGAACACGGAACATGTCCGGGTGCAGAACCTGGTGCTGGACAGCCTGGCTTACTGGCACCGGGACATGGGGGTCGATGGCTTCCGCTTCGACCTGGCCACCGTGCTGGGCCGAACCGCTGCGGGGTTTAGCCGGAAACACCCCTTGCTGGTCCGGATCGGCACGGCGCCGGAGCTTTACCGGGCGAAGCTGATCGCCGAACCCTGGGACACGGGCCCGGGCGGGTACCAGCTGGGCGGTTTTCCGATTGAATGGGCTGAATGGAATGATCGTTATCGCGATGCCGTGAGGCGTTACTGGCGTGGCGATGCGGGACTGTCCAGCGAGTTTGCCCGGCGTATTCACGGTTCTGCCGACCTGTTTGAAGGCAATGGGCGTGAACCCTCCGCGAGTATCAATTTCGTCTGCAGCCATGATGGCTTCACTTTGCAGGACCTGGTGAGCTTCGAAGAAAAGAACAACCACGCCAACGGGGAAAGCAACCGGGACGGCCATGCCCACAATTTCAGCAGCGGCTACGGCGCTGATGGTGAGACCGTTGATGCCGGCATCAACCAGGTCCGGCGCCGGCAGCGATTGAACATGCTCGCGACCCTGCTGTTTTCACAAGGCACACCGATGTTGCTTGCCGGAGACGAGTTCGGAAATAGCCAGGATGGCAATAACAATGGCTATGCCCAGGACAATGATGTCGGCTGGTTGGATTGGCGCGGCCTGGAACAGGATCCCGGGTTCACGGACAAAGTCCGGGAACTGGTCCGGCTCAGGCGCCAATTGCCATTACTGCGTCAGGCCCGCTACGTGCATGGAAGGATGCCCAGCGGCAAGGGCTGGTGTGACATTACCTGGCTGCATCCGGATGGCCGCCCGATGCAGGAGGACGACTGGACAAACGGCCGTCAGATCTCTTTGTTTTTCAGCCTGCCACGAAGAGCAGCATGAATACTCGCCGGTCACGCATGCCATCGCGATACTTTTCAACGCCTCCCCGGAAGCGGTGACTTTCGCCTTGCCTGCCGGGCTTTCGTCGGAATGGATATTGCGCTTTTTCAGCGGTGAAGATACGCCGCCTGAGCTACAACCCGGGAAGTGGCAACTCGGTGCGCGCTCCATGGCGCTCGCAACGATGGGCCTTGACGGTTGACCAAACCTTTCCCAGGTTTAATTCGTGCTAACCAGGCTTTTTTCCAATGCGGTAAAAATCGATCGCATTTGAATATAAAACCCGCTCGGCTGCTTCTTCTCCGAGCGAATCGATAACCAGCTGAAAATCGCGGTCGGAATAGGGGCGCGCGGCTCGCGGGGAAGGCAGGTCGGTTCCAAACATCAATGCTCCGGGGTTGGCGGCGTACAGGTCATTGAGTGCTGTGCGCACGTCAAAATTCACCCGGCCGAAACCGGAAGCTTTGACCCTGATACCCCGTTCAGCCATTTCGATCATCAGCGGCAGCCCTGCCGCAGACAGGCCCAGGTGGTCGACGCTGACTGCCGGCAGGTCGACCAGGGTGGCGAACAGGTCACCAAGGTCTTTGGCATCCGCGTACAGTTCCATGTGCCAGCCGACCGTCTCAAAAACCCTCCTGGCCATTGAATCGAGGTGTTTGACATCCTCCGAGCCGCCCCTTTTCAGGTTGAACCGGATCCCGCGGACCCCGGCCTTGTTCAGTTCCAGCAAGTTCTTCATCGCTGACCGTGACCGGGAGCTGGGTAACGCCCACAAACCCGGGCCCGAGGCGTGAAAGGGCATCGACGATATAGTCCTGATCAAAAGCCTGGAACGAGCCGGAAACCACCGCGCCGCCACAGAGGTCGTAGCTGGCAAGCCTTTCGCGATAGTCATTCAGGGTATAACGTTCGGGAAGGAAACCCTTGTTCGGAACCAGAGGGAATCGCGGATCAATGATGTGGAAGTGCGCGTCGAACAGTTTGAATTCGGCCATCGTAGTGTACGGGTGGCGGGCGGATCGCCGATATTCAAAATAGTACTGCAATATCGTGTGCCCGGAATTGATCCAGGTACACAAAAGTCTTTGCGGGATGCTTCGAGCCCGCAAAGACTTTTGTCGGTCGACAGTTCGCTAAATACTTCGGGTTGCCATTGCCGGCGGTATGTTCGCTGCCCGGCGCGCCGGCAGCAAGACCGCCAGTTGACCCAGGATCCACAGCGCCAGCCATGCCGAGCGGCAGGTACCAAAACGGTACCCGGCCGACTTCGTACTGCGTGTCCAGGAACCAGTTCAGTCCCAGGGTTCCGGCCAGCCCGATGGCCAGGCCCAAGGACGTGATCAGCCCGTTCTCCAGCATGAAATAGCGCACGATATCGAACCGGGTGGCGCCCAGTGCACGGCGCGTACCGATCTGTTTGCGACGCTGGGTGACGCTGAACCAGGCGAGTCCCGACGATACCGAGGCCGGTCACACCGGTCAGCACGATGATGACCGCGGTCAGCAGCTTGACCATTGCGATGTCTCCGGCGTACGTGCGCTTTTTTTGCTCCTCGAAGCTGCGCACCCTGTCCACGATGCGGCTGCGGTTTTGCGAAAGGTACTCCTCCGCCGCGGCCATCACCTGGTCCCGCATGCCGGGTTCGGCCCGCACCACGTACATCATTTGACCTACCGAACATGGCCAGTGACGGCATCAGGGCGCTGTTATTCACGTTTGAAGATGTGGGCCAGGCATTCTGCATGTGGCTCGTAGATGCCGATGATCTGGATCGGTTTCTCACCGTTGGGTTCGTCCCAGACGGTTTTACCCAGCGCGTCACCATCCGGAAACAGCTCATCGGCCAGCGCCTGGCTGACGATCAGGATGTCCGGGGTCGGAGATGTCATCCAGGCTCCTGACGGTTATTTCATCGGGGCGGAAGTTCCGGCCGGCGACCAGTTCCAGGTCAAAGGTTTCCAGGCCGTGTTCATCAACCATGAAATTGCCGAAGTTGATGGACTCGTTGGAAGGCAGTTCCGGATCGTTGTAGAGGCTATCACCCCAACCGCTGCCGCTGGCCGGAACCGAATTGGCCGGCGTGGCTGCAACCACTCCCGGGATCGCTCGCAAGGCGTCCAGGTCATCCCGGTAAAGCTGGCGTTGATCGACCTTGGAGTCAAACAGCGTGGTGTAAAATAGCGCCGTGTTTGCCTCGTCCAGTCCGGAAGGCCGGGCGATGTCAGCGGCGCGATCCTGGATGATAAAGGCGGCATTGGTCACGATGGCCATGGTCAACGCGATTTGCAGCGCGATCAGCATGGCCCCCAGTTTGTTGCGGGTCAATGCCCTGAAGATGGGTCCGATTTCATTCATGATGAGATCCTCACTGGGTTTTCAGCAGGCCGGCCGGGGCCAGCTGAGCCACCCGCCACACCGGATAAAGGCCGGCCACGATGGCCGAAAGCGTGGCCAGCGCCGATGGCGGTGATCAGCATCACCGGGTCCAGGTGAACGAGGTGCTGGTACCCCGGTACATGCTTTCCACGGCCTGCAGGCCGAGCCAGGCCAGGCCCGTGCCGGCCAAGGCCGCCCAGCACGCCGATCATGCCGACTTCGACCAGGTTCTGGCTGAACACCGCACCCCGGCTGGCGCCCATGGCGCGGCGCAGCGCGACTTCCCCGCTCTTGCCGAGGAATTTGGCCAGCAGCAGGCCCACGGTATTGAGCACGCAAACCAGCAGGAACAGGAAACTCAGGCGCACCAGCACGCGATTGTCGTTCCCGACCACTTCGTTCACTTCCATCCACTCGCTGGACGTCGGAAATGAACGTGTTCAGCGGCCTCTCAAAGCGCCCGATTTCCTTTTGGTCGCGAACGTAATTGTCCAGGTAGTCCTTGTAGGCCGCGGCCTGTTCCGGCGTGTCGAGTTGCGCCCAGAACTGGGTCCATACGCATTCTGACTGCAGGAAGGCCTCCACGACCGGCAGGCTTTCATCGAACGCTTTCCAGCAGTTGGTGTTGCCGCTGGGCAACATCGGGCTCGTCAACCGCCAGCGTCATCGGAATGAAGATTTGCTCGGTGTCGTCGAAGGCGCGGCTAACTGCCGTCGGCATGGTAAAAACGCGGCGTCGGCTGCCAGTCGTCGATCACCCCGGTGATTTTGAAGAATTTGTCGTCCAGCTGGATGCTGCGGCCCACGCTGTTTTCCCCGTTGAACAGGCGGTCGTTCAGCTCGCGGCCGATGACGGCCACGCTGGCATGATCCCTGTCGTCACTGCTCCTGCCAGGGCTGGCCGTACAGAAACGGCACGTCGAACATGGCAAAAAAGGTCTGGTAGGTTGCCCGGATGTCCTCGTCAAAAGGCGGTTCATCACTTTCCGGCACGACCACGGCATCGGTTGCGTACATGTGAGCCTGCATGGTCGCCGGGGTATCGGCGTTCATCAGGTTGGTGCCATCGCGGTAGGTCAGCTGCGGCTGCACGTCCTTGGCCGATTCAGTCGGCGGATCGTTCGGGTCCCAGTTGTCGAGCTGCACGGCGTACAGGACATCGCTCTTGTGCGGAATCGGATCACCGGACATCAGGTAGTAGACGGTGAAGGTGGTCATGAAAGCGCCGATGCCCAGCCCCAGCGCCAGCACCATCAACGCGGAGAGCACCGGTGTGCGCCGGACGCTGGCCAGCGCCAGCCGCAGGTAGTAGCTAAACACGGGCTGCTCCCCGCTCCGGCAGGAGCGTCACGTTCGGTGAATGCGGCGTCGCGGTATCTGTTGCGCGGCCGTCCAGGATATGGATGTTGCGGCTGGCACGGCGCGCCAGGTCCGGGTCGTGTGTGACCATGACGATGGTGGTCCCGTCGGCGTTGATGGACTCCAGCAGTTTCATCACCACGTCGGCCATTTCGGAGTCGAGGTTACCGGTGGGTTCGTCGGCCAGCAGGAAACGGGGTTTGCCGGCCAGTGCGCGGGCGATGGCGACACGTTGCTGCTGGCCGCCGGACAATTGTGAAGGCAGGTAGTTCTGGCGCGAACCAAGGCCGACCAGGTCGAGCATGTCGCCAACGGCCCTGCGGCGTTCGACGCCGGACCAGCCACGATAGCGCAGCGGCACGTCGACATTGTCGGCCAGGTTGAGATCAGGGATCAGGTTGAAGCTCTGAAAGATGAAGCCGATTTTCTCGTTGCGTATGCGCGACCGCTGCCGGTCGTTGAGCTTGCTGACGTCCTCGCCATCGAGCTGATAAACGCCGCTGCTGGGTGACTCCAGCAGCCCGGCGATGTTGAGAAAAGTCGTTTTTCCGGAACCGGAGGGGCCGGTCACGGCGATGAACTCGCCTTCCTCCACGTGCAGGTCGAGTTCACGCAGCGCGTGGGTTTCGACGAGTTCGGTCCGGTAGACCTTGCTGATATTGTTCATTTTCAACATGTGAAGATTCCTCCAGTTATTGTATGCTCTTCAGTCGACGATCTGGATGGTGTCGAGCTTTTCAAATTCGGCGATGCTCGAGATGATGACGGTCTTCGCCCGCGTTCAGGCCGGAAATTATTTCGACCTCGGCCGCACTGCGCGCGCCCAGCTGGATCTCACGCCGCTCAGCCAGGCCCTCGCCGGTCAAAACGAAGGCATAGCGTCCTCCGCCGCTGTCGGTGAAAGCGCCCCGTTGCAGCTTCAGTACGTCAATCAGTTCGTCCATCATCACGCGAACGGTCACGCGCTGGTTCTGCCGCAGTCCGGCGGGGGGGTCGCCGGCGAAACGGATCCGCCCGACAACCTCGTTATTGACCACTTCGGGTGACAGGGACACCAGTTCTCCGCGGTATTCCTCATTGTTGTATTGCACATCGCCGGCCAGCCCGATGCCAAGGTCGTCGGCGTAGGCTTCCGGGATCCGGATTTCAACCTCGAAAGCCGACAGGTCGACCACGGTTATCAGCGGGGCGTTTTCGTCCACCACGGCCTTCTGTTCGACGGCGACGTTACCGACGATGCCGTTGACCGGCGAACGGATCGACAAGTCATCGACCCGGCGCTGCAATTCGTCAACCACCAGTTGCTGCCGGCCAACCGCGAGTTGCCGGGTCGTGGTTTCAAACTCCAGGCTCTCGCCTTCGAGCTGGGAATCCTGCACGGCATGGTTGTATTCCACGTTGGCCCGGGCCAGTTCGTCACGGGCCCGCTCGTAGTCGATCTGTGAGATGGCATGGGTGCTGATGGACTCTTCGGCACGGCGCATTTCACGCTCGGCCGCGGTCAGCTTGACCTGGGCCAGGTCGATGGTCTGCTGGCTTTTCACCTGCGCCTTGCGCGCCTGGATTTTCTCCCTGGCCAATTCGGCATTCAGCTGGTCGAGCGTGGACAGTTCCTGCAGGTACTCGGAACGGACTTCAGGGCTGTTGATGTTCGCCAGCACCTGCCCGATCCCGACTTCATCTCCGGGCAGTACTTCAAGGGTTACGGTTCCGGTTGCCGGACTGTAAAGCGTAGGGCTGACAGCCGCCACGACACGGCCCTGGACACTGAGATCGCGCACCAGGTCACCCCGGTTGACCACGGCGGTGCGAATGCGGTCGGCAGAAACACTCGCTTCGGCGCTCATCCAGGTGGACAGCACCGAGCTGAACCCGTAGCCCAGCACGGCCAGCAGGGCCAGTGGGATGCCCCACTTCAGCCACGGCCGGCGGCCTGATTTTTCCAGCAGCACATCCTGCGCGGACGTGTCGCGGATTCCCTCGTTCATTCATTATTTCCCGGTGTTGATGGTTATTTGACGGCCTTTGCGGCCAAAAGGTTACCGGATTTCGGAAATTTTTCTGACATGACGTATACTGCCCGGGCTAAACAAGGACAATGATGTCCGACTGAGGAGAGCACATATATGAAGAAATCAATTGGTATTTCCATCCTGGCCCTCGCGTTGACAGCTCCCATGAGCCTGATTGCTGCCGAACAGGAGGAAGCAAAAGACAGCTATGTCTACTCGACTTATTTCTATTGCAATACATCGACCCAGGAAAAAGCGGATGAACTGGTCGCCAAAAGCAACTATCCGGTTTACGATGCCGCCGTGGCCGATGGCACGATTACGGGATGGGGCTGGATGGCTCACCATACCGGTGGTCAGTGGCGCCGCATCCAGTATCACACTTCCGACAGTGTTGCGGGCCTGTTGACCGCCCAGGAAACGCTCGGCAAACGCATCGACGAAGCGACTGGCGGAGCCGATGATGGTTTTGGCGCCATCTGCAGCGCTCATGATGATTACATCTGGAAAAGCGAGGCCGGAAGCGCCACCGCTGGAAATCGCGGCAAGGCGTCGATTTCGGTTTACATGGTCTGTGATTTCAGCAAAGAAGATCGTGCCGATGAGATCGTTAAGACCGTATTCGCCCCGATCTACGACAAGGCGGTTGCCGATGGGAAAATCAAATCCTGGGGCTGGCTGTCACACGTGATTGGCGGTGAGTACCGGCGTCTGAGCACCATGTCGGCCGATAACTATACAGATTTGCTGGCAGCCCGCGATGAACTCCTGGAAACCATCTACGGCGACGGGAAAAATCCGGTAGCCAACGAGTTCAGCGAAATTTGCGGTTCGCATACCGATTACCTCTGGGATATCGAGCACCAAAAACCCTGATTAAGGCACCTTGGCCGCTGCTAACGGGCAGCGGCCAAGATCGTGTATCTTTTGTGGAATGAAAGAACATCCGATTTCCACTGATGTCTTGAGCCTCCGGGCGACTGTCCTGAACCATTCCAGCGAGTTCGTGGAACTCGTGTATCGCGATGCGCCCACAGAATACCGGCGGATGATGACGCTGGAGCGATTTCGCCGGGAACTCGGCCAACAAACCCGGTTCAACCACGGCAAGCTTTATGCCTATGCGGAATTTGTCGTATTTCGCAGGGAATTTCGCGAGCGGTTTCCGGACGCTTCCCCGGCGGCCTGCGTCAACGCCTTCAGCAGCCTGTTCCTGAAGAATGATATTTCCATCACGAACCTGGTGGATTTCGTGGAAGGCCCTGATCACCGCGGGCAATTACAATTGAATCAACCGCCCCGGCCGGAGTGAGGCCGGGTATCGATGGCCGTTTACTACCGGGTTGCCCGGGGATCATTTCTTCCGTACTGGTCGTGACTCGAGACCCAATCCAGTGACGAAATGGCTGCCGCCAGCGAGATTTCACCTGCCAGAACTGTGCCGGCCACGATCTCGGCAAATTTTTTAACTTTGCCAACACCGTAACAGCCCATCGTCTGCAGCGCTTCCTTCTGGGTGGGCAAGCCTGTGCCGCCGCCGCAGGTCGCAACGATCAGTGACGGCAGTGTGATCGACATGTACAGGTCATTTTCCGGGGTCAGTTCGGAATACAGCAATCCCATCGACGACTCCGAGACATTGGCCACGTCCTGACCGGTTGCCAGGAATACCGCGGTGATCGCATTGGCCGCATGGCAACCGTTGTTATTGGCCCCCGACAGCATGGTTCCGAGGCCGGCGACTTTCGAGTGGTAGTAAAGCGCCTCGGTTTCGGCATCCATGATTTCCAGCAGCACATCGCGCTTGACCACGGCCTCGGCGACCACGCGTTTCCCCCGGGTCTTCATCATGTTGATCATCGAGGCTTTCTTGTCGGTGGCCAGGTTCGATTCGAGGAAGAAGCGCTGGATTTCTACTTCATTACAGTTTTCCAGTATCCAGTTACAGGCGGCAAAAGTCGCCTTGCCGACCATGTTCATACCGGCGGCGTCGCCGGTCTTGAAGTTGAATCGCAGGTAGGCGAATTTGCTGGCGAGGTAGTGATCGATGTAATCCAGTTTCACGAAGGGATCGGTGGCGTCCGTAACGGCCTTGATGTCGGCCGTGCTGGCCGTGATCCATTCCGAGAAGCGCCGCGCCGAGACCGCATCATCAAAGACAAAGACCGGCGCCCGCTGCATGTTGTCACCCACCACCGCGCACTTGATCCCGCCGCTGCGATGCAGCACTTTCATGCCGCGGTTGTAGGACGCCACCAGCGTGCCTTCGCTGCAGGCAAGCGGGACATAGAATTCACCCCGCGCGTGTTCGCCGTGCACCAGCAGGGGGCCGGCAAAACCCAGCGGCACCTGGGCCACGCCGGTGAAGTGCTCGATGTTTCCCCGCGTCACGTGCGGGTCGAAAGAGTAACTGGCGATGTGCTTCAGTTCCGCTCCGGTCTGCTCCCTGATGAAAGCCTGGCGGGCGCGGATGATTTCATTGCTGTAGTCGTCCGCGGAATCGCGCGGCACTGCTCCGGGCACGGCCCGGCTGGTCTTCAGTGCGTCCTGGACTTCCAGGCTCATCCGGCCGAATGGAGGGGCATCGAATTCCAGGCTGATCTCATGCTGACCTTCGGTGAGTGGCTCCATGTCGAGGTAAAAGTGCAGCAGGGTGCCGAGCGGAAATTCCAGCGGGTTTTCCGGGTTTAGCTTGCCCAGGGGTAAGGCTGCCTCGGTTTCGACAGCAAATGAAATCCGGTCATTTGCGACCGGCTGACCATCGATCGAAATCTGTGAAATCTCGCTGAGCACGGCCGGGCCGAGACGGTTTTTAACGGAAAACCGAACCCGACCGTCTTCGTTTTTCAGGCTCGTGCGGTTGTACAATTTGCCGATTACGGATTTCGGGATAAATTGCATCGCTTCTTTCCCGCGAAAAGAACAGGGACAGTAATGTTACGCCTGAAGCGGCTTTCCGGTCTTGATTTGACGCAAGGATGAAGTGGATAGCCAGAGGTTAGCTAGTGTTTGGGAGCCGATTGCAGAATCCAGATAAACACGCCTATAAACGAGGTTACCCCCAGTATCAGCGCGACCATGAACGCCGTATAAGCCCCGGTTAAAAGTGCGAATTTTTTTCGCAGCACCGAGCCAAGACCATACAGGTTACGGATCATGGTTTCGTACACGACGGTCTTGTCCTCGAGCAGGCGCATCATGCCTTCGGTGAATTCGTCCTGGCTCAGGTTGGCGAAATCGCCGAAGAACAGGATATTGCCTTTACTGTTTTCCAGGTCTTCCAGCGTAATAGGGGTGCTGCTGACGCGTGGGCGTGCGGCGAGAATCGCATAAACGATAGAGATCAGGGTGCCGCAAAGAAAGATGGTCGCCGGGATCAACAGCCATGGATTGGAGTCGATCTTCGGCGCCACTGCAGCAATAATGATGGAGATGATGATGCCGTTGATGCTGATCATCATATTGGCCTTATTGTCGGCCAGCCCGGTCAGATCCATTTGTACGCGGTAAGCGCTGCGAAACAGGGTCTCAATCCCCCGTGCGGTTCCGGGTTTCTTGTCCTTGACCGCGTCAACGGCCTGTTTCACCTTGGCTTCGGCGTCATCGAGTTCTTTGCTCATGTCTTCATTCTATCGCTTCGTTCAGGATTTTTCCGGCGTTTTGGACTATCTTGACGGGGAATATACAGGAGAATCCCATGGAAAATGCAGTCTTGATCATTCTTCTCTCACTGGTCCAATTCACCTGGTTTTCGGTTCGGGTGGGTATCGCCCGTGGCAAATACGGTGTGGACGCCCCGAAAACCACCGGTAACGAAATCTGGGAACGCCTTTACCGGGTGCAGCAAAATACGATGGAGCAACTGATCCTGTTCATTCCCGCGATGCTGGCGTTCAGCGCGTATCTCAGCACCCGCTGGGCTTTGGTTCCCGGGATTGTCTTCCTGGTGGGCCGGCAGCTTTATTCCTGGGAGTACGTCAGCAAACCACCCAGCCGGACGCCGGGCATGGCCCTGACCCTGCTCGCCAACACGGTCCTGCTGGCAGGCGCACTGGTGGGTGTCGGGATGAAAATTTTCTGACCGCCAACACTTCGTATTCACAGGTAGGGTGAGAAAAGCGCGGCCGCCCCGTCGCGCAAGCGGGTCAGCGTACCGCGGTTCCTGAGCAGTTCCCGGGTGAACGGGGAGCAGGCGACTGCCATTTCCGAGAAGTGCCTGCCGAGCTCATCGTTCAATTCCGCATCGAAGACTTCGATGCCAAGCTCGAAATTCAACCGCAGGCTGCGGGGATCGAAGTTGCTGGAACCTACCAGCGCGTAATCATCATCAATCACCATACATTTGCTGTGGGCAAACGGTGGCGGGCGCCGGAGTATCTGGACCCCGGCGTCGAGCAACTCGGCCATATTGTGTTGCAAGGCCCACTGGACCAGCGGCCAGTTGTTTTTTTCGGGGATCATGACCCGGACATCGACCCCGGACAGCGCTGCCGCCTGCAGGCAGCCGAGCAGTTGCCGTTCCGGCAGAAAGTAGGGGGTCATGATCCAGACCCGGCGCTGTGCGCTCGAAATGACGCCCATGATCACCAGAATCAGCGAGTCCAGCGTATCGTCAGGGCCGTCCGATACCAGCCGGGTGCGGGCTGCCCCCGCTTCGGGGCAGTGTTCCTGCCATGCTTCCAGCGGCTCACCGCCGGAAAACTTCCAGTCCTCGGCAAACAGGCGCACGCAATCCGTGGTCAGAGGCCCCTCGAAGCGGAAATGCAGGTCGCTGGCGCGGTGTGGCGACGGGCCGTTCACCAGTTGCCGGTCGCCAATGTTCATCCCGCCGGCAAAAGCAACGTGGCGGTCCGTGATCAGGACTTTACGGTGGGTGCGCAGGTTGATGCTGAAACTGGGCGGAAACAGCCGCAAGGGCATGAATCGCCGGTATGGCAGTTCGTGTTTTTTGAGCTCCCGGATGATGGTTGGCAGGCTGTACCGGATGCCCACGTCATCCACCAGTACGCAGACCCTGCACCCCCGGTCGCGTGCGGCCGCCAGCTGATTGACGAATTGCTTCCCGGTTTCATCGTTATCGAAAATATAGCTCGACAGCAGCACTTCCCGGCTGGCTGTTTCGATCGCCCTGAGCATCGGGGGAAAAGCTTCCTCACCGTTGAAGTAGGTGGCTACGCTGTTTCCGGCGGTCAATTCCTGCCCGGTGACTTTGAACCCTGGCCGGCTCCTGGCGGCTCCATCTGCAAAATGCGGGGTCAGCGTTTCTTTTCCGGGTTCGATCCGGGCTTCACGGGATACCCGCACGGCCTTTCGCCGCACCCGGTTGATGCCGAACAGGGCGTACAGCAGGGCGCCGGCGATGGGAAACACGATGACCAGGCCCAGCCAGCCGAAGGCTGCGCGTGAATTTCGCACGTAAAGAAGTATATGAACACCGGCGGCCACCGCGACCACCAGGTAAATCGAGATCAGGGATAAAAGATAGTCGTACCACATGTAACAGTTCTTATATCATGGCCGGATGAAAAATTGTGCTTTCCTGACCCTGGATGAACGTGGCGATTACGTGATCGACGACGAGCATGCGATTGCACCACTGGCTGAATTGGGCTGGCGGGTGGCGACCGTTTCCTGGCGGCAGACTGCAACCCCGTGGAGCGAGTTCGATGCGGTCATCATCCGCTCGACCTGGGATTACTGGGATGACGTTCCGGCGTTCCTGAGTGTGCTCGAGCATATCGACCGGGAAACGCGACTGGCGAACTCGCTGGACATTGTGCGCTGGAACCTGGAAAAGACTTATCTCGCGGACCTCGATCGTAAAGGGATCGGTATCGTGCCGACGATCTGGCCTTCTGAAGTGAAACCGGACTCATTCCAGGCATTTTCCGAACAGCATGATTGTGATCAACTGGTGATCAAGCCCGTGATCGGCGCCAACGGCGACAAGGCTTTCCGGGTTTCACCAGCCGACACCCTGCAGCGCCGGGAAATGATCAGCGCTTGCTTCAGTGACCGGCGGGCGCTGGTGCAAACGTTCATGCCACGGATTCTGACCGAAGGGGAGTTCTCCCTGTTTTATTTCAACGGTGAGTTCAGTCATGCCATCCTGAAGACGCCGGCTGAATCGGAATTCCGGTCACAGGAGGAGCACGGCGCAAATATCCAGCCCGTGCTGCCTGAACCGCAGTTGTTGATGCGCGGACAGCAGGCGCTGGCAGCGTTACCGGAAACGCCACTTTATGCCCGGGCAGATTTTATTCGCAACGACGAAAACGACTTCCTGGTGATGGAACTGGAACTGATCGAGCCGTCGATGTACTTGCGGACCGACCCGGGCGCACCGAAGCGGTTTGCCCGGGCTATTGACGAGCGTTTCAGATAAATTGCAAAGTCCATATAGGATATTTATGCAGATAAAAAACCGACCATCGATAGGTAATCGCTCCTGGTTGAAACCGGTTTTTCGCGTTGGGGCGATCTCACTGCTTCTGGCCTTCGCCCAGGTCGCGGCGGATACCGGGCAGCCGGCTCTGCAAAGCCCGGGCGCGTCCGGGGAAACGCCGCAGGCATCTTTCTGGATCGAGGATCCGTACGCGCATAAATCGATCAAGGCGCAGACCAGGGTCCCCGACATGACCCTATGGAATGCTCAACGAATCAAAGACTACGAGGACAGCCTGCTGGTCAATGCCGAGGCCCCGATAGGGGTGTTGACCATTGGAGACATCAACGTCCAGATCCCTATCTACGACGGTTCTGAAGACCTTAACCTGGATCGCGGCGTCGGTCGGATCAAGGGAATGGCCTGGCTGGGTCAACCGGGTAACCTGGGCATCGCTGGCCATCGCGATGGTGTTTTCAGGGGCCTCAAGGATATTGAAAAAGGGGATGAAATCGAAGTGCTCAGTGTTTATGGCGTCGAGAACTACAAGGTTCAATCCATCACCATTGTCGATATAAGCGATGTTCACGTGCTGGAACCGACACCGGATAAAACCCTCACCCTGGTCACCTGCTACCCGTTTTACCACATCGGGCATGCTCCGCAGCGTTACATCGTCACAGCCAAGGCGACTGAATAGGAATAAAGGGGCCGGATACATTTTTGGTCACCTTAAAAATGTATCCGGCCCTTTTATTCGTAAGAGCGAGCCATGCTCGCGATATCGCGGCCAGGGCCGCTCCAACATCATTTGCCGCGGACGTGGAGAACTCCCTGATCGCGGGCCCAGGCGTTGATCGGGCCGATGTAGTCTGACTGGATTTTCTCCTTTTGTGCTTCGAGCGCGGCCCATTCCGCTGTCAGGTCGGCCAGCCGCAGCAGGGTGCCTTCAGCGACCGGCGCACCGGTATCGTCTATTACGTCGAGTACGAAGCGGATCTGGCCGGCCAGCATGGTTTCCCAGGCGTCCTCATCCTCCACGGTTTCATGCAGGGGCTGGATGACCTGGTGATCCCAGGCGTCGATCGCGTCCAGCGCTTTCTGCCCGGTTGCCTGCAGCTTCGCATCCTGCGGGTAATCCGCCATCAGCGCGGCGATCTCGGTGCGTGATTTGCGCAGGTCTCCCAGCGTGGTCAGCACATCCCCGAGCAAGTCTGATGCTTCATCGAGCCGGGCTACCCATGCCCGGATCTGTTCCGGGGTTGCGGCGTAACGCGGGTCCATCTCCAGCGTGAAAGTCACTTCCTGCGAGTCGGCTCCCGCCCTGATGCGGGCCGTGTATTGTCCCGGAGGTACATTAGCACCTTCGAGACCGGCAAACAGCGTCATGTCCTTTACGCAGTGGAAGCCTTCCCGACGGGTGTCCCAGTTCCACTTGTTCAGCCCGGCGTCGGTCGATGGGTATTCCGGCTCATACGGCGACCTGGGATCCTCGTTGTGTTTCAGGCAACGTTCAAATTCGCCCTCCTCGCTGGAGTACAGGCGGACTGATGCGCCGTCGCGGTCAAGGATTTCAATCGTGAGCGGCCCTTCGAGGTCTTTTTCCAGGTAGTAGTAGAGGGCCACGCCGCTGTCGGGGTTTTCGGCTTCAAAGTCCTCGGACCGCCAGCCGCGCCTGACCAGGTTTACGGTTTTTTCAGCTGCAAAGATTTGCAGCGGTTTGTCGCCAAGGTTCTGGGCGGCGGTGCGAACCATGAACAGGTCGTCCAGCGTCCAGAATCCGCGCCCCTGGGTTGCCGCTACCAGGGTGTCCTGGCGGATGGCCAGGTCGGTGATCGGAACCGGCGGCAGGTTCAGCTTCAACGTCTGCCAGCTTGCGCCGTCGTCGAAGGAGACAAACATCCCGGCCTCGGTGCCGGCATACAGCAGACCTTTGCGCGCGGGGTCTTCACGCACGACCCGCACGAAGGTGTCCTGCGGCAGACCTTTGTCGATGCGTTTCCAGCGCTTGCCATAGTCGGTTGTTTTGTAAATGTACGGCCTGAAGTCGTTCAGCTTGTAACCCGGTGACCGCAAGGTAGGCCGTGCCGGCATCGTGCGGGCTGATTTCGATCGAGTTGATCATGGCCTCGCCTTCGTGCGGCGGCGAAACATTGTCCCAGCTGGCGCCGTTGTCGCGGCTCAGGTGAACCAGGCCGTCATCGCTTCCGGCCCAGATAAACCCTTTTTCATGTGGCGATTCGACGATGTAGAAAAGCGTGTTGTAGAACTCGGCGCCGACATTCTCAGGGGTCAGCGGGCCGCCGTTGCGGCCCTGCTTTTCCGGGTCGTTGCGGGTCAGGTCCGGGCTGATCTCGGTCCAGGTAACGCCGCGATCCGTGCTGCGCAATACCAGCTGGGTACCGTAGTAAATCACGGACGGATCATGCGGCGACAGGGCTACTGGCGCATTCCAGTTGGTGCGGTACTTCAGGTCACGCGAATCCGTGCCCCAGACCACTTCCGGGTAGGGGATGATGGAGCGCTCCCGTTGGGTTGCATGGTCGTACTCGGTCAGTGTGCCGTTGATGGTGGTCGCATAGATGAGCCGCGGATTATCCGGGTCAAGTGCGATGTGCGCGCTTTCTCCGCCGCCGGCGATCAAAGAAATCCGCCACGCCGATCCCGCCGTACAGGCTGCGGCTGGCGATGGCCACCGTGGAGTTGTCCTGCTGGCCGCCATAGATCCGGAACGGCACCTGGTTGTCGGTGGTCACCCGGTAGAACTGCGCGGTCGGCTGATTCATGATGCTGGACCAGGTTTCTCCGCCGTCGAAGGTGACCGTGGCGCCGCCGTCATTCGCATTGACCATGTTGCGGTTGTCGGCCGGGTTGATCCAGAGGTCGTGATGATCGCCATGGGGTGCCTTGATAACTTCCCAGTTTTTGCCGCCGTCGATGGATTTGAGCATCGGCACGTTCATTACGTAGACCGTGTCCGGGTCAACCGGGTCAGCCGTGATGTGGACGTAGTACCAGGCCCGGCTGTGCAGCACGCGGTGGCCGTTGATCAGTTTCCAGGTTTCCCCGGCGTCGTCACTGCGCCACAGGCCGCCTTTGTCAGGTTCCGCCTCGATGATTGCGTAGACCCGGTCCGGGTTGCTGGCGGAAACGTCCACGCCGATCTTGCCGATCATTTCCGGCAGTCCGCCTTTCAGCTTGTCCCAGCTGTCGCCGCCATCTGTTGACTTGTAAATGCCGCCATCGGTGCCGCCTGAATGGATAAACCACGGTTTGCGGCCATGGTTCCACATCGCGGCATACAACACGCGGGGATTGGTCGGGTCCATCGAAAGATCGGTAGCGCCGGTGTTGGCGCTGACTTTCAATACATGCTCCCAGGTTTTTCCGCCGTCGGTGGTCCGGAACACGCCGCGCTCTTCGTTGGGACCCCAGATCTGGCCCTGCACAGCGACAAAAGCGATGTCGGGATCGTTGGGGTTGATTTCTATCGCGGAAATCTGCCCGCTTTTCTCCAGCCCGATATGCTTCCAGGATTTACCCGCATCCGTCGACTTCCAGACGCCGTCGCCATGACTGGTCGTCACGCCGCGGATCGGCGCCTCTCCGGTGCCGGCGTAGATCACGTTGTGATCCGAGTTGGCCACCGCGACAGCGCCGATAGTGCCGACTTTGAAATCCCCGTCCGAGAGGTTTTCCCAGGTCCGGCCGGCGTTTTGAGTTTTCCAGACCCCGCCGCCGGTTGCGCCCATGTAGTAAAGATTCGGTTCACCCGGCACACCGGTCACCGTCGTCACGCGGCCCCCGCGGTACGGGCCGATCATGCGCCATTCGAGGCCATCGAGTTTCTCGGTACCAGAAGAACTGCCATCTGCGCATTGAGCTCCCATGACAGGAAAAAGCAGTGGTAAAGTGGCAATCAGGGTAAAGAACATGCGGCGCATTTTGAAAACTCCAAACAGGTATGCCCCGGCAGGATACTGGAATCTCAACAGGGTTAAAATGCGTTGGATCACTCCAGTAACGATGATGGATTTCTTCTGGGCTTTGGGCCGATGACCGTGGGAGACACTGATATGAAGGGAACAGAAATCAATCGCGACGCCATTGAGTTGTACAACGAGTACATCCACGGCGATTTGCCCCGGCGGTCATTTTTGAAGAAGCTGGCCGGCATTGCCGGTGGTGCTGCAGCGGCGAGTGCGCTCCTGCCCTTACTGGAGCCCAATTACGCGTATGGCCAGCAGGTTGATGAAAACGACCAGCGACTGGTGACCGGTTATGTCGAATATCCGGGAACCGACGGCCTGGTCAGGGCTTATTTCGCCCGGCCTGCCGGGCAGGACGGTCCGCTGCCGGGGATCCTGGTCATCCATGAAAACCGGGGATTGAACGCGCATATAGAAGACGTGGCGAGGCGCGCGGCATTGGCCGGGTACGTCGCACTCGCACCGGATGGCCTGACCTTTGCCGGGGGAGCACCCCAGGACCAGGAAGCGGCCCGGGACCTGTTTGGAAATTCGGACCGTGAACGCATCACCGCTGACGTCATCGCAGGCGTGCCTTACCTGGCTGCGCGCGAGGATTGTAATGGCCGGGTCGGTACCGTGGGTTTCTGTTACGGCGGAGGCGTGTCGCTGCTGTGTGCGGCCAGGGAGTCCGCCGTGGAGGCGGCCGTCTGCTTTTACGGCCAGCCGCTGGGCGCCGAGGACGTAGCCAAAGTGACCGCTCCGCTGATGATGCACTATGCCGGGGAAGACAAACGGATCAACGAGTCCATTCCCGCCTTCCGCGCGTTACTGGATGAACAGCTGGTGGCCTACAGCCTGAACATGTATCCAGGCACCGGCCACGGCTTTCACAACGACACCAGCGCGGCCCGGTACAACGCCAAAGCCGCCAAACTGGCCTGGAGCAGAACCATCAACCTGTTCGGATACGCCCTGGGCCCGGCGTAGGAGCGGATTCATCCGCGATTGTAAGAGCGAATCTATTCGCGAATCATATCCACTCAAAGACAATCGCGGATGAATCCGCTCCTACTCCAGCAATTCCTCCGGGTGCCCGTGGGAACGGAACATCAGGATGGCCAGCAGCAGCAGGAACACCAGGAAACCTTTCAACGCATAGTTCTGCGACCAACTGGTGATACCGGCCACCGAACCGTAAAAAAATGAACCTGCGGTGGCGCCCAGGTTGGACACCGACATGTAGATGGCGAACTGGGTGGCGGACTCGCCGTGCGAGCAGATACTCATCGCCAGCGCCAGCGCACAGACCATGATCACCGGCAGCAGCAGGATCCAGGTCGACATCATCACCAGGACGTAGGTACTGTTACCCCACAGTTCCTGGGTGCCGGCCAGCGTGAAGGCGTGCAGGCCGGTCAGGAATATGGTCAGGCCCATGATCGACTTGGCGCCGAATTTGTCGATCATTGGCCCCAGGGCCAGCGCAACCACGGCGCCGGTCAGGCCCATGATGGCGTTCAGGTCCGACCATTGTGGCGTGGTAAAACCGAAGACCTGCACGGCGGCGATCGGCATCATTGCGCGCCCGTACCCGCCGACGATGCCGTCGATGAACATGATCAGCATGATGATCAGGCTGGCCCGGGTCCACAGGATGTGGTTCAGATCAGAAAACACTTTTCGGAACGCGGGCGGGGGCTCGTTTTTCGGCGAAGCTTCGCCTTCTGACCAGGGCAGCAGGCGCTCGGTGTCGCGCTCCCGGACCATCACCAGGTAAACAAAAACGGCTGCCGCTCCGACGGCGCAGACCAGGGCCGTGACTTTCATTCCGAACATCACCAGCAGGGTGCCGGTTACCGCTGATGTGATGGCCCAGCCAACGGATTTGCCAAAACTCATGAAGGCATTCAGGCGCCCTTCTTCCTCAACCGGAACCAGGTCGATCGACATGCCGTCGACCGCCACATCCTGGGTGGCGGTGAAGGCATTGATCGCGAAAGCCGATCGCCGTCAGCAGGCCGATTTGAGCCACCGGATCGTCAAGCCACATCAACGCCAGCAGGCTTACGACCATGCCGAATTGCGCCGCAAGAACCCAGGGCCGCCGCTTGCCCATCGGCAGGAATTCAAAATGATCCATCAACGGTCCGACCAGCAGCTTGAATGCCCAGGGCAGCATGATGATGCCGAGGAACCCGGCGATCCCGGAAGCGGACACGCCTTCGACCGCCAGCCAGGCTGGCAGGGCAATGTGCAGCAGGCCCATTGGAATGCCTTGTGCGAAGTAGGCAAGGGCGCCCGTTGCGTAGCGTGTTTTTGCACTGTCAGAAAGGAACCAGCCAGGGTTTTTCATTGTTCTTTTACCTGTCTAAATGTTGTGGTGTTCTTTATAGTACATGTAAGCAAAAAAATCTTGGGGAATTCCTTTTCAAGGCGTTCCGGGAAAATTCGTCATCCATGAAACGCACACTGTTATCTGTTTCCCCGCTCCTCTTGGGCGTGGCGATTCTGCTCACCGGGCAAGGGCTCCAGGGCACCCTGCTGCCGGTGCGGGCCAACATGGAAGGTTTTTCCACGATGGCCATCGGCCTGATGGGTGGCGCTTATTTCTTTGGCTTTACGCTGGGCTGCCTGCGGGGTTCGGTCCTGCTGCGGAAAGTCGGCCACATCCGGGTATTTGCCGCGATGACCGCGGCGGCTTCCGCGGTGCCCCTGCTCCACGGCCTGTGGCAGGAGCCGTGGCTGTGGTGGCTGTTGCGCTTCGTGACCGGATATTGTTTCGCGGTGCTGTACGTGGTGATCGAAAGCTGGCTCAACGAGCAGTCGACGAATGAGACCCGCGGCGCCGTTTTTTCCGCCTATACCCTGATCACCCTGACGGTTCTTGCCGTGGGGCAGCAGATGCTGCTGCTTTATGACCCTGCGCAGATGTCGCTTTTCGCGATCGCATCCGCGATCGTGTCGCTGGCGGCCATCCCCGTTGTGTTGTCCGTGGCACCGACCCCGGCCCATACGGAAACCCAGGTCAAACTGAACCTGAGGCGACTGATGATCAATTTCACCGGCCGGCGCGCTGGGTTGCCTGGCGGCAGGACTGGCCAACGGTTCGTTCTGGGCCCTGGCGCCGGTATTCGTGTTCGGGTATTCAGCGAACGTATCCCTGGCGGCATGGTTCATGACCGCAGCGGTGCTGGGCGGCGCCGTAGGCCAATGGCCCCTGGGGCTATGGTCCGATCGCGTCGACCGGCGCTGGGTCATTTCCTTCGCCGCCCTGGTCGGCATGGTCGTGGGACTTTTCATTTTCCTGTTTTACACCCGGGTTTCCACCCTTCAATTGATGCTGATGAGCGCCGCCTGGGGTGCGGTCGCATTTCCGATCTACGCCGTTTCGGTGGCTAACGCCAACGACAACGCAGGCCCCAAGGAATACGTGATGGTCTCCAGCGGCCTGTTGCTGATGTACGGGCTCGGCGCCATCGCGGGTCCGTTTCTGGCGCCGTTGTTGATGCACCTGGTCGGACCGGGCGGGCTCTACCTGTTCGGTGCCGGCATACACCTGATCCTGCTGACATACACGCTCTACCGGATCAGTCAGCGCAAGAACCCGCCGGAAGAGGAACACCTGCCCTTCGCCGATTCGCTGGCGTCAACCCAGACCGCCTCGCACTACTATGAAGAGGAGTTGTGAAGGATTTATCAGCGGATCCATGTCGTGAATTCAATCGCGATATGAGATCGCTCCTGCACCGCTGACATGTGCCTGATCCTGTTTGCCTGGCAGACCCACCCCCGTTACTCACTGGTCGTAGCGGCCAACCGCGACGAGTTTCACCAGCGGTCATCCGCGGGGGCGCAGTTCTGGCAAGACCAGCCGGAAATCCTGGCCGGCCGCGACCTGCAGGCCGGCGGCACCTGGCTGGGTGTCACGCGGTCAGGGCGTTTTGCCGCAATCACCAATTACCGGGAGCCGACGGCCCCCGAGCATCCGCTCGAACGCTCGCGCGGGCACCTGGTCCGGGATTACCTGGCCGGAGAGAGGACGCCACTCGAACACGCGCGGGAACTGGTGCCAACCGGCCGGACCTACCGGGGATACAATCTGCTGCTCGCTGATTCCGCGGCATTGGTATACGTTTCCAACCGGCACGATCAGGTTTGCAATATTGCGCCCGGCGCCCATGGCCTGAGCAACCACCTGCTGGATACTGACTGGCCCAAGGTTCGTTCCGGCCGCGAGCGCCTGCAAAGTCTGTTGCAAAATGAGCAAATGGAAGCAGATGACCTGTTTGACCTGCTCACCGACAGGACGTTGACTCCTGGCGAGATTCCGGACGAACTGGAAAGAGGACTGGCGCCCGAACAACTGATGAAACACTATTTCATCGTATCCCCGGTGTATGGAACGCGCTGTTCCACGGTGGTCCTGGTGGGCCGGGACGGCGGCCTGCAGTTCCACGAACGGCAGTTTGACCCTGAGGGGCAAGTGGTCGATAAAAAGAGTTTTCAAATATGAATATGAAAAATATCGAGTTAAAAGCACTGATTTTCGATGTGGACGGAACGTTGGCGGACAACGAGCGGGATGGTCACCGGGTTGCCTTCAACCTGGCATTCAGGGACGCAGGGCTGGACTGGCACTGGGACGTTCCGCTTTACGACCGGTTATTGGAGGTTTTCGGCGGAAAAGAGAGGATTCGATACTACATCGAGAGCTTTCGGTCGGATTTTTCTGCCCTGCCAGACCTTGATGCGTTTATTCGCGAATTGCATCGGGAAAAGACCGCCCATTACCTGGCCTTATTGAAATCAGGAGCGATACCTCTGCGTCCCGGTGTGGCACGCTTGTTGAGGGAAGCCCGGGAGGCCGGTTTGATACTGGCCATTGCCAGCACAACGACGCTTGAGAATGCCACGACCCTGCTGAGCGAAACGATGGGCGAAGATAGTGTGACCTGGTTCGATGTGATCGCAGCTGGAGACGTCGTGGTAAACAAGAAGCCCGCTCCGGACATTTACCAATACGCCCTTGACCAGCTTGGTCTTGAAGCCTCCGAATGCCTCGTCTTCGAGGACACCCAAGCCGGCCTTGCATCGGCAACCGCTGCCGGCCTTTTAACCCTGATTACCGTGAACAGCGCGACCCGGGACCAGGACTTTGGTGGAGCTGTAATCGTTCTCGACCAGTTGGGTGAGCCGGAGCGCAGATTTGAAGTGATGGCGGGAGATGCGGGAGATGCGACATTTGTCGACGTGGCATTTCTCAGGCGTATCCATTCCGAAGCGCAACAGGGAGTATCAGATCAATCATGAACCACCGGTCACACGGCTCTGATCATCGACGCCCCGCTGCATCCCGGCGGCCCTATGGCAGACTGGCCGACGGCACGGTTGTGACATTGCTCAGCCTGAAAAATGCCAACGGAATCGAGGTAGACGTTCTGAGCTACGGCGGCATCATCACCCGAATGGTGACTCCGGACGCCAGGGGCCGGCCTGGAGATATCGTCCTCGGACTGGATACCCTGGAGGAATATGTTTCTTCAAATTCCTATTTCGGTGCGCTGATCGGCCGCTATGGAAATCGGATCGCCAACGGCGAGTTCGCACTGGAGGGCAGCAACTATCGCCTGGAGGCCAACGACGGAGACAATCACCTGCACGGCGGTTTCGAAGGTTTTGACAAGAAAAACTGGAACATGACCCCGTTTGTGACAGAACACAGCGCCGGAGTCCTTCTGACAATGATCAGCCCGGATGGGGACCAGGGTTATCCCGGTGAACTGGACGTCCGGGTAGGCTACATACTGACCAATGACAACGAATTTGACGTGCGTTTCAGCGCCACTACCGACAAGCCCACGATCGTCAACATGACCCAGCACTGTTACTTCAACCTGGCGGGACAGGGTGATGTGCTCGGACACCAGCTGATGATCGCTTCTGACTACATCACACCTTGCCGGGAGGGCTTGATTCCGACCGGTGAAATTCGGGCCGTTCAGGGCGGGCCGTTCGATTTTCGCCAGGCCAAAGCCATCGGACAGGACATAGATGCGGCGGATGAGCAACTGCAGTTGGGCAGGGGATACGATCACAATTATGTTTTGAGCGATACGCCAAGTGAAAAACTGGTCCTGGCGGCCAGGGTAGCTGAGCCGGTCTCCGGACGGGTCCTCGAGTTGCTTACAGTAGAGCCTGGAATACAATTTTATTCAGGTAACTTCCTGGATGGCGGTTCACAGGGGAAGGGCCAGGTGCACAGAAATCGCAGCGCATTTTGTCTTGAGCCGCAACACTTTCCTGACTCCCCTAACCAGCCATCATTTCCTTCCACAACCTTGCTACCCGGCGATTTGTACCGCAGCCGGATTGTTTATCGTTTTTCCACCAATGGCGGGGTCTGATCGAATTACAATGTAGCCCGGAACCGGGCTGCGAACCCGGTTTCCTGTACCAGCAGAACACGCTGCGCCAGCCGATCCGGCCTGACTTACAGCGACCCGTACGGCATCGAAAAGGTATCGCATTCTTCGATCCGGCCGCTCCGAAAGCCCTGGTTGAACCAGCGCATCCGCTGTTTGGACGTGCCGTGCGTGAAGCTGTGGGGCACCACCTTGCCCTGGGTGCGGCCCTGGATTGCGTCGTCGCCGATCGCGTTGGCCGCCGTCATCGCTTCCTCGATGTCGCCCCGGTCCAGGTATTCCTGGTTGTTTTGAGCCCAGACCCCGGCGTAGCAATCGGCCTGTAATTCCAGCCGGACCGAATACTCGTTGTAATCCGGCCTGCCTTGCATGGCGTGGATTTTCTGGGAGGTACCGAGCAGGGTCTGGACATGATGCCCGACTTCATGGGCAATCACGTAGGCCTGGGCAAAATCCCCCGGCGCCTGGAAGGTCCGCTCCAGCTCATCATAGAAACCCAGGTCGATATAGACTTTTTGGTCGCCCGGGCAATAAAAGGGCCCCATCTGCGCCACGCCGGTGCCGCAGGCGGTGTTGATCCGGCTGGTGTAAATCACCAGGGTCGGGTCCGGGTAGGATTCACCGTGCCGGGCAAATTCCGCTTTCCAGACGTCCTCGGTGTCGGCGAGGACTACCTTGACGAAATTGAAACGCTCCTGCTCCTCCGGGGTGGGCTGGTACGGTTCGGACTGGCTCGAAGACTGACCTCCGAGAAACATGGCCGGATCGACCAGGCCGGTCATCCAGAGCACCCCGACCACGACCAGCATGACCAGGATGCCCTTGATGCCGAATCTACGCCCGACCAGGTTGAGCAGGACTCCGGCGCCCGCGGTGCCGGCGACCCGCCTGCCGCGGCTGTCTTCGACATTGGTGCTTTGCCTGCGGCCTTTCCACTTCATGACTTCGCTCCTGACAATGCAGCCGCTACGATCTCGCGGGCCTCCTGCTGGATCCGATGCAGGTGTTCCGCCCCTTTGAAACTCTCGGCATAGATTTTATAGATGTTTTCGGTTCCGGAGGGCCGTGCGGCGAACCAGCCGTTTTCGGTCACCACCTTGAGGCCGCCAATCGCTGCACCGTTGCCGGGCGCCCTGGTCAGCCTGGCGGTGATCGGCTCGCCGGCCAGTTCGGTGGCCGTGACCTGCTCCGGTGCAAGCTCCGTCAGGACCGCTTTTTCCGCCGGGCTGGCGGGCGCATCGATGCGCTCGTATACCGGTGATCCAAACTGTTTTTCAAGGTCCCGGTAATGCTCGGAGGGATCACGGCCGGTGCGGGCCAGGATCTCGGCTGCCAGCAGGTCCATGATGATGCCGTCCTTGTCCGTGGTCCAGACCGTTCCGTCTTTGCGCAGGAACGAAGCGCCCGCGCTTTCTTCGCCGCCAAACCCGTAAGAACCATCGAGCAAGCCGTCGACGAACCATTTGAAGCCGACCGGCACCTCGCTCATTTTCCGCCCGCTGGCTTTGGCGATCCGGTCAATCATGCTGCTGCTGACCAGCGTCTTGCCGATCGCGGCATCCTCGCGCCAGCCCGACCGGTTGGCGAACAGGTAGGAAATAGCGACGGCCAGGTAATGGTTCGGGTTCATCAGGCCCGCCGTGGGCGTCACGATGCCGTGGCGGTCGAAATCGGTGTCGTTGCCAAACGCAATGTCGTACTTGTCCTTGAGTCCGATCAGCCCGGCCATCGCGGGTGGCGAGGAACAGTCCATGCGGATCTTGCCGTCCTTGTCGACGCACATGAAACGGAAGGTGGGATCAATGCTGGCGCTGACCAGGTCGAGGTTCAGGCGGTATTTTTCGGCGATGGGTTTCCAGTAGGCAATACCCGAACCACCCATCGGGTCGGCGCCGATATGGACGCCGGACTCCCGGATAAGATCCATGTCCAGCACGTTTTCAAGGTCGTAGACGTAGGGTGTGATGTAATCGCGCCGGTGCACGTTATTCTTTTGCAGCGCGCGGTTCCACGGCACGCGCCTGATGGCGCCCGGATCAGCCAGCAGTTCATTGGCGCGGCGTTCGATCACCCGGGTGATCCCGGTATCCGCCGGACCGCCGCTCGGCGGGTTGTACTTGAATCCGCCGTCAGCCGGCGGGTTGTGTGAAGGCGTGATCACCACGCCGTCCGCCTGGCGGCCCGGATTGTCCCGGTTGTGGCACAGGATGGCGTGGGAGATGACCGGTGTCGGCGTATAGCCGTAATCCGCATCGATCACCACCTCGACACCGTTGGCGGCGAAAACCTCCACCGCGCTGATCAGGGCCGGCTCGGACAAGGCATGGGTGTCCATTCCAAGGAACAACGGGCCGGAGATGCCGGCGGATGAGCGATACTCGCAAACGGCCTGGCTGATCGCCAGGATATGCGCCTCGTTGAAGGTCAGGAGGGCTGAGCTGCCCCGGTGCCCGGATGTGCCGAAAGCGACGCGGTGTGCCGGTTCCGCAGGGTCCGGAGACAGGCTGTAGTACTGGCTGACCAGCCGCGGAATATTTTCCAGGATCGATTCGGGAGCCGGCATGCCAGCCAGTGGATGCATTGCCATGGTATCAATCTCCGTAGGAGCGAATTCATTCGCGTTCCCCATTATCGCGAATGAATTCGCTCCTACAAGTATTTCATCACCAATTTTTCTGAAACCGACCAGAGCCGTGAAGCCATTTCCCTGTCCTGCGCATGGGCGCTCATCCGGGCCGGGTTGCAATCGGCGAAATAGCTGCCGCTGACCTTTTCGAGGGCTGGCGAAGTCGCCACGTAGCATTGGGTTGCCGCTCCCTGCGCCACGCTGCGGCTGACCGGCCAGCTGACCAGGCCGGCCAGCATGGTGCGCAAACTGCCCATATGGCGCCCCAGTGGCGTCATGATAATGCCGGGGTGAATGGCGTTCGAGGTGGCCCGGGTCCCTTCCAGCTTCCTGGCCAGTTCGTTGGACATCAGCAGGTTGGCCAGCTTGGACTGGCCGTAAAACGTGAACGGCACGTAGCGTTTTTCTCCCGACAGGTTGTCGAAATTGATCCCTCCCGCAACCGTGGTGTAGTGACCGAGGCTGGATACCATCACGATACGCCCGGCAGGCGCCTTTTTGACCTGGTCGAGCAGGCGGTTGACCAGCACGAAGTGGCCGAGGTGGTTGGTCAGGAACTGCATTTCCAGCCCGTATTTCTGCTGCAGTTCCGGCAACGCCATGATGCCGGCATTGCAGATCAGCACGTCGATGGGCCTGTTCATGGCCCTGATTTCGTCGGTGCAGGCCGCAACATTGCCCAGGTCGCTCAGTTCGCAAGCCACCGGAATGACGTTTCCATCTACCTTGGCTCCCGCCTCGCGTGCTTTTTCCCGGGTGCGGGCAGCACCGATGATGGTTGCGCCGCGCCCGGCCAATACGCGCATGGTTTCGAATCCGAGACCGGAGTTGCACCCGGTGATCAGGATGGTTTTGCCATTGAGGTCGATACCCCTGGTGACTTCTTCGGCCGTTGCGCGGCGCGTGTAGGGCGATCGGGGAACATTTCTGTTTGCGTTCATTACCGTTATCTGGGGGCTGAATTGTGCAATCAAATGGCCGTAGGAGCGATTTCAATCGCGATTAAAATCGCTCCTACGTAATATTGTGCCGGTCATTTATTGCTTTGACGCGGCCGCGGGAAGGCAGTAACGTCCGTTTACATGGAAATCATTCGCACGGACTGTCTGGTGATCGGCGCAGGGTTGGCAGGCGCCGCCTATGCTTTGCACGCTGAGCAGGCCGGCCTTTCCGTCCACATGCTTTCGCTCGGCGGCCCAACCGACGCCAACAGCGACTGGGCGCAGGGCGGGATTATTTACGATACGGATGCCGGCTCCGGCTTGCTGGCAAAAGACATCATGGAAGCCAGCGACGGAACGTCCAACCCGGCCGCCGTAGAACAATTGGTCAAATCAGGCCCGGCTGCCGTCAGGGATTTCCTGATGGATCAGCTGCACGTGGAATTTGACCGTGATGAAAGCGGCGGGCTGGAGTTTACACGCGAGGGCGGGCACAGCGCCCGCCGCATCATCCATGCGAAGGACCTGACCGGGCATGCGATACTTTCCAACGTGGCCCGGCGGGTGTCGGAGACAGCCGGAATTACCCAGCATTCCGGCGCGGTCGCGATTGACCTGCTGACACTCTCGCACAACACCGACAGCGTAGCGGACCGCTACGCGCCTCTTACCTGCTTCGGTGCGTTCGTGTTGCCGGCCGGAGCCGCTGAACCGGTGGCCATCGTGGCGAAAAAAGACGGTGCTGGCAACCGGCGGGCTCGGCCAGGTATTCCAGCACAGCACCAATTTTCCAGGCACTGTTGGGCATGGTATCGCGATGGCCTACCGGGTCGGCGCACGCCTGATCGACCTGGAGTACGTGCAGTTCCATCCGACCGTGTTCTATGGCAAGCATGCACCCCGCTTCCTGATCACCGAGGCGATCCGGGGCGAGGGCGCCGTGCTGGTAAACGTCGACGGCAAGCCGTTCATGGAAAAGGTGCACGCGCGCGCATCCCTGGCGCCCCGTGACATCGTTTCACGCGCGATCCACCAGGAACTGGCCACCAGCGGTGAGCCCTGCGTTTACCTGGACCTGGGATCATTGGACAGTAACTTCGTGCAGGAACGTTTCCCGTCCATTTACCGGCGTTGCCTGGAGCACGGAATCGACATAGCCACCGACCCGATACCGGTGGTGCCGGCCGCTCATTATTCCTGCGGTGGCGTGCATGCCGACCTGGAAGGGCGCACCAATATCCTGCACCTCAATGCGATCGGTGAGACCGCCTGCACCGGGCTGCACGGAGCGAACCGGCTTGCCAGCACCTCGCTTTTGGAGTGCCTGACCAGCGCGATGTTCACGGCCCGCGCCGACGCGAAAGACATCGCCGGAATGGATTTCCATCTTCCCGACCCGAGGGCCTGGGAAAGTCCCCGCACCGAGGCGGACCTGACCCTGGTGGCCCAGGACCTGAACCTGGTGCAGCAGACCATGTGGAATTACGCGGGCATCGTCCGCTCCCCCCGGCGGCTGACCCGGGCCCGTCGCATCCTGCTGGAGGCGCGCGAGGAAATCCAGTCGTTCTATCGCGACTGCCGCGTGACGCCGGAACTGGTGGAACTGCGCAATGCCGTCCAGACCGCCCTGCTGGTGGTGCATGCCGCCTCCCTGAACCCGAGAAGCAAAGGCGCGCACTACGTTGTAGAAGAGTAGTTTCTACATTTTGGGCAAGGACATGGCGTGGTAGGTAAGGCGGACCACTTTTCCGTTGTCGTCCCGCTGAAACCGGATTTCGTAGCCGGGTTGTTCATCACTTCTTATCGTTTGAAAACGATCACCCTCGAGGTGCTTCAGCAATACCATGTCGCCCACGGGGTCCATGGTCGGCAGCGAGACAATTGCCAGCCCGTCTTTCCAGCGGAACACCAGTTCTTCTCCATCCCAGGGATGCAGGTTGTAGCTGCCAAGGTAATCACCGGGAATCTCATCTCCAGGTTCTGCCTTGTCCTGTGAGGCGGCGCCGCCTGCTTCGAGAATGTCGAATATGACGCCGGCGTAGCCATCTACATCGACCCGGTTGCGGTTGGCCAGAACGCTGACGGCGTACAGGCTTTGCGGGTCAAGGAACAGTCGTGTGTTGAACCCCGGACAGTCGCCGGCGTGGCCGGTCAGCGTGCGTCCATTGACCCGGTAGACGCCGAACGCCAGTCCGCGGGCCACTTCCCAGTCCCAGTCCATCCATTGAACACGCTGCATTTCGCGCAACGTGTTGGTCGCCAGGACTTCTCCGTTGCTACCTGCCAGCACCCGGAATTGCCAGGAGGCGAATTTTGCAAGATCGAGCGCGGTCGAGGTGAACCCGGCTGCTGGCGTGATCCCCCTGGCGTCATAACGCGGCATCGCCTGCAAGACGTCGTTTCGTCCGGGGTAGGCGTAGCCCGTGGCGATCCGGGGTTCGCGGGAATCGGTGGGAAACGCCGTCTCGGTGTCGGTCATCTGCAGCGGGGTGAGAATGTGTTTTTTTACATAGGTTTGATAGTCTTCGCCGGACTTTTCAGCCACGATTTCCCCCACCAGGGTGAGTCCGAGGTTCGAATACTGGTAATAGCGTTCTGCCGGGTACAGCGTGGATTGGCTGCCGAGTTCCTCGCGGATCTGTTGCTGTGTCGGGAAGATGAAATCGGGCTCGACCCAGTAGGGGAAATCGGATTCCCGCGGCAGCCCGGCCGAATGTGTCAGTGTAGCCCGCAACGTGATTTCCGGGCTGTCTTCATAGCTTTGCTTCAGGTTGAACCAGGGCAGCAGTTTGGCAATCGGGTCATCCAGCGCGACCTTTCCCTGGTCCCTCAATTGCATCACCGCAATCCCGGTAAACAACTTGGAAATGGAACAAATACCGTAAATGGTGTCAGGCGTGGCCTGCTCGCTGCTCTCCAGGTCTGCAAAACCGGAAGCGCCGCTCCACAGCAATTCCTGGTCATGCACCACGGAGGCTGACAGGCCGGGCACGCGATCGTAGGCGCGCTGCGCGTCCAGCCAGCTTTCGATCAATGCCAGTTCATTCCCGTGGTCATCGGAAGCCTGCGTGGACAGCGAGATGCAAAGGGTAAATATCGCGACGGTTAATCGGTTCCAGGGATTCATCAGCAGCACCTTCGTTTATTTCGTCCTGATAGATTAGCATTGAACATGATGGCTAACTGGAAATCGAGTATCGACCTGAACGCCCCCTGCTGGGAAGGCTACCGGCAGTTTATCCTGGACCTCCCAGGGGATGTATTTCCGGACGCCGGGTCCCTCGAAGCATGCCTGTCACCGCGCGCGGTGAACCGCAGTGGTCAAGCCATCCGGTTCGTGCCCGCCGCGGAACTGCCCGGGGTGGACTACGAACAGCATATTTTTGAGACGGGCCAGGTAAGCACCCGGCAGGATAACTGGCACGACCTGTTCAACGCGCTGGTCTGGTGCCGTTTGCCGGCGCTGAAAGCCGCGATGAATTCACTGCACTATCGGCAACTGGGGCGCAAACATGATGGAGGCAGGGGCCGTTTGCGCGACGCGCTGACGTTGCTCGATGAGAGCGGCGTGATCATTTACGGGCTGGATATCGATCTGCTCAACGCGCTCGCCCGGCGGGACTGGAAAACCGCTTTTGTCACCTGCCGGGGAAGCTGGGGTGCAGAACTAAAGGTGCTGGTGTGCGGTCACGCCATCCTGGAGAAATTTCTCGATCCCTACAAATCCGTCACCGCGCATGCGCTGCTTTTGCATACCCCGGACCTGCTGTCGGTGGATGAACTCGACCGTGCCCTGGGAGATTCGCTTGCCAGGCCCGGATGGCTGGATTCACCGTCCGGGTTGTCCCCGCTGCCCCTGATGGGTATACCCGGCTGGTGGGCGGCCGGTGAGCAGGATGACGATTTTTACGACGACAACGAGGTATTCCGGCCGGCTCCTGGGCATAAGCCGCCGGCTCCGGTTCATCGGCTTGCGGGAACATTCGCCTCCCCTGACCCAGGACATATGAAAAACCAGCCCGAAGCTCCAGAATAAAAGGGTCTCTTCTTTCAGGGAGGGTTTGTCATGCATACCTTTTACGGACTGAAATACGCACTGTCCGTCATCCTTCTCGCTTTTGCCCTACTCGCTGTTACTGCTTGCAGCGGAGAAGGCCGTCCCGTGAGAGGCTTTGTCTTGCCTGAGGGCGATATTGCCCAGGGCGAACAGGTGTTTGTCGACTTCAACTGTCACGCCTGCCATAGCATCCCCGGGATTGAATTGCCCAAGGTGGAATTCACCCCGCCCTTTATCCTGGAAATCGGCGGTGAGGTTTACCGGGTCAGGGATTATGGCGAGCTGTTGACGGCGATAGTAAACCCCGACCACATTATTTCACCCAAATACATTGCCATGCTGGAAAAGGCAGACCGGGAAGTCGTTATTTCCCCGATGCCTTATTACGGTGAAGACATGACGGTCGCTGAACTGATCGACCTCGTCGAGTTTCTGCACGCCCAGTACACCCGGCTGCAACCGGAATATTACCGGGGGTATTACCTGACCAAGTAAGCCCGACTCACGCGATTTTTGCTTTCGGGCTAGAGTTGTTGCCGCAGGGGTAATAAACTCTCCGGTTCTGCATCCGGCTTTGGCCATAAAAGGAATTTCAGTGAGAAATTGCAGCAAGAACGGGAAATGTTGGGCGAAGGCCTCCGGGCTCCTTGGAGTGTTTCTCGCGGGAATGTTCTGCGCCAGCGGCATTTTTGCCGATAACGGAGATCTCCCGATCGGCTATGGCACCAAGAACAAGGCCATGGCCGGCGCCGGTATGGCCCTGCCCGAAGAAGCCGCCGCGGTGATCAACAACCCGGCCACTGCCCTGGCGGTAGCCGGCCAGATGCAAACCGGGCTGTCGGTTTTTCACCCGCGCGCCCGCTATTCCACGACCGAAAGCAGCAACAACGGCGAAAACGGTGCGTTCACGATCGGGCCAAACGCGATCGATTCGAAGAGCAGTTATCGCTACCTGCCGTATTTCGCCACCAGCGCGAAAGTGAATGAGGATTCGGCGGTAGCTGTTGCTCTGTATACCCGCGCCGGCATGGCCCTCGACTACCGGGGTGGCACGGCGACGTTCGATGCTGACGGCAATGGCGCAGCGACTTATCCCGGTACCTACGGAGATGGCGACGCCAAGTGGAGCACCTACCAGATCATGCTGGACATGGCCTACGCATGGCAGCTGAACGAAAAAATTGCGTTCGGAGTAACCGGTGTTCTGGCGTCGCGGTCGTTCGATGTCAGCGGTATTGGATCGATGGCGCCGTATACCCAGATTTACGCGTCCAGCGGGGGTTCCGTGATGCCCAAATACCTTTCCGGCAACGGGAAGGACTGGACCTATGGCGCAGGCGTTAAAGCGGGCCTGCATGCACAGTTGACCCCCGCGATCAGTGTCGGCCTGATGTACCAGTCGAAAATTTACATGACGAAAATAAATGACTACTCCGATCTGATACCCGGTTATGGCAAATTCGATATGCCTGCTGACCTCAAGATCGGCATCACCTGGAATGCACTGGACAACCTGGCGTTAAGTGTCGACGCCGAGCACATTTTTTATGCGGGCGTTGGCGCCTACAGCAACCCAATTGAGAACCTGTTCAACTGCCCGACCGCAAACCAGGGCGGTACCGATGTTTCGGCCTGCCTGGGTGGCAAAAACGGCGCCAGCCTGGGTTGGGAAAGCATCAATATCTACAAGTTTGGCGGCCGGTGGAAAATCAACGACAAGTGGGCCCTGCGCGCCGGTTTCGCCTTGACGGACCAGCCGATCAAAAACCCTCAAACCTCAAATAACCTGCTGACCCCTTACCTGGCGGAGGCCCATTACACGCTGGGATTTTCCATGGCCGTCAACGACCATGCGGAGCTGAACTTCTCGGCTTATTATTCGGAAGAGGAATCGCAAATTTGGCCGAACTTTTTCGATACCAGCCAGGATGTGAAAGATCGAGGAAGACCAGTTTGATTTTGAACTCAGTTACAGCTGGAAATTTTAGATAGATGACGGACACCAGCGCCCCCATACCGGAGCATCTTTCACCCAGGCAGGGCGAATTGATCATGTTCGAGAACAACCGCTTTCTCGAGCGCATGAGCCGTATGCGGCCGACCACGGTCCTGGCGGTATATCTTCCCGTTATTGCCGTTGCCATTTACCTCAGTATCACGGGCGGAGCCGGAGTGCTGCTGACCCTTGGCCTGATCCTGGCCGGGGCGGCTTTCTGGACCGTTTTCGAGTATTTTTTCCACCGTTTCTTTTTCCATTTCAACGCCACGACCCCGTTTCAACACAAGATCCTGTTCACCATTCACGGTGTCCATCACCAGTACCCCAACGACAAGGACCGCCTGGTGATGCCTATTTCGGTCAGCATTCCACTGGCTGTCCTGTTCGGCCTGCTGTTTATTTCGACCATGGGTGACATGGGCTGGGGTTTCTTCGCAGGTTTCGGTGTCGGGTATGTTTCCTACGACATGATGCACTACGCGGTGCATCATGTGCAGAAGTCTGATTCCGCACTGTTTCGCAAGATCCGGCGCCACCACATGGCTCACCATTACCGGGATACGCGAAAGGGTTTCGGCGTGTCTTCCTATTTCTGGGACCGGGTCTTCCGGACCTGATGCGGTTGGCTTTTCCGTGAACCCGACCAGCCGCCCGCTCGACGGAATCCGTGTGCTCGAAGTCGGCCAGTTGCTGGCCGGGCCGTTCGCCTGCAGCATCCTGGCGTATTACGGCGCCGAGGTGATCAAGGTAGAGCCGCCGGGGTCGGGTGACCCGCTCCGAAAATGGCGGGTGCTGGATGACGACGGCACCTCGTTCTGGTGGCGCAGCATCGGGCGCAACAAGAAGTGCATTACCGCGGACCTGCGGATGGATGAAGGGCGTGCAACTGGTGCGCCGCCTGGCCGGCAAGTGCCAGGTGCTGGTCGAGAATTTCCGGCCCGGTGTGATGGAAAAATGGGGCCTCGGCCCCGCGGATTTGTGGGCCGGCAACCCGCAACTGGTTTATGCACGGATTTCCGGTTACGGACAGGATGGGCCATGGTCCTCAAAGCCCGGTTTTGCCTCGGTCTGTGAAGGCGTAGGCGGTCTGCGTTACGTCAACGGACGGCCCGGCGAAACGCCGATGCGGCCCAACCTCAGCCTGGGCGACACCATGGCGGGACTGCACACGGCGCTCGGCGTGGTGATGGCCTGCCTGCACCAGGCGCGGAACCCGGGCAGTAAAGGGCAAGTGATCGACACGGCGCTTTACGAGGCCGCGTTCAACCTGCTGGAAGGCGTGATTCCCGAATACGATGGCGCCGGAGTCGTGCGCGAGCCCTCGGGTTCGACCATCACCGGCATCGTGCCCACCAATACCTACCGTTGCGCGGACGGCAAGTTCATCGTGATCGGAGCGAATGGCGACTCCATCTTCAAGCGGCTGTGTGAACAAATGGGCCGGCCTGACATGGCCGAAGACGCCCGTTATCGCCAGCAATGACGGCCGGGTTGAACACGAGGAGGAAATCGATGAAGCCATCGCCGTCTGGACGACTGCGCTGGATTCAGTCACCGCCCTGTCCCTGCTGGACGAGGCCGGTGTCCTGTCCGGCCCGATCTACAGTGTCGCGGACATGATGGTCAACGAGCATTTCATCGCCCGGGGCCTGTTCGAAGAAGTGGACGTTAATGGAAAGACCCTGAAGATACCCGCCATGATACCGAAGCTCAGTGAAACGCCCGGCCGGACCGACTGGGCCGGCCCCGAAGTCGGCGCTTTCAACGACGAGGTGTACGGGGATTTGCTGGGCCTGTCGGCCGGGGAAATTTCCAGCCTCAAGCAAAAGGGAGTCCTGTAGGAGCGGATTCATCCGCGACCCACCGGCTTTTTCAATCGCGGATGAATCCGCTCCTACAGCGACCGGCCGTAGAACAGGGTCACTGCGTGGCGGGCTTCGGCGAAGAACAGCCAGCGCTCGATCACGATTCCGGTCAGGCCGGATAGCAGGGCGACCGACAACAAAACCAGTTGCACAAGCCCGGGCGAGACTCCTGCGAACACCAGCAGGATGCCCGGCAGCAGCAGTCCGAGGTTCAGGGCCATGCGGCGCAGCTTCGTCGCGTGTTTGCGTGCGATTGAAAAACCCATTTCCTTGAGCAGGTAATTTTCAGATGTGTGCGGCGCTTCGAGTTGCCTGACGGTGCCCAGGTGCGCCAGGCCGGTGGCTGTGCCGCTGGTGCTTACCGGTTCCTGCTTGTCGATAAAGCCCCAGTATGCGCGCTTGATCATCCACGACAGCAGCAGCACTACCACCATCATGATCATGGCCGGTTGGCTGGCTGAGCCCGAGACTGCCAGGGCCAGGGTGAACAGCAAGCCACCGCTGGCGATGGCCAGGGCGAGGTAAACCGGAACCACCCAGCGGTTGTGCCAGCGCGGAATGGTTTTCAGGCTGGCGTAAATCATGCCGGTGCTGAACACCGTGGCCAGTGACAGGACCAGGGTGCTCGCTGCAGCCAGTGTCATAACTGACGGTGGAATTACGTCCCACACCCAGCCGGCGCGTGAACACCAGTGCCACCGGATAGGTCAACAGGGCCAGGACCCCTTCGCGACTCAGCCAGGAAGTGCTCCATTGGCTCATCGCGCGCCAGGCGCGTTCGGGGTGGCCAAGATGGAACGTGGAGGACAGCAGGCCGGTCGTGATCAATGCCAGTGCGACCACGCAGGCGATGACTGCCACTACGGGGCTCAGGTGCCAGGTCCCGCTCAGCCGGGCGAAGGCCAGCCAGGCGATCAGGCCGTAGCCCGCACCGGATGAGGAAGTGAACAGAATGACGGAATATGCCGGATCCATGGGTGCTTTTCTCTCCTGCTATCTCGAAAGGGCCTTGTCCAGCCAATGGAAAAACGAACTGCTGGAGGTGACGTTTTCCGCCGCTTCGAGGTGATCTGAAGTTCCGGTGTCTCCCGCCTGGTCCTTGCGCGGACGGGGTGGAAGGTACTTGTTGACAGGCTGATATCCGCTCTCCGGCATCAGGGCGTAACCTCCGCGCCGTTCGACCAGTTTGGAAATATCCGAATCCGGATCCCCGAGGTCGCCAAAATGGCGGGCCCTGGCCGGGCAGGCAATCACGCAGGCCGGCTGACGCTCACTCTCTTCGAGGTTTTCGTTGTAGATGCGATCAATGCACAGCGTGCATTTTTTCATGATGCCGGCGTCGGTATCGTATTCGCGCGCGCCATAGGGGCAGGCCCAGGAACAGAGTTTGCACCCGATGCATTTTTCGGCGTCGACCAGCACGATGCCGTCTTCCACCCGCTTGTAGGAAGCTCCGGTGGGGCAAACGGTGACGCAGGCCGGTTGTTCGCAGTGCAGGCAGGACCGCGGAAAGTTCACGGTGCGCGTATTTTTGCCGTCATCTGTCTCGTAAACATGGACCCGGTTGAACCAGACGCCACTCGGGTCTTTGCCGTACGCATTGGAGTCAGTCAGCGGCGCCGAGTGGCCGCCGGCGTTCCATTCCTTGCAGCTTACCGCGCAGGCGTGGCAGCCGACGCAAATGTCCAGGTCGGTGACGAGCCCCAGTTTCTTCTGGGTTGTTTTTGGAAGAGAGGTCATGGCTGATCCTTGCGCCGCCAGCTGCCTTTGGGCAGGAATTGCGCCCCGAAGCGAAGGGTTTCCGGTCTTTTCTGCACGCCGGGTACCGGTTTGAGCGGCTCAAATTGTGGCTCACTGACTGTATTTTCGGCGTCAGCCCCGGTTTCGGCCTTGCTGATCCGCACCCGCAGGTCGAACCAGGCCGCCTGCCCGGTGACCGGATCGGAATTACTCATGCGGCCGACCTTTCGATCGCCATTGCCGCCACGGCCTCTGCCGGCAGAAGTTCGGAGATCAGGTGGTTCAGCAGGAAACCTTTTTCACCTTCGGCGGCATCGTCTTCCAGGTTCCACGCGCCGCGGCGTTTACCGATCGCGTTCCAGGTCCACACCGTGTTGCGTTCGCAGCCGGTCATGGTCCGGACCTGGGCCTTGATCTTGCCGTGGTGGCTTTCAACAAACACCCAGTCATCATCTTCAACACCCAGTTCCTGCGCCAGGTCGCGATGCATGCACAAGCGGTTGTAACCGTGAATCTGCCTCAACCAGGCGTTCTGTGAGCCCCACGAATGGTACATGGCGGCCGGGCGCTGGGTGATCGCGTGGATGGGGTATTTCTCCAGCGATACCATGGTCTCCTCGATCGGCTGGTACCAGATCGGCAGCGGGTCGAAATAGTTCCTGATGCGCTCGCGCAGAGCTTCAGGCGGTTGCGGCGTTCCGTGCCCGCGCGCCGCCAGTTGAAAGCGCTGCAACGGTTCGCTGTAAAGTTGCATGACGATCTGGTCTGAAGACGGGATAAAGCCCATGCCGTGGGCGAATTCCAGGTAGTCCTTGTTAGCATGTTTATAGTATTGCTGTGATTCGGGCAGTTCGTGTTGCCAGAAACAGCCGTTTTCTATGTAGCGCTGCAGTTGGTCCGGGTTGCAATCGCCTTTTCCGTGCTGATCACCACCGGCGCCGCGCCAGCCGGCCAGCGGGCCGATGCCGGGCATGCGCTGGTGGTTGACCAGGTAATCCGGGTAGCCGCCCGGGTAGGCGGGCGTGCCGTCATCCTTGCTGAAGGCCGGCAGGCCGAGCCGCGCGCCCAGTTCGATCAGCACATCCTGGAAAGGCCGCACATCGCGGTCGGGTTTGACCACGGGCTGGCGAATCGAGTCCGCGGGTCCGTGCGCGGTGCTGATCGGCCGGTCCAGCAGGCTGATGCAGTCCCAGCGCTCGAGATACGTGGTGTCCGGCAATACGAGGTCGGCGTAGGACACCATCTCGGAGGCGTAGGCGTCGGAGTAGATGATGTGGGGAATCCGGTATTCACCGGTCGCCTCGTCGATGTCGGTGAGCATTTCCATCGTGCCCTTCGAGTTCATCGACGAGTTCCAGGCCATGTTGGCCATGTACAGGAACAGTGTATCCACCGGGTAAGGGTCGGCCGCCCAGGCGTTGTGGATGACCATGTGCATCAGGCCATGGGCCGAGAAGGGATGTTCCCAGGAGAACCCCTTGTCGATGCGGCAGGGGCTGCCGTCCTCATTGACCAGCAGGTCTTCCGGGCCGGTGATGAACCCCAGCGGCGGTCCGGGCATGGGTTCGCCCGCTTTGACCTGCCCGGGCTTGCCGGTGGGCTTGGGGCCTGGCGGACAGGGGCGCGGGAACGGCGACTTGTAGCGGAACCCGCCGGGGCAGTCGATGCTGCCAAGCAGCATCTGCAGCAGGTGGATCGCGCGGCAGGTGTGGAAACCGTTGGAGTGGGCTGAAATACCCCGCATCGCCAGCATCGAGACTGGCCGGCCGATCATCTTGTCGTGCTTGCGGCCAGCCCAGTCGGTCCAGGCGACATCCAGCTCAATTTCCTGCTCAAAAGCGGCATGCGCCAGTTCGGCGGCAATCCGCCTGATGGTTTCAGCGGGAATTCCGGTGATCCTTGCGGCCTCGTCAGCGTTATATTCCTGGCCCAGGTAACGCCGCGCCATGATTTCGAAGGCCGTGCGGGCCTTGGTGCCGTCCGGCATTTCGAACAAGCCACTCAACTCCGGAACCACGTCCGGCAGCAGTGCGTTGACCGGCTGTGCCTGGTTTTTCTCCCAGAGCAGGGGGTTGCCCTGTTTGTCCCGCACGAACAGGCCGTCTTCCGGGTGACCCTCCTGCGTTCTGACCAGCCAGGGTGCGTTGGTGTAACGGACCAGGAAATCGAGGTCGATTTTTTGCGATTTCAGCAGTTCGTGGATCAACGCCATCACGAACATGCCGTCGGTGCCGGGCCGGATACCGATCCATTCGTCGGCGATCGCAGAGTAACCGGTGCGGACGGGATTGACCGAAACGTACTTGGTGTCTTCGCGGGTCTTGAGGAGTCCCAGGCCGGTCTTGATCGGGTTGGAGTCGTGGTCTTCGGCAACCCCGAACATCATGAAGTATTTCGCATGCGCCCAATCCGGTTCGCCGAACTCCCAGAACGAACCACCGATGGTATACAGGCCGGCGGCAGCCATGTTGACCGAACAGAATCCGCCGTGCGCCGCGTGGTTGAGCGTGCCGAACTTGGTCGCCCAGAATGCCGTCAAGGACTGGCTCTGGTCGCGACCGGTGAAAAAAGCCAGTTTTCGCGGATCCGTGGCACGGATTTCCGATAACCAGCCGGTGGCGATTTCGAATGCCTCGTCCCATGAAATCTCTTCGAATTCGCCGCTGCCGCGCGGCCCCGTTCGTTTCAGCGGGGCAGAAAGCCTGGCTGGAGAAAGGTGTTGCATGATGCCGGAGGAACCCTTGCCGCAAAGCACGCCGCGGTTTACCGGGTGGTCCGGATTGCCTTCGATGTAACGGACCTGTCCATCCGTCAAATGCACCTTGATGCCGCAGCGGCAGGCGCACATGTAACACGTGGTGTATTTGACCTCGTCAGAGACTTTGGGGGATGTATTTACCTGTTCCTGCCGCGAGTGCCATCAGCCGTTTCCTGGTGAGTGATTGTTCGCTGGATTATCCGCCGAAACCATAGCATATTAGGAAATGGTAATAAATACCGGGACAGGCGGTTTGGCGATGTTGCCCAGGGTTCGATTCACCCACTGGCTTATGTGCCCGAAAAGCATCAAGTTTCTTAACTGCTATAGTAATACTGAGACGTACCCGAAATCCGAATTTGCACGGACGCTCTTACCACCACCCGGTCGGGTACCATTGGTGGAGCGTATATGGCGTGTCGGATGATCATTCAAATAGCCGCGAATCCCGCGATTCTGCAGTAAAACTTTTGCGCAGGCTGAACTCAGCCGACGCCGGGACGGCCTGGGTCGAGTTCCTGGATGTCTACGCACCACTTGATCATGCATGTCGCCGCCCAGTTTGAGTACCAGCAGGACCGGATCAATGAATGTTTTCTTTATGCCTGCGAACAACTCAATGACAATGGTTTCAGAAGGCTGCTGAAATTCAACGCGGCCGGTAAGGCACAATTCAGAACCTGGCTCGGCAGTGTTGTTTTCAATCTTTGCATAGATTGGCACCGGCGCGAGTATGGAAGGGTGACACTGCTGCCCGCCATAGCCGCCCTGCCGGCATTTGATCAGTCCGTGTACCACCTGGTCATTGAACAGGGCATGGACAAGGAAGCCAGTTTCCAGGCGCTGAAAGCGGACTTTCCGGACCTGACCCGTGAACTGCTTGCCAATGCGGTCGGCCGGGTCCATTCACTGCTGACCCCACGTCAACGCTGGCAAATTGCTGTCCGCAACCGGGGCCGGCGACAGAACCAGGGCGAGTTTCCGGGAAACCAGGTCGAGGGGCTACCTGACACCGCCAACGGACCGGAAGCAGAAACGCAGAAGCATCAGGAACTGGAAACCCTCCAGAAAGCCATTTCCCGATTACCCACTGAACAGCGCCTGCTTTTGCGTCTGCGCTTCCAGGAAGGCCTGGGACTCAAGAAGATTGCGCAATTGAAGTTCCATGACGATACCAACATCACCTGGCGGCAAATCCAGGCTGCCGTTGATGCACTTATCCAGTTAATCAACAACGAAAGTCAGGCCGGAAAACGAAAAAACTGATTTTCGCTCCGTGTATTGAAGTTGAGGAGAGGCGTTGTGACATTTTTTCTGAATTGCGATGACCACGGGTATGGATGACCTAACGAACGCGAAATTAATGACGTTGCAGTCAGCTGAATTGACCGGCAGCACTCGGTTTTGTCCTGAAGACCAGGAAATTGCGGAATACTTCGACGGCGTTCTGCCCAAAGACGAACTCAGCAGGCTGGAACGCCATCTGGCCGATTGCCGCTATTGCCTTGCCCGTGTTGGTATGTTGGGAAGGCTGGATGCTCATCATTCTGACAGGCGAATCCCCGGCGATGTGTTGGCAACCGCAAAGGCAATGACACCAAGAGCGCTCGGGCGCCGGCAAAAATGGGTGCCGGCCTGGGCGGCCGCGGCACTGGTTGTGCTTGCCGTCGGCGTACTGTCACAGCTCGATTCCACCGGGCAAAGTGACCAGAAGTTGATTCCTTCGGTCAATAGTGTTGAACAATCCAGCAACCTGCGCGAGACGCGCTCTGTCAATTCGACTGTGACAGGGCCCAGCTTCCTGTCACCGGTCGAAAGTCCGGCCACCATTCCCACAGGCTATTTGTTTCGCTGGACGCCTGTTGCCAACAGCCGTTTCTACCAGGTGCGGATCGTCAGCGATAACGGCGACCTGCTGTGGCAGGAGCGTGTCACCGGCACCGAATGGAAAATCCCCGCTGGAACACATCTGACAGCCCGGAGCAGAGTATTTCGTGCGCGTCGAGGCTTTCCTTGCGGATACCCGATCCCTGAAATCCGAATATCTCCCGTTCCAGGTCGAAGGGCACCAATAAGGTGAAATCAGTCTATCTCAAGGCACGACTGGTGGCTGCAAGCCTGGTTATGCCGATTTTGATCCTGGTGATCGCTACCCTGGCCTTCTGCAGTCCGGCCTGGCCGGGCATGACCACGGCGGAGACTCAGCAGCGCCTGGCGGAAGCGGAACAACTCTACCGCCGCGACGGGCCGGAATCGGCCCTGCCGGTATTTGAGGATCTGGCCAAATCGTTCCGACTCAGTGGTGACAAGCCGGCCGAAGCCGCGGCCACCGGCTATATCGGCGAGATTTACTGGCGGCTGGGCGATTATCAACAGGCAGGCGATTACCTCGAGCGGGCGCTGGCCATGAAGCGGGACGCCGGGGATCGCCTGCAGCAAGGCAAGACTCTCAATGTGCTCGGCCTGCTGCGCTGGGACCAGGGAGAATTCGAACAAGCCCAGGCCTATTTCCAGGAGGGTTCGGCCATCGCCGAAGAAATGGGTGACCGGCGCCTGGCCGGCGCCATCCTCAACAACCTCAGCCTGGTGCATGACGAACTGGGCGACTATTACGTATCGCTCGAACAGTATCGGCGGGTACTCGACCTTTACCAGGACGTGGATTTTCCACGTGGAGAAGGCGATACGCTGGGTAACATCGGCGGCGTCTACCTGCTGTTGGGCCGCTACCAGGAGGCGCTGGATTACTATCAGCGCGCCCTGGCGATCAGCGAACAATTGGATTCCGCAATTTCCATGAGCCAGGACCATGGCAACATCGCGCTGTGTTACCTCGGCCTGGGAGAGGCTGATACGGCGCTCGGGCACCTGGACCAGGCCATCACATTGGCCGTGCAGGCCGGCATGCAGCAGGACGAGGCCTACTGGCTGCGCAGCCGGGGCAATGCCCGCATACTCATGGGCCGCTATGACCTGGCGCTGGAGGATCACCGCGCCGCGCTGGCCATTTACATGCAAATCGAGGGCAAGACCGAGTGGATCGAGGCCCTGCAGGATATGGGTCAACTGTATCTTCTGCTTGGCGACACGCTCAACGCGGAAAGCCATTTCCGGCAAGCCATGGAACTGGCTCGAGATATCGGATTGTCACGCGCGATCACCGGCAATTTACTGATGCTGGGCGACCTGCAACACAGACAGGGTGAGCTCGAAGCAGCTGCTGCGCTCTACACCGAAGGTGTGCAACGGGCGAAGGAGTCCGGAGAAATGGCAGCCTGGAGCCTGGGGTTGTTGCGCCTGTCGGCTGTGTATCGCGACCAGCAACGCTTCGCCGAAGCGATGGAGGAAGCCAACCGGGGTCTGGAAATTGCACGTGAAACCGGTGCTCCGGGACTGATCGGCCAGGCTATCTACGCACAAGCTGAATTGAACCGCCTGCAAGCCAGGCTGGATCCGGCCCTGGCTGGATTCGACCAGGCCCTGGCTGTCCTGAAGACAGCACCTGACCCGGAACTGGAGTGGCAGGTGCATTATGGAAAAGGCCTGGCGCTGGCCAACTCAGGTGACAAAGAAGCCGCGATCACTTCCCTCCAGGCTGCCGTTTCGCTGATCGAGGGCGTACGCGATCATTTGCGCGAAGAGCGCTTCAGGGCCGGCTACGTACAGGACAAATACCAGGTGTATATAGACCTGGTGCGCCTGCAACTGGAGTCCGGCAAGCAGGGCGATGCTTTCTCAACAGCCGAACGTCTTCGTTCCCGCAGCTACCTCGACCTGGTCGACAGCGGCTTGCCGCCGGATTCCGGTGGGGAGCAGCAATCACTCGAATTCGCCATGAAGGCGCGCATCAGGGCTCTGCGTAATGCGTTGGCAGAAGAAAACAACCGCGACCGACCGGAACAACGCCAACTGGCCATCAATGTGTTTTCGCAAGAATTGCTGGCCGCCGAGCAGCAGTACCAGGCCTTCCTCGACAACCGGCGCCGGTCTGGTGAAGCCAGAAAGCATGCTGAAGTTCCGACATATCGCGAAGTAGGGGCAAGTCTGGCCAAAGACGAGGCGCTGATTGAGTACGTGGTCGGTAGTGAAAGCCTGATGTTGTTCGTACTGACCCGCGATGCGCTGATCACGAGCACGATTCCGATACGCCGTGAAGTGCTGGAAAACAAGGTGGAACTGGTGCGCAACCTGATCAGCCGCCAGGACGACGAGCGCTGGCGGAAGCCGGCTGCCAGCCTGGCCACGTTCCTGATTGAGCCGGTCATGGCAGGCGGACGAATGGAGGGCATCCAGCGACTCTACCTGGTGCCGCACGGCAGTCTCAATTTCCTGCCGTTCGCCCTGTTACCCAGCCAGGGTGTGGAAGACTCCCACCGTTTGATCGAAGACTTCACGTTGGCCTATCTGCCTACTGCGGCTGCCCTGCTTCGCGAAAACCCGGGTTCAGAAAACACTTCATCCATGCTGGCGCTTGCGCCGGCAGCAGGCAACTTGCAGTTTACCGCCGAAGAGGCGAGGGCCATCAATACGCTGTTCCAACCCGATTCACGGGCGCTGGTGGGGAAGGCCGCCACGGAAAGCAGTTTCAACAATCCTGGCGCCGCGCTACCGCTTGTTGCACCTGGCCACGCACGGTTTCTTCAACAAGCTCAATCCACTGTTTTCAGGCCTGGAACTGGAAGCAGATGCGGCCAATGACGGCCGCCTCGAACTGCACGAAATCCTCGGCCTGCAACTGGACGCCGACCTGGTGACGCTGAGCGCTTGCCAGACCGGGCTCGGCAGCGGTTATTTCGCTGAAGTGCCGGCCGGCGACGACTTCGTCGGCCTGACCCGCGCCTTCCTGTACGCCGGTAGCACCGCGGTACTGGCCACGCTATGGGAGGTGAATGACGCTTCCACGCTGGTCCTGATGAAACAGTTTTATGGCGGTCTCAGACAGGCCGCCGGCACTGAAGACACGGCAACTGCCCTGGCGCTGGCGCAGCGGGCCATGTTGTCTTCAGACGATTACAAACATCCGTATTTTTGGGCTCCTTTTGTCCTGGTGGGCGAGATGGGTCGTGACAGAAGAACCCATGGTTAGAAAACCGGGAGAACCACTCATGAGCTTTCAACGATATTTTCCAAAAATTGTCCTGATCATCATGGCGGCAGGCCTGCTGTCGGCAACGACGGAGTTGGCAGCCGGGCCGCTCAAGGTCTATTCAGCCGACCCGAATACCGGCGTCCAGGGCCAGGAGCCTGAATTGGTTACGGTCAAGGGCGTCGGTTTCACCAAGGCAAACAGTGTCCGCTTCCTCGTCAGTAATACCAGTGAAACCGGGGGTGTGGACGCAACGCTTGTGGAAGTCGTTGATGATGAGACCCTGGTGGCGAACGTAGTCATTCCCGATGATGCCACGGTTGCTTTGTACGACATCGAGGTGCAGCTATTGGGCGGCCGAAAAGGTAAGGGCACCACGAAGTTCTCCGTTCAGGCCAAGCCCAATCAGGAAGAAACGGTCTCCTGCATGCAAGTATTCTTCCCTAAGGAACTCGAGGAAAACGCCTGACAATATCACCTGTGACTGCGAATTCCCCAAACCCGGTGAAAACTGGCCTCACTACGGCATGCTGCGAGACTGCACTACTTCAGCAACCCTGAAGTTGCAGACCTACGGGATAGTGAATCCGTCGAGTCCAACACCTGATGGGACTGAAATGGCCACATTGACTGCGGTCCTGGGTGAAGACGGGAGCCCTTTCAAGGTTCATCAGTGATCAGCTAATACAACAGACAAGGTCGGCGTCAGGTTTCTGAATATTCGATTCGCCCCTGGTGTGAGCCCGCGGTTGCGAGCCGATGAACTGCAGTCGGCAATCAGTTTTGTGCTGGATGAATATACAGACGACCCGGCAACGAATTCGGTGCTGAATGTTGCCGACGTGACTATCGACACTGATGGGTAACGATCCGCTGTGCACCGCGATCGAAGTCCGTCGGCTAACAGACGTGGAAACTGTTGGCCAACCTTGAAGGACCACATGGGTATGTGGAAAACGTCACAATAGCTGAAGGCAGCTACGAAAAATTCGGCATCATCTATGAGGGAATGCAGCCCACGAATTCCTTAACCAAGCAAGTCTTCGGCAATTACATCGGGGCGCCGGACTGTGACCATGAGCCCGACACCGCCGCAATCCAGATCGGTCGGCGAAATTCTCACCGACCCGTTTGATCGATCCAGCCAGATCCCGGTCGTGGCGGAAAGCAACATCATCCGCATGGAGAATTCTGAGTGCTCTACCGGGGCCAGTTGGAGTCGGAATACGGGTCGTTGGCGAACCGGATGACTCGGGCCGCATACCAGTAGGGGGGGCATGGCGCCAAACGACCGCCGAGGTCGTCAAGAACGTCATCTCCGGCGCCATGGTCGGCGTGGAGGTGGATGAAAATGTTTTGGATGTCATTTCTCTGGCAACACGCTGGTCGGGGACGCGTCACTGGACCATGATGACATCGGCATTTGCAGCGAAGCATCGAACACAAGCACCAAGGGCAAGCCCAACGTTTGGAGTGGATATGATGCCGATGACAAAATCCGTTATGCACCCTGTCTTTATCCTGGTTATTAGCCGTCATGAACTTTTCAGGGAGAGAGGCACGATAGGATCACCGGTGGTTCTGGGTTGAAGGAACTTGCAAAGATTTCTCTTTGGACGCCGATGCCTCGGTCCAGTGCGAATTGTTGAGTTATAGCCATAACGGGCTCACATCACTTGACCAGGATGGCTGTGGGTGTCCTCGCTTTCCTGCAGCAGAATTTTGAGGAGATCAGCATCATGTCGAAGAAACGAGGCAGGCTTATTACGGCCGTCAATGCAGCACTCATTCTGTGCCTGGTGGGGAGTTCAGTCGCGCTCGCCCAGCCACAGGTTGAAATTGAATACATCAGCAGTTTCGGCAGTTTCGGAACAACCCAGGCCGGGACGTTTTATGCACCGGTTGGAATATTCATTGACAGCGAGGGGCGCCTGCTCATTCCTGACAACGAAAATCACCGGGTTCAGCGCTGCAGCACACAGGGTAGTTGCGAAGTATTTGGCAGTTACGGTACTCAGCCCGGACAGTTCTACTGGCCAGCTGGGGTTGTGGAGGATAGCTCTCGGCCGAATCTTCGTGTCTGAAGCGGGAAATGATCGCGTTCAGGTTCGCAATACAAACGGCGCGATGGAGCCTATTCGGGACTGGCTTCGATCTTCCCGCCGGGATGGCGGTCGATGACCAGGACAGAATCATCATCGCCGACGAAAACAATCACCGGGTCCGGATTTGTACGGCCGGCGGTAGTTGCACGGCTTTTGGCTCGAATGGATCGGGATTGGGGCAATTCAGGAGACCGCGGGCAGTTGCACTTGACAGCCAGGATCGAATCCTGGTGAGCGACTGGGATAACCACCGCATCCAGATTTGCGATTATGCTGGCAACTGCACTGCAATCGGCAGTTTGGGGGTTGCGCCGGGACAGTTTCACTATCCTTCGGAACTGATCGTGGACAGCCAGGATCGCATCATCGTTACCGATCGGGACAATCATCGAATTCAAATCTGCGAAATGAGCGGCGCATGCACGGCATTATGGCCAATTCGGATCTGGCCCGGGGCAGTTCAAGAATCCGGTCGGGGTTGCGGTGGACGATCAAAACCGCATTTATGTTGCCGATCGCGACAATAATCGTATCCAGATTTTCCAGGCTACTTATGCCGATGATCCGGTTTCATTCCAGATCAACCCGGGTTTGAACGATGCCTGGTACAACCCGGCCACCAATGGGCAGGGATTCCTGATCACGGTGTTCCCGGATATCAGCCAGATGTTCCTGGCCTGGTTCACGTTCGACACGGAACGCCCGTCAGGAAGATATCGCGGCAATGCTGGGAGACCCCGGACAACGCTGGCTGACCGCCCAGGGGCCATACGACGGCGATACTGCAAACCTGACGCTATACGTCACCCAAGGCGGTGTGTTTGACGCTGCTACACCGGCGGCTTCAACCGACCCGGCCGGTGATGGCAGCCTGACACTCGAGTTTGCGGACTGCACCGAAGGGATGGTGACTTATGCAATCACCTCGCTCGGCATTTCGGGCGAAATCCCGATCCAGCGGATTTCGCTGGACAATGTGCCGTTGTGTGAATCGTTTGACCAATGACAGCAGCAGGCACGATAGATTTTCAACGTCATGACTTGGATTGAGGAATCGAAATGAAATTCAGGATGACATCTATCGACAAGCTCCTGGCTGCCTGGCCGTTGTTTACGTCTTCTGATCTGGACCACGCCACTACAGGCCGATCGCATCCTGGTGATCGGTGACAGTTGGGCAGCGCCGGTTGCTCCCGAATTGCAACTCGTTCTGCATGAGAATGGGCACACGGATATGTTTGTGGATGCCGCACCTTTCCAGGACACGACGGCGATAATGGCCAGCCCGAGCCGGACTCGGCTAAAATTACCGCATGGCTTGATGAAAGGCCGGATGTGACCGTTGTGCAAATGAGCACGGGAGCAAACGACTGGGAGGAAACCGTTGGTCAGGCTGAGTGGGCGGGCAAAGCAGGAGAGGCAAATTTGTTGGCGGAGATCGTCAAAAATGTTGAAACCGTCGTCGATCACATCTTTTCGGTTCGGCCCGGTATCCGGGTTCTGTGGTCGAGTTATGATTTTCCCCGGCCTGTTGATAGAGCAACACCGTTCGACATCAATTCTTTTCTGATCAGAATGGCCGAACAAATGTCTCAATTTGCCGAGCCGCAAGCCAGGCGTGAGCTTTGTCGACATGAACGGCACGCTCCAGGTGAAATACGGCTTCGACGGAATCCGGTATTCTATCCTATGATCCCGCTTACGTCATTCCACCCGGGGATCCATCCCTGCCGCATTCTGGCTTTTCCAAGCCCACTGGCAGCCGTTTCTGCCCAATGACGCCTGGCACCTGAAATCCGAAGGCTACGAAGCGCTGGCCCAGGTCCAGTACGACGGGTTTTATGCATCCCTGCTTGCGGGTGAGGTTTTTCACATCAACCCCGGCCTGAACGATGCCTGGTACAACCCGGCCACCAATGGACAGGGATTCCTGGTCACGGTGTTCCCGGAAATCAGGCAGATGTTCGTGGCCTGGTTCACCTTCGACACGGAACGTCCGCCGGAGGACGCCACCGCGATGCTGGGAGAACCCGGACACCGCTGGCTGACCGCGCAGGGGCCCTACGACGGCGATACTGCAAACCTGACTCTTTTCGTGACCGAAGGTGGCGTGTTTGACTCGGCAACGCCGGCGGCTTCAACCGACCCGGCCGGTGATGGAACACTGACAATCGAGTTTGCGGATTGCACGAAGGGACTGGTGACTTATGCAATCACCTCGCTGGGCATCTCGGGCGAAATCCCGATCCAGCGGATTTCAGCCAGCAATGTGCCCTTGTGCGAATCACTCAATGCGCAGTTGCAGATCAAATGAGTGGGTGATCGGGCTTTTACTTTTCTGACTGGCCGTAGAAAGTCCGCAAACCGGCGCTTTTGAACACCAACCCTGACAGTGCCGTGAACAGCGCCACGGCGCCAAGGATCACGGCCAGGCGCGTCCAGGGCTGGTCCCAGGCGATGCGCATGGCGGCGAAAAAATACAGCGGCCCGCAGCCATTCCAAAGCACGCCAGGATCAACAGCCCCTGGAACAGCCGTGGCACCCAGGGCTTTCTGAAAAACAGCAGGAACAGTGCCCCGATGCAAGCGCCGGTGAGCACCGGGTAACCCGCCCGGTAAAAGTGGGCAGCGAGCAGCAGGAAGCTCAGAATGACGGGGAGGAGTCTGAAGACGTTCATGGTTGCGGGCATTTTTTCACAGATTTGCTATTAATGCATGTGTATGACCGTAAGCCATCAATACCCCGGGAGGGCGTAAAATGAAATTCAACATTAAGGTTATCCTGCTCGGCGGCCTGGCAATGTACGTCGCCGAATTCATCGTGTCGATGGCGACGGGCGGCGTCATTCACGAGGGCGTCCTGAAAGAATTATACATCGCCAATGCCTCGTTCTGGCGCCCGGAACTGAACCAGGATCCGCCCGACATGGCGGCCCTGATGCCGAGGTGGATTGCCGCAGGCTTCATCACGACGTTCATCATGGTCGCCATTTACGACAATATCCGTGCCGCGCTTGATGGCTCTGGCATGGTCAAAGGCCTCAAGTACGGTTTCATCCTGTTCCTGTTCTCTGCCTGCTTCTCAGCCGGCTGGTCCGGCATTTTTAACCTGCCGGAAATGATTTGGGTTTGGTGGAATGTTGAAGCGCTGGTGATTTACCTGGTGGGTGGCGCCGCGCTGGGGCTGGTTACGGCAAAATTGTCGCCGGAATAGCCTTTGCAGAAGCAAAAAAGGGGTCGAAAAAGTCGATCCGACCCCCTTTTTTGGCCGAGCTCCGGGTGTGGTGCCGCGTCAGGTCAAACCGTCGGCTTCACATTGGCATTGAGCCTGAACAGGTTGGTCGGGTCATAGGTGTTCTTGACCTTAAGCAAACGCTCATAGTTGCCCTGGTAATTGCCATTGACGGTTGCAGCCGCATGGTCCGCAACTTCGTTGGTATACCAGCCGTCCGTGAACGGTTCGAATGGTTTCCAGTATTCCTTGACGTAATTGATGTGTGACTCCGCCGGCTCGCCCAGCGGCCATTCCACCACGGCGAACATATTCGCGATGGATTTGCGGTGCGCGAATGCGGTGGCTTCGACGGGCACCCGGCCGATGGCGCCCCCGGAATGCTGGAAGAACATGGTGGTGCCGCGCTCGTTGTAGGCCTTGTATTTCTGCAGAATGAGGTTGACCAGCTTATCCGGAAATTCGTCGATAAATCCGGATTTGAGATAGCTTCCCGTGGTCCGTGGATCGGTGTCATCCCAACTTCTCTGCAGGGCGACGTAATCAATGCTCTTGGTGCCGTCAAATTGCGGCGCGCCGATTTTTTTGATCTGCGAATAAATTGCTTCGGCACCGCTTTCCGGTCCGGAGTAGCAGGTGCTGATCACCACCACACCATCGGTCGTGCCGGCCTTGGAAGCTACTGCGAAATCCATGTACAGGTCGTCAGGCGCCTCGGTTATGTAATCGGCATAGAAGCGGAGTACATCCCCGAATTTTTCCATCGGGTAGACAATGTCACCTCCGATCACTGTGCGTTGCATCGGGTGAAGTTTGAACTCGAAGTTCGCCACCACGCCGAAATTGCCGCCGCCGCCGCGCACACCCCAGAAAAGATCCGGGTGTTCATTGGCATCTGCATGCAAAAGTTTGCCATCTGCGGTAACGATATCCACTCCGGTCACATTGTCCAGCGCGAGTCCGAAGCGCCGCGCCAGTCGACCAAATCCTCCGCCCAGTGTCAGGCCGCCGACGCCGGTGTGAGACACGGTGCCAGCCGTTGTTACCAGGCCTTGCGCCATCGCTTCCTGATCCAGTCCGGCCAGAAGGCTGCCACCTGCGATATATGCCGTGCGCGAGTCAACGTCGACCCGAGCGTTGCGGAAGGAAGACAGGTCGATTTGCATGCCACCCTCGCAGGTCGACTTACCTGCGAAGCTGTGGCCTCCGCACTTAACCGCGAGCAGCAGTTCACGTTCGCGTGCAAATGTCACCGCGTTCATGATATCGGCAGCACCGGCGGGCTGGACAATCAGCGCCGGGAACTTGTTGATGGTCGGGTTGAGAACAGCGCGCGCCGCGTCGTAGCCTTCGGCACCCGGCAGCAACAGCCGGCCGCGCAGGCTGTCGCTGAGTTCCTGGACCGCAGCCTGTTCCAGCGTGACCTGTGCGCCACTGCCGGTTACGGCATTGATGTTGCCGGCCACTTGGGTCATGCCAGCCAGCAAGCGTGATGTGGGCAAGGCTGCGGCAACCGCGGCCGCGACCGAGGACTGGAGGAATAAACGTCGTTTCATGAATGCTCTCCCTGTTGGTTTTTAGTTTTTAGGCTTTCTGTTGTACCTGAATAACATAGTCGAGATGTTGTCAATTTGCCACCGGTAGGAGCGGCCCATGGCCGCGAATGTTGGAGCGAGCCACGTTCACGAATCTCCAATCGCGGCCGTGGGCCGCTCCTACGGTTAATCTTCCATCCAAAAAAATCGCGGCCGTGGGCCGCTCCTACAGTAAAATTAGCTCTTTACCGAAAGAGAAACGCCCTGATGACCGAGCAACGCTTCACCGGTACCGACCGCTATGTCGTTACCGAAGACCTGATGACCGCCGTCAATGCCGCCGTGACGCTGGGCCGGCCCATATTGATCAAGGGTGAGCCAGGGACCGGAAAGACCCAGCTCGCCGAGGAAATCGCCCGGGGCCTGGAGCGGCCACTGCTGCAGTGGCATATCAAGTCAACAACCAAGGCTCAGCAGGGTCTTTACGAATACGATGCGGTCGCCCGCTTGCGGGATTCCCAGTTGGGGGACGAGCGGGTTCACGACATCGCCAACTACATCGTGAAAGGCCCCATGTGGGAGGCCTTCGAGCAGGACATCCAGCCGGTCCTGCTGATCGATGAAATCGACAAGGCGGATATTGAATTTCCCAATGACCTGCTGCGCGAACTCGACCGGATGGAGTTCTATGTCTACGAAACGCACCAGACCGTCGTCGCGAAACACCGCCCGATCATCGTGATCACCAGCAATAACGAGAAGGAACTGCCGGACGCATTCCTGCGTCGCTGTTTCTTTCACTACATCCGCTTTCCCGATACCGACACCATGCGCGATATCGTCGACGTTCATTACCCCAACCTGAAAAAGGAACTGCTTAACGAAGCACTGCACGCTTTCTATGAGCTAAGGGACGTGCCAGGCCTGAAGAAAAAGCCCTCGACCTCGGAACTGCTGGACTGGTTGAAACTGTTGCTGGCCGAGGACATTCCGCCCGAAGCACTTTCAAGTGACGACCGCCGCAAGACATTGCCGCCGTTGCACGGGGCATTGTTGAAAAACGAGCAGGACGTGCACCTGTTCGAGCGCCTGATTTTTCTCAACCAGCGGGAAGGCCGTTAGGCCGCAGGAATTTCCACAGCGACGATGCTGATCCGGTTTTTTTTCATGTTGCGGGAGGGTGGAATCAGGGTTTCCATCACGGAGTTTCTGACCCTGCTCGAGGTGCTGGAAAAACGTATCGTCGGCTACAACGTTGAGCAGTTCTACTACCTGTCGCGGGCCTGCCTGGTTAAGGATGAAGCCCTTTTTGACCGCTTTGACCAGGTTTTTTCGGCCCACTTCAAGGGGGTCCAGCAGCTGTTCGGGGACGCCGCCGCGGAAATTCCCGAGGATTGGTTGCGCCGCCATTTCGAACGATTCATGTCGGAAGAAGACAAGGCCCTGGTCGAGTCGCTGGGCGGCTGGGACACGTTGATGGAGACGCTGCGCAAGCGCCTGGAAGAACAGAAAGAGCGCCATGAAGGTGGCAGCAAGTGGATCGGCACGGGTGGCACTTCTCCGTTCGGCGCCTACGGGTATAACCCGGAAGGCATCCGCATCGGGCAGGAGGGCTCAGGTCACCGGCGCGCGGTGAAAGTCTGGGACAAGCGCGAATTCCGTAACCTGGACGACTCGGTGGAGCTTGGAACGCGCAACCTGAAAGTCGCGCTGCGCCGCTTGCGCCGGTTTGCCCGCGAAGGCGCAGCCGATGAACTGGACCTGCCCGACACCATCGAGTCCACTGCCCGCAACGCCGGCCTGCTGGATATCCGGATGGTTCCGGAACGGCACAACGCGGTTAAAGTCCTGCTGTTCCTGGATGCGGGCGGGTCGATGGATGACCACGTTCGGGTTTGCGAGGAACTGTTTTCGGCGGCACGCGGTGAGTTCAAACACCTGGAATATTTTTACTTTCACAACTGCGTCTACGAGGGTGTTTGGAAAGACAACAGGCGCCGTTACTCCGACCGCACGCCGCTGACGGACGTGCTGCACAAATATTCCGCGGACTACAAACTCATCCTGGTGGGTGACGCCACGATGAGCCCGTACGAAATTCATTACCCCGGCGGCAGCGTGGAACACTGGAACGAGGAGGCGGGTGCCACCTGGATGAAGCGTCTGCTGGCGACCTATCCGAAAGCCATCTGGCTGAATCCAGAACCGGTTAACCGCTGGGATTACACACCGTCAATCAGGATGATCTCCGAATTGATGGAATCGAGGATGTACCCGCTCACGGTCAGCGGACTCGAGGAAGGCATGCGGGCGCTGTCCTGAGGGAGATTCAACTGCCGCGAAAAAACTAATATTTTTTGCATCATTCAAGTAATATGGGTCATTCGCGCCAAGGCGAATACCAAAGGAGTCATGATCCTGCATGACTAACCCCCAGAACATTAAAAGCGCCTATTCCCGGGAAGAACTCGAACTTTGCGGGACCGGTGGCCTGTTTGGACCCGACACCGGAAAACTCCCAACCGGTAATATGCTGATGATTGACCGCATCGTGGACATCAACAGCGATGGCGGATCGAGCGGCAAAGGTTCTATCACGGCCGAACTGGATATCCGGCCGGATCTCTGGTTTTTTGGCTGCCACTTCGTGGATGACCCGGTCATGCCCGGATGCCTGGGACTCGATGCCCTCTGGCAGCTGTGCGGTTTCTTTCTGTCCTGGTCGGGTTGCAAAGGCAAGGGCAGGGCTCTGGGTGCCGGAACGGTGAAGTTCACCGGCCAGATTCTGCCCACGGCAAAAAAAGTGACTTACACTCTGGATATGAAAAGGGTGATTGCCCGTAAACTCAGCATGGTGATCGCAGATGGCACGGTATCCGTGGACGGGCGGGTCATCTATACAGCTGAAGACCTCAAGGTGGGGCTGTTTCTATCCACCGACAGTTTTTAGGAAGACGGTATGCGAAGGGTTGTTGTAACAGGTATGGGAGTGGTTTCCTGTTTGGGAAACAGTAAAGAGTCGGTCACTGAGGCCCTGCGGTTCAGTAAACCCGGTATCAGCTTCAACGAAAAATTCCAGGAAATGGGTTTACGCAGCCAGGTATGCGGGTCGGTTGATATCGACCTCGAGGCGCTCATTGACCGCAAGCACAAACGATTCATGGGTGATGCGGCGTCCTATGCCTACCTTGCGCTGCAAGACGCCATCAAGGATGCGGGGTTGGCTGCGGAAGATGTGTCCAATCCCCGCACCGGCCTGATCGCAGGATCCGGCGGCGCGTCCAGCTACAACCTGGTCTGGACCGCAGATACCCTGCGCGCCCGGGGTGTGCGCAAGATCGGGCCCTGCATGGTTCCGCGCACCATGAGCAGCACCGTGTCGGCCTGCCTGTCCACCCATTTCGGCATCAAGGGTCTCAATTACTCCGTTACCTCGGCCTGCGCGACCAGCACTCATTGCATTGGCGTGGCGATGGAACAGATCCAGTGGGGAAAACAGGATGTGGTCTTTGCCGGCGGCGGTGAAGAGGAAGACTGGACTCTCGCCGCGATGTTCGACGCCATGGGGGCCTTGTCGGCCGGTTACAATGACACTCCCGAGACCGCTTCCCGCGCGTATGACGCGAAGCGTGACGGCTTCGTGATCGCCGCAGGTGGCGGCATGCTGGTGCTGGAGGAACTGGAACACGCAAAGGCACGCGGCGCTAAAATTTACGCGGAAATTATCGGCTACGGCGCGACCTCGGACGGTGACAACATGGTCGCCCCATCGGGCGAAGGCGCAGTGCGCTGCATGCAGCAGGCCCTCTCAACGGTGGACGCGCCGATCGACTACATCAACACCCATGGCACCAGCACGCCGGCTGGTGATTTTGCCGAGCTGGACGCCATGAGCGTCGTGTTCCAGGGGGAGGTTCCGCCGTTCAGTTCCAGCAAGTCGCTGTGCGGGCATTCACTCGGCGCCACCGGCGTGCAGGAGGCCATCCACTGCCTGCTGATGCTGGAGCAGGGCTTCATGGCGGGTTCCGCCAATATCACCGAGCTGGATCCCAAGGCAAAGGGCCTGCCCGTGTTGCTCGAAACCCGGGAAGCGCCCGGTCTGAAAACCGTGATGACCAACAATTTCGGGTTTGGCGGCACCAATGCCAGCCTGGTGTTTCAGCGGTTCTCCGGCCAGTAAGACTCCGGGTATCAGCCACCGGTGATCGCCCGGGCGCGGCTTTCCCGCCAGATGATCAGGGCGTTCGATGCGATCACCACGGCAGCGCCGGCCAGCACCATGGGGAGTGGCCAGTCATTCCAGATCAGCCAGCCGAACAGCGTCGCCCACACAATACCGCTGTAATTGAAAACCGTGACGGTAGCTGCCGGCGCATTGCGAAAAGCAACAGACAGCAGCCACTGCGCGGCGGCCCCGGATAAACCCACACCGAACAGCAGGGGAACCTCGGCCATCGACGGCCTGACGGCGACGAACGGCATCCCCAATGCGGTCACCAGCGCGCCAATGACCATGAAATAGAAGGCAACCGTTTCCGGCCTCTCGTAACGGCCGAGGTAGCGCAGTATGATCTGGAGAATGGCGTGCATCAATGCCGCGACCATCGCAACGGCAATCCCAAGCGCGTAAACATCACCGGTCGGCCTGACCATGATGACCACGCCGGTGAAACCGATAAAGACGGCGGCCCACCGGTAAGGTCCTACTTTTTCTTTCAGGAAAAATACGCCCAGGATCGGGACGAACAGGGTAGATGTGAAAAGCAGCGCAGTCGTATCCGCCATGGGCATGAGTGAAAAGGCGGCAAAAGTGGTCATCAACGAAAGTGATCCAATAACCGCCCGGATGCCGACCAGCTTGGGTTGACTTCGAATCACCAGGATGTCCCGCCGGCCGAAGCCGAATACCAGGATCAGAAACGGCATGCATGCAATCAGGTTACGGTAGAAAGCAATTTCGATGACCGAGTGATTGGCGCTCAATAATTTGGCGAACACGTTCATGACCGTGAACATGAAAAATGCGCCCATGGCGGCGCTCATGCCCAGGACGACATGTTCCTGGTGCGTAAGCGCTGATTGCTTGGTTGGCGCTTCCATCAAACCCGGTAACCCTCCTTAATTTCCGAAGAAGTGTCAGATTCAGCCGCGACCCATGCAGCTAAAGCAAGGGCGGAACGTTGAACTTGATCGCTGCCAATTGTTCGGGTGCTGCCCCGACTGATTGCAGAAATGCCAGCCAGCGGGGGTCTGCGGCCAAATTCTGTACTTGCGGATATCCGAGTATCTGGGTCCAGCCGGAACCCGCACCACTTTCCCGCTCCTTTTCCAGCCAGTAAAACGCCTGGTCCAGATCACCCGTCCAGGCATATACCAGGGCAACTTCAGACCCGTACTCTTCCCCGGAGAGTTCTATCAACCGCGACACCTCGTTTTCAAATTCAACCTCCTTCCCCAGTTCGTAAAAAACGAGTGCTCGCCCGCTTGCCTGGTATGACTCGCTCGGCTCGTCTTCAATGGCTTCCGCGGCGAGTTCGATTTCATCCGTCAGTAAAAACGCCAAAGTGCGAAAATAATTTGTAGTGTGTCTTTGGGGTGACAGAAGCCGGACAGTGTCGAACTTGGCCAGGGCCCGCTGCGGGCTTCCGGTGAACAGATACGCAATGCCGAGATTGAAATGCGCAGACGCGCTCAGGGGGTTATCAACGACGATTCGCTCGTAATACGGTATGGATTCCTCAATTCGGCCAAGGGCAAAAAGCATGGTTGCTGCATCGGTTGGATCCGATGAGAGTTCTATGGCCCTTTCATAATGACGGGCCGCGGATTGAAGATCATGCCGATAGGCATGTTCGAGGAAGCCCAGGCTCTGATGTGCGGGGGCGAAATCCGGCTCGATATTCAAGGCGTTGTTCAATGCTTCCCGCATCAGCGCGATGCCCTGTTCCTGTTCAAGCTGACCAAAGCGAATTTGCAGTTCATAGGCGTCTGACAACCCAACCCAGGCGGATGCATACCCGGGATCAATCGACAGCGCCTGTTGATACAGCTCAACCGCCCGGGTTTCGTCTTCGGGTGTTTTTCGAGAGGCAACAGACAAGGCTTGCAGGTAAAGCGCATAGGCATCGGGATCGGTTTTTTCAATGCCCCTGGGTTCATCGACCAGGGTGATTTTCAATCGATCAACAACTGCTGCGGCCACGTCGTCCTGTATGGCAAAAATATCTTTCCAGGGCCGGTCAAATGTCTCAGACCAGATTTGGGTGTCGGTGCGCCCGTCGATCAACTGGGCCGCTATGCGTATCTGGTCACCCGATCTTCGCACGGAGCCTTCGAGGATATGATTGACATCCAGTTCTTTGGCAACCTGGGAGAGTTTAATGTCTTTTCCCTTGTAGCTGAATGCGGAGGAACGGGAAATGACCTTCAGATCGGGTATCCTGGCAAGCAGATTGAGCAATTCTTCAGAAATGCCATCGGAGAAATATTCCTGCTCCTGATCCGAGCTCATATTGACGAAGGGCAACACCACGATCGATTTCTCGCCATAGTTAATCAGGCGCGCCTCGTCCCGGCCTGACTGGGGGGCCTGTGTTACCTGTCGGTCTGCCTGTTCCAGCCGGGCGGCTTCCCTCTGACCGGTGATTATGAACTTGTCGACTGCAAAATACGCAAGGGCGAGAACAAGAACAATTATGATCAATCTGTCCAGTTGCCGACCGCGTTTTCGGACACCAGGAGACTCGCGAACTATTTCCGCCTCGGGAATCAAACCCCTGGGTGTGAGGTCGAACGCCCATGACAGCACAATGGCCGGCAGGAATCCTATGGCCAGGCATATAACGACAATCCGGATGGCCTGGTTACCCAGTCCAAATACCGGGAACAGGGTCTCTGCAACCTGGATAACAAGCCAGGAGGTCACGACATATGCCGCGCCCGCTCTGAATACATTCCTGCGTTTCAGTTCATTGAACAGCGACATAAGGCTCGACAACTGAAATGAAGTGTCAGTGATTGCGCGATTTCATGCCCTGGTTTGCCAGTTGAGCCAGTAATGAGCACGACTGTTTACCTGCTTCAGAGAAGATAACTGGTCACGGTTAAACCCGGGTTGCCTAATCCCGCATCGCCGCAAAGCACTCGATTTCAACCCGCGAATTCATCGCCAGGCCGCTGGACCCCAGTGCACTGCGGGCCGGTGGATTGACCGGGAAATAGGTCACATAGACCTCGTTCATGGCGCCCCACTCGGCGATGTCCGCCAGGAACACCGTGCATTTGACGACTTCGCTCATCGACGAGCCGTGCTTTTCCAGGCTTGCCTTGATATTCTCCAGCGTCTGCCGGGTTTCGCCGGTGATTCCGCCTTCGGCCAGGTCTCTGGTGCCCGGTATATTGCCGATCTTACCGGAAAGGTAAAGCATATTGCCGACCCGGACCGCATCTGAAAATGGCAGCTGCATATCCGGGCCTACCGGGTAATATTCAACTTCCGGACCTTCGGCCCGGGACAGCCCGGGCATCAGAATAACGATACTGGCCAGTACAAGAATCAGTGCTTTCATATTTCTCCTCCTTTTGCAAAATTGGCAATGTGTTCCGACGCCCGGAACGCGAGCGCCTGGATGGTCATGGTGGGTTGACCGCGCCCGGAAGTCACCAGGCTGGAACCGTCGCAGATAAACAGATTGGGTACTTGGTGGCTGCGATGGAAACGATCGATCACCGAGGTTTCGGGGTCATCGCCCATGCGGCAGGTGCCCAGCAGGTGCGCCAGCACGTTCGTTCTTGGTCGACCGGTTCCCGCCAGACGGTATTGGCGCCGGCGGCCTCCATGATCTCGACCGCGCGATCCTGCAGGAAAGTGGCCATGGCCAGGTCGTCGGCGTGGTCGCTGTAAGTTACGCGCATGGCCGGCCTGCCAATCGCATCTTTCAATTCAGGGTCCAGGGTGATGTTGTTGGATGCCTGGGCCAGGGATGTGCAACTTCCCAAAACGCCCATCTGGCGCGTGAAATTGCGCCGCAACAGGTCCTTGTGGGCCTTGCCCCAGCGTGGTGAACCGGGCGGCAGGCCCATTTCGGAAAACAGGATGGGGGACACCTGGATGAAACCACGACCGTCCAGGCCGCCTCCGCCGTAGAATCCCCGGGCCGGGTCACTGTCGTAAAAATCGTGCACGATGCGCGTGACCTGCACGCTCTTGTATTCGTTCAGCGGTTGGTCGAAGAATGCTTCGGTCCGGGAATGGGCGTTCGCCATCAGGTACTTGCCGACCAGTCCGGAACCGTTGGCCAGGCCGTCCGGGAACCGTGCCGACTCCGACATCAATAACAGCCTGGGGGTTTCACCACCGTTGGCCGCGACGACGACGGCCCTGGCTTTCTGTGCCTGCTGGTTTCCTTGCGCATCGATATAAGCGACTTCGGTAACCCTTCCGGCATCATTGGTTTCGATCCGGAACACCGTGGAAAGCGGGCGGATTTCACACCGCCCGGTGGCCTCGGCCAGCGGAATCATGGTGGCCAGAGTCGAAGACTTCGCATTGGCTTCGCAGCCAAAACCCATGCAGAAACCGCAGTGCATGCAGGAAGGCCGGTTGTTGTGCGGTTTGGAAAGAATGGCCATCGGCGCCGGCTGCGGGTGCAGGCCCAGTTTTTTCGCACCCAATTCCAGCAGAGCGCCGGAAGACTTCAGCGGCAGGGGCGGCACCGGGTAGGGCCGGGAGCGGGGCGGGTCGAACGGGCCGGGTGTGCCCGAAACGCCAATTTCCCAGTCCACTTTGCTGTAATACGGTTCGAGCTCCTCGTAGCTGATCGGCCAGTCGGCAAAGCCCGTTCCGCTGATTTCACCCAGCAGGCTGCGTTCCTTGAAATCGACCGGCCGCAGGCGCCAGTAATTGGCGGTGAAGTGCACGCTGCTGCCGCCGACGCCGCGCGCATACAGTGCCGGTGGCGGGCCGCCCTGCGGCACCGTCGCGGTTTCCGACGCGTCGTAACGGAAGGTCTGGGGATCGCTCCAGCCGGGGTGTTTGGTCATCTCGTTGAGGATCATCACGTTCATTTCATCGTGGCTGAAATCCCCCGCGGTTCGGTACGGGCCCTGCTCCAGCACCACGACTTCAAACCCCGCGGTTGAAAGCTCCCTGGCCAGGATACCGCCGGAAGCGCCTGAGCCGATGATGACGAAATCCACTTCCTTGCGCGTATCGAATACCACGGACTTTTTATCGTTGCTCATTTGAGTTCCCCGGCGTCAGCCAGTGCGTCGTAGTATCCGAAAGGCGGTTGCCAGGCGTGCTGGTTATCGAAACCCACCAGGGCCCAGCCGATGCGGTCCCGGTTGCCGCCCCAGGAGGGCATCGCGAACATCCCGCAATGGGTCAGGAAGATCATCGTTTCGAAAAAAGGTGTTGTTTCGATGGCGCCCAGCAGTTCCGTCTGCTGGTCGAATTCAAGACCGGCAAAACCGGCGCTGCCGGGGAAGGCAGCAACCGCCGCCACGTCGAGGTCCGCCAGGCCCTGCATCAGCATTCCGGACGCTTCCGCCATGAAGCCACCCAATACGTTGTCGATGAAATAGACGACACCAGCGTCCGACGCACCCGGCGTGTCGTCCGGCGGGATGATCTGGTCGACAACCGCGGCGAAGGCTGTGGCCTGTTCCGGGGTCATATTGACCCAGCCTTCATGGGCGGCCATCTGCGTTTCAGCGGCGTGCCCGTGTGCCAGCAGCATGGGCGCGTTCAGCGCCAGCCATCCTGCGCCTGCGACCTTGCCGGTTTCGGAGAGAAATTTGCGGCGACTCGATTTCGGTTGGTTCATCAGTGAGTTTTCCTCGGGGTGGTCATTTGGCACTCCGGCGGGATTTGGAGTAGCCGCCAAGATTACGGGTTCCGCAGCCTGTTCGCCAGCGTAAAATCGAACGACCCGCGCGTTTATCCGGGCGCCGGGAGACTGTTAGTCCTCGCTGTTCTGGTAGTCAAACGCTTTGACACACTCGGGAAGGTCATAGAAGAGTGGCGCACGGTGTCCGGATTGCGCACCGTAATCGGCGTAAAAAACCTCGCAGGACTTACGGTCGGGTTGCTCTTCGTTCTTTACACAGTCCTCGATGAGTTGTGCCCGTATGGGCGCCAGCTTCGCTTGACGGGCCCGTTCGCAGGCTGCATCCAGTTTGGCTTGTTTAGCGTCGCGATCGCTATCTGCGGTCGCGGCGGTCGCCAGGAACAGCGACATGCACGCCAGCGACAGGACTGCTGCATTTTTGGAACGATGAACGGTGTTCATGGAGCCTCCTTGGTGATTTTCTACATATTAAAACAAAGCGCAGGGTGGAGGTGCATTGTTGTCAGGGCACCGGGTGGCCCGTTGAAGCTTCCCAGATGGAGTACCACTGCTCCCGGTCCAGCCGGATGTTTTCTGCTGACAGGGCCCTTTTTACCCGGTTGATTTTGCTCGAACCGATTATGGGTAAGGCCTTGCAAGGCAGGCTCAGGACCCAGGCGTAAATGACCTGGTCAAGCGCATCGGCGCCGACCTCGTCTGCAACACTGCCCAGCGCATTGCGTATGCGTACGCTTCGCGCATCCTTGCCCGTGAGCAGGCGCCCGCCACCCAGGCAACTCCACAACATGGGATTCACCCGGAGGCGTTGGCATTGATCCAGTACGCCATTTTCCAGCGGCTCCAGGCTAACGGGTGAAAATTCAACCTGGTTGGTGACCAGTGGAAAATCGCATGCCGATTGCAGCAGTTCAAACTGCGACGAAGAAAAGTTGGACACACCGAAAAATCGCACCTTACCCTGTGCCTTCAGGTCTTTAAATGCTGCCGCCAGTTCTTCGGAATTCATCAGGTAGTCGGGCCGGTGCACCAACAAAATATCCAGGTAATCGGTGTTCAGATCCGACAGGGTCGCTTCAACCGAGCGCTCCAGGTATTCAGGCGAACTGTCATAGTGGTTGGTTTTTTGCGCACCCAGTTCGCCAAAGCCCGCGGGGCGAATGCCAAATTTGCTGATGATTTCCATGCGGTCACGCAGGTGCGGCGCAGAAGCCAGCACGCGGCCGAATTGTGATTCACTGCGATAGACGAAGGCGTGATCCATCGTCGTCACACCCAGTTCCAGCAGGCTTTCAATGTATGCCTGCAACTCTGTATCACTGAAACCCCAGGAGTTCTGTCGCCAGAATCCGGCAATAAATCGTGACACTTTCAGTTCTTCCACCGTCATGGAAACGCGGCTGGCTGTCATGGTTTTCCCCGTGTGAAGTCTGTAACCGGAACCAGATTGCCGGCTCAATCCGGGTACCAGTGCCGGCCGTCGCGATCCAGTAGCAGTGAGGATGCAGTGGGCCCCCAGGTCCCGGCTACGTATTCCTCGACCTTTTGATCCGATTGTGACCAGCCGTCAAGGATGTCGTCGATCCAGCGCCAGGCAAATTCAACTTCGTCGCGCCGCATGAACAAGGCCGGGTTACCCCTGATCACTTCCATCAGCAGGCGTTCATAGGCATCGGGATAACCGTCTCCGAAGGCCTGCTCAAAACTGAGATCCAGCGAAACCGGACGCAGGTCGAATCCGCCCGGCCCCGGTTTTTTCGCCAGCAGGCTGAGTTTTACGCCCTCATCGGGTTGCAGGCGGATACTCAGGCGGTTGGGTCCGCTGGAACCCGTTAACTCCGGAAAGAGCGAATGAGGCACCTGCTGGAACTGGATCACGATCTCAGAATACTTCGTCTTGAGGCGCTTTCCGGTGCGCAGGTAGAAAGGCACACCCGACCATCGCCAATTTTCAACCTGCAGTTTGAGGGCGACGAAGGTTTCAGTAACGCTGTCCCTGTTCCCGAGTTCATCGAGATAGCCCGGAACCGTTTCGCCATTGATCGCACCGGCCTGGTATTGACCCCTGACGGTATAGCGCTTGATATCCTCCCTGGCGATGGGTTTGAGGGCGTGAAGCACCTTCATTTTTTCGTCCCGGACCGCGGCATGATCGCGGTTGACCGGCGGTTCCATGGCCGTCAGGCACAGCAACTGCATCATGTGGTTCTGCACCATGTCCCGCAGGGTTCCGATCTGGTCGTAGAACTCAATCCGGCCGCCAACCCCCAGGTCTTCGGCCACCGTGATCTGAACATGATCGATGTTGCCGCGATTCCACAGCGGCTCGAACAGGGAGTTGGCAAAGCGCAGCGCCAGCAGGTTCAGCACGGTTTCCTTGCCAAGGTAATGATCTATCCGAAAAATCTGGTTTTCAGAAAAGCAGGCACCGACCTGGTCATTGATGGTCCGTGGCTGACTCGTAATCGGTGCCCAGGGGTTTTTCCAGCACGATCCGGGCTTCGGCATTGATCAGGTTATTTTGCTGCAAGCCCTGGGCGATCGGTCCGAACAGCTTGGGCACGGTGGCCAGGTAGAAAACCCGGACGCGGTCCTCGTGGCCTTCCAGGGTCCGGGTGAGGTCCTGCCACTCGCCGGGTTCAAGCGCATTCGTCTGGATGTACTGAAGCCGTTGGGAAAAAGCCTGCCACAGTTCTTCTGAAAATTCGGAATCGGTCAGATGCGAGCGCAGGGAGTCCCGGACTTTTTGCAGAAACTCGGGGTGCTCGATCGTCGATCGTCCCAACGAAATGATCCGGCAACCATCCGGCATCTGGCCATCCCGGTCCCGGTGGTAAAGCGCCGGCAGCAATTTGCGCAGGGCAAGATCCCCGGCTCCTCCAAAGATCACCAGGTCGAATACTTCTACGGGTGTGAATTTAGCCATCGGGGTATTCTACATGTCTTCAGGACAAACTCAGGGCCAGGTTCCATGAAATTTCTTCGATGGTTTGCAAGTGGTTTCACCGCGGTTGTTTTTCTGTTCCCGGGCGCCCCCGCGTGGGCAAACCAGGAAAACTCCAGTGAAAGCCAGGCGGGCCTGGTCAATCCCGCAATGGAATATCTCGCCTATTCGCCGGCATCCGGTGATCTTGTCATTTCGCGCGAAGCTTATCTCAACAAGCTCCAAGGGTTCTGGCTGGGCCAGTGCATAGCGAACTGGACCGGGCTGGTAACAGAAATGGACAAGATCGGAGGCGAAGGGCCGCATGGCGAGTTCTACAGGCGCGAAAACTGGGGTCAACCCGACCAGCCCAGTATCTGGGACGAGGGCAAGCCCAGCGATTTATCGGCGAACATCGATTGGGTCCTGGTAGGAGATGGCGGTGTATGGGGGGCCGATGACGACACAGATATCGAGTACATGTACCAACATCTGCTTTTTACCCACCAGACCAGCGTGCTTTCCGGCGAACAAATACGTGATGGCTGGCTGAAACATATTTATTCGGATGAAAACACGCCCTTCATCAACAAGGACGGGGTAAAAGAGAATTTCCTCTGGGTGTCCAATCAACGCGCCCATGATCTGATGCGCACGGAGGGCCTGGTGCCGCCTGCCACCAGTGATCCGGCCAACAACCCAGAGTACGACATGATTGACGCACAGTTGACTACGGAGATCTTCGGTCTTTTCGCGCCCGCGCGGCCGGATATCGCTCTGCGGATGGCGTATTTACCGATTCGAACCACGGCGCGTGAGAACGCAGCCTGGGCTTCGGAGTTTTACGTGGTCATGTATTCACTGGCTTCCAGGGTTGACCAGGAACTGTCGATGAAAGAGCAGATCCGGTGGATGGCGGACACGGCCCGGCAGTGGCTGCCGAATGATTCCTACACTGCACGAATGTTTGATTTCGTTAAAAGCCGCTACGAGGCGGGTGTGCCGTGGGAACAGGCTCGTGATGAAGTTTATCTCAGGTACCAGGTTGAGCAACTGGACGGCTACGATATCACGGCAAGAAACCTGTATTGCAACGGCTGCTTCGCGTCGGGCATTAATTTTGCGTCAAGCATGGTCAGCCTGTTCTATGGCGAAGGTGACTTCAGGGAAACGGTCAAAATCGCAGTGCTGGCCGGCTGGGACTCGGATAATCCGGCAGCGACTTGGGGTGGGTTGCTCGGATTCATGCACGGAAAAGAGGAAATAGAGAAAGCCTTTGGTCAAACATTCGCAGATCGTTTCAATATTCACAGAACCCGCGGAAATTTCCCCAACGACGGAATGGATACCTTCCAGGCCATGGCTGAAAAAGGCGTGCTCATCGTCGACCGGGTAGTCCAGGATGAAATGGGTGGTGGTGTTGACCTGCAGAAGCAGCAATGGTTGATACCCCCCGTCATATTGAGCACAAAGCAGCAATGAGCCCGGCCTGCTTTGTAACCCTTTCCATTCGCTCTTATCTCTTATAATGTCTGACTGATTGCAACTTTATGCCATGTCCAGGGGTCAATCCCGTATGAAAAAGATCCGCCATGTTCTGTACGCCCTGTCTTCTGTCCTGCTTTTGACGGCTTGCTCACCTGACGTGGTCTACACCGCGGTACAGGATTTGAAATTCGAGGACCCCACGCTCAGGGAATGCGTTATCAGCGAAGCACAGAAAAATGGCTGGGTTGACGCAGGTCACGTCCTGAAGCTGCACTGCGTAAACCCGGAAGGCCGCAAGATAGCCAGCCTGTCAGGCATCCAGACCCTTACAAATCTCCGCGGGCTGGATCTGGCGCACAATGAAATTTCTGATATCTCTCAACTGGCCGCCCTGGAAAAGCTGGAGCGCGTTGATCTTGACGATAACCTGATCAGCGAAGTACCGGACGTTCTATCGCACGTCACCCTCACGCACCTGAGCCTCAATCACAACAGCGTTCACGATTTGAGCCCGATCAGCCTGTTGCGTCACCTGGAAACGCTTTCCATGGCATCCAACCAGTTGACTGATCTGACGGCTTTACAACCGATCCCTTCCCTGCAGGTACTCAACCTGGACGAAAACGAGCTTTCCGATATCAACATGTTGGGAGCCTTTGAAAACCTGAGGGAACTTGACGTCAGCAAAAACGAGGTCAGGGACATTTCCGGTTTGGAGAACTTGAATAAACTCGAACATTTATACCTCGCCGAAAACCACATTAGCGACATCAGCCCTCTGGCCCAGATGGCGGAGCTTCGCGAGATTGACCTGGCCAGTAATGAGCTGGAAAACATCGAACCCCTGATGCGACTGAAAAATGTCTGGCGATTGTCACTGGATCACAATCAGATTGAAAATATCGAGCCGCTGCTGGATTTTGGGGAGCTCGAACTGGTCAGTCTCAGGGGTATATACAATCTTTCCTGCAGCAGTATCGAGCAACTGATTGGCGCAGTAGGCGCCGACGCCGTGATCACGGATCAGAGTTGTTTGTAAATATCCATCGGCCGGATTTTCGACAGCAGGACGTAGGTGAGGCCGCCTGCCGCTCCGGCCAGGGCCTGCATCAGCAGGCCTGCAGTGGTGCGGGCAGAGGCAACCGGCGTGATGCCGAAAGCCAGGTTGAGCGCCAGGTGCAGGCATGCCAGTGCGGTCGCGCCGGCGATAATGTAAAGCGGAATTCTCCACTGGCCCCAGTAGCGGCAGATAAGGGCCGTAGCCATGAATGCGATCAACAAGCCAAAAGCAACCATCGGCAGGAACATGCCGGCCATACCCACGATGTCCTCCAGAGTCATCGTCAGCCGGCCGGTGAAGCTCACCTGGACACCCATCCCGGCCAGGCTTGAAATAACCGATTGCGTCGCTGCGACCGCCGCCAGCAGGTAGGCGACCGCGACGGCCGACAGGTAGATGGCCAGTCGTGTGCCGAGGAACCGGATGAGGGGTAACCAATGACTCATATGTGCTTCCCTTTGCGTGCTCCGCTAGCATACCCTAATCCCCTGGGATTTCGCTGGAGTAACACCATGTTTTCGATCATCCGGGCGGCCTTGCTGACCCTGACTCTTTGCCTGCCCGCCGGCGCGTTCGCAGCGGATTACCGGCTGGAGACCTGGGCCGGGGGGCTGGACCTGCCCTGGAGCATCGCCTTCCTTCCGGACGGTTCGGCGCTGGTCACCGAGCTGGGCGGCAGGCTGCTGCATATCGATGCCTCCGGCACGCCGGTCACCCCGGTTGAGAATGTGCCGCCCGTCTATTTTGCCGGGCAGGGCGGCTTGTTCGATGTCGTGCTGCATCCGCGCTTTGCGGAAAATCAACTGGTGTATCTTTCTTTTGCCGAAGGCAGCAGGAAAGACAATGGCACGGCCGTTGTCCGCGGCAGGCTGCAGGGAAATGCGCTGGAAGACACCGAGGTCATCTTCCGCAACTTCACCCGCAAGGACACGGCGGTGCACTATGGCGGCCGCATGGCGTTTCTGCCGGACGGCAGCCTGCTGCTGACGACCGGGGACGGTTTTGACTATCGCGAGGCGGCCCAGGATATCGACAGCGGGCTCGGCAAAGTGCTGCGGATGAACGACGATGGCACGCCGGCCCTCGGCAACCCTTTCCCCGGCTCCCCTTATGTTTACAGTTACGGCCACCGCAACCCGCAGGGCCTGGCGGTCAGCCGGTCCGGCACCATCTGGCTGCACGAACACGGTCCCCGGGGCGGTGATGAACTGAACCGCATCGAACCCGGCGTGAATTACGGCTGGCCGGCGATCACCTATCGGCGTCGATTACAGCGGCGCGGTTATTTCACCGTACACGGAGTGGGAAGGAATGGCCCAGCCCGAACATTACTGGGTTCCGTCGATCGCGCCTTCGGGGCTCGCCGTTTACGAGGCGGACCTTTTTCCCGGGTGGCGTGGCGACCTGTTCGTGGGCGCGTTGGTCAACCAGGCAGTCAGGCGGCTGGATTTTAACGGCGACAAGCTGACCGGGGAGGAACCGGTTTTCAGCGAGATCGCCGCCAGGATACGCGACGTGCGGACCGGGCCGGAGGGCGCGCTTTACATCCTGACCCCGGACCGCGTTGTGCGGGTCGTACCTGCGGCTTTTCCGTGACTTCGCCGGACAGGCATTCGATGTTATAGTTACCCACTGGCCTGCTGTCCAGGGCGCACAGAACATGGGTTTGATACGAGAAGGAGCAAGGAATGAAATCAGTCATCAATAATCGCGGAAAACTGTTGGCCGGTTTGTTCGCGATGGTGTTTTCCACCGCCCTGGTTGCAGACGTTCTGCCGGCACCCACCTGGGTCAAAGAAGGTGTGAACTGGGCGCAATATACGAAATTCCAGGTCAAGCCGCTGGATGTCAGTGATGTCAGCGTGATCAAGCCGCCATACGCCGTGGACGATCCCACTGAATGGACGGTGGATTTCAATGACCTCGAAGGAATGCAGGCCATTTTCCGCGATGTCATGAAGGACGTGCTGCAGGCCGACGGCGGCTACCCCGTTGTGTACCATGACGGCAAAGACGTCCTCGAAGTGAAAGTCGAGATACTCAACATCATGCCCTGGCTGAAGCCGGGCAGTGGCAGTGAGATCGACGGCTACGAAGTTCAGACCCTGGGTTCCGGCGAAATCACCGCGCGCATTGAATTGCGCGATTCCGAAACCCGCGAACTGCTCTGGCTGTTTGAAGGCGACAAGGCCGTCGGAGAGCAGTACAAGCAATTCAGCAAGGCGAATAACGTGTCGAACGTTACGGCGATGTTTACCCAATTAGCGAACCGTTTAAGGAGCAGTATGGACCGGGTGCACGGCAAGTAAACCCGGATCAGGGAAACACAACCACAGATTGCAAAAGCCGCCATGGAAACATGGCGGCTTTTTTTATTTTCATCATGCAAGTCTGAAGGCTTTCTTGGATAATCCTGAGCCATGATTTCACAACATACCTGCGATATTTCAGTCGCCATCACGGGGTCGGGCGGCGCCGGCTCCATCACCGCCGGTGAATTGCTCTTGAGCCTGGCGGGAAAAAACGGTTGTTTCGGCATGATGCGGCGCTCCTTCGGCCCGCAGATCCGCGGTGGCGAGGCCGCCGCCCTGGTCCGGATAAGCCACCAACCGGTGGAATGCATGAACGACGGCTTCGACCTGCTGCTGGCGCTGGACTGGAACAACGCAGACCGGTTTGCCGAGGAGATCGCGTTGCGTCCGGACAGCCTGATCATCGCCGATCCGGCGGCCGGGCGGGTCCCTGAGGCATTCCTGGCACTCGGGCGCGAGATCATCGAAGTCCCGATGAAAGCGCTGGCCACGGACATTGCCTCCGGCCGGCCCAACATGGTCGCGCTGGGCCTGCTTGCGCACTGGCTGGGGTTTTGCGGCGACGAAGCCGGAAAACTGATTGACCAGACGTTTGGCAGGAAAGGCGATGAAATCCGCAGCGGCTCGCGCATGGCCTTCATCGCCGGTTTCACTGAGCCGTTGATCCATGCGGCCCGCGATGCACGCCCACGCCCCGAACGCGGCAAGAGCCTGTTCACCGGGGATCGCTGGCACTTCAACGGCAACCAGGGTTGCGGCCTGGGCGCGATCCGCGGCGGGATCCGCTTTGCCGCCGCTTACCCCATCACGCCCGCCAGTGATCTGCTGGAATGGCTCGCGCCACGGCTGGAACAGCTCGGCGGCAGCCTGGTGCAGGCGGAGGATGAACTGGCCTCCATCAACATGGTGATCGGCGCGTCTTTCGGCGGTGTGCCGTCGATGACGGCGACATCCGGCCCCGGCCTGGCGCTGATGACGGAGGCCATGGGCCTGGCGGTGGCCTCGGAGACCCCGGCGGTCGTGATCAACGTGATGCGCGGCGGCCCGTCCACCGGTGTTCCGACCAAGTCGGAACAGGTTGACCTGAACATGGCCTTGTACGGATTGCACGGCGATGCGCCCCACCTGGTGCTCGGGGCTCTGGACCATGCCGATTGCATCCTGACCACCGAATGGGCCGTGCGCCTGGCCGAAGCCCTGCAAACCGTGGCGATCGTGCTGAGTGACCAGAACCTGGCGCAGTCCACGGTGCTGATTTCCGAGCCTCAATACCAATTGCCTGAAATTCCCGGGCGCGCCGTCGCAGAGCCGATGGAAGGGTACCTGCGCTATGAAATTACGGAGTCCGGGGTGTCAAAGATGGCCATCCCAGGAACCCCCGGTTCGACCTATGTCGCCGACGGGCTGGAACATACCGAAAGCGGCAAGCCTTCGACCGCCGCGGCCGACCACCTGGCTCAACTGGACAAGCGCGCCCGGAAACTCGACACCTTTGAATTTGGTGAGCATTGGGCGGATATCAGGGGCGAAGGGCACACAGTCATTCTCACCTGGGGGTCAAGCAGTGCCGTGGCGCGTGAAGCCGCGTCCCGGCTGGCGGCCGCAGGCCGCGACGTGAAGGTGATCGCTTTGCGGCTGCTGCTGCCGGCCAGCCCGGATAAACTGGCGCGTGAACTCGAGGGTGTCCGCAGGGTCCTGATCGTTGAACAAAGCCATTCGAAACAGTTTTACCGGTTCCTGCGGGCGTATTACGCCATCGATGCTGAAACCCGGATCCTGGCCCGGCCGGGGCCGCTACCCATCACGCCCGCTGAGATTGTCTCAATGATTGAGAGCTGGAGTTGAACATGGAACAGGCTGCCAAACCGATCGCGCTCACGCCCAGGGATTTCAAGTCGGCGCTGAAACCTGTCTGGTGCCCGGGTTGCGGAGACTTCGCGGTGCTCAACGCGCTGACCAAGGCGCTTGCTTTCATGGGCCTGCCGCGGGAGAACGTGGCGTTGATTTCCGGCATCGGCTGTTCCTCCCGGATCGCGGCTTACACCAGTGTTTACGGGTTTCACGGCGTCCACGGCCGGGCGCTGGCGCTGGCTTCCGGGCTCAAGGCGGCTCGCCCGGATTTGACCGTGCTGGTGGCGGGTGGTGACGGCGACGGGCTGTCCATTGGCGGAAATCACTTTATCCACGCCTGCCGCCGGAACATGGACCTGACTTACATCATCATGGATAACGAAGTGTACGGCATGACCAAGGGCCAGGCTTCTCCTACCACTGCGCCGGACTGGACCAACAGCAAGCTGACGCCCCGCGGATCCGGCATCCGGCCTTTCCAACCCGCCGGCCTGGCGTTGACCGCCGGGGCCTCTTTCATCGCCCGCGGATTTACCGGTGATCCCAACGGCCTGGCCAGGATCCTGGTCGCTGCGATGGAGCACAAGGGTTTTTCCTTCGTCCAGGCGCTCAGCCCCTGTCCGACTTTCCGGCCGGAGCAGATGCAATGGAAATTGCATGTCAGTGCCTTCGATCAGGAAACGAGCAGTGACCCGGTTGAAGCCGCTCAGCGGATCCAGGCCGACGACGGGATGAGCACCGGCATCATTTTCCGCAACGAGTACCCGGTATTTCGCCCGGGAACCGGCGTTGACCGGGGGATGGGGACCATCGAGAGCGAGTTTACGATATGAGCCTGGCAGAAAAGATTTCCGACCTCGACACCTTTCTCACCTATTCGGTGGCGCTGGAGGAAGAAGCGGCCGGGCGCCACGATGAACTGGCGGACATGATGGAGGTTCACAACAACCCCGAGGTCGCCGGCACTTTTCGCAAGCTGGCGCACTACAGCCGCTTGCATGCGCAGGAAATCCGGGATCACTCGAAGGGGCGCAATCTGCCGGTGATCGCGCCCTGGGATTTTGGCTGGGAAAGCATGGAAGGGCCTGAAACCGCCGACATCAGTGAAGTCAACTACATGATGACCACCACCCAGGCGCTGAAGATCGCGATGGGTAACGAACAGCGCGCCCATGATTTCTACCACGAGATCAGCAAGCTCAGTCCGGACCAGGCCGTCAGGGCGCTGGCCGCGGAATTTGCCGACGAGGAAAAAGAGCACCTGGAATTGTTGGAAAAGTGGCTTGAGAAGCATCCCGAAACAGGCGAAGAACTGCCCTTTGATCCGGATCCGCCGCACATGCCCGAGTAGGAGCGAATTTATTCGCGATTAATGTCGCTCCTACTCCTGTTGCCGCTTAAATCAGGCTCAATTCCCCTTATCGATTTTCGAAAAGTCAAAGGTCTTCCAGTAGTCCGCCACGGTCTCTTTCATTTCCTTGCGCAAAAGCAGGATGCCGATGATGTTCGGAATCGTCATCAGCGCAATGGCGATGCCCGAAAAAGTCCAGATGATGGTGGTGTCGATGATGGCTGCGGCGAAAAAGCCGAGCACGTAAAGGACGCGGTAGTAGCGCACGTACTCGACCCCCCAGAGGAACGTGACGGCACGGTCACCGTAATAGGACCAGGCGATCGCAGTCGAGAAGGCGAACAGCAACAGGCTGACCGGGATGATGAAACGGCCCCTGTCGCCGAGCAGGCCCCGGCTGAACGCTTCGGTGGTCAGCGGTGCGCTGTGGATCAATGACCTGCCGGTCAGCTGCAATTCACTGGCGGCGTTGAAAATACGCCCGTCGTCCACCGGAATCACTCCGCTGTAATTCTGCCCGGTCGAAGTGCTGGTCAGCAGCACGTCTTCTGCTACGGAACGCGCATGAATGACCGTGACGTCGTCCTGGATCCGGCCGTTTTTCACATGCAGCGGCCCGTTGAACCGACGGGCCCTGGATTCCGCTGCCGGGTTCAGGAAATTGAACAGTTCTTCCCTGTGGGCCGCCACGCTCTCGTCGTAATGACCGCTGAGGACGACGATGTCAGCGCGCTGGAACACGTTCTGGTGTTTTTCATTCCAGACTCCGGATGACAGACAGGACCATCCCGGTCAGCATGCAGATGATGACGGTGTCGATGAAGGGTTCAAGGATCGCCACCATGCCTTCGGATACGGGGTGGTCGGCCTTGGCTGCCGCATGGGCGATCGGGGCGCTGCCCTGGCCGGCTTCGTTCGAGAACAAACCCCGGTTGACCCCCCGGTTGAGCGCATAGGCAATGGTTGCGCCGAGGAAGCCCCCGGTGGCCGATGAACCGGTGAATAAGTCCCCGGCGATGGCGGCCATCGAAGGGGCGATATTTTCGGTGTTGGCAAGGATCACCGAAAGGGCGCCGAGAAAATAGATCACGGCCATCAGTGGGACCAGTTTTGAAGTCACCGCGGCGATGCGTTTGATGCCGCCAAGGATAATCATCGCGAGCACGACCGCCAGCACCAGACCGGTTACCACCGGAGGAATGTTGAAGGCCGAGTGCATTGAACTCGCAATACTGTTGATCTGCGGCATGTTGCCGGTGCCGAACGACGAAATGATCGTGGCCAGCGCGAACAACACCGCCATCCATTTCATGTTCAGGCGGTTTTTCATGTAGTACATCGGCCCGCCTGCGGCTGTGCCATCCTCGGCGAACTCCCGGTATTTGTGCGACAGTGTGACCTCGACGAATTTCGTGGTCATACCCACCATCGCGGTGACCAGCATCCAGAACAGTGCAGCGGGTCCGCCGAGGTGAATGGCCAGCGCAACGCCGGCGATATTCCCGGTGCCGACCGTGCCGGACAATGCGGTAGTCAGCGCACGAAAATGGGTCGTATCTCCTTTTGCCCCTTTTTCATCGTATTTGCCCGAAACCATCCGGAAGGCATGCCGGAAATACCGGATTTGCGGGAATTTCAGGTAGAAGGTGAAAAACAGGCCGGTACCCACCAGCAGGTACACGAACCAGGCTGAACCGCCAATATGGCCATCGATCGCGGCAAAAATTTCATTCAATGCGTGCATGATTATCCCTCGTGATCGCGCTAATAATAACCTGAGTTCCCGAATCCTGGTTTCTCTCATTGACCCTTGCCGGGTATTCGATGAATATATCCGGTTGAAAGAAGGAGTATAAAAATGACCTGCAAGCTGACAATGACACTGGTTTCAGAGCACCAGGAAGGTAACTGCGGAGACGACTGGAAATACGATCTGGACGTCAAGGTGTTTCACGAAGGGCTGAAAGGTGAAGGCAAGGTCAGTGTGCCCAAACACACCCTGTCACCGGGTTCCGTCAAGGAACCCTTTGGCTCACCCGAACCCTTGGTCATTTTCTCCGGAGAATGCCTGACTGAATTGCTGGTCCGGTTGCAACTGACGGCGACCGAGGTTGATCTGTTCGTCAATGACGTCGGTAAGGTCAGCAAGGACATCAAGATCGAATGTCCCGGTCCGCGCGGTGACAAGGTCACCAAGGAAGTCGATGTCGCAGCCGGTGTGCGCGAATCACCCGCCATCCTGAACAAAGCCTCGGTTTTTACCGTGAGGGTCCGCTTCACGCTGACCTGCGATTAGGTTAAATTGAGACAAAGCGCGTTCTTTACCCGACAGGGCGGGTCCCTCGATGTCCCTGAAAAAGCTAGAATAACCGGATGAAATTCAGCAATCCTGTCAGTGACCAGCGAACGCTGTTCTGGGTGCTACACCTGGGCGGCTGGTTTGCCTGGGGGCTTATCGGAAAATACGGCCTCACACGCGCCATGCTGGAGGACACGGCTCCCAATTATTTTATCTACGTGATGATCATCACGGTGATAGCGATAGTGCTGTCCCTGGGGCTGCGCTATCTCTACCGTTACCTTTGGAGCCGGCCGTTGTGGGTCCAGGGCATGGTGTTTGTGCTCGGCAGTTCGGCTGCCGGGTTCCTCTGGCTGCAGTCGCGCAGTTATCTCTACGTCGAGTGGTTTGAAGGCACCAAGGACATGACCGAGTGGCTCGAAAAATTGGGCAACGCAGCCGAGCTGTACGAAAAAGTTTCCTACATGGAGACGTTTATCTCGGCATGGACGATGATGGTGGCCTGGAGCATCCTGTATTTTTTAATCAAGTACTACCAGATTTTCCAGGAGGTCCAGAAGAGTGCGCTGAAATCAGCAGCCATGGCGCACGAAGCCCAGCTGAAGATGTTGCGCTACCAGTTGAATCCGCATTTCCTGTTCAACACGCTGAACGCCATCTCCACGCTGGTCCTGGAGCGGCAAACCGAGTCCGCCAATCACATGGTGACCCGTCTCTCCAGCTTCCTGCGCTACTCGCTGGACAACGATCCGATGCAGAAAATTACGCTGGAACAGGAACTGGCGGCTCTGAAACTCTACCTGGATATCGAGAAAGTACGCTTCGAGGAGCGCCTGAGCCTGGAACTTGATATCGAAGATGAAGCTTCACAGGCTTTGATCCCCAGCCTGCTGTTGCAGCCACTGGTTGAAAACGCGATCAAGTACGGAATCGCCCGTTCGGAAGAGGGGGGCTGCCTGCGGATCGCGGCCCGGGTTTTTGCCGGCGACCTGCTGCTTGAACTCAGCGACGACGGGCCGGGCGTTGAACTGGTCGACGGGCTGATACCCGACGCCAATGGCGTGGGTCTGCGCAATACACGGGAACGGCTGCTGGAGCTTTACGGAGGCCGGCACTCGTTCCGCCTCAGCAAGACATCTCCGCACGGACTGACGGTCAATATACGCATTCCCTTTGAGACCGCCGTTTGAATCCGCCTTGAAATAGTGCCCCGGATACACGAAACTGAAGGGATGGCCTGATACTATCGATGCAGGTAATCAGCATCGTGCCTTCCATTGAAAAACCATGAGGATCTTCGAATGTCCCAAAAATCTTTAAGACCGGGCGTTGTCACCGGTGAAAGCTATATAACCCTGGTAGACGCTGCAAAATCAGGCGGCTACGCGCTTCCCGCGGTCAATGTTGTTGGCACCAACAGCATCAACGCGGTCATGGAAGCGGCGGCCAGGGCCAAGTCCGACATCATTATCCAGCTATCCAACAGCGGCGGCGCATTCTTTGCCGGCGCCGGCATGGCGGACAGTTTCAAGGCGAAAGTGCTCGGTTCGGTATCGGCCGCGCAGCACGCTCACCTGCTGGCGGAGCATTACGGTATTTGCGTCGCCATGCACACCGACCACGCCAACCGCGAACTGATTCCCTGGATCGAGGCCCTGCTCGACGAAGGCGAGAAATATTACGAGCAGCACGGCAAACCCCTGTTCAGTTCTCACATGCTGGACCTGTCGGCTGACCCGCTTGATTTCAACCTCAGCGAATGCGCCCGACTGCTGGAGCGAATGGCCAAAATCGACATGTCGCTGGAAATTGAACTCGGCGTGACCGGTGGTGAAGAAGATGGTATCGGCAGTGAATTTGATGAAGCGGAGGACAACTCCAAGCTTTACACCCAACCCGAGGATGTCTTGCGGGCATACAATCTGCTCAATCCGATTGGACACTTCTCCGTGGCGGCCTCGTTCGGCAACGTGCACGGTGTGTACAAACCCGGCAACGTCAAGTTGCGCCCGGAAATCCTGAGGAATTCACAAAGCCTGGTCAAGGAGACCCACCATACCGGGGATAACCCCCTGCACCTCGTGTTTCACGGCGGTTCCGGTTCCGAAAAAGCCAAGATCACGGAAGCCGTCGGCTACGGTGTATTCAAGATGAACATCGACACGGATACGCAGTTCGCGTTTTCCGCACCGGTGGGCAAGTTTGTCAACGATAATCCAAAAGCTTTTCTTTACCAGGTCGATCCGGAAGACGGCACGCCTTACAAGAAACTCTACGACCCGCGGAAATACCTGCGCGCCGGAGAGCTTGGGATCGTTGCGCGCCTGGAAGAAGCCTGCAACGACCTGGGATCGAAAGGTAAATCAATCGCGGAATCCTGAATCATTGAGGAGCGAGACTCCTTTGTTTGATCAGGGTTAGAATCACCTATGCCCCTGGTTCAACATTCAGATCTGCCGACATTCGCCCGGCTTCGAGAGCACGGCCACGAGGTGCTTTCTCTCGACCGGGCGATGCACCAGGATATTCGCGAGCTGCACATCGGCTTCCTGAACATGATGCCCGATGCCGCACTCGGCGCGACCGAGCGCCAGTTCATCCGGTTGGTCGGCGGCTGCAACCGCATCGCCCAGTTCTTTGTTTACCCGTTCTCCCTGCCCGGCCTGGCCCGGGGAGCAGCAACCCTGGAATACATCGAGCGTTATTACAGCAAGTTCGAAGACCTGCAGGAGTCCGGCCTGGATGCACTGATCATCACCGGGGCCAACGTGTCCAACCCGGCACTGGAAACCGGGGCGTTTTGGAATCCGCTGATGGAAGTGATCACCTGGGCGCAGGAAAATGTTGCGTCTACCCTGTGTTCCTGCCTGGCGACGCACGCGGTGCTGAAGCATTTTCATGGTATTGACCGTCAGCCGCTGCCCGAAAAACGCTGGGGTGTGTACAGTCATCGCATTGCCGAGCCGCATGCACCCCTTGCTGCGAGAAATCAATACGCGTTTTGACGTTCCGCATTCACGCTTCAACGACATTTCCCGGGCCCGGCTGGAGAAGGAAAACCTCATCGTGCTGGTCGAAAGTGAAGAGGGCGGGGTGCACATGGCGGTCAGCCCGGATCAATTCCGGATCATCTACTTCCAGGGGCATCCGGAGTACGACACCAACAGCCTGCTCAAAGAATACAAGCGCGAGGTTCTGCGTTACCTGAACGGCGAATTGCATGCCGCTCCGCCGTTTCCTGAACACTATTTCACGGAGCAGGCCGCACACATTGCAGAACGGTACGTAAAAGCAGCTGAAAAGGCTTTATGGGAAGACCGTCCGCTGGATGATTTCCTCGAAACTGAGATTTCGCCTGAACTGGACAACACCTGGGGTGACACCGCCAAGGCCATTATCGCCAACTGGCTGGGCCTGGTTTACCAGCTGACCAACCTGGACCGGCATAAACAGTACATGGAAGGCGTAAACCCCGATAACCCGCTGAACATCAAATAGAGGACAAACCATGAAAGACCAGACCCTGGCCATCCACGCCGGATTCAAATCCGACCCCGCCACCAAGTCCGTTGCGGTACCGATTTACCAGACCGTTGCCTACGAGTTCGATGATGCCCAGCACGGCGCCGACCTGTTCAACCTGGCTGTTCCGGGCAACATCTACACGCGCATCATGAACCCGACCACGGCGGTGCTGGAGCAGCGATGCGCTGAACTCGAGGGCGGTATCGCCGGGCTTTGCCTGAGCGCCGGCAGCGCGGCCATCAACTATTCCATTCTGAATATCGCCGAACAGGGTAACAACATCGTTACCGTTCCACTGCTGTACGGCGGCACCTATACGCTGTTCAAACACATGTTGCCGAAGCTGGGCATCGAAGTGCGTTTTGCCGCTGATGACAGCGTTGAGGCCATGCGGAAATTGATCGATGACAAGACCACGGCGGTTTTCTGCGAATCGATCGGCAACCCGGCTGGAAATATCGTCGACCTGGAGGCGCTTGCGACGATGGCGCACGAGCATGGTGTGCCGCTGATCGTTGACAACACGGTCGCCACGCCAGCCTTGATCAAGCCGATCAACTGGGGAGCGGACATCGTCGTTGATTCGCTGACCAAGTACATGGGCGGGCATGGCAACTCACTGGGCGGGGTGATCGTGGATGCGGGCGAATTCCCGTGGGCGGATTATCCCGAAAAATTCCACATGCTCAATGAACCTGAGTCGTCCTACCACGGCGTTGTCTACACCGAGGCGCTGGGTGCGGCGGCCTACATCGGCCGCGCCCGCACCGTGCCCCTGCGCAACACGGGATCGTCGCTCAGTCCGATGAACGCTTTCCTGATTCTGCAGGGGATGCAAACCCTGCCATTGCGCATGCAACGGCACTGTGAAAATGCGATTGCCGTCGCCAATTACCTGCAGAGCCATCCACGCGTCAGTTGGGTAAATTACGCAGGCTTGCCTGATTCCCCCTACTACGATCTTGCACAAAAATACGCCGGTGGCCGGCCGTCGGCTTTGCTGACCTTTGGGATCAAAGGAGGGTTTGATGCCGGCGTGAAGTTCTACGATGCGCTGCAAATGTTCCTGCGCCTGGTAAACATCGGCGACGTGAAATCCCTGGCGGCACATCCGGCCTCCACCACCCACAGGCAACTGTCGGCCGGGGAGTTGGAATCCGCCGGGGTGACGCCGGACATGATTCGGCTGTGTATCGGGATTGAGGACATTGAAGACATCATTGCCGACCTTGACCAGGCCCTGGATGCTGCCGCCTGAGGAACCTCCGATTAATCCTTTTTTCTATTTCAACGGCTTCAATTCAGCCATCCCCGACGATTATTCGGATAACCCCAAGATCGTTGCGGTCGCTGAGTATGCCAGGAGCAGGGGTTATCGCTTTGTCCCGGTGTCCGTCTGTTACCGGCGTGCCCGCGAACACGCCGGGAAGTCCTGGCCATGGTCGGGGAGTCAGCTGATGTTGCGGTGTTTTGCGGTTCCTCAATGGGGGGCTGGTTCGCCCGGATCGTCCAGTTGATGCTGGCTGACGAACGACCGGAAATCAAAACGGCCGCGATCGCGTTTAACCCCGCTTACGATCTGAGCATGTATGGGCACCTGTTGCTGGGAAAGCAGCGCAACCACGTCACGTTCGAGGAATACGTGTGGACGGTGGATCATAGCGCGCAGTTGCGCGAGCTGGAGAGCGGCGTTGCTTATCGGTCGGAGCTGCCCTTCTTTGTATACCTGGACAAGGGTGATGAAGTCATCGGTTGGGAGCGGAGTTCGCTGAGGCATGCTCCGATCTCCCGGTTGACCGTCTTTGAAGGCGGTTGCCACAGTTTTGATCATTACCACGAAGCATTGGCTGATTTCGACAAAGCCTTTCACGGATGACAGTGTGGCGGCAAATTGATAGGATGACTGCCCCTTGAACGAAAAAGTGTGCAGCCATGGCCATGTTTGACAAGCACAAAAGCGCTAAACCACTCTCCTCCCGTCACCGGAACAGCCCGCGATGTCCGCGGCGGTTCCAGCAGTCGGCGCAGTCAACCGCCGTTTCCTCGTCGAAAGTGGCCATGATCGGCCAGGGGATCAGTATCGCCGGTGACGTCAAGGCAGAAACCAGCCTGAAAGTCGAAGGCCGGATCGAAGGTCGCAGCGTGCAGTGCACCGATGAGGTTGAAATTGCGGAGAGCGGCCAGGTCATTGCAAATATCGTGGCCAAGGTCGTGAAGATTTCCGGAATGGTTTCCGGGGACATTGGCGGCAGCGAAAAAGTGCTGATCACGCGCACCGGACGCGTGCAGGGAAATATCGTCGCTCCCCGGGTACAGCTTGAGGACGGCGCCCTGTTCCGCGGCAGCATCGACATGAATCCGGCCCAGTCAGCCGGCACCGACAAACCCGCTGCCGCCAAGCAACCGGCCGGCAGGCTCGATGCCCCGGCAAGCAGCCAGCCGGCAGCAGCCGGCAAAAAGCCAGCCAGCCGAGGCAGGCACGGCCCGGAAAGAACCCGGCCTGAATCTGAAAAGCGGATAAGACACCAGGGAGCTGAGGCTGAATTTCTCCTGCCCGGGTCTGACACTGGGACAAAGCGCTTTCGATGAATTCTCCAGCCAGAAACTTTGCAGATTCGGACGGATCGCCGGACCACCGGTCCGGTCGTTTCCCGCCAGCCCAGCAAGCTGTTTCCCGACCTGTTCAAAGCAGTCGATCCGGACCGCCACATTAACCGTCCTGGAAATTGGCTCCGCCTTGTCTGAAACGGTCGATTTTTTCTCTCAATACAATTGCCGGCTTCATTTCGTCGACCTGTTTCACGAGCCTTTCGTGCGCGAACAGCAGGCCGGGTTGTCCGAAAAAGAGCTGAGACATGCATTCGAAGAACAGTTCCGCTTTACGGCGGGCACCCGAATTGACATATGCCTGTTCTGGGATTTCCTGTGCTACCTTGACGATGTGGCGCTGAGGGCATTCAATTCTGCGCTGCGGCCGTGGCTGCATCCCGGCACCAGGGCGCACGGATTTGGCGTGCACCACCTGGCCATTCGCGTGGAAAATGTCCAGTACGGCATCATCAACCAGGAAACGCTCAGTATCCGGAATCGCCAGACGGCCCAGTTGCGTTCCTATCCCGCATTCACAGGTCGAAATGCACGAGATGCTGAACTGCCTTGATTTTCAAAGGGGACTCCTGCTGCCGGAGGGTAAGCTTGAAATGCTTCTCGAGCCCAGGAACTGAGGGATAATTTCCGTGGAAAAGCCGACCCTGGACCAGTTACGGATCGAGCGCGCACCGGAAAGGCCGCCGCGGGGATGGGGTAAATTCGTGGCCCGTGGCGCTGGTCGCTGGCCGTGCTGGCTGTGGCGGCCTGGTTCTGGTTCGGCACAGCTCCTGCCATCGAGGTGCGGACCGCTGTCGCCAGGGGTTTGAATAGCGAAGCGGCAACTACTGTCCTCAACGCCTCGGGCTACGTCACGGCCAGGCGGCAGGCCACGGTCTCTTCAAAGTTTACCGGCAAGGTTACCGACGTCCTGATCGAGGAGGGTATGCTGGTTGAAGAAGGCCAGGTGCTGGCCCGCCTGGACGATTCCAATATCCGGGCCAGTTTCAGGCTGGCCGAAGCGCAACTGGTGTCGTCAGAGCGCGGCCTGGATGAAACCAGCACCCTGTTGAAGGAAGCGGAGCTGAACCTCGACCGGAGCCCGCAGCTGGTTGAAAAAGGCCTGGCGAGCGAGTCGGAACTGGATCGCAGCAGGGCGCTGGCAGGTTCGCTGGATGCCCAACTGGAACGCAAACGCGCCGACATAGAGGTGTCGTCACGCCAGGTGGATATTTACCGGCAGCAGGTCGAAGACACGGTCATCAGGGCGCCTTTCGCAGGTGTCATCGTGGCCAAGAACGCGCAGCCGGGAGAAATGATTTCCCCGGTATCCGCCGGTGGCGGATTCACGCGAACGGGTATCGGCACCATCGTCGATATGTCGTCACTGGAAATCGAAATCGATGTCAACGAGGCCTACATCAACCGGGTTGCGCCCGGACAGGAAGTGGTCGCCACGCTGGACGCCTATCCCGACTGGAAAATTCCCTGCCACGTGATCGCGATTATCCCGACCGCGGATCGCCAGCGCGCCACGGTCGAGGTGCGGGTTGGTTTCGACCACTCGATCCGCGGATTCTCCCGGACATGGGGGTCAAGGTGGCGTTCCAGGAAGCGGCGGCCGAAACCGGCGATGCCGTCAGCACCACGGGCGTGCTGGTCCCGGCCAAAGCGATCCTCGACGGCGGTGAACGTGACTATGTATTCGTGGTGGTTGAAGGGCCGGGCGGAGCGCCGTGCCGTGGCCACCGGCGGAAGCAGCGCGGGTCTGATATGCTGGTCGTCAGCGGGTTGTCGCCCGGGGAGATGGTTGTCGTTGAAGGCCCGCCGGACTGGCGGATGGTGACGCGGTGCAGGAGAAACGCAAATGACCGAGAGTCAGCCAAGCCTGGTCAGGGTCAGGAATGTCGACAAGGTATTCAAGCGTGGCACCGAGCAGGTGCACGTCCTGGGCGGTCTCGACCTGGAAATCCCGGAAGGCGAATTCCTGGCCCTGATGGGTCCTTCGGGTTCCGGCAAGTCGACCCTGCTGAACCTGATCGGCGGGCTCGACCGGCCCAGCCAGGGCAGTGTCGAAGTGGGCAATGAACGAATCGACTCGCTGTCGGATCGCCGCCTGGCCGCCTGGCGGGCCCGTCATGTCGGGCTGATTTTCCAGTTTTATAACCTGATGCCGGTGCTGACCGCCCAGAAGAACGTCGAGCTTCCCCTGCTGTTGACCCACCTGTCGCGCTCTGAGCGAAAAAAACGGGCCGCGATCGCGCTGGATATCGTCGGGCTTTCGCACCGCAACAATCACTACCCGCGCACCCTTTCGGGCGGCGAACAGCAGCGCGTGGGTATCGCCCGCGCTATCGTCACGGATCCGACCCTGCTGCTGTGCGATGAACCCACCGGCGACCTCGACCGCAAATCCGGCGATGAAATTCTGGACCTGCTGCAGGCACTCAACCGCGAGCAGGGCAAGACCATCGTCATGGTGACCCACGATATTCACGCGGCGGCCCGGGCTTCCCGGACGCTGTATCTGAACAAGGGCATGCTCTCGCTGGAACCCGAAGAGTGAGGCGGGCCGGTAAAGGGGCATGAAATACCTGTACCTGGTCTGGAGCAACCTCAAGCGCAAGAAAATGCGCACGATACTCACATTGCTGTCGATCATGGTTGCGTTCATGCTGTTCGGTTACCTGGGCGCCATCAGGCAGGGGTTCAGCCAGGGCATTGACGTGGCCGGCGCCGACCGGTTGATCGTCAGGCACAAGGTTTCGATCATCCAGCTGTTGCCCGCAGTCCTATGAATCCCGGCTTGAACAAATCGACGGTGTCGTAGATGCGGTGTACCAGACCTGGTTCGGCGGTATTTACCAGAAACCGAGTAATTTCTTTGCGCAGATGCCGGTCAATCCGCAGGAATACCTGGAAATGTATCCCGAGTTCCTGCTCAGCGAGGAGGAGAAGCAAGCCTGGTTCAAGACCCGGAGCGGCGCGATTGCGGGCCGGGGAATTGCAGACCGCTTCGGCTGGAAGGTAGGCGACCGTATTCCGATCAACGCAACGGTCTGGACCCGAAAAGGCGGCGAACAAACCTGGGAGTTCGACCTGGTGGGAATTTACGACGGGGCTGAAAAAGGCACCGACCTTACCCAGTTCCTGTTCCGTTACGATTTCTTTGATGAATCCCGCCAGTTCGGGCAGGGGCAGGTGGGGTGGTACACCGTGCGCATCGCAGACCCGGACCATGCGGCCGAGACCGCGGCGGCCGATCGACGCCGAATTCGCCAATTCTCCTTACGAAACCAAGGCCGAACCGGAAGGCGCCTTCCTGCAGGGTTTCGCCAACCAGATCGGCGACATCGGTTTCATCATGATGTCCATCGTCGCGGCTGTATTTTTCACGATACTGCTGGTTGCGGGAAATACCATGGCCTACGCGGTGCGCGAAAGAACCAATGAACTGGCCGTACTCAAAGCCATCGGTTTCACCGATGCCGCCGTGCTCGGACTGGTGCTTGGAGAGTCGCTGGTGCTGACGGTGATCGGTGGTTCCATCGGCTTGTCGCTGGCCTGGCTGATGGTTTCGGCCGGCGATCCGACAGGCGGCTCTCTTCCGGTGTTCTATATCCCGGTCAGAGATCTCGTGCTTGGCGCAGTGCTGATCGTCCTGATGGCGCTGGTTGCCGGAATTCTGCCTGCTGTGCAGGCGCAGCGGCTCCGCATCGCGGATGCGCTCAGGAGGTAGATGGTGGCGGGGCCCCTGAACTGGTTGTCACAAATTGCGTCCATCGCGACGTTCAACATACGGTCCCTGCCGCAACGGATCGGGCTCGTCGTTAACCGCGGTATTCGGAATCGCCGGGGTGGTTGCCGTGATGGTGGGCGTGCTTTCGATCGCGCAGGGCATATTGCAGACCATGAACAACTCGGCGTCGGCGGACAATGTCGTCGTGCTGCGCAGCGGTTCCAACAGCGAGATGATGAGCATCATGCTGGGTGATGATGCGCGGATAGTCAGCGAGGCTCCCGGACTGGCCCGTAATGAGAACGGCGCTATCGCGTCGCCGGAACTGTTTGTCATCATCAACCTGCTGAAACGGTCTACCGGCACCGACGCCAATGTTCCGCTGCGGGGAATCAGCAGCAACGCGCTGGCGATTCGCGATGATTTCCGCATCGTTGAAGGCCGCATGTTCGAATGGGGCCTCAACGAGGTCGTTGTCGGCGTCGGCGCGCTGATCGAATTTGAAGACCTGGAAGTGGGTTCGACGATCACCGTGGCCCAGGAAGAGTGGCCTGTTGTCGGGATATTCGAGTCCGGGGGAGGGCTGGCGGAAACTGAAATCTGGGTGGATGCCTCGGTGCTTCAACCGGCTTATCGCCGCGGTAATTCCTACCAGGCCGTCTATGCCAAGCTCGAATCACCAGACGCATTCCAGGCGTTCAAGGATGCCCTGACCAGCGACCCCCGGCTCAATGTAAAACCGATGCGCGAGTCGGAATACTACCAGTCACAATCCGAGATGCTGTACAACCTGGTCACCGGCCTGGGGACGCTGATCGCCGTGATCATGGGGCTGGGGGCGGTTTTTGGCGCACTCAATACGATGTACACGGCCGTTTCATCCCGCGCCCGGGAAATCGCCACTCTGCGCGCGCTGGGGTTTCACTCCAGCCCGGTGGTCATTTCCATTCTGCTGGAATCCCTGTTGTTGGCGCTGGTTGGCGGCGTCGATCGGCGCCATGGCCGCCTGGTGGGTATTTGACGGCTTTCGCGCGGCGACACTCAACTTCACCAGTTTCAGCCAGGTGGCGTTCGCGTTCGACGTTTCTCCCTCGCTGCTGATTCGCGGCATTGTTTTCGCGATGGTCATCGGCTTGCTCGGCGGCCTGTTTCCGGCCATCCGGGCAGCCCGTCAACCGGTCGCGACCGCCCTGCGGGAACTCTGAGCGCTGCCGGTTGAATTCCGGATTGCCGTTTTCCACTATTTAATCAACAATTTAAAGCCCTGCGCTTGACTTTAAATCCAAATAGGATTATTACAGTACGTACATGATCTACCAGTCATGTGTTTATTGCACGGGAGTGCAATAGCCGTGGAAACGGATTTTCCACGGAGTGACCCTTCAGGATGATTTCCAAAATATCTACCGCGTCAGAACGCGGCACCAAATTGGGCAAAAGATATGGAATCCTCCAGGCGCTACCTGCTCCAGGCCGAAATTGAGTATTGGCATGAAATGCTGCAACTCAATAAAAACCGGGTGTCCAGGGATCGGCAAGAAGAAATGCGTAACTGCCTGAAGCAGGCGTTACGGGCACTGAATTCCCACAGGCTTCGGAATTCAGAGTCGCAGCCTGACGGCTGCCCTTTCTTCGATCACAGTCATTCCTGCCGGGCTCTTCGCGGAGCACCGGTTTCCGATTGTCCTTCAACATATGTTACGGCACGTGTATAATCGACCAGACATTTACCTAAATTTTTCACCAGGAGTTTTTCACATGACAAGAATACTTGTACCCCTTTTATTGCTGCGTTGCCAGGCATTGCGCAGGCCAGTGATTATTCAACGGTTGAAACAAAATTGAAAGCCGCGATGGCGGCTGACATCCGCACCGAGGCAAGAAGTCGAGCGCGATGCAAACCGTATGCCGGTCGAAACCCTGGAGTTTTTCGGTCTGCGCGATGACATGAAAGTGGTCGAGTTGCTTCCCGGCGGTGGCTGGTACACCAAGCTGCTGGCGCCGGTGCTGGCTGAAAATGGCGAATTTTACGTGGCGCTGGGAACCGGACGGGTGCAGGAGTCGGTCCTGAACCAGCCCGGTTTTGAGCAGGTCAAGGTCGTGGCGGCTGATGCGAAAATCTTCCGGCCGGAAGGGTCGAGGACGTACGTTCTGGAATTTGACGGGCTGGGCGTCGATGACGTCGACATCGTGTTCACGTTCCGGAACTATCACAATTTCGGCCCCGAGGGGCGCGCCGCGATGAACGCGGCCGTCTTTGACGCCCTCAAGCCGGGCGGTATTTATGCCGTGGTTGACCACACGCGCAGGCACATGGAAGCGGACAATAATGAAAACCGCCGGCGGGTCGATCCGGTCCTGGCGATCCTTGAAATCGAAGAAGCCGGGTTCGAATTTGTCGGATATTCCGACCTGCATTTCCGGCCTGACGACACGCTGGTTTACGAAGTGGGGCGGAAAACGGTCACCGGCAACACGGATCGCTGGACGCTGAAATTCATCAAGCCGCTCAACTGAAGTAATATCGCACCCGGAGTCATGAATCCAAAATTCCGTGCCAGGCTGGTCCTGGCGGCGGTTTTACTGTTGATTTTTTCGGATGCGCAAGCGCAGCTGAATTTCAATCCGCCGCGTATCGTCGTTTCAAACCGTCCGCTGGACCTGATGCTGATCGACGGGCCGCCTTCGAATGTTCCAATCCCGGGCACCCAGGCTGGAGTTCGTGGTCAACACCGATCAGGACGTGTTCCGTGACCGGGACAATGAGACCTGGTACCTCCTGCGCGAAGGTCACTGGCTGAAAAACAGCATGCTGGCCAGTGGTGACTGGATCAGCACGACCGGTTTGCCGCAAGATTTTTTGACTTTGCAGGTCAGTTTCGACTGGCCGCAAGTCACCGCCGCCATGCCCGCTTCAAAGCCGGATACCCCTCCAATACCCCTGGTCATCAGCTACGAACCGACTGAACTGGTGCTTATTGACGGTGAAACAAAGCTGGAACCGATCGCCGGAACCGGCCTGCAATACGTTTCAAATACGAGCGCGGAACTGTTTTTCCTGGATAACCGTTATTACATTTTGTTGTCCGGTCGCTGGTTCAGCACCAAAAATTTCAAGCGCCAATGGTCTGCTGTCAGGGAGCTACCCGCGGATTTTGCAGCAATCCCAACGGATCACCGCAAAGCCAGCGTATTGGCGGCGGTTCCCGGCACACCCCAGGCCGAACAGGCCGTGGCCGAGGCGGCAAAGCCGAAAATTGAAGTGGTTGGCGTTGACGCCACAATCGATCTGAAAGTCCCGTATGCCGGAGAGCCCGAATTTGTCGCCATCGAGGCTACCGGACTGCGGCGGGCGCAGAACACGCCGTACCAGGTCATCATGCATAACAATTATTACTACCTGTGTTATGAAGGCGCCTGGTATTCAGCCACTGATCCACGAGGACCGTGGCGGGCAGCAAGGGAAATCCCGGAGGCCATCTACGCGATTCCCCCGACCGATCCGGCTTACAACGTAACCTTCGTGCGGGTTGATTCATTCGACGACAGCAGCGGCCAGGTCGCCTACTCAAGCACCAGCGGCTACTACAACCGCTACTACACCGGGTCCACCGTGGTCTATGGAACCGGCTGGTACTACCCTGGTTATTACAACCGGTCGGCCTACTGGCGGTATCCATATACCTATGGATATGGCGCCTGGGGGCCTTATCATCCTTACGGCTACAATCGCTCGGCGACTTATACCGTGGATACCCGGGACACCGATTGGGAGTGGGATTTGAACGGCAACAAGCGCAGGGTCTACAACTACGGGCCGCGCAACACGATTGGTTCGGGAGAATACCGGATGCCGGAAAGCGATAATTACAGAGGTGACGGAAAACGAGAATAACCGGGCTCACCGGGTAGCCGTTTAAGGCTGAATTTTATTGAATTAAGGAGGGTAAACGGTTACGGTTACCGATTATTCAAAACCCTCCGGAGCACTCGAAAGTGAACGTAAAATCTATTTTTGAAAGACCTGCCGTACACAAAACCGCCAACACGATAGGCGTCCTGTCGATGGTTATCCTGATGATTTTCCTTGCCGGATGCATCAGCAGTTCAAGGTCTTATAACGCGGACAAAAATATCGTGTACAACGGCGCCATGTACAATATGGCCAACGTCAAGACTGTTACTTCCAAGGTGGAAGGGCAGCTGCCGAATGGCGACGTCAAGACCATGAAGGGCATGGATAAAAAGTCCGTCGAGGCGCTGCTGAAACAGAGTTCACCGATCATGGTGACCACGGCTTTTGATCTGGACGGCGATGACATGGTTTACGAGCGTCGCAGCGTGACCAAGTATTCCGAATACTCGAAAATGGTCAAAAATTTCGAAAGCGCGTCAAAAAAGGTCACCAAGTTCATGGGCGACAAGAAAGCCACCCAGTTGAAGCTTAAGTAACCCTAAAGTCCCCTCATCCATTCCGGGCGCAGGTTGACTGCGCCCGGGCGCTCCAAGGCATCACGCACCGTCTGCAGCAGGCGCGGCTTGTCCCGGCTCAGCGTGCCCTTGAGCACCAGGTAGTTTGATGCGTGGTCGCTTCTGAAGATGGTGTTTTCCAGCTCCAGCGCCTCCAGTAACCAGGACATTTCCCGGAACAGACCAGCTTGGTCGAGCGGCTCGAATTCTCCACCGAATCCTGCCTGGTAGCGGTCCCCGCCGGCTGGAAAACTGACCACCAGCGTGGACAGGTATTCAGGTTGCGCCTCGTTCATCAGCCGGGCCGAGTTCAGCGCATGTTGGCGGCTATAGCGCTTGCCGCCCATGCCGTTGAGGATCATCACCGAACTCTTCGAACCGGCCACCTTTATTTTTCTCAGCGCGGCCAGTGAGGTATCAAAATTTTCTCCTTTATTGACTCGCTCCAGCACCAGGTTGTCGCCGGACTCACAACCCACGTAGAACAGCCTGAGGCCCGCCTCTTCGAGTTCGGCCAGTTCCTCGACGGTTTTGCTTTTCAGGTTTCTCGGCAGGCAATAGGACGAGACGCGCTGGACGCCGGGAAAGTAGCGGTGGATGGCCAGCAGGATCTCTTTCAGCCGCCGGAAGGAGAGCGCCATCGCGTCTCCATCAGCCAGGAAGATCCGCCGGACCGGGACTCCCGCTCCGGCGATCGCTTCCAGTTCCTGCTCGATTTCTTCCTGTGGCTTCAATTGAAAATTTTTCTGGGGTTGGGTGTACATCTCGCAAAATGTGCATTTGTTCCACGAACAGCCGTTCGTCACCTGCAGAATCAGGCTGCCGTGCTTCTGAAGGCGGACGGAACACGGGCTCGATGTAAGGCAGGCGGATCATCAGATAATGATAAGGCCTCTGTCGCGTGTTTGACATCGTCCCGGGTGTCAAACGGGTCATTTACCCGGCAAACCGGGTGTTACATCCAGGATCGTCGCAAATTCTCCTTGCAACCAAGCCTGCAGTGTAGAACCCTAGATGGGTTGCGGATGCTGTTTTTCCTGCAGGTGATCAACTGAACCTCAGGCGCATCTGAAAGTCATAGTTGAAGGAGTGGGTTGGTCATGAAAAACTGGATTATTGGCGCGATTCTGGTCTTGGCGGCTGCTGGCTGCATACTACTATTTTGCGTGTCTACCAACCGGCCGGGCCTGGTGAAGAGACGGCGACGCAAGTGGTGATTGTCGAGCCCGTCAAGGAACCGGTAAAGTCACCTGAAATCGCTGAGCCTGGCATCGCCCCTGACATGGTCGACCAGCCGGAGACACCGACGGAAGCCGAAGAAGTCCCCCTTCCCAAGCTGGTGGAAAGTGACCCGGTGGTACTGGAATCGCTTGGCGGCTTGTTGGGTGAACCTGTCGTGGCCCGCTACGTTGTCAATGACAACGTGATTTCACGGGTGGTCGCGACGATCGACATGCTGGGCGGCCGACAGGTGCCTGCCGTGGTGCAAGCCCTGGAAGGCCCGCAAGGCATGTTCCAGGTCACGGCAAATGACGATCCTGAAACCGTGATCAACAATGAAGAGGGAGACCCGATCCCGCAGTTCTTTATCGACCCATCCAATTACGCCCGGTACACGCCATACGTTGAAATGGTGGAAGCCGCTGACACCGCCGAATTGGTTGAAAACTATCGCAGTCTCTATCCCTTGTTACAGGAGGCTTACCGTCAGATGGGATACGCCGACGGTGATTTCAACGCACGCCTGATCGCAGTAATTGACGGTCTGCTCGCGACCCCGGAGGTCACGGGACCGGTAGACCTGGTCAAACCCGAAGCTTATTTCCTGTACACGGATCCCGATCTGGAATCGCTTTCGGCGGGGCAGAAAATCTTGCTGCGCATGGGGAACGACAACGCGACCCGCGTTAAAGCAAAACTGGCGGAAGTCAGGGCAAGTCTTTAGCTACGGGATTCTTGCGGACGCAAGCAACCGCTGCCCCGGTGGGGCTCGCGCCGTTGGCGCGGCAGGTTCAGTCCGCTGCCGCTACTCGTAAACCCAGCGTGAATATTCTTTTCCGGCGCTGATCACGCTGTGCGGCAGCTTGTCCATGAGCGTCTTGAAGTCTTCGCCCTTCAGGTGGATCAGGTGTTCATGATCACCTGCTTCGATATAAATATCGGACGCGTATTTCAGCTGGTCATCCCAGATCACTTTCAATCCGTATGCGGTACTCAACGCGGGCACTGCTCCCGTTGCGCAGTCCTTGAACAATTTCTTCAACTCGGGTTCAGTGGCCAGTTTCAGCTCACGCTGCAGTTCCTCGTTAACCCAGCCCAGGTTGAGGCGGTTATTGGATGGAAGAACGCTGACGATGTAGCCGCTGTCGTCTTCCAGCACGACGGCCTTCGCCAGTTGGTGGGCCGGAACATGGGCGGTTTTCGCGGAATCAACCGCGGATGATGTGTGCGGGTGCTCCACCGTATCGTAGTGGACCTTATGGCCGTCCAGGTAAGCTTTGAGAGTCATTGCAATCGCCATTACTTTATCCTCGGCTATCCAGATACAGAACCAGGCCTGTTGGCCGCGGAGTTCGCTAGCAAGCGAAGATCCGCTACTACTAGCATAGTCCGACGCGGAGTTTTTTTTCGCGATTCAGATCAATTTCAGTCAATTTTTTTGTTGCAGGGCGTAAACGGCGTTAGTCTGGGCAACCATGAGTCCCTGGTTAATTCTTGTAGTGGTCGTTGTCGCCATCGCACTGGCGCTCTGGTTCCCGCGTTTTCGGCTGAACCGGGCGCTGTCCGCGCCGTTTCCCGATGCATGGGTGGAGATTCTCGAACGCAATATCGGTGTCTATAAAAACCTGCCAATGCCGCTGCGTTTACAGCTCCGTCTCCTGATCAAGCAGTTTCTTCATGAGAAGCATTTTTCCGGTGCTCGCGGGCTCCAGGTCACTGATGAAATGCGGGTGACTGTTGCGGCCCAGGCATGCATGTTGCAGTTGAACCGGCATGGCGGACTGTACCCGCAGCTTAAGTACATCATCCTCTACCCGAGCGCGTTCGTGGTGTCACGCCCGGAAGTTGACGGTTCGGGGGTGGTGAGTCACGGGCAGAAAGGGCTACTGGGTGAGTCCTGGCAGAACGGCAAGGTCATCCTGGCATGGGACAATGTGTTGCAGGGCGCCCGGAATTTTGTCGACGGCAGCAACGTTGTTCTGCACGAGTTTACCCACCAGTTGGATAGTGAGACGGGAAGCGCTGACGGAGCGCCGCTCCTGGTCGGGGAGTCCAGTTACAGGAGCTGGGCCGGGGCTCTTTCAGCTGAATTCGAGGAGCTGCAAAGGGATGTTCGAATCGGCCGGCGTTCATTCATGGACCATTACGGCGCAACCAATCCGGCCGAGTTTTTTGCTGTCGCGACAGAGACATTTTTTGAGAAACCCGGCAGCATGGCGGAACAGCACCAGGAATTGTTCAATGTCCTGAAGTCCTACTACCGTGTTGATCCCAGGGAGTGGCAATAAAATAAAAAGCCCCCATACTGAAAAGCCATGGCGAGCGCATTTTCATGAGTGAACAGTCCAGCAGCGACCGGCCCCGCGCCAAGTCGCTCAAGCCCCTGCGCACGCTGTGGCCTTTCATCACACCCTATTACCGCACCCTCCTGGCCGCGTTGGCCGCGCTGCTGGTTGCCTCAGCTGCGATGCTGGCGATGCCGGTCGCGCTCAGGTACCTGATCGACAACGGCTTTATGGCACAGGATATGGGAACCGTGAACCGCTACTTCGGGTGGTTCCTTGCCGCTACCGTTGTGTTCAGCCTGTTTGCCGCGATGCGCTATTACCTGGTCACCTGGCTGGGCGAGCGCGTGGTGGCGGATATACGCGACGCGGTGTACGCCCGCATCATCCACATGGATCCGGCCTTTTTCGAGGTAACCCGGACCGGTGAAGTGCTGTCCCGGCTGACCACCGACACTACCCTGGTGCAAAGCATTTCCGGCAGCGGTCTGTCGATTGCACTGAGGTCGTTGCTCAGCCTGGTGGGTGGCCTCGTGATGCTTGTGCTCACCAGTCCGCAAATGGCGGCTTACACCCTGGTGGGGATCGTGGTTGTCGTCCTGCCCGTCGTCGTCGTGGGGAAGTACATCCGGAAACTGTCCCGCCAGTCCCAGGATCGCGTTGCCGATACCAGCGGGCTGGCCGGCGAAACGCTGAACGCGATGCAAACGGTCCAGTCGTTCACCCTCGAGGAACTCCAGGTCGGCCGCTTCGCCGAGGCCGTGCAGCACAGTTTTGTTACGGCCATCCGGCGGGTCAGGATGAACGCGATACTGATCGGCCTCGCGTTCGTGCTGGTTTTCTGCATGTTGACCCTGTTCCTGTGGGTGGGTTCGCGGGCCGTCATCGCGGGTTCGATGACCGGCGGTCAGCTTGGCCAGTTCCTGATGTATGCGTTTTTCGTGGGTTCCTCGGCAACCGCGCTGAGCAGTTTATGGGGCGAAATCCAGCGTGCCGCCGGGGCTATGGAGCGCCTGTCCGAACTGCTGCGGGCCGAGCCGGCCATCAAGGCCCCGGCGGTTCCCGAGCTGTTACCGTCGCGGGTGGCAGGTCATATCCGGTTCGATCATGTCGGCTTCAGCTATCCATCCCGCCCCGAAACCCTGGCGCTTGACGATTTCTGCCTCGATATCGAACCGGGCGATACCCTGGCGGTGGTGGGGCCATCAGGAGCCGGTAAAAGCACAAGCTTCCAGTTGCTGTTGCGTTTCTATGACGTATTGAGCGGAATGATCCTGGTCGATGGCAAGGATATTTCCCGCCTGGATCCGCGCGAGCTTCGCCGCCAGATTGGCCTGGTCCCCCAGGAGACAGTATTGTTCGGCGAGAGCGCGTTTGAGAACATCCGCTACGGCCGTCCGGGCGCCACCGCTGCAGAAGTGCACCAGGCTGCCGTGATGGCGGAAGCGGATGAATTCATCCGGAAACTCCCGGAAGGCTATGACACGTTTCTGGGAGAAAGGGGAACGCGATTGTCAGGCGGGCAGCGTCAACGCATCGCGATCGCGCGCGCCATCCTCAAAGATCCGCCGATCCTGTTGCTTGACGAGGCGACCAGCTCACTGGATGCGGAGAATGAACGCCTGGTGCAGGTCGCGCTGGAAGGACTGATGCAGAATCGCACCACTTTGGTTATCGCGCATCGGCTGGCAACGGTCAAGAAAGTCGACAGGATTGTCGTGATGAATCATGGCAGAATCGAGGCCGTGGGTACCCACGATGAATTGATCCGGCACAATGAATTGTATGCCCGGCTGGCCCAATTGCAGTTTGGCGACAGTTAAGGAATCCGGTGAAAAATTTCAGCCACCTCTCGTGGCCGGCCAATGAAAGCCGCTAGCGGGTAAGCCGACCAGCCATCGGCACCTGGCATACGTCCAGTACTTCGGGTGGTTTGTGGTGGAAGAATTTCTGTTTGCGGTTCCGCCGGTCCTTCAGCAGTTTCCCGAACCCCTTGCTGTTGGTGTCTATCACCAAAGCCGACAGGCGTTCTTCCCTGGGCATGTCCGAAGCCAGCTTCATACTTCGAATACGGCTGCTCAGTGTTTCATCCTGGATAATGCCATTCTCGCCGGCCGGTCCACGACGGATTCTTTGCACGGCATCCATGCCGTCAACCACGCGGCCAAAGACATTCATGTTGCGGTCCAGGTAACGCGGCGCCTGGCCGATCACGATATAGAAATCCGTGCGGCTGGAATCAATGCTGTCGTTCCGGGCCATCGCAACGACGCCGGGACAATGGGTTAGCCAGGCAGTTTTTCCGGTTGAATCCCGGGCGACGGCGAAGCCGTCGATAAACCCGGTTTCCGGGGCAAACAGGTCGTCTTTCTGAACCGGCGTGAACGCGACCTTCTCCGGCAACTCGGATTCGAATTCAGCGTCGATCAGCGGCACCAGGCTCAGTTCACCGAGGTCGCTGCCGTCTCCGCCCTGGGCCACGAAGCCATCGATAACACGATAGAAACTGAGGCCGTCATAAAAGTGTTCCTGCACGAGCTTCCGGAATTGCCGTACGGTGTCCGGCGCGAACATGGGGTTGAGTTCGATGGCGACCTGGCCTTCATATAACTCCATGATCACCAGGTTTTCGGGATCGACCTCTCTCCATATCAGGTCATCAGCCGCGTACGCAAACAGCGGGAGCAGCCCGATCAAACAGGCGGCTACCCGGTTGAACCGTTTCTGATAGCGCCGCAAAAGCATTCCCGTGATCAGCGTAATTGAATTTTACTGGGACCCATGCCGCCGCCCCCACCGGCCCCCGGAACGACGATCGATGAGGCCTGCTGGCGCTGCATTTCCCGGAGTTCCTCCATGGTTTTTTCAAAAGCGTCGCGGGCTGCGGGGCCAAAGGCCTCGGCTGCTTCGGCCAGCGTCTCTGCCTGGATTTCGAATGACAGCGGCAAAGGGCCGGCGGTCGTCATGACCTGGGTCGAGCCGATAAACTGCCCGCTGCGCGCCGGGTCGGGTTCACCAGTTGCGGTCACCGGGGTCAGGCGGCGCAGCGTGCCGACCGTGTTGTCGGTGAAAACTTCCTCGCGGAAAAGGTTTGAAACCTCCATCCTGATTTCGTTACCTGTATTCGGATTGTTCATGAGCGTTCCTCAAGGTTTTACAGTTCAAATATCTGGGGACATCATAGCGGAATCACAATGCGGGGCCACTGAAGTAAGTGGTTATGCAGTAAACTTCAGGTTTCAAAGCAAAACTGCGGGGAGCGTAAAAACCATGGCAAACATTCAATCGGAAGAGATCAGCTACAGCGCCGGCGGAGTTGAAATGAAGGCTTACGTCGCGTGGGATTCTGAAATCAAAGGCGAACGCCCCGGCGTGCTGGTGGTGCACGAATGGTGGGGCAACAATCCTTACTCCCGGCGGCGCGCCGATATGCTGGCCGGCCTGGGGTACACCGGGATGGCGCTGGATATGTACGGTGGCTGCCGGGTCGCAGCCAACCCGGACGAAGCCGGAGGATTGATGAACAGCCTGTTGTCCGACCTCGCTACCGTTCGCAGCCGTTTCAATGCAGCACTGGAAACTCTTCGGGCTCACCGGACCACTGATGCCGGCAAGTCTGCCGCTATCGGGTACTGCATGGGTGGCGGAATTGTGCTGCACATGGCGCGTTACGGCGCTGATTTAAAAGCGGTCGCTTCGTTCCACGGCGCGTTGCCGCTGGGTGTCGCGGCACCTGGCGAAGGCGGAGATGTCACTGCACGGGTTGCGGTGTACCACGGCGAGGACGATGTGCTGATTCCCGCGGAGGCGGTAAAAGCGTTTAAAGCCGAGATGGCGAAAACCGGTGCAGATTGCCTGTTCGTGACATTGCCCACGGCCCTGCACGGATTCAGCAACCCGATGGCCACGACCAATGGTCAAAAGTACGGTCTGCCCCTCAGGTATGACGAACGGGCTGACCATGCTTCCTGGAACCACATGCAACTGGTGCTGCAGTCGGCGTTTACCGGTCCTGGCAAATAAAACCGGCCCGGTAACTACCCGGCAGGCCAGGAAACCCGGGGTTCACGCAGCAGCCAATACAAGGCTGTGTAGACCTTCGGGTCCAGTGTCTTTCCGGCGGCCTGCTGTCCGGAAAGCCAGTCGTCGATGCCGGAAAGCGACACCACGTGCACGACAATATTCTCGCTGGCGTCCCCACCGCCCGGACCCATGCGGGACAGTCCTGACGCACGCACAAAGGATATGACTTCATCCGACATCCCGGCTGAGCTGGGGCAATCCATTAAAAATTCCATTTTCGCAGCAACAAAGCCGGTTTCCTCTTCGAGTTCCCGTGCGGCGGCCACCAGGATGGACTCTTCGGGATCGTCGAGGTCTCCGACCAGGCCAGCCGGAATTTCGATGACATGGGCATCGACCGGCTTGCGGTACTGCTCAACCAGGACAATTTCCTGCGCTGGTGTGACCGCCACCAGGGCGACGACGCAGCGGGCATTGCTGCGGGTGACGAATTCCCAGCGGTCTCTTTCGATCAGGCTGAGGTAGCGTCCTGTGTACAGGGTGGCGTCATTCTTCATGGGGTCAATCTTCCGGCGGCTCTGATAAACTGTGGGGATTGTATCGTGACGGGTGCCGCAATCACAGGAATCGCCCGTTGGCTTGAACTATATTGACCCATTTCGTTCAAATGACGCCAATACACCAATAAACCCGCTTTTGAGGAACAAACATGACCGGAAAAACATGTGCCGCTGTCACCGTCGTGCTGCTGGCTTTAACATTCAGTTTCCCCTTGTATGCCCAATCCGCTTCCGCAGCAGAAGAAGTAACGAAACCGGTGGAGCAGGCCGCTCCGGAGGAAAGCCTGCGGGAGAAAATCGCGGCGCTCGAGGAAAAGTCCCGGCTCGCATATGAAGAAGGGAAATGGGTGTCCTGGTATTCCGCGAACATGAAGTTGAACCAGTTGGTGCCGTTTGAGACCCGGTACCTGGTCAACGTCGTCCGGGCCTGCGGGTTAATTGATCGTAAAACCACCGCCTACACTTACATGTACCAGTTGCAGCAGCAGGGTTTTACCTATGATTTCGATTCTACCGATGACACCCTGAAGATTCGCGATACCGAGGCCTACCGCTACATCAACAAGATGCTGGTCGATGCCGGAAAACCCGCCGGTGAAGCAATTGTGGCTTTCAAATTGCCTGGAAATCCGGCCGATTACAGTGCCTTTGCATGGGACGAGAGCAGGGGCCGTTTCCTGGTGGGAACCCGGCGGGAAGGCGCCTTGATCGCCGTTTCAAGTGAAGGTGAAATGACCGAGCTGATCAAGGCCGATGATGAAAATGGATTCTGGTCAATCACCGGCCTGGCGGTTGATGCAGACAACAACCGTCTTTGGCTGTCCAGTGCGGCAACGCCTTTGTTTTCAGGTTACTCCGTTGCGGAGCACGGGCATGGCGCCGTGTTCGAACTCGACCTGAATACCCTGGAAGTGCTGGGACGCTATAACGTGCCCGTGGACGGCCTGAAACATGAGCTTGGAAGCCTGGTCGTGACTGATGACAATCATGTTTATGTCATTGATCGCGCCATCCCGGTCATTTATCAAAAAACACCCGAAGGAAAAAAGCTGGAGGCTTTCTTTGCCAATCCCGGACTGCTTGGCATGACGGGTATCGCCGTAACGCCGGATAACAGCAGAATTTTTATCTCGGATGTCGCCATGGGCATCACGGTAATCGACCCCATAGCGATCCAGGCAAACATGCTTTCAGGGCCGGAAAACCTGAACCTGGGTGGAATCGGCAGTGTAAGCTACAACGAGGGCAATCTGTTCATCACCCAGGGTGGATTTGAGCCGCAACGCGTTATGCGGCTTAAGCTCGACGGAACGGGAACTGCAGTGGAAAGTGTCGCCCCGATGGTCACTGCGCTGCCTGAATTCAACCACCCGGCACTGGGCACCGTTTGGGGCGAGAGCCTGTTTTACGTGGCAAACACCGGCACCGATGAAGATGCCGGGGCCATCGTGATGAGCGTCAATCTCGATGCGGCATTCGAACTGGAGTCGGCGACCATCGAAGAACTGCAAAAAGCGTTAAAGGCAAAAACCCAGTGATTGCAGGACCGGCAGCCCCGGCCTTGCCGCCTGTTTACCTGGTTGACGCCAGTGTCTATATTTTCCGCGCCTGGTTTTCGATGCCCGGTGAGTTCGTCAACCGGAAAGGTGAACCGACCAATGCGGTATACGGCTTCCTGGGGGTTCTGTGCAGCCTGCTGGAGCAGACCGGCACGCAACACCTGGCAGTCGCTTTCGATGAATCGTTAACCACTAGCTACCGCAACGAGATCTATCCGCAATACAAAGCGAACCGGGAGCCCGCCCCCGAAGACCTGAAACGCCAGTTTTCCTGGGCGCGGTCGGCGGCGGAAGCCATGGGTTTGCAGTGCTTCGCCGACAGTCGCTACGAGGCGGACGACGTGATCGGCACGCTGGCGGAATACTGGCGGTCCAGGGGGCATCCGATTTGCGTGGTGACGGCTGACAAGGACCTGGCCCAGTTGGTGGGTGAGAATGACCACTGGTGGGATTTTTCCCGTAACCAGAAACTGAACGCGAAACAACTGACTGAAAAGTTCGGTGTGCTGCCTGAACAGATGGCGGACTACCTGGCGCTGACCGGAGACGCGGTAGACAATATTCCGGGTGTTCCGGGCGTGGGTCCAAAGTCGGCCTCGGCCCTGCTGGGGCATTTCGGGGACCTGGACCAGATTTACCAGCGGCTCGACGAAGTGCAGCACCTGGCTATCCGCGGCGCCCGGTCAATTCAGAAAAAACTCGCTGATAATCGCAGCGCCGCAGAACTGGCACGAAAACTGACCGTGATCGAGACTGCCGTGGAGTCGACCCTGGTTTCGCCTGAATTGGGCCGGCTGGACGTTGACACTGAGCGGCTGAACCGTTTGTTCGACGATCTGGCGTTCGGCGGGATGTTGCGGCAGCGCTGCCTGCAGGCCTGACCGTAACCCCCGTAGGAGCGAATTCATTCGCGAACGCACGACGGCACTCCAACAGGCCTTCTTTGCCTGCGGCAAAACCGGCCTGTCTCCGTCGCCTGTGCTAATTCGCTCCTGCGTCAGGCTGTCAGAAGCTGGCCCTGTTCTGCTCTTTTACGCAACTGGCTGTTGCGGGGAAAGTGGGCCAGCAGGAAGTTCATCTGGTCCACGAGGATTTTTCGTCCCTGCAGGTAAACGTATTCGGCATGGGTCGGTGTGAACGGAATGGCAAGCAGTTCCATCCCGGCCTGTTCAGGGGTCCTGCCCGCCTTGTAGTTGTTGCAGCGCTTGCAGGCGGTTACGACGTTACTCCAGGTGTCCTGGCCGCCCCTGCTCAGTGGATTGACATGGTCGCGGGAAAGCAGTGCATTCGGAAACTGTTCGCCGCAGTAAAGACACAGCGACTGATCCCGCCGGAACAGGGCCGGGTTGCTCAGCGGCGGGAGTATAGGAGTGGGAAAACAGGTGTGAGTGAGGATGGCGTCCGTGACTGGCGATGATGGCGTTGACATCGATGACGCTCTGGGCGCCGGTGAGGGCATTGATGCCACCGTGGATGCGATAGACAATGCGCCCCATCGCGTAGCTGACCTGGTTCAGTGAAATCAGGCGCGCCGCGTCCTGGTAGCCGATCCATTCCAGCGGCATTCCGGCGACATCCGTTCTCAATACCTGTTGTTGTAAGTCGAACTCCATAATTTTTTATGCAGTCACTGCATTTATGTACAACAACACAACATGTAGTGTTGTTGTTTTACTTTCATGGCTATATATCCGGTTTTTAGCCAAATGGCAAGCAATCTTGATTGCTGAATTGATGCCACGAATCGGGTGCAAATGGAGGCTTTTTTGCTATTTTACTTCGTGCGTAGAACCTCCCGGCCGCAGGCCGGTCAAAGATGCCGGGCTTTCCGGACAGGAGTTGTTGTGAATCGATCTTTCAAGTGGCCGTTAAAACTGCTTTCATCTGTTTTTCTGATGTTGGCGACTCAGTTGAGCCTGGCGGGGCTACCCGTGGCGATCGATGGCGAACCCCTGCCTTCACTGGCGCCGGTGCTCGATCAGGTCACACCATCGGTGGTCAACGTCTATACCCAGACCCGCGTTCGGGTCCGCAGCCCGCTGATGGACGATCCGTTCTTTCGCCGTTTTTTCAATGTCCCCGATGTCGCCCGGGAAAGGGTTTCACAGAGCCTGGGATCAGGTGTGATCGTCGACGCGAAAGAAGGGTTCGTGCTCACCAATAATCACGTGATCGCCGGTGCGGATGACATTTCGATAACCCTTGCAGACGGCCGCAGTTTCGAAGCCGAGGTGATCGGGACCGATCCGGATAGCGACCTCGCGATGGTCCGGATTCCGGCAGAGGACTTGCAGGCCCTGCAGTTCGCGGATTCCAATCATTTGCGAGTCGGGGATTTCGTCGTGGCTGTGGGCAATCCGTTCGGCCTGGGCCAGACCGTCACTTCCGGTATTGTCAGCGCGCTCGGGCGCACCGGGTTCCGGGGCCTGGAATTCCAGAACTTTATCCAGACAGACGCTTCGATCAACCCGGAAATTCCGGGAGGCGCGCTGGTCAACCTGCGCGGTGAACTGGTAGGCATCAACAGCGCAATCTTCACACCCAGCGGCGGTAATGTCGGCATCGGTTTCGCGATTCCATCCGCCATGGTCCGTTACGTGATGGACCAGCTGAGCAAGTTTGGCGAAGTCCGGCGCGGCACCCTGGGTATCTCGGTGCAGGATCTAACGGCGGACCTGGCGGGGGCATTCGGCCTCGAGAAGGGCAAGGGTGTGCTGGTAGCCGAGGTTACCGACGGATCTGCAGCGGATAAGGCCGGATTGCGTGCGGGTGATGTGATCAGGACGATTGCGACCTACCCGGTCAGGAATGCGCAGGAATTTCATAACTACGAAGGCCAGTTTCCGGTAGGTGACAAGCTGACGCTTGAGATTGTCCGGGATCAGTCCGGGAAATCCCTGAAAGTCAAAGTGGAAGAGCTGAAGTCGCTGGACGGCGGCGAGGTCAACGTCCGGTTGGCCGGAACCCGCTTCGAAGAGTTACCAATGAAGGCGCGCTCGAGTGGATTAAAGGGTGTGCTCATTTCCAGGCTTGAGCCGGACAGCCAGCTTGGAAGGTCGGGATTCAGGCCCGGTGATATCGTCACGGGGTGCAATCGCATGAAAATCCAGGGGCTCGATGAATTCGAGGAAGTGATTCGCTCTGTCAAGGGCAGCCTGTTTCTCGAGATTCTTCGCGATGGTAAAGGCTACGTGGTTCGGGTGGATTGAAATCGGGGTCGTTTTTCCCCCGAATTGTGTAATGGCCCGAATTTGATTTATCCTCGATCCTTGGTTTTTAACCGGTGACCCGAAACATGTGTTTTATTTCGAGTAGCGATCTACAGGACAAACAGAAAGTCATTCCGTTGGTTCCGTTGACCCCGGGAGGATTCCAGCAATGGAAAAAACAGGCTTCCCGCTCCTGGATCAAGTGGTTGGAGGGTTCCGGTTTCATGGCTTCTCCCGGACAGTTTTGCGGTGTTCCGGGTGCCGATGGCAGCCCTGAGCTCTGGTTGGTCGGCACCGAGGACACCGGGTACCTGTACCGTCTTTCTTCAGTCGCGTCCGGATTGCCCCAGGGCATCTATCGCCTTGATTGCGACTGGTTGCGGAAGGAACGACTGCAGGCCAGCCTGGGGTGGGGCCTGGCCTCCTATCGTTTTGACCGGTACAAGGCGGATAACAAGCAAAGGCCTGTCCTGGTGCTGGAAACCGACGTTGACAGCGAAGTGCGTTCCTTGCTGGCGGCGCAACGCCTGGTGCGGGACCTGGTAAACACACCGACTGAACACATGGGGCCATCGGATCTCGCTGATGCAGTGACCCGGGAGGCGGATACCTTCGGGGCTGAAACCGAGTATGTAACCGGTGATGACCTGTTAACCCGCGATTTCCCCGCGATCCACGCGGTGGGCCGGGCATCCAGCAGTGAGCCCAGGCTGCTGGAGTTGAACTGGGGTGATGAAGACGCGCCATTGCTGGCGTTGGTCGGTAAAGGGGTATGTTTCGATACCGGCGGCCTGGACCTGAAGAATGCGGCCGGCATGCAGTTGATGAAGAAAGATATGGGCGGTGCAGCCCATGCACTGGCACTGGCTCGGCTGGTCATGGAACACCAATTACCGGTTTGTCTGAAGCTGTTGATACCGGCGGTAGAGAACTCGGTATCAGGCAACGCCTACAGGCCGGGCGACATTATCCTGACCCGGCAGGGCCTGTCGGTGGAAATCGGCAACACCGATGCAGAAGGCCGGGTCGTGCTGTCGGACGCGCTGGCCTATGCCTGTGAATCGTATCCCGACCTGGTGATCGATTTCGCGACCCTGACCGGTGCGGCCCGCATCGCGCTGGGCGCCGATCTCCCGCCACTGTTCAGCAACCGCGAAGAAGTGGCCCGGGGTATCATGAAGGCAGGCGATGAGGAGGAAGATCCGCTCTGGACCATGCCCCTTTACCAGCCTTACCGCAAGCAGATCGAGAGCCCCATCGCGGACCTCAGCAACACCGGCAAAACGACCTACGGCGGGTGCATCACCGCGGCGCTCTTTCTCGAATATTTCATCAATCCGGAAATTCCCTGGGTGCACATCGACACGTTTGCGTGGAACCAGACTGACCGGCCGGGCCGGCCGCAAGGCGGAGAAGCCCTGGGCTTGAGGGCGGTATTCCGTTACCTGCAGTCGCGCTATGGTTAGAAACCCGATTCTCCGGGGGTTCGGGCCGATCCGAAGAAGTTGATGTTCAAGCCCTTGAAGGCGAGACCTTTGCTGCCGTTCTTCATCTGGCTGGTTCTTTTCTATACCGCCTGGCTGGCGTTGGTGATCTACGGAGGTCATCTCGACACCGCCCTCACACATTGGCCCATGGCCGTTGCCATGGCTGCCGGTTCCTACGTGGCCGGTTCCACCCCGATGGGTGGCGGGACTGTCGGCTTCCCGGTCCTGGTATTGATGATGGACCTGCCGGCCACGCTGGGCCGCGATTTCAGTTTTGCGATCCAGGCCGTCGGCATGACCAGCGCCAGCATCTATATCCTTTCCAGCCGCCAGCAACTTGAGTGGCCGATGTTGCGCGCGGCGTTGCCCGGGGCGCTGATCGGAACGCCTCTCGGCATTCTCTACGTGGCGCCGCTGGCTTCTGATCTCTTTATCAAGCTTCTGTTCGCCTCGATGTGGTGCAGCTTTGGCCTGCTGCACCTGCGCCGAATCAACGAGATCACTTCCTACGAGGGGATGACGCCGCATGACAAGTCGTTTGACCACAAGGTAGGGTTCGCCGTCGGCCTGCTGGGTTCATTGACCATTGCCAGCATTACCGGCGTGGGGATCGATATGATGATCTACATGGTGCTTGTGTTGTGGTGTCATGCGGATCTCAAGATCGCCATCCCGACTTCTGTCGTTTTGATGGCGTTCACATCCATTGTGGGAGTCTCGGCCAAAATTTTACTTGGCGACCTGCAGGCGGGTACTTTCGAAAACTGGCTGGCAGCGGCACCGGTTGTTGCGATCGGCGCTCCTTTTGGTGCCCTGGTAGTGAGTAGGATCGGCAGACGGCCGACGCTTATCGTGGTATCCCTTTTATGCGTCGCTCAATTCGCCTGGACCCTGGTCCACGAGCGCAGTGCCCTGACTCCGTGGAATGTTACCGCCGCACTGCTGGGTGTCGTTGTGTTTCTGCTCCTGTTCCAGGATATGTACCGTCATGGTTACCGCCTGGCGCGACGCAGCGCTAAACGGGAATAGCGGGGTGATCTCTTGTTGAACAACATGCGGAATTATCTGGCGATGGTCTGCCTGCTGGCGATCACGACCGCTGCTGCGGCAGAACCGGGAGGCGATTTTGAATGGCCGGACGGGGTCAGGGCGGCAGTGAATCTTGCTTATGACGATGCACTCGACTCGCAGCTGGACAATGTTATTCCCGCCCTGGACCGGTATGGCTTCAGGGGCAGTTTTTACATGACACTGGCAAGCGATGCCACCCGGCTCCGCCTGGATGAGTGGCGGCTTGCTGCGGCCAGCGGGCATGAACTCGGAAACCATACCCTCTATCACCCGTGTTCGGGTTCAAAACCCGACCGGGAATGGGTAAAACCCTGGCATGACCTGGACCGGACTCCGCTGGATTCCCTGCTTGAAGAAATCGTGCTCGCAAACACGATGCTGAATGCGATAGACGGCCGGACAGAGCGGACTTTTACCACGCCGTGTGGAGATCTCCATGCGGCAGGCGACTACTATATTGATGCCATCAGACCATTATTCGTGGCGGTCAAGGCACGTTTTGGCGGAGTGACCCAGGATATGAACACCCTGGATCCTTACCTGGTTATCGTTGAAACACCCAGTGACGTAACCGGTGAACAGCTGGTTGCGATTGTCGAAGAGGCTGGCAGGAAAGGCACAGTGGCCAATTTTACCTTCCATGGAGTCGGTGGCGACCATCTCGCCGTGTCCATCGAGGCGCATGAACAACTGCTGCAATATCTCGACGCGAACCGCGATATTTACTGGGTGGACACTTTTCTCAACATCATGAAATACGTCAAGAGTAAAGCAGTGGAGTGACGATAAAAGCCATGGATCAGGAAGCAAAGAAAGTGCGCTGGGGAATTCTCGGCACCGGCAGGATTACTCATCAATTCGCCAGCGATTTCGAGTTTGTATCGAATGGCGAAATCCAGGCCGTGGCATCGAGAAGTCAGGTATCGGCGGACAATTTTGCGAAACAGTACGGTCTTTCTCGCTGCTTATTCGAACTATGACGAACTACTGGATGATCCGGATATCGACGCCGTGTATATCGCTACACCGCACACCATGCATTTTCAGAATGCTGCCGACGCAATCGCCGCGGGAAAACATGTGTTATGTGAAAAGCCTTTCACCGTGGGTGAAAGTGACAGCAGGAGGTTATTCCACCTGGCAAACCAGCGGTCGGTATTCATGATGGAAGCCATGTGGACGTACTTTCTGCCGGCGATCCGGAAAGCCCAGGATTGGGTTCAGCTCGGACACATCGGCCGGGTGAGGCAGCTTAAAGCGGACTTTGGCTACCCGCAGTTGCCATACAGTCCGGATCGGCGTGAATACAATGCCGAATTGGGCGGTGGCTGCCTGTTGGAAATGGGGATCTACCCCGTCGCTATCGCCTGGCTTTTTCTGCAGCAGGATCCGGATGATATCCAGGTAATCTGCCGCAAGGCGCCAAATGGAGTGGAGGATGACGTGCAGATGCTGTTTAACTACGGCGACAACGACAGTGGTTGCAGCGCAACGCTGGCCACTTCATTTCGCAGCAAGTTGCAGAACTGGGCATACATCATAGGCGAGGAAGGCTATATCGCCATACCGGATTTCTGGCGCGCCAACGAGTGTCGATTGTACGAACTGGACGATTGCGTCGATCATTTCAGGGACGGAAGAAAAAGCCTGGGACTTGATTATGAAACGGTCGCCGCCAACGAAGATATTCTCGCCGGCAGGCAGCAGAACCGCATCATGCCCTGGAGCAATACATTGCGTTTCCAGGAGCATATGAGTCGCGTTAAAGCACTTTTCTGAACGGATGGGCAAAGTCATGGGGAAATGCTTTTCGCAAATATTGTTCATTTTGCTTGGCTTGGTAACGGCTAGCGCCAATGGCTCAGAGCAAACTACGCTGGCCGCCCAACCGGCCGAGCGAGATGGCATGCCTTCATCCGGTGCGGTATTTGAAATTGAATACGAGCCGCGAGTGAATTTCGGCGCACTGCTGGAGCCGGCCACAGGAATTATCCACGGGGCAGGCCAGGACCCCGGCAGTTACCTGGAATACTCCGCGCTTTTCGGCCCGGCGCAACGGCCGATGATGCAAATGACGTACATCGGCATCACTCACGGTGAAAATGTTGTGCGCGATTGGCAGCAAAAAATACAGGCATCCCTGGATGGACTGGCCGGCCAACCTACCACTCTGCAAATCGGCCTGAATATGACCAGAGGCAAAGATGATGGCAGCGGCGATGCCGGAGTGGTCGCTGGAGGAGCCTATGATGACGCCATAGAAGCTTTCATTTCCGCCCTCCGGGAATTCGGTGTGCCGGCCTGGGTGCGAATCGGATACGAGTTTGAAGGTTCCTGGAATGGCTACGCGCCCGAAGGTTATGTATCAGCTTTCAGGTACATCACCGGGAAAATCCGGGAAGCCGGCCTGGAAGAAGTCGCAACAGTCTGGTGTTCGGCCGGTGGGTCAGCCGGCTTTATCGACTTCACGGACCTGATGAAATACTACCCGGGTGATGAATACGTAGACTGGTGGGGCGTGGACACGTTTTCCCCGGAAGAGCTGACCCACCCCTGGCTGGCTGAATTTTACAGCCGCGCCGCGGAACACCGGAAACCCGTGATGATCGGCGAGGCCACGCCGCGCTATGTCGGGGCGGACAAGGGCTGGGAAAGCTGGGTGCGCTGGTACAAGCCTTTTTTTGAAATGATCCGGATTCACCCGGAGATCAAAGCCATCAGCTACATCAACTGGGACTGGGTTTACTGGTCTAAAGCACTTGGCTTCAGCTGGCACGACTGGGAGGACGCCCGTCTGCAAACCGATGACCTGGTCAGGGATTTGTACGTGGAAGAGCTGTCTCAACCCATCTGGATTCATGCCCCGGATGCCGGTCGAATCACACTCCGGAATCCCCGTCCGGACGAGTAAAAACCTCGGATTGAAGGGATAGTGCTTACAAGTCCGAATAGCGCCTTTTGATCTTCAATAATTGTAAGCGCTTCCATATTGTAAAAAATTTCCGGCACATTCTCGACGAAAACCAGCACTGACAGCATTTCTCCCTGTAACGCTTTTGTTAAAAATATTAGTTGACTCTCGCAGAAGGTCTAAGATAAATTGAAGTAAGCGCTTACATTTTGACCTGTAGTAAGTGCAAAACATATTACAAAATATGATTGACGACAGAGACTCCAGAGGGCACCAGACATTGATTAATCGCACACTTACAAAGAATTCCATCTCCCGTAGCGATGCATTGGCATCGGATGCGGCAGGATTTTCGCCGGAAATGGCCCAGGAAGCAGACGCCGCAGGCGATACACTGATCGGGAAAGCCCGGTTTGCCGGCTCACGCCGAAGCCCGTTCAGATTAAGCCCGCTTGCCGGTAGCATTGCATTGGCGCTTGGCGCCTTTGTCGCCTCACCGGCGGGTGCCCAGAACAATCAGGATGCCCAGGCAGATATTGCCCAGGATAGAAACGAAGATACCGAACAGATCCTGGAAGAGGTGATGGTCACCGGTGTTCGGTCAAGCCTTATCGAGGCCATGGACGTCAAGCGGGATTCTGACGGCGTCGTTGATTCCATCGTGGCTGAGGACATGGGTAAGTTTCCGGACACCAACCTGGCCGAGTCGCTGCAGCGTATCACCGGTGTGTCGATTGACCGCACAGGTCAATTGGGTGCGGAAGGCGAAGGCCAGCGAATCACTGTGCGCGGTATCGGATCGGACTTTAACCTGGTGCTGCTGAACGGCCGTACAATGCCATCCTCGAGCATTTTCGCCACCAACGTGACTGCTGGGCGCTCTTTTGACTTCTCTAATCTTGCTTCGGAAGCTGTAGCGGCTGTGGAAGTCTACAAGACCAGCATGTCGAGCATCCCAACGGGTGGCATCGGTGCGACGGTCAACATTCTGACAGCCCGCCCGTTGGCGATTGGGGAACGCCAAATGAGTTTTGGCGCCAAGGGTGTGTACGACACTTCCGATCAGGACAATGCCTGGTCGCCAGAGTTTTCCGGCATATACAGCGATGTGTTTGCCGACGGGACCTTCGGTATCACGGTTTCAGCGGTCTACCAGGAACGTAAGTTTGGTTACAACCAGGCCGCGACTTCCTCAGGGTGGATTCCGGGCGCATATCTGGATCCCAGCTGGCAGGCGTTGCCCGCAGCGGGAGGACCCGGCTCGGAAAATTATGAGAACCTGCCCGGTGAGGGGGACCTGTATTCCCTGCCGCAGAACATTCTTTACAGCATGAACGACGTGGACCGTAAGCGATTCAACGGACAGGCGGTTATGCAGTGGGCGCCGACCGATGATCTGACCATGACGCTCGATTACACCTACGCAGATCAGAAGATCGATCAGCGAGGTAATGATCTGTCGTTCTGGTTCATTCAGTGTGGCGTCTGTGGAACCAGTTCCGGTTCCTTTACCGATGGCCCGGTCGCCAGTCCGCTGGTTTGGTCGGAGGACTCCACCGATACCAATCCCGGAAGAGACTTCGGCACCGGCGCTTCACAGGCGGGTTGGGAAACCAAGCTCGACTCCGTGGGTTTCAATGCCGCCTGGGACGCTACCGATAGCCTGGGTTTTGGGCTTGATTATCATCACTCCAAGTCAGATACGGGCCGGACCTCGCCCTATGGAAGTAGCTCGACTATTGGCATTCCCGCGTTTCTCAGCGATAACAAGATCACCGTCGATTACTCGGCTGATTTCCCGGTTATGAGCGCAGAGAGACCCTTGGATGCCTCTGAGCATCAGTTCAGCGGCGCCGCATTCCGCAGCTCATACTCGGAAATGAAAATCGATCAGCTCGACCTGAGCGGCTACTTTGACATCAATGACCGGCAGAGCCTGGATTTCGGCGTCGTCCTGACCGAGACCAAGAACCGCACCGCCTTCAAGGACACCCAGTACCCCAATTGGAACGGCGTCGGGGTCGGTACTCCGGAGGATATCCCGGACGATCTCTTCACTTATCGAGATGTGCGGTCCTTGTTTGATAGCCTCCCGGGCCATGGCAATCCGAACCTGTTCAACCAGATGTTCGAGTTTGATTTCCCCACGATGGCAGCGCTGCGCGAGCAACTCTCCGGCCAGACCTCGGCGGCATCTGATGACTTCGATACCGACCTGAGGACCAAGGAGAAGACCAAGGCCGGCTACTTGCAGTGGTTGTTCAATTTCGATATTGGCGGCATGAATTCCAATCTGCGCCTGGGTGTGCGATACGAGAAAACCAAGGTGAAATCCAGTGCGCTGGTGCCAGTTCCCGAGTACCTCGGTTGGGTCGCGGCAAATGAGTACTTCATAACATTCGGAGACCCGGATTTCACCCAGCTCGATGGTTCCTATTCCAACTGGCTGCCAAACGTGGACTTCAATATCGAGGTCACTGACGGAGTGATCCTGCGTGCCAGCTACAGCGAAACAATCGCCCGCCAGTCATGGACGGATATCCAGGGCGGTACAACGCTCAACTCGCTGGTGCGCCGCTCATTCGGCAATGCCGCGTCTGGCGATCCGGGTCTGAAGCCACTGGAGTCGAAGAACATCGATTTTTCTGCTGAGTGGTATTACGCAGAGGGCAGCTATATTTCTGCCGGGTACTTCCACAAGAAAGTAGACAATTACGTGGGTATAACGACGGTCAACGGCACGCCTTTTGACATTCCACACCCGGGTAACGGCCTCTGGTATGACGAGTGCAACGCAGCAACGGGTAACGCCAGCGATCAGAACGCCATCCGCGAGTGTATCTTCGATACCTATCCGGATTCGCCGTATGTCGACGTCGCGAATCAGACCATCAAGGGTGTGCCGGGACAGGATCCATCTGCGGTCTTCCTGATCTCGGTACCGACGAACCAGCAGAACGCCAAGATCGATGGCTGGGAATTTGCGGTCCAGCACCTGTTCGGCGAAAGCGGTTTCGGTTTGATTGCCAACTACACCATTGTCGATTCGAATATTGAGTACGACAATTTTTCACTCAATGACCAATTCGCCATTCCCGGGTTGAGTGATTCCGCCAACGTTGTGGCTTTTTACGAGAAGGACGCGTGGACCGCCCGCGTGGCCTGGAACTGGCGCGATGAATTCCTGTCGGGCACCAGGGATGGCAATGGCATCGCCAACCCGGTCTATACGGAAAAGTACAGCCAGTTGGACGCCATCGTGAGTTATACCTTCGATAACGGGATCACCCTGTTTGCTGAGGGCTTCAACCTGACTGACAATTACCTCCGTCAGCACAGCCGTGCAGTCCAACAGGTCGAATACATCACGCAACAAGGCCCGCGCTATGGAGTTGGTGTGCGTTGGGTTTATTAGTCTGCGGCTGAAAGGGTAGTAAGTCAGGGAAGCCGCTGGTAACAGCGGCTTCTTCTTTTTGTGCAGTCCAGCTATAAACATGCAGCAAGTCATTATCGCCGTTAATCATTCTGCCTCGCTGTTGGTAGTGACCTTTCTGAAAGGCCGGAGCCACTTGGTCGGCACGGATGATTCCCGGGTTGATTCTGCGGTGGATACCCATCCGGATCAGAGAACCGGTAAACTGGACGCCTATCCTGTCTTTTATTTCTGTCCAATGGATGCGCGGAACTGAGCATGACCCAGAAAATCAACCACATTGTCGTTCTCGGCGGTGGGTCTGCCGGCTGGTTGACTGCGGGCATTCTGGCCGCCGAACACAAGTTGAAGTCGAATACCGGCCTCAGCATTACTGTCGTGGAATCGCCCGATGTAAAGACGATCGGCGTGGGTGAAGGCACCTGGCCGTCCATGCGTGAAACCTTGCGCAGGATGGGTGTGTCGGAGGCAGAATTCCTGACTGAATGTGATGCTTCTTTCAAACAGGCTTCAAAATTCGTCGGATGGGTCACCGGTGCGACCGGTGATTTTTACTACCACCCGTTTTCGCCGCCGCAGGGACATGGTGAAGTCAACCTCGTACCAGCCTGGCTTGCCCTCGAAGGCAAGCCCTCCTTTGCTGACGTCGCCAGCTATCAACTCCGGTTGTGTGAACAGGGCCGCGCGCCCAAACAGAACGCGACGCCCGAGTTTGCGGCGGTGGCGAACTACGCCTATCATCTGGATGCCGGAAAATTCGGTGAATTCATGCGGAAATTCTGCGTGGAAAAGCTGGGTGTGCGCCATATCCTGGCGCACGTGCAGAGTATTGAATCGTATGAAAACGGTGACATCAAGGGCCTGCAAACCGTTGAGCATGGCGTGGTTCCGGGTGACCTGTTCATTGACTGCACCGGGTTTGCATCGCTTCTGTTGGGGCAGCATTACGGCATTCCCTATTTGAGCACCCGGGATATCCTTTTTTGCGATAGCGCGCTGGCCGTGCAGGTGCCCTATGCGGCCGCCGACAGCGCTATTGCGTCGCATACCATTTCCTGCGCCCAGAAAGCAGGCTGGATATGGGATATCGGACTTCCCACCCGGCGGGGCGTCGGCCATGTTTATTCGAGCGCACATATGGGCGATGAAGAGGCCGAACGAGTTTTGCTGGCGTATGTGAGGCGCACGTCCGGTACCGGTGTCGCAGCGGCCGGGCCAGCCAGAAAACTCGATCTCAGGCCGGGTCATCGCGAGATTTTCTGGCATCGTAACTGCGTGGCAGTGGGTATTTCAGCGGGATTCATTGAACCCCTGGAGGCATCTGCCCTGGCCTTGATTGAAATGTCAGCGCGGATGATTGCTGATGAGTTGCCCCCGACCCGGGAACTGGTGGACATCGTGGCCCGGCGCTTTAACGAACGTTTCCAGTATCGATGGGGCCGTATCGTCGATTTTCTGAAATTGCACTATCTCCTGAACACGCGTGGAGATTCAGATTTCTGGATCGATAACCGGCGGCCCGAGACGGTGCCGGCGCGTCTCGAGGAAGAACTGGAGCTTTGGCGGTATCGTGCTCCCAGTAGTCGGGATTTTCACGAGATTGAGGAGATTTTTCCTGCCGCCAGTTATCAATACGTGCTGTATGGCATGGGCTTTCGTCCGAGCCAGGATAATCACGAACGCCGCCTGGATGACCCGGCAGCTGCGCTGCGCTGCTTCCAGACCACGCAACAACTGGCGGCTAAATTTCTGCAGGGGCTTCCATCGAACCGGCAACTGATCGAACACGTTGCCTTGCATGGCATGAAGCGAATCTGAACACACATTATCCCGGCCGAGGGTGAGAACAAACATGGCAAATTTCCAGATATTGAATAACGTTGAACACAAAGACCTGAAGATTCTTACGGAACGCTCGGCCGAGCTGGGCGATAACGTCTGGTACGCCGTGACTTTCCCCTCTGAATTCCGGAACCTGCAGCGGCACTACCCGGTGTTTTTTATCAAGCACCCGGACAGCGGTGAATTTCAGGCGGTCGCCATGTTCGGTGTAGAGGAAGGCGAAAACCTGTTTCTGGACGAGAAAGGCTGGAATGCAAGCTACATTCCGCTAAATATCATGCGGCAACCCTTCCTGATCGGCTTCCAGGAAAAAACGCAGGAAGGCAAAACAGAGCGTGAGCCGGTAGTTACGGTCGACATGGATAGTCCGCGCGTGAATTCCGAACGGGGCGAGCCGGTCTTTCTGGAACATGGCGGCAACAGCGAATACCTCGAGCAGGTCAATTCGATTCTGAATATGTTGTTTGTGGGTATGAGAACCAGTAAACCTTTTTTCGAAACACTGGAGGGGTTGAACCTGCTCGAGTCTTTCGTACTCGATGCGCAGCTTTTTGACGGATCGGAACATCGGCTGGCAGGCTTTCACACCATCAACGAAGAGGTGCTCGGGGAGTTGAGCGGCGAGCAGCTGGAAATGCTGAATAAAAGGGGGTACCTGGAGGCAATCTACATGGTCATTGCTTCGATGACCAATTTGCCAACGCTGCTGGAGAGGAAAAACCAAATGCGGAGGGCCGAGGCCGCGCATGCCAAGGATTGAGCAAAACGTCAGGGAAGTGCCGGTGGAGAGGCCCGGACAGCTACCTGAGGCTATTCTGGGCTCTGATGAACCACTGGTGCTTCGGGGCCTGGTCGGGCACTGGCCGGTGGTTCGTGCGGGCCGCGAATCACCCGCTGCAGTGGAAGCCTATCTGCGCCAATTTTATAACAGCGAACCGGTTAATGCCGTTTATGGAAAACCCGGCTACCAGGGGCGCCTTTTTTACAATGAGGATATGACCGGCTTCAACTTTGAGACTGTCCGTGCAAAGTTGGATAAGGTCCTGGATGACATCCGGGGACAATCGCATGCTGAGCAGCCCGCAGGTATTTACGTCGGTTCGACCAGTGTAGACACGGTTTTACCGGGCTTCAGGTCAGAAAATAACATCCACCTTGATGGCTTTGATCCGCTGGTTTTTATCTGGATGGGTAACCGCTCGCGGATCGCTGCACATTACGACTTGCCGGACAATCTCGCCTGCTGTGCAGCGGGCCGGCGCCGTTTCATCCTGCTTCCACCCGCTGAGATCGCGAACCTGTATCCCGGGCCATTCGACTTTACGCCAGCCGGCCAGGTCATCAGCATGGTTGATTTCCAGGATCCCGACTTCGAGCGATTTCCGCGTTTCCGGAATGCACTGAAAAACGCGCAGGTGGCGGAGCTCGAACCGGGTGACGCGGTGTATGTGCCGAGCATGTGGTGGCACCATGTGGAGGGGCTGGACAACCTCAATGTGCTGGTGAATTACTGGTGGCGGCCGGTGCCTGCATACATGGATACGCCAGTGAATGTGTTGGAATACGCCATGCTCGCCATGCGGGATCTGCCCAGAGCCCAGCGAGAGGCCTGGCGGGCAATTTTTGATTTTTATATTTTTGACTTCGAGCCGGAATCCACCGATCACATTCCGGAGAATCGCCGCGGGATACTTGCGCCGATGGATGAAATGAACGCCCGGAGACTGCGAGCGCATCTGCTCAAGAATCTCAATCGATAGACCGTAAGGCAAGTTTGTAAAGAGGACAAAAATTGGAAAACAGGATCAAGAAAATAGTGATTGCCGGGGGTGGAACGGCCGGATGGATGGCGGCCGCTTTGTTGTCGAAGACACTTGGCAAGGTAATCGAAGTCTCACTGATCGAGTCGGATGAAATCGGCACGGTAGGTGTCGGGGAAGCTACCATTCCACCACTGGTGACCTTTCTGCGCCTGCTCGATATGAAGGAACAGGACTTCATGGCGGCAACCCAGGCCACCTTCAAGCTGGGTATTTCGTTCGAGAATTGGAAGGACGTCAATCAAAGGTACATCCATCCGTTTGGCAGCACCGGCAAGGATCACTGGACTGCCGGATTCCAGCATTTCTGGCTCAAAGACCACCGGCGCGGTTCCAGGATCGATTATGGCGAGTATTGCCTGGAATCAGTGGCGGCAAGGCAGGGCAAGTTCGCCCATTTACCCAAGCAGAGCCTCAATTACGCTTTTCACCTCGACGCAACACTGTTTGCCGGGTTTCTCCGGGAATTCAGCAAGCCGTTCGGAGTCAAGCGGGTCGAGGGCAGGATTGTGGAGGTAAATCAGAGTCCGGAGTCAGGCTTCATAGAGAGCCTCAAGCTGGAATCCGGCCAGATCATCGAGGGTGACCTGTTCATCGACTGCACCGGATTCCGCGGTTTACTGATTGAGCAGGCGCTACATACCGGCTATGAAGACTGGACGCACTGGCTGCCATGTGACAGCGCGATCGCACTCCAGACCGACTCGACTATCGATGCGATTCCCTATACGCGCGCGATAGCACACGAGGCAGGCTGGCAATGGAGGATTCCCCTGCAACACCGGGTAGGCAACGGCCTGGTCTACTGCAGTAAACACATGAGTGACGACGCTGCACGCGCATACTTGCTGAAAAACATCGCAGGGGGACACAGGGGCAAACCACGCGTGATCAAATTCACAACCGGTCGGCGCCTCAAGAACTGGAACAAGAACGTTGTTACCCTGGGTCTTTCCAGCGGTTTTGTCGAGCCGCTGGAGTCCACCAGCATTCACCTGATCCAACAAGGGATCATTCGCTTGATGCAATTGTTCCCGGGCCAGGGTATCCGGCAAACAGATATCGATGAATACAACCGGCAGAGCCAGACAGAAATTGAATACATTCGCGATTTTATTATCCTGCATTACAAGGTCACGAACCGCCAGGACACGCCGTTCTGGAATTACTGCCGGCAAATGGAGGTGCCAGATTCCCTGGCTCATCGCATCCGGCTGTTCCGGGAGACGGGCCGTGTATTCGGAGCCCGCGAAGACCTGTTCAAGGAAAACTCGTGGATACAGGTCATGCTGGGTCAGGGAATCCTGCCGGAGCAGTATCATCCGGTGGTCGATGTTATGAGTGAAGACGAGTTGACCCGGTTCATGCGGGATATCAAATCACGGGTGGACAGCACGGTAGCCAAGCTGCCCGGTCACAAGGCCTATGTGGAGCAATATTGCAAAGCGGCCAAATAGCTATTTTTTTGATTAATTTCCTTATCACAGCTAGAATGTAAACGCTTACATTTATATCAAGCGGGGCAGTTATCTTTACACTGGACGGAAAGCAAAAGACAATGGTTCGCGAATGATATTACCCGCGAATTCCATTATGCACTCTCCGGATTTTGTCTTCGGTGTTGCGACTTCTTCGTTTCAGATCGAAGGCGGGGCCGAGTATCGTTTACCCAGTATTTGGGACACATTTTGTGCGACGCCCGGCAAGATTCACGACCATTCCGATGGCAAGGTGGCCTGCGACCATTTTTCAAAGTGGCGTGAAGACATCGACCTGATCTCGAGTCTTGGATTTGACGCCTACCGTTTTTCGATTTCATGGCCGAGGGTCATCAGGCAGGACGGCTCTCTCAACGAAGCCGGCATTGGTTTTTATCTGCGCATACTCGATCGTTTAAATGACAAAGGCATCAAGCCTTTCGTCACGCTGTACCACTGGGATTTGCCGCAGCATTTGCAGGACGCCGGTGGCTGGCTGAACCGCGATACAACCTATCGCTTCCGCGACTACGTTGATCTCGTCACGCGGGCATTTGACAAGCGCGTGGATTCTTACGCGACGCTGAACGAACCTTTTTGCAGTGCCTACCTCGGATATGATCTGGGTATTCACGCGCCCGGGTTTACCGACCGGGCAATGGGCAGGCAGGCGGCACATCATCTGTTGTTGGCGCACGGTATGGCCATGCAGGTTCTGGATCGGAACAGTCCGGAATCAGAGAATGGCATTGTGCTGAATTTCGCGCCCTGCTATCCGGCAACCGGCAGTGATGCGGACAGGGCCGCGGCCGCGGCAGCCGATGCCGAGTTTAACCAGTGGTATATCCAGCCGGTACTGGAAGGCCGTTACCCCGATTTGATCCACTCTGTTCCGGAAGAAGAAGTGCCGGAAATGCAGGATGGCGACCTGGAAATGATTTCCCACCCCATTGATTTTCTCGGCGTCAACTATTACACCCGGAACATCTACAAGGCAGGAAGCGGGAGGCCTTATGTCCACGTCGCACCGGTTGATATCCCCCTTACGGAAATGGGCTGGGAAGTTTTCCCGCAAGGTCTGACAGACCTGCTGGTTTCACTCAACCGGAAATACGAATTTGCCGCCGGTTTATATCACCGAAAATGGCGCCGCCATGCCGGACACCCTTGAACAGGGCGCTATCGAAGACAGAGACCGTATCCGTTATTTCGAGCAACACCTCGCGGCCCTGGACGCGGCTATCCGGCAAGGAGTTGAAGTCAGGGGTTATTTCGCGTGGAGCCTCATGGACAACTTTGAGTGGGCCGAAGGCTACGCCAAGAGATTCGGTCTGGTGCACGTGGACTATGCCACGCAGCGCAGAACGGTCAAGGCAAGTGGGTATGCTGTTCCGGGATATGCTGACCCAACGACAGCGACAGGGGGGATAGGGGGCATGGCTACAATTTACGAGGTTTCCGCACTCGCCGGTGTATCGCTGGCCACCGTTTCACGGGTGATGAATAACAGTGGCAGGGTCACGCAAAAGACCCGGGAGAAAGTCGAGTCGGCCATGAAAGAGTTGGGCTACCGGCCCAATGCAATGGCACAGTCGCTGGCGTCTAATCGTTCCAACAGCGTGGGTGTCCTGGTGCCCATGTTTTATGGCCCTTTTTACGGGGAAATGCTGGCTGGCATCGAAGAAGAGTTGCGCACGGAAGGCAAGCACGCGGTTATCACGGCGGGACACAGTGAATCTGCGGAGGAAACGGCGGGAATCGAATTCCTGCTCTCCCGAAGTTGCGACGCCCTGATCATCCATGCCGACGAAGTTTCGGACTATTACCTGCTGGAATTGAGCAAAGGGGACATTCCGATCATCCTGATCAACCGCTTCATTCCTGAAATGGCGGACAACTGCATCTTTCTGAACAATGAGCAAGGTGGATACCTCGCGACAAAGGCAGCTCTTGATCTTGGGCACCGGAAAGTCGCCTATATATGCGGACCCCATTGGAAAGCGGATGCGAACGAACGGCTGGCCGGCCACAAACGCGCCCTGGCGGAGTCTGGCCTGCCGTTTGATGAGCGGCTGGTGGTTGAAGGAAACTACGAGGAATCCGGAGGCATCCGGGGCATGCAGCACCTGCTACAGCTCGATATTCCGTTTTCGGTCGTCATTTGCGCCAATGATGAAACAGCTGCCGGGGCAGCAGGTGTCGTCAGGGAGCAGGGGCTGGCGATCCCCGGTGATCTTTCCATCATGGGATTCGATAATGTATTTTTCACGCGGTATCTCCGTCCCAAACTTGCTACCGTGAACCATCCAGTTAATGAAATGGGCCGGATGGCTGCGCGGTGCGCCCTCAAAGCTGCTTATAAGCTCGAGCATTTTGAGATTCAGAACCTGTTTGAGCCGAGCCTGGTGATGCGCAATTCACTTGGCCGCCACACTGATAACAAGGAAAACCATTGAATTCAAATACGCGTTATACGGTCCGGGTAGCACTCATCGTGGCACTGGGCGGATTCCTGATGGGTTTCGACGCATCGGTAATTTCGGGCGTGGTTACATTTATTGAGCCACAATTCAACCTGACCAACATCCAGGTGGGTTGGGCTGTTGCGTCGCTCACCCTGACAGCAACCATCGGCATGATGTTGTCAGGCCCGCTGAGTGACCGCTTCGGCCGCCGCCCGGTTCTGAAAGTCGCCGCTTTGCTGTTTTCCGCTTCGGCCCTGGCGTCGGCAGTGGCCCCCGACTATGTGTTTCTGGTCGCCGCCCGCATGCTGGGCGGTTTTGGTGTCGGTGTTGCGCTGATCATTGCCCCGATGTACATCGCAGAAATCGCGCCTGCGGCCTTACGTGGCCGGATGGTGTCGTTCAACCAGCTGAATATCGTGATCGGCATTTCTGCCGCGTATTTCAGTAACTACCTGATCCTCAGCCTCGGGCAATCCGACCTGGCCTGGGCGCAGGCGCTGCAACTGGGTGACTGGAACTGGCGCTGGATGCTGGGCGTGGAGACCTTGCCGGCTATTTTCTATTTCTTTGCTCTTTTCTCTGTGCCCGAGAGTCCGCGCTGGCTTGTTATGCAGGGCAAGGATGATGACGCATTGGCTATCATGGCGCAGGTGACCAACCGGGCGCAGGCCGAAGCAGAGCTCGCTGAAATCCACGTGTCCCTGCACGCTGAGAAACATACCGAGCGGGCATCGTTCCGTGAGTTATTTACACCGTCCATGAAGCTGGTTTTGACCATTGGAATTTCCGTGGCCATCCTGCAGCAGATCACCGGCATCAACTCGGTTTTCTTTTATGCTCCGATGATTTTTGAGCAATCCGGTATCGGCACTGACGCATCGTTCATGCAAGCCGTCCTGGTGGGACTGGTTAATCTCGTGTTCACAGTGCTGGCCATCATGCTGATTGACAAGCTGGGGCGCCGGCCCTTGCTGGGTTTCGGGCTGACGGGAATTGCACTGTGCATGTTCCTGCTCGCCTACGGTTTTGGCAGCGCGACTTACGGGGCCAATGGAGAACTGGTCGACATCAACCCGACCCTGATCCTCATCGGAATCCTGGGCTTTGTAGCCAGTTTTGCGATCTCGCTCGGCCCGGTCATGTGGGTGCTTTTTTCCGAACTGTTCCCCAATCGAATCCGCGGTGTAGCCATCTCGTTCGTGGGTCTGATCAATTCCGCGGTCAGTTTCCTGGTGCAATTGGTCTTTCCCTGGGAGCTGGAGAATTTTGGTAATTCCATGACGTTCCTGATCTACGGCGCATTTGCGGTTTTCGGGTTGATCTTCGTTATGCGGTTGTTGCCGGAAACCAAAGGAAGAAGTCTCGAAGAACTCGAAAGCGAACTGGTTGGACGTTGATCTCTCAAGGAATTCACCATGAACATGCGCAGACTTGCTACCCTCCTTGCCACCCTTGCGTGTTACGCACCCTTCGCCCTGGCAGGCGAAATGACAGCCATTCCGGTTGTGGTTTCACAGCAGAACGGGCAATACGTGTTGCTCCGCGGTGGAGAGCCTTACCCGGTCCGGGGCGCCGGGCTGGAATTTGCCGACCTTTCCGTTTTTGCCTCGCATGGCGGAAATTCAATCCGCACCTGGCGCACCGACAACCCCGGGTCCACGGGTCTGCAGCTTCTCGACGAGGCTTTGCGGCACGGGATTACGGTTGCCCTGTGTATCGAAATTGGCCGGGAACGGCATGGTTTCGATTACGACGATGAGGAAGCCGTGGCAGAACAGCTCGAATACGCCCGGGGAGAAGTCCTGAAGTACAAAGATCATCCTGCTTTGCTCACCTGGGTCATTGGCAACGAGCCCAACCTGAATTTCAAAAATCCCCGGGTGTTTGATGCCATTAACGACATTTCCCTGATGATTCACGAACTGGATCGTAACCACCCGACAACCACGGCACTGGCCGGTTTCAATGCTGAACTCGCTGAACTCGCTGAAACGCGTATGCCCGACCTGGATTTTCTCAGCATCCAAATGTACGGCGATATTGTCAATTTGCCCCGCTATATTGAGGAGACCGGGTTCGACAAACCGTACTTTGTAACCGAGTGGGGCGCCATCGGGCACTGGGAGGTCCGCAAGACGGCCTGGGGCGCTCCGGTAGAGCAAAACAGCAGCGATAAAGCAGCAAACTACCTGAAGAGTTACCAGGTAGCAATCGCATCAAATCCGCAACAGGTGATGGGTTCCTACGTGTTTCTGTGGGGACAGAAACAGGAACGCACGCCAACCTGGTATGGAATGTTCCTGGAAGACGGTACGGAAACAGAAACCATCGACGTCATGCACTATATCTGGACGGGTGCCTGGCCGGACAATCGCTCTCCACAGATCGTCAACATGTTTTTTGATTCGAAAACATCGGCACAAGACATCGTGGTGGAGGCAAATGGTCGTTACGAGGCAACCGTGGCCGCCCGCGATCCGGACGATGATCAGCTTCGATATCGCTGGGAAATAATGGCTGAAAGCGAGGCTACGCAGGAAGGCGGCGACCGTGAAGAACGGCCGATGGTCCTGGAGGGTCTGATTGAAAGTTCTGATTCAGACAAAGTTGTTGTCAAAACCCCCGGCCAGCCCGGCGCATACCGTCTCTTTGTATACGTCCATGACGGAAGGGGTCACGCTGGCCATGCCAATATTCCCTTCCTCGTACGTTAGCAATGAAAGAGATTTATCTCGGTGACTCGCTGATCCTGAAGGCTACCGCTGGCAGCCATGGCGGGTTGGTATCCCGGGAAGGAGAGACTTACTACAAAATCGCCAATTACCATGAAATACCACCGTTTTTCATGACCTTGGTGAGCAGTTCAGATCATTGGATATTTTTATCCAGCAGCGGAGGGTTGACTTGTGGCCGCGGCAATCCGGACAAGGCGCTGTTTCCCTATTACACCGACGACAAGATTCACGACGCACATTGCACGACCGGCCCCCGGACGGTGCTTTTGGTCGGCAGAAGCAACCGGATTCAATTATGGAAGCCTTTTGACCCCGATGTCGCCGTTTATGACATCAAGCGAAACCTCTACAAAAACCTGGCCGGAAACAGGCTGATATTTGAAGAAATCAATTCCACCCTCGGCCTGAGCTTCTCGTACCACTGGTTCTGCAGCGAGCGATACGGATTTGTAAAGAAATCTGCGATTCAGAATCATGGTGATCACGATGTGACCGTTGATGTTCTGGACGGACTGCGCAACCTGCTGCCGTGGGGAGTCACACGTGCCCTGCAGGCCAACATGAGCACCCTGGTGGATGCCTATAAGCAGGCTGAAAGGGTTTCGGGTCTGGATATTGGAGTTTATACACTCAGTTCGATTCCGACGGACCGCGCCGAGCCCAGCGAGGCCCTGAGAGCGACCGTGGCCTGGAGCATCGGTCTTGACCGGCCGCAGCTGTTGCTGTCCGAACGACAGGTTGATCCATTCTGTAACGGGGCTTCGCTCAGCGAGGAATCGTTCAAAAAAGGCGAGCGTGGTGCATTCTTTGTCCGGAATTCGTTCCCACTTTCGTCCGGCTCCATCAAAAGCTGGTTTTTATTGGCAGACGTTGACCAGGGTCCTTCGGACATACCTGCTCTTCTGAAGAATATCAGGCAGGGGATTACACCGGAACAGGTTGAACAGGATTTCCAGGCGGGCACCCGGAGATTGTTACAGTTTGCCGGTGCCGCCGACGGCTTCCAGGTATCTTCGGATGCACTGGTTGCCGCACGTCATTTTTCCAACACCGTGTTCAATATCATGCGGGGTGGGACGTTCATTGATGCGTACTCCTTCCCCGCCGATGATTTTCTGGAATTCGCAGGAAGATGGAATAAACCCCTGCGCAATCGCCTGGATACAATGCCCGGCTCTGCTTGCAGTTCAGCCGCTGCCCGAGCCGATGTCCTGGAAGCAGCTCAAAACACTGGCGATGTTGAACTCGAGCGGATTGCGCTTGAATATTTGCCCCTGACCTTCAGCCGGCGGCATGGCGATCCAAGCCGGCCGTGGAATCACTTCACCATTGATCTTAAAAATGCTGACGGCTCCGATAAACTGTATTTCGAGGGTAACTGGCGCGATATTTTTCAGAACTGGGAAGCGCTGGCTATTTCTTACCCGGAGTACATCGAGAGTTTTATTGCCAAGTTTGTCAATGCCTCCACGCCGGATGGATACAACCCATACCGGATTACCAGGGACGGATTTGACTGGGAAGTCCTCGAAGCCGGCAACCCCTGGTCTAACATAGGGTACTGGGGAGACCACCAGGTCAACTATTTGCTGAGGTTGCTTGAGTTTTCCAGCAATTGTCACCCCGGGAGAATCGCCGGCTATCTGGCGCGAAACGTTTTTGTTTATGCGGATGTTCCCTATCGCCTTCGATCCTACGAGGCGTTGAAAAGCGATCCGCGTAACAGCGTTGTATTTGATGCAGCCAGTGCAGAAGCCATAGCAATCCGGGTAGCGAAAACGGGTAGCGATGGCAAACTCGTTCGTCTCCAAAATGGCTCAATCAACCATGTAAACCTCCTGGAAAAACTCCTGGTTCCGATCCTCTCGAAAGTGGTCAGCTTCGTGCCAGGCGGGGGTATATGGATGAATACCCAGCGGCCTGAATGGAATGACGCCAATAACGCATTGGTGGGCTATGGCCTATCCATGGTCACATTGTGCTACCTGCGCCGCTTCCTGATCGTGTTCAACGGCCTGTTGCTCGAGTGTCCTGCGGACCGCTTTCCGGTGTCACGGGAGGTCGCCTTACATTTCACGGGTGTTCTCAGGGTTCTCGGAGAAAATTTATCCGTGCTGGACTCGTTAATGGATCCATCGGGCCGGAAGGTCTTCATGGATGAATTGGGTGCGCTCGGTGATGGTTATCGCGAAGCCGCTTATTCCGGGTTTTCGGGAGAGAAAGTTTCCATCGAAAAATCCGGGCTGTTGGAATTTGTCAGCCGGGTGATGAAGTACGTGGACCACAGCCTGGCTCAGAACCGGCGCCCTGACGGTCTTTATCACTCTTACAATCTTGTGCAATTCAATCCCGATGGTTACCGGGTTGAGAACCTGTTTGAAATGCTGGAAGGCCAGGTTGCTATCCTCAGTTCCGGGTACCTGGATCCGCAGCAAAGCCTCGCTTTGCTTGATGCCCTCAAAGGCAGCAAGATATATCGTTCGGATCAGAACAGTTACATGCTTTATCCGTACCGCGGACTGACAGGGTTTCTGGAAAAGAACGTGTTGGGCAATGCCGTCGTGGAAGCCAGCCCCTGGATAAATAAGGAATTGGAGTCGGGTCGGCGGGATTTCCTGGAACAGGATGTCGATGGCAGGATCCATTTCAACAGCAGGTTTTCAAATGGCGGGGAGTTGCGCTCTGCGCTGGAGAGTTGCCCGGAAATCCGGCCTGAAGACGCTGCTGCGCTGTGTTCCGTCTACGAGGAACTCTTCAGGCACCGTCAGTTCACCGGTCGGTCCGGCACGATGTATAAATACGAGGGACAGGGTTGTATTTACTGGCACATGGTTTCCAAGTTGCTGCTTGCCACCGCTGAAGTCATAGGTCAGGCCGCGCAGGAAAATGCAGGACGGAAACTGCTGGATTCGCTGCTTGACAGGTTCGGGGACATTCAGGCTGGAATCGGCGTTCACAAACCGCCTGCGCAATATGGAGCATTTCCCATCGATGCTTATTCGCACACCCCTGGTTTTGCAGGTGTACAACAGCCAGGCATGACGGGGCAGGTCAAGGAGGATTTCATCGCGCGGTTCCGTGTGCTGGGGGTCCGGGTCGCCAACGGAGAGGTAATATTCGAACCGGTAATACTTCGGCTCGACGAGTTCATTTCAAATTCCGACACCTGGAAGTTTTTCACCGGCGGTGCAGAGCAAACCATCGAACTGGAGGCAGGATCCCTGGCGTTCACCCTGTGCGGTATGCCGGTTGTCTATCAACTGTCGGATAAACCTCAAATCAGGGTCTTTGCTGACGGGGACACACCGGACATCATCCAGGGCAGCAGTCTTGGCGCCACCTGGAGCCAGTCCCTGTTCAATCGCGAAAACCGCGTTTCAAAAATCATCGTGGACATCAAGCAGGATACGTTGAGGTAGATCACACGATCTAAACCGTGCGTTCAGCAACCACGCTATGGGTTGAAAACCGGTAGCGCATATTCCGGTACACGCAGATATCCGTGATATCGGCCGGAGTACCTGCAGGACAAGCCCGGTAATTGGTCGAGAAACGGAATTCGCCTTTTATCGGAAACACCCGATGCCAGGTATGGCCATGTAACAGGACCAGCGTACCCTTACGCGGTTTCAATACCAGCTGTCCCTGAAGATCTTCGTGAGGTTCTCCTGCGGGTAACTCACCCCTCCGGTGAGAGCCTGGCATGACGACGGTCTGACCGCCGGTATCGTCGGTAATTTCCCGGGTGTAGACCAGGCGGTTCACGTTGAATCTGGTCGTGTCGTCCGGTGCGCAGTCCTGGTGCCAGGCCTGGCCTGCCGTGCCTTTCCTGGAATACATCACCATGCTGTAGAGAGTTCTCCAACCCTCACCGAGTATCGCAGCGGTCAGTTTTTTTAGCCGTCCGTCCTTTTCGGTGGTGTCAAAAGGAACCGCCATTGTCTCTGAATAATCCGGCAGGTCCGGATTTTGGGGAAACCATGGAATAACCTCGGTCCTGGATTTGCTGATAAATTCTTTTTCATGACGGAAATCGGGATTTTCTCCGAAATACGTCCTGATATTCTGATCTGCCTCATCCATTAACCTTGCTTCGAAGAAATCGTCGATCACAAGGAAGCCGTTTTGCCAGAATTCTTCGCCGAGTTCTTTAAAGTTCACACTGATTCCTGAAATGGCTTCACAGAAAGAATGTAAATGATAGCCTGGGTTTTGCAAGGGCCTTTAAGTTGTTTTTTCAAAGCAGGACAAAACTGAGGACGGCGACGATCGTCGTGGCCAGGGTCAGCAGAACAAGGTAGGAAATTCCGATGCAACTGAATTTGGCGACGGTCATCCACCAGCCCTGCCGGTAAACACGCTTCAGGGAAACCAGCAGGTACACCGGCACCCAGACGGCAATAACGACATCCATGAAGTTTACGATACTGGTGGTGAGTCCTTCTTCATCGGGATTCCGCCAGCCCGCATACGTATTACTCAGGATAATGATCAACAGCGCGGCGAACAGAAATGCATGATTGTGCAGCGCAAAGATCAGGTGTTCGACGTAGTATTTTTTAGCGAACAGGTACCAGAACTTGAATATCAGGGCGACGATGGGGAGCAGCACGAACATTGAAATCGGCAGCACATCGAATACCTTGTCTTTGATCAGGTCCGGATTCTGCTCGATCTGCCGGCCTTTTTCCGGTGATTTGGCGATTTCGTTGTTGACCCAGTCATTGATCGAATCGGGTGCCAGAGGAATGATGAGCGGGTTGGTTTCCCGATCCCAGGGTTCGCCATTGAAATTGATTGCATTGTCCAAGCCCCGTTCGAATTCTTTAGCCTTGGATTCCTCGATCTTCCGGCCAAGCTCTTCGGCCATCGCCGGGTCAAGCTCTTTCAGCGCTTTATCAATTTTTTCCTGGTCCTTCTCATCAATCTGAATTCCAATCGTTGTATCCGGATCAACTTCAGTGCTGATCTGGATACCTTCGCTTGCCAGGATCGCGGCAATGAAGAAAAATGCAATGCTGGTGAAGATATACAGCCGCAATGGCGGTACGTAACGGAAACGCCTGCCGTCGAGGTAGTCGCGGGTCAGTTTTCCGGGCTTGAACAGCAGGGGTTTGAGCGTTCTCAGAAAGCGTGAGTCAAAATCAAACGTATCGGCGAGCAACTCGCGCAAAAGGGCCGGGAAAAAGCGCATCAGGTTTTTATCGGGCTGGCCGCAGTAATAGCAGAAGGGCCCCATGAGTTCCGTGCCGCAGTTCAGGCATGACGGGGACCCGGCGAGACGGCTCGGGGCGAGGGTCAGGTGTTTATCCGGCTGCCGCACCGGCAGCGTATTTTCCGTTTCCGTGTTCATGTCAGCAGTCCCTTCCTTTTCATCCAGTCCGCGGTGTCTTTGATCAAAGTGCGTATGGGCGTAAACCGGTAATCCAGCTCGTTTTGAGCTTTTCCCGAATCACATTCGACATGCCAGCAGACCATGGCAGCCGCTTCCGGCGTGATGTCCGGTGTCCGGCCGGTAAGCCCGGCAAAGGCGGTGTGGATATGCGCCCAGGCTTTCATGATCCATCCCGGAGCGGCCCTTCCCGGCACGCGCCGGCCCAACACTTCGCCGGCAACCCTGACGACGTCGGCAAAAGCTGCATATTCGCCGCCGAGCAGGTACTTCTCTCCGCAGCGCCCCGAGTGGAATGCCTCGATATGCGCCCGGGCGATTTCACGGACATCACAAAAATTACCACTACCCGGAGGAGCAGCAAACAGTTTTTCTCTCTCGACCATACGAATCATGCGGGACCAGTTGTGCTGGTCCCCCGGGCCAAGGACATGGGCCGGGTTCAGAATGACGGCATCCAGCTTTTGCTTTCGCACCGCTTCCAGCACAACTTCTTCGGCGAGGTGTTTGCTGCGTACGTAGTTGATCCAGTCCGTTGCGGGGCTGCGCTCGCTCCGCTCGTCAATCCGCTTGTTGCCGAAACCCCAGGTCACGAAACTGGAAGTGTAGATGAAGCGCAGTGCTCCGGCCGCTATCGCAGCCTCGATCATGTTGCCGGTTCCATCAATATTGACGCGATCCTGAGCGGCGTTGTTTTTCGACCAGAAGTTGGTGCTTGCCGCCACGTGAAAAACCGCATCCAGGTTCTCCGGTATCGCTGCCTTCAGGCTCTCACGGTCAGTGACATCACCCGTATGAACCGTGACCGGAAGCCCGGTGATTTCATCCAGTGACGATGTCGGCCGGGCCAGCACGTGAATCCTCCAGTCACGGGCATGCAACTCCCTGACCAGGTTCGATCCGACGAAGCCGGAGGCACCGGTGACGAACGCCGTCAGGCTCATGATGGGTTTACTCTCCTGTACAATATTCCGCTGGTATGAACAGTATAACCAAAGCCAAAAACCACCCGGCCGAAATCGGTCGTACCATGCGCCTGGCCACCCCGGTGATCATCGGCCAGTTGGCCGTGTTCAGCATGAATTTCGTGGATACAGTGATGGCCGGCCGCTTGCCGGACCGGGAAATTTCCCTGGCCGCACTGGGTATCGGTGGAGCGCTGTGGTCCGCCATGCTGATGTTCATCCTGGGTACGCTGATGGTGGTGCAACCGAGCGTGGCCCAGCTCGATGGCGCACAAATGAAATCCGAGGCGGCGCTGCAGACGCGCCAGGCGTTCTGGATAGCCCTCGCCCTGGGGGTTCCATTCTGGACCTTGTGTTATTTCAGCGAACCGGTACTCAGCGGATTCGGGATCGATCCCCTGATTGTCCCCGATGCGGTCGGTTATCTGCGTGCACTTTCCTGGGGCGCGCCGGCGCTGGCCATGGTTTTCCTGCTTCGCTTCTTCAGTGAAGGCACCGGGAATACGACACCCACCATGTTTTATGGCGTGGTTGGCGCCTTGCTCAACATACCGCTGAATTACATCCTGATGTTCGGCAAGCTGGGTTTTCCGGCGCTGGGCACGGTGGGCTGCGGCTATGCCACCTCGATTGTTATCTGGCTGCAATTTCTGCTGCTGGTGCTGTACATCGGTCTGCACCGCCACTACCAGCCGTTCGCGCTGATGTCGCGGCTGGACTTGCCGGACTGGAAAACGATCTGGTCGCTGCTCAAAGTGGGCGTTCCTATTGCGGTTGCGATTTTCGTGGAAGGCAGCCTGTTTGTCGGTGCGGCCCTGCTGATCGGCCGGCTTGGGCCGGTGCCCGCGGCCTCCCACCTGATCGCGATCAATTTCTCGGCGCTGATGTTCATGATCCCGGTCGGACTGTCGAGCGCCGTTTCCATCCGTGTCGGAAACGCCATCGGGCGCAAGGACATGGAGGCGGCGCGGTATGCGGGGCGGATCGGTGTGGTGATCGTGCTGGGGTTCCAGACCATCAGCGCTTCGGCCATGTTCCTGTTTCCGGAGGCGATCGTTCATATCTATACGGATGATGCACTGGTTGCGCCGCTGGCAGTCAGCCTGCTCTTCTACGCGGCCGTTTTCCAGTACCCGGACGGTCTGCAAATGGTGGCCGCGGGTATCCTGAGGGGCTACAAGGACACGCGGATGCCGATGCTGTACATGGTCATTTCATTCTGGATCATCGGCATGACGCTGGGCTACAACCTGACTTTCCGACAGGGCATGGGCCCGGCCGGGATGTGGGTTGGCATGATTGCCGGTCTCACCGTGGCCGCGGGCCTGATGCTGCGGCGGTTCAGGCACACCAGCCAGCGGTTTATCCGGGATGGTGCGTAGGAGCGAATTCATTCGCGAATGAATTCGCTCCTACATTTGATCGCGGTCCTCGAGCTCCCTGAACCGGCGCTCCAGGTCGGCGATCCGCTCGCTGCGCCCTGACAATTCCGGCGATGCCAGCCCTTCAGTGGATTTCGACCTTCCCGGCCATGGGTTTTCAAACAGGTTGAAGACCAGGGCGAAGACCGCATAAACCACGACAGCCCAGAATGTTTTCACGAGCAGGAACGCGACGAACAGGGCACGAAGCACCCAGACGTTCCAGTTGAACGTCCGGGCGATTCCGGCACATGCGCCGGCAAGGAGTGCTCCTTCAATGCGGGCAGGCCGGAAACTCATGATGATTCGGCTGACTCCTCTTCAACCCGGGCCGTCGATTTTTGCGGATCAGCACCCGCGACCTGCTTTTTCAGCCGGTCCAGTTCTTCCTCGATTACCGGATCCAACGTCCCGGCCGCCGATTCCCCCCAGGCCGTGGTGACCGTTCCGCCCACCTCGTAGGAGCGGACACGGGCTTCCAGGTTGTCCACCTGTGACTGTAGGCGGTCGAATCTGCCCATGGCCCGGCGGATCTTGCGCTCGGCTGGAGTCAGCTTTTCAGCTGCCTGTGCCGTAACGGCGCCGGGCTTCCGGCCGACTCCCAGTCCTTTGAGCTTGACTTTGGCGTCAGCAAGCTTGGTCTTCAGGGTGACCATGTCCGCTTCCATTTGCGCGACCCGTTCAACCGACCCGCTGTTGTTCATCGCTGACGGCATGGTGGCGGTGGGCCAGTTCGGCTTTTGCCTTGAGCGCGGCGCGGGCCAGGTCATCCCGGTCCTGAGCGACCGCTTTTTCAGCACGTCCCTGCCACTGGTCGGTTTCATCGACAAGCTGGGTTTCGAGGCGTGCCAGGCGCTGCTGTTCCGCGAGCAGATCGGCACAAGCCACGCGGGCTTCCTCGCTGGCGTCTTCCATCTCGCGGATCAGGGCGCGAAGCAGTTTTTCGGGGTCTTCGGCTTTTTCGATCAGCGAGTTGACGTTGGCCGCAATGACGTAACGAAGGCGAGAAAAGGCTCCCATGTAAATCTCCTGTAATTGAATGGCTATCGGTACTATATCCAGATGCAGATTTCATGCCAGTGTTAAATATGTATAAAAAACAGCAAGATAAGCGTACTTGAATCTTTCAGTCCGAGGTTGGTTTGGCGGAATTGACAATTTCTTGGCGAGGCCGGACGGCCCGGACAGAGCAGGCGGTACTTTCGGCATTGTGAATATGTGGGTAAGGCCCATAAAATAGACCCAAATCCACTGGAAAACCCCATGACCCCCAAACGTTCGATTTTTTCGAGATTTTTCCTCGGCATCTGGCATTTCATAGACGGCGCCCGGAAACTCGCCCTGAACCTGGTTTTCCTGCTGATCGTGTACCTGCTGCTGATGGCTTTGATCGATACCGAAGATATGTTGGTCATTCAGCCCGATACCGCGCTGGTTCTTCAGCCTTACGGGGACGTGGTCGAGCAGTACAGCGGGACGCCGCTGGATTTTGCCCTGCAACAGGCAACGGAGATCGGAGCGCCCGGAAACGCGCTTACGGGACCTCACAGAAGCGGTGCGCAGGGCTGCGGATGATGACCGGATCATCAGGCTGGTGATTGACCCGAGCAACCTCAGGCGGATCGGGCTGGCTTCCCTTTTTGAACTGGAAGCGGCTATTACCTATTTCCGGGAATCCGGCAAGCCGGTAGTCGCGCTGGCGGACAATCTCGGCCAGCAGCAGTACTTTTTGGCCGCCATGGCTGATGAAATCTGGCTTAACCCCAAGGGCATGGTCTGGATCGATGGATTTTCGACCTACCGACAGTTTTACGCGGAAGGGCTCGAGAAACTCGAGGTGGAAGTCAACCTGTTCCGGGTCGGAAAATTCAAATCAGCAATGGAGCCCTTCATTCGCAACGACATGTCACCGGAAGCCAAGGAAGCCAACCTGTTCTGGATCGGCAGCCTGTGGCAGCAGTACCTCGAAGCGATATCCCGTCAGCGCGGAGTGCCGCTCGAAAACCTGTCCGATTCGATCAACCATTTCGCTGACCGCCTGGAAGCTGCAGACGGCGATTTTGCACGGTTTGCCCTTGACCTCGGGTCTGGTCGACAAACTCGTGAGCCGGCCGGAGGCCAACCTGGAGCTGGAAAGCCTGGGCGCGGCAGGCGAAGGCAGTGAGGGTTTCCGGCAATTGGATTTCGAGAAATACCTGGCGCTGACCGAAAGGCAGAGCCGGCCGGACAAGGCGCAAAAAGTGATGATCGTCGTGGCTGAGGGTGAAATCGTCCGGGGGCACGCAGCCACAGGGGACGATCGGCGCCACTACCCTGTCCGAAAAATTGCGCTCAATCGCGGAAGACAAGAACATCAGGGCGGTCGTGTTGCGGATCAACAGCCCCGGTGGCGATGCATTCGCTTCGGAGAAAATCCGGCGTGAAATCCAGGCCCTCAAGGAAATGGGCAAAACCGTGGTGGTTTCCATGGGGGATGTCGCGGCTTCCGGTGGCTACTGGATTGCCATGGGCGCGGACGAAGTCTGGGCCAGCCCTTCCACGATCACCGGTTCGATCGGCGTGTTACGGCATTTTGCCGACCTTCTCCCGGCCACTGGAAAAATTGGGAATCCATACCGACGGCGTAGGCACCACGGCGCTGGCCGGGAAGCTTCGCCTGGATATGCCGCTTGATCCGGATCTCAGGCGAATTTTTCAGCATGCCACCGAGCGTACCTATGATGATTTCATCAACCTGGTGGCGCAATCCCGTCAAATGACACCCGCAGGCCGTCAACGAGGTCGCGCAGGGCCGGGTCTGGAGCGGCAGGCCAGGCCAAGGATCGTGGCCTGGTCGACCAGACTGGAACGCTGCAGCAAGCGGTGGATGCCGCTGCCCGTATCGCAGGGCTGGGTTCCGATTACCAGGCTGTGTATGACGAGTGGGAACTCAGCGCGTTTGAGACCTTTCTGTTCGAAATGATGGGCAGCGCCATGGCTCACTTCCAACCGGGGTTTTCCGGTCTGGGCGGCTTACACAACACCCTGCTGGAAAACATCATCAGCGACCTGAACGTATTGGTTCGCAGTAACGACAGCCTGACGATCGCGGCGCATTGTCTCTGTGATGTCGAGTAACACACCCTGGCGGCTTGACGGCGCGCGCGCCCTTATCACCGGCGGCAGCAGCGGGATCGGTCTGGCGACGGCCCACGAACTGGCGTCCCTGGGCGCGAGCCTGGTGCTGGTGGCGCGAAATGCCGCCAAACTGGAAAAAGCCCGGGCAGAAATTACGTTCCGATCACCGGGAAGCCTGGTTGAAATCGATGCCGGCAGACCTGGCGACCGGGAAGGCAGGCAACACGTGGTTGACCAGGTGGCGAGCGCCGCTCAACATCCTGGTGAATAATTCCGGCACCAACGTCCGTAAAAGGATGAGCGAACTTAGCCTCGAGGAGTATCGCCTGGTGCAGGAAACCAACCTGGTTTCCTGTTTCGAAATGTGCCGCCTGCTGTACCCGGCGTTGCTTGAAGGGAGCGCCTTCATGCGTCGTGAACAACGCGTCGGTGGCGGGCCTTACCCACTTGCGCACCGGGGCGCCTTACGGCATGAGCAAGGCGGCGATGATCCAGTTGACGCGAAACCTGGCGGTCGAGTGGGCAAAAGAAGGTATACGGGTAAATGCGGTTGCACCCTGGTACATCCGGACGCCGCTTGCTGACCAGGTGCTGGCCGATCCGGCTTACCGCAAAGAGGTTTTGGATCGAACGCCGATGGGCCGCGTCGGTGAAACCGATGAATGCGCCCGGGCGATCGCTTTCCTGTGCATGCCGGCATCCAGTTATATCACCGGCCAGTGCCTGCCGGTTGACGGCGGGTTTACCGTTTACGGGTTTTAATACTTCGTAACAAGCACTAGTAACGATTGGTCGGGTCAGGCAGGCCGCTGTGGAGCAGCCAGCATTTGCAGGTTCATCGCGTAACGCCATTCCTGTTCCTGGAGTCACGGTGCGCTCCACGGCCTGCTGGGTATTGAACATTTTGATTTCCACGGTCTGCATGACCGTCATGCCTTCGTCAAAGACAGCCGCTGAACGCAGCGTGTAGGAAGTCACGCGGAACAGGCGGAGCCGGTCCATCTCCAGGCGGGATATCGGGTGTTCAGCCATGTATTCAGGTGAGATAAAATCTGCGGCCGCATCCCATTGGCTCCACCGGACGATGGTTTCGTATTGCTCCAACGTTTCGTCTTTGCTTTTCTCCACCGGGTTGGCGGTGCAGGCGGCAAGCATCAAAACGGTCAGGAAAATGAGCGCGGTGGATTTTCGGATCAGGTGCATCAAGGGCTTCCCTCGGAATCGCTAACTAGGTTCTGCCAGGCAATTGTACCCCAGCTCAGGCCGATCAGGATCAGGCAAAAAAGAACTGCCGCTGATCCCATGTCCTTGGCCCGGCCGGAAAGATGGTGCATTTCAGGACCGATGCGGTCCACGACATTTTCAACCGCCGAATTCAACAGTTCGACAATCAGGATGAGGAACAGCGGGAAATACCAGCAACAGCCACTGCTCGACCGATCGGGCGAGAAAAAACGAGCCAGCGAACAGTACCGCGGACAACAGCACATCCTGCCGGAATGCCGCCTCGTGTTGCCAGCAGGCCTTGATCCCCTTGATGGAATGTCCGGTCGCATCGATCCAGCGCTGAAGCCCGGTTTTGCTCTTTCTTCATGAATCAGCAGGCGTCCGTGTATACATTCCGTCGAACAGCACCGCCCAATTGCCGCCATCGTCCTGGCTGGCCTCCCACAATTGCCGAACGGTTCCATCCGGGTTGGGCGTCCAGCTGATCCGGTGCAGCACCATGCCGCTGCCGTCGCGGGCCGGACGCTGTCCGCTCAGCACCATTACGCCTTCGACCAGGCCACCGTCCAGCAGGAGCAGTGTGCCGCTGCTATCTACCCAGGTCTGGTGCCAGTGGCCTGTGGCCTGGTCATAGATATTGAAACTGGTTCCGGTGATGCCGCCCTCGCCGTCGCCCTGCCAGTTTTCCTGCAGTGCACAGCCGTTGTGAATCGGGTGGATCGAATTCTTGCCTGCCGGCTGGCCGCCCGAAGTGACATCCCAGTCGCCGATCCAGAAATCAAACTCGTGATACCCGGCTGAATGACACGGGGTCGCGGGCGCCGGGCTGGGGGAATCCGGCTCCTGTGCACCGACGGCCAGGGGCAACATCAGCGCCAGGATGGGAAAAAACTTCATAGCGGAGTCCTTTATGGATTTGGCAACCATGCTACCATTCGCGGTTCGATTATGGTTCATCTTATGAAAGACAAATCTGAAAAGCAAAATCCACTCCTCCGGTCCGGGCCCTTGACTCCACTTCCGGACTTTCCGGTCATCAAGCCGGTGCACGTGATGCCCGCGCTCGAGGAGTTACTGCAGAACTATCAACAAGGCATGGAAGCCTTGCTGAATAGCGGAGCGGGGACGGGGTGGTCATTGGTCGAGTCGGAAGCGGCCTGGGCCGATGAACTGGACCGCGCATGGTCACCCGTGTCGCACCTTAACTCAGTTACAGGCAGTAAAAAGCTCCGTAAAGCCTTCAATGAGGGCCTGGAGCGGTTGACCGAGCACGAAAACTGGCGGCAGCAACATCCTGGAATTTTCCAGGCCTACCAGGAACTCAGCCAGTCGGCAGACTTTGTCGGCCCTCACGCCGGTGCAACAGCGGATCGTTGAACTAGAATTGCGCGATTTTCACCTCGCCGGTGTCGATCTCCCGGAAAAGGACAAGGAGACTTACCGCGAGCTGGTCATGCGCCTCAGTAAATTGGGATCAAAATTTTCCGAGAACCTGATTGATGCAACGCAGGCCTGGACTCTGCACCTGGAAGAGAAATCCCGATTGAAGGGTTTACCCAGGGCCGAATTGAACCTGTTGAGAGGCATTGCGAAACAGCATGATAAAACCGGCTGGCTGGTAGACCTCAGTGCACCGTCATTTAACGCGGTGATGACACACGCGGAGGACCGCGAATTGCGGCACGAAGTCTACACTGCATACGTGACCCGCGCCTCCGACCAGGGGCCGATTCCCGGAAAATGGGACAATATGCCGCTGATCGAGGAGATGCTCTCTCTGCGGCACCAGCTCGCCCGAATCCTCGGTTTTGATAACTACGTTGAATATGCGCTTTCGCGCAGAATGGCGGAAACTCCGCGGTCGGTGCTTGATTTCCTGGACAGTCTCGCAGCGCAGGCGCGTCCCGCTGCACAAAGACAATATGCGGAACTCCAGGAGTTTGCGGGCGGGCAGGGCGCCGCACTGCCTCTCGATGCCTGGGATGTGGCGTACTGGTCCGAGCGCTATCGCCAGGCAGAGTTGCATCTGTCCGACGAAGAATTGAAACCTTATTTCCCGCTCGAAAGCATGCTGGAAGCGCTGTTCTTCACCACCCGGAAATTATTCGGCATCACGCTGGTCGCGGATCAGAAGATAGCCAGCTGGCATCCGGACGTCCATTATTACTGGCTTGAAGACCGCGATGGCCGCCGTTTCGCCGGGCTTTACATGGATATGTTCGCGCGTAAGGACAAGCGCGGCGGTGCCTGGATGGATGTTTGCCTGTCTCGCAGGAAACGGCGCGCCGGCGTCCAGCTCCCGGTTGCCTACCTGACGTGCAATTTTGCACCGCCGGTCGGAGAGCAGCCGTGCCTGATGACACACGACGACGTCCAGACCCTGTTCCACGAATTTGGTCATTGCCTGCACCACATGCTGACCGAAATCGAGTGGCCGCAGGTCAACGGCATCAATAGCGTCGAGTGGGACGCGGTTGAACTGCCCAGCCAGTTGCTGGAAAACTGGTGTTGGGAGGAAGAAATTCTGTCCCGCTTCGCGCGTCATTACGCTGATGGCAAGCCGCTGCCTGACGACCTCAAAGACCGCCTGTTGCGATCGCGGAACTTCCAGAAGGCTTTGTTCCTGGTCCGCCAACTGGAATACGCGCTTTGCGATTTTCGGCTGCACCTTGATTACGATCCGGAAGCCCCGGTCAACCCGCTTGACGTGCTGGACGGGATTCGCTCGGAGATCTCGGTGGTGCCGGTTCCGGACTGGAACCGTTTTCTGAACAGCTTCTCCCACATTTTCGGAGGTGGTTATTCGGCGGGTTACTACAGTTACCTGTGGGCCGAACAACTGGCGGCCGACGCATGGGGACGCTTCAACGAGGAAGGCGCGCTCGAACCCGGACCGGGGGATGCGCTGCGCAGGGAAATACTGTCGGTTGGCGCTTCGCGATCCGCGATGGATTCTTTCATCGCTTTTCGCGGCCGCCCTCCGGAACCCGGCCCGCTGCTCGAGAGCTATGGATTATTGTAGGAGGCCGCCCTGCGGCCGATCGATCAACAGGAACCCCAGCCGATGAAAATCGCTTCGTGGAACGTCAACTCCCTCAACGTGCGGTTGCCGCATGTCCTGGCCTGGAGCACAGTCGCCCGGCCGGATGTGCTGGCCTTGCAGGAAACCAAGTTAACCGACGACAAATTCCCGGTCGATGAACTGAAGGCGATTGGTTATCACAGTATTTTTTCGGGGCAGAAAACCTACAATGGCGTCGCTGTTCTCAGTCGTGAACAGGCGCACGATCCCGTATCCGATATTCCGGGGCTGGATGATCCGCAAAGGCGCGTCCTTGCAGCAACGGTGGGCGGCGTCCGTATTGTGAATCTCTACGTCGTTAACGGCAGCGAAGTAGGTTCCGAAAAGTTCGATTATAAAATCCGGTGGCTGGAAAAGGTCACGGCATGGCTGGCTTCTGAAATGAAACAGCACGAAAAACTGGTCGTGCTGGGGGATTTCAATATCGCACCTGACGATCGCGATGTTTATGACCCGGAGGAATGGCGCGAAAAAATCCTCTGCAGCACGCCTGAACGCGATGCCCTGGGCAAAATCCTTGGTCTCGGGCTGACGGATACTTTCCGGATGTTCGAGCAGGAGGAGCGCACCTGGAGCTGGTGGGATTACCGGATGAACATGTTCCGGCGCAAGCTGGGGTTACGGATTGACCTGGTGCTGGCATCAGAAGCGATGGCGAAGCGCTGCACGGCCAGTTACATCGATATCGAACCACGCCGCCAGGAGCGCCCCTCCGACCACGCCCCCGCCATCGCCGAGTTTGATTTGTAGGAGCGAATTCATTCGCGAATAAATTCGCTCCTACGGCTAGTAAGTCGGGACCGAGGGATCGATCTCCATGGACCAGGCGTGGATACCGCCGGCCACGTTGCTGACATTGGTGAACCCCTGCTTGCGGAAGTGTTCGGCCGCACCCATGCTCGAGTTGCCATGGTGGCAAAGGAAGGCGAGCCCGGTGTCTTTGGGCAGCCTTTCGAGTTCTTCCATCGTTTCCCGGTCAAGAAACAATGAGCCTTCGATAAACGCCCGGCTTCGATCGTGGGCACCCCGTACGTCGACCAAGGTCACTTCTCCCTTTGCGAGCTTCTGGGCCAGTTCCTTGACCGTCATCTGGCGGACCGGGGCCGGGGCCATTGGCAGTTCGATTGCCAGTCCTTCTCCCTGTACCGTCGAGACCCAGTCGATTACGGCGCCGCGAGCCCGCTGGGCAGTCGCGATGTCCATCAGGACCTTGATACCGTTCGATTCACTGACGATCTCGTTGCCCTGCGGCGGCGCCAGGTTGAACTGCGCATCCCAGCTTGCATCGATATTGAAGTGAAGGGCAATGCCATCATGCCCCTGCATGGCCTCGAGGATTTTTTCGGCAGCCGCGGCGGTTATCGTCACTTCCGGTGCGGTGCGGTCAGGTTCCTCGAGCCCCAGGCTGCGATGCAATTCACCGGAGTTCAGCATGTTCAGGATGATGTCACAGCCGCCGACCAGTTCACCGTCGATATACAGCTGGGGGATGGTGGGCCAGTTACCGTAAACCTTGATGCCTTCCCGGATATCGGAATCTTCGAGAACATTGACCGAAACATAATCGGGAACCACGCTGTCGAGCGCAGCGACGGTCTTGGCTGAAAACCCGCACATGGGCTGTTGCGGGGTGCCTTTCATGAACAAAACCACCCGGTTATTCAGCACGTAGTTTTCGATTTTGCTCTTGACGTCGTCGTTCAGGTTCATTGCATTTTCCATTCAAGGGGATTCCGTTAATTTCGAGTACTGCATAAATAGGGCTGAAGTTGGCGATATCAAGATTCATTCCAGCCATAATCAATCGTAATTTCCGTGCCGGGTTCGATATCGCTCAGCGCATAACAGTTCAGTCCGTCCATTTCCGCGTTGGGTTTATCGGAATGATTGATGAAACGCAACTCGTTTTTTCCGTTGTATCCGGTCCAGCTGTTGGCGGTGTCATCCTGTATCCACAGAACATGGGTGCCGTCTTTGCTTACCTCGGGTCCTTCATATACGCCGATCAGTTGACCTGCGTTTATGGGTCCGGCGGCGAACAGCCCCCGCCCGTGTATGGGCGAGCGGGTGACGAACACAAGCTTGTTGATTTGATTGTGATTCAATTTCTAATGGCGCATTGAAGTGGTTCCGGCATCGGGAACCAGTTTACGCGTTTTTTCACTATGAAGGATGGTGCCTGGAAATGCTACCGAATGAACTCCGGGGATGTGGGTTCTGATGTGGGTCTGTATGTCGTTCAAGCCTCGCGAGCAAAGAGGATAGTAGTTTTCCACGACGCCCCCGTTGCGCACGGTAACGGCGATGGTGCCGAGCTCGCTGTAGCTGTGTTCGGTAATGGTTGAGTCGCCCGTGCCCGGTGCAGATTCGCTGATCTCTTTCAAGAAAGTCCCTTCCAGCGGAGTGGGATCTGCGGAAAGGTGGAACCGGACTTCGAGGCCGTGTGCTTTGAGCGTGGTCAGGTATTGCCGGATTTCCCGGGTCCAGTCGCCATAGGCCGCCGCCAGGGCCTGCCGTTCCGCCACGATATGGGACCCGCTGCCGTCGGAAGCCCAGCTGTCAAAGGTTTCAAATCGGGTATGAACAGCGCCTTCATCCCAGACAAATTCCCGTCCGCCGGCAGTTTTTACGCGAACCGGACCTGACCTTTCCGTGAGTGCAGCGTCTAGCAGTTCCCAAAGGGGCAGAAAGCCAAAATGATCGAGTTGCATACGCAGCATGGCGTTCAGGTCAGTCAGCGTCATCATGCGTGCATGGTTGATGGAAATGCTGAATGCCGTTTCCAGCCAGGCGGCTGAATGCGCGGAAAGCTGACCTTCCTCGATGAACCGGTATTCCATCGACTGTCCCAACTCGCTGACCAGGTCTGCCGGGCCCTGGATGACGACCGGTAACAGTTGCAGCAGGCCCAGTGGGATGTCCGGCAGCGGCTGTAAAGCAACGGATGGCATCTTGCCATTTTGGGCCCCGATGCTGACCAGGCCGGGCTTGAAGTTCTCTGCGCGGTCGCTTGTCGCGACGGCTTCCAATGCCCTGAAGACCGGGTAGGAGGGCCTCAGGACCTGTGTCTGGTCGAAAAGGGCACCAGCCGCTATCAGGCTGCACCTGGAGATCTCCGGTAAAAGGGATTTCAGGTCTGTCGCAATATGAGCAAGCATTTGCTCTGATTCCGCAGCTCCCAGCAGGCCCGGGCGGGAAGCATTGGCTCCATAGAACCGGGTCGCATCCGTTTCAATGGCGACCAGTATCCTGTAGAAACCGGTGTTTGCCGGCTGCTTGCTCATCAGAAAAGGGAGAACGGGGACTTGCTGTCCCCGCCGCCTCTTCCTTTGCTGCGGCGGCTTCTCATGCGGGAATGAAGTTGTTTGCGGCGTTCTTCGAGCCAGTCGGTGCGCTCCAGCGCCATCGCTTCCTGGCCCAGTCGGCTGGATTCCGCCGCCCGGAATACACAGAAATCGCGATACGCCTGGATCTCGTGCTTGAGTTCACGGCTCACCATTTCAATCATGATAGCGTCATCCAGGAAACCCAGCCCCGGGACGTCGTCCGGAATCAGATCCTCGGGTTCTGAGAAATAAGCCAGAGCTTCCAGCACCCTTTTGCGGTCTTCGCTCTCAAGCCCCCAACCCTTGTCGACAATCATGCCGATCAGGGTTTCGAGCCGGCTCATGCGCTCACGGATAAAATCCGAAGTGTCGGATTCCGAGACCTCAACCAGCAGCGTCCTGGCGTTGCTGATGATATCGGCCGGGTCTATGTCGCCGGCATTTTTCCGCGCCTTAAACATCACCTCCCTGAAATAATCCAGATCGGCGTCGCTCAGTTCGAAAGTGATTTCCATGGACATCGTATTCTCCGGCTTAAAATTTTTCGTCGCGTTGCAGGCCCTGCGCCTGGGTCACAGCGGCACGGAAATCACCGGGCTTGCCCGGAACCGGGTACAGGTAGCCTTTCTGTTCGAAGGAGAGGTAGCCGTCTTCAACCGTACGGACTCTTCCCTTGAGATCAAAGGGCAGGCTTTTGACTTCCCCGCTTTCCAGCGACTTCAGCAACGCCTGTCTTTCCCGGTCAGGCTGTTTTTCCACCAGGACCCGCTCGGCGGAGTTTGCGCCGACGATCAAATCATAAGCGCGGTTCTCCCTGGTGAGTTCTGCACCGTCAGTCGTCACGGTGATGTCGATCATGTCAATCGTCATCGGCACACCGTTCTGGTTCCTGATATCAAAGGCCACGGACAGCATGCTTTCAGCCATGCTCATGCCGGAAATACTGATAAAAGGCGCGCGGCCCTTGATGACCTGGGGCCCGCACGACACACAGCAGGCCGCGACAAGCAACAATACGAGAAGCCGCGGGATGGTCATGTTTCTGTAGAATTCCATAAATGGCACCTTGCCCGGTGGCTGGCGGTTTTCAACTCGGGATTGCCGTCACCCACACCGTGTTGTTCACCAATAGTAACCTCAGAAGGCTCAACGGATGAGCATAGCTGAATTTTTTCCCGGCAACGCATATGAAACACGCAGCCTGCCGGTGGAGTCAAGGGGGAAGGCGGTTCGCCGGTGAGCACTTCCGGCCTCGGGTGACCAGGGTCGGCGACGGGCACCGAGGCGAGCAAAGACCGGGTATAGGGATGGGCAGGCCGATCGAACAGCGCTTCAGTACCGGCGCTTTCGACGATTTTTCCGAAGTACATCACGCCAACCGTATCCGCGAGGCGACGGATCACGGTCAGGTCATGGGAAACGAACAGGAATGCCACGCCGAGTTTCTCGCGCAGTTCGAGCACCAGCTCAATCATCCGCGACTGAACCGGCACATCCAGTGAAGACAGGGGTTCATCGGCGATAATCAGGTCCGGTTCGGAAACCAGGGCTCGGGCCAGCGCCACTCTTTGCCGCTGGCCTCCGGACAATTCCTGCGGATACCGATGCCGCAGCCCGGGGTCAAGGCCAACCGTCTGGAGCGCGGCTTGAGCCTTTTCCGCGCGGCTGGCGGGTATGCCGATTCGGAAATGCTCCAGCGGTTCCACCAGCGTTTGGAGCACTGTACGGCGCGGGCTGAGGGATGCCAGCGAATCCTGGAATACGAATTGAATATACCTGCGCGCCGTTCTCAACTGCGCGGCATTCATGCTGACGAGGTCCTCCCCACGGTACAGAACCTGTCCGGCAGCGGGCCGGACCAGTTGCACAACCGCTTGCGCCAGGGAGGATTTTCCAGAACCCGATTCCCCCACCAGCCCGTATATACCGGCCGCGTCGATGTCCAGGCTGACGCCATTAACCGCCGTGAATGACGTCCGGGAATGGGCCCTGGCCGGGTAGCGCACCACCAGGTCGCGAACGCTTAACAGGGGCGCGTCGGCAATCATCATCCCAATCCGGCCCGAGGGCCGGATTCCAGCAGGCTCCTGGTATAAGCGTGCTGTGGCCTGCTGAACAAATCCTGCACCGTTGCTTCCTCGACGGCTCTGCCGTCGAGCATCACCACGGCCCGGTCACAATACTGCGCCACGACACCCGGATCATGCGTGATCAGCAGAATCGAGGTTCCAAATTCCTGTCCGAGGCGGGTGAGCCGGCCCAGTACCTGCGCCTGGGTGGTGACGTCGAGTGCTGTCGTGGGTTCGTCCGCAATCAGGACGCGAGGTCTGCAGGCCATGGCCATCGCAATCATCACGCGCTGCCGCATGCCGCCCGAGAGCTGATGCGGGTAGCTTTGCAAGATATGAGCGGTATCAGCGAAGCCGACGTCCTCGAGCATAGCCACCGACGATAATCGCGCTGCTTGACGGGTCTGTCCCCGATGCCGCCGGAATACCGAACTGATCTGATTTCCCACGGTAAATACCGGGTCAAGCGCGGTGAGGGGCTCCTGGAATATCATGGACATCAAACGTCCCCTGACTCTGCGCATGCCCGCTTCGGTTAACCCGACCAGGTCCGAACCGTCCAGTTCGATCGCATCCGCCCGCACGCTCCAACCGTTGCGCGGCAGGATTTGCATGACTGCTTCGGCAGTCTTCGTCTTGCCGCAACCGGACGCGCCAACCATGGCCAGCACTTCGCCCTCGCGAAGGTTGAAACTGACGTGATCGACCACGGTTATCGCATGGCCGGGCCGATGATTCGCGACCGTCAGGTTTTGCACGGAAAGGGTGTACGGGCTCACAGGGCAGCCTCCTTCGGGTCGAAGGCGTCCTGCAAGGCGTCCGTGAACAAATTGAAACCGAGTAGCAGGAAGAACAACATCAGTGACGCCGCCAGGAAATTGCTGAAGTGTCCGGCCAGCACTTCCTGGGTGCTCTCGGCCAGCATCAACCCCCAGCTGACGCCATCGTGGACCCCGAGACCGAGAAAACTGAGGATGACCTCGGTCTTGATCGCTGCGATAAATGCAATGCTGGTTTGTATCAACAGGATATGCAGGGTGTTCGGAACCACGTGGCGGGCAAGGATGAGCAGGTCAGGCAGACCAATTGCCCGGGCCGAGAGCACAAATTCACGGGATTTGATTTTCATGACTTCCGCCCTGACGAGGCGCCCGGTCGTGGTCCAGAAAGTCGCGATCATGGCTGCGTGCATGGCCCACCCTTCACCCCGCAGGGCGAAGGCAACCGCAGCGACAAACAGGTAGAAAGGAATCGAATCCAACACGCCTTTGAGCCACAGGATTGCATAGTCGACCCAACTGTCGCTGTACCAACCGGCGAGCGCGCCGAGGGCGGCGCCCAGGACAGTGGAGAGAATCGAAACCACCATGCCGATGGCAAAGGCTGTGCGCACGCTGTAAATAGCCCGTTGGAATATGTCCTGTCCCAACAGGTTGGTTCCGAACCAGTACTCTGCGCCTGGTGGTTCCCAGCGCCCGCCGCTGGCTTCAGACCAGTTCTGCCCGAGGACTCCGGCCCATACGCCGGCCGCCACCAGGAAAAAGGCGGATACGATCATAAAACCGGCCAGTCCCGCCTTGTCACTTCGCACTTTTCGCCAAAAACGTATACCGGAATCCATCAAACGATCCTCGGGTCGACCAGTTTGTAAATGAAATCGGTGAAAACCTGGATCAGCACGAAGGCCACTGCAGTCAGGCCCACCACGGCTTGCAGTACGGGTTGATCGCCGCTGGTTATGGCGTCGAAAGTCACTTTACCCACGCCCGGTATTCCGAAATAGGATTCGATCAGCAGACTCCCCGAGATAACGACCAGCGGAATGGAAAACATGACCCGGGTGATGATCGGCACCATGCTGTTTTTCAGCACGTGTTTCCACAGGATCGTTGCGGTGGATGCGCCGAAAGCCCGCGCCGTGCGGATATGGTCTTTGCCGGACTCCTCGATGAAAACAGCGCGGTAGAAACGGGTGTTGTATCCCAGCGTGACCAGGATCAGGGACAGCGTGGGCACGGCGACGTATCTCAGGTAGGAGCCAGGGTCGTTTACCTGCCAGCCACGCACCGGGAACAGGTTCAGCCCGTAAGGGGTGCTCAGCAGAACCTGGAGAACGATGATGATGACCAGGAAACTGAGACTCATGCCGCTCACCGCGAGGCCGTTGATCAAGTGGTCGGTCCAGCGGCCCCTTTGTTGTGCTGCGGTCAGGCCCAGGGCAATTCCCAGCAGGTTTCCCAGGACGAACCCCGGGAGCATCAGGGCCAGCGTCACCGGGACGGTTTTTTTCAGAATGTGGCTGACCGGTTCACCGGATGAATTCGATTGGCCCAGATTCAACGTAAACAGCTGCGCCAGGTAGTTGGAATAACGCGTGAAAAACGGCTGGTCATAACCCAGTTCGTGCCGCACTTCCGCGATTTGGGCGGAAGTCGCATTTTTGCCCACCAGGGTATAGGTCTGATCCGGCCCGAACCATACCATCAACAGGAAGCTGATCAGCGTGACACCCAGGACCAGCAAAAGGCCGTGGGCCAACTTACGCAATGTGTAACGCAACACTAGTCCGGCACCGGCCCGGCGCCCGGTCCGGTGCTGCGGGGGGCAACAAAGCGAAAGAAAAATCCCCCTACGAAGGACCGGTCGGGAAGAGCGGCCAGGTCGCGGTTCCAGAGCAGGATCAGCCTGCGGGACACGCCGCTGATGGTCACGCAGTCATCGATCACGATCTGGTTCATATTGCGGTACATGGCTGTACGCACGGGCGATGCCTGCATGCCCGAACTCTCACGGTACAGCCGGTTGAACTCATTGTTATTGAAATTGGCGCTATTCGAGCCCGGTGAAGAGTTTGGCCCGTAAAACAACTGGACCGTGTTCTCTGCATCCGGGTAGTCCATGGTCCAGCCGGTCGTGATCAGCATCACTTCGCGGTTCAGGTAAGCGCGCGCGTAGTCACCGTAGGTCGCAAAAGTCAGGGGCTTGATGTTCTCCTGCGGGTAGCCGATTTCGCCCAGGAAGCTGCGGAACTGCTCAAACATCTGGCGTTCGGTCACGCTGGCCGGGAACCCGTATTCCAGGACCGGCAGGTTACCTGCGTTCCAGCCGTGGGTGCTGAGCAGGCGCCTGGCGCCCTCGAGGTCCCGCGTGACCGGCGCCTGGTCCTGTTGCGGGTCGAACTCCGGCGCCGCCGGCGGGATGATGCCGGCAAAGACGTCACCGATGTCGTAGTAAAAAATCTCGTTTCTTTTCTGCCAGTCAAACGCCTTGATGATGGCGCAGCGAAGGGCCTTGTTGCGTTCGTTCTGTTCCGGGTCAGGGTGGTACCCGATGCGTTGGTCAGCCATGTTGAAATCCGTGTGGACGAAGCCTGATTCCAGGTTGGCCATCACGTGGTAACGGTCTGCCAATGCGTTGTTAAGGGTGAGTGGGTCACGGCTTTTCAAGGCCTGATCGAACTGGCTGACGGGCACTTTTACAAAGTCCAGCTCTCCTGCTATGAAAGAATTCCAGCGGGCTGCGTCTTCCGCAATGAACTCTATTTCGATGCGATCCATGAATGGAAAAATCAGCCCTTCCAGCCGTTCCAGGCCGAGATCATCCTGGCTGGCCGGATCGTAACCCTCGGACTCGAGGCTGAATGCCTCCTCCCTGAAGTCCCTGTTTCTGATCAGCACGGCGCTGGCGGTATTGAATGACTGCAAACGGTAAGGTCCCGAGCCAACAGGATGGCTCGCGAACTCCTGGTCATATTGGTCCACGGCTTCCGCCGGCACGATCGCGGAGAAACCCTGGGTCAGCGTGTGCGTCAACTGCGGAAAAGGGGAGACCAGCTGAATTTGCAAGGTGTGTTCATCCAGCGCCTTCAGGCCGGCTACGTCCCGGCTGTAATCGGAGCCGGCTTCTTTCCACTCGTCCAGGCCCGCTATCCGTCCCTGCCAGAGCCATGCGCCCTGTGCGCGGGTAGCAGGATCGAATTGCCGCTTTATCGAGTAGATAAAGTCGGCAGCCGTGACGGCACGGCCTTTGCCATCGGGGAATACCGGGTCATCAATGAAATACGCTCCGGACTTCAGGCGAATCGTGTAGATCAGCCCGTCGGCGGATACCTCGGGCAGTCCCTCTGCCAGGTTTGGTTCCAGTTCATAAGGGCGGGCGAGATACTTGTACCGGTAGAGCGTGTCGTACAGGTTGACGGCCAGAAAATTTGCATAAATGCTGGAGGCCTGGGCCGGGTCAAGGCTGCTGGGCGCACCGTCCATGGCATGACGGTATGTGTTCAGAGGGCGCCCTGCTTCCGGATCTGGAGGCGGGTTGTCGCAGCCTGGCATCAGCAGCAATGCTGCGATGGGCAAGCACAACAGGCAAAGGCTTTTTTTCAATGGTGTCACGGGGTCCAGCTTACCCCAGCAGGTCAATACTCTTCCAATAATGCGTCGTAATCGGTCTCCGGTGGATCGCCGTCATAAGATACGGTATTCGCGATTTTGCAGGTAGACGTCCCGCACCAGCACGTACGGGTCGTTCGCGGCTATCCAGTTCCGCCTGGAAGGGCATCAGTTCGGCGCGCAGTGCGATCAGGTCCACGACCATCGGTATGTAGTTGTTGTATTCACGGGCGACATAAGCTGATCGGGTGAAAATAGCCGTAGAAACTGCGGCCGATGAAATCACGGACCGTGTAGGGGCCAAATACCGGCATCACCAGGTAGCGGCTGTTTTTCCATCCCCAGACCGCCAGGGTCTGGCCGAAATCTTCATCATAATCAGGGATTTCCACCTTGGTGGCAACGTCGACAAAACCCAGGACGCCGACAGTGGAGTTCATCAGGAAACGGCCCGTTGCGGTCAGGGCGTCTTCAATTTTGCCTTGTGCCAGCAGATTCAGGAAAGTCACCGGGTAGGACAGGTTATTGAAAAAATTCCTGATCCCGCGCCTGGGCGTTTCCGGAACGATGGCGTTGTAGCCTTTTGCCACCGGCTGGGCGATCGCCTCGTCCAATGCCATGTTGAAGGAGAAAATTTTCCGGTTGTAGGCTTCCCAGGGATCGTCTTCGGGGTCTGTCAGAGTCGCGTTCTGGCTGGCGCAACCGCTCAGGGCTGACATCAGGACCAGCAGGGCGAACAGGAAAAAAGCCCGTTGCCTGTTCATTGCTGCGAGCCCCTGCCGTTCAGGTTCATCACCTCATCCGCTTCGCACAACCGGGCCAGGCTGATCAGGCTGGGCGGCGCGTTGCTGATTTCCAGGTTCCGGGATGCCGCGCGTTGCATGGCCTGCCATTCGAGCAACAGGGCCAGTCCGGCGCTGTCGGCGTTGGTCACGTTTGACAGGTCGATCAGCGTAACGGGTTGCGGGCCTCGGAACAGTCTTTGAGTTTCACCGAACAGTCCGGCCACTGACTCGAAAGTCAGTGCGCCGGCAAGTGTGGCACAACCGTCTTCACCGATTTCGATGGAGTGGCTGTCAATCACTGAGCTGGATGCTTCCGCTGCGGATTTCTTCCGTCACCTTGTCAATCCCATCCGCCTCGACGCGGGGTGAAATCTGGTTACGAAACGTGATGATGTAAGAAATACCCTCGACGGTAACATCGAAGGCTTTCCAGCCCTCATCCGTTTTCCGGAAAGCGTAGTCCACGGGGGTAAATCCGCCATTTTCCAGCGCGATGCGGGTCCGGACCCGGGTCAGTTTGTCCGTGTTGTTACCCTTCAGCGGAAGCACTTCCACCTGCTTGTCTGACCGGAATTCGAGCAATCCGTCCGCGTAGCGGTTAACCAGGACACTGCTCATGGCCTGGGAAAACGACTCCAGTTGTTCGGGACTGACTCCCTTGCCCGATTTCCCCAGGATCAGGCGCGCTGAATAATTCAGGTCAAGCAGCGGGAGAAGGTCTTCACGCACGACGTCCTGGAGCAAGACCGGATTCGCTGTAAACTCTTCCCTGCGTTCATCGAGAATGGAAAGGATGCTGGCAGTCGTCTCTTCGATAATGGTCAGCGGGTCGCGCTGATCTGGCGGGTACGCGCCCGCCACCCCGGTTCCGGCGAGCAGGAGCAGTGCAATGGCTAACAGTGATTTCATCATTCTTCTTTGTCTGATCCGGTGTTGAACAGATATTTACCGATAATCTGTTCGAGAACAAGGGCTGATTGGGTGATGAACAGTTCATCACCGTCGGCCAGCATATCCGGTGCTCCTCCCGGCTCCAGGCCGATGTAGCGGTCTCCAAGCACACCTGACGTCAGTATCGAAGCACTGGTGTCTGATGGAATCTCGTCAAACCGGGAAGCCACGCTCATTTCTACCACGGCTTCAAATGAGACCGGATCCAGGGTAATTGATTCAACCATGCCTACCGTGACGCCGCCGATCTTTACCGGGGCGCGGTCGCGCAAATCAGCAACATTGGTGAACCGCGCACTGATATTGTACGTTTCCTTGCCGATATCCTGGCCGTAGTCCGTGGCCCGGGTGGCGAGCCAGACCAGGGCGGCAATGCCCAGCAGCAGAAAAACCCCGGATGCGAATTCAACTCTGTAGTTCGCACGCATATCGTTACCTCAAGTCAGGAATGACGTCATGATGAAGTCGAAAATAAGAACCAGTACGGAACTCAGGACGACTGTATTGGTGGTAGCCGTGCCCACACCGGACCCGGTCGGTTTTGCAGAGTAGCCGAAATAGACCGCGATCAGGCTGATCGTTCCGCCAAACACCACACTCTTGTAGATTCCGCCCAGGAAATCTTTTTCAAAGAAAATACCGGTTTGAAGTTTGCTCCAGAAAATGCCGGCATCCAGGCCCATCACGCCGATAGAGAAAACCACGCTGCCCAGGATGGCCAGTGCATTGAACAGCGCTGTCAGCAAAGGCACCGAGATAACGCCGGCCGCGAAACGCGGCAGCGCGATACGCTGGATCGGATCAATTGCCATTAGTTCCATGGCTTCGATCTGGTTGGTGGCCTTCATCAGGCCGATTTCAGCCGTGATCGATGTGCCGGCCCGTCCCGCGAACAGCAAAGCGGTTAACACCGGACCCAGTTCACGGAACAGGGATTTGCCGACCAGCAGGCTGACCTGGTCCGATGCACCGAATTGCTCCAGTGCATTGATCGCCTGCAGGGACAGCACCATGCCGACAAAAAACCCGCAAATCATGATGATGACCAGGGACCTTGCCCCGATCAGGTAAGTCTGTTGCAACACCGTAAGAATCTGGGAGCCGCTGAAACGGACACCCGCGAGCATGCGGAACAGGAAAAGCAGGCACTGCCCGGCCTGGGCAACCGGCCCGGTAAATCGGTCAATCAGCGGGATCGATTCCTGCATGTCAGTCCAGTAATCCCCAGGGCGCACCCGGTGGTTGATAGTGAAAAGGGATCGGTCCTTCGACTTTGCCGTTCATGAACTGGTCGACGCCCGGGTCATCGCTGCTGCCCAGATCAGCCGGAGGGCCCTCACCGGCAATCTTTGCGGAGGCAATGATATAACAATAATCGACCAGCCGGCTCATCTGGAACACGTTATGCGTAACCACGAGGCTGGTCAGTCCGAGTGCGTCATTGGTTTCACGCATCAGCGTGCGGATGGTCGAGACCGCGATCGGGTCCAGCCCGGTCATCGGCTCGTCATAGAGCATGATGTCCGGATCGAGAACGACGGCGCGGGCGAATGCAACCCTCCTGGCCATCCCGCCCGAAAGCTGGTGCGGCATGCGTTCTTCTATACCGCCCAGGCCGACTGCGCTGAGCTTGCACATCACCAGGCGACGGATCAGCGCTTCCGGAAGATTGGTATGCTCGCGCACGGGCGTGGCAATATTTTCGAATACGGTCAGGTCTGTGAACAAGGCGCCATCCTGCAGAAGCACCCCGATATTGCGGCGGAAATGGTGCAATTCCCGGTCTGACATCGAGGAAATCAACTGGCCGTTAACTTCTACCGTTCCTTCGTCCGGGCGCAATTGGCCCGATATCAGCCGGAGAATGGTGGTCTTGCCGGCGCCACTGGGACCCATGAAAGCTACGATGGATCCGCGCGGTATGTCCATGTTGATGCCATCCAGGATGGTTTTACGGCCACGACGGAAGACCAGGTCCCTGATACGGATGACCGGTGCAGTGGAATCGATACGGCTGGCTGGTGAATCGTTCATCATTGGCCCTGAGAATGCGCGGGGGACAATTGTAGTACGAATAGGAGAAGTCTTCAGACAAAAAAAGAGAGGAGGCGTAAGCCTCCTCTCTCGTGTAGAAGTATCGGAACTCCGCTTATGGTGGACTGCAGATCCTCCTAGGCCTTTCCAACTCTGTCCGGTTCCTCGGCTCTCTGCTCCCGGGCTCCGGTCGCGGGACTTCTACTCCCGCCTTCTTTATCGACGTCTTTCGGTCATCCGATTCCACAGGGTTGCGCCCGTATCCTCGTCGGTTTCCGGAACTTGCGTTCTTTCCACCCTTCGACTCTTCCGGCTTGCGCCTTTCGAGTTCCGGATCTACCGCTGCCTGAGCAGCCTTCGACCCCGGTCGTCCAAAGCCTGAGCTTTCCCGACCTTTCAGACCTTGCTGCAGTTTTACCTGCTTCGGGTCTTTTCGACCTGGTGAGGCTTGCACCTCCTGGCGTCTATCTCAAGGGATCGCGTCTCCCTTTCGAGTCACCCTTCTGTGGTACGACCGGCGTTTGCAGAGCCCGGCCCAGGTGACATGTTCAGCACCACGTGAACACTTTATCCGTTTTCTGTTACCCTCCACTGCCTTTCGACGGGTCGGCCGTCCGGCCGGTGGGTTTCGTCTAACGGGATATTAAAATTACTCCTGAGAACCTGTGATGTCAACGCTTGTTTCGGTTAAGTTAGAGGGGTTTTCTCAAGGGCAATATCAGGTCCAAATGGCAAGTTGCTGAATAAGCGAACAACACTGGAAAATTCATTTTTTCTTTTTTGCGACGAACCGAATTGAGTGACAAATAATCACGGCACGCCAGGATCAAATTGGATAAGATGCCATCAACACCCCAAACCGGTTAACCGAAAAGTATGCACCTGTTCAGAAATTTCACACTCTGTCTTTTGGCCCTGGCGCTCACAGCCTGTGATGATTCCGGTTCGCAAGGTTCCGGGCGGGATCAAGGCAGCCCCGGGTTATCCGCAGAATCGTCCCCTGGCGCCGAGGTACCGTCCCGGCCCTCACTCGAACAAATCCAGGCAGAACTGGGCATCCCTGTTCTTGACCAAGCCCTGGTCCGGCGATCTGGACGGGATGATCGAAAGACGCGTCATCCGGGTTCTGACCATTTATGGCCTGGGTACGTACTTCATAGAAAACGGACAGGAAGCCGGAATCGTCTACGAGTTGTTCAAGATGTTCGAAGACCAGGTTAACCGGGACGCGGGCAAAAAGACGGTGCGGGTACACGTGATTTTCGTACCGGTTTCACGTGATGAGCTGATTCCAGGTCTGCTGGACGGCCGTGGCGATATTGCGGCGGCCGGGCTGACCATCACGCCGGAACGCAGCGAACTTGTTGATTTTTCAGATCCGGTATTCAGCGGGATTTCCGAGGTGCTGGTCACCGGGCCATCCGCTCCTGCCGTTTCATCGAAAGAAGATCTGGCAGGTCGGGACCTCTATGTCAGGGCTTCCAGCAGCTATCGTACCAGCCTGGATGCGTTGAACCGCCAGTTCATGGACGAAGGCATTGAACCGCTAAGAATCCAGGACGTTTCTGAAATCCTGGAGGATGACGATATCCTCGAAATGGTGAATGGCGGCTCCCTGGAATGGGCGGTTGTCGATGACTACAAGGCGAGGATTTTTGCTGATGTATTCGAGAACCTGGTCGTACGTGACGATATCGTATTCCGCGCCGGCGGAGAAATTGGCTACGCTTTTCGCAAAAACAGTCCGCAATTGAAATCCGCAATGAATGAGTTTTTGAAATCGCACAAACAGGGAACGCTGAAAGGGAATATCCTGATCAATCGCTATCTCAGGGATTTTGATTGGTCGCAGAATGCGCTGGATGCGGAAGATTACCAGCGCTTCGAGGAAGTGGTCGATATTTTTGAAAAGTATGGAGAGGAGTACGGCATCGAATACCTGATGGTCGCCGCCCAGGGTTACCAGGAATCCGGCTTGCGTCAGAGTGCACGCAGCAAACAGGGTGCGATCGGGATCATGCAATTATTGCCGAGCACCGCGGCGGACCGGAATGTCGATATACCCGACATATCAAAGGCTGAAGACAACATCCACGCCGGAGTCAAATACCTCGATTTTATCCGCAACCGCTATTTCAATGACCCCGAAATGGATACCGTCAACAAGACTCTTTTTGCCCTGGCATCCTACAACGCCGGCCCGGCCAGGGTGGCGGACCTCAGGCTCAAGGCTGAAAAGCAGGGCTACAACCCCAACCTCTGGTTCGATAACGTGGAAATCATTGCGGCGCGCGAGATCGGCAGCGAAACCGTGCAATACGTCGCCAATATCGTCAAGTACTACGTGGCCTATCGCTTAAGCATCATTCGTGGTCTGCAGAAAAAACAGGCGCTCGAATTTCACGCGAAAGATTAAATCCTGATTTAACACGTTGTGGTGGCGAGCGCCGAAGTTCCGGCGCCGGCATTTTTGATTCGGAGAGTGTGAACATGTCAAAGTGGTTGAGAGAGCCTCTTATCCATTTCCTGTTGCTCGGCGGCCTGATATTTCTCGTCTACAACTCGGTCGCCGGCAAAGGCAGCGCTGCTGATGAAATTTTCATCAGCAAGGGACAGCAGGAAAACCTGTTGAACACGTTTTCCCGCACCTGGAAAAGACCGCCCACGCCGGGAGAATTCCAGGGCCTGTTGCAGGATTATATCCGGCAGGAGATCGCCTACCGCGAGAGCAGGAACATGGGCCTGGACCAGGACGACATCGTGATCCGCCGGCGCCTGCGTCAGAAGCTCGAAATGCTGGTGGAGGATGTGGCCGCACTGGTGCCGCCCAACGATGAGCAGTTGCAGGCCTACCTGGACGAGCACCGGACCGAGTACATGCTTCAGCCGCAGTTTTCCCTGCGCCAGGTCTACTTCAGCACCGACCGCCGGGGCCAGGCGGCACAACAGGATGTGCTGACGTTTCTGCAGAACGTTTCGACGGATGATGGGGAAGACCTCTGGCAAGATAATGGTGATCCGCTACCCTTGCCGTCCACGCTTCGGGATATGCGCGAGGATGAAATCGCCCGCCTGTTCGGGACGGTTTTTACCGATGGTCTGCAGGGGCTTGAGACCGGTCGCTGGAGCGGTCCGGTCGAGTCCGGGTATGGCCTGCACGCCGTGATTGTTGACGAACGGATCGCAGGGCGGGTCCCGGAACTGGTCGAGGTTCGTGAAGAAGTACAGCGTGACTGGATGAGCCGGCAGCGGCGCGAATCCATCGATAATTTGTACGATCGCCTTGCACAGAACTACACCATCGAGGTTGAACCCCTGGCTGATGTTGAAGGTTCGGGGCAACCATGAAGCGGTTTATTCTTTCGGTTTTTTTGGTGCTGGTTCTCGCAGGGCTGGCTGAAGCGCATGAAGTCCGTCCCGCTTACCTGCGTATACATCAATCCGCCGACGAACAATTCGAAGTCCTGTGGAGAGTGCCCGCGCTCGGTGATCTTAGCCTGGGGATCGAGGTGCAAATGCCGGACAATTGCCGGCAAGCGGACAATCCCCTTACCTGGCAGGAAGATGGCACCCATGTTGAACGATGGAACGTAGTCTGCCCGGGTGGAATCACCGGGCGACGGGTTGAAATCAGCGGCTTGTCCTCCACGGTAATCGACGCCCTGGCTCGTTTCGAGCGCCTGGATGACACCACGCAGGTCGAAAGGCTGACGCCGGCCCGGCCCGGTTTCGAATTGACTGATTCCGAATCCATGAGTCAGGTCGCTTCGACCTACATGTTGCTGGGTATCGAGCACATCCTGTTGGGCGTGGATCACCTGCTGTTCGTGCTCGCCTTGCTGCTGCTGGTTCCCGGCAAGCGCAAACTTATCTGGACCATCACTGCGTTCACGTTGGCGCACAGCCTGACCCTGGCGGCAGCCACCATGGGCTGGGTGCACGTGCCTCAAAAGCCGGTGGAAGCCGTCATCGCGCTCAGTATCCTGTTCGTGGCCATGGAGATTGTTCACTGGCGGCAGGGCCGGCCGGGAATCACCAGGCAATGGCCATGGCTGGTTGCTTTTACGTTCGGGCTTTTGCATGGATTCGGCTTCGCCGGGGCACTGAGTGCAATCGGACTGCCGGAAAACGCCATTCCGTTGGCGTTGTTGTTTTTTAACCTGGGGGTTGAAGCGGGACAGCTGGTGTTCATCACCGCCGTGCTCCTGGTCTGGTTTGTGCTGGGAAGACTCACCTGGCCGCAATGGGCGTGGCGCGTTCCGGTGTATATCATCGGCTCGCTGGCAGCCTTCTGGACGATCGACCGCATCGCCGGATTTGCTTGACGCACCAACACCCACAGTCAAAGATAGGGCGATCTAAATCAGCCAGGAATCCATGCATGACTGACTCCCGAAATCACACGTTCCTCTTAAAAGCCGCCGGCCTCAGCCTGTTTGTCCTGATGCTCCCGGCGGTCGCACTGGCCTCGACGCAGGGCGCATTGGAGATCACCAACCTGACCGGCCACTGGGCCGGCATCCTGTCCGTGGTGATATTTATAGCCGCCTACTCGCTGGTGATCGGCGAGGAAGTGCTGCATATGCGCAAGTCCAAGCCGGTGATTGTCGCCGCCGGCCTGATATGGGTGCTGGTCGCGATCGCTTTCGCCCAGTCTGGTGATTCCGATCTGGTCCATGAGGCATTCGAGCATGATCTGCTGGAGTTCGCCGCACTGTTCCTGTTCCTGCTGTCTGCGATGACCTACATCAACACGATGGAAGAGCGGGGAATTTTTGATGTTCTGCGGGTTCGCCTGGTCACCCAGGGGTTTTCGCTGCGCAAGATTTTCTGGATTACCGGCGCACTGGCGTTCCTGATTTCTCCGATTGCCGACAATCTGACCACCGCGATGCTGATGGCCGCAGTTGCGGTTGCGGTGGGTGGAAGCAATATCCGGTTCATTTCCGTTGCCTGCATCAATATCGTGGTTGCAGCCAACGCGGGCGGCGCCTTCAGCCCGTTCGGCGACATCACCACGCTGATGGTCTGGCAAAAAGGCATCGTCCAGTTCCAGGACTTTTTTGCCTTGTTCATCCCGTCACTGGTCAATTGGCTGGTTACCGCCGTGATACTCAGCTTTGCAGTGGGAAGGGACCAGCCTGAGGCAGTCACCGAAAGAGCTGAGCTCCAGCATGGCGCCTGGGTCGTTGTAGGCCTGTTCATCCTGACCATCACGATGGCGGTCTCCTTTCACAATATTCTCCACCTGCCGCCGGTACTCGGCATGATGACCGGACTGGGATTTCTGAAGCTTTTCGGATATTACCTGCAGCAGCGGGACCTCCGCTTGACGAGCGGGGAGGCGTTCAAAATGTCCGCACCCTCCCCCCTGGGCGTGGAGGCAGTGCATCAAAGTGACCCGGCTCAGAACCGCATGGTTTTCGATATCTTCCACAATCTGCAGCGCGCGGAGTGGGACACCCTGATGTTTTTCTACGGAGTGATCATGTGTGTCGGCGGCCTCGGCGCCTTCGGTTATCTCGCGTTAGGCTCCGGGCTGATGTACGACGGACTGGGCCATACGACCGCCAATGTCATCGTCGGGTTCGCCTCGGCCATTGTGGACAACATCCCGGTCATGTTCGCCGTGCTGGAGATGAATCCGGAGATGTCGATGGGTCAGTGGCTGCTGGTGACCCTGACCGCCGGCGTGGGCGGATCAATGCTTTCGATCGGATCCGCCGCCGGCGTGGCGGTCATGGGTACGGCACGCGGGAAATACACGTTTTTCGGCCACCTGAAGTGGTCCTGGGCTATCGTGCTGGGATATTTCGCGAGTATTGGAACGCATTTTCTGGTGAACGGTTCATTGTTCCTGTGAGTGATCGCAAGCGCGCGGAACTGACCCAAACCGGGGAATCCGGGCTCAGAAAGGAAATCAGCCAGCTGGGATTCGGTGCCATTGCGCTCAACGGCACCATCGGCGCCGGCATCTTCGCCCTTCCCGCCATCGCGGTCGCGCGTGCCGGGCTGTTCAGCCCCTGGTTGTATGTGGCGTGCGGTTTGCTGATCATGGCAATTGTTTTTGTTTTCGCCCGGGTCGCGAGTTACTTCCAGAACACCGGCGGGCCGGTGGTCTACGCCACCGAGGCATTCGGCCCTTTTGTCGGCTTCCAGACCGGTTGGTTGCTGACGCTTTCCCGGGCTGCAGCCTTCGCGGCCAACTCTCACCTGATGGTGACTTACGCCGGCTGGTTCTGGTCCCCGCTAACCGATGGCACCTGGCACACAGTTGCCGTCGGCCTCGTCTGCGTATTGCTGACCGCGATAAACGTGATCGGAATCCGCCAGGGTATGCTGGCCATTTTCGCGCTGACCGTACTGAAGTTGCTGCCCCTGGTATTGCTGGTGTTTCTCGGCATCAGCCAGACCAACCCGGAAATATTTACCTCGGCTGAAATTCCACCCCTGGACTCCATGGGTGAAACCATGCTGATCATTTTCTACGCATTCGTGGGATTCGAGGGCGCCGTTGTTCCGGCAGGAGAGGCGCGTAATGCCAAGCGCGATATTCCACTGGCCCTGGTGCGAACCATACTGGCCATCACGGTCTTTTACTTCCTGATCCAGGTCGTTACGATCTCGGTATTGCCCGGCGCCGAAGGTAGCAAAACGCCGCTGGCCGATGTAGCCGGCATACTGATGGGTACGATGGGTGCTGCCATCCTGACCATGGGCGCGGTGTTTTCAATCAGCGGGAACAACCTGGCGAGCATGCTTTCGGCGCCCCGGATGCTGTATGCCATGGGCCACCTGGGCAGCCTTCCTTCCTGGTTTGGTGATGTGCACCCGCGGTTTCACACGCCCGCGAAGTCGATCTACTTTTATGCGCTTTTCGCGCTCGTGCTGGCACTGAGTGGAAGGTTTGTCTGGCTGGCTGCGATGAGCACGGTCGTTCGCCTGATGGTGTACGTGCTGTGCATCGCCACTCTCCCGGTATTGAATCGTAAACTGGGTGAGTACGAAGGGCAGTTCAGGCTGCATGGCGGAATGGTCATTCCGGTTGTCGCGCTGGTTGTCAGCATCTGGCTGACTACCCACGCCTCTATGAAATCCTGGGTGGTCACCGGCATATTCATGCTGTTGGGCAGTGTTTTATACCTGCTGACAAAACGCGGGAAACAGTCTGCGTAGGAGCGATTTCAATCGCGAATGAACTTGCTCCTGCGTATTCGTCGGCGTTAAACCGTCAGGACAATTTTCTGATACAGCCCGCCGAAGTAAAAATCACTCTTGATTTGTCCGGGTTTGACGCTCTTGGGCATGTATGCCGGTAGCTCTTCACGCCAGAGGTCCATCGCAAAAGGCTCCAGCAAGCTGAGGATGGGCTTCATCACGTAGCGCATCGGGTTGCTTCGCTTTGGCCCGTGGTAATCGACGAATATGACTTTCCCACCCGGGCGCGTGACGCGAATGGCTTCTTCGATGGTCTTGCGACGGGCATATTCAGGTTGTTCGTGAAGCAGAAAAAAGACCACCGTCTGGTCATAACTCGCGGCCGGAAAGTTCATCGAAGTGGAGTCCTGGTGGTGGACGCCAACGTTCTTATGGCCAGCGATTTTCTCCTTGATGTTTTCTATCTGGATAGGCGCCACGTCGACGATATCCAGCCGTGAACCGGACTTTCCAAGGTGATTCGCCACCCGGTTGGAAAAATCACCGTAAACGCAGGCAACCTGGAGAACCCGGCTTTGCGGTTTGAGCGACATTTCCTGCAGCACCGACTCGGTCAGCCGCTTCATGTTTCCCCACAGGATCAGGTTAACCACCCATTCCCGTTCAAAGAAATAGAATGACTTCGGATGGAGGTAAGCCCACCAGTAGGTGTCCTGCAGGTATTCCGGGATTTCCGGGGAAGAGACAACGGCCTTTGGCCGGGATTCCAATGCGGAATACCCACCGACGGCGTAATCAAAACTTTCTGCTACTGCTCTCGAGTCATCGTTCATCGTTGATCAAATCTTGTATAAATAAAAAGCCGTCATCACGGTGCCGATCAAGGCCACCAGGTAGACGGCATTAGCAACTGCCTTGTCTAATCTCACCCCGAAATCGTGAAACACGACCCGCAGGCGATGTGCAGCATGCCACAAAGAAAGGGAGATTACGATGAACAGACTTGCTTTTCCAATAAAACTTGATGCAAAAGCGTGAATATTTTCATATTGCAGGCCTTCCGGCACCTTTCCTAATGCCATCAGGAGAAACAAAGTGATCAAGACCGGAAAGATAAATGCGGATACCGTTCCTCCGGCCGCGAACAGCCCCCAGACAAATGCTTTTTTTGCTATGGCCATCTCAGATTACTCCAGCAAGCCAGAAAACGAACAGCGAAACTATGGCCCAGGCTGCGTAGTGAGCAATCACAATGTACTGGTCCGGCAGCTTTTTCTCACCCATTTGAACCGCCATGGCCTTGGGAGCGAGTTTGAACCAGTCGAATGTCATGTAAACCAGGAAATACACCAGTATGACAGCGTGGAAGACTGCCAGGCCGGGTGATTGCTGTGTTTTCAGAAAAGCACCCCAGTGATCCGCCCCCGCTGCAAGCGCCGCGAGTCCCCAAATGGCCAGAAAGCTGTACAGCCCTACCAGCAGACAGGTAACTTCCCTCAGCATGTAGCGCTTGTACCGCCCGTTACGCATGTACCAGGTGGTTTTCGAAATGGGACGGACATAAGGCTGGCGGCTCATGATTTTGCTCCTCCCAGTTTTTGTTTCCACCACTCTTTGGCACCGTCAATTTTCATTTGCTGGACCGCGGCGGCAGGGTCGACGCTCTTGGGGCAAACCTCGGAACAGGCGCCGACAAAAGAGCACTCCCAGACCCCGTCGTGGTCAGCCAGCAGGTTCAGGCGCTCGGACTTGCCCTGGTCACGCGAGTCGATGTTGTAACGGTGCGCCAGCGCAAGCACGGCGGGGCCGATGAACGATGAATCCAGGGCGTACTGGGGGCAGGCTGCGTAGCAACACATGCAATTGACGCACATCGTGTACTGCTTGAACTTGTACAACGCCGCGCGAGACTGGATAAACTCCTGGTCCTGGGGCGGCGGGTCTTTGCGAATGATGAAAGGCTTGGCCATCCGCAGTTTTTCCATCACATCGTCCAGCACCACGACCAGGTCGCGTTCGATCGGGAAATTTGCCAACGGTTCGATGCGCACGTGGTCGGGCAGGTCGCGGATGAAGGTCTTGCAGGTCAGGCTGGGCTCACCGTTGACCATCATGCCGCAGCTGCCACAGACCATCATGTGGCAGGACCAGCGGTAGGCCAGCGTCGTGTCGATATTTTCCTTGACGTAATTAAGTGCGTCCAGAATGGCCCAGTCATCGACGCACGGTACCGAATACTTCTGGAAACGTGGTTGTTCGTCCCGCTCGGGATCATAACGCATCACTTCCAGTTCCATCTGCCGCATGCTCATTTGGCTTTACTCCCCGAGTAATCACGCACCCCGGGCTGGGAGCGGGTAATGGTCACGTCCAGCCACTCGATGCGTGGCCGGCCATCGGGCTGCCGGAAAGCCAGTGAATGTTTCAGGAAGTGCTCGTCATCACGTTCGGTATAGTCAAGCCGCTGGTGCGCTCCGCGCGATTCACGCCGCTCCAGCGACGCTTCGGCGATCGTTTCAGCGACATCCAGCAGATTGCGCAATTCCAGGGCGCTTTGCAGGTCGGTGTTGAACACGTTGCTCTTGTCGTTTACCTGGATTGCCTTGTATCGCTCCCTCAGCCCGGCCACTTTGTGGCAGGTATCTTTTGTGCCTTCCTCGTCACGGTAAATTCCGGCGCCTTCCTCCAGCGTATTGCGCATTTCCTTGCGGATCCCGGCGATTGACTCGTCACCACCGCTTTGCAAAAGAAGTTCCCTGGTCCAGGTGACAATCGCTTCCGCCTGGGCGGTTATACCAGCGTCCTCTTCGCGTTTGCCCGCTTCCTGGGCATAGGCAGACGCCCGCTCCGCGGAGCGCTTCCCGGAAACCAGCAACTCGGTGAGCGAGTTCGAACCCAGGCGGTTGGCGCCGTGCAGCCCGGAACAGGAGGCTTCACCGATCGCGTAGAGACCGGGCATGGGCGTTTCGCCATTTATGTTGCAGTCGATTCCGCCCATCATGAAATGGATCACGGGGCGCACCGGCACCGGGTCAGTCACCGGGTCATGGCCCACGTAGGATGAGGCCAGTTCACGCACCAGCGGCAGGCGTTCGTTGATCTTTTTTTCGCCCAGGTGACGCATATCCAGCAGCACGCAGTCACCCCAGGGGGTTTCAACCGTATTGCCCTTCTTCTGTTCATGCCAGAAGGCCTGGCTCAGGCGGTCCCGCGGTCCCAGTTCCATGGTTTTGAACACCGGCTGTCCCAGGGGTGTTTCAGGGCCCATGCCGTAGTCCTGCAGGTATCGATAGCCGTCCTTGTTGACCAGGATACCGCCTTCGCCCCGGCAGCCTTCGGTCAGCAAAATACCGGTGCCGGGTAGCCCGGTCGGGTGGTACTGGACAAATTCCATGTCCTTGAGCGGCACGCCCGCACGGTAGGCCATCGCCATGCCGTCGCCTGTCTTGATCGCGCCATTGGTTGTGAACGGAAAACATTGCCCGGCACCGCCTGAGGCCATGATGACAACCGGCGCCTGGAAACTGAAGAAGCGGCCGCTGCGCATTTCCATCGCCACCATGCCCCGGCACTTGCCGTTCCTGTGCAGCAGGTCGATGGCGAAGAATTCGTCGTAGCGTTTGATCGTGGGGAATTGCAGCGATGTCTGGAACAGCGTGTGCAGGATATGGAACCCGCTTTTGTCCGCCGCATACCAGGTGCGTTCTTTTTTCATGCCGCCAAACGGCCGCACGGCGACCGAACCATCGTCGTCGCGGCTCCAGGGGCAGCCCCAATGCTCCAGTTGAATCAGTTCACGGGACGCCTGGCTGACAAAATATTCGACCACTTCCTGGTCGCACAGCCAGTCTCCGCCACTGACGGTGTCGTTGAAGTGCATCTCCAGCGAATCGTCGGCCCCTTTCACTCCAGCCGCGCCGCCCTCTGCCGCGCACGTGTGGCTGCGCATCGGGTAGACCTTGGAAACCAGTGCGACTTCCAGTTCCGGGTTGGATTGTGCTATCTCGATCGCAGCACGCAGGCCGGCGCCGCCGGCTCCGACAATGACGATATCAGCAAGGATGGTATTCATAGTTAAAACCTGTATGTCCAGGAACCCGAAATCAGCCATAAATCGTAGTTGGCAGCGCTTTGACCCAGCAGCAGGACATTCTTGAGCGTGTCCGGCGCCACGTAGTCCAGGCCCCAGTCACTGGATTTCAGGTCGGCCTTCTCCGCCGTCAGGCGAATGCTGGAACGTGTGCCGGTCTGCATGCTGGCCCAGAAAGAGAAACTGCGCATCTTGGCCACCAGGTCAGGCAGAGGTGCCGTTTCAGCTGTAACGGCGGTTACGGCAATGTTGCTTACGGTGTTTGAATACGTGTAATCCGCGCCAAGGTCGAGGCCTTTCCAGCCCATGCCATCACCCACGTCGGAAAAGGTAATGGCGGCATTCCAGGTGTTCACCTTGTCTTTGAAATTAACCCACCAATCCCTGTCGGGGTCGTAAACATGGCGATCGCTGCTGAAAACGCGGCCGGACTGTGAGGAGTCATATCGATCGTTGGTGTAGAAAGCGGTCAGGGAAATTTTTTCACGTGGGTACCAGCCGCCATCGATGGTCCAGCTGACGACCTTGGCCTCGTTCAGGCCCAGGTACTGATCGTCATAGGTATCCTTTGCCTGACTCAGTGAGAAGCCGAGGTTCAATTCATCGACGGGTGCCAAGTCCGCCCGCAAGCGGTACTCGTCCCGATCACGATTGGTCAGGAAGTATTTTCTCAGCAGGGGATGGTTCTGCCACTCATCCGGGCCGATTACACCGGGTACATGGGAGGCGACCAACGGCACGTTGCCGTTATAGCGGGAAATGTCCCGATTCGAATTGCGGTAATCAAAATTCAGGGAACCCTTGCTCCAGCGACGCAAAGAGATTCCAGCCAGCCAGGTAAGTTCATCGGACTCTGCGACTTCCTGGTAATCCCGCTTGTAGTCACGGTATTCAACGCCGGCCTTGAGCCGGATGGATCTCGCGGCACGCCACGTCACCACCGCATCGCCTTCATTTCGTGTGTAGCTGTAAGGCAGGTTAATTCGGCCCTCTATGTAGGGGGGCTGATTCTGTGAATCTCCGCCGATGTAAGGGTAAACTTCCCTTGGTGTCTGGTTGTCGCGGTCATCGTAGCGGTAGTTGACGCGCAACCCGAGGCGCCGTGACAGTTGACCGGTCAAGCGAACGTTCAACATCGTTGTTTTCACTTTGGCGTCGAGGGACTGCAGCGGAACCGGCTCATAAACCAGCAGGTCAGGGTTTACGGACCAGGGGAGCAGTGCGTCATTCTGTTTCATGACGCCGTGGGAAAAATCTGCAGTCAGGTTGAAAGTCGGGGTGAGGTTGAATCCGCCATACGCCTTGAGCTGGATATAGCTATTGTCCGGTTCGAGTGCAATCCGGCCTTGTGCACCGGGATACTCGACGCTGTCGGCCCACGAATACTCGTGTCCATATGCGTTCTGGAACGTGAGGGTTTTCTCATCGTTGCCAAAAAAAGAGCCATAAATCCCAGCGCCAAATTGCGTGGTACCCCTGACGTAACGGAACATGGCTTCCACGATGTTGGTGTTCCAGTCGACAGGCGCCGCCAGCATGACGCTGCGCAGGTTTACCGCGTCGTAGCCAAAAATGCTGCCCAGGGTTCGGGTTCCGGTTTTGACTTCATTTCTCAGGTCGACGTCCAGTTTCCAATTCGAACCCAGCTTGCGCTCGTATCCAAGATCCATGCGGCGGCGGTTGGTGTCCACTTTCAGATCGACGAGCGAGGCTTCCAGGTTCGTGAACCCACGGGTATTACTGGTTCCCGGGGCAACTTCCCAGCCTGGGGCAAGGTTCCACAGGCCTGCGCTCTCTTCGCGGTAAGGAGTCAGTCCATCGCTGAAGCGGTTGTTCGGGATCTGGCGGTAATCAAAGCGGACTTTCTGGGTGCCTTGCTCGTTGTAGTCAAACACCAGTCGGCGAGAATCCAGGCCAAGCCTCCAGCCCTGCAAACGCCAGCGAACCGTGTCGCCGCTGTCCCATACCGGGCGTTTCTCCAGCCTGAAGTCGACCAGCGCATACCAGCCCTTGTCGGTCAGTCCGCTGTATTTACCAAAACGGTAGGAGTCCTGGTCCAGGTAATACGCACCGACCGTGGCCTCATTGTGAATAAGCGGCAGTTTTTCGTCTTTTTTCCTGGCTGCCCCGTCGTCGGCATCCTGGCTGTCCTGTGCCCATGTGGTGCCATACAAGGAGAGCAGGGAACCCACCGCGATGCTCAGAATCGTTTTCGATTTGATGTTCATTCTTTTTACTCCTCCACCTCATCCGGACCGGTCAGCGCGTCTGGAGGATTCCGCCAGGATGATTGGAACCGTGAATTTGTACGTGACAGTTCATGCATTGTTTACCCAGCATGCGCTGGTCAGCACCTTCCGGGGGAATGCCCGTGCCGCTGTAGACCCCACTGGGATGGAAGAAAGCGAGATGGCACTGCTGGCACAGGTAAGGCTGGCGTGAAATCAGCAGGTTTTCGTAATTGGAGCCGTGGGGATTGTGGCAGTTGGTGCAATCCTCCTGGACCGGGGCGTGTTCCCACAGGAACGGCCCGCGCTTTTCAGCGTGGCAGTCATAGCATTGTTCATTGACCGTGTTGCGGATCAGGTTCGCCGGCCCGGCGCCGCCGTGGGGATTGTGGCAATCGGTGCAGGACATCAAGCCGACATGCGACATGGAAGCTGAAGGGGTCTGCACCGGGTGGCGTGACTGGCGCAGGAATTGCGCTCGCTGCTCTTTATGGCATTGGTAACAAACTTCCGGCTGCGTCTCCAGCGCCAGTACCGGGTCGTTGGGTGTGTGCAGGTCGTGGCAGTCAACGCAGGCGTTACCCTCCAGGTTGTGGGCGCTGCCCGGCCAGTGGAAACGGCCGCTGTCGTTGTGGCAGTTCATGCACACGGCATTTTGTTCCGCCACCGGGGTCCTGTCGTCGAAGACGACCGGGGGTGGCAGACGGCTGCCGTCAGGCTGTTTTTTCAAGTGTTGACTGGCTGGACCGTGACAGGCCTCACAGTCATGGTTGCCTTCAGCAAAAGGGGATTCCGGATCGCCGGTAATTCCCATTTCGGTAAAAAAGATTTCGTGCGCAGGCCGCTCTTTGCCTTCCTTGTGGCAGGTCATGCACTGCTTGACGCCTTTTGAATATTTTGCCTCGTCCTGAGTTTCCTCTTGCGCAACCGCTGTTGAACCCATCACCATAACCAAAATAGCCGCCAGTAAGGCGGTTATTTTTGAGAATGTATGCCTGTTCTCAGGATGATTGATCATGTTCTTTTTCTCTCTTTGGTTATGTAGTGGTAACAGGCGCTAGTTGTTTTTTGCACCCTGGTCGATCCATACCCGGATGGTTTCAATATCTGCCTTGGCAACCGGCTTCATTGCTCCGTGGGGCATGCTGATGGATGGATCAGCACGGCCTTCCATCAGTACGAGCATGTTGCTGCCGGCGCTGTCCCCGGCGAGGATCATCGGGCCGAATTTTGTGCCATGCATCAGGTCTTCATAGCTCATCATGCTGAAACCGCTGGCCACGAATCCCTCACCGCCTTCCTGGTGGCACGCCAGGCAATTCTGGTCGAGGATGGGTCTCACGTCCTGGGAAAAGCTGACGGTTTCTTCGCGGGCGCAACCAGCCAACACCATTAGTGAAACAGGTAGCAAAGCGGGGAGAATCCATTTGCCGGCGGTTCGGGTCTTGATCATGGCCAACTCTCCAAGTTCTTAAAATAATGTTAAAAAGTACGCTGATGCCGCCAAAATACTTATGATTCATGTCAACTAAACGGAAGGTTTGAACGGCCCCGAGCCTAAAAAGGGTAAAATTCGGAATGAATATTATCACCAGTGGTAGGACAAAGTGAAAACAGGAATTGTGGGCGCCGGAATTTCCGGGCTGGCGACCGCGCAGGCAATCCTTGTGCGTGACCCTGGCGCCGAGATAGTGGTCTTCGAAGCGGCGGCGCACACCGGCGGAAAAGTCATGACGGAAGCCACTCCGCAAGGCTTCCTGTGTGAATGGGGCGTCAATGCATTCCTGGACAAGAGTCCCAGGACACTCGAGCTTTGCGCGGAAATCGGTCTGGCGCCGGTATCCGCAAATGTCGCGGCCAAAAAGCGCTATGTCTACAGCGAAAGCGAACTCCACCCGTTGCCGGAAAGCCCTTCCCGGTTCCTCACATCGAAACTGCTGAGTATCCCGGGCCGACTCCGGGTGATGGGCGAGGTGTTCACCCGCAAGGCCGGCAAGGCCGATGAAACCCTGGCAGAGTTTGGCACCCGGCACCTGGGCCGGGAAGCTTTCGAAAAACTGATCGACCCGATGGCCTCCGGTGTTTTTGCCGGAGATGCCAGGAACATGAGCCTGAAAAGTTGTTTTCCCCGCATTCACGAGGTCGAATCCGAGTACCGCAGCCTGATACTCGGCTTGATCAAGCTGCAAAAAGAAGCCCGGCGCGCCGGTAAAAAGAACACACCCGGACCGGGGCCGGGCGGCCTGCTGACCTCTTTCACCGGCGGCATGTCGGTTCTGACCGATACGTTGTCAGCCCGGCTTGGGGAGCGGGTGCGGGTCAATTCGCCAACCCGGGGGATCAGCCGCAGCGGCGGGCTGTATACCCTTCACCTGGAAGACGGGTCCAGCGAAGATTTTGACGCCCTGGTCCTGGCGGCCCCCGCCCACGCACAGGCGGAAATCCTGTGCGACCTGGCGCCGGGAATATCGGAGTTGCTCAAGGGTATTCCATACCCGCCGCTGGCCGTGGTCTGCCTCGGTTACAGCGAACAAAAAGCAGGACACTGCCTGGATGGATTCGGCTTCCTGGTTCCATCCCGGGAGAAACGCGGCATCCTGGGCACCGTCGTGGATTCCAATGTTTTCCCCGGCCGGGCGCCTGAAGGGTCCGTGCTGTTTCGGGCCATGGTTGGCGGCGCGAGGTCACCCCAAATGGCGGAATTGCCGGATGATCAACTGCTTGACCGGGTTTTGTCGGACCTCAGAGACATCATGGGGCTCAATGCTGAGCCCGATTTTGTCAGCATTTACCGCCACGACAAGGCTATTCCCCAGTACCGGGTGGGCCATGCTGACAAGCTTGCGGCCATTGACCGTCAGCTCGAGGCGTTTCCAGGCCTGGTATTAACCGGTAACGCGTTTCGCGGCGTCAGCCTGAATGATTGCGTGTTGAACGCAAGTCAGACAGCACAATCGCTGACCCGCCGATCAGGAGTATCCGGGACATGATGCGGGGCAGCCTCAGAGTAAAGGTAGGAATCTACCTGGTCGTCGCTCTCAGCGTGGCCGTGTTTCTGTTCACTTTCATGGTGGTTCGTAACAGCCGCGAGGAGCTCCTCAGGGAGGCGATCAGCCACGCCTCGCAGCTTTCGGAGGTCGTGATCAAGAGCACGCGTTTTGCGATGCTGCAGAACCAGCCGACGCATGTTGACCAGATCATCCGGGACGTGGGCAACCAGGAGGATATCGACCGGGTCAGGATCCTCAGCAAGAACGGCAAAGTCATTCATTCAACCGTCAAGCAGGAAATCGGAGAAATGGTGGACCAGGAGGCGGAAGCCTGCCTGGCCTGCCACGAGGATGAAAAGTCGAGACAGGCAAGCCCCATGTTCGGCAGGCCAAGGTTTTTTACCACCCAGGACGGAGCGCGCATGCTGGGCACTACCGCGGTGATCCGGAACGAGCCGACCTGTTCGAGCGCCAGCTGCCATGCGCACCCTGCGGAACAAACCGTGCTGGGCGTATTGGATATTGTTTATCCGCTGAACCATATCAATCAGATGATCCGGAAAAACACGGTTTTCATCGTGGTGCTGGCGCTGGGTTTCATCATTTTTGCGGCCATACTGGTCAGCCTGTTGGTTCAGCGAGCGGTTTACCGGCCACTTGCGGATCTTAAAGACTGCGCTGCCAGGCTGGCGGACGGGGACCTGGAACAACAGATACCGGTGCGCAGCGGAGACGAATTCGGACAGTTGGCCGAGTCGTTCAACAGCGTGACGAAAGCGCTGCGCCAGTCACGTGACGAACTGCAGGAATGGGGGCATACGCTCGAACAGAAAGTGGCCGCAGCCACGCGGGAACTCCAGTTGGCACAGGCCGAGGCTGCACGGAGTGAAAAACTGGCGTCTGTAGGCCTGCTGGCTGCCGGTATCGCCCACGAACTGAACAATCCTCTGACCGGTGTACTCACGTTTTCGCACCTGGTACGCAAGCAGATGCCCGACGGCAGCCCTCAAGCCGAAGACCTCGACCTGGTGATCCAGGAGACCAAGCGTTGCGCGGTGATCATCCGCAGGCTGCTCGATTTCGCGCGTGAAAAAACACCCGAAAAGAAGTATTCCCATCTCAATAGCCTGGTGGAACAGACAACCCAGCTGATTGCTCAGTCTGCCCAGATCGCCGATATTGATATCGTTCTCGACCTCGACGAAACGCTGCCTCCGGTCTGGATCGACGAGGACCTGGTGAAGCAGGTCATCATGAACCTGCTGGTGAACGCACAACACGCTATCGAACACACGGGCCGCATTACCATAAAAACCAGAACCTGCCCGGGCCATGGGACCGACGGCGACGACAGGGCGGCCCCAATGGCCGAGATCACGATTACTGACACCGGTTGCGGGATTCCGAAAGAGAATTTGCAGCGAATTTTCGATCCTTTTTTCACCACCAAGGGTGTCGGTAAGGGGACGGGGCTGGGATTGTCTGTCAGTCACGGTACAATTGCCGCGCACGGTGGCGTAATCGAGGTGGACAGCACAGTGGGTGTCGGCACGGAATTTCGTATTTACCTTCCGCTCGGAGTAAATACCAACAACACGCTTGGGAGCGGTGAATGAAAGGACGAATTCTGATCGTTGATGACGAAGAGATCGTCCTGCGCAGCTGCCTGCGGATACTCCGGGATGAAGATTACGAAATCGATACCGCCGGCGATGGCCTTTCCGCACTCGGAATGGTCAATGAAAATGCCTATGATGTCCTGGTTCTCGACATCAAGATGCCAAAAATCGACGGTATCGAAGTGCTGCGCCGGGTGAAAGAGGCACGGCCGGATATCGACGTCATCATGATCACCGGCCTGCATGATATCGGAACCGCCGTCCAGGCGATGAAGCTCGGTGCGCTTGACTACCTGCCCAAACCCTTTGAGCCGGATCAACTGAAGATGCTGATTGCCCGTGCATTTGACCGGAGGGCCTTGCGCAAAGGCAGCCTGGGCCAGGATAGCGAAAACGACTCCAGCTATCACTTTGAAAACATCATCGGTTCCAGCCTGCCGATGCAGAATATGTACCGGATGATAGCGCGGTGCGCTCCGACCAACAGCACCGTGATGATTCGTGGTGAAAGCGGAACCGGCAAAGAACTGATCGCACGCGCCATTCACTACAACAGCCTGCGCAAAGACCGGCCTTTCGTTCCGGTCGATTGCACTTCCCTCAGTGAAAACCTGCTCGAAAGCGAGTTATTCGGTCACATCAAAGGTTCTTTCACGGGTGCGGTTTCCAACAAGAAGGGTCTGTTTGAATCGGCCGACGGCGGAACCCTGTTTCTGGATGAAATTGGCAATATTTCGCTGACCACCCAGGCCAAGTTGTTGCGCTTCATCGAGGAGCGGGAATTCAAGGCCGTGGGGGATACCCGTGTTCAGACGGTGGATATCCGGCTGATAACCGCCACCAACAAGGACCTGGAAAGCATGGTTGCCGATGGCGAGTTTCGCGAGGATCTTTATTACCGGATCAATATTTTTCCCATCGAGATTCCGCCGCTGCGTGAGCGGGGGGAGGATATCCGGGCGCTGGCGAATCATTTCCTCAAGCATTTCAGTGAGGACATGAATCACAAGCCCACCGAATTTTCAGCCGAGGCAATGAACCTGCTGATGAACCACGACTGGCCGGGCAATGTCCGTGAACTGGAGAATGTCATCCAGCGGGCTGTCATCCTGGCCGGCGGCGATATCATTCGCCAGGGCCACCTGGTGAACATCATAGACATGCTGCCGCAGGCTGATCTCGAGGCGCCCAGGACCTCCGATGAACTCAAGGAGATCAAGAAAATAGCCCGGCAGAAATCCGTTGAGAACGTGGAAAAACATTTCGTCCTGGGGGCGCTGAAACGCAATCAATGGAACGTCACGCGTGCGGCCGAGGAAACCGGCATGCAGCGCACCAATTTCCAGGCCCTGATGAAAAAATACGACATCCGGATCCGCGGCAACGAATCAGAGTAGGAGCGATTTCAATCGCGATTGAAATCGCTCCTACTCGTGGGGCTCTTCGTACCCCGTGAACATTTCCTTGTAGTGTGACGACCATTTGGGCCCCAGCATGCCCATGTAGGCGTGCACGAACATGAACAGCACGAACATGATGAACATCAGCACGTGCACGGTATTGACCACGCGGATGCCGCCGACGGCATTGATCAGGAATTCAAAACGGGCCACGTCCCACATCATCAGTCCTGACAGGAACGTGATGGGCACCGTGATGAACATCATGAACTGGTAAGTCAGTTTCTGCATGGGATTGAATTTGTCACTCGGCTGCACGTTGTGGGGCCGCTTGTCACCCTTGAAAATGCCCTGGCCATAGAACTGGGCCTGCCGGAAGAAGCGTTCGAAGAAGCCGGTGGCGTCGAGGTCGGGGTGGTAATTGGTGATTTTGTCTGAAGTCAGGTAGTAGAAGAACCAAAGAAACCAGTTTGCGATGACCGCAAAGCCGACCCAGTTGTGCACGTGGACGGCGGTCTCAAAAGACATCAGGTTGAACAGGTCGACGTAGCGGAGCTGGAACCCGGTCAGGATCAGGATCACGAAGCCCAGCGCATTCAGCCAGTGCCAGATTCGCACCGGCACCGGGTGAAGATAGACTCTTTCTTGCTGCAGCATCGGCATTACCGTGCCTGGTGTCTGGTGTAGTCATCAATTTTAACTCCGGTCTTTTTTATTGCGCAGGTATCTGCCCAGCGCCCAGTGTCCCACCGGGACGGCCAGGCCAAGCACCAGGGCGAGCACCAACAGGACATCGAGCAGCTTGATCCGGGTTCCGCCCGGAGCATAGAAGCCTCCGACGGAGTCCACTGAAATAGGTGAGTTCAACACTTTGTTGCTGGCTTTATAGGTTTCTTTCCGCCCATCCGGCCGGTTGATCGAGACGGTTACATTCTGAAAAGCTTCGGCATTTCCCTGGTGACAGCTTTCGCAGGAACGAACCGCTTCCGTGCTGGCTGCCAGGCGGTGCGCATCCACCCCGGAAGCGACTTCCAGGCGTCCGCGCAGAATGATGTTGCTGGCCGGTTCTTTCTCGTCCACGTGCAGCATAAGCTTCCAGAGCTCGACCGGATCCAGGCCATCGCCATCGACGTCAATTTCCTCCAGGGTTTTCTGCACGGTTATATTACTGACGTTCTGCTTCACCGGCACCCCTTGCACCCGGTCATACAACTGGAGGTTGACGCGCAATTCCGCTTGCGGCGCGTGGCAGACGGCACAGCCTACTGATTTCATGTGCATGGCGGCGTTTGGCAGCCACTGCTCGTGCGCCAGCTTGGCCACCTCGTGGCAGTCTATGCAGGTCGGGACCAGGTAGTCGGCATCGGCTACGGCCAATATCTTGTGTGCCTGGTGGCAATCCGAACAAATCGGCGCTTTGACAAATTTGCCGCGAATCTGGTTGCCACCGGTCCTGGCCGCGCCATGAACGCTATGTGAATAAGCCTGGTAAATGTCCTCGTGGCATTTGCTGCATGGCTCGCCATTGACCGGTTCGAAGTCTGCGCGCGGCTGGATCGAGTGGGCGCCGTGGCAGTCCGAACAGACCGGGGCGTCGACGTTACCTTCCCTGACCAGGCTGGCGTGGATGCTTGCCTGGTAGTCCTCGCTATGATCTTCGTGGCACTGGCCGCAGGTTTCGTTGCGCTCAACGGAGTAGGCGCGCAGGCTTGCAACGGGCTCCTTGGACGGATGTTTGCCTTTCGGCACGTCCCGGTGGCAGCCGGTGCAGCCGATCACGTTGTGTACGGAATTCTCAAAATCCGCCGCCTCGATATGCAGCGACATTTTATCGCCGTCTTCCAGGCTCTTCTTGAGGTTCTTGGAGTGGCACTTGAGGCATTTCAGATCAGGATTCGAAACTTCTTCCTGGTTTTCAGCGGCGTTTAATGCCGAGGCCATCGCCAGTAAGGCGATGGCCAGTAGCAAGGAGCCAAGTATATTTCCGGGTTTCATCTATCAGTACCTCTAAATCGGAACCCGGTCAGCGTGCCATCAGTTGATGGCGCGTTTTTTCTGCCAGGCTTCCACCGCCAGTTTTGCGAAAGTGTAAAAGCCAACAATCGGCAACGCTATGATATAGCTCAGGGCAATGAAAGGTGCTGCCAGGAACAAAGCGATATTTCTGACAATCCGAAGCACTTTCCGCCAGCCCTTGAATTCCGTGACCGGGGTTTCGGCCGGAATGACCTCTTCATTGGCGGCTACCGGTGACTCGGGCTGACTCTCGAGCGCTTTCAGGGTCACACTCTCGATCATTTCCGGCGTCAGGGGCTTACGGACAAATCCGTTCACACCCAGCACGTGGGCACGCGCCTCGTTTTCTTCGGTGCCGTACCCGGTGATGACGACAACCGGCGTCCATGGGCATTTGGCCTTGATCCGTTCCGCGACTTCGATACCGTCGATTCCCGGCATTTTGATGTCGGTGAACACGACGTCATATTCTCTCGTGTCCATGTCCTTCAGGCCTTCTTCGCCTGAAAGTGCCGTATCCACATCATATCCTTTTTCGGTAAGTACGCGTTCAAAACTGCGACCGACCACTGCATCATCATCAATAACTAGTACTTGTGCTCTGGTTTTCATGGTTTATCTCCTGGTTTTGTTTCAATGGGTAACTGTTTGTTCGCTGCGCATTGCCCAGCGCTTCTGTGTCATGGCTTCGTTGGCAGCCCGGATCACATCGTCGGGGCCAACCGGTTTGGCGATGTAGTTGTGTGCGCCAAGCCGTACCGCTTCCTTTGCGGTTTCAATCGTCGGGTATCCGGTGATGACTACCACTTCACAAGTCGGGCCATCTTTGCTTGATGGTTTTCAGGACGTCCATTCCGTCCAGGCCCGGCATCCGAAGGTCCAGCAGCACCACGTCAAAAGGACGTTGTTCCATGACATGAATCGCTGTGTTTCCATCTTCAGCCGTCTCGGTGTAGCAACCTGATTCTGCCAGGCTCCTAAGATGGCTGCGGCGCACCACTTCTTCGTCATCGACGATGAGGATGCTGGCTTTGTCGTTCATGGTCCACCTCGTAAAGTTGTCGTGTTTACCTGTATATATGCAATAGTTATGCCAGTTACGTCAGTTGGAGAAAATATGTTTTAAATACAAGGTGATAAAATTTTCTGTAGAGAGAGGAAACGCGGCTCAACGCTGGTTTTCGAGGGCTGCAAGTATGAGTTTTTTGTACAGTATTGGCGGGAAATACAAAAAAGCATCTATATATCAGATAGATAGCTTCAGATTCAGGCGTACAGTTTTTTTATACGCCTGTTTATAAAAAATATTGGCCAATAAAAAAGCCCCGGAATCCGGGGCTTTTCTGTCGAGCAAGGTGCAGTCAGTTATTTGGTCGGGGCCTCGTCGTGGCAATTGGTGCAGTCAACTTCGTTGTCCGCGGCATATTCTTCGTGTTCGAGATCGACAATGTAGGTATGGCAGTCGTTACATGACCACATGGCGTGGTCTTCAACGAAGAATCCGCCGGCGGGATTATGCACCTGCGGACGGTCCGGGTTGCTCGGTGGCGCCCGCTCGGTATCTGCGTGGCATTCGAGGCAGGTCTCGTTATCACTCAGATCCTGGGCGAAAACCGGCGCGCCAAAACCAAAAGCCAGCACCGAGACGAAAACTGCGATTGCTGCGGATGTGAAGACTTTTCTTGCAGGTACCATGGCATATCCTCTTCTATCAGTTGGTAACGATCTGGATCAGAATAAATCTATTCTTTTGCATCAATTCTGATCTGGGTCATAATTGCGGCAACGCCGTCTAAATATAGTCGGCTTTGATATTATTACCCGGATGCGGGTATCAGTCACTTTGTTTGCTGCTCACCTCGTGTGTCGGCACGAAAATAAAAAGGAAAACACATGATTCAGCCGGGCAGTCTGAAAGGAATCCTGCAAGTTTTGACACTGTTACTGGTCGTGCAGTTCGCACTGGCCAGCCCCGTACTAGCGGAACCGGCTGATCCAAAGCTCAGCAATGACCGCTGTCTGCGTTGCCACGGCAAGGACGGGTTCTCAAAGGAAGACGCCTTTGGCCAGCAACGTGACCTGCATGTCACGGCCGGTGTATTCGCTGACAGCGTGCACGGGAAGCAGGATTGCGTGGGCTGCCACGAGGATATCGTCAAGGTACCTCACCGCAAGGGCATCGAACGCAAGGTAGGCTGCGTGCAGTGCCATATGAACGAATGGGGAAAGCTACAGGAAGACGGCGCGGCAGCTACCGACGGCGCCAAGCTGAACAAGGTGGTGGACCATATCCAGAGCTACATGGATTCCATGCATGCCCGCCCGCGCATTGACGACCAGTCGCGCACCAACGCCACCTGCTACAACTGCCACGGCTCGCATGACATCAAGCCGGTAGACCGCGAAGAACGCTCCGCAAACTACCTGAACTTTCCGAATAAGTGCGGAACCTGTCACGCCGATGTGCTGGAGTTGTACAAGACATCAGTACACGGCAAGGAATGGAGCGAGGGCAATACCGCGGCGGCGGTTTGCGCCGATTGCCACACCAGGCACGGCGTCGGCGCACCGCATACAGCGGATGGCCGGGTTGAGATTGCTGAAAACTGCGGTAACTGTCACCAGGACATGATGGAGAGCTACCTGGAAACTTACCACGGGAAGATAACGAAGCTGGGCTATGGCGAAACCGCCAAATGTTACGACTGCCACGGTTCACATCAAATCCAGCGCGTGGACAATCCGGCTTCCTCGGTGCACGCGGACAATCGCCTGGAAACCTGCCAGACGTGTCATGAAGGCGCTACAAAGGGCTTTCTTACGTTCCAGCCTCACGGCAATGCGCATGATTTTGAGAAATATCCGCAGATGTGGCTGGCCCAGAACTTCATGATCGGGCTGCTGATCGGCACGTTCGCGTTTTTCTGGCTGCACTCGGCGCTGTGGTTTTATCGCGAGTACATGGACCGCAAGCAAGGCAAGGACCGGCCGCATGTTCTGACCGAAGCCATTCCGCCGGGTGGCGAAAACCCATTTCAGACGCTTCACACGCTGGTGGCGGCTGGCGCACCTGGTCGGCGCCATATCGATCATGACGCTGGCCCTGACAGGTCTGACCGTGTTGTACGCGGAGAGCTCCTGGGCGCCCTATATCATGCGGTTCCTGGGCGGACCGGAAACCGCCGGCTACATTCACCGGGTCGGCGCGATTGGCTTCATGGGCGTATTCTTCATTCACCTGATTTACTTCGCCATCCATATTGGACGCAACTGGCGCACGTTCGAATGGTTTGGACCCAATTCCCTGGTGCCGAACTGGAACGACCTCAGTGACGCGGTCGCGATGTTCCGCTGGTTCTTCGGCCTGGGCCCGCGCCCGGACCTGGACCGTTACAGCTACTGGGAGAAATTCGACTACTGGGCGCCGTTCTGGGGTATGACGATTATCGGCCTCAGCGGACTGGTCATGTGGTACCCGATATTCTTCGCTTCGTTCCTGCCGGGCTGGGCCTTCAATGTCGCGTCGATCGTGCACGGTGAGGAAGCCTTCCTGGCGGTGGTGTTCCTGTTCACGGTGCACTTCTTCAACAACCACTTCCGGCCGGACAAGTTCCCGCAGAACACGACCATGTTTACCGGTCGCGTGCCGCTGGAGGAATACAAGCACGAGCACCGGCGCGAATATGAACGCCTGCGTGCATCCGGCGAACTCGACAAATACCTGGTGTATGCGCCGACCGAGCCGCAAGCCAAGAGCGCCAGTTTGCTGGGCGCCACGTTGATCACCTTTGGCCTGTTCCTGTTGACGCTTGTGATACTGGGCTTCTTCGGGGTGTAAGCTTATAGAGACCGAATCGCTATATGTGAGATGGCTATGAAAAATATCCTGATAGGAGTCGTTAGCTTGTTGGTTGTGGCCTCCTGCGGCGGCGAAAATGAACCGGATGTTACGGTAATCAACATCGAGTCCGGAAAAGCCATCGTGGAAGCCAACTGCACCGGGTGTCATACCCTGGCAGGCCAGGGCAAGACGGCCAAAATTCCCAACCTCGCCGGCCAACCGGTGGATTACCTGGTTGAGGCCATGCATGAGTACCGTGATGGCAGCCGGCGTCATGCCGCCCTGCAGGAATTGATCGGAGGCTTCAGCGAATCGGATATCCGGAACATCGCCGGATTTTTCGCCGGCCTTTCGCCGGTAGCGCCTGCGCCGGTGAAAGAGAGCAGCGAGTCCACCTACCATGAGGGTGCCGAAGTCGCCGCGGTGTGCATAGAGTGCCATGGTGATCGAGGCATCAGCACCACACCCGGCATCCCGAGCCTGGCCGGCCAGCAGCCGGTCTACCTGATCGTGGCGACGCAGGAATATGCCGATGGCAGTCGCGGCCACGCGGAAAAAGAGGAAATGATGCGCGGCCTGGGTGATGTGGACATCGAGAAAATGGCGATGTACTTTTCTTCCCAAACCCCCGAATTGCGAGACCCGCCGCCATTTGGCGACCCCGCTGCCGGTGAGCCCCTGACGGCGATCTGCGGAAGTTGTCACGGCGATCGCGGCGTCAGCCAGGACCCGATGATCCCAAACCTGGCGGGCCAGGAGCCCACCTACCTGGTGAACGCCATCACAGCTTATCGCGATAACGAACGCAGCCACGAGGACATGGTCACTGACCAGACCGATGAGGAAATCGGGAATATCGCGGCTTTCTATTCCGTTCAGGCAGCCGGTTCAGTTACCGGAACCGGTGAGGAGACGACAGCGGTAATCGCCAAGTGTGAGCGCTGCCATGGCCAGCCCGCTGGCCAGTCCACCATGATTGTCCCCGCGCTCAGAGGTCAAAAGCAGGAATACCTGTTGCGGGTCATGAAGCAGTACCGTGACGGTGAGCGCGGCAGCTCCATGATGCACAAAATGAGCGCAGGCTACAGCGACGAATTGCTCGAGGAAATTTCAGCGTATTACGCCAGTCACCCGTAGGGCTTGCTTATTGTGGGAGCGAGCCATGCTCGCGATATCGCGGCCATGGGCCGCTCCTACGAAGCGTCCGGATCATCGCGACGGTTCCGGACATGTTCCGGAACACGATAAAACCACATCTGGTATATCGATATGACCCACATCACGGCAAACGACACGCCGTTGGCTCCGCCTGCGATCAACACGACCCAGGCAAAGGGTGGATAGACCTTGGTGACATACCAGGCCAGCACATCACACGTTACACCCAGAAACGGCGTCATGATGATCACGCTCTTGAGCCAGACAGGCCGCAGGTAGGCGTGGCTGAAAATAAAGCCGACGATAAAAAAGATGAAGGTCAAACCGAACAAGTGGATATGCGACACCCGCACCAGGGTAAACAGGTCGGCGCCGGTATCCTGGGCAACCACCACTGAGATGTTTTCAAACCCGTCGAGGTTGCTCAGGTGTGGATTGCTGCCGTCATGGCAGGCCAGGCAATTGTCGGAAACAATGGTCTCGATGCCGGCGTTGTAGGCTTTTTTGTCGGCGCCGCTACGAATCCAGTCCAGCATGGTCGCCAGGTCTTTCTGTGGCAGCATGCCGGACATCGGGCCCCGTAGTGCTTTTTCCAGCGGCGTGGTTTCCTTGCTGCCGCTATAGGTGATCTTGATGTCATCCACCGACAACCCGGGTCTGCCATCCGCTGCCGAGTGTGCGGCAAAAATGTACAGCATGGCGAAAATGTAGCCCAGGCCCAGGACCAGCAACGCCCCGGTAAACAGCGTGCGCATGCTGATGGGCAATTCCTGGAAGTGCCGGTACAGACGGTGGATGGCTTTATCGTTCATGTAGCTTGGTCCCTGCGGCCCGGTGCACGGACACCGGGCCGGGTTAATGCAATGGTATGTCCAGGCGTATTTATTGTCCCAGGGTCACATAGTAAGCCGCCAGGTCAGCCATGTCCTGTTCGCTGAGGTCTGTCGCGTAGTCAGCCATCATACCGCTCTCGTCTTCCCGTTCACCGGATACATAGCCCATGAGTGCGGCAATAAATGCGGCCTCTTCCATTCCGGCCACTGCCGGCGTCTCGTCATCACCCATGCCGTTTTCACCGTGACAATCAGAGCAATCCACGGACAGAGCCTTGCCGTTTGCGGCATCGCCACCTGCCTGCACCGCACCGGCTGCCAGCAGCAGGACAAAAATCATTGCCATTACCAACTTGATTTTCATTGCTTGAATACTCCTCGTGTAGTTGCGGTCATCGTAGTTACTGGTCCAATGGTTCCTCGCAGGGTAGCTGCATATAGACCACGGACCGGGGTTCTTTCCTGGCATAGTATTCCACGATGCTTGCGATATCGGCGTCGCTCAAAGGCTTCGACATGGCATGCATGGTGCTGCTGTCGCGGGCTTTGCCGGCATACGCCTGCAGCGCGCTGGCCAGGTAGGTCGGGTCCTGCCCTGCCAGCATCGGGAATCGCGGGTCGGTGCTGTTGCCGTCAATGCCGTGGCAGCGCTCGCAGCGGTCGATCCATTGCGCCGTTGTCAGCGGTGTGCGGACGTTTCTGCGCACCGGTTCCTGTAAGGCAAAGAAAGCCGCCATATCCGCTGCCTGGGAGTCGCTCAGGTTGCCTACTGCCTCGAACATCTTTTCGTGCTGGCGGGTGCCTTCCTTGTACGCATTCATGGCCTTGATGAAGTAACGCGCATCCTGTCCCGCCAGGGTCGGCATATCGGCCCCGCTGGCGTTGCCGTCACTGCCGTGGCAGGCAGCACAGGGTTCAGACAACTCCCGGCCAAGATCGGCATTGCCATCGCCCGTGGTTTGGGTGCGAACCGGTTCCTGCACCGCGTAGAAAATGGCCATTTTTTCCAGGGTTGCTTCGTCCAGTCCACCGGCCAGTTTCGTCATCAGCTTGTGCGCACGATCGCCGTTGATGTAGGCGTTCATCGAGGTCACGAAATATTCCGGTGACTGCGCGGTCAGGTTGGGCATGCCGGAAGCCGAACTGTTGCCGTCCTCACCGTGGCACTTTGTGCATTTCTTTACATCCTCCCGGATCCCCGCGAACGGGTCACCGCCACCGGCGTCAGTTATTGCCGGCAGTTCGTCTCCGGCAAAAACTGGCTGCACCGGAGTGAGGGAAGCGTAGTAAGTCGAAACTGCCAGCAGCGCCTCTTCGTTGAGGAATCCGACTGTATGGTTCATGTCGTCGTTACGGCGTTCGCGACCCTGGTACTCGCGCAACACGCGGAGCAGGTACACCGTTCTCTGACCGGCCAGGCTGGGGATACCCGGACTGGTGCTGGCGCCGTCCATGCCATGGCAACCGGCACAGGCGGTGCTCGCAACAGACCCGCCATTTTCAAGCGTTGCACGCGAAGGGGACAGTGCCGCGAGTTCTTCCGCATTGAGCGGGTCCACGGTAGACAACCCCTGGGCCCAGGATGCCAGCGGCAAAACCAGCATTGCGGCAACAACCACAAGGGTTTTCAGGGGCCTTCTCATTCCTCAGGTCTCCAGTGGGTGGATATCGGGCCAGCCGAACTTCAACATATGCCGCGCATTTCCATAATGACGTGCGGCATCAGGTAAGACATCATAAATCAATGTAATGGCAAACATCCATGAAAGAAAAATCGCCCGCGCGGCGATGTGCACCCGGCAGGCCAGGTATTTGGCGTATAGAAGATACCCCCGGTCCATGCACAACGCATTCCTGCTGCTCCGTATCATTCCGCCGGCAGGTATCGCACCAATAAGGCAAATTCATCAATCTTCGTGGGATCGAGTACTTCCGGAACCGGCACTTTGACCACGTGCCCCGATCCGGGAGCTATTTTTATACTGCCGCCATCCCGGCCGGTCATTTTCCCCAGGTCAAAAGACAGGTTTCCGGACGGAGTCACCAGTTCCATGCGGTCGCCCGTTTCAAAACGGTTTTTGACATCAACCGTTAACCAGCCATCCTCACAGTCAATAATGTCCCCGACAAATTGCTGAATGTCGCTGATCGAGGCGCCGCGTTCGTAATTCTGGTATTCAGCCGGCGGATGACGGCGGTAGAAACCCTCGGTGTAGCCGCGGTTGGCCAGGCCCTCCAGTTCGTCCATCATGGTCATATCGAACGGTCGCCCGGCAATTGCGTCTTCAATCGCCCGGCGATAGACCTGGGTGGTGCGGGCCGTGTAATAAAAAGACTTGGTGCGACCTTCAATTTTCAACGAGTCGATGCCCATGGCAGCCAGGGTTTCCACGTGCTGCACCGCTCGCAGGTCTTTTGAATTCATGATGTAAGTGCCGTGCTCGTCCTCCCAGGCAGGCATCAGTTCACCCGGGCGGGTTTCTTCCTCGAGCAGAAACAGCAGCGGCTGTTCGTCATCTGTCGATGCCGCCAGGTCATTGACTGTCCTGCCAGGCACGATGTCCCCGGTGCCGGTTTCATGCGCCTCCAGTGCGCTGTATTTCCAGCGGCAGGTATTGGTGCAGGCGCCCTGGTTGGAGTCCCGATGCGACAGGTAACCCGACAGCAGGCAGCGGCCGGAGTGGGCGATGCACAGCGCGCCATGGACGAACACTTCCAGTTCGATATCCGGGCATTCCTCGCGGATTTCCGCCACTTCCTTCAACGACAGTTCGCGCGACAGGATCACGCGCTTCAGACCGAGTGCCTTCCAGAAATTCACCGTTGCAAAATTGACGGCATTGGACTGGACGGACAGGTGTATCGGCATATCCGGCCAGCGCTCGCGCACCATCATGATCAGCCCCGGGTCCGACATGATCAGCGCGTCAGGCGCCATTTCGATGACGGGTTCCAGGTCAGCCAGGTAGGTTCGCACCTTGTTATTGTGTGGCGAAAGGTTGCTGGCCAGGAAAAACCGTTTTTCGCGGGCATGAGCTTCTTCAATGCCGCTGGCCAGCACGTCCTCCTTGCTGAATTCGTTATTGCGCACCCGCAGGCTGTACCGCGGCTGACCGGCATAGACGGCATCGGCGCCATACGCGAAGGCATAACGCATGTTCTTCAGGGAACCCGCGGGTGACAGTAATTCAGGCTTTTTCATCGTGCAGATACTATTACCAATCGGTATCCCCTGGCGATTACATTTTCAGTACTCGAACCTGCAAATGGCGGCAATTGATCATTGTCATCAAAATCGCAATTAATTCATTATCCAGAACCATTTTTTACATCAATCGGATAGAATTGGTTCTGCTATGGAAGGTCCGGGTGTTTAAAAGAAACGAGGAAATGAACATGAGTAAATCTTTGAAGGTGGTCACGCATTCCGTACTTCGTGGTGGCATTGCCACCATAGTGCTTGGGGCTGTACTCATGGCAATTCCATTCACGGCGGCTGCCCAGTACAAGGACTATGAAGGCCCCGAATTCTGTAAGCGGTGCCACGAAAAAAACTACAATGACTGGAAAGTCTCCGGCCATCCCTACAAACTGATGAAGAGTTCAGAAGCCCAGAACCGGCCGATCCCACTGCCCGATGGGCTGGACTGGGACGATATCACTTACGTGATCGGCGGTTACAAGTGGAAATCCCGCTACCTGGATGACCGGGGCTATATCTACACGCCGGCAGAAGGAAAGAACCAGTATAACAATCTGACCGGTGAATGGTCAGATTATCATGCGGGTGCAGTAGACCTCCCCTATAACTGCGGCCGTTGCCACACGACCGCCTGGATCGAGAATCCTGACCCCACAGACCTGACTCACAACCAGGACGGTCTGCCGGGTATATGGGGAACCTTTTACGCTGGGGGCATCCAGTGCGAACAGTGCCATGGGCCGGGCTTCGACTCCATGGAAATTGACGATTCAGCCGAAGCCTGCGGTGTCTGTCATAGTCGTGGCGAGCCCGATACGATACCCGCCAGCGGCGGTTTCATCCAGCACCACGAGCAGTACAATGAACACATGGCCGGCGCGCACGCGAGACTGGATTGCGTGACCTGCCACGACCCGCACAAGCGCGGCGAATTTTCCATCAAGGAAACGGCAGAATGTGGTGTCAGCTGTCACGCCAGCAAGATGGCGTCATTTAAGAAGACTTCCATGTATGACTACGGCGTGAAATGCAAAGATTGCCACATGCCTTTTGCCACCAAATCTGCGCAACAGCTTGCCCCGCACATGGGCGATTTGCAGACGCACATTTTCCGTATCGATACCGATCCGACAGCCAATATGTTTACAGATGACGGTGCATTCGTGAAACTCGACAGCAGGGGCAAAGCAAAAGTCACGATGGACTTCGCTTGCCAGCGCTGCCACCTGACCGCCTCACTGGACGAACTGGCCCTGTATGCCAAAGGTTTCCATGATGACGACAAGGGCCTTGCAGACATCGGTCTGGACCCCGGCCTGAGCGGCACCTGGTGGAATCCGGCGAAAGACGGCGAAGGCTTCCTGCTCGAAGTGGGATTTGCACCGGATAGCGGAGCCAAGTTCCTCTACGCCTCCTTCTACACCTACGGCCCGGACGGTGAGCAGACCTGGCTGGTTGCGGCGCTTACTTCAGAAGACGGCACCACTGGTAACGTAACGGTTTACCAACCAGCCGGCGGCACATGGGGTAACCCGAGTACCGCTGATACCGGCATTGAGTGGGGAACGGGCACGTTCACATTCCCGACCTGCACTGCTGGCAGCTTCACGTTCACGCCAAACGCGACCATGATGGGTAAGGGTTATACCGCTATTTCCTATAACCTGGAACGGATTCTTGATTCAGGCATAGCATGCCCGACTTTCGTCAATAATGAGATGGCAGCAGCCACGCGTTAACAAGGAAAAGAAGTGCTGAATTGAATCAGCACCCACCATAAGAAAATGCGCCGCCTGAAAGGGCGGCGCTTTTTTTTGTTGCAGGGATGCCATGCAGTATCGGGTCCAACGGGTTTCAATCCTGGATTTCCCAGGCCTTGTTCCGATGGAGTCTCTATAATGCGGTCATGAAGGCCTTCCTCCAGGAGTTGAGAAAGCGGCATGTCGTCAAGGTGGCAATCGCCTACCTGGTGGCAGCCTGGGTGGTTCTGCAACTCGCTGATGTCATTTTCCCGGCCCTCGGGTTGCCTGAATGGTCGATCACGCTGGTGTTGGCGCTGTTGGCCGTCGGGTTCCCTGCTGCACTGATCATTTCCTGGGTATTTGACGTCACCCCGAACGGCATACAGCGCACAGATGAAACCCCTGACGAAGCAACTTCATTGCGGGTAGCGCCCCCGGTGAATGAAAAATCCATCGCGGTCCTGCCCTTTCCTGACATGAGCGCGGAGCAGGACCAGGGGCATTTTTGTGACGGGCTGACCGAAGAACTGTTGAACGTGTTCACCACCATTCCGGGCTTGCGGGTTGCCTCGAGGACTTCCTGTTTCGCTTTGAAGGGCAAGGATATTGACCTGCCCTCCGCGGCGGCCAGGCTGGGCGTTGCGCATGTGCTCGAGGGCAGCGTGAGAAAAGCCGGCAACAAGGTGCGCATCACGGCCCAGTTGATCGAAGCCTCGACGGACTCCCATTTGTGGTCTGAAACCTACGACCGCGAGCTGGACGATATTTTTGCGATCCAGGACGATATCGCCGAGCGGATTCTGAATGTGCTCAAACTGAAGCTGGGTGATGTTTCCCTACCTGACCCGACAACGCACAACGCCAGGGCTTACGAGTATTTCCTGCGTGGGCGCGGCTACCTGATGACCTTCAGTCAGAAAGACAATGAACGGGCCATCGAGTTGTTTAAAAAGGCGGCCGATTCCGACCCGGAATTCCTGCGGGCCTGGAGCAGCCTGGCTGAAGCCTATGCGTCAAGGGCGATCTTTTTCGGCGGCGGTGATATCGAACGGCAAGCTGCCATGCAAGCCAGCGATAAGGCCATACAGATCGAGCCTGATCATGCCCAAACCCACCTGGCGCGGGGTTACGCCCATCTCGCCAACAGTCAGTATGAAAAGGCGCACCAGGACTTCCTGCGGGTGGCCGAGCTTGCGCCGCAGAAATTCGAGGCTTATTACCAACTGGGCAGGCTGGCGCAGCACCAGGGTGATACGGCCGGGGCGATCGAAAATTTCACCCGGGCCATGGAGCTCAATCCCTATGATTATGAAAGCCCATGCCTGGTGGTCGCCAGTTTCCAGAAAACCGGAGATGAGTCGGCCCTGCGTCACTACGCCAAAATAGGGGTCGACCGAGCCAGGCAGCACCTGGAGGACTATCCGGATAACCCGCGTGCATACTACCTGGCTGCTACGGCATTTATCATCCTCGATCAACTGGAGGAAGGCCGTGAATGGGCTGAGAAGGCACTTTCACTCGCTCCCGATGATCCAAGCACCCGCTACAACGTCGCCTGCTTTTTTGCCCAGGCCGGAGATATTGAAAGGGCCATGGATTTACTGGAAAACTCCATTTTTTCGCGGGCCTGGATCGAAAACGATCCCGAACTGGATCCGCTGCGGGAGCATCCACGATACAAGGCCCTGATTGAATCGCTGCGTCTCAGGGAACAGTCGAATCAAAGCTGAAATGAAGCACCACGTTTCCGCCATCCAGTAGCGCTCTCCAACCCTGTTCCCTGGGGTAATCCTGCGCGGTGTCATAAACCGCATCTCCATCCGGTTCGAACAACATGATCCGAACGGCGTCGACACGGCCATCCAGCTTGTCCTTTCCACCGACCGGTGTCCCAAAGTCTGTAACACGTAGCAGCACCGACCAGCCATCCTCACCGTTCAGTTGGCCATGTGCCCAGATCCGGATGAATTGGTAAATACCCAGCGTTTCTGATTCGTTGGTATAAACCGAAAATTCACTGAAGTCATTTGCAACAAACCTGCTCTTGTCCAGGTCAGGGTTGCCTACACGGTGAAATTGAAATTGAAGCTGGCCGTCGTTTTGACCGTCCTGGTTTGCAAACAGGTCAACGGAAAATGTTATTTTTCGCGCCTCCGGACCGCGCCCGTCTCTGATGACGCCTCCGCCCGTGAGAAAAATTTCTGAACCTGCCCATATCGGACTTGCGCTGAACACGAACAACACTGTCAATGCAGAGCGCAGAATCAACCTGGTAAATTTGAACATGTGACCTCCTGGCTGGCATCTGTTGCCAGCTTTTACTGGGGCCAGCTGCTGGCCAACTGGCCATAGGCACTACCCGATCTGGAGGTTATTGAATTTTTCTTACGAACTTGGATGAATAATCTGGCTACCAGATAGCATTACACTGTTAACACGAAACCGGGAATCCATAAATGATATAAGTCATTGAATATAAGAGTTAAAAATTCATTCTAAAGTTTGAATCAGAAAATCTGGAACGTCCCGGATGCGTGACGTCGATGAGCCAGGCCCCCGCCTGATCAATAGAGGTATATCCGATGATCTCCTATTTTTGGATAATCAGAAGTTTCAGCCGCTATACTTGCCAGCAAGGAGGGCACAGATGCCATCACTTTGGTTGGAACTGAAGAGACGTAACGTCATTCGCGTCGGCGCCCTTTATGCCGTCGCGGGTTGGCTGCTGCTGCAGGTGGCCGATATTATGTTTGGACTGCTGGATGTGCCGGGGTGGGGTCTGCGCCTGGTGCTCGGCCTGCTCCTGCTCGGATTTCCATTGGTCCTGATTTTCTCCTGGGTCTACGAAATGACCCCCGACGGCCTGAAGCGTGAAAGCCAGATCGATCGCTCGAACTCTGTGGCGCCGGTCACCGGCCGGAAAATCGATCGCCTGATCATCGCCAGCCTCATCCTCGTGGTTGCCGTATTGGTCGCTGACCGCCTGTTGCTGGTATCACCAAGGAGTGTCGCGCAGCAGACAACGGAGCCGGGCGCAGTGTTGAAAGCGCCATCCGAAGTTACGGGAAACGTCGGCAACCTTGCACCGGCAAAATCCATCGCCGTCCTGCCGTTCGTGAACATGTCCGGTGATGAGGAAAACGAATATTTTTCCGATGGACTGACCGAGGAGCTGCTGAACCTGCTGGCAAAAGTCGATGACCTGAGGGTCTCGTCGCGCACTTCTTCGTTCGCATTCAAGGGCAAGGATACTAGCATTCCGTCGGTGGCGAGCCAGCTGAAAGTCGCCAACATTCTGGAAGGCAGCGTGCGCAAGTCCGGCATGCAGGTCAGGATTACAGCCCAGTTGATTGACGTCGAGACCGATTCGCACCTCTGGTCTGAGACCTACGACCGGAAGCTGGATGATATTTTCGCGATCCAGGACGAAATTGCCCAGGCCGTTGTCGAAGCTCTCAAAGTACAGTTGTTCAACCCCGGGGAGGTCGCGGTTAACCGGCAGCGTGAAACCACCACCGATGCCTACCTGCTGTACCTGCGCGGCCGGCACACCTATGAAGCCGCGAGAGACACCCGCGATAATGATCTGGTCGAGAGGGCTATATCGCAATACGAGCAGGTGCTCGAAATCGATCCCGGTTATGCACTGGCCTACGCCGGCCTGGCGGACGCCTACGGCGCCCAGGCGATAACGGGAACTCTCAGCATGGCCGAGGGGTATGAGCGTTCCCGTCAAATGGCTGAAAAGGCCCTCGCGAGCGATCCCGATCTCGTTGAAGCGCTATTGGCATTGGCCGACATTCAACTGGAATACGACTGGGACATGCAAGCCGCCGAGAAGTCATACCGCCGGGCGCTCGAGATCCGCCCCAGCGATGCGGAAGGATTGCGCACCTACGGCTATTTTCTATTCATGGACGGTCGGCCCGAGGAGGCGATCGAATACTATCGCAGAGCCCTCGAGGTCGATCCATTGCAGGTGCGTGCCTACTTCGGCCTGGCTGCTTCGCTGATATATGCGGGGCGCTACGGCGATCTCCCTGAACTGAACGAGAGCCTCGCCCAGCACAAAGACGACGAATTCATGAAGCGCTGGAGCAGGAACCTTGAAGTCATGAAACTTCGTCGCCTTCGCCAGTACAAGGAGCTGATCCCGTTGCTTCCAGAGGAGCCGGACACGCTTGGTGATCTGCTGGATGCCGCCGTCAGCAATTACTACGGTGGCGATCCGCAAAAAGCGCAGAACTACCTGCAACAGATGATTGGGATCGCCAATGAAAACTCATCCAGTTTTTCCAACGTCGCCGCGGCACTAGCCCAGATGGATCAACAGGACCTGGCCATCGAGTACCTTGAGAAGGCGCTCGAAGCACGTGAAGTCGTGTTTTGTTTTGTTCGCATCGACCCGGATTTCGAACCGCTGCACGACGACCCCCGCTATCTTGACATACTGAAACGAGCCGGCCTCAAACCACCGCCTGCGAAGTGATTCTTCTCTTAAGCAGGGTCCTTTCGCTTCCACAATGCATGGCAGTTCAGGCTGGCCGATACCGGGTGGGCAAATGATGACAGGCCATAGCCTGACGGTTAGACTCACTCTTCACCCCCAAGCGTAAAAACCTATGAGACTCTTTATTCCGGGCGCCTTTTCCTTGATGTTCATGCTCATCCCCTGTTTCGGTTTTGCCGAAGAAGTCGATCTGGACGTGGTCCACCGCATCAAGCAGGAGGCTTTCTACCACTCGAAAGTCATGGACTACATGTCCCTGGTCGCAGATCAGAACGGCCCGCGCATGACCGGTTCGCCGGGATATCGCCGGGCTGCGGAAAAAGCCGTGGAAGCTTTCAGGGAAGCGGGCATCACGGATGCCGGCCTTGAAGTGTGGGGTACTTTTGGGCGCGGCTGGGAGTGGTCTCGGGTTGCGGTGCAGATGCAGAAACCACAGGAAACCACGCTTTCGGCTTACCCGGCCGATTTCAGCCCGGCGACCGGGCAACCGGTGACCGGGCAGGTGGTGTTTGCCCCGGTCTGGGAACAGGAAAGCGATGCGCCCGAAAACTACAACCTGGAAAAACTGGCCTTGCAGATCGAAGCCTGGAAGAACAAGTACCGCGGCCAGCTGCGGGGCAGGATCGTCATGCTGGACCATCCAAAAAAATTCGTACTGCCGGAGGAGCTGGAAACGTTTCGCTTCAGCGAAGAAGACCTGGCGGATTTTGGCCACTCCGATTACAACGGACCAATTGATCCGGGCCCGGTGCCGGTCCTGGAATGGCCGCTGATCGCTTACCCGATCGACAAGGATGAGGCCTCACGCATCTGGGAAGTGATGCCGCTGGAATACGCGGCGGACCGTTGGCAACTGGACCTCAAAATCAATGGGCGCATCGCGGCTTTCCTGAAAGAGGAGGGCGTTGCAGCGGTACTGATCACCGGATGGGCGCGCGGCGCCGGCGTGATCATGAGAAGTGATTACGGCTCCTATATTGATGGTGATCCGATACCGCCGCCGTCGGTGGCACTGATGCCGGAGCAATACAACCGCATCCATCGCCTGCTGGAACAGGATATCGTGGTGGAACTGGAAGTGGACGTGGAAGCATCGTTCTACCCGGAGGCCGAGGGTACCAACGTCATTGCAGAAATCCCGGGAACCGGGCGGGGTGGTGAACTGGTGATGCTGGGGGCGCATTTCGATTCCTGGCACGGCGCCACCGGTGCGACCGACAACGCCGCGGGCAGCGCCGTGGTGATGGAGGCCATGCGCATTCTGAAGGCCCTGAACCTGCCCATGCGCCGCAGTGTGCGCGCCGCCTTGTGGGACGGCGAAGAGCAATGCCTGTGTGGTTCGCGCGCTTACGTCACCAACCATTTTGCCGATCCGCTCGACATGAAATTGAAGCCGGAGCATGAAAAACTCTCCGCCTACTTCAACCTGGACAACGGCGGAGGCAGGATCCGCGGCGTCTACCTGCAGCAGAACGACATGGCGCGGCCGATTTTCGACGCCTGGCTGAAACCGTTTGCCGACCTCGGCGTGAGTACCGTAACGATCATCAATACCACCGGCACCGATCACCTGTCTTTCAACGCGGTGGGGCTGCCCGGGTTCAATTTCGTGCAGGATCCGCTGGATTACGACCTGAATACCCACCACTCCAACGTCGACGACGTGGGTCACATCATTCCCGGTGACCTGATGCAGGCGGCCGCGGTCATGGCGACTTCGGTGTACCTCGCCGCGACCCGAGCCGAAATGATGCCCAGAAAACCGTTGCCCGCGGCCCTGCCGCCGAAGAAAGCACTGCCGGATATCCTGCAATAGCCGGTCAACGGACGGTCAATGCATGACATGTCTTGACATGTCAAGACATGTCATGCATTCTCGGATACATGGCCAAGATCAAGATCAGCTCCAAGGTAGAAGAACACGAATGGGCCGCTCTGCAGGCGCTCGCGGCAGAGTCCAACCAAAGCATTTCCGGCTTGCTGTCCGAAGCCGTGGCGGAATATGTCCGGAAGAAGCGTTTGCGTCCTTCAGTGCTCGCACATCTTGAAGATTCAATTGCTGAAAACGAAGAACTGGGAAAACTCCTTGCCCAGTGATCGGGTTCAGTTTCTGTCGCTGGACGAGGTGCTGGCATTACACGAACGCCTGATTGACAGATTTGGAGGCGCTTCGGGAATTCGTGATCGGGGTTTGCTGGAAAGCGCTTTGTATAGACCACAATCCGGCTATTATGATGGTCTGGATCAAATGGCTGCCGCGCTGTTCGAGTCTTTGCTGATCAATCACCCGTTTATTGATGGCAACAAACGGGTTGCCTTCTTTGCCACCGATGTGTTCCTCAGGCTGAACGGCTGGAAGTTGAGAGTGGAAAGTCTGGCAGCCTACGCTTTTCTGATGGAACGATTCGAGACGGGAATCTGCGATTATGATCACCTGTTGCCGTGGATTCGTGCCGGCTTGCAAAAGACGGTAAGGTGAATCCTTTGCGGCGTTGTTGTGGTTCAATACCTGTGCCGGTGAGTTGCCTGTGCAGCCAATCAAAGGACAATCCATGCGTGTTTATCCCCTGCTGCTTATCACCGCACTAATGGCCCAGGCATCTTTATCAAGCGCAGAAGAATTGACCATCGCACGCCTCGTCGCCAGTCCCTCGCTATCCGGCCCGGTCGCTCAAGGTGTAAAAATATCTCCTGACGGCAAGCGTGTTTCCTTCCTGCAGGGCAGGGCTGACAACCAGGAACAACAGGATCTGTGGGAATACAACATCGCTGATGGTGAAAAGCGTTTGCTGGTGGACAGCGTCTCTTTACTCGGTGGTGAAGAGGAACTGGACGAAGTCGAACTGGCGCGACGCGAGCGGGCGCGGATTTTTTCCACGGGTATCGTTGAGTACGAGTGGTCGCCGGATGGCAGGGCCCTGCTGTTTCCTTTAGGCGGCGATATTTACTACCTGGAACCCGGTTCCGAACCGCGCCGCCTGACCCAGACCAAAACGACGGAAACCGATGCGAAAATATCGCCAAAGGGCCGTTACGTATCCTTCGTACGCGAACAAAACCTTTACGTGATTGACCTGGCAACGGGCCTGGAACAGGCGATAACAACCGGAGGCGGGGAGGCTATCTCATTCGGCATGGCGGAGTTCGTGGCGCAGGAGGAAATGTACCGCACCACCGGCTACTGGTGGGCCAAAGATGAAAGCCGCATTGCCTTCACGCGTATCGACGAATCCGGCGTCGAACTTAAAAACCGTTATGAAATCGATGCGAACGGGGTGACCACGGTGGCCCAGCGCTATCCGTTCGCCGGCACCGCCAATGCCGTGGTTGAACTGTTTGTCCTGGACCTGGCTTCGGGACAAGTCCGTGAGGTGGATTTGGGCAAGGATAAAAACTTTTACCTGGGTCGCGTGGATTTTTCACCGGACGGAACCCTGGCGGTGCAAAAGCAAACCCGCGACCAGAAGAGCCTCGACCTGATCTTCATCGACCCGCAAACCATGACCCAGACAGTAGTGCTGCGCGAGGAACAACCCAACTGGGTCAACCTGCACAGCGATCTGAACTTCCTGGACGGCGGTGAGCTTTTTATCTGGACTTCGGAGCGTTCCGGCTTCAACCACATCTACCTGTATCAGAAGAACGGCACCCTGGTTCGTCAGCTGACGGCCGGTGACTGGGCCGTGGCGCAATCCAATCACAGCGGTGGCGGAGTGCGCGCGGTCGACGAAACGGGCGCCTATGTCTGGTTTGCAGGCTTCAAGGAAACCGCCACCGAAAAACACCTGTACCGCGTTCCGCTGGCCGGCGGCGAGGTGCAGCAGATGACCGCGCCGGGGGGCTGGTATGAGGCGTCGGTTTCTATGGATGGCAGTTTTTACGTGGAAAACGGCCAGGGCCCTTTACGCCCACCCTATACCGCCATCCGTTCCGCGTCCGGGGAATTATTGACGTTTATCACCGAGAACCCGCTGGACGAGAGCCACGCATATTATCCATTCCTGGAGGGACACCGCGAATACACGTTTGGCACGCTCGAAGCTGAAGACGGCACGCTGCTCAACTATAAACTGGCGTTACCCGCAGGTTTTGACCCGGCGAAGAAGTACCCGGCCGTGGTCTATCTTTACGGCGGCCCGGGTGCCCAGGAGGTTACCAGAACCTGGCGCATAAACGGGCGCCTGGATGGCTTCAACCAGGTGCTGGCGCGTAACGGTTACGTGGTGTTTACGCTGGACAACCGGGGCATGTCCGAGCGCGGCAAGGCCTTCGAGGACGTGATCTACCGTAACATGGGCGATGTCGAGGTTCGCGACCAGCTGCGCGGTCTGGAGTGGCTGAAAGCACAGCCTTTTGTCGACGCCGGTAATGTGGGCGTGCATGGCTGGTCCTATGGCGGTTACATGACACTGATGCTGATGTTGAAAGCGCCAGGCGCCTACAAAGCCGGCATCTCCGGAGCGCCGGTCACCAACTGGCGCCTGTACGATACCCACTACACCGAGCGGTACATGGGTGACCCGAACGACGGTGACGGTAAATATGAAATCTCGAGCCCGATCACCTACGCCAAAAACCTGTCCGGCCCCTTGCTGATCGTTCACGGTATGGCCGATGACAACGTGTTTTTTGACAACACCGTGCAGATGATCGATGCGCTGCAGGAGGCGGCGATACCGTTTGAAATGATGACCTACCCCGGCAAACGTCACCGCATTGTCGGTGAGGCGGAGAATACGCAGCTGTGGAATATGTACCTGGAATTTTTTAACCGGAACCTGAAAAAATGAATAATCGATTTGTAGTACCGACGTTAGTTGCCGGCCTGCTCGCGAGTACAGTGGCCCTGGCGGAACCCTTCACGGCGGATACCCTGGTGCGTCTTGATCGCGTGGGCGCCCCGGCGCTCTCCCCGGATGGCAGCAAGCTGGTTTACAGCTTGCGCACCACCGACATGGAGGCCAACAAGGGCGTATACGACCTCTGGTGGACCGGCTTCAGCGACGGGGACACCCATCAATTGACCACCCACGCGGCAAACGATACCGACCCGGCCTGGTCGCCCGATGGGGAAAGCGTATATTTCCTGTCAACGCGAAGCGGAACCTCCCAGGTTTGGCGCATCGCGCTCGGCGGTGGTGAAGCGGTCCAGGTCACGGATTTACCCATCGATGTGGGAACCTTCCGGGTAGCACCGGACGGTGATTCGCTGGTGTTGTCTGCCAGTGTCTACCTCGATTGCGAAGACCTGGCCTGCACGGCCAGCCGCGAGCAGGCGAAAGAAAGACAATCCCGATCAGTGGTGTTCTTTATGAGCAATTGTTCATGCGGCATTGGGACCATTGGCTGGATGCACAAGCACTCGCAACTTTTTGCGCTTGCGCTGGATGAAAGCGGCGCCGGCACCGGCGAACCGGTGCTGCTGAGCAAGGGTGTTCGGGCTGACATCCCCTCACGCGTTTGGGGCGGGGTCGAGGAATACACGGTTTCGCCGGATGGCTCGACGGTCTATTTCGTGGCGCGAATCCGTGATCGCGATGAACCGGTCTCGACCAATTATCGATATCTACTCGGCGCCGATGAACGGTGATGGCGTGGTGACCAACCTCACGACATCGAACCTGGCCTGGGACACGCAGCCGGTGTTGAGCCCGGACGGCCGGCTGCTTGCCTACCGCGCGATGGCGAGGCCCGGATTCGAGGCGGACCGCTTCCAGGTCATGATCCGCGACCTGGCAGTCAGGTAAGACCCGTGCCCTGGCTGCGGACTGGGACCGCTCGGCTTCATCCATCGCATTTTCCCATTCCGGCGATTCCCTGCTGGTCAACGCGGACGACCAGGGTAACGTGGCCCTGTGGGAGATGGACGTAAACAGCGGTGAGCGGACGCAAACTGGTAAGCCTTGGCAGCGTCAGCTCTTTTGCTTCGGGCCCGCTTGGTGTCGTGTTCGCCATGGACAACCTCAAGTCACCGACCGAACTTTACGCCATTGATAACGGCGGAACGCAGCCCCGCCAATTGACCCATTTCTCCGAACCCCAGTTGCAGGGTGTGGAGATGGGCGATTTCGAGCAGTTTTCGTTCACCGGCGCCAACCAGGAGCAGGTATACGGCTACGTGCTTCAGCCGGCGGGCTTTCAGAAAGGCAAAAAATATCCCGTCGCCTTCCTGATCCACGGCGGCCCGCAGGGCAGCTTCGGCAACCACTTTCACTACCGCTGGAATCCGCAAACCTATGCCGGACAGGGCTTTGCCGCCGTGTTTATCGATTTTCACGGGTCAACCGGTTACGGACAGGCGTTCACCGACAGCATCTCGGGTGACTAGGGCGGCAAACCCGCTGGTTGATCTGCAACTCGGGCTGAGCGCTGCGCTGGAAAAATATCCCTTTCTGGACGGCGAAAAAGTCTGCGCACTGGGTGCTTCCTACGGCGGGTACATGATCAACTGGATTGCCGGTAACTGGCCGGACCGGTTCGATTGCCTGGTCAACCACGACGGCATTTTCGACGAGCGCATGATGTACTACACGACCGAGGAACTGTGGTTCCCGGAATGGGACTATGGCGGACCCTATTTCGAAGCAAGCCGCGAACTATGAAGAACACAACCCGGTCGAACTTATGTGGACCAGTGGCAAACACCGATGCTGGTGGTTCACGGGCAACTCGATTACCGGGTGCCGGTGACCCAGGGCATCGCCACGTTCACGGCCCTGCAAAGGCGCGGCATTCCGAGCAAATTTCTGTATTTTCCGGATGAAAATCACTGGGTGCTGAAGCCGCAAAACTCCGTGCAATGGCATAACGAGGTCAACCAGTGGCTGCATCACTACCTGGACTAGTCAGAACGGGATAACAGCATCATGCGCGCCGTTTATTACGAAGAGTTCAAGGGGCCGGTAGCCGTCCGGAACGTGACCGGATCCAGATCCCACGCCCGATGGCGTGGTTGTCCGGGTTGAGGCAACCGGCCTGTGCCGCAGCGACTGGCACGGCTGGATGGGTCACGACGCGGACATCCGGCTGCCCCACGTTCCCGGGCACGAACTGGCTGGCGTCGTTGAGGCTGTGGGCAGCGACGTCACCGGCTGGAGAGCAGGGGACCGGGTAACCCTGCCGTTCGTCTGCGGCTGCGGCGTCTGTCCACAGTGCGCTTCCGGCAACCAGCAGGTCTGTGACCGGCAGTTTCAGCCTGGCTTCACTCATTGGGGCTCATTCGCCGAATACGTTGCTATCCACTATGCAGACATCAACCTTGTGCGCATTCCTGAACTGGTCAGTTCTGTCACCGCCGCCAGCCTCGGCTGCCGGTTTGCCACGTCGTTCCGGGCCGTGGTTGACCAGGGCAGGCTGAGCGAGGGGCAGTGGCTCGCAGTGCACGGCTGTGGCGGCGTGGGCCTGTCGGCCATCATGATCGGCCGGGCGCTGGGAGCCCGCGTGATCGCGGTCGATATCAGCGAAGAAAAACTGGATTTTGCCCGGAATATTGGAGCCGAAGCCCGCGTCAACGCCGCCACCACGAGTGATGTAGCGGAAGAAATCCGGGAAATCAGCGGCGGCGGGGTGCAGGTTTCAATCGACGCCCTGGGCAGCCCGGACACCTGTTTCAATTCCATCGCATGTTTGCGCAAGCGCGGCCGGCATGTCCAGGTCGGCCTGTTATCCCCGGAGCAACGTAACGCCAGGGTGCCGACCGGGCTCATCGTTGCCAACGAACTGGAGATCCTCGGCAGTCACGGCATGCAGGCGCACCGCTACCCGCAGATGCTGGACATGATCAGCAGCGGCCGGTTAAGCCCGGAAAAACTGATTGGCCGCACGATCAGCCTGGACCAGGCAGCGGAAGCGCTGGTCCAGATGGACAGTTTCAGTGAAACCGGGGTCGCCGTTATCGACGAATTCAAATAGCCCTATCCGGTCATTCCGGTGAGGTCGATTCCGGCAAGGTCGCTTCCGGCAAGGTCACTTCAGGTACGCCCGTAAAGGGTTCGATGCCGAATTCCGGATAGATTTCGGTCGGGAAATAGACCGTACCGTCCTTGACCACCATCGAGATCGTCTTGATCGCTTTCAGGTCGGTGGTCGGATCACCCGGGACCAGGAAAAAATCAGCGAGCTTGCCCGCCTCGATGGAACCCAGTTCGTCGCCCTGGCCCAGGTATTCGGCCATGTCCCAGGTCGCCCATTTGAGAATTTCCGGGGCGGTCATACCGATCGCCTGGTACAGTTCCAATTCGCGGTGATAGCTGAACGAGCCGCCCAGGTCCGTGCCGGGAACCATGAAGATTCCCTTCTCGCGCATCACGGCCAGGGTCTCGATGATCTTGTTATACGCCTGCCAGTAGGCCGCGTCGTCTTCGGGTGTTGCGATCTCGGCCAGGGCCGTTTTGGCCTCGCGCTGAACGCCTACCGGCATGTGGTCGATGTAATCAACCATACCCGGGGTGACCGTGCCGTTGCGCGAACGCAGCAGGGCCTCGTGAATCGCCAGCGTCGGGTCGATGGCCACGCCTTTTTCGGCCATGGCGTTGATCGTGGTCATTACCCTTGGGTCATCAACCTGCAAGCCGGGCAGGCGCCGCAACGCCGTCAGGCGCAACAGGGTGCGCGTGTCTTCACCCTCTTCCAGCACCCAGCCGAGCATGACCTGGTTGATGTGCGTCATCTCGTCGTAACCCGCCGCGATCATTGCGTCTGCGTTGGAAAAAGCAGGCACGTGGCCGGCTACCTTGAGACCATTGGCATGCGCCTCGGCAATCATCGCCGGCACCCAGTCCGGGTTCATGCTGTTGTAAATCTTGATCTGGTAGAAGTCACCATTGGAATAACGCCTGACTGCCGCCAGGGCTTCTTCCTGGGTTGATACCAGTTCACCGTTGTTGGAGCTGAAGGGGCTTTTGCCTTCGATAAAACCACTGCGGGTAATTCGCGGGCCCGCCAGGCGGCCCGACTCGATGTTTTCGATCAGCTCACCCAGCACCTCGTTGTTATTGCCCATGTCGCGCACCGAGGTAACGCCGGCCGCAATATTGAGTAGCGCGCTGTTCTGACCCAGGTGAGCATGCATTTCATACATGCCGGCGATCAATGTTCCGCCGCCGCCATCAATCAGGACGTCGGTTGCTTCGACCGGTGCCTCCAACGGCAGAATTCCGGCAATTCGGTTGCCGGTGACCCGCACCGCAACGGCTGGCGTGCGCGCCATGCCGGCCGGATCAAAAATATGCACATTCTGAATCCGCACAGGTGCATCGAAAGATTTCGCGACCTTCTGCTGGATGGCCTCGAATCGCCGGGCGGCATATTCAGAAGCCAGGTCCCGCAGGCGCTTGTCCTCCGCCTCAAAACCTTCACGGATGACGGCGAACCTGGGTGACATGGTGGCAAAAAAAGCGTCATTTTCATCCAGCAGGAAATAAGTGGGATTCAGATCCATGCCGGACAGCGCATAGGCCGTGACGGGGATTTCGCCGGACGGGCCTGTGACGGCAAGGTCTTCAATTTCTTCCAGGCGCAATGTACCCCCGGGCAATACCGTCATCTCGTGGTCGTCGTCCGCCAGCAAGGCGCGCGCATAAATCCACAAGGCGTAAGGACTGGATTCCTGGGCCACGTACAAGGCGTCTTCAGCCGGAGTGGCGGTACCCGTGCCGGTCGTGTCCTTCCAGTCGGCACTGCCTTCGACCAGTGAGAATTGTTCATCAATCCCGTTGCCGAACGTAGTGTGGCCTTCGATGGTCCATTTTTTCGGCAGTCCGCCTTCGCCGAACGTGACCGATTCCCTGATCGTGGGACCCCGGCCGTTGTTTCGGTATTCATAATCGACTTGCGTGGCCCCCGCAGAGTGATCCACCTCGAGTTGCCCGATATCGGTTCCCGAGACCAGCACGGTAAATGACTCGGCGCCGGTCAGTTCCGGGCCGGATGCCGCGGTGGGCAGGGTAAGCGCGGTTGAATCTTCTGATCCGGAGCAACCGGCAATCGCCAGGCTCAACGTAAGTAACGACAGGAATAACAGGGACCTTTTCATAAACTGCTCCAAAAAAATTCCGTGCAGTTTGCCCGACCCCCGGACATTAAACAACCGGCGCATCGCACGGGTAAAGGGCTTCAGCCCTCTACCCGCACGCCGTTTCAGAGCTTGAGATTAATTAACCTTGGTGGAGTTCCACAGTGAACTGCCGCTGCAGGAGGCGACCTGGTTCCAGGCTTCATCTGCCTTGGAGGCGGCGGAACCGTCATAGCCGCCCATAAAGACTCCCCAGGCTTCGGGATCAGGAGCCACCATGACAAAATTGAATCCGCCTGGCCCCGTGGTTGCGGCCATCGGGAACTCGTTATATGCCTTCATTTCAGCACCGCCTTTCATGCCTTTTGCTGCCGCAAGCCAATCCGACGAGACCTTCGCCAGCTCGGCATCTGTTTTGCCTTCTTTTAGCGTGCAGGTCCAAACCTGGACGACGTCAGCGTTGGCGGCAGAGAACGAACCCAACAGCAGGGGAACCAATAACCATTTCGTGATGTTCTTCATATATACCCTCCAGGTGGCGAAATGCCACTCCTTCGAGTATAGGAGACAGAAAAAATTTTGTTCCAATCAGGGTTTCGCCAACGCCTCGCACAACGCCACGTTGTCTTCCACGATGCGCTGGATCGGGATGACACCCGAGATTCCGAGCGAGGTGATTTCATAACTGACCAGCGCTTCATTGCAGCCGGCAAACTTGATCGTCAACGTGCCGTCACCGTCCAGGTCCGTCTCGGCTGGCGGCTGCGCCGAATCAAAAACGCCGCCTGAGGTCACGAAAATCGTCATCTCGGCGGTATCCCCGTCGTAGGGGCCCTGGGCTGTCAGCCAGCGATGGCCGGGTTCTCCCAGTATCGCGGTAACGTCTCCAGGCGGACGCTCGGTGTCGTAGGTAAACCAGGCGACGAACATTTGTTGCTGATCGGGAAAAGCCGTAACCAGGAAGCCCTGCCCGGTGGTGGCCGGGTCGAACCAGGCGTCATTCAATCCGGCATTGATTTGAAAATCAACCGGCTTTTGCCGCACGACAACGGCATTGGGCTGGATCAAGCCGCCTGAACCATTGGGGATAATGTCTTCAACGTAAGTCCCCGCCGGCGTGAACATCTTGACCGAATGCGTGCCGCCGTTGCCGATCAGCAGGTTGCCGTTGGGCAGAAAGTCCACGCCTTCTGATTGCGAAAGGCCGTTGATGAAATTACCGAGGTAAACACCCTGGGAATTGAACCGCTTTACCGCGCCGCCATCGAAATCGGAAACCAAGAGATCACCGTTGTCATCAAACCAGATGTTTGTAGGCCCCGCCAGGTTGTTTGCAATGAAATTGCCCTGGTCCAGGCCATCGGTGTTGAATTTGCGGACAAGTTGCCTGTTGTACGAAGCCACATACAGATTTCCCGCGCTGTCCCAATCCAGGCCGATGCCCTGGTCCAGGCCTAAATTGGTAAAATTATCAACCAGCTCGCCAAAGCGGTTAAATCGCAGCACCCGTCCGTTCCCGCTCCATTGCAGGACATAGAGCAGGCCTTCGGGCCCGATTTTCATCCGGGTGGGGGCAGCGATGCCGGAGGCGAATGTGTCTATGTAGGCCCCGGTTGTCGCATTGTAACGTTCGATTTTGCCGCTGTTGAAATTGGAGACCAGCACGGTGTTGGAGTTTTCCAGGAAAACGATGTCCTGTGGCCAGGCCAGGTTTTCAGTGATGAAAACCCCGGGGTTTTCTCCATTCTGGTCAAACTTCAGGATTTGCCACGGCGGCTGGCTGAAGTTGCCGGCGTCACTGACGTAAATATCGTAACCCTGGCCAAGCGCGTTCGAAGCCCAGAGCAAGGCGAGTAAAACAGATAAAAGCATTTTCATCCCATAATCTTATGACGAAACCATCTAGTTTGTCATGGGGTTTTCCTGCCACCGACCTGGTCCGCTTTCCATTCCATGGCCATCTGGATGCGGGTGCGCCCCGAAGGATGGTCGTAGAAAATGATCTCTTCGATCGGACCGGGGTCCAGCTTGCGATATTGAGCTACTTTGAGGGCCATCGTGGCGGCGCCCTCCGGTTCCTGTGCGACATTCAGTCCGAACAGATCGGCTTCGGATTCGTTGATCCTGATAATTGAATTAAGGACCGGCGACATCAGGAACAGATAAATCGAGAAGAGCGCCACAGCGAGTGGAAAACCGGCAGGGTCCTCAATGCCGGCCAGGCGCCAGTCGGATCCCCAGCGTCGGACTACGCGCTGGTAGGTTTTAGTAAGCAGGAAATAGCCAAATCCGAAAACCAGCGAGAATGCCAGGATCAGCTTGATTGAATGGCCAAGCACATAATGGCCCAGCTCATGGCCCATGACCGCCTTGATTTCCGCTGGTGTTCCGCTGTTTAGCAGGTTGTCGTTCAGTGAAATCCGCTTGGTGGCGCCAAGACCCGACACATTCGCGCTGACTCGGTTGGTCTGCGCCGAGGCGTCGTACATGTAGACGTGATCAAACTCGACGTTCTGTGATTCGGCCATCTCCAGGATTTCTGCTTCCAGGGCGGAGTCATTGAGTGGTTTGTATTCATTGAACAGCGGAGCGATGAAAACTGGTGAAACCATGATGATCAGCGCCAGGAATGCGGCTGTCACCGCAGTTCCCCACAACCACCAGCGCTCGCTGGTCTTGCGGATAACTGCATAGATAACTGCGGCAAACAGGCTGATTACCACAACACTGACTACAAGCCCGATGGCCTGGTCACCCAGCCATGGCCCAAAGCTCTGGGTCGCGAGGCCGTATTGGTGCTCGCGCAAATATCCTGTGTAAACCAGCCAGGGGAACAGCAGCAGGCTGGAGACCATGATGTATATTCCACCGTAAAGTCCCGATTGAATGAACGGTCTTTTGCTGCGTGAAATTGTCCAGTCGCGGATGCGGGCTGACAGGCCTTTGCGCAATAACAGCCAGGCAACCACCAACCCAAAAAGCAGATCCCACAGTTGCAGCCAGTAGCCTCCGACAAAATAAGCATCGGATTGCTGCCGCTCGATCCCGGATACCGTTGCGAGGTAAGCATCCGTTGCAGCGGTTGCATCAAACCCGGATTGCATACTTAGCCGTGCGGCCGCGTCCTGTGCCCACGCGCAATCCAGACTGAAGAATAACCCAATGGCCAGTATCAGGCACGGGGCTGTCCATCCTGCAAATTGAGGAGGCCTATTGTTTGGGCGGAGATGACGGAGGTTCTTGATCGACTTCATGGCAATCACTTTGCAAGGGACAGTAGGTGCGAGTATAGGCCGTTCAACACTCAAATTGCCGCTGATGTGCCAATAAGACCGCCCGGTTAAATTACGCGGACTTTCCCAAATTGGATTACGATTGCTGCATGATCCTGGAAACAGAACGTCTGATACTCAGAAAAATCGACCCGGAACGGGACTTGGACGCCTGGGCGAAGGCCATGGCGGATGAAAACACCGTGCGTTATCTGGGCACGCTGCCAATGAGCCGAGCCCAGGCCTGGCGAAGCATGGCCATGGCCATCGGGCATTGGGCGATACGCGGTTTCGGGTTCTTTTCGCTGGAGCACAAGGAAACCGGTGAATGGGTGGGGCGGGTTGGCCCCTGGTTCCCCGAGGGCTGGCCAAGCCCGGAAATCGGATGGACCATATCGCCCGATCACCTGCGGCAGGGATTTGCGACTGAAGCGGCCAGGGCTTCAATGGAATACGCGGCCAGACAGCTGGGCTGGTCCAGCGTCATTCACGTGATTCTCGAGGGCAACGAGCCCAGTATTGCCGTCGCCCGCAAACTGGGTTCCGAACTGATCCGGACTCAACAGGGCCTGCCGGGGGTTACCGATGAGCGGGTCCTGATCTACGAGCAATCATTGCTGAACTGGACGTAAGCAGTCTGATCAAAACACGTCTATACTCAGCTGCACTCTTGCAGACAACCGAGGATTATAGACATGTCACCATCGAATCTGACCCGGCACGAGGGAAGCTGCTTTTGCGGTACAGTGCGAATCGCAGCTACCGGCGCTCCGTTCGCGATGGGCTATTGCCACTGCAAGGATTGCCGGGCCTGGAGCGCCGGTCCGGTCAATGCATTCACGCTGTGGAAGCGCAACGAAGTGAAGGTCATTCACGGGGCTGAGTTCCTCCGCAGCTACCACAAGACCGATGCCAGCCATCGGCAATACTGCAGCAAATGCGGCGGGCATGTCATGACGGATCACCCGGCTGCCGATTTCACGGATGTCTACGCCGCCGTTTTACCCACCCTGGCCTTTGAACCGGCGCTTCACGTCAACTATGAATCCGCCGTGCTGCGGGTCAAAGACGGATTGCCGAAACTGAAAGATTTTCCGGCGGAGATGGGTGGATCGGGGGAGACCCTGCCGGAATAAAGATTCATGAGATTCCATGAATTTAATATATATTTATATCAATGACATAGGTCATATATGGCTCAAATAGTTGTTCCATAATTAGTTGCTATCCCTTCGTCAGGTTTTTCATCTAAGCCTGCAAAAAGAACCCAAATACCTCCGAACCGATAGCGGTTCAAACCGAATGGCTTTATCAACTGGTCAATTTGGAGGTGTCACCATGAAATACGCAGAAATACAGGGCCGGACGCTTCGGGCCTTACACGGATTAATATTGCTGCTACTGTTAGCGCCGATCCTGGCGCTCGCCGCACCGGCGCAACATGCCAAAATTGGTCACGGGCCTCCGCCAATGCCCCCCGGGTTGCTGAATATTCAACCGGCGGAGCGGACCGAGGTCACGGGTGACGTCGTCCATTACCGCTACGACCTCCAGGTCGGCCCGGGTGTACATGACCAGATCCAGGTCCACCGGGTGGTCCGGGAGAAGAAGAACCACCGGCCCATCAAGACCCTTGAAGGTATATTTCTGGTAGGGGGCGCGCCTAATTCCTTCGAGAGCATCTTCTTTACACCCTCCGCTTCCGCGGTGCCGGACTGGGATCGCTCGGTCGCCGTCTTTCTTGCCCAGCACGATATCGACGTGTGGGGCATTACCTTTGGTTGGGCCCTGGTTCCCATCGAAACCACCGATTTTGGATTCCTGGAGGGATGGGGAATTGATCGCGACGCGCGGGACACCGAGATCGCCCTGACCCTGGCGCGGGTGGTGCGTACACGGACCGGACAGGGGCCGGGCCCGCTGCACCTGCTTGGGTTCAGTTACGGCGTTGGGATTGATGTCGCAGTCGCCGGCGCCGAGTCCCAATGGCCAGCCCGTCTGCGCAACGTCAAGGGGTTGATCCCGGTGGACTCCTGGATCTTGCTTCCGGAAAACGACCAGGAATCCTGCGATTATATCGAAGGAGAAATTCTCCCGAGTCTCGAGAACGGCTTGTACCAGGACGACAGGAGCTTCATACGCCTGATGGGAGAGTGGGCGAGATCAGATCCCGATGGCGTATCGCCGATCTTCGATTGGCTGAACAACTACGATGCAACGACCTTCCTGGGCATCGTGGGTGGTTTCCTGGCAGGCAACTTTGACCCGTTAACCTTCTACACCAATCCGGACCTCTGGGTCGACCTGTTGAGCATCACGCCACCCTTCTGGACCACGCAGGCGGCCTTCGACTTCTCTGCTCCCGGGTGTTTCGATCCTGCCTATGATCCGGCTTTTGACGATCACCTCGGCGAGATCGCGCTGCCGATCCTTTACGTCGGCTCGGTAGGGGGCGCGGGTGATTATGGGTTCTACACGTGGGACCAGACCGCCAGCAAGGATATCACGCACCTGGTGGTTGAAGGTGACCAGGGCGGTTTCGCCCACGCGGACCTGTTCCTGGCGGACCAAGCCGATGAATGGGTCTGGCAACCGATCCTCGAATGGCTGCTTGATCATCGGTAGCAGCGATGTTGATTTGCTAAACAGCGAAGCCGGCCAGGGATCATACCTGGCCGGCTTAGCCGGCGAGTCGGGTGATGAGCGCGATGAGGAACTTTCTGAACGAGTTGAGACGCCGGCGCGTGTTTCGGATGACGGCGGTTTACATCATTTCCGGCTGGGTGGTTCTGCAGGTTGCCGACCTGTTGTTTCCGGCGCTTGAAATCCGCGATGCGGAGTCACCAGGGTCGGACCACGGGAACAGTCTGATATTACTAGGTTTATCGTTGTTTCAGGCTCCTGGAATTAGCTTAAAGGTCGCTTTTTAACCCGTTTTTAAGCGGTTTCATTTTTATGGTGCCCCTGGGAGCAACTCACAGGCGCCAAATCATGGTGAATTTGGATGAGCTGGCAGGTGGTGGCTGGTGCCGGATGACGGCAACGACGTGCCCAAGGATGCCTACACAACCTGGGGTAACCGCGGGCAACACGTTATTGTCGTCCCGTCGATGGACCAGGCTTTAGCAGTTTTGCTGAAGCAAATTACGCCAGTTCGCAGAAAGCCATTCTCGCTACTGGTGAAAGCTCTGGCATTGGCCGGAACATTGCCGGGACCCTCACGGAGGATCAGGTGCTACAAACGTACCCTCTGAAGCCGTACAGCCAAAGTTGTTTATTGATGCATTACCGGATATGAAGCTTTGAAAGACTAAAGAAGTGCCCTGGACACAGATTACCCCCCATTGATCATTATCATTCACCAACGCGTGCGATAGCACCGAGCGCCCGCTCATTGAAACCCCATTGGTACCGTTTTCGGTGGCACGTATGCCTTCAAGGTAGTTTGCACTGCCTGCGATTCCATTTGCCCCATTTTGGTAAAAGTCGCCATTTATCACGCGTGCTTCTGAGCATACCAAGCCAGAACCCCCGTTGTTCATAGAGTTCACATCATGGAGCTTCAGTAATTTGCCGGCATTGCATTTGATGCCGTCCAAATCAGCGAAACGTACGCTGCCGTTGCGGATGGTGACATTGTTGCCGCTCACTTCGATTCCATAGCCATCGGTTACCTCCAGGTTGCCACGAATCGTGAAGCCATTCAGATCCAGTGTCACATCATCAGCCGCTATGGTGAGCGCATTATTGTTTGGAATTGCGGTGATGTCTTCGACCAGGTAGTACGACCCTGATTGGTCGATCACGATGGCTTCTACCACATCGGGATTGGCCTTGATGGCTATTCGTGGTTCAATTTCACTCAGGGTTTTAAAGGTTGGGCCGGGAGGGCCAGGAGGCTCAAGTGTGCCTGCGTAAAGCGAAGGCTGCGATTGCAACGTAAGGCCCATGGCAAGCAGGATGGCCGCTGATTTCTGATTCATGTTTTCTGTGCTCCTTGTCACTTGGCTGGACTGTTTCTTCTTCGGAAGTTCAAACCCATGGCGATGAACCTTTCAAAGGTTCTCAAAACCGTCTTTGAAAATGTATGGCAGCAGGGCATTCTGGTCGAACTGAACCCCAAAATCTACGGTGCTGCAACTGCCGGTATTGGCGCAGGAAAAGCTCAGCCATCCGAGATTTTCCGACCAGGCGTAACCTTCCATCCGGCCAGTCGCCTTTTCGATGCGCAGGCCATAATTGTTGTCCACGCAGGAGTCCGTCTCCAGGCAATTGGCGACAATCCAACCGGCATTTTCCGACCAGGCGGTGCCCAATACCGAAAACCAGGCCGGGTTGTTTGCGTCCGTCATCAAGGTAAGGCCGAAGTCGGTATTTGCACAGCTGGCGGTATTGCTGCAATGCGCACTAATCCAGCCGATATTAGCAGACCAGAGCCAGCCGGTAATTCGGGTATCGGTTGCATGCAAGCCCTGGCCGCCGTTGCCATTGGGTTCAGCATTCATCCATCCGGCGGTTTCCGACCAGGACCAGTGAAAGTCGAGTGAATCAGGGTCGACATTTTCCGCAAGTAAGGTACTCGAACTGACCAGCAGCCAGAGGCTGGCAAAAATAAGTGTCCGATCGTGCTTAGGTAGATTTCTGATCTTCATAGAACTATAAACTTCGTGGTCCCGGGCTCGAATAAACTGCTCAATTCAAAAAGTTTCATTTCTCGAATTCTGGCGACTCTGATCATTTAGTTCAAAATGGCTGTTGGAAAAAGCTTAGCATACCAGCGGACTTCTCAGGCAGCATCTTCTGAAAGGAATGGATCTATCAAAAATTCGCCGGAACAGGCTCAAAGCCATCGCCAGGCGCCTTGACGAAAGGCCGAGAGAAACGTTTAACTTCGAAACACCAGCTGAACCAATTAATCAATGTGTTGCATCGACCGGTTGCTGCTACGATCACTTTACGCCGTGCATCAGGCCGGCGGCCATGAATATTGCCCCGTTCAGAATCGAGCGCTGGTAGCCGGTGATCTTGTCGGCGACGTAGCCACCGAAGATCGCACCGGCATATACCAGCGCGAGATAGGAGCCGTAGGTGAGGTTGGCGTCAGCTTGGGCGGACTGATTTCCTCCGTAGAACTGCGCCACGATGTAGAGCACCAGGGCCCAGCGGATACCGTAAAACGCGAAGCGTTCCCAGAATTCCGACATGAACAACATCCAGAGCGGGCCGGGGTGTCCCATGACCTGCTTGAACTCGGGGATCGGGTGGCGTTCTGGCGAGTCCGTGGCTTCGTTCATGCGGTGTCCGGATTCGCTGCACTTTGATTCAAGCGAAATTTCCACAGAGAGAGTGAATCATGGGCTCTTGCTCTCCGCGTAGCTGTTAAAATAACCCGCATGAAATACATACTCGCATTCCTTCTCCTGATCCTGGCCGGCGTACCTTCGCTGGTTGGCGCCGCCCCCGGTGAAGTCGGCATCGGCGGAAATTTGCGTCAAACCCCGATGCAAGGCTTGACCGGTAATTCTGCGTTGTTCTCCCAGTACCGCGGCAAACCGCTGATTATCAATGTATGGGCAAGCTACTGCGGGCCCTGCCTGGCCGAGATGGGTTCGCTCGAACGGCTGTGGCAGCGCTATGGTGACCGGATTAACGTGATTGGTATTTCCATCGATGATTACCGGGAACGTGCCGAGGGCTTTCTCGCCAAGGCCGGTACGACTTTTCCGCATTACATTGACAACAATCTGACGCTGGAGAACATGCTCGGCACGAAAAGCATCCCACTGACGGTCCTGGTTGATGAGCAGGGCCGTGTTCTCGAGAAAATCCCGGGCGCACAGCAGTGGGACAGTCCGGAAATCATCGAGGTGATCGGCCGGACTTACAACATCAAAATGTAGCCCCGGTGAACTGTAACCCTGGCTGCCGGCTGAAGTTTTAACCCACCGCCCGCAAACGCGTATTCTGTTCAATCCCCTGGCTGAGCAGGTATTCGTCGTAACTGCCTTTGAAATTGATCACGCCAGCGGCGGTTATTTCGATGATCCGGGTCGCCAGTGAGGAGATGAACTCGCGGTCGTGGCTGACGAAGAACAGGGTGCCCGGATAGTTATCGAGGGCCAGGTTCAGCGCTTCGATCGATTCCATGTCCAGGTGGTTGGTGGGTTCGTCCATCAACAGGATATTGGGGTTTTGCAGCATCAGTTTTCCGAACAGCATGCGCCCCTGCTCACCACCGGAGATGACCTTGACCGATTTCCGGATTTCATCGTTGCTGAACAGCATCCGGCCGAGTGTGCCGCGAATGACCTGTTCGTCATCACCCGGCTTGCCCCATTGCGCCATCCAGGAATAAAGGTCGAGGTCCTGGTCAAAGTCGGCGGTGTGCTCCTGGGCGAAATAGCCGATTTCCGCGTTTTCGGACCAGCGACGGGTCCCGCTATCGGCTTCAAGTTCTCCCAGCAGCGTGCGCAGCAGGGTGGTCTTGCCGATCCCGCTGGAGCCGATGATGGCCACGCGTTCGCCAACCTCGACTTGCAGGTCGAGGTTTTCGAACACGGAATTCCCGTTGAATCCCTTGGCGAGGCCTTCGGTTTCAAGCGCCAGGCGATACAACTTTTTGTTTTGGCCGAATCGAATGTACGGGCTGACCCGGCTGGAAGGCTTTACTTCTTCCAGCTGGATTTTATCGATCTGGCGCGCCCTGGATGTGGCTTGCTTGGCTTTTGACGCGTTGGCGCTGAAACGGCTGACAAAGTTCTGCAACTCGGTGATCTGGGTTTTCTTCTTGGCGTTTTCCGACAGCAGGCGCTCGCGAACCGCCGTCGATGCGATCATGTAGTCGTCGTAGTTGCCCGGATAGACGCGCAATTCGCCGAAATCCAGGTCCGCCATGTGCGTACAGACGCTGTTCAGGAAATGGCGGTCATGCGAAATGATGATCATCGTGCTGCTGCGCTGGTTCAGGATGTCTTCCAGCCAGCGGATGGTGTTGATGTCCAGGTTATTGGTCGGCTCGTCCAGCAGCAGGATGTCGGGATCGGAAAATAACGCCTGGGCCAGCAGCACGCGCAGTTTCCAGCCGGGAGCGACTTCGCTCATCGGCCCGAAGTGCTGTGACTCCGGGATTTCAAGGCCCAGCAGCAATTCTCCGGCACGCGCCTCGGCGCTGTAACCGTCGAGTTCGGCAAAGTCCACTTCCAGTTCGGCCACTTTCATGCCGTCCTCTTCGCTCATTTCCGGCAGGGAGTAGATGCGATCACGCTCCTTCTTCACTTCCCACAGTTGCTGGTAGCCCATGATCACGGTATCGATGACGGAGTATTGCTCGAAGGCAAACTGGTCCTGGCGCAGCTTGCCGAGGCGCTCGTCGACATCGACTTTGACGTTGCCGGCAGAGGGCTCCAGGTCACCACCGAGAATTTTCATCAGGGTGGATTTACCGCAGCCGTTGGCGCCAATCAGGCCATAGCGGTTGCCGTTGCCAAACTTGGCGGAGATATTCTCAAACAGCGGCTTGGCGCCGAACTGCATGGTGATGTTCGCAGTAGTTATCACAACGTTTTCAATCCGTAATCAACATCCTGCGGCAGGTAACCACATGAATGGAATGCAAAGAAAAAGGCCGCTGCTTGTTTAGCGGCCTTCAGAGAATGGTGCGTATGTTAAAGAAAAGCGCCGTCGCGCACAAGTGTGAGAGCGGCCCATGGCCGCGATTTCACGAGCCGAAGGCGCTATCAGGTCATCAATTATTCTGCGCTTGAAGCTCCAGGCAAAGCGCCTCGGTCCCGGGAATCACCCGTTCAATCTGGATGCTCCCCGCAAGACCTTCATCGCTCAGCGTGTAGTCGAGCTGTGCATTGCTGCAGTCTTCGAACTCGATGGTCATCGAACCCACCGGGATCGTCTCGCCGGTAACGGGCTGATCAAAGCTGCCGCCGGTTGTCTCATAGACAAATAAAACGGCAGTCGTACCTTGCATAGGCCCTTGCGCCGTCAACCAGCGCTGTCCAGATGCACTGTCATTGCCATAAGTAAACCAGGCCACGAACATGAAGTCGTCGCCTTCGGTGCCGGGATGCGCATCGATCAGAAAACCCTGTCCCGGGCTGTTCCTGTCATACCAGGCACCGTCCCAACCGTCATTGATGTCAAGTAAATCGGGACTGCTCCCGCTACGTTCGAAGCAAACGTTTTCCGTTCCTGGAATCGCACGGGAAATAGGGAATGATCCCTGAAGGCCCGAGGTGTCAACGGTGTAACTGAGTGTGCCTGCAGCACAACTGGCAAAGCTCAGGGTAACGCTTCCGACCGGAGTGGTAATGACTTCTTGCGGGTCATCGAACTGTCCTCCCAGGGTTTCATAGAGAGCCAGCTCAGCAGCGCTGCCAGTGTAATTTCCCTGCGCGGTGAACCAATGTTGTTCGTTTGGATTGGCCGAGGTTGCATCGGTATAGGTAAACCAGGACAGGAACATGAACTGACTTTCAGGCTCGACATCAATCAACTGACCCTGTCCCGGAGTTGCGGTGTTATACCAGGCGCCGGTATGGCCCGCGTTGATTTCGACCGCGGGCTGTCCGAACAAAGGCCAAATGACAGCCTCGGTCGTCCAGTCGGTGGCAGAACGATCCGACCACCCGACGACCTCACCGTTACGATTGACATCGCTGGCTTGGGCCCAGGATTCGAAAGCGCCTCCAAGGGGAAATAACCTCAGTGGTGGCCCGTAATTCCCGTCAGGTTGGCGAAGCCAGGCAATTGGCCGCAATATTCCACCGTCCATATTTGAGTATCCCCAGCCGACGATGACGGGTTGGCCGTCAACCTCCGCTACGTCGGTGGCTTCGCTATCGACCCCATCCAGCGCTTCCAGGTCATGCAGGCGCCACTGCCCGTTCTCCATGACCCAATAGACAGGTCCGGGGAAGATCCAGCACTTGGCGGGTGGGTGGCAGGGCTTATCCAGTCCGCCGACGATCATCGAGCCGTTGTGGGTGATGTCATAAGCCCGGGCGCCACTGTCGAGCAAGACAAGTTCACCGCCGCCCGCCGGCTTTGCCGTCCACACCCACGGTCTGCCGTCTCCATTGCCAACGACCATGCTGCCGTCTTCACTTGTCGCATACGCCTCTCCCGGTCCAATGTCCTCTGGCGCCAGCCAATAAGAACCATTGCGGGTCCATCGCACCGCACGCGACGATGCATTAATATTACTGCCGACAATGTGATCGCCGCGCGCGCTGACCACCATTTTCCCTGCGTATATCATGTCGGCGAGAAGTGGCGGTTCAACGGGCAACTGCCCGGGCATCTTCACCCATGCCGTGTTGTACCCGTTTTTCATAAGACCGAGGGTCATGACCGGTTCCCCGGCGCTTTCATCACTGACACTTTCCACCCAGCCACCGAAAACCTCAGTGCTCTGCGGTAATTCAACTGTCTGCCAGGACCCGTTCTGCCACTTGTAGGGCAGATACTTATTGCCCTCACAGTTGCTTGCACCTGCGACCACCAGGTTTCCGGGGTAGGTTCCGTTGTTCATCGCTTGAGCTGAAAAGTCATAGCAGCCGTCGGGGATACCGAGACTTTGGGGCACGATGTTGACCGGTTCTGCGTCTGCGTCCAGCCGCGTGTTTTCCTGCGACGACCAGGCCGTATTAAAAGCCGGAATTACCAGGAAACAGAGCCATGAAAGAACTGCGCGCTTCGTGTGCATTGCATTTTCCTCATGTTACCAGGTCAGTGGCATACAACGGTTGTGTCATAGCGCACAGCCGCGTTATTGATGTTTTCTTCGCCACCGAAAAAGACTTTGTCCCCGCTGGGCACGTCGTAGGCCATGCGTGCGCCGGGTTTCGCTCGTGCTGCGCAGCTTGCAAGTGTCGAACCGGCGGGTTCCTTTGACCACGTTCCTGACCCTCCGTCCGTGCTGAATGTGAAGTACCAGACGTCAGGGTTTGGCGTGTCGGTTCTATCGCCGAGATAACCGCCGGTCACGATCAGGCGCTTGCCGGCCTCGTCCCAGGCCATGCTGTGACCGTACAGGCACGGTCCTGTATTGGTCCTGGCCACCTTCTGCCAGTCGGTATCCGTCCAGGCGTACATGTCGCAATGTACCGAGGTAGACCCATCCAGTCCTCCGAAAAGAACCACCTTGTTAACCGGGGCTTTCGCGAAAGCCGTTGCCGCCCAGTGTCGCGCTCCGGGTTTATGGAGCGGATTGCGGGCAGTCCAGCGTCCGCCCCTGAACGTATACGTGTCATCGAGGCTTACATCCATAGAAGCCACACCTCCGAAAAGAAGGTGATAGGACCGGGCCGGGTCGTAAGCCATGGTCGGCATATGTCTGCCCGAAGGGCACAGATTGCGCTTGCAGTCGAACTGCGACCAGCTACTTGTCCCCTCGGTGTAGATCCAGGTCTCTTTCAGCAGCCCGATCCCGTTATTGCCATTCGAAGTGACGCACTGGCCGGCACCGCAGGAGAATCCCACGTGCTGCCGGCGCCCCGGTTTAGTCGTACCCGTCGGCGCAAGAATCCAGTCCGCGAGGTCGACCCGGTAGTACCAGAGGTCGCCCGGAACTGCCTGCCAGTCAGAGCCCGCTCCCGCAAAGAGGTACAGGCGGCTCGCGTCAGCTACCGTGCTGCCATTCCCGCTGAAAGCGTGCCAGGCCCGCGCGGCCGGTTCAGAAGACGACGGCGGGGGTGGCGGTGGCGGCGGTTTTCCACGTTGTAGCTGATACTGCTCATCGTAGTTCGCCAACATCTGCACCAGGAACTCTACACAGTCCTCATGGGCAGACGATGTCAGCTATAATGGTGGCGAGGCTCGGCGCTCTACGATTGGTCTGGCCGTGCCAGTATGGGTCTTCCAACTGCCAGGTAAATGACTGAATACAGGTTTCAAGATTGATATCAGAACCCGCGACGCCTTTCGCGAAGGCGCTGACAGGTAAACCAAGAACCAGGAAAATAAAAAGAACCAGGAGTGCGCGCCTGGCGCAGTTCGAATTCTCCGGGTTCCCTGGTGGCACAAACATTCCGCGTGACATGCTAACCTCCGCAAGTCAACCGTCATGACGTGACGTCGCCAAACAATTCCCTCTCTTCAAAAGGTTTGGCAAGGTCTCCAGGCTGACGAGGGCTTAAGGCCGCAAATCTGCTTTTTCGGAGAATCGAAATCAGTATCGCTCTTGAAAACCTTGAAGTAGCAAGTGCAGTAAATGATCTAGATCAATTGAAATTAATATTTTGAGCAATGCAACCACTTAGAACATTCTTTCGAAGACACAGGGTCTACAAAAAATTCCACTCGCAACCCGGTTTCGAAGCCGCCAGCAATAATCGGTTCTGATCAGTCGCATCCAGGATGCGACTTTGAAAGTTGCAATCAGGTCATAGTGGCCGCCTTAGCCGATTTTTGCCAAATCTGTTTTACTCCCGCCGGGCATCCGCCGGGAAGTCCGCAGCGCCGCGGCCGGCCATCTTGCAGTAAACATCCCAGCGCAGGTGGACTGTTTTTTGCGCAATATCGGCCAGGCGGTTGGCTTCCTCGGGGTTCTCCCGCGCCAGCAGCTTGAAGCGTCCTTCGTGTTTGCGGTATTCCACCAGCGGTATCGAAGGCGGCAGGCAGTCGATCGTGAAGGGTACGCCGCCCTCATCCCGGGCCAGCGGGTTATAGCGGATCAGCGGCCAGTGGCCGCTGGAAACCGCGCGTTTTTGCTGCTGCATACCCTGTTCCATGTCGATCCCGTGAGCGATGCAGTGGGAATAGGCAATGATCAATGACGGGCCCGGATAGGCTTCGGCCTCGCGCAACGCCTGCAGGGTTTGCTGCGGGTTGGCGCCCATGGCGATGCGAGCCACGTAGACGTTGCCGTACGCAATCGCCTGTTGGGCAACGTCCTTCTTGCCGATCAACTTGCCGCCGGCGGCAAATTTGGCCACGGCGCCCAGCGGCGTCGACTTCGACATCTGACCGCCGGTGTTCGAGTACACCTCGGTGTCCATGATCAGGATGTTGATGTCCAGACCCGATGCGAGTGCGTGGTCGAGCCCGCTGGACCCGATGTCATAGGCCCAGCCGTCACCGCCCACGATCCAGATCGAACGCCGGACCAGGTGATCCGCCATCGACTGCAGTTTCCTGGACGCGGGTGTGTCGATCAGCTTGAGGCGGTACTTGAGTTCCGCAACCCGTTCGCGCTGGTTCTGGATTTGCGTTTCACTTTGCTGCTGCGCATTGAGGAGCGCATCGACCAATTCGGCGCCCAGTTCTTCGCGCATTCTTTCCAGCGCGACCTTGGCCTGCTTCATGTGGTGGTCTGCCGACAGGCGGAACCCCATGCCGAACTCGGCGTTGTCTTCAAACAGGGAATTCGACCAGGCCGGCCCGCGGCCAGCAGGGTTTTTCGCCCAGGGGGTAGTGGGCAGGTTGCCGCCGTAAATGGAGGAGCAGCCGGTCGCGTTGGCGACCATCATGCGGCCGCCGAACAATTGCGTGACCAGCCTCAGGTACGGTGTTTCACCGCAGCCCGAGCAGGCGCCGGAAAATTCGAACAGCGGTTGCAGGAACTGCACGCCGCGGACATTGGAAAAATCGATTTCCGCGCGTTTGTTCCACTCCAGCTGTCTCGAACCAGGCCAGGTTTGCACGCTGATCTTCGAGGATCGGGTCCTTGGCGACCAGCCTGAGTGCCCGTACTTCCTTGCCTTCATCGTCCAGGTCGCGAACCGGGCAGGCATCAACGCAAAGGTTACAGCCGGTGCAGTCGTCGGGGTAGACCTGCAAAACGTAGCGCATTTCCGGGAAACCGCGGGCGCTGATCGGGGAAGACTGGTAACTCTCCGGCGCCCCTTGCAGGGCGTCTTCGTGGCAGAACTTGGCCCGGATCGCTGCGTGCGGGCAAACAAACGAGCAATTGCCGCACTGGATGCAATGATCTTCCAGCCATTCCGGGATGAACTGCGCGATGCTGCGCTTCTCCCACTGGGTGGTGGCCGTCGGGTAGGTGCCATCCACCGGTATCTTGGAAACCGGCAGCAGGTCGCCGCGCCCGGCCATCATTTCCGCGGTGATGTCCTGGACAAAAATCGGGGCGATTTTTGGCACGATCCGGCGTTCGCCGATGCCGCTATGTGCGTTCGCATCGACATCAACCTTGAACAGGTGCGAGAGCGCCTGGTCGACCGCGGCATGGTTCTTCGCGACGACTTCCGGACCCTTTTTACTGTAGGTTTTCTCGATCGACTTCTTGATCAGGGTGATCGCCGCATCCGTGTCCATGACACCTGACAGCTTGAAGAAACAGACCTGCATGATGGTGTTGATGCGCCTGCCCATGCCGGTTTCCAGGGCCACGGTGTAGGCGTCGATCGTATACAGCCGGATGTTCTTGTCGATGATCTGGCGCTGCATGCGATCGGGCAGCTTCTGCCATAGACTCGTCCGGGCTGTACGGGCTGTTCAGCAACAGCGTGGCGCCGGGCGCTGCCCGCGCCAGCAGGTCGGTGCTGAAGACAAAGTCAAACTGGTGGCAGCCGATGAAATTGGCGGACTGGACCAGGTAAGGGGAATCGATCGGTTCGGGGCCAAAGCGCAGGTGGGAAACGGTCTGTGCCCCGGATTTTTTCGAGTCATAAACAAAGTAAGCCTGGCCGAACCGGTCCGGGTCACTGCTGATGATCTTGATGCTGTTCTTGTTCGCGCCAACGGTGCCGTCAGCGCCCAGACCGTAAAACATGGCCCGCACGACATTGTCCCGTTCGATATCGAAAGAGTCGTCAACATCGATGCTGAGGTGGGTGATGTCGTCATTGATTCCAACCGTGAAATGACGCCTGGGCGTTGCGCTTGTCCAGTTCGTCGAACACGGCCTTGACCATGGCCGGGGTGAATTCCTTTGAAGACAGGCCGTAACGGCCTCCGGTGACCAGCGGCATGCTGCCGATGCTACCTTCGGAAAGACCCTGGGCCAGCGCCGTGATCACATCCTGGTACAGCGGTTCGCCATTCGAGCCGGGCTCCTTGGTGCGATCCAGCACCGCGATGCGTTTGACCGTGGGCGGCAGGGCGGAGAGCAGGGCATCTGCCGGGAACGGCCGGAACAGGCGCACTACCAGCACGCCATAACGGCCGTTTTGATTCTGATTCAGCCAGTCAACGGTCTCACGCACCGTGGCCGTGCCGGATCCTATCGCCACGATGACGGTTTCAGCCTCGGGGTGCCCGAAATAGTCAACCAGGTGGTATTGCCGGCCTGTTTCGGCCGCCAGTTCGTCCATTTTCCTTTGCACGATGCCGGGGACTGCCTGGTAGTAGGAATTGACGCTTTCGCGCCCCTGGAAGTAAGTATCCGGGTTTTGCGCGGTGCCGCGCATGACCGGATTGTCCGGGTTCAGTGACCGCTGGTGGTGGGCCAGCACCAGGTCGTCGTCAATCAGCTTGCGGATCGTTTCATCCGCCAATTGCACGATTTTGTTGACCTCGTGCGAGGTGCGGAAGCCGTCAAAGAAATGGATGAAGGGTATCCGCGATTCCAGCGTCGCGGCATGCGCAACCAGCGCGAGGTCATGGGCCTCCTGGACCGATGCCGAGGCGAGTTGGGCAAAGCCGGTGGTGCGGGCGGCCATCACGTCCTGGTGGTCGCCGAAAATGGACAGGCCCTGTGCGGCCAGTGACCTGGCCGCCACGTGAAATACGGTTGGCGTCAGTTCACCGGCGATCTTGTACATGTTCGGCAGCATCAGCATCAGGCCCTGCGACGCGGTAAAAGTCGTCGACAGCGCGCCTGCCTGCAGTGCGCCGTGAACCGCGCCGGCAGCGCCGCCTTCGTGCTGCATTTCCACCACGGTGGGGACAAAGCCCCACAGGTTGGGGACTTTTTTCGAAGCCCATTCGTCGGCCAGTTCGGCCATGGTCGAGGACGGCGTGATGGGATAAATCGCACAAATTTCACTCAGCCGGTAGGCCACGTAAGCGGCGGCTTCGTTGCCATCGACATTGACCATTGGAGCATTCGTCTTGTTGTTCATGCTCTTCTCTCCGTCTTGACCATTTCAATGGCATGGCAGGGGCATTGCAGGAAACATGCCTGGCAACCGCTGCAGAGGTCGTAGTTGATTTCGTAACGTTTACCCTTGCCGAGCTTGATGATGGCGGTTTCCGGGCAGGCGCCGAAGCAGCCGTCACATTCAAAACAATTGCCGCAGGAATAGCAGCGCGCAGCCTCGTATTGCGCTTCGCGCGCATTCAGTCCGGCGGTTACTTCGCGGAAGTCGGCGGTGCGCTGTTCCGGCGCCAATGACGCTTGCTGGCGTTGCTGCGCATCGGTGTAATAACGCAGGTGCAGGGCGTTGAAGTCGACAGTAGGCTTGGTCGGTTCCTTGTGGTAAGTCGTTCCGTGCAGCCAGGCGTCGATGTGCCGGGCGGCTTTCTTGCCGTGGCCGGTGGCGATGGTCACGGTGCGTTCGGACGGGACCATGTCACCGCCGGCGAAAACGCCTTCCGCGCCGGTCATCATGTTGTCGTTGACTTCAACGACGCCGTCCCAGGCCAGGGACACGCCGGGTATGCGTTCCAGCACGCTGGTGTCGACATTCTGCCCGAGCGCCAGCACCAGGCTGTCCGCTTCCAGGGTCTCGATAACGCCGGTGGGTTGCGGTTTACCGTTTTCGTCGACTTCCATGACTTCCACCTGGAAAGTCGTGCTGTCGATCTCGCGGATCGTGCGCAGCCAGTTGATCTTGATCCCCTCGGATTCGGCCTCGATGGCTTCGAATTCGTGGGCCGGCATGTGTTCGCGGTCGCGCCGGTAAATGATCATCGCTTCCTCGGCGCCCAGGCGTTTGGCGGTCCGGGCTGCATCCATCGCGGTGTTGCCGCCGCCGTACACGGCAACCCTGCGTCCGAGCTTGGGCACTTCGCCCCGCTCAACGGCGGCCAGGTAAGTCACCGCATCCAGGATGCGGCCGGAATCACGCGCCGGAATGTCGACGTGCTTGCCCAGGTGGGCGCCAATGGCCATGAAAACGGCGTCGAAGCCCTCCGCCTCCTTGGTTCGCCATGACATCCTCGACCTTGCTGTTGAGCGAAATTTTCACACCGATTTTCTGGATACGGGCAACTTCTCCGTCCAGTATGTCGCGCGGCATCCGGTAGGCCGGAATGCCAAACCGCATCATGCCCCCGGCCATCGGGCCGGCTTCGCGGATTTCGACTTCGTGGCCCAGCAGGGCGAGGTGCCAGGCGGCTGACAGGCCGGAAGGTCCGGCCCCGACGACCAGGATCTTTTTGCCGCTGGGCTGCCGGGTGATTTCAGGAACCCAGCCCTTTTCCAGGGCGAGGTCACCCAGGAAACGCTCCACGGCATGGATGCTGACGGCATCGTCTACGTGTTGCCGGTTACAGGAGGACTCGCAGGGGTGATAGCAGACCCGTCCATGGATGGCGGGCATCGGGTTGTCCCTGACCAGGGTTCGCCATGCATTTTCGAAATCGCCGGCTTGTGCCTTGTCGAGCCAGGCCTGGATATTCTCACCCGCGGGGCAGGCATGGTTGCAAGGCGGGATCGAGTCGACGAATACCGGTTGCTGCAGCCGGACAGGGCCGGTGCCGGTGGTTTTTCTCAGATCAGGTGGTAACGTGATGTCGGTGCGCACAGTGGACATGGGTGTGATGGTTTCCGGAATCTGGTAAATAAAATGGACAGGAAATATAAGATGCGTAATTTCACAACAATTATTGAATTCTAGACTGATTTAATGGCACAGGCGTGAGGCAGGTCAATTAAAAGAGGCTTTGGGAGCAGGTCCGCGAAGTTTACTCACCTCGCCATGATACCCAAAACCCATGTAATATCAGCACTCCGAGGCAAAAAGTGTCCGTGCCGGACAATAAAACCAGGTGATTTATGGCAACAGAACATATCAGGGAATGGCTGCAGCAAAACCGGATAACCGAGGTCGAGTGCCTGGTTCCGGACATGACGGGCAACGCAAGGGGGAAGTTCATTCCCGCCGACAAGTTCATCAAGGAAGACAGCCGCCTGCCGGAATCCATCCTGGTGCAGACGGTGACCGGGGAATATACGGAAACCCACGACGAACTGGTGGGCCCGACCGATGGCGACATGATGCTGCAGCCCGATGCAAGCACCATGCGGCTGGTTCCCTGGGCGACTGATCCGACCGGACAGATCATTCATGACTGTTATCACGCGCGAGGGTGAATTGCACCCGCTGGCCACCCGGAGTCTGCTGAAGCGCGTGTTGAAATTATACGAAGAAGAAGGCTGGAAGCCTGTCGTGGCTCCGGAAGTCGAGTTCTACCTGGTCCAGAAGAATACCGACCCGGACTACGAGTTGTCGCCGCCGGTCGGACGTTCCGGCCGGCGCGAAGCAGGCCGCCAGTCCTATAGCATTGACGCGGTCAATGAGTTCGAGCCGATCGTGGAAGAAATGTACGACTTTTGCGAAGCGCAGGAACTGGACGTGGATACGCTGATCCACGAGTCGGGCCTGGCCCAGATGGAAGTCAATTTCATCCACGGCGACGCGCTCAGCCTTGCTGACCAGGTGTTCGTGTTCAAACGCACCATGCGCGAGACTGCGCTGCGGCATGACATTTACGCCACGTTTATGGCCAAGCCGATGCAGCGGGAACCCGGCAGCGCGCTGCACATTCACCAGAGCATCGTGGATGCGAAGACCGGCCTGAATATATTCAGCAAGGAAGACGGCAGTGAGCACGAGCGCTTCCGGCACTTTATCGGCGGTCTGCAGCGCTACACGCCGGGCGCCATCGCCTGTTTCGCTCCCAGCGTGAACTCCTACCGGCGTTTTGCCCCGGATATCGCCGCGCCCATCAACGTGCACTGGGGTTACGAAAACCGCACCACGGGTATCCGGGTGCCGGACAGCGGCCCGGAGTCCCGCCGGGTCGAGAACCGGTTTCCGGGTGCGGACGCCAATCCCTACGTGGCCATTGCCGTTTCGCTGGCATGCGGCTACCTGGGTATGAAACAGAAAATCAAGCCTTCCGATCCCCACCGGGGCGACGCCTTCCAGGAGCACATTACCGTGGCGCGGAGCCTGGAAGAGGCGTTGCGAATGCTGGAGGAAGACAGTGACCTTCACAAAGTTCTCGGCTCAAGGTTCGTGAAAGCCTATATCGCCGTGAAAAACGAGGAGTTCGAGGCGTTTAACAAGGTCATCAGTTCCTGGGAACGGGAATACCTGCTGCTGAACGTTTAGTATTTCAAAGTTCGTTATACTGAAAGGTATTAATGAACTCTGAAAAACCAAAGCTCTACCTGATGCTGATCAGCATTCACGGGTTGATCCGTGGCCGTGACCTCGAACTTGGTCGCGATGCAGACACGGGCGGCCAAACGCTTTACGTTGTCGACCTGGCACGCGCACTCGGGGAATGTGAAGAGGTCGAACGCGTTGACCTGGTGACGCGCCGTGTCGTCGATCCCGCTGTCAGCGAGGATTATGCCGAACCGCTGGAGCAACTGACCGACAAGGTACGGATCGTGCGGATTGATGCCGGGCCGGAAGGATACATTCCAAAAGAACAGCTTTGGGATCACCTGGACAGTTTCACCGACAACACGGTGAACTGGATCAAGGAGCAGCCACGTAAGCCCGACATCGTGCATAGCCACTATGCCGATGCCGGCTATGTCGGAGTGCGTTTGGCTCACCTGGGCGAAATCCCGCTGGTTCATACCGGACATTCCCTGGGTCGTGACAAGCGCAAGCAACTGCTTGCCAATGGCATGTCCAGCGAGGATATCGAGACCACCTACAACATGGCCCGCCGCATCAACGCGGAAGAAGAACTGCTCGCCAATGCCGCCCTCGTTATTACCAGCACCGCGAATGAAATCGAAACCCAATACGGTCTCTACAATTACTATGACCCGGGTTGCATGACCGTTATCCCGCCCGGCACCGATCTCGAATTGTTTTTCCCTGGTTCCGGTGATGATTCGTTTGACTACCGAAAGCGCCTGGAGCCATTCCTTTCCGACCCGGACAAACCCCTGGTCATGGCCTTGTCGCGGCCGGACGAACGCAAAAACATTTCCGTGCTGCTGGATGCTTTTGGTCAATCCGGGTCGCTGCGTGATACCGCGAACCTCCTGATCATTGCCGGTAACCGGGATGACATTCGCGACCTGGGAAGTGGTGCGCGCTCGGTGATGACCAACCTTCTGATTTTGATGGACAGCTATAACCTTTACGGACATGTGGCCTTGCCCAAGAAGCACAGCGGGGAGGAGATACCCAAGGTCTACCGCGCAGTTGCCGCGAGTGGCGGTGTGTTCGTAAACCCCGCGCTGACCGAGCCATTCGGCCTGACGCTGCTCGAAGCCGCGGCCTGTGGATTGCCACTGGTGGCCACTGAAAATGGCGGTCCGGTCGACATTATTTCCAACTGCAACAATGGCATCCTGGTGGATCCGCTCAATGCCTCGGAGATCGCAGAGGCATTGCTGAAATTACTGAAAAACAAGGAGGCCTGGGCAGAGGCTTCACGTAACGGAGTGCAAGGCGTGCGCCGTTACTACACCTGGCGCGCGCATGCCCGGAACTACCTTGAGAAACTTCGGGGTTTATTGGAAAAGCCCCGGACAACGCCTTCCGAGTGGCCCCATGTGGCCGCAGCGAGGTACCGTGACCGGGCGATTTTCTGTGCTCTCGACCAAACCCTTCTTGATGATTCCGGGGCGCTCAAACGTTTCGTGGCTACCATGAAGGAAAATCGCAAGCGAGTCTCTTTTGGTATTGCCACGGGCCGCCGGATCGATTCGGCCCTGGCGGTCATGAAGAAAAATGGCATTCCCACCCCGGATGTGCTGATCAGCAGTCTCGGCACCCGAATTCATTACGGTTCAGATTTGACCGAAGACCGTCATTGGGCCGCCCATGTCGACCATGACTGGAGCCTGGACCGGATACGCCGCGTACTGGATGAACTTCCGGGCCTCGAACTGCAGCCAAGAATCTCGCAAAGTAATTTCAAGGTCTCTTATTACTATGATTCGGAAAAGGCGCCGACGGTTGAAGAAATCACCAGGAGCCTGCACCAACAGGAAATTTCCGCCAACGTGTTGGTGTCTTTCGGGCAATTTCTCGACGTGATTCCGTCACGGGCCTCGAAGGGCCAGGCCCTGCGTTATACCGCCTTGAGACTCGGTATTCCCCTTGAGCAAGTCCTGGTCGCCGGGGGTTCAGGAGCTGACGAAGACATGATGCGGGGCAATACGCTTGCTGTCGTGGTGTCCAACCGCCATGACGAAGAACTCTCATCCCTGGTGGATCTGGACCGTGTGTATTTTTCCAACCAGTCGCATGCGGCCGGATTGCTGGATGCTATTGAGTACTATGATTTTTTCGGTAGCTGCAGGGTTCCAGACCGTTGACAATGGACCGGCTTCTGATCTGCACGGACCTCGACCGCACGCTGATTCCCAATGGTTTTCAGCCGGAGTCGGAGACTGCGCGCAAGCACTTCAGCCAGCTTGCCTCGAGACCGGAAGTCTGCCTCGTCTACGTCAGTGGCCGGCACCGTGAGCTGGTGGAAGAAGCGATCTCTTGCTGGCAACTGCCCATACCGGATTTCGTCATCGGTGACGTTGGCACGACCATATACCGGGTTGGTCCAACCCGGGAATGGCAGCACCTGGCTTTCTGGGAACAGCGGATCGCGGAAGACTGGGGCCGTTTTTCGCATGGTGACCTGCTGCGTCTGCTAAGGGACGTTCCTGCGTTGGAGCCGCAAGAGGCGAGCAGGCAGAACCGGCTCAAGCTCAGCTTTAACGTGCCCACAGACAAGGACACCGGCGATCTTTCGGGGAAGGTCCGGCAGCGCCTGGATGCGGCGGGGGTGCGATCACGGCTGGTCTGGAGTGTCGATGACATCGAGGGCGTCGGCTTGCTCGACATCATTCCGGAACAGGCATCAAAAAGACACGCGATCGAGGCCTTGATGGAACAGGAGGATTACAGCCTGGATGAAATCGTGTTCTGTGGTGACAGCGGAAATGACCTGGAGGTCCTGATCAGTCCAATTCCGTCAGTGCTTGTCGCCAACGGCCAGGATGAAGTCAAGAGGCGGGCACTTGATCTCGCCACACAAGCCGGCACAGCACGACAGCTTTATATCGCTAAAGGCAATTTTCTGGGCATGAACGGCAATTACGGCGCCGGAATGCTGGAAGGCATCGCGCATTACCATCCCGGCATCATTGACTGGCTGATCGAGCCCCTGGCGAGTAATTTGAGGAGAGTGCAATGAACGGCCGGCCATGCATTTTCGGCGAAGTACTGTTTGACTGCTTTCCCGGCGGCCGGCGGGTGCTGGGAGGCGCCCCCTTTAACGTGGCCTGGCATTTACAGGCATTCGGCGCAGCGCCTTTTTTTGTCAGCCGGGTTGGTGCCGACAGCGATGGCGACGCCATCCGCGCCGGGATGCGCGGGTGGGACATGGACACCTCTGGACTGCAGACCGATGATGAACTGCCGACCGGGCGCGTGCAGGTGCACATTGAAAACGGCGAACCGTCCTACGATATCGTTCACCCGGCCGCCTGGGATGCCATCGAACCCGATTCCCCGGTTCCTGGTATCTCGTTGTTTTATCATGGAAGCCTGGCTTTGCGGGATAAAGGCAGCAGGCGCGCCTGGGAAAATCTGCGCAGGGCTGATCCGGCCATCGTGTTTATCGACGTAAACCTTCGCGCGCCATGGTGGCAGCGGGAGCAGGTGCTCGAAGACATCCGCGGGGCCGACTGGGTGAAACTCAACCGGCTGGAGCTGGACCAATTGGCGCCTGGCCCGGGTGACCTCGCATCGCGTGCGCGAGCGTTCCTTCAGAGTTTTGGTTTACGGGGCCTGGTGCTGACCGATGGGCCGCACGGCGCCCGGTTACTGACGGACTCTGGTGAGGACATGTCAATCCGGCCATCCAGCGCTATCGCAGTGACAGACACCGTCGGAGCAGGCGATGCCCTGTCAGCAATTTTGGTCCTGGGTCTTTTGCGAGACTGGCCGCTCGGGCTGAGCCTGGAACGTGCACAGGCTTTCGCGTCCGCAATAGTCGGGCAAAACGGCGCGACCGTTGCGGATCCGGATTTCTACCGCGGACTCAGTAATCGTTGGCTTGGCCAACAGGAAGATACGGGGGCAGTCGCTCGTTGACTGATTGAGAAGAATTTATGTACGAACAAGTATCTCACTCGCTGCTGAACCGCATTCTGGACCAACTCAAGCCGGAGATTCGCAACCGCGAACTGCGTAATTTTTTCACCCGCCTGGGCGCTAACTTTTACGCCATTCACTCACTGTTTCAGGTCCTGTACGGCAAGCGGGATGACTTCGAGCAACAGATGTTGCGCCTGGTGGAAGTCATGGCTGCCAATTACATAAAACGGGAAAATTCGTTCAAGAAACTCGATATCAAGCGTGAGCAGAATCACGACTGGTTCCTCAGCCAGGAATGGGTCGGCATGGCCCTGTATGCCAATGCCTTCGCGAAGGATCTCAAAGGACTGGGCGGGCGCATTTCCTACCTGCAGGACCTGGGCGTTAACCTGTTGCACGTGATGCCCATCCTGAAGTGCCCGCCGGAGGCCAGCGATGGGGGTTACGCGGTCAGCGACTACCGCAGCGTTGACCAGAGGGTTGGTGACCTGGACGACTTGCGGGCTCTGGCGCGCAAACTGCGCCAGCGAGAGATGCTGTTGACCCTGGACGTTGTCGTTAACCACGTGTCAGACCAGCACGAGTGGGCCCGGCGTGCGCGCGAAGGTGACGCCAGGTACCAGGACTATTTCTACACGTTTGAGAACCGCGACATTCCGGACATGTTCGAGGAAACCATGCCTGAAGTGTTCCCGGAAACTTCACCCGGCAACTTCACCTGGATACCGGAAATGAACAGGTGGGTGATGACGGTGTTCAACCACTATCAATGGGATCTCAACTACGGCAATCCATCCGTGTTCATCGAGATGCTGGATATCCTGCTGTTCTGGGCCAACCAGGGCGCTGATATCCTGCGCCTTGATGCCGTGGCTTTCCTGTGGAAAAAGATTGGCACGACCTGCCAGAACGAGCGCGAAGCGCACCTGATTCTGCAACTCTTGAAGGATTGCTGCCAGGTTACGGCACCAGGCGTGCTGTTCATTGCCGAGGCCATCGTGGCGCCCGTGGAAATCATCAAGTATTTCGGGGAGGATGCGGTCATTGCCAAGGAATGCGAAATAGCCTACAACGCGACATTCATGGCACTGATGTGGGACGCGGTTGCCACCCGCAACGCCAAACTGCTCAACCAGGGTATTCGCAACCTGCCAAACAAACTCGATCGCGCCACGTGGTTGAACTACGTGCGGTGTCACGACGACATCGGCCTTGGGTTTGACGATGCAGACATCATACAGGTGGGCTACGATCCCGTTTCGCACCGGCGTTTCCTGGTTGATTACTTCACCGGCAACTACGAAAACTCACCCGCCCGGGGACAGCTGTTCGGGAACAATGTGAAAACCGGTGACGCCCGGATTTCGGGTTCGCTGGCCAGTCTCGTGGGCCTGGAAGCCGCGCTTGAAAATAATGACGAAACGGCCATCGGAAATTGCATTGACATCATCCTGCTATTGCACGGGATGATCATGTCTTTCGGAGGCATTCCCTTGCTCTACCATGGCGATGAAATCGGAATGTTGAACGATTTTTCCTACATGAAGGACGAGGAAAAAGCCCACGATACGCGCTGGATTCACCGCCCGGTCATGGACTGGGATAAAGCGGCGCTGCGCCATCAGCAACACACTCCCGAGCAACGAATTTTCGAGGGTCTGAGTAAAATGATCGCGGTGCGAAAGAGCACGCCGGCATTTGCTGACTTCAATAACCGGGAACTGATCAGGACCGGTAATCCCCACCTGTTCGTATTCCTGCGCACCAACCCTTCCGATTTTTCAGACCGGGTCCTGGTCGTTGGCAATTTTGACGGCTCGCCCCAGTCGCTCACGCTCAGTGATCTCGGCAACCGCGGCCAATTTGAATACAGCCAGTTACGGGATCTTTGCACGGGTGAAGCACCCGCCATGTTCAAGGATCAACTGGTCATACCGCCCTTCCGTTTTTACTGGCTTGTCAGCCGCTGATGGCAGAGTCGCGGCAGCCCTCCTCCTGAAAATTTGCATCCGGCCGCTTCATTGATGTTTATACTGTTTACCCCATGCCAAACGATGAATTCGAACTCTGGGACTTGCGGGTTGAAGTAACCGGTAACGCACAGGACATGGTGTGCAACCACACCCCGGGTGACTATTTTGAATTGTCGGGTGAAAACCTGAAGTTTCCGACCGGCCGGCCTTTTTCACTCTACGCACTGGCGGCGATCCTGCCTTTGCTGCCGGCGAAGCAGCGCATGACCCACGCCAATGACTGGATGACCACCGACGCCGAGATCGCCTGCCCGGATCCCCATTGCGGGGCGCGGTTCAGGATCACCCGCACCGGCAAAACCACTTTCCGCCACAGTGAAACCACGGTGGTGCCCTTGCCCCGGGATATGACGCAAGACGACGATGACTGAACTGGCCCGGGTTTCGCTTGCCCCGGGTTACTCGATCTCCCCGGTGATCAATGGCTGTTGGCAACTGACACCGGACCATGGCGGCGGCCCATCTGGCGAGGCGGAGGTATTCCGCCTGTTCTCGGAACTGGTGGAGCACGGATTTACTACTTTTGACTGTGCGGATATCTACACGGGAGTCGAGAGCCTGCTGGGGCGTTTCCGCCGCAGCCTGCCTGACCCGGAACTGATCCAGGTGCACACCAAGCTGGTGCCCGACAAGGCGACACTCCATTGCCTGACGGCAGACCAGGTGGATGCGGTTATCCATCGTTCGCTGAAAAGGCTGGGCATGGAGCAACTGGACCTGGTCCAGTTTCACTGGTGGGACTACCGCGTGAGCGGACTCGAAATGTTGACGGAGCGGCTGTTGAAGGCGCAACAGGAGGGGAAAGTCCGGTTGCTGGGCGCGACCAATTTCAACAGCGATCACATCCGCCAACTGGTGGAGCAGGGCGTACCCTTGGTCAGCCTGCAAACGCAGTATTCGCTGCTCGACCGGCGACCGGAAAAGCAGATGACCGCTTTGTCCCGCGACACCGGGGTATGCCTGTTGCCTTACGGCGTGCTGGCCGGCGGCTTCCTGAGCGGGAAATACCTGGGAGCTGCGCCGCCCGACCTCACGAACCGGTCGCTGACCAAGTACCGCCTGATCATCGAGGAGGCCGGCGGCTGGGAAACCTGCCAGGATCTTTTGCAGGTTTTGTCCTGCATTGCCCGCAAACACGATGTGCCGCTGGAACTCGTGGCGGCGCGATGGGTGCTGGACCGGCCGGCAGTCCGGGCGATCATACTGGGTACAGGTACCAGATCCAGGGCCGCACAAAACAGGGCCCTGGCGAACCTTGAACTGGATGCTCGAGGACCTGGAGAAAATTCACCTGCAACTGGAACGCCAGCAGATTCCGGCCGGTGATATGTATGACCTCGAGCGGGATGAAACCAGCCCGCACGCCGGTATCATAAAAACCGACCTGCAACAGGCCCCACTTTGACCGCCCCAGCCAACAGGAAGTGGTCTTCGCACCTGGTGTTCCTGGCCGCGGCGATCGGCAGCGCAGTGGGTATTTCGAATGTCTGGAAATTCACTTATGTCGCCGGTGAAAATGGCGGCGGCGCGTTTGTTCTCGTTTACGTCGGGGCCATCGCCCTGGTGGCGTTGCCGGCGCTGATCGCGGAGTTCCTGGTCGGACGGCGCGGTGGGGCAAGCGTGGTCAAAAGTATGGAATACCTGGCCATCCGCGACGGCATCCATCCGGCCTGGCGCTATTACGGTCAGATGGCCGCGCTGGGCGCCTTCATCGCCCTGAGCTTTTATGCCGTAGTAGCCGGCTGGACCGTCGACTATTTTTTCCAGGCCGTGCGGGGAGGCTTTAGCGGCATCACCGCCGAAGGAGCCGGCGCCGCGCTCGACGAGCTGATGGCCAGTCCCGGCCGGATGATTTTTTCGCAGCTGATTTTTCTCGGGCTGACCGCCGCTACGGTGGCGGCGGGAATCCGCGGGGGCCTGGAAAGGGTGCTGCGCTGGCTGACTCCCGCCCTGTTCCTGATCCTGGTCATCTTGTTGATATACGCCATTTTCGCCGGCGATTTCGCGGCCGGTGCCCGGTTCCTGTTCGTCCCGGACTTTTCCCGGCTGAACGCGCAAACCGTGTTGCTGGCCATTGGCCAGGCGTTCTTTTCCCTGGGTATCGGCCTGGGTGTCCTGTTCACGATTGGCGCCTACATGGACCGCAAGTCCTCCATCGTGCGCGCGAGTATCGTGGTGGCGGCAGCCGACGGCGGGGTCGCATTGCTCGCCGGTCTGGCCATTTTCCCGATTGTTTTTGCCCATGGGCTCTCACCCGCCGAGGGACCGGGGTTGATCTTCGCTACACTGCCGGTAGCCTTCGGACAGATGCCGGGGGGCGCGGTTCTGGGGCCGCTGTTTTTCGTGTTGATGGCCATCGCGGCTCTGACTTCCGCCATAACCATCCTCGAAACCGTGGTAGCCACCGTTGAGGACTACAGCGGGATGTCACGTCATGTCATCGTGCTTTTGCTTACAGCTTTACTCTTCATTGCAGGCCTGGGTACGGTGTTTTCTTTTTCCTCCCTGGCCGATTTCCACCCGCTGCGATTCATTCCCGCATTCGAATCCCGTAACATCTTCGAGTCACTGGACTACATTGTGTCAAACTTCATGATGCCGGCAGGCGGCGTGCTGATCGCGATGCTGGCCGGTTGGGGATTAACCAGAAGCGCTGCTCTGGATGAAATGGATGTACCCGATTCCCGCCTGTTCGGGTTTTGGCGGCTGCTGGTAAGGTTCCTGGTGCCGGCCGCTATTGCGATGGTCTTTATGGTCAATCTGTAGATCGACAATCAGGAGAGAATTCAATGCCCCTCGAAATCATCAAAGGCTACCGGCAATTGGTTGCGGAAGCTGAAAAAGAGATTGAGACCGTTAATATCGAAGAAGCGCTGAAGTTGCATGGCAGCGAGGAGGTGGTTTTTGTAGATCTTCGCGACGTCCGCGAGTTGTGGCGCGAGGGATCCATCCCGGGGGCGTTTCACTGCCCGCGAGGGATGCTGGAATTCTGGATTGACCCCGATTGCATCTACTTCAAAGAAATTTTTTCAAGCGGTAAGAAGTTCCTTTTCTACTGTAACCTGGGATGGCGCTCGGCACTGGCGGCCCAGGTCTCGCAGCGCATGGGCCTCACACCCGTGGCTCACATCGGCGGTGGCTTCGATGCCTGGAAGAAGGCGGACGGACCAGTAGCCCGCCAGGAACGTAAGCAGTAAGCGCAAACGCTTTTCATCGCAGCCCGTCCAGGAAGCGGTCAATCGCCCCCAGGGCCTCCGGTTCGTCGAGTAGCGGCGCATGACCGCGGTTGGGCACCACCACGACCTGCAGGTCCGGTTTGACGCTTTGCATGCGCGCCGCGGTTTCTTCCGTCAGGACGTCGGAAAGCTCGCCGCGCAGGAGCAGCGCCGGCATGGTCAGTGCGTCAAAAAGCTCCCAGGGGTCGATCGGTATTCCGCGCACCCGCTTGAGCAGGCCGAAGCGGCGCAGCCAGGTCAGAATCTTCATCGCACCATGCACTTTGCGCAGGGCGTCGCCGATGGCCGGGTCCATGTCCGGCACAATTTTGCCAGGGCTGTCTTCTTTCCAGTAATGATGGACGTGACGTTCCCAGAACTCGTATGGCAGGTCGGGAAACGCCAGCCCGTAGTTCTGCTGGGCTTCCCGGGCGGCGGCTGCCCAGTTCTCCGCGGCCGGCAGGCGGCCCACGTATTGCAGTATCCTGCTGACCGCGGCCGGCGGCACATCCGGGCCCATGTCGTTGATGACAACGCCCCGCAGCCGCTCCGGTTGCCGGGCTGCCATGGTCAATGAAATCAGCCCGCCCAGCGAAGTACCGACCAGGGCCGCTCGCCGGATACCGAGGTCGTCGAGCAGGCGCCAGGTATCCCCGGCATAGGTGACCACGTTGTAGTTGGACGGCTTTGGATCGTAGTCCGAACGGCCGCGGCCGCGCAGATCGGGTGTGATCACTCGCCAGCGTCTGGCCAGGTGCCCACTCAGATGATTGGCCAGGTCTTCGAAATCTTTGCAGTTGCGCGTCAGGCCCGGCAGGCACACAACGACGTCGTCGCCGGAGCCGTAACTGCGGTAATACAGGCTCAGCCCGTCGTGTGAAGCGTAGTGGTGTTCGGTGTAGCTCATGAGCTTTCCTTAGTTTGTCACGCGCATCGGTCTTTGGGAATTCGCCCCCGGCTTTGCTGACGAATGTAATGACGCCCGGCCATCATATGCTGGTCTGTCAGGTACACAAAGCGAAGCATGCCGATTTGCATCAGATCACCGCCGTGAGTCTCCCCGAAATTCACTTACTGCATCCAAATTCTGATCCGGAAGCCTCCTATGGTCATGCTGTTGTCGGCCCGTGAGGTTCGGGTTTCGACAATCGATGCGCTGTGCAACAGGAGTCGCCATGACAATACATCACAAAAATCACACAGGACTTGCCGCGCTGGCAACTTTCGCAAGCCTTTTCCTTACCACATGGGTTCAAGCGGATGGCGCCTGGAACCCTGCTCGTGACCAGGAGCGGATCGGGCGCATTTACTACTACGAGCGCAGCAACATTGATGGTTCGATGGACGAACGCGTGACGGTATTCAGGAAGGAAGTGGGCCAGATCGAGGTTTACAAAGAGAATGGGCTGTGTGGGAATGCCGCCCTGGTGACCGCGGATTTCGACCCGGACAGCCTGAGCGCTCCGCGGATCACCGGCGGCGCCCTGAAACCCGATGCCCGGCACGTTGAATTCGCCTTCCTGGAGTTCGATGCTGAATCACGGCAGCTCGATATGATGGTTCACCTCCCGGACCAGGAAATTCGTAACCAAGCGGAAGTGCGTACCATGCCATGGGTGCTGTTTGATTTCGATTTGGCCAGCTTGACCATCGCAACACCGTACATTGACAACCGCAAAGACGGCTTTGCTTTCGGAATGGCGCTTGTTTGGGCGGATTTGTTCGTCGCCGATCCGCTGATCTGGATGGGTGACGTTCAGGCCAATTACCAGGGTGAGGAAACCCATCTCGGCGTGGCTTCCGAGTCCTACGAACTGACCGGCAGCGCGTTCGAAGGTGAACGGTCTGTGGGCTCAACGGGAGCGCTCTGGCTTGATGCCAGGGAAGGCCACGTCGTAGACGCGGTCATGCCCGTCCCGAATCATCCTGGCTACACCGACTTCCGCCTTCGGCTCATCAAGGTTTCCGATGGCGGCGAGGCCGAGTGGAATCAGCTCCTGACCGCGCATTTCGAGGGTTGTGACTGATTCACCCGATCCGGCGCAGGCGCTGCCAAGTTCATTCCCCCGCCTCTCTCAATTTGTGGCTGTCGGCCGCCGTCAGGGTACAACCGTAAATCTCTTTCAGGTTTTTAACCGCAGCCTGTGTTTCTTCTGAAAAGGGTTGTTTCCCTTCGAAGCTGTGAAGCACGATGCCTTCAAGCAGATCACCCAGGGAGATATCACAGTACTCTGCAAGGCCTTTCATCACCTTGAGCAAAGATTTTTCGATGCGCACGCCGGTCTGTGTGCGTTCAACCAGTCGCCTGTTCATTTCCGCCTCCTGTTAAATGACACAATGTTATTTTGGTAACATAATAACATAATAACAAGTAGACGATCAATTCCGGCGAATTTCGTGAGCCTTTCTTCGCCGGGCCATTTGCCGCAACAACCTGCTACTATCTTCATGCTTTCCTGAGACCGCCCCGCGGGGCCTTTGGAGTCGTTTGGATGAATAAGGTTTTATACTTTGCGATGATGGTTTTGCTGTGGTCCGGTGTGGCAACGCCGGCCCGGGGTTTTGAACTGCATGACATTCTCAGCGCCCCTTACGCGGATGAGTTGATCAGCGCAAGCAATAGCGAGCGTATCGCCTGGGTCGTCTATGAAGCAGGCGTCCGGAATATCTGGACAGCCGCCGCACCCTCATTCGAACCGCAACGGCTTACCGACTTCGAATGCGGACGACGGTCAGCGCATCGGCGGTCTGGCGTTCACTTCGGACGGCGCCCTGCTGTTTTTTGAACGCGGAAATGCCGAAGGCGCCAATCCTGGCAGTGACCCGGCCCATCCCGTCCGGACTATTCACGTAATCAACCTGGCTACCGGCGACAGCTGGGAAGTGGCCAAGGGAGGTGGCGTGGTCGTGGCGCCGGATGACCGGCACTTTCTCTATCAACTGGACGGCAAGCCGATGCTGGCGGAAGTCAGCCACGCCAGACCTCGAAACGGTTCCGAAGCCGATCAGGAAGAGGGGGCAGGAGGACAGCGCCGGAGCGAAGCCCAAACCCCTGTTCCAGGCCAGGGGCGATCTCGAAGCCTGGACCTGGTCGCCGGACTCGCGGCGCATTGCGTTCACCAGCGTCCGCAAGGATCATTCCTTCATCGGCGTGTATGACTTCGAGCAAAAAACCATCGCGTGGATTGCGCCAGGCGTCGATTTCGACAGCCATCCGGCCTGGTCGCCGGACGGTTCGCAAATTGCCTTTTTCCGCACGGCCGGATTGAAAAAGGACGAGATGCGCTCGGTGGTTGAAAGCCGCCGCGTGGCGCTATGGGTCGCTGACAGCGCCCGGATGACCGCGGAAATAATCTGGGAGCCGGGCCGGGACAATGGCTTTTTCGCCCAGGATTATCCCCATCATCCGCTGCGCTGGTCGCCGAATGGCCGCATCGTTTTCTACTCGGAACACGATGGGTGGATGCACATCTATTCCGTTACGGCCGACGGTAAAGACCTGCAGGACCTGACACCTGGGGCGTGCGAGGCGGAACACAGCGCGTTGAACGCCGGTGGGAGCCTGCTCTTTTTCAGCGCTAACTGCGATGCCGGAGACAGCGCCGATATCGACCGCCGGCATCTCTGGCGTGTCGCCACGGATGGTGGAGCGCCACGGTCCATCACGAGGGGACAGTCGATAGAAACCGATCCTGTATCCGTGGGCAGCAGCAAAACCGTGGCCTTCAGGGACGCCGGAACACGCTACCCTACCGCCATTTCCGTGATCGGCGACAAAGGCGGAAAGCCGCAGCGGGTCTTTCCCAAGGAACTTCCCCCGGCTTACCCCGCAAGCGGGATGATCGAGCCCCGGCAGGCCGTGTTCAATTCAGGTGACGGAACCAGTATTCACGGGCAACTGTTCATGCCCGAAAACGCTTCAGCCGGCGACCGGCGGCCCGCGCTGATTTTCATGCATGGCGGACCGATCCGGCAAATGTTGCTGGGTTACCACTATTACGGCGAGTACTACGCTTTTGCTTACGCGATGAACCAATACCTGGCCAACCAGGGTTACGTGGTGCTTTCGGTCAATTACCGGGCCGGCATCGGCTACGGCCGCGACTTTCGCATGGCCGAAAACCAGGGCCCGCGAGGCGCATCGGAATACCAGGACATCATCGCGGCCGGCAAGTATCTGCAGACTCTGGCGCCGGTCGACCCCGGGCGTATCGGGCTATGGGGTGGATCTTATGGCGGCCTGCTGACGGCGATGGGCCTGGCACGGAATTCCGACCTGTTTGCAGCAGGCGTGGACCTGCACGGTGTACATGACTGGTCCTGGCGGGGGCGCGATTTCGGCAATGGGGGCTGGTGGGCGATCGATGAAGAACTGTACCCGCTGGCGCTCAAGTCTTCCCCGGTTTCAGACCTGACTTACTGGACCTCACCGGTGCTGTTTATCCACGGCGATGATGACCGGAACGTGATGTTCGGACAGACGGTGGACCTGGTGCAGCGCCTGAGAGAAAAAGGCCTGGAACCCGAAGTGCTGGTATTTCCCGATGAAGTGCACAGCTTTCTGCGCTATGACAGCTGGTCCAGGGCCTACAGTGCGACGGTAGATTTTTTTAACCGCGAGCTTAAAGATTAGAGGAAATTGATGTGACAAATTCAGCTCTGTCCGGGTTGTGGCGGCTGCCGGTAAGGTTCCTGGCAACGGCGGTTATTGCGGCGGTCTTCGTGGTCAGCCTGCAGGCGCAGACCGCGCCTGCCAACGTGGAACAATTGCAGCGGCTGTCGGCTCAATACGTGGACGCACGCCGCCCCGGTGCATCCCAAGCGGACAGGACCGATTACTCGGCAGCAGCGTTCAACCGGGAGATTGAAGAGCAGCGGCAGACGCTGGAACAACTGCTGGCGATTGACCCGGAAGGCCTCAGCCTCGAGCAGGACATCGACCGGCGCCTGTTGATCGGCATCGCCCGCTCCGATATCAACACAGCACAAAAACAGCGTCGTTGGGAAAATGACGCCGCCCTGTACATTCCTAGCGAGGAGTTGGGAGCGCTGTTCGAAACGGAATTCCCGGGCAGCCAGGCGCAGCGCCTGGAACAACTTTCCAGCCTGTTGGCGGCTTTGCCCGCACGCCTGGAACAGGGCCGGCTGAACCTGAAGAGGCCCCCGTTGCGGTTTACCAATGCCGCCATCTTCCAGGCCCAGGGCAGCATCAAAACACTGGTGGAAGGCAGGAGCACACTCCCGGAACTGGGTGATGAGGACGCCGCGGTTTATGACCAGGCCACCGCTGCGCTGACCGGCTACCTGGATTTTCTCCAGCAGGACCTGCTGGCGCGATCCGACGGTGATTGGGCCCTGGGCCGGGAGGCTTACGATTTTATCCTGCAGAATCGCTGGCACATGAATGTTGATGCAGAGCAGATCCTGCAGCGTGGATTGACGGCTTTCGAGGAAACCGAGGCGCTGGCCCAGGAGGTCGCCTCAAGGATGCAACCTGGCAAGCACTGGACTGAGGTATACGAGACCCTGAAGGACGACCATCCGCCGGCCGCGGACATCAAGCAGGCCTATCAGCGACAAATGGATGCTGCCCAGGCGTTCGTCCTGGAGCATTCCGTGGTCACGCTGCCGGCCGGCGAGCGGGTGATCAGCATCGACACGCCGCCGGCCATGCGGCGTTCTTCGCCGTTCGGGACGTTCCAGACCGTCAGTCCTTTTGAAGGGGGGCTGGAAGGCCGGCTGATCCTGACTCCGATCGAGGAGTGGATGCCGCCGGAGCAGCAGGCTCAACGGCTGCGCTCCCACCACACGGCATGGATACCGGTGATCGCCGTGCACGAGGCCTATCCCGGCCATCACGCCCAGGCCCTGATCGTCAATGAAAATCCCAATCTGCTGCGGCGCGTGATCAGCGAACCCATTTTCTCCGAGGGCTGGGGGCTGTTTACCGAAGAACTGATGTTTGAACTCGGCTTCCTGCAGGGGGACGACGTGCGCCTGACCCAGCTGCGCAATCGCCTGTGGCGCGCTGCAAGGGTCATCCTGGATGTCAGCCTGCATACCGGGCGCATGGATTTTGACGAAGCGGTCGCTTTCCTGGTTGAGAAAGTAAGGTTTGAGCCGTATGCCGCGGAACTGGAAGTGGGTATGTACATTGAAAGACCGACCTACGTGCTGGGCTACCTTATCGGCATGCAGGAGATCGCGGCGATTCGTGCCGAGTATATCGCCCTGCATGGCGAACCCGAGCCGCCCAGTGAGTTTTACGACCAATTGTTGAGAATCGGTTCGATCCCGCCCGCCCTGTTGCGGGAGGAATTATTGCGTCCAAAAGACGGGCTTCAGTAACGGCTCGGAACTATGTGCGGCAGCGGCGCTCGCCCAGGCGCGACACGCGGCCGAGAAGGCCGAAGGTAACCAAGGCCTGCGGTTGGAGCTTACAGCTCGAATTTGAACCCGAGGTCGTCGGGGTAGTCGCCGAGCGCCGTGAGCGATGTCGCCGCACGCTGCATCGCCGCGAGCGTGAGGCCGAGCGTGCCCGGCCCGAAGCTCACGCGAGAGACACCGAGTTCGGCGAGACGCGCGAGCGGCACGGCACCCGGGTGGCCAATTACGGAGATTCGACCCTTCACCTGGTCGAGGGCGCGCTTGACCTTGTCCTCGTCGCTCAGACCGAGGAAGAAGATCACGTCAGCGCCGGCGTGCAAGTAGGCGTTGGCGCGGACCACGGCTTCTTCCCAGTCGCCGCCGCCGGCCAGGGTGTCGACCCGGGCGTTGATGACGAGTGGGATGCCGCTTGCCTCGGCCCCGGCGCGTGCGGCCGCCACGCGTGCGGCGGCGGTCGCGATGTCGAACTGCGGGGCCTTCGACGCGCCGATGGAGTCCTCGATGTTGATGCCGACGACACCGGACTCCTCGATCAGGCGACGTACGTTGCGGGATACGCCCGCGACATCCGACGCGTATCCCTTCTCGAAGTCTGCGGACACGGGCAGGTCGACTGCGCCGGCAATGATGGTCGCCGCGATGATCGCCTCGTCGACGGTCAGTCCCTCTCCGTCCTGGAGACCGCGCACGTTGGATATGGAGTGGCTTGCGGTTGCAAGCGCCCTGACGCCGGGCGCCTCCGAGACGACCTTCGCGGTGATGGCATCCCACACGTTGATGACGATGAGGGGTGCACCAGGAACGTGGAGCGAGTTCAGCAGTTCGGCCTTCTGGTGTTGGGTAAGTGTCATGGCTTCAGCATACCATGCAGTTGCTCACCAAGCGGGTGTACAAGGCACAGGAACCACAAACGCCCTTCCAGGCGGCCCCGGTAGACGGAACACCTCTCTCGACCTGTGGACCGAAATTCCGGAGTTTATGTGCGCCAACGCACTGAACGGCGATGCTGTCTCGTGCACAATAATCAGGAACAATCTCTCGCCACACTGAACTTTGGAGGTATCGGAAATGCTTTGGACTATCGCAGTTATATTAGTAATTTTGTGGGCTTTGGGCCTGGTAAGCTCCGTCACCATGGGCGGATTCATTCACCTTCTTCTGATTCTGGCAATCATCGCGGTTGTGTTCCAGCTTATTCAAGGAAGACGTGTCTGACGCTGCGCTTCTGTAGATCATACCCTGGGGCGGCATCGTCCTCGCGGTGGCTTTATTGGCGCGTCGTTACTCGACTGGTTTGTCGTTGTCGAGCAAGTCACTTTCGGTGTTCATGGCGCGTTCCTGGTTAACCTTTTCTTCGATGTACAAATCCGGTGAGACATCCATCGTTGCCTCGATGTCCTCAGTCTTACGCAACATCGGTTTCGTTTCGGTAGCAGAATCGCTGTCTCTGGAGCCCGTTTTTAGCGGAACCTTGTTGTCAACCGAGGCAGCCTGTTGCAACTGTTGTGGATCGAAGCGCAGCCGATAGATCGGCTCGGGTAGCGTAAATCCTTGTTCCTCGAGCACAGATTTTGTTGCCGGAATCGCCAGACTGCGGGATTTTGTGAAGTCGCTTTCTCGCTGATCGACCCACGCCATAAACGAGATGATGATGCTTGAGTCTCCAACGGCGCTGATGATCGCATTTGGTTCGGGATCGTCAAGCACAAACGGTAGTTGGCACAGAGCTTCAAGTCCGATTTTCATCGCCACCACCGGGTCGTCGTCCGCGTCGACACCGAGTTCAAATTCAAACCGGCGCTCCGGATTGCTCGTGTAGTTCAGGATTACAGCCTTGAAGACCTGGGAATTAGGGATTCTCAGGTGGTTGCCGTCCAGCGTCATCAATACCGTAGCGCGGGAAGTCAGTCTGACCACCTTGCCTTCGTGCTCGCCAATGACAACATGATCGTTGGCACGAAAGGGTTGCCGAAGGCTTAGCATGATGCTGGAAATATAGTTCTCCAGAGAGTCGCGAACCGCGAATCCTATGGCGAGACCCACCACTCCGGCGCCGCCCAATATGGTACCAATCAGTGCCGTCGCCCCGATCAGGTTCAGCGCCAGGATGAGACCTATGACAATAGCGGCGATCCGCACCGCCTGTGCAAACAAATCTCCGAGAAACGGGTTGGGTGATACGCGGCGCCACAAACTGGTCCATTTCGCAAACCGGTGCCCGACAAAGGCGATTAGCAGGAATACGGCGAGAGCCAGAATGACCAGCGGCAACGCCTTAGCCCAGCGGGCAAGATCGGCTTTGAATTGCTCAATCAACGGCATGACATTGCCCTGAATATCAAGGCTTCGTTCAATGCCATCGTCGACGGTGACGACGCCTTGCACTCGCTCTGCCAGTCCCGTTGCGCGTTCTGCCGTTTTTTCGTTGGAGACCGAACCCGACAAGAACACCACGCCCTCACGCACTGTGACCTCCACCGCAGATAGCGCTCCGACCTCTGAATAGATGCGCTGGATACGCCGCTCGATGTCCTCGTCGATCGGCGTTGCGACGGTGGCGATAGAGTCAGACTTGGAACTGTCCCCCTCTGCTTGCGCGAAAGCAACGTGCAATGGAATGAAAGAAAGTAAAACGCCAGCTAAGTAAATTGTGACCATTCGCTCGATCATAGCGACTCCTCCATATTTTTATCTCCCGGGTCATTTGCACCAGCCAATTCACTCATATCCCCACTTGCAGGCCCACTTGCATCGTCTGGGCGATGGGTATCTGGTACAGCGCAGTGGCATCCAGCCACCGTCAGGAATCGTACGCAGGTTTGCTCCCAGGTAACCCAGGTCGATGGCGAGGAAGACCAGCAGAAAAGCCAGTGCCGCCAGCACCGCAAACCAGACCAGCGTCAGCGGACCAAACATCGCGCCCACCTTTGCGGTGCCGAAACGTTGCACGGCAAACAGGCCAAACAGGATTGCAACCGTTATTGGAACCACGAAGTGTTGTAAATGCGGAGCGGCGATCTGCAAGCCTTCCACTGCACTCAAAACCGAGATTGCAGGGGTGATCATTGCGCCGCCGTACAGCATCGATGCCCCGAGAACGCCGAGCAGGATGAGTGCGCGGCGCGATCGCTGCTGCTGGTCGCCGGATGGTCTCAACAGCGCCAGCAGGGCGAACGTGCCACCCTCACCGCGGTTGTCGGCGCGCAGCACGAAAACCATGTACTTAAGCGAGATGACAAGAATGAGTGTCCAGAAAATCAGAGACAGGATACCGAGTATGTTCGCCGTTGAAACCGGGATGGGGTTGTGCCCGTTGAAGCTTTCACGCAATGCGTAAATCGGGCTGGTGCCAATATCACCGTAGACCACACCCAGTACCGCAACGGCAAGCGGTGCAAAAGGCTGGTTTTGGGGTGTCGTTTGCGGTTGGTTCAGCAGCGCCGCGTCCTCGGCCTTGCGTCCGGTGGTGTGGTTGCTGCGCGTGCCCACGTCAGTTCGGTTTATTTCCACATGACGTTGGCGTCAGGCGACAAATCCACCGCTTGTGTAGCCATGGGATTAATATGAGTCTTCAGGCGAGAGTTATCGATCCCAGGCGAATCAGGTCGAGTCACGCAGGTGTCCTTCGTGGTTATTTTCGTGCTGTCGAGTTTATCGCAGATCAGTCGGAAAGTCGGTGCGGCAACGCACATTAGACGGGTGGCCAGACCGATAAGACGGGATATATATTCATCGACCCAACCCGCTTATGTGTGGCAGCGAACAGTCCTGGCGCAATGCCGGGTGTACTCTTGCCAGACATGTCTCAAAGACATCGAATCAACCCGATCATGCGAGCCCAATCGGGCTCAGATGATTTTCAACCACTGGAGCCAATGCCATGTCAAAAAGAGACGCATATATCGAAAAGATGAAGAAGCAACTCGACGAGCTGAACGCAAAGATGAGCAAACTTGAGACCAAGACGCAGGACGCGAAGGATGATGCGCGTGCCAAGTACAAGGAAGAAATGAGCAAGCTACGCAAGCAGTCCAAACTTGCTATCGCGAAACTCGAGGAAATACAGGCGGTTGGGGAAGACAAGTGGGAAAGCATGGTCACCGAGATGGACAAAGTGCTCGATGCCTTCAAACATTCCTTCAACTACTTCAAGTCGCAACTGTAGCGCACAAAAGACCGGCTTCAGTAACGGCTCGGAACGTACAGCTCCGGCGGCAGCACGGTGCGCTCGTAGTTTTCGTTGAATTCGCGTTCGGGAAGGCTGACATCCTCCTGCGGAACATCCTCGTAAGGGATCTGGTCCAGCAGGTGATGGATGCAGTTCAGGCGGGCGCGTTTCTTGTCGTTGGCCTTGACGATGAACCAGGGTGATTCCGGGAAGTTCGTGCGCCGGAACGTCTCTTCCTTGGCCTTGGTGTACTTCTCCCAGCGCACCCGTGACTGCAGGTCCATGGGACTCAGCTTCCATTGCTTGAGCGGATCATGGATTCGCATCAGGAATCGCAGTTGCTGTTCCTCGTCCGTGATCGAGAACCAGTACTTGATCAGCCGGATGCCTGAGCGAACCAGCATTTTTTCGAATTCAGGAACATCCTGGAAAAACTGCTCTACCTGGGCCGGCGTGGCGAAGCCCATCACTTTTTCCACACCTGAGCGGTTATACCAGGAACGGTCGAACAGCACGATTTCACCCCCGGCAGGCAGGTGCGGCACGTAGCGCTGGAAGTACCATTGGGTGATCTCGCGGTCGCTGGGTTTTTGCAGGGCGACCACCCGGCAGACACGCGGGTTCAGCCGCTGGGTAATGCGCTTGATCACTCCGCCTTTCCCGGCAGCGTCACGGCCCTCGAAAATCACTGCAATTTTCTCACCCGTGTGTTGCACCCAGTCCTGCAGTTTGATCAGCTCCGACTGCAGCCAGATCAACGACTTGAAGTAGTGCACGCGGTCGAGCGTGTCGGGATGCTTGCGGTTATAAATTCGGCGCAATTCCAGCGACAGGGCGGGCTCGGACATTTCCAGTTCATAGTCCTCGTCCAGGGTGTCCGCGAGCTCCGCTTCCAGCCAGTCGTTGTTTTTGAATGTGTCTTCGGTTTCTCTCATGGAATGTGACCTGATGCTGCCCTTTCCGGACCATCAGCATAAGTCCCGAAATGACAATGAGCAACCTGGGTGAATTTATTGGCTGAAAATGGGGGTCTAAGAAGTGACTTTTATCTGTTTTATAACATTAATTCAGTGTATTCAAAGGGATGCGTTGGTCCGACCCCTATTGGCGGCCAGTTTCAGCTTGCGCAGCATTGAGCGTTTTTTCGCATGGTGTCCCTGCATGCGCTGCAGGATATTGTCGAGCACGCGCACCGCGCGCGACATGTGGGGTCCCTTGTTGAGCATCACGCATTCCGCTGCCTGGCCCATGGCGGCGTCCGTGATTTCGGCCCGGGTGGCGTGGCCGCGCTTGGTCAGCGCCTCGAGCACCTGGGTGGCCCAGATCACGGGTACGTGCGCCGACTCGCAGACCCAGAGAATTTCCTCCTGCACCTCGGCCATCCGCTCGAACCCTGTTTCCACGGCCAGGTCGCCGCGGGCGATCATCACGCCGCAGGCCGGGAACTTCAGAGCCTCCATCACTATGCTGGGAAGATTGTTGAAGCCGCGCTTGGTCTCGATTTTGGCGACCACTGACACGTGCTCCCCACCCCTGGCGCAGAGTTCTTCACGCAACCTGCGAACGTCCGCCGGCCCGTTGGTGAAGGAGAGGCCGACCATATCGGCATGGCTGGCGGCAAAGTCGAGGTCCTCCAGGTCTTTTGAGCTGAGCGCAGGCAGGTCCAGGTTGGTATCGGGAAAGTTGATGCCCTTGTCGCTGCCCAGCCGTTCCACCGGGTTACGCGTGTGCGTGATACGGACGCGCAGTTGATCGGCGTTGACGGCTTCGATCATGCCCGCCACCCGGCCGTCGTCGAAAAAAATCGACTCACCCGGACAACAGTCACGGTAGATTTCGGGGATCGGCAGCGAGACGACACCCGGGTTGAGCAAGGAGCCGTCCTTGTCGCGCAATGTCGGGCGTCCGGGTTTCCTGCTGCAGTTGAGGAACAGTGTGTCCCCGTTACGCAGTTCGATGACGCCATCCTGGGCAGGCAGTTTGTCGATGACGGTTCGGGCGTCCCGGTCCTCGCCGGCATTCGCCAGGATCAACTCGACGCCGTTCATGATGTAGGCGGTTTTACGGGCCTCGGCCCAGCACCCGTCGGTGCCGACATCGCGCACCCGCCAGGTTCGATTGGAACCGCGTGCGTCCTTGAAACCTATGCGATCGCCGGGTTTCAGACGGCCCAGCCAGCCTGCGTCCACCACCAGGCTGGCATCGGCCGGGACCGGTTCGCCTGCGGCCACCGCGCTTGTACACAACCACACGCGGGCGGGCCGCACAACCTTGCCTTCGCGCGCCCGCACCGGCCGCACCTTGATGACGCCGGGGATTTGCTTCATGGGGCCGGTACGGAGCTTGGGTCCGCCGAGATCCATCAGTACGCGGCAGTCCCGTCCGGTCGTGCGCTCGGCATAACGCAGGTTGCGAATCATGCGGCCCCAGGTTTCCGGATCGTTCTGGGCGCAGTTGATGCGCATGCAGTCCATGCCGCTGTCCAGCAAGCCATGCACCACCAGGTAATCGTGCGCTGCTTCAGTCGGCATCGTGACCATGATGTAGACCCGTCGCGCACCCGGATGAGGGCCCAGCAGGGCGACTGTATTGCGTTGCAGGCGGTCGGCACAGGTGTCGCAGGCGGCGTAAAATTCAGCGGGATCCGCCCTTCAGGTTGCTCACCCAGCAAGTTCTGCAGGTTGTGCAGGACCGCTTCCACCGTTGGCAGGACGTGCGCCTCCAACCGGCCCAGGGACGAAAGCCCGAGCCGCACCAGTTGCTCCTGCTGGGTGCGAAAATCGCGGCTTCGCAACGCCAGGTAGTGCAGCATGTTGATCGCGCTCAGCTGAGCTTCTGCCGGCAGCTCGGCCAGCAGCCTCAGCGTTAATTTCCGGTTGGGACCAACATTTCAGAGCGCAGTGAATCCAGTTGCTGCACCAGGCTGCGGCAAACTTCGGCGACAGGTGATTTGTCGGATTTCTTGGCCATGACCTATCAGTATATGCACGTTCCCTGTCGAAGCCGTGACATGGAGCAAGTGAGCCATCAGATGCGGAAACCATAAAAAATACCAGCGTGACTGTGCCGCTCTAACCGGTTACGCTGCAATCCGGTAGCAATGCCGGGAGAAACAGTCAGGATGAAAGCCGTCGCTGGAAGATTTCAGGCAGGTAAGACGATACTTGTTTCAGCCATCCTGGTGATACTGATCGCACTCAGCGGCCTGGTTGATCGCACCGATCTCTGGTGGTTCGACTCCCTGCAAGCGATTGGCGCCAGCCGTGCGCCTGTGCCGCAGGAAACAGCGCTGGTGCTGATTGATGAACAATCGCTGACTGCCCTGGGAAATCCCCCTTTCGCCATGCGCTGGCCCTGGCCCCGCGCCGCTTTTGCCGCCTTGCTGGCCGGCCTCGAGGCTGCGGGCGCGGAACGGATCGTTGTCGACCTGGTATTTTTTGAATCTTCCGCAGCGGCGGAACAGGACCTGCTGCTGGGGGCAGTGGCAGCGGGTTTACCCGGCGTGGTCCTGGCCACCGTGCCCGGGCGCCATCCTGCGGTCTGGCCCCCGGAGTTTCGTAACGACAACGCAGAGTCTTTTCGATGGCAGGACGAAGTGGGGGTTCGTACGCTCACTGGCCGATGCAGACTCTGTCATCCGCCGTTACGTTCCGCGCGGTTCGCTGGCAGCAGCAGCGCAGTCTGCCCCGGGGCCGCAGAGCAGTTTGCCCGACATGCCGGTACTGTTGCGCTGGCGTGGCAACCTGGAACAACTGCGCGCTCGTGGAGTCCCGATGCTTTCCGCGGCGCCGTTCGTCGTGGCGGGCTGGGAAATCCTCGATCACGCCACGCAGGAAGCGCCTGACCTGAATCCTGCCGGGTTGGCCATGGCGATCAAGTCTGCGATGCCGCCACCAGGCCTGGCTTTTGAACAGGTACGGGGGAAGACCGTGTTTGTCGGCGCCAATGCCGCCGCGACGTTTGATGCGATCGCCACGCCGCTGGGGGCGCCCGAACCGGGTGTCATTCTGCAATGGAACGCCTATGCAAGCCTGCAAGCGGCCGATTTCATCCAAGCCGGGCTGGCCGCCATTGGGCTGGGTCACGGCGCTGCTGGCCCTGGTTCTGCTGGCACTGGCCGGCAGGCGGGGTCTTAGCCTGGCCAGGCCGGCGATCATCGCGGTGGCGATCCTGTCAGCAGCTGGAATTGCCAGTGCGGGCTCTTTCCTCGCTGGCGCCTGGTTCGCACCGGGATTAACCATTGCGGCCGCGCTGGTCGGGTTTACGCTGGTCGCCGCCGAAAACTTCCGGGTGGAACGCGCCCGCAAGCAGGAAATACAGGGATGGTTCGGTGCCTACGTCTCACCTGCGGTAGTCGACCGCCTGCTGGCCAACCCGGAGGCCATCAAGCTCGGGGGTGAACAACGGGAACTGACCATCATGTTCTCCGATATCGCCGGTTTCACGACCATCAGTGAGCGATTGCCGCCAGCGGAGCTGGTGACGCTGATCAACCGCTTTCTGGAAGGCCAGACCGAGCGCATCCTGGATTGCGGCGGCTACCTCGACAAGTACATTGGTGATGCGGTGATGGCCGTCTTCGGCAGTCCCGAACCGCTCGAAAATCACGCGCTCTCAGCCTGCCGGGCGGCGCTGGCTTGCCGGGTAGCGCTGGAAGAGCTGAATGATGAGATCGAAGGCAAATACGGAATACGCCTGGGTATGCGCACGGGCATCAACACCGGGCCGGTCGTGGTGGGTAACGTGGGGTCCACCCGTAAAAGAAATTACACGGTTCTGGGCGATGCGGTGAACCTCGCTTCGCGACTTGAAGGCGCCAACAAGCAAACCGGCACCGCCATCCTGTTGGGACCGCAGACAGCGGCGGATGTGGCCGGAGCCATGGTGTTGCGTCCGGTTGCCCGCCTGCAGGTGAAAGGCAAGACCCAGGCAGTCGAAGTTTTCGAATTGCTCGCAGAACAGGGTAAATGCGAGGTGGACACCATCGAATTTGCCGCCATGTTCACACGTGGATTTGCTGCATATTGTGAGTGTAACTTTACTGCGGCAGTCGCAATTTTTTCCGGTGCCGCAGTGTTAAGACCGACGGATGCGCTGACCGTAACTTACCTGGAGGAAGCCCGGATATTCGCACAGGAGCCACCCGGACCGGAATGGCACGCTATACTCAAACTGGAGACGAAATGAAGCCAATGCCTGTTTATATTGCCTGCTTCAGACGGGTCACGATACTCGTCCTGGCATGCCTTGCGGCGCTACCGGCGCATTCTGCTGAATTCAAGAAGGGCCAGAAAGTCTGGTCCAAGAATTACGAGACTCCCTTACGGGCGGAACCCGGACCGCTCTCCACGGTTGTTGCCACGGTAGATTTTGCCGAAAAACTTTCGGTGCGCGAATTGCAGGGCACCTGGATACGGGTTAAATCCGGCGAGGGTGAAGGCTGGGTATTCCAGGGTAATGTCGCAGACGAAAAACCTGCCTTGGCCCCAGGGGCTGGATGGACCATGATCGATGCTTCGCAAACCGATACCGTGGCGGCAGCGCGTCCGCTGGAGCCGGCCGCCAAGGGCTATGCAGAGCGGCATGGCGCCGGGGATGCCGAGGCTGATATCGACTGGCTGGATGCCCAGGCAGCCATGATCACCGGCCAGGATATCGTTGTCACCATGAGCGCCGAAAAGCTGGGGGAATACCAGGAATGAAGCACGCAGCGCTGTTGGTGTTGGCCCTGGGCCTGGTTTGCCCGGCCCTTGTACACGCCCAGTTACCCAGCCTGGGTGATCTGAGCAACGCCATCCAAAAAGTGAAAAAAACCGCGGACGACACTTCCCGGGTTGCCAAGGGCGCATCGGGCCTGTCGCTGGAGGAGGAAGTCGCGATAGGAGACGCCGTCGCCGTCGCCATCGTCTCGCGTTACGGTGGAATATGGCGAGACGAAGCAGCCACGCGCCGGGTCAACCTGGTTGGCCTTATCCTGGCGCAATACGCGCTGCGCCAGGACCTCCAGTGGCGATTCGGCCTGCTCGATTCGGATGCCATCAATGCCTTTTCGGCGCCCGGCGGGCGTGTCTTCATCACTCGGGGTCTTTACCAGTTGCCGCTTGGTGACGCCGAACTGGCCGGCGTCCTGGCCCACGAAATCATCCACATCGACCAGCGCCATGCCATCGGTATCATCGCCCGGGGCGAGTTCTGGGGCGGCGTGACCGACCTGGTAGCGGACAACAACGCCAATTACGCCGCGTTCGAGGCGGCCGTGGGCGACACCGAAAACCTGATCCTGAACGAGGGTTTCGATTCGGGCAAAGAGTATGAGGCCGACGCCGGCGGCCGGGAGCTTGCGTTGATTACCGGTTATGCACCCGGTGGACTGCGGGCTGTATTGGTTACCATAGAAACTGCGCAGGGGAACTCGGAAGAGGTCTTCTCCACCCATCCTTCGACCAAAGCGCGTCTCAAGCGCTTGCCTGGCGACCCGCTCCCCTGATCGCCGGCAAGGCCGGCTCTCACGCTTGTTTAATAGGCTCCAACTGGGAAATACTTGACCTATCGCATATGGGCGCTGCCAGCCGGGTGGTAACGTCAGCTTGACCTAAAATCCACGAATTTCAGGGGCACGTTGATGAAGGAATGTGTACTACCTGATCCATCCGGATTTTTCGAGATCCGGTTCGAGTCCATTGGTGGTCTCGGCGCCCACGCGGCAGGCCAGATACTGGCGCGCGCCGCAGTTCTCAAAATGAATCTCAACGGCTCCCATTTCTCCTCGTATGGTTCTGAGAAGAAGGGTTCCGTTGTGCGCTCGTATATCCGGTTGAGAGCCGCTGACAAGCCGATTCGCACCAGCGCGCCGATCGATTCGCCCGATGCCCTGGTGGTCTTTCACGGCGCCCTGATGCAACAGGACATTACGATCGCCGGGATGAAAAAATCCGGAATCCTGATTTACAACGGCAGCGAGGGCGAAGTTCCGGATCTGCTCGAAAAGATTCCGGCAGGCGCGCGGATTGTCCGGATCGACGCGACCAACATCGCCATCGAAGAGTTGTCGCGCCCCAATGCCGTGCTGATGGGCACACTGACCGCGATGGCGCCTTTCCTGGACGCCGGCTATCGTCCTCGAAACACTGACCGAAAAATTTAAGCGCAGAAATCCCCAGGCCGCGGCGGCCAACGAGCGGGCTTTTGCCCGTGGCGCCAGCGAATTCGAAATCCTCAGCGGAGCGGGCAAGGGCAGCGGAGACCTCCCCGCGATGCGGCCAAGCCCGGTGCTGGGCTACATGACAGCGCCCATCGGCGGTGTCATCCCCTATGCCGGCAACATGATTTCCAACGACCTGTCCGCGTCCCGGACCGGATGGATGCCCAAATTCACGGATAAAGAGTGCGTTCACTGCGGGCTTTGCGCCACGGTATGCCCGGATTTTTGCCTGGTCTGGACGCAGGAACAAATCAATGGTGACGCGCCCAAGGTTCGGCTGAAAGGTATCGACTACCAGTATTGCAAAGGATGCATGCGCTGCATCGAAACCTGCCCCACTGAAGCCATGACGCGCGTCACGGAAACGCCGGGGTTGGCGGATCAGCTTCGCGTGCCACTGTTTTCACAGGGTGCCCAGAACCCCTGAGGTGATTTAAGGGAGAAGAAAATGGCGACTGAAATCCATGCGGTTCTGCAGGATCCCACCGACGGTGGGTACACAGGCGGAATTGTGCGTCAATCCAGGGATTTCCTGAGTGGAAACGAGGCGGCAGCCCGGGCGGCGAGAGACGTTGGATTTCACGTCATGGGCTATTTCCCGATTACGCCGTCCACCGAGGTAGCCGAAACGCTTTCCAAGATGCAGGCCAATGGCGAGCACGATATCGTCATGATTCCGGCCGATGGTGAGCACGGGGCCGCCGGCATCTGTTACGGTGCTGCACTGGGTGGCGGACGGGTGCTCAACGCGACGTCATCGCAGGGTTTGCTGTATTCATTGGAACAACTTCCGGTGCAGTCATCGACCCGGGTTCCGATGGTGCTCAATGTTGCCACGCGGGCGATTTCCGGCCCGCTGGATATCCGCTGCGACCATTCCGATATCTATTTTGCGCTCAACACCGGCTGGATCATCCTGATGGCGAGGGATCCACAGGCCGTTTATGACATGAACCTGGCTGCGATCCGGATCGGCGAACATGCGGATGTCCGTCTGCCGGTGCTGGTCGCTTACGACGGGTTCTTCACCAGCCATCAGAAACGCCGGGTAGAGGTGATCGAGGACCTGGAAGCCCTGAAGAAATTCCTCGGTGTTCCGAAGACGCCTTTCACCGCCCTCGATCCGCGGCACCCGGTCACGTTCGGTCCGTATATGAACGATCCGGACCTGATCAACAACAAGAAACAGCATTCGACTGGCGATGGAGGCTGCGCGCCGGGTGATACCGGAGGTGTTCGAAGAACTCGCCACGCTCACCGGGCGCCATTGGCCGGTTCTGGACAGCTATCGCATGGATGATGCGGAGGTGGCTGTCGTTATGCTCAATTCCGCCGCCGAGACCGCCAAGGAAGTGGCTGACCGGTTGCGTGGTGAAGGCAAAAAAGCGGGGGTGCTGTCGCTGAACGTGCTGCGGCCGTTCCCCGCTGAGTTGATCCGCAAAGCCCTGTCGGGCGTCAAGGCCATCGTGGTGGGCGACCGTGCCGATTCCTACGGCGCAGATGGCGGCAACCTGTCGCTGGAGGTTCGCGCCGCCATCCAGGTTGATCCGGACAACCGCACCCGGGTTTTAACGCGTATCTACGGCCTGGGAGGCAAGGATTTCGATGACTCCGACGCCGAAGAATTTTTCCGGGAAGCGCTGGAAACGGCCGAGACCGGCAAGGTGAAAGAAGTCTTCGCCTACCACGGCGCCTATGCCGGTGACCCCGCCATGAAAGTGGCCCTCGGACTGCCGCGCATTGAGACTGCGGAAGTGTCCCGCGGCATGGCCACGGTGACGGAGGATCAAGGTGACCGGCAAACTCCAGGTCGAGCTCAAACCATTGTGGGCCATGGCTGAAGTACCCGGCCGGATCTCGCCGGGACACGGGGCTTGCCCGGGTTGCGGCGCTTTCCCGGTACTACACCAGGTGTTCAGCGTGCTGGAAGGCGATATCGTTGTGCTGTTCCAGACCGGTTGCGCGATGGTGGTTACCACCGGTTATCCAAAAACCGCGCACCGCATTACCTACGTCCACAACCTGTTTCAGAACGGCGCTGCCACGCTTTCGGGCCTGGTCGAGATGTACCATGAGCTTCTGCGCAGGGGTGAACTGCCCAACTCACCGGATATCACTTTTGTCATGGTAACGGGTGACGGCGGCATGGATATCGGCATGGGTGCGGCGCTGGGTGCCGCGCACCGGAATCACCACATGATGATCCTGGAATACGACAACCAGGGTTACATGAACACCGGCGCACAGCTGTCCTATTCGACTCCACTGGGTCACCGTACCTCGACCAGTGAAGTCGGGGCCAGCCGGAAAGGCAAGGTTACCCACCACAAGGATACCGCGCAAATCTTTGCTGCGACGCACATTCCCTACGTGTTCACCGCCAGCGAAGGCTACCCGGAAGACCTGATGCGCAAGGCCGCCAAGGCCCAGTGGTATGCAAAACATGAGGGCATGACCTACGGCAAAATCCTGTCGTTCTGCCCGCTCAACTGGACCACGACCGACGACGCGGCCGAATCGGTTCTGCAGGTGGCGATCGATTCCTGCTTTTTCCCGATCTACGAAGTGGAGCGGGGTAAGACCAACATCACCTATGACCCCGAATTGCTCGGGCGGCGCCGCAAGATCTCTGACTGGCTGGGGCAGATGGGCAAAACCAAACACTTGATGGCCCCGGGAAATGAAGATCGCCTGGCGTCCATCGAGGTGGAAGCCGAGCGGCGCTGGCGTCGACTGAAAGCGATGCACGAACATCCGGAGCTGTGAACCATGGTTAAAATAGTCGAGAAACGGCAACTCACACCGATCACCAAGTTGTATCGCGTCAAGGCCCCGCTGATTGCGAAAGCTGCGAGTGCGGGCCAGTTCGTCATTGTCCGTGTGCGCGAGGGTGGCGAGCGTATTCCATTGACGATCACCGACTATGACCGTGAAAGCGGTTTGCTGACCATTGTCGTTCAGGAAGTCGGCGCCACAACCCGCCGCCTGGGTGAACTGGGGGTGGGCGATGAAATCCTGGATATGGTCGGACCTCTGGGTGAGGCGCCGGACATTCCCCGTGGCGGACACATCGTGGGGATCGGCGGCGGCTATGGTTCGGCGGCCCTGTTATGCCTGATGCGTGAATTGAAGGACCGGGGCGAGCAAACCACCATCATCATGGGCGCCCGCGAAAAGGACCTGTTGATCCTGTCCGACGAACTCAACGAGATTTGCGACCACGTGGAAATTTGCACCGATGACGGTTCCGCCGGGTTCAAGGGCTTCGTGACCGAACGCCTGCAGCAGATGATCGACGGCGGCCCTCCCGGGCGTCCGGATTTCGTGATTGCTATCGGCCCGATGTCGATGATGCGGGCGGTGGAGAAAACCACCCGCGCGGCCGGTATCGCAAACATGGCCTCGCTGGACCCGTTGATGATCGACGGCACCGGGATGTGCGGCGGTTGCCGGGTCACGGTGGGTGGTGAAGTCCGGTTTGCCTGTGTTGACGGGCCGTTTTTCGACGCTCACGAAGTCGACTTCGACGAAGCGGTTTCGCGCAGCAAGATGTATGTGAAGGAAGAGCACATGGCGGCCGCATGCCAGCGGTCCGCCGCCGGAGCAGCCTGATGCCTGTAAAACGCACTGACAAAACCCCGATGCCGGTTCGTGAACCCGGATTACGGGCCCACGATTTCGAAGAAGTCAATGAAGGCTATTGCTTTTCTCACGCGATGTTCGAGGCGGAACGCTGCCTGCGTTGCCAGGACCCCGTCTGTATCGACGGCTGCCCGGTGCGCGTGCCGATCGCGGATTTCATGCACGCCATTGCCGCGGGCGACATGCCGAAAGCCGCTGAGATATTGCGAACAGCCAACCCGCTGGCGGCCATCTGCGGACGCGTTTGCCCGCAGGAAGCCCAGTGCGAAATGCAATGCCACATGACCAAGCGGTTCGGCCCGGTGGCGATCGGCCACCTCGAGCGTTACGTGTCCGATTGGGAAATGGCGCAACCGCTGAATGAAGAGGCTGGCAAAACCCTGGCGGGATGAAAAAATCGCGATCGTCGGCTCCGGGCCTTCGGGCCTGGTATGCGCAGGCGAACTGGCCCGCATGGGCTATCAGCGTCACGGTTTTTGAGGCACTGCATGCGCCGGGCGGAGTGTTGCGTTACGGCATCCCCGAATTCCGCCTGCCCAACTCGATTCTCGACTGGGAAATCGCATCGCTGGAAAGGCTGGGTGTCGAGTTCGTCAATAATGTCATCATCGGCAAGACCCTGAAGATGGAACAGCTGTTCGGCGAAATGGGCTACGCCGCGGTGTTTATCGGCACCGGCGCCGGGCTGCCAAAATTCATGGGGATCCCGGGTGAAAGCCTGAACGGTGTTTATTCCGCCAACGAATTCCTGACCCGCATCAACCTGATGCAGGCATTCGAATTCCCGCGCGCGGAAACACCGCTGAGCGTTGGAAAGCGGGTTGCCGTTATCGGCTCGGGCAACACGGCCATGGATGCCGTGCGCTCAGCTTTGAGGCTGGGCGCGGAAAAAGCGATGGTGGTTTACCGGCGCAGTGAAAACGAGATGACGGCGCGGATCGAAGAATACCATCACGCCATCGAGGAAGGCGTCGAGTTCCACTGGCTGACCAACCCGATCGAAGTGCTGGGCAAAGACGGCTGGGTGACCGGGCTCAAGTGCCTGCGCATGGAACTCGGCGAGCCTGATGAATCCGGGCGCGCCCGTCCGGTGCCGATCGAAGGTTCTGAATTCATTTTCCCGGTCGACAACGTGGTTTTGTCGATCGGCACGCGGCCGAATCCGTTGTTGTCGAAGGCAACCCCGGAACTTAAAACCCATTCCTGGGGCGGCCTGCTGGTTGATGAACGCCAGGTCGAGACCACCGTGCATCGCGTGTATGCCGGCGGCGACGCCGTGACCGGCGCAGCAACCGTTATCCTGGCGGCCGGCGCCGGAAAACGCGCCGCCGAAGCCATCCACGCCGATCTGACTGCCGACGCGCGTAGAGCAGCTGCATGTTCGAGATGGCCTCGCCGCGGGAGCCGGCCTTGCCGGCGATTGCGCTGAACTCTCCGTGGCCAGAAAACCAGGATCGCCGGCAAGGCCGGCTCTCAACAATGTAGAATACCGGCTTGAAAACCAAGCCTGAACATTTTCTGATCCTGCTCGGCGTGGCGGCCACGCTGGCGTTTTCCGTCTGGAATGCGCTGTTGAACAACTTCGCCATCGAGCAGGCTGCGTTCACCGGCCGGGAAATCGGGATATTGCAGAGCCTGCGTGAAGTCCCCGGTTTTCTCGCCTTCACCACCGTGTTCGTGCTGCTGATCCTGCGCGAACAGACGTTTGCCCTGCTCTCGCTGGCGATGCTGGGCGCAGGTGTGGCATTGACCGGTTTTCTTCCTTCCGAGTACGGCCTGTATTTCACCACGGTGCTGATGTCCACCGGGTTTCATTACCTCTACACCGTGCAGCAGTCGTTGACCTTGCAGTGGATCGAAAAAGAACGGGCGCCGGAAGTGATGGGGCGTCTGTCGGCCACTTCTTCCATCGCGGCGCTGCTGGCATTCGCCGTCGTCTGGCTGGGCATGGAATACCTGGGCGTGGGATACAAGGTGCTTTACCTGGTGGCGGGAGGCGCTGCCGTGCTGATCACCGTGGCTGCGGTGTTCGTTTTTCCGCGGTTTCCACAGGACGTACCCCAGCGCAAGCACCTGCTGATGCGGCGCCGTTACTGGCTTTACTATGCCCTGACGTTCATGAGTGGTGCGCGCCGGCAGATTTTTATCGTCTTCGCCGGCTTCCTGATGGTTGAGAAGTTCGGTTTCTCGGCCGCGAACATTGCGCTGCTTTTCCTGTTCAACCACGTGGTGAATGCTTACCTGGCGCCAAAAATCGGACGGTTGATCATCCGGTTTGGCGAACGTGCCGCCCTGACACTGGAATACCTGGGGCTGATATTGATTTTCACCGCCTATGCGTTTGTCGAAGTGGCCTGGATGGCCGTGGTCCTTTACGTGCTCGATCACCTGCTGTTCGCGATGGCGATCGCGATCAAGAGTTATTTCCAGAAGATTGCCGACCCTGCCGACATGGCATCCACCGCCGGTGTTTCCTTCACGATCAACCATATTGCCGCGGTAGTCATCCCGGTTTCCTTCGGCATCATATGGCTGTATTCGCCGTCCGTGGTTTTCCTGGCGGGGGCGGTGATGGCCGCCATGTCGCTGCTGTTGTCACGCATGGTGCCCAGGAACCCCTGCGACGGAAACGAGATCCGGCCGCCTTTGCGGTCGCTGCGCTATCGCTTCACGTAGCGGTATTGTTCACTCATCTGCCGCAGACAGTTGTCAAAAGTCCGGCTGATCTGGGTCGTATTCCGGATCCGTTCGATCTTTGGCCAGGTAGCACGGCGGCCTTCCGTGATCATTTTCTTGACTTCTTCCGGCCCGAAATTCGTGAACATTTTTCCAATGTTCATCAGGTGCTTTTCGGGATATATGGTGATGTCACCGCTGTAGGTCTGGCTCGCCATGGCATGTGCTTTCTTGAGTATCGAACCGATACCAGGTACATCGAAGTGCTGATGCACCAGCTCCAGGAAATGCTCGATCTGTACCATCGGAGCCTTCAGGATGACATCCTGGATGAACGGAATCAGCCCGGTTTCCGCAACTTCGTCACTGAGGAATGGAACGATGTGCGGATTCGTCTGGCTGACAATGTAGTGGTTGATGTTGTGCAGCCGGTTGACCTTGTTTATCGGAATGTCTTCATGGACGGAACCATCGATCCACCGGTTTTGTGACATGTAAGCCACTGATTTACCGTCAAAATTCTTGGCCCGGAGTTGAACCGCCGGATACAGGCCCGGAATCGCGCTCGAAGCCAGGCAGGCCCAGCGAATCAGCACATTCGGTGCCGTCAGGTAGTTGAGCAACCGGGGAAACTGGTTGGAATCAGCGGGCGAAACAGAAACGTTCAAAATGCGGTTGGTGTGTTGATAGGCCTCCAGAAATGTCATTTCCGGAATGTTCCGGCCGATGAAATTTTTCAGGGTTTTCTGATCCAGCATGCTGTTGCCTTTGACCAGTTCAAACGGGCTGAAAACGCTGCACCACTCGAAATCGATGTAGTCGGGATTCAGCATGTCCACGAGTTCGGTGTCGGTATGGGTGGCCAGTATGCCCGCCATGATCGATCCTGCGCTGGAGCCGGTTACGACCCGCGGCAACAGGCCCTGGGCTTGCAGTTCCTCGATCACGCCGATATGAAACAATCCCAGTGAGGCGCCGCCACTCAGCAAAAGGGCTGAACGGCCGAAACTGCGCGCCGCGCGCTTCAAAAAACGCCGTTTTCGCATGGGCGTCAGGTGCTTGACGTCGGATTGGCAAAGCAGGATTAACGAGGCGGATACCTCGTCGAGGTATTGGTTGATCAGTTTCTTGGTGCCGCCCCGTGCCTGCTGGTACAACTCCGGGTTGGCCATATTTCCCAGGTTGCCATGCAACTCCTCGCGCAGCCGGAACATCAGGCGGTCATAGTCCTTCCGCTTGCGCAATTCCCGCAGAACCGAGACCCTCGATGCAATCAGCCGGAAATCATATCTTTCGGACTCTTTGACCAGTCGCCACTGGTCCCTGCCTTCCAGCCGGTCCAGTTCCAGCGCAGCGGCGTACCACTCCTCGTAGCTGGTTGCGTCGTGCATGGCCTTTTCGGTTTGTCTGTAATGATTCATCTGTTGAGAATATCAGCAGGAATTTGCTTTTTCGTTGCCCAAGGTCAGGTCCTTATGTGAGGATACGCAAACTGACAATTCAGATTCGCCGGACTGGCCTGAAAAATTTCGCCTGGAGAAGAACAGATGACAAGCAGAAGAGAATTTCTGACGATTTCAGCCGCTGCATTGGCCCTGCAGGCGAGTGGCCTGGCCGCCGTACTGCCCGCAACCCGTCCGCTCGATATCCTGGTCCTGGGCGGCACCGGCTTTCTCGGGCCGCACGAGATCAATTACGCCGTGTCCAGGGGCCACCGGGTGACCATGTTCAACCGGGGATCGAATCCCGGGATGTACGGTGATGCGGTGGAAGAATTGATCGGAAATCGCGATCCTGACGTGGATGAGGGGCTTTCCGTTCTGGCGGGGGACCGGACCTGGGATGTCGTAATCGACAACTCCGGCTACGTACCCCGGCACGTGCGCGCCAGTGCGGAACTGCTCAAGGGGCGCTGCCGGCGTTATATCTACGTTTCAACCGTGTCAGTGTACGACTTCGATGTTGCGACCGTATTTCCGGAATCGGCAAAACTGGCCGACCTTGAAGACCCTGCGGTCGAGGAAGTAACGGGTGAAACCTACGGGCCTTTGAAGGCGGAGTGTGACCGGATCGTCCGCAACATCCTGGGCGATGCCTGCACGGTCGTACGGCCGACTTATGTTGTCGGGCCGGGCGACCACACCGACCGTTTCACCTACTACGTGGACCGGGTACACCGTGGCGGCGATGTGCTGGCACCGGGCGGGCCGGAGCTCGAAGTACAGTGGGTGGACGCCAGGGACCTGTGCCCGTGGATCGTGACCCTGGCAGAAAATGATACGCCCGGGGTATTCAACGCAGCCGGGCCGGCATCACCGGTAGACCGCTCGGGACTTATGTGGGGCCTGCGGGCATTGACTGCGGCGCCGGTTACCTTTTACTGGCCCGACCAGGCATTGCTGGATGAACTTGGAATTGACATACCCATGATGGCGCCGGGAAACGAGCACTTCGTGAACACGGCCTCGATGGAAGCCGGTCTCGTCTATCGGTCGCTGGCGGATACCGCAACGGGCACCCTGGAGTGGTGGCAGGCGCAGGATGCCGAGCGCCGCAACAATCCGCGCCGCTGGCCCAGTGCAGAGCAGGAAGCGGTGGCAATCAAGCGGCTCAAAGGAGGTGAATCCGCGGGATGAACAGCCGGCACCAGCAGATTCTCCAGGCCGCAATCAAGGCCGGCTATCTCGACAAAGACGTTCCGTTGGCCGCGTTCGTGGATACGGCCGCCGTTGCCGGAACCATTTCGGCTCTGCGCCAGGCCTTTCCCGATAGCTTTATTCACGCCTTCGCCGCGAAGGCGAACACCATGAGCAAAGCGCTGTCGCTGGTGAAAGAGCAGGGTATGGGTTGCGAAGTGGCCAGCCCGGCGAACTGGAGCAGGCGTTGCGCGCCGGCTTCGAAGCGGAAAAAATCGTGTACGACGAACCGGCCAAGACCCGGGGCGTGCTGGAAAAAGTACTTGGACTCGGCATCGGCCTGAATATCGACAACTTCCAGGAGTTCGAGAGGGTCCGGGCATTGGTCGGGCAGAACCCAAGCCGGTCCCGGATCGGATTTCGTATCAATCCCCAGGTCGGAGCCGGCAAAATTTCTGCGATGAGCACGGCGACGGTCACTTCGAAGTTCGGTGTTGCGATTGATGACCCCGGGAACTTTGAGGCCATCGTCGATGCATACCGCGGCAATCCCTGGCTTACTTCCTTGCACACCCACGTGGGCTCCCAGGGTTGCAGCCTGGAATTGATGTCAGCCGGAATCCGCAAGGTGGTCGATCTGGCCGAAGCCATCAATGCAGCCGCCGGCCGTCAGCAGGTGGAAGTGATCGACATTGGTGGTGGTTTGCCGGTGAACTTTGAAAGCGAGGAAATTCGCCCGACATTCGCGGAGTACGCAGCGGTATTGCGGCAATCCGTGCCGGAGTTGTTTAACGGAAGGTACACCGGAAAGACGGAATTCGGCCGGTCCATCTTCGCCAAGAACGGATTCATCGCCAGCCGGATTGAATACACGAAAATATCCGGAGGTCGACGGATAGCCACCTCACACGCGGGTGCACAAATTGCCACCCGTACCGTTTTCATGCCCGACCACTGGAAAATCCGCCTGTCCGTGTTCGACCCTGCCGGCGTGGCGAAATCCGGTAACGAGGAACTACAGGATGTTGCCGGGCCACTGTGTTTTGCAGGGGACATGATCGGAACCGGGCGCCTGCTGCCGCTGATCGAGCCGGGCGACTACGTCGTGCTTCATGACACGGGCGCATATTATTTTTCAAACCCTTTTTACTACAATGCCTTGTGTGCGCCTGCGGTCTACGCTGCGGATGTTGTCGAATGGTGAGTCCGTCAATTTCTCGGTCTGGAGACCACGCCAGACCATGGACGATATGCTGGCCGTGATTGGCTGACCCATGAAACTCCATCGAAAAACATCGAACGTACAGCAGGCTGCACTGATATATGCACCCCTGATCAGCTTGTCGCTGATCCTGTTCGGTGATGTGGCCCCCGAAAACCCCAAAATCGCCTACACGCTGGCGATAGCAATTTTGATGGCCATATGGTGGGTGACCGAGGCCATTCCGATTGCGGCAACTGCATTGCTTCCCGTCGTTCTTTTTCCCTTATTTGGCGTCGTCGATGGGAAAACGGTTTCAGCGATGTACTTCAATCACCTGATCTTCCTTTTTCTGGGTGGGTTTTTGATGGCATTGGCCATGAAGCGCTGGAATCTGCACAGGCGGATTGCCATCAAAATTCTGATATTTTTTGGTATCAGCCCCGGAAGAATACTGATGGGCTTCATGTTTGCGACCGCTTTCCTGTCGATGTGGATGTCGAATACGGCCACGACCATGATGATGACTCCAATAGCCCTTTCGATCATTCACAAACTGGAAGAGATCCTGGATAAAGAGCGGCTGGGGAATTACTCCTGTGGCCTGTTGCTGGGCATTGCGTACTCGGCGTCCATCGGCGGGGTGGCTACACTGGTCGGCACACCACCCAACCTGTCGTTCGCACGAATCGTGACTATCATTTTCCCCGCTGCGCCGGAGATATCGTTCGCTGACTGGTTCTTTTTCGCCGTCTGGATCAGCGTGTTGATGTTCATGGCGGCCTGGCTCCTGCTGTTTGTGATGTATAAACCAGCGAAATCGTGGAAAGGCCTGGATAGAAAGGAATTTAGGAAAGAGTACAAATTGCTTGGAAAGACACAGCCAGAGGAGAAAATCGTATTTATCCTGTTTGTAATAATGGCGCTGCTTTGGATTTTCAGGTCAGGCTTCAATTTCGGATCAGTGAACATTCCCGGATGGTCACAATTATTCAATAATCCCGACTATATAAACGACGGTACGGTGGCTATTTTCATATCCGTCATTCTGTTCATCATTCCCTCGAAAACAAAAAAGGGGGAAAGGCTCATGGATTGGGAAACAGCCAACCGTCTTCCCTGGAACATTGTGATACTTATTGGCGGTGGTTTTGCGCTGGCCAAAGGATTCATTGATTCTGGCTTAACCGTCTGGTTTGGCGAGCAGTTGTCCGGATTGGCGGGTACTGACCCCATGCTTCTCACGTCGGTTATCGTGACAATGATGTCATTTCTGACCGAGTTAACTTCCAATATCGCAACCACCGAAATGATTCTTCCCGATCCTGGCGGGTCTGGCAGTGAGCATTCAGATCAATCCCCTGCTGCTGATGATACCGGCAACCCTGGCCGCCTCGCTCGCGTTTATGCTGCCGGTGGCTACTCCACCCAATGCGATCGTGTTCGGATCCGGATACTTGCGGATCCGGGATATGGCCAGGACCGGCTTCCTGCTGAACCTGGCGGGTGTCGTAATAGTCACGCTGACGACTTATTTTTGGGGACCATTCGTTTTTGATATCGACGCAGGCAGCTTCCCTGATTGGGCAGCCACATTGACCGGAGGCAAACCGTAGGTATCGATTTTCAACGGCCGGGTCGACTGGCCCGGTTTCAGTCCAGTATTGATGTGTGGTCAGTGGGGCCGGGCGGCCACGGCTGGCAATGGTTGACGATCTGCTCAGACCTGAGTTCACCGGATTTCAGGACTTCGAAGAATTCATCCAGGAACTTCCGGATGGACTTTTGTGCTTTTCCGGTCGATCTGCGGCAGCGCCTGGGCCATTGCCAGCAGCGCCTTGCGCTTGGCAAGGTAGAGTCCGAACAGTGCATCCATGTCCACGCCGGGGCTGCAGAAACCCAGGTAGTATCTTTCACGAACATCATCGATCGGCAACGAGGGGGATGGCCCGGCATAGTGGGCGTCGACCAGGCCGCTCATGTCAAAATCATAGGGCAGCGGTACCTGGGAACCATCGGCTTTCTGCAACAGGACAATATTCCGTTCCCTCACGATGGACCAGTCCGTGTTGCCGATCATGTATTGAAACAGGGCGAGTTTCGCGGCGGCGGCCTGGTCCAGCTTCGAATGATCGAAGCTCCCGCGCGGCAACAGCGTGGCTTCAGTCCTGGCGGAGACCGACTCGAAATGTTCCGTGAAAAACGCGTAGTTGACGATCTTCCGGTCCGGCTTTTCCGGGTTCGGATAGGTCATTCTGACCAGCCGTGCATCCAGGCTGACCAGGGTGACAACGTTGTAAAGGCGATGAACCAGGTATTCTTTGAGCAGGGTTTGTTCCCAGGTTGAACGGTGTTGCCGGAAGCGGGATGACTCGATCGACAAGCCCCGTCCGCAATGCGTGGTCAGGGGCAATACCGACTGGTCGCGGAAGGGCGTATCGGCCGTTGTCTGCGGATCGAAGCGGATGAACAGCAAGGGGGCTGAACAGTTCCTTTGCCAGTGAACGCCAGCCTCCCCGGATCTTGATTTCAACCGGGAGGTTCTGCTTTTTCCCGTGTTCGTCAACGTATTCGAGAACCGTCGGCGTGTAATCGCAGTCCGGTGTTTCCCGCGGCCGGCACAGTGTCCGGAAATCGATGGGCAGGGAAAGTTCCAGCACGGAGTGGCTTTCAAACAGCGGCGTGTCCGCGCGCGCCTGTCCAGAAGCCAGACCGGTGAACAGACCGGTGCACAGGCAAATACAAGCCAGCCAGCAGAGAGGGCTGCTACTCAAGTGGAATACCGTTTTTTGGCCTCGATTCTTCGGCGATGCAACAAGGGCTCGGTGTAACCGCTGGGTTGTTCACGACCCAGGAATACCAGGTCGCAGGCGGCCTGGAACGCAATGCTGTCATCAAAATCGGGCGCCATGTTTACGTACAACGGGTCACCGGAGTTTTGCCGGTCCACCACTTCCGCCATACGCTGCAGGGTCTCCATGACCTGCTCCCTGGAGCAGATACCGTGGTGCAGCCAGTTACAGATATGCTGGCTCGAGATGCGCAGCGTGGCGCGGTCTTCCATCAGGCCGACGTGGTTGATGTCCGGGACTTTGGAACATCCGACGCCCTGTTCGATCCAGCGCACGACGTAGCCGAGTATTCCCTGCGCGTTGTTGTCCAGTTCAGACTGGATTTCGTTGGCGGACAACTGCCGGTCACCCAGCAGCGGCGGCGTGAGTATGTCGTCAAGGCTCGCCCGGTCGCGGGACATCAGTTCCTGCTGGCGCTTGCTGACGTTGTAACGCAGGTAGTGCGTGGCGTGCAGGGTCGCCGCCGTGGGCGAGGGCACCCAGGCGCAATTGGCGCCGGCTTTCAGGTGCGCGATCTTGGTTTCCACCATCGCCTTCATTTCATCGGGCATGGCCCACATGCCCTTGCCGATCTGGGCCTTGCCGCGAAAGCCGCATTCCAGGCCGATATCCACGTTCTGGTCTTCATAGGCCAGGATCCAGGGCTGCGTTTTGATCGCCTCTTTGGGCAGGAAAGGGCCGGCTTCCATGCTGGTATTGATTTCGTCGCCGGTGCGGTCCAGGAACCCGGTATTGATGAAGACGACCCTGCCGCTGACCGCGCGGATGCACTCTTTCAGGTTCACCGTCGTGCGGCGTTCTTCGTCCATCACGCCAATCTTGATCGTGTGCCGCTCCAGGCCCAGGCAGTCCTCGATCCGGTCAAACAATTCGTTGGCGAAAGCCGCTTCTTCCGGGCCGTGCATCTTGGGTTTGACGATGTAAATGCTGCCCGAACGGCTGTTGGGCATCGTGGTATTGCCACGGAGGTTATTCACGGCGCACAGCATGGTGACCATGCCGTCGAGGATACCTTCGGGGACTTCGCGGCCTTCGCTGTCCAGCACGGCGCTGGTGGTCATCAGGTGACCGACATTGCGCACCAGCATCATGCTGCGGCCGTGCAGCGTCAGCGCCGATCCATCAGGCGCCGTGTAAACCCGGTCCGGTTCGAGGCGGCGGGTGATCATTTTTCCGCCTTTCTCAAACGTATCGACCAGGTCGCCTTTCATCAGCCCCAGCCAGTTGCGGTAAACATTGACCTTGTCGGCGGCATCGACCGCGGCGACCGAGTCCTCGCAGTCCTGGATGGTGGTCATGGCTGATTCCAGGATGATGTCTCTCAGGCCGGCAGACGACATGCCGCCCACCGGGTGATCGCGGTCGATCTGCAATTCGACATGCAGGCCGTTGCTTGCAAGCAGTATCCGTTCGGTACCGCCGTCCTGCGCGAAACCGGCAAACTGCTCCGGCCGCGCCAGCGCAGTGCGGGTTCCGTCTTCAAGGACAACCACCAGGCTGGCGGGATGACCGGATGGGTCAACTTCGTAGGCGGAGACATCGAGATGACGGCCTCTGCGCGAGCGGGGCGATTTCATCCAGTAGCTGCGCCGCCCGCTCAATGACTTTTTGACCGCGCACCGGGTTGAACCGGCCGCCTTTTTCACAACCGCCGTCCTCCGGGATCAGGTCCGTTCCGTACAGGGCGTCATACAGGCTGCCCCACCGGGCGTTGGCGGCGTTCAGGGCGTATCTCGCGTTGCTGACCGGTACGACCAGTTGCGGCCCGGCGATTTCCGCCAGTTCAGGGTCGACACCGGACGTGGTGATTTCGAAATCTTCCCCCTCGGGAACCAGGTAGGCGATATCCTTCAGGAATTGTTTATAAGCTGGAAAATCGATGGCGCCCGGATGGTCGTGATGCCACTGATTGATCTGTGCGCGCAAGCGGTCGCGCTTTTCCAGCAAGAGCCTGTTTTTCGGCCCCAGGTCGGTGACAATGCCGGCGAATCCCGCCCAGAAATCTTCCGTGCTCACCCCCGTGCCGGGGATGATCTCATCGTTGACCAGGTCGTAAAGCTCCTGCGCGATGGATAAACCGCTGCATTCAATCCTGCTGACTGGCATAAAAATTCAATATCTGGTTCAGGGTATCGTCGGTGAAGTCGGTGATGGTTTTTTCCATCGCGTGCGGCACCAGGTGCTCGCCGGTCGGCACGAACTTCAGGGTGGCTTTGAGATAGGGCGTCCATTGACCGGCCAACCGTGGCCCGCGGCCGCCCAGGCCCTTGCCGCCTTCTTCGTGACAGAATTCACAATGTTTTGCCTGCGCTTCAGCCCCGGCTTCGACCTGGCTTGCGTCAAACTCCTGCTTCGCAGCGACAAAGGGCAAGCCGCTGTAGTAAGTGCTCAAGTCCTCAAAGTCTTCATTCGACAGGCCGGCGGTAATTTTGCACATGTCTGTTTTCGGCCGCGAAGTGTCGCCGAACCGGTACTTGCTCTTGATGCAGGGGCGGCCCCAGTCCTGGAACGATTTCAGGGTGTCCAGGATGTAGGCTTTGGACTGTCCGCCGATGATGGGCATGTCACTTTGTGACGAAGCCCCTCCGGGGCCATGACAACTGTCGCACTGGGCGGCCAGTTCGGCGATGTCTCCGGCAAAAGCCGCACCGGACATTCCAATTGAAGCTGTCAGCAAGCTGATTTTTAGCGTTTTTATGAGGTCATGCATGGTTCTGTCGCTCCGCGATATCCCATCGCTCTGAATATAGGCCGGGGGCGGGACAGACACATTGACTCATATCACCATCCCCGGGCCATTATCAGGGAAAATGGCCCGGGAATGAAATCGTGATCATGCTGACAGCTTAACCGCCGAAGTCGAGCGTCCAGAAAGCGTGGTAGGTGTAGCCGTTATTGAAATCCTGTACCCGGCGCCTATGCCGGCGTGGGTGAAATCCGGATCCATGATCAGCGCACAGTGCCCCGGGCTGTTCAGCCAGAGATCAACGACGTAGCTGTCTGACCGGTCAATCGACGATGTGGCGATGTTCTCCCCGACCCGGTTGCCCGACCAGTAGGGGAAGACGCGGTCGCCCATGAGGGTTCCGTCCACTGAGGTGTGGCTGAAATACCCCTGCCTGGCCATGTCCATGGAATGAATCTTTGCAATTTCAGCCAGCGAACTGCTCCAGGTCAGCGGGGGTTGCGCCTCATAGTCAACAGTACCGCATTTACGGTCCTGGCCGCGGGCTGCGTTGATGAAGGAAAGCATCGAAAAAAGGGTCGTACCGGTCGTATCGTCATCGGGCGGTGGCGGTGGTGGTGGAGCATCCACCGTGATGATCACATCATCCGTGTCGGAGGCGCCGTCGTCATCCGTGACGGTGAGGCGAATCCTGATGTCGCCCGCCGTGCCGGGCGCGGTGAAGCTGGCATCCTGGCTGTTGGCGTTGGAGATGCTGACCGACGTTCCGGAAACGCGTTGCCACGACCAGCTGACAATCGTCCCGTCGGGATCGCTGCCGGAGCCGTTCAGGCTCACCGTGGCGCCCTGCTGGACCGTGCGGTTGGGACCTGCATTGGCGGTCGGTGATTGATTCGGTGGTGGCGGCGGAACCTGGATGGTGATCGTCACATCATGGGAGCCGGTCGCGCCGTCGTCGTCGGTCACCGTCAGGCGCAGCACGACTGTTCCTGCCGTGCCGGGCGCGGTGAAGGTCACTTTCTTTTCATTCACGTTCAACAGCGTTCCGGCCGGTCCGGAAACCTGCTGCCAGCTGCCAGGAAACGATGGTGCCATCGCTGTCGGCCGCATCTCCGGTCAGGTTCACGGTTCGACCGGTGTCTATCGTGAAGTCAAAGCCGGCATGAGCAATTGGGGGATTGTTGGGTACGGGGTCCGGTACGGGCACGGACCACATTCAATTACCGTCTCATCCTGGCCATGCGCGCCGGCGTTGTCCATCACGTCGAGGCGCAGGCGGATCATCCCGGCTTCCGCTGGAGCAACGAACTGCACGGCCGCCTGGTTGGCATTGACCAGTTCTACGGCGCTTCCTGAAACCTGGCTCCAGGAATAGCTTACGATGTGCCCGTCCGGGTCAGAGGCCTGGCCCTCAACGACCGTCAACGTTCCGGCTTCCACATCCAGGTTTGGCCCGGCATTGACCTGGGGCGCCATGTTTTGGGTTGGTGTATCTCCGCGGAGTACATTCGAGATGATGAATTGTTGAGTGGCCGTATCCCAGGTCAACTCGACATCCACCATCTCGCCGTCGATTTCAGCGCCGGAAAGGACAATCAGGCCTTCTTCAGGGGAGGTAATGACCGCGCCCATCGTCTTTACGCGCGCCCGGTCGGCGATGAACTGTGACTTGAACGCGGTTGTTGTGAGAACCACGTCCTGGCTGAGTTGGCCACCCTGCAGATCAGTGACGATAATCGTGACAACGTGCTCGCCCGGTTCCAGCAGCGAGTAGTTCCATTTCATCGACCAGCCGGAAAACTCGGAATCCGGAAATTCCGGAAACTGGGCTGCAACGTCCTGGCGGGTGCCGCCATAGGGAACCAGCCCAAGGCTGACCCCGTCGATCAGCGCTTCGACCGAAACGATTTCTACATCGCTGACCGCCCAGCCGGAAATCTGTCCAATACCGGACTTGGTGGACTCGGCGGCGGGCTCCTCAATTGCGAATTTCATTTCAGCCAGCGCGGGCGTTGCACAGAACACCAGCGCAAGAAGCACTGAAAGCATCTTGAACCTGATCATTTTCCATCCTCCCTGATGGGATAAGCGCCGATCCGTGGCGCATGATCTCAGCTTGTTTATAACATTTTCACGGTGATTGAAACACCACCGGCCGATCAACGGACTGGTAAAGGCGACGTACGGTGCCGATAATGCCCTTTTTGGCGCCTGTAAATGCGCTCGGAAACCTGTATGAAGTTATCTGTGTTCGGAACAAAATTTGCCGGCGACTCCGGCATCGTCAGGCTGATGGACGACCTCGGATCCGCGCTGGTGGAAAACCCCGGCATGATCATGATGGGTGGCGGCAACCCGGGACGATTGCCGGAAGCGGAAGCCGCTTTCCAGAGGCACCTGGAGGCGATCCTGGCCGATCCGGAAAAACGTCACAAGCTGTTCGGGCGTTACCAGTCACCCCGGGGTGACCACGAGTTCCGCATCGAGCTGGCCGCCTATCTCAAAAAGCACTTCGGCTGGAACCTGACCGAACGGAACATCGCAATCTCCAACGGCAGCCAGTCGGCCTTTTTTGTGCTGCTGAACATGTTTGCGGGCGAGATGCCGGACGGCAGCCGCAAATCCATTCACCTGCCGCTGACGCCCGAGTACCTGGGTTACGCCGACAGCGGGCTGAGCGAGGATTTTTTCAGCGCGACCCGTCCCGGGATCGAACTGCTGGACGACCACCTGTTCAAGTACCGCGTGGATTTTTCCCGTCTGGAGATCGGTGACGAGACCGGTGCGCTTTGCGTCTCGAGGCCCACCAACCCGACCGGTAACGTGCTGACCGATGAGGAAATTGCCCACCTGGATCAAATCGCACGGGAGCGGGACATACCGCTGATTCTCGACGGCGCCTACGGCCTGCCGTTTCCGAACATCCTGTTCACCGCGGCGACGCCGCACTGGAACGGGAACACCATCCTCACCTTGAGCCTGTCCAAGCTGGGTTTGCCGGGCGTGCGCACCGGCATCGTCGTGGCCCGGGAAGAGATCATCGACGCTTACGCCAACGCCAACGGCATCGTCAACCTGGCCTGCGGCAACATCGGCCCGGCAATCGCCACGGAGCTGTTCCGCAGCGGCGAAATCGACACGCTGACATCCGGCCACGTGACCCCGTTTTACCTGGACCGGGCCACCAAGACGGTCAACGCCTTCCGCCAGGCGCTGGGCGACCTGCCGTACCGCATCCACAAGCCCGAAGGCGCGTTCTTCCTGTGGCTGTGGTTCGAGGGCCTGCCCATCAGCAGCCAGGTATTGTACGAACGGCTCAAACAGCGCGGCGTGCTGATCGTTCCGGGTCACCATTGCTTCTTCGGCCTGAAAGAAGACTGGCCGCACCGGCACGAGTGCATCCGCGTTTCCTACGTGCAGGACGAAGAGCAGGTAAGGCGCGGGATTGCGATTATCGCGGATGAGGTCAGGAAGGCCTGGTCATAGCGGGCCGTCACTCACGCTGTAACAAACCCAAAACAGCCAACTGGTTGTCCATTTTCTCGCCGCACCACCGGGGTACGGATGTTGAGGGAGTGATTTCCAGGCCCATTGCCCGGTTTTTGACTTTCAGCGCCACGACGTTCCCGCGGAAACGTTGATCGGGGCCGGGTGGGATGATGGTGCCATCAGGCCAGGTGAAATGGCTCGCGCCGAATGGCCTGCCTGCACACCGAACCCTTCCTCGTGCACCAGCCGGTGATGGCGGCGGCACAGCAGGACCAGGTTGTTCATCGAAGTCTCGCCGCCATCGGCCCAGTGCCGGATGTGATGGGCATCGACAAAACGGGTGCAGGTGCAGCCCGGGAAGCGGCAGCCGCCGTCTCTTCGCTTCAATGCCCGCCGGATGGCAGGTGGAATGGAGCGGGTTTTACGCCCGATGTTGAGCGGTTCGCCCTGGTCATCTTCGCGCCAGTGCACCACCGAGCAGTCACAGGCCATGCGCCGGGACGTTTCCGCGGGAACGTGGCCGCGGTCTTCGATCTCTGATTCGGCGCCTTCGCCATCGGCCATTAGCGTGTCCACCTGGGTGTGGATATGGACCAGGTAGCGGTCGCCCCCGGAGGCATCATGGTTTGCTCCGGCCAGAAAATTCTCAGCCACCCGTTCCAGCGCATCGGCGCGGCGTGATGCAATGGGGGAGGGAGACGCCTGTTCTTCGGGTACTTGTTTGTGCTCTTCAAACAACTGGTCCTTGGCGGCATCCAGCGCCTTGGAGATCAACGCCCCCTGTTCCGGCGTGAAACGCCCCCGTAATACCCAGAAGCCATCGTCGTCCTGGTACAGGTTCAGTTCCCGTTTCTCATGGCGCCCGTTTTCCTGCTCCAACGCCTCGATGCGCTTGACCTTGCGGTACAGGCGCACCTGGGTTTCGACATGGGCGGCGGTGCCGTGCAGGGCTACATTGAGCAGTACATCTTCATTGCGGGCGGTGGCCACCCGGGTCATGGCGCGCACCTTGGAGTAGCTGACCCTGCCCTGACGAAAAGCAGCCAGGATCTTCGGCAATGCCGGCAAAGCGCGCGACACGCGAACCTGCTCACGGGCGGCGCCGATACTCGTTCCGCACTTCCAGTTCAGCCAGTGCGCGCAGGAGTTGATGCCCGAGCCCTGCCAGCCGCCTTCTTCATCGAACACCTGGATCAGTTCCAGTAACTGGCAGGTCCCGGCGGTTAAATGAGCCGACATTTCGGTAATCTCGTCACCCAGGCGCGACAGGTCATCAACACGTTGGGGATCGGGGAAGTGGCGGGTGTTGGGAGGGGTGTCTGGTTGGCGGCGTGGGGCGGGATTGGGCATGGTGGAATTCCTCATTTAATACTGTAATATTATACAGTATTAAATGATATAAAACCACATATAAACAATAAGATAGAAATTATTTTACAGTGAATAAATTCTTACTTGTAGTCGTTTGAAAACGTGGCCGGCATGATGATTTCATCGATCCGGGCCAGCTGATCCTTGCTGAGCTCAATACCGCTCGCTTTGCTGTTTTCTTCGATCTGTTCAGGCCGGGTGGCCCCGGTAATGCAGGACGTGATGCCTTCCGTCGCCAATATCCAGGCCAGCGACAACTGGCTGAGGGTGCAGCCCACCTCTTCCGCCACGGAGTGAAGATTGTCGATGCACTGCAGCGTGTTCTGATCCGAGGCGCGGTCCTTGATCCACTCGTTCTGCCGCTCATCACCCGCGCGGCTGCCCTCCGGCAGAGGCTGGCCCGGCTTGTACTTGCCGGTCAGCAGGCCCTGCTCCAGCGGGCAAAACACCACCTGGCCGATGCCGTGCTCGCGGCAGGCCGGCAGAACCTCCACCTCGAGGTCGCGCAGCAACATGTTGTAGTGCGGCTGGCTGGAGACCGGGGCGTACAGGCGGTCGCCGCAGAGTTCCATGGTCCGGTGAATCTCGCCGGCCGGCCAGCAGGAAAAGCCCCAGTAGAGGATCTTGCCCTGGTGCACCAGGTCGTCCATCGCACGGAGGGTTTCTTCCAGCGGGGTTGTAGCATCGAAGCGGTGGCACTGGTACACGTCGATGTAGTCGGTGTCCAGCCGTTTCAGGCTGGCTTCACACTGCTCCATGATGTGTTTGCGCGACAGGCCCCGGTCGTTGGGCCCGTCCCCCATCGGGAAATAGACCTTGGTGGCCAGCACATAGTCAGATCGCGTGTGCCGGCCCAGCAGTTGCCCCCACATCGTCTCGCAAGCGCCGTTGGCGTAAACGTTGGCGGTGTCAAAAAAATTGATCCCGCATTCAAACGCCTTGTCGATCAGTTCGCGGCCCGAGTGCTCGTTGGTCACGCGGCCAAACGTGAGCCAGCCGCCGAGGCCGATTTCGGAGAGCTTGATGCCGGAGTTGCCGAGGTTGCGGTAGTTCATGGTAATTCCCTGCTTTTTCGTTATTCAAAAATCTGAGGATAGCAGTAATCTGCGTTCGCAGAATAACTTTGCCAGTGGTTTGAGCTGGATTCACGAATCTTATTTCGGCGAGCGATAAAAAAGGCGGAGCAATTGCTCCGCCTCAAGAGGTTTATGTAAAAGACAGTTCGTTATCTAGTCGCAGCCCGGGAACTTAAAGGAGCCGACATAGGTTCCATAATTAGCAAGGACTCTGCCGGAAATTCTGCTGATGGCAGGTGCACCGCCAGCGTACTGCCCGGCATACCAGAAGGTTGTTCCATCCGGATCCAGGGTCATACCGGTGTAGTCACCCCAGCGTTCCGGCCCTGCGCCGCCATTATCCTGGAAAGAGGTATAAGCAGATTTACCTTTCTTCAGCAAACGCTCGCCACCAACGGTTCCGGGGGCGTCTGAGCTGCGCCGGCCGTTGACGAAAATAGACGGGTACCAGCTACCACCGGAATTGGCTGGTGCTTCGCTGAATGAGTAGCCGACAGCCATGTCGTCGCATGCATTGGCCGCAATCGACGGGAAGCTACGGTATCCCCAGTCACTGCCAAACACGCCGGCCTGCATGACACCGTCCGTAGTAGCGGGCAGAGAGTAGTCGTTCAGGTCAACCTCGGCTGGGACTACTTGAATCGGGTCAATCTGAGCCCAGCGGACACAGTTCCGCGTGCCTTTTCCAGGGTTGCAGGAAATTGTCTGAGTGGTCCACAAATAGCCGTTGCGATATTCGGTTTCCTGTCCCCTGAAATCATTACCGGCGAGGATTTCAACAGAACCTTTCTGTGGCCAGGAGATAGGAAAGCAACTCTGTCCTTCACAAGCGACGCCGGAAGCGGTTGCGAGGTCCACATCACCTTCATGCACCCAGATATCCGCACCGAAAGGGTCTTCCCATGAAAAGACCGAGTGAACTTTACCGTCGAAATACTCACTCATGATATAGAAAGGTGTGCCAACAGGTTGCTGTTGAGAAGGCTGCGGAGTTCCGTCGTATCTCAAGTATTCCCCTGAGACCGGGTTGAGGTCACGGGAAACTACTTCGAGCGGGTCTCCGGCATACATATTGTCCTTGTTCATTGCAAAAACCCGGCCTTCAAAGCCGGCCGCTCCACCGAACTGGTTTGAACCCATGAAAATGGCTTCTTCACCGACACCCATATGCGGGAAATCAAAAAAAGCGCCGTTGATGTTGGTCGGAAAACCATAACGGTTCCAGGCACCAGTGGGATCACCGGTTTGGGTGGCCGCTACGCAGTAATCCGTTCCGTTTCCGTCGATGCCAATAATAAAGCGGTCATTGACCGTGTCATAAACGACATCGGGATCGAATACAGCGGCATAGGGGCCATCAAACGCCGTGCATCCGTCTGTACCGTCAAAAAACTGGGCAAATGGAACGGGGCCAGTGAGTGAGTTACCTTTCTTGTCATAGATTTCGAACGCGATATTCATGACTACGATCAGGTGATCCAGCCCTGCCGCCATGTCAACATCAGGTGGAACTGTTGCGGTGAACCCACTGCCTGTGCAGCAATCGCTGGCGTCGATGGCGTTAAATTTGACACCGCCTTTCGGCTTGAAGCCCACCGGTTTCTGGGAGCCATCGATATTCTGAATGGCTGCGCTCTTGGGCTGTGCATTGGCTGCTGCCATAGCTGCAGCAATCTGTTCGTCGGTGAATTTCGACTCGATTCTGTCTCCGCCGGCTACCACATCCACGGCACTTGGGGTTGAAAAACCGCGCGAGACGTCAGACAAATTAATCGATGATGGCGCTTCGGATGTATAGCGAAGTGTTCCGGTGCCGTTAATTTTCGAGACTTTCTTATTCTGACCCCTGTTGTAAATTTCGGGTGGTGCGGTGGGGGTAGGCCTGAGCCGGAGTTGCGCCACATCCTGGTCGCCTGACTTGGAATTGTGGGACGTAACGGCCCAGGTGGCACCAGCTGCGAGCACAACGGCAGCAAGCGTCAAATTGGCTTTTAATGACATAAATTTCTCCTCTTTGTTTTGGTAGGATTCGGGCATGGTTAACTGCGCGCGAGTTGAAAATTGGCGCATCCCTTGCCTTATAGAATTTGTTGAGCCCCTAGACTGCGCAGAAACAGCCGAACCGTCAGTATATTCTCTGGTTTAAAAAAAGCAAACGCAGTGTGACTGGCGGCTCATAAACGATAGGCCTGGCTTATTTGACAAGGGGCTAAAGCCGAGCCTCCGAAATTGGGAAATCTGGCTGCCAAGCGCGCTGGCGCTACCCATGCCTTCGACCAGGCGTTGCCGAGGTTGCGGTAGTTCATTGTGTTCCCTGAATATTGAATTTTTAATAATACCAAGGGTGCCGGTGTTTCTTCATGTTTGGTTTTGTTAAGATGCCGCAATGAAAACTCAACTGACCTTTGTAATTCTTCTTCTGGCCCTTAGTTTTTCTCTACTGGCTCAGTCTCCTGAACCGGAAAATATTCCTGACGCGGTCGAGGATTCCAAATCGCAACAGACCCCTGATGTGATCACTGATCTGGTGCCAGACGAGGATGCCCTACCAGCCCAGGCCTATAAACCGCCCGTTGCTCCTGAGCCGATGCCTCCCAGGGAAAAGGCTCTTTTCCAGAGCGCCTTCGACGGTAATCTGGCCGACGTTCAGGTTCAGATTGCCAAAGGGGCTTCTGTGAATTATTCGGACAAGGAGCAGCGCACAGCATTGATCCTGGCTGCCAACAACGGTCACACGGCTGTTGTCGAATTTCTCTACGGCAAAGGAGCGGATATCAATGCGATAGATCATGGAGGAATGACCGCGCTGATGTATGCCGCCAAGCGTTCCTTTAACGAAACCGCTGCGTTTCTGCTGAACCACGGCGCGGAGGTTAATGTGCGGAGCAGAAAAAGGGGGATCACCGCGTTGATGCTTGCATCGGGGTGGGGCAACGTGGAACTGGTTAAACTGCTGCTCGAAAAGGGAGCAGATCCAGCCATTCAGGACAATTTCGGTGTCACTGCTGCGATAATTGCTCAGAAAAGGGGCCATTCGGACATTGTCAAAATGTTGTCGGATTCGCAAGCGCCGAAATAGGGAAATAGAGAAAGCTCTGAGTTCTCCGTAAACTTGAAAGCAACCCTTGGGTGGCTTTTTTAGTAAAGCCGCACGATTTTTCACGAGCGTAAATTCCATAAAAACAATAGCGAATGATGGACATTGTTGGCTTTTGTTTTTATAGTGGTCCAGAGGGATTGAAAATTACACGGATGCAAGGGGTAAGTATCTTGTCTACCAGACCGTGGTTCTCAATATCACTCCCTTAATCCCTCCAGTTACCAACTAAAGAATGGAGCGCCAAAGTTTGGTGGTCACCGGCTTTTATTTGTCACTTCTGCAACTAAGAGTTCTTTGACTTGCGCGGCTTTGGGCGTAATTCGTCAAAATCTGAAAATACGAGCGAGTAGATAATTTTTACTACGGTATGATCAATATACTTAAAAAAAACATACTTTCCCCCTCCAAGGAAACGAATGAAGGGTTCGTTGACTTCCATAACTCCAATTGTGAGGTAAGACCTATGAATACCATCCAATCGAACCGATCTGGTAAGCGTAATCTGCTTATCAAGTTATCGGGCATTCCGCTGGCCCTGTTGCTTTGCGGCTCTGTTTTCGCACAGCCTGCGAATGACGACTGTGAAACAGCCAATGTAATTCTATCGTCGGCTCCACCGGATGATTACACGGACAGTGTTGACGCTACCGACGCCACGTTTGATCCAAACGATCCTTTGCTGTCTTGTAACGCCGGCGGGGGTGGTGACGGCAACCAAACCGTCTGGTGGGTATACACTCCTGATGCCTCAGGAGTAGTTGCTTTTGATACCGCGGGCAGCGTAGAAGCCGGCGGCGGTGAGCTTGATACCGCAGTTGGTGCGTTCACCGGAAGCTGTGGCGCCTTGGTTCAAGTTGGCTGCATAGACGCGGGGTTGGCTGATGCCCTCAACATGGAAGTGCAAGCAGGAACCACTTATTACATTAAGGTTGGCCAATATGCCGATGCCAGCGATGCTGGGACAATTGATATGACTGTTGAAGAGGGTGTCCCGCCAAGAGAACCGGCGAAACTGGTTATAGAATCCTCTTTCCACGGCACTTCCGCCCCGTTGAAGGATATTGTCGGCACTCTGGCTCCTGAGACACTTGCCGCTGCACGGGCTGCGCGGGGTCTCGAATCAGTATATGAAGTTCCAAATTTCATGAAAGCCGATGGACAGGCTTCGAAATCTGAAGCTGGCATATCCGGTTCAAAGGTCGCAGGCAGCGGTAAGGTCAAATGGAATGGCCCCGCTGATCTTTTGCAGGTTTTCCAGGGAGGCGTAAATGACGACAACTGGGACGTGCTGGGAACCTTGATCGCGCCACCTGACACGGTCGGTGACGTCGGTAAGAACCATTACGTGCAGATGTTCAACCTGCTGACGGAGATCTTCGACAAGGATGGCAACTCCGTCCTTGGACCGTTCCCGACCAGCGCGTTTTTCGCCGGAATGAGTGGCAAGTGCGCACATCAGCGACGACGGCGATCCCGATCGTTCTCTATGACGAGGAAACCGATCGTTGGATGGTGTCCCAGTTCTTGGCGAGCTTCCAGGACGGACTCTGCATCGCAATCTCAGACGGGTGACCCGACCGGAAGCTTACATCAGTACGAATTCGACTTCACCGGCATCGGCTTCCCGGATTATCCGAAGTATGGCTTCGCGACCGGCGCCGTCAACGTAATGGTTAACCTGTTCACGCCCTTCCAGGGCTCTGCATTGGGCGCGATTGACAAGGCGGAGACTGTTGTCCGGCGGACCAGGCGACCATGGTGCTCTTCACCGGCGGCGAGGCCGCCCAACTGGCCTTCGGCTGGATTCCGGGTGACAACGACGGGCCGGTGTTCGACAATACGCCTGCCGACCTTCTTCACCAACCTCGGCAGTCTCCGGCGATACCATCTTACGTCGCGGAAATTACGCCGGACTGGGATCACCCCGGAAAATACGGGGCTCGAGCTTCTCGGCGATTCCGGTGACGCCCTGGGACAGCAATCTTTGTGACGCCGACCGCGGTGCCTGCATTGACGCAGCCGGGTTCAGGTACGACGGAAGGTGGAGACCTCGTCTCCCCGGCATGTCGCAGGAACTATCGCCTACCTCGAGGGCATCACGGACCGCATGATGCACCGCGGGCAGACCCGTGATTTCGGCAAGCGCAAAGTGGCCATGCTCAGCCATACGGTCGATGTCGACGGCAAGGGCAAGGCCGGCGTGCGCTGGTACGAGTTGGAGGAACAAGAAGGATCGTGGCTGGGCAGCTGAAGAAGGAAGAAACCTTCTCACCCGGACGCGCGACCACCGCTGGATGGGCAGTATCGCTATGACTGCTTCCGGCAGCACCTGCCTCGGCTACAGCATCTCGAGCGAAACCACTGTACCCGAGTATCGGTATCACCGGTCGTAAAGGTACATCGAATCACATGAACATCAAGGAAGCCGTGGCTTATGACGGCAACGAGACGGCGATGTTCAGCGCGCTGCCGCCGGTGGGGCGATTACAGCTCCATGTCCATCGACCCGGTCGACGACACCTGCTGGTACACCCAGGAGAACGCCAGGCCAAACCAGTCCATCATCCCCGGTACAGATATTCCATTTGGTGAATATTTCGGTTGGGGAACCCAGATCATTCAGTACGACGTAAACTGATAATCGTTATTAAGTTCCAAGAAGCAAGAGGGGAGGGTCTCATTGAGGCCCTCCTTTTTTTCAGGAGGTGTTTGCCATGGATGCCCGGATTCACAAAGCTTTTCCATTCCTGCTGGCGGCAATTTGCTTGGCCGGTGGGCTAGCTTCAGCCATGCCGGTCAGGGCTGCCGAGACAGGAGTCAGGGGAACAGCACTTTGGGGGCCGGTCAGACCCGGGCCGACCAGGATTGGACAAAGTGATGAGGCGCCCTTCAGTGCGACATTTATTGTGCTCGCCGCTCAGTCCGAAGTGGCTCGATTCAGGTCTGACAATAAAGGTAATTTCGAGGTGCTTTTGCCTGCGGGCGAATATGTGATCATCCCGGACAGAAGGACACCGATCCCCAATCCACAGGCTCAGAGGACGACAGTGACAGTGCCAGCCGATGGATTTGTCGAAGTCACGCTTCGGATCGACACGGGTATGAGGTAAAACTGCGTGAAGTGCCAGTATCTAATGACGTGCCTGGTTTTGGTTTTGTCCGGCTGCGGAAGCGGACAGGACAAGCAGCCGGTCCAGTCGGGGCCGGAATCCAGCCAGCAAACTGCAGAAGCGATCCGCGATCTTTCCGATCGCCTGGGTGTCCCATCCGGCGAAATCGAGGTCGTCAAGGAATCCAGCGTCACCTGGCGCGACGGCAGCATGGGCTGCCCAAAGGAGGGCATGATGTACACACAGGCGCTGGTTGAAGGGACGCTGATCGTGCTGCGGGTGAATGGCAAGAACTACCAGTACCACTCAGGCAAGGGCCGCCCGCCTTTCTATTGCGAAAATCCGGAGAAACCCGCGCCTAAGACTTCCCTGGATTGATTTTCCCGTCGCTGCAAAACCGCTCCACCCACTCCCCCGACGGCCGCATGGCGATAAAGCCGTTCACCTGCTCCAGCAACTGCTCTTCCTGGCTGCCCAGCGCGTTGGCGCTGCCCATGCCTTCCACCAGGCGTTGCATCTGGTAGGCCATGCGGGCTTTCTTGTCTTCGGGCGGCGAGTCGACGCCGGCGAGGATCTCGATGCCGATGCAGGCCTGGCGCAGTTGATCCTCGCTGGCACTTTTCATCCGGACCCTGTTCCCACCAGGCTTGCAGGGCGTCGGTATCGATTCCCCTGGGGAGGTCGCCTTCTTTTTCCCATAGTTCGGTGGCCTTGGCTTTCGTCCTGCTGCCTTCAGGGCGCAGGCGTGCATTTTTTCCAGCAGGTTGGGCCAGCGTTGCTGCTCTTTCAGCGCGCGTTGTTTCGCGGCCTCGGCTTGCTCTGCTTTGGCGGCCTTGTATTGTTCCTGCTGCTGGTTTTTCGCGGCGTTTTGCTGCTTGCGCTCCTGCGTCGAGCCGCGCGAACACGGCGTCGCAGGCCTTGCGGAAGTCGTTCCACAGCTTGCGGTCCACCTGCCTTGGTGTCAGGCCGACGTTTTTCCACTCAGCCTGGAGGCTCTTGGCGCCGTTGATGGCCTCCCTGCAGGTCTTCCATCTCAACCAGCGCTTGTGCCTGGCTGACCAGTTCCGTCTTGCGGGCGATGTTGCGCTCGTACTCGTCCTTGATATGGCCGTAGATCTTGTCGCAGATTTTCTGCAGCGCTTTGCGGCTCTTGCGTTCACCCTGGGCGCTGACCGGGCCGATGGCGTTGAACGCCGCCCGCGCGGTATCCAGGGTTTTCTGCACCAGTCGCCAGTCGGGAGGGCTGCGGCGCAGTCAGCAGTGTCTCGGCAGCGGCGTCGGTCGAGCCCGGCCAGGCCATGCGCTTGTCGTAATCTCTCAGCTGGGCGACCAGTTCCATGCGTTGCTTCAGGTGCTCCTTGTGCACCTCGGCCAGTTGTTCAAACGCCAGTCTTGCAGGGCGCGTAGGCCTCTTCGGCCGCGGCGTGAAATTTTTTCCACAGGGCCTGGTCGCGCCGCGGCGACAGGGGGCCGAGTGCTTTCCATTCCTTTTGCAGGGCCTTGATCCGGGTGGCCAGGACATCGGGATCGTCTTCGCTGCCGACCAGCGCCGCCATGCGCTCGCACAGCTCGATTTTTTTCGGCTCGATGGCGAAGCCCTGCCAGTCATGAATTTCGCCCAGCTTGGCCGTCAGCGGCCGCAGTTCCTGGTAGAAATGGTCCTGGCGGCCGGGGCTCAGATGCCTGAGCAGGTTCCGCAGCCGGTTGTGCACGCGGTCGGCGTTTTTGAAGTGGTTTTCTCCGAGTTCCTTGCGCAGTTCCTCGAAAGCCGTTTCAACCTGCTTCGCGGTTTCCTGTTCCTGCGATTTCAACTTTTCGAGTTGTTCCTGCAATTGCCCCTGCAGTTCGCGCAGCCCGGTGATGGGCGCGGGCGTTTGGGCGCGGTGGGAATCGGGCCACGTCAGTTTCGCCAGTTGTTTGTCGATTTTATTCGAAAGTTTTTGCAGGGCCATGAAGTCCGACTTGTCTACACCGCCGGCCTCGACGTGCAGTTTTTCCAGGCTCTTTTGCCGGTCCAGCACGCGCTTCGATGACTGCGCCACTTCCCGCCACTGGTTCAGCAGGTCCTTGCAGGACTGGGTCTGTGCTTCGGAAGGCTGTGCAATAAGCATGGCCGCGACCCATCGCTCCTCGATCCCGTCCAGCGTCTTGCCAAAATCCCGCACCGCCGCGGTCTCGTTCAGAACCAGGGCTGCCGGATCGATTGCTTCCAACTCCGCCAGCAGCGCGCCGAAACTCTGTTTCGCTTCCCGCACCTGCTGCAGTTGCTGTTGTTCCGCTTCCCGTGCTTCCGCCCAGGCGGCCAGTCTGTTGGCGCAGATTTCAAGGTCGGTTTCGACCTGCTGTGTCTGTTCCGGACCGGCGTGCGCGCGCAAAAGATTCCAGCGGTCCCTGAGCAACACGTAGCGGGCCCTGAACTCGGCGGATTCCGGGGCCGTGGCCAGGTTTCCGGTGTCCTCTACCAGCTGTTGCAGCTGTTTGGCTTTCTCGGCGGCTTCCCGTTCGGCGGCATGGTGTCGATCCACCAGGTCTTTGCAGTGGCGAAAAACCGACTTGTCCTTGTGTTTCGAAAGCTGCATCAACTCTTTGAGTTTCTCGATGTCGTCGATGCCCTGCGCAGCGCACAGCCGGACCCTGGCCAGCGGGTGGCTTGCCGCGAGCTCCATGCGGGTTTGCAGGCTCTGAACACGCCCGATCGAGGCGGTGATCAGTTCCGGGTCATCGCTGAGGCCGGCAATCCGGACCAGGGTGGCGTCATCGCTGATGCCCGCCAACTGTCCCGGATCGGGCAGCAACTGGCCCAGGCGCTGGGCCCTGGCCTGGTTTTGCAGGGGTGGCGCCAGTGATTCGCAGAGTTTGTCCAGGGTTTCGCTGGCGGTTACCCGGGAAAGCGCATGTGCCCGGACTTCGGGGGCCGGGTCGTTGTGGACCAGCTCAACAAGAATGGACTCGTCGTCGAGTTCATCGATCGCGGCTTTGCGAACCTCGGGCTTGGGGTGTTGCCACCCGGGCTTGGTAAACGATTCGAACATGGGCATTCCCTGGAGTCAGTGTGCACAGTTTACCGCGTGAGGCCTCTCAACAATATAGAAATTCAGCACGTCATCCCTGGCGTAACCAACCAGAGATGATATAACTGTTTAGCTATTTGACTGTATGACGTTATGAAGATAAGATGATGTTTATGAGTGAATCTAGCCAAAAAAGAGCAACTGTCTATTTTGACCCTCTCTTGCATAGAGCCCTTCGCATCAAAGCTGCTGAGACTGACACAAGCGTTTCCGACCTGGTAAATGAAGCGGTCAGGGCAGCACTGGCGGAAGATGCCGCCGATATCGAGGCTTTCGAGGTTCGCGAGACAGAACCGGATTATGCTTTCGAGGACGTTGTCAAGGATCTGAAACGGCGTGGCAAGATATAGCATCCGGATAAAAAAATCCGCACGAAAAGAGCTCGAAGCTGTTGCCACGAAATCCGACCGGCGAAGGATCATAGAACGCATAGAATCTCTTGCTGAAAATCCTCGTCCCATTGGATCAAGGAAACTGTCCGGTCGTGAGCGGTACCGTATCCGGCAGGGTCAGTACCGCATTTTGTACACGATCGAAAACGATGTGCTGATCATTCACGTGGTCAAAATCGGTCATCGCAAAGACGTTTACCGGCCCCGCTGAAATTCACACCCTTGACAGCAAGTTCGCTGCGCCAGCACCATTCAGGCCATGACAGCATTTTTTGAGTATCCGCACACGGTGGCCGACGAGGACATCGACGAGTTGGGCCATGCCGGGAATTACCATTACATCAAGTGGATGCAGGCTGCTGCCATAGCCCATTCCACTGCCAACGGCTGGCCGGAACAGCGTTACTACGACTTTGGCGCAGGCTGGGTCGTGCGCTCCCACAACATCACCTACATCAAGCCTGCATACCTGGGCGACGAACTGGTGATCAAGACCTGGGTAGCCAGCGCGCGGCCGGCGGTTTCCCTCAGAAAATACGAAATCCGCAAAGCCGGCGGGGAGCTGTTGGCGCGGGCCGGGACGGAATGGGCTTTCGTCAATTACCAGACGCAGAGGCCGACCCGGATACCCCCTGAAGTCGCCAGCTGTTTTGAGCTGGTTCCTGACGGGTAACCCCACCTGAAGACTGCGGAGCCGGTCCCGGCGTGCAGAATTTTTGTTTTCTTCTATTCTTAGACAGATAAGAACAAACGTACTTTTACTTGGAGGAAATCGCATGAAGAGAAGAGACTTTTGCCGGACCTCGCTGGCCGCCGGTGTGGCGGCTGCCTACCCGTTCATGATCAACGCCGCGCTGGCCCAAAGCAGCGTCGCGGCAGTCTCGCTGGACGGGTCAGCCATTGAACTTGAAAAGGCCGCAGTCACGGCCCTGGCGAAACAACTCGAAGGCGCGCTGCTGATGCAGGGCGATATGCAATACGACCAGTCCCGCCGGGTCTGGAACGGCATCTGGGACAAGCATCCGGCGCTGATCGCCCGCTGCGCCAACAGCGACGACGTACGCCACGCGGTGACTTTTGCGGCGGAAAACAGTTTGCTGACCGCAGTGCGCGGTGGCGGGCACAGTTGGCCGGGCAAGTCGGTCTGCGATGGCGGGTTAATGATCGACCTTGCGGACATGAACAAAGTCACGGCAAATCCGACCACCAAACGGGCTTTTGCGCAGGGCGGGTCCCTGCTTGGCGGACTCGATGCTGCGTCGTTGCAATACGGCCTGGTGACCACGGCAGGCGTGGTGTCACACACGGGGGTTGGGGGATTCACGCTCGGTGGCGGCTTCGGGCGCCTCAACCGAAAGTACGGCCTGGCCGTCGATAACCTGGTTTCCGCCCAACTGGTCACCGCCGACGGAAAGATCCGGAAGGTCAGCGCGGAGCAGGATCCGGACCTGTTCTGGGCCATTCGCGGCGGCGGCGGTAATTTTGGCGTTGCGACCGAATTTGAATTCCAACTGCACCCCTTCGATCGTAACCTGCTTTCCGGCATGATCATGTGGCCGATAGACCAGGCCCGCGAGGTGCTCGATTTTTACAGCGACTGGTATGCGGGTCTCTCCGATGACCTGTATATTGCCCCGGCGATGATCACCACGCCGGATGGGGTGTCACTGATGGTGATGGAAGTGGTTTATGCAGGTGACCCGCGTGCCGGGGAGAAAGAAATCGAACCTCTGCGCAGGATCGGCAAGCCGATGGAAGACGGTGTCAAAATGCAGGACTACATGGTCATGCAGACCCATGAAGACGGCACCTGGGCGCACGGCGTTCGGTCCTATGCCAAGAACGGCATGGCCAAGGAATTCTCGCCTGCGCTGGTCGATGCATTGATCGAGTCATTCGTTCCGGACCCGCGCCTGGCGTTTTTTACCCACACTTCCGGCGGCGCAGTCAGCCGGGTTCCCGAGTTGGCCACGGCGTTTCCTCACCGCAATGCCCAGACCATGATCGCCGTGGCTGGCGGATGGATGGATCCGGCACTGGATGACGAGGTCATTGAGATTGCCCGTGGGTGGTTCAGTCAGCTGGAGCCTTTTACCGGAGGCTATTACTCCAATATTGATTTCGACGGGGCCAATTCGAAAGGGGAAAATTACGGGCCCGTTTATCAGCGCCTGTCGGTGATCAAGGGCCAATACGATCCCGGCAACCTGTTCCGCCTGAACCGGAATATCCTGCCGGCGGTGTGATCCACGGCAGTATGATCTCTGGGGCCGCCCTGGGGTACTAACCCCAGCGGCGGTGAATCCATATCCATTGCTCGGGGTACTCACGGACCCAGTCTTCAACGACCCGGTTTACGAGTTCGGTTGCACCCCGAATGTCGATATCGCCGTCTTTCGTTCGCGGAAGAATGATTTCATCCGTGACTTCAAGCCGGAAGCGGCCGTTGGGCAGCCGAATGCAGCGGGCGCCATGCACCGGGCAGTCAAAACGCCGCGCCAGTTTGGCCAGCAACGTGTTGGTAGGCGCATTACGGCCGAAAAACGGCACCTGTATCCCGCGGCGAAACTTCTGATCCACCAGCACACCCACATGGATGCCGCGATCCAGTGCACTCATCAACTCGAAGGAAGCGCCCGTGCCTGAAGCCACCAGGTTGGGCGCCACCTGCTTGCGCGCATTGGCAATTTTTGCGGCGGCGTACTTGTTGTTGGGTGCGCGAAACAGGGATTGAAGTTCAAGGCCGAATTTTGCGGCGGCCATCGGGAGTAGTTCAAAATTTCCCAAATGCCCGGTGAAAATGATCGCCGGCAGACCATCCTCGCGTAATTTGTGGAAATTCCCGGGGTTTTTGACCTCGACCCGGCCTTCACCCCGGTCATCTTCGAGGTCGAAAATCTTGTCCAGGTAACCGTATTCCACGATCCCCCGGGCGATTTGCGCCCAGCTGTCCCTGGCGATTTTTTCCCGTTCCTCGAGGGTTTTTTCCGGAAAAGCAATCGCCAGGTTATCCAGGGCGACCTTGTGGCGGCTGGTTTTCGGTCCCAGCCAGCGGGCGGAGCGTTCAAACAGCCGGAACGCCGTATCCATCGGAATCAGCCGCAGCACCTTCAATGCAAGAAAAATGATCTGGGCAACGGACCAGTCGCGAAAATTCAATAACGACTGTATCAAGCGGTATCGCAAGGGTATGCGCATTTGGAATCCTGATTGAGGTTGGATAAACTGCCCAGCTTAGCCCGGAGTAGTGATTCCAATCATGCCACAAATGCGGCCATTCTTTGAGGACGTTCAGTCACATTACGACTTGTCCGACGATTTTTTCGAACTGTTCCTGGATCCGACCCGAACCTACAGCTGCGCTTATTTCAAAGACCCGGATGCGACGCTGGAAGAAGCCCAGTTGGCCAAGATCGACCTTTCGCTGGGCAAGTGTGAGTTGAGCCCTGGAATGACACTGCTGGATATCGGCTGTGGCTGGGGTGCGACTTCGATGCGGGCTGCTGAGCGATATGGGGTGAACGTGATTGGCCTGACGCTCAGTCAGAACCAGTTTGCGTATGCATCAAGAAGGGCAACAGAGCTGGCCAATCCGGATGCGGTTCGATTTCACCTGCAGGGCTGGGAAGAGTTCGAGGGCTCAGCCGACAGGATTGTCAGCATCGGTGCGTTTGAACACTTCAGGAAAGAACGGCACGAAGCATTTTTCAGGAAATGCAAAGAGATCCTGCCCGCCGGCGGCGTCATGATGCTGCACTCCATCGTCACGCCTTCGCCCGGTGAACTGCGGGATAAGGGAATTGAGTTCACCCAGCAGGACGTGCGTTTCGCCCGGTTTATCCGGGATGAGATCTTTCCGGGCGGCCAGCTTTGCCCGCCGGAAAGAATTGAATCACTGGCGCAGGCCAATGGGTTTGATGTTTATCATGTCCAGTCCCTGGGGCTGGATTATGCCCGGACACTGGATTGCTGGGCTGAACAAGCTGGCCAATGCAAAAGATAAAGCGCTGGCGCTCACCTCGCAGACCGTTTACGACCGCTATCAGAAATACCTGACCGGCTGTGCGGAGCAGTTCCGCAAAGGAACCATCGACGTCAGGCAGTTTTGCATGCGAAGCCTGTATTCACCACAGATGTAGGAGCGGCCCATGGCCGCGAAATCGCGAGCATGGCTCGCTCCTACAGTCCCTGGTGGTTTTTCCGCACCGGCAAAGTGCCAAAAACCCGGTCCCAAAAAGCGGATGACACCCCGAAACCCATGGTGGAGTCGCGAAAGTGGTGATCCAGGTGGGATTTCCACACATCCCTGAGCCACTTCACCTGCGGGGGCCTGAAGTGGTGAATGCTGTAATGCGTCATGTCATAAGCCAGGTAACCCAGGGTGAACCCGGCTGAATAAGCCCACACCCGTTCACCGAACAGGGGCAGGGACAGTGCAAACAGCAAAATTCCGATCGATACACTCATTGCCAGTGGCATCACCAGCCGTTTCTTGTCATTCGGGTATTGGTGATGCACGCCGTGAAACAGGAAGCTGACGCGCTGCTGAAACGCGCCCCGTGGCGTGAAGTGAAAAATGTAGCGGTGGAAGAAATATTCAAACAACGTCCAGACCGCGAGCCCGGACAGAAACAGGACGACAAAGGCGCCGGCAGAAATACCCACGGCAAAGCTTTTCCAGGCAAAGAACAGCGCGAGCGGCAGGTAGATGGCCAGCACGGTTCACGGCGAGATTTTGCTCAGACCGTTCCAGCAGGCCGTTTTCAAACAGCCGGACCTCCCCTTTCTGGGGCGCCATGTGTCCGGGTATTCGTTCCGCGCGGGTCGCTTTCACTGTTACGTGTACCAGGTATTTAGGGTATTCCGGCGCGTATTATCGCCGATTTCGCCATGCCGGGTCAGTCAAAGCGCAATATTTGTCTGGACTATTTCGGCTAAATGGCGAATTATGCCACGGATGATTGAAGCTCCGCTGCCGCGTCCCGAGGGGACGCAGCCTTTTAGAATTCTCTGGCCCTACCTGATCGTGCTGACCTCGGTCCACCTGGTCAGTTTGCTTGCCGTCATACCCTGGTTTTTTACCTGGTCGGGCCTGGTCATGGCCGTTCTTGGACATTTCATTTTCGGCATGTTCGGGATCACGATCGGCTACCACCGGCTGCTGACCCATCGAGGCTTTACCTGTCCGAAATGGTTCGAACATACCCTGGCGACGATGGGCATGTTCAATTTGCAGGACAGCCCTGCACGCTGGGTGGCGATTCACCGCCTGCATCACCGCTACAGTGACCAGCAGGCGGATACGCATTCGCCCCTGGTCAGCTTTCTGTGGGGTCATGTCGGCTGGGTCGTTTGCCGTCACAAGGACACCGATCGAACCATTCGCTACGGCCGCTACGTGCCCGACCTGTTGCGCGACCGGTATTATCGCCGCCTGGAACGTAACCAGGGGTGGCTTCTCGTCTTCCTCGCCCACGCTGTCGTGCTCATTTCAGCCGGTGCGGTGTTCGGGTATTTCACCGGCGGCGCCAGTGAAGCGGTTCGCTATGCGGCAAGCTGGGCCGTTTGGGCTGTCGCCGTTCGCACGGTTTTCGTGCTCCACGGAACGTGGTCGGTGAACTCACTGGCGCACATGTTCGGGTATCGCAATTACGAAACCCGGGACCGGAGCACCAACAATTGGCTGGTCGCACTGGTCGCACACGGAGAGGGCTGGCACAACAACCATCACGCCGATCCGCGATCGGCAGCGTCATGGGCACCGCTGGTGGGAATTTGATATGTCCTGGTGGGTGATCCGCATGCTTGCGGCGCTTGGACTGGCCAGCAACCTGGTCGGCCCGCGAGCCGGGGGGTCAATGGAGGAGTTACCGACTTAGCCCGCCAGGGATTTGTGGTACATCCGGTAACGCTTGGTGATCTTGCCGCCGAATTTTTCGATGATGTTCCGGGTGGGTTTGTTGCTGTCCAGTATCCAGGACATTTCAACCGTTTCGCCTTTTCTGGATATCCCCGGGTTGATCACGGACTCGACCAGCATGTAAGCCATGGTCGGCCCGAAAATGGTTTTCTGATGTTTTTGCCGCACACCCATCAACGGTATTCTGCAGGCCTTGGGGAAACGTACTTTCAGGCGCCACAGCAGCTTGGCCCATCCGAACGGCAGACAGGCGCCCATTCAGGTCGGCGGCGGCCTCGTTGATGTCAGGCAGCATGACAATAAAGGCCGCTGCTTCGCCGTCGAGTTCGGCGATCTGGATGAACTCGGCGGGCACAACCATCAACAATTCCTTGCCAACAGCCCTGAATTCTTCCCGGGTAAACGGAACAAAATTCCAGTTGTTTTGCCACGCGTCATTGAAGATATCCCGCATCGATGTCGAGATCGGCTTCCTTGTTTTTGGGGTTCAGCGGCCTGACTTTCACCCGGTGCAGGGTTCCGGCTGACCACTTCGCTCATGGACGCGGGCCGGGTGTAGGTGTGGATGTCCAGCTCGTAGGCCAGCATATCCTGTGCCGGCTGGTAGCCGCAATTCTGGATGGCGGCGCCGTAGTAGCGTGGCGAATGGGTGGTCATGACGCGCGGCGGCGTATCGAATCCTTCAACCAGGATACCGACTTCCTGGTTGATGCCCAGGTTGAACGGACCAATGACCTGCTGCATGCCCTTTTCGCGCAACCAGTTCTCGGCGGTTGCGAACAATGCCGGGAAGATTTGGCCGTCATCCGGCGCCTCGATCAGGCCGAAAAACCCGGTTTTATTGCCGTATCTCTGCTGGTGCAATTGGTCAATTTGCGCTGAAATACGGCCGACGGGCTCGCCATCCCGAAAGGCGATCCATGCCTGCCATTCGGCGTGCCGGAAAAAGGGGTTTTTACTCGACAGCGCATCTTTGCGCTCTTGCAGCAGCGGGGGTATCCAGTTGGGGTCGTCTTTATAGATGCTCCAGGGCACCCGGATAAAGGCCTTGAGGGCTTTTTTGCCGACGACTTCCCTGATTTCAAGGGACTTTCCGGATTGACCGTTCATCTCGTAAGACCGATGGCAGGCGGGCAAGCCATTACTCAAACCGTGACGATGATCTTACCGAACACCTGGCGGTTCTCGAGCCGTTCGAGGCCTTTATCGATCTGCTCCAGCGGAATTTCAAGGTCCACGATCGGCCGCACCTGGCCGGAAGCCAGTTTCTCCAATGAAGTCGCGATATTCCGCATATTGCAGCCAAAACTGCCGATCAGCCGCAATTGTCGCTGAAAAAGCTGGAACAGGTTGATGGAGGCCTTGACCCCCGTGGTCGAACCACAGGTCACCAGGCGGCCGCCGATTTTCATCGAAAACATGCTGCCTTCCCAGGTGTCGACGCCCACGTGTTCAAACACCACGTCAACGCCCTGCTTTTTGGTCAGCTTGCGCAGCCGGCCTTCAAAACGGTCGGTCTGGTAGTTGATGGCGTAATCCGCCCCAAGGTCCAGCGCCTGCTGTGCTTTTTCATCGTTGCCGACGGTGGTGTAAACGGTGCAGCCGATCGCCTTGGCCAGCTGGATTGCCGCGGTGCCGATTCCGCTGCCGCCGGCATGGACCAGGATGCTTTCGCCGGGCTGCAGTTTTGCGTTGTCAAACAGCATGTGTTCGACCGTGCCAAACGTGATCGGGGTGCAGGCGACCGCAATAGGGTCCAGGCCCTCGGGGGCCGGCACAAACAGGCGGGCAGGGAAGTTCATCTTTTCCTGCGCGAAGCCATCGATATGAAAGCCAAAGATGCCGTTGACGTTTTCGCAAAAATTATCACGACCTTCCAGGCAGGGTTTGCAGGTTCCGCAGGTGTTGGCTCCGTAAAGCGCCCCGAGCTGGCCGACCTTCAAACCCGTGACGTTTTTTCCGACCGCGATGATTTCACCGGAGGCCTCGGCGCCAACGGTAATCGGCAATTCGCGCTTGGCAAAGGCCATGCCGCGCCAGCCCCACACATCGATGTGGTTCAGCGCAACGGCGCGGATACGGACCTGGATTTCATCATCCCCTGGCGGGGCCGGGTCATCGACTTCAACGATCCTCAGATCGCGTTCGGCAAAATTTCTCAGTGCTCGCATGGTTTTGTCTTCCGGTCTGTGAGCTTGCGGGTTTTCAGCGTTGTATGGATAAACCGGCGGAAACACCGCCGTCTATCGGAATGTTTGCGCCGGTGATGTAGCCTGCCAGGGGCGAAAACAGGAAACTGACCAGCGCGCCTACTTCTTTGGACTGGCCAAAGCGCCGCAGGGGTATCTGCTGTTCGACCTTGTCGCGATAATCGGAATAGGGCGCCATCAGGTCGGTGTCGATGTAGCCCGGGGAAAGGTAGTTTGCCGTGACGCCTTTTCGCGCCAGTTCGATGGCCAGCGTTCTCAGGTAACTGAGCATCGCACCCTTGGATGCGGCGTAAATGGAATTGCCCGACACGCCCATCTGGGCGGTAATCGACCCGATGGCAACGATCCGGCCTGATTTGGCGCGCATCAGCGGACGGGCAGCGGCGCCGGCAAGACGGGTCAGCGCCCAGAAATTGAGTTGGAACAGCGCCTCGGCGCGATCCTGGTCAACCAGCGCGGCCAGCGTGTCGTATGATCCGCCGGCGTTGTAGGCCAGCCCGTACAGACCTTCGGTCTCGCTGATCAGCGTGGCGAATTCATCCACCTGTCCGCGGTCGCCCATGTCGACAGGATGACTGTTGAAGGTCTGTCCCGGATAGCGGGTCTGCAGGTCCACTCTCAGCGCTTCCGCCCGGTCGGCCGAGGAATGGTACGAGAACGAAACGTTGTAGCCGTCCGCCGCCAGCGCATCGACGATGCTCCACCCGATGCCCCGCGCACCGCCGGTGACAAAAACCGTTTTTCCGTTTGCAGTGTCGTTCATTTCACAGGCCTAGTCTGGTTCAGCGGAAAAAATCAGGCAGACGTTCTGGCCGCCAAAGCCGAAGGAATTGGACATCACGGTATTGACCGTCTTTTCGCGTTTCACGTTGGGCACCACGTCCATCAGGATGTTCGGATCCTGCTCGTTGCAATTGATGGTCGGCGGAATGACCCCCGCATGGATGGTCAGCAAAGAAATGGCCGCTTCGATGGTGCCTGCGGCGCTCAGCGTGTGGCCGATCATCGACTTGTTGGAACTGATCGGGGTATGTGCCAGGTGGCTCCCGAGCGCTGCGGATAGCGCAAGGTACTCCATCTTGTCGTTTTCCGGCGTGCTGGTGCCGTGCGCATTGATGTAGTCGATTTCTTCCGGCCGCATCCCCGCATCCGCCAGCGAACGTGTGATCGTATCGATGATGGCAGACCCGTCCGGTGTGGAACGGGTGCGGTGGAACGTGTCCGCCCGCTCGCCGGTGCCGCGCACCACGCCCAGGATCTTCGCTCCGCGCGCTTTCGCGGAATCGTAGGACTCCAGCACCAGGGTGGCGGAACCCTCGGCCATGACGAAACCGTCGCGGGTCTTGGAAAAAGGTTTGGAAGCGCCCTGCGGGTCTTCGTTTTGGGTTGAAAGCGCAGACAACAGGGTGAAACGGACGACCATTTCTTCGCAGATTTCACCGTCGGTGCCGATACACAGCGCGGCGTCGGTGTCGCCCCGGCGAATGGCTTCGACGCCCAGTTGCACGGAGGTCGCGCCGGACGCACAGGCCGTTGTCAGCGAAATGGGCTGGCCCCTGGTGCCGAATTCATCCGCCAGGTGTTCCACGATGCTGCCGAACTGGAACAGCGAGTAGTAGTGACCATAATCACCAACGACCGCGTTCCGGATCAGGCGCTGATAGCCGGTGCTGTTGCCACCGTTTTGTGCACGATACATTTCCATGCGCTGGTCCCACTTGGTTTCCGCGGGAGAAACGGCGAGGAACATCGGGCCCGGGAAAGACCCGCGCGAACCGATATTTGCCTGTTCAATGGCTTCGGAGGCCGATTTCCTGGCCAGCGAAAGTGAGTGCAGCGGGGAGCAATAGGGCTCTTTGCCTTCCCAGTCAATCAGTCCGGCGATCTGCGTGCGCAATCCGTCGGTTGGAAAGCGGTCAATTTTGCGCACACCGGATTTGCCGGCAGTCAGGTTGCGCCAGTTGTCTTCCTTTCCTTCGCCCAGCGAAGTGACGACGCCAATTCCGGTGACGACGACAATCGGGCGGCCCAGGTGATCGCGGGTCGACTGGCTCATGGGCTGACCCCTTCTCTCAACACCGTGTCCGGCTTGCTGATCAGCGCCAGGCTCTCACCGCGCCAGTGGCCCCAGTTGCTGATCAGGATGTGTTCCGGCTGCCCGGAATATTCCTGTTCAACGCCGGAGTCATCGAACGGGTCAAAAAAAGCTTCCTTCGAAATCGCCAGGGAAGCCAGCGCCACGTTAACCGGAAACTGGGCTTCCAGCGTGTTCCCGAGGACCGTGGTCACACCGCGGATGGCCGGGCTGACGCCCTGGCCCGAGAGGCTTTCCAGGAATTCGCGTTCCTCCGTGAGCTGGGGTTGAATCCCGCAACATCCGGACAAAACCGGCAGGGCGCCCTCTGGAAGTTGGTCTGCAAGCCGTTCCAGCAGGCCATCGGCGACCTTGCGGGCCGCTCCCGGTTGCCGGTTGCAGCGGTCTGAAACGACCTTGTCGATCCGTGCGTAGGGCTTAACCCCACGCGCCTGTGCGTGTTCGCTGGATTCAAGGACCAGGAAGGCGCTGGCGCTGCCCATGATCATGCCACCGCCGGCTGACTCGCGCGCCCAGACCGGAAGGGGCTCTCCCTGGTGCAGCGCTTTACCCATCGCCATCAGCAAGGTCATGTCTGCTCGTTCAGAGATGTATGCGCCACCCACCAGGAAAATTTCACCCTGGCCATGCTGGATTTGCGCAACCGCGGTTTCGACTGCCATCACGCCAGCCATTTCCTCGCCCATGAACGTGCGCGAAGAGTCGGTGACCCCATGAACAATGGAAATATTACCGGCCATCAGGTTTGAAAGCTGCGCCAGGAAAAGCGTGGGTCGCAGGTCGCTCATCAGCGAGGCATTCAGTTCCGGGCCCGGGTTGTCGGACGTGAGCAGCGACTCCATGATGGTCGCGTCGACTTCGAGATCCCGCTCTCCGCCACCGGCAGCGACAATCATATTGGTGGCTGCCAGCAGATCTGCGTTGTGGGCGATGCCGGCATCGTCAAGCGCCAGGCCGGCGGTGTAGGTGCCCAGTTGCTGCCACAGTCCCATCTGGCGCTGGTCGCTGCGCTTGGGGATCTGTTTTGCCATGTCGAATTCGACGATCGGATGTACCGGATACGGGGCCTGGCTGGTCGTGTCGACCGAAGGCACGGGTGTGCTGCCCGAGGCCAGTTGCGCCCAGTGTGTTTCGAGGCCTTCGCCCAGGGAACTCACCAGGCCGATCCCGGTGACCCAAACTTCGGATTTTACTGTGTTCAAAATGTCACTCTGCTTTTAACAGGCCAATCTGGCTGAACCGCTCCAGCATATTGCTTTTCAGCGTTTCGTTCGGGAACGGCATGATCCGGAACATCAGGCGGCTGTCGCAGATTTTCTTGCCATCGCTCGAGATATTCGCCCGGGTTTTTGCAAAACCGGAGCCGTCGTGTTCCAGTTCGGCTTCGACACGAAGAATGGCCCCGGGTTCAACAAAGGTTCGCATTTTGGCGTCGGCGACATTGGCAAGGAAGGGCATCTTTTCGAATTTGAGACGGGAAAGAAGCATGAAACCGGAAGCCTGGGCCATGGTTTCGATCAGCAACACGCCCGGCACCAGGGGCGAACCGGGAAAATGACCCTCGAATACCGGGCTTTCCATCGGCACATTTGCCCGCGCCACGATGCGGCCAGCGTCCGGATCAAGCTCCTCGACACTGTCGATCATCTGAAAGTATTCAAGGAGCATTAGCGGGTTTCAGTTCAGGCGTTCTTTTGGGCGATGACTTCGTCAATCCGGGCGCACAATTTGCTCAAAACGAAGTATTCGTCGACCAGGGCATTGTTTTCATTCAGTTCTTCGGTCCACTGTTCCAGCGGGATCTTGATGCCGAAGTGCTTGTCGATGGCGAAAGCAATGTCCAGGAAATCGAGGCTGTCGATGCCAAGATCGGTGAATGCGTTCTTTTCCGGCGTGATTTCTTCCAGTGGTATGTCGCTGGTTTCGGAAATGATCTGTGCTACGGCTTCGAAAGTCGTCGTCATGATGGCTACCTGTAATTGGAGGATATTATCCGGACAATGATAACGCGGTGTCCGGTGGCACATCAATGTTTCAATCCGCAGCTGCGGCAGATTACAACCCTTCCTTCTGAGCCAGGAAATCGGCAGCCGCCTGAACGGCCTCGGCGCGCGTGCCGATCAGTTCGGACTCGCGGATCCGATTCAAAGCGCCCAGGCGTCCCAGCAACCTGGCGACCGGAAAGGTCATGCCGACAATGATCACGTGCCGGCCCTGGTCGACAGCCATGTCGATGACCTGCTCCAGCGCCAGCGCCGCCGAACCATCGACGTGCGGAACGTCCAGCAGGTCAATGATCAGCACTTCGTACTCGCTCATCGTGGTAAACCGGCGAACCAGGTTATTGGCCGCGCCGAAACTGATCAATCCGGACAGGTGCAGGAACATCAGCTTTTCACGGTGTTGACGGTAGAGATTCGCCGTAGCCTCGTCGAACAGGCGTTCGTGGTCCGGATCACTGATGGTGCGGATTGCGTTGACCTGTATTTCGGCCATTTCCTTCACAAAAACCAGGCTGGCCAGGATGACGCCGACCCCCACCGCCGTGATGACGTTGACAAATATGGTCAGCAACAGGACCACCAGCATCAGGATGAGGTCGATCCTCGGCGCCCGGTGCATACGCTTGATATAGCGCCAGTCAATCACATCGACGCCCACTTTGATCAGGATCCCCGCCAGCGCCGCGGAGGGAATGCGGGCGACCAGCGGGCTCATTCCGAGCACAACCGCCAGCAGGACCAGCGGCATGGATCACCCCGGAAAGGGGTGTGCGGCCGCCGGCCTGTACGTTGGCCAAAGTGCGAATCGTGGCGCCGGCCCCGGGAATGCCGCCGGCGAACCCGGCCAGCAGGTTGCCCAGGCCCTGTCCGACCAACTCCTTGTCGGAGTCGTGGAAAGTACGGGTCGTGTTATCCGCCACCAACGATGTCAGCAGGCTGTCGATGGAACCCAGCGCGGCCAGGACAGCTGAGAAGATCAGCATTTCATTGAGCACGGCAAAGTCGATCACCGGTAATTGCCACTGTGGCAAACCGCTGGGAATACTGCCCAGGACCGGCGCTCCGGACATCACCAGGGCCAGCAGCGTGCATACCACCAGGGCCAGCAATGGCGTTGGAACGATACGGTGAATGCTCCTGGGTACGAGCGTTACCATGGCGAAAGCCAGCAGCCCGATAAACAGCGCCTGCAGGTTGGGGTGCGCCAGGTCTGAAGGCAATACGGTGAGCGCATTGGTCACGGTCTGTTGCGCCGGAAAGCCCAGCAGCAAATCAAACTGCATGATGATCAGGATGCAACCCACGCCGGTCAGGAAACCCGAAATCACCGGGTAAGGCATCAGGTTTACATAGCGGCCGAGTTTCAGGTATCCGAACAGGATCTGGAAGCCACCGGTGAGCATCACTACCGTGAAGGCCAGCGCAGGGCGATCGCCGAACTGCGTGAACACGGAGGCCGAGACAATGGTCATCGGACCCGTTGGCCCGGATATCTGTGACGGCGTGCCTCCGAACAAGGAGGCCAGCAGGCCGACGCAGATGGCGCCGTACAATCCGGCAATCGGGCCGGCGCCGGATGCCATGCCGAATGCCAGGGCGAGTGGCAGGGCAATCACCGCCGCCGTCAAGCCGCCGGCCAGGTCACCGCGGAAATTCTTGAGACCGATAGGGTTGAGGCGAAAAACCGCCAGGTTTTTTAACATGGTTCATTGCCTGCAGGCTGTGTTGACCACGATTGTATGTTCAATCGTCCCGGTTTCAGCATAAAATGGCCGCAGCCATGATTTTCTCACATTCAGTCCGTTTTCCCATCGTTCATTTTTGCGCAGTTTTTTTACTGTGCTTGCTGGCGATGCCGGCTCCGGCGCAGGTACTTCCGACCGGACAAGCCAGGGAAACCACTGAAGTCCAGCCATGGCAGCCGCCGGAAATCACCAACCTGCCGCTGAACTGGTGGTCCAGTCTCGACCCGGCCTCCCCGGATGAATTCAAAAAAAGGATGGCGCTGTTCCAGGAGGCCACGCAGCAAAAATTCCAGGGACTGGACGGGGCGGACCTGGTCGAAGCACAAAACCTGTATAACCGGATCCAGGAGCAGGTGGGATTGCTGGTCCTGGCTCTTCGTGAGGTGGAGCCGCTTCCCTTTGCACCGATACAGACCAAGGACGCCTATACCCTGGATGAACTGCTCGATTTAAGACAGCAGTGGCGGGATATCGAGGCCAGGCAGGAAGTACCCACGCTCCGGATTGAAGAGTTGAAGAGCCAGTCTGCTTTACTGGGGCAGCGCCGGGACAACCTGCTGAGTCAATACAATGTGGCTGACGTCAACTCGCCGGCACGCATCCTGCTGGGGTTACAGCGGGTTTCAGCACGCATCGACTACGCCCTTAATGACCAGGGCCTGAAGTACCATGAAAACAGCCTCAAAGAACTGCAAAAACAGAACCAGTTACTCAAGGATCAGCAGGAGTTTGCACGCGCCAGGCTGAATGGCGGGGAGACGGACTGGCAGGCCATCGAAAGCGAGGTTGCCGCTGCGCGCGCCGACGCTGATTCTTCTGAATCCAGGCTGGCCTCCCTGCAGCATCAATTGCTGGAAGTCCTTTCCGCGGAAAATCCGAAACCCAGTCTCGAGCTGTTGCGAAAACAGCAGCTGATCAGGGAGTCTGCCAGCCAGTCGCTGGCGCAAATCAGGAATAGCCTGAACACGGCACGGGCCAACTGGTACCGGTTTCACTCCGGAACGATGGATCCGGAGTTTGATATCGGCGCCTCGATCAAAGCGTCCAGAAGGCTGCTTGAGACAACCGGCCAACAACTTCAAATCTGGACCGCTGCAAGCCAGACCACTCTGATCAGTCCACAGCCTGAAACAGATTTGAATGCCAGGAAAAACGTTGAACTGGCCCACACCGCGGCGCAGGAAACCCTGTCGATCATCAAGGACATCCAGAGCGATAGCGATGACCTCAGCCTGGTGCAGGACATTCTCGCAACGGACATGGTGCATTCAGAAGGCGTTTTCACCAGCCTTGGGACCCGAATGACCCTTCTTTCCGGACGTGTCTGGAAGAGCATGCAAGGCGTGCTGGACTACGATCTGTTTCATATTGGCGACGCCCCCGTCACGCCCGGCAGTATTGCCACGATGTTGCTGATCATGTTGTTCGGTTACCTGCTTTCCTGGGTCATCCGGCACCTGCTGGACCGGCTGAAAAATCGGCGCAACTATGCAAAGAGTTCGGCCATTTACACGCTGGGACGGATTCTGCATTACATCATCATCATTACGGCGGTATTTGCCGCCCTCGGCACCATTGGCCTGGATTTTTCGAATTTTGCGTTGATTGCCGGCGCCTTGTCGGTCGGTATTGGTTTTGGCCTGCAGTCCATCGTGAACAATTTCGTCTCCGGCCTGATCCTGTTGTTCGAAGGCTCTCTGAGAGTGGGCGATTTCATCGAACTGGACAGCGGGTTAAGAGGGACAGTGAAAGAAATCAATACCCGTGCAACCGTGATCAATACCAACGACAGCGTAGACGTTGTCGTGCCGAACTCGGAATTCGTCAGCACCCGGCTCACCAACTGGACACTGAGAGAACCCGTCGGGCGGTTGCGCATCAGTTTCGGTGTCGCCTACGGGTCGGACAAGGACGTCGTAAAAGAGGCGGCGTTTGAAGCCGCTGCCGAGGTCGAAAACGTTTTGCTGCATACTCCGGGGCGTGAAGCACAGTTGCGGCTGGTCGGTTTTGGCGATAGCAGCCTCGATTTCGAATTGCTGGTTTGGGTTTCCAAGGCAAGTGTCCGCCGGCCTGGAAGGACACGCGCCCAGATTTTCTGGGCGCTGGAAACGAAGCTCAGGGAGCGGGGGATAGAAATTCCGTTCCCGCAAAGGGACCTGCGTTTGCGCAGCGGATTTGGTCAGCGTGTTGGTGACACGGTTGTGTTCAGCGCAGCGAACAGGGACGACGTGGAAAAAGCATGAACTGCACCGCTTTTCTGGAGGAAATTTGATGAAGTCGATCCGGGGATTTGTCCAACGGGTATTGGTAATTGCCGGGTGCAGTTTGCTCGTGGCCTGCAACGCGCAGGATCAGGAGGCACAGGCACCGGTTTCGGTTGCGCCGGCGCCTTTTGACGTCGTTCTGCGTGGCGGTACGATCTATGACGGCAGCGGCAATCCGCCGTACGTGGGCGATATCGCGTTCAAGGGCGACCTGATCGCCGCACTGGGCGACATTGGCGAGGCAAGCGCGCTGGTTGACATCGACGTCCACGGCTTCGCGGTTGCGCCCGGCTTTGTCAACATGATGTGCTGGTCCAACGAGTCACTGATCGAAGACGGCCGCTCGCAAAGCGACATCCGCCAGGGCGTGACGCTGGAAATCATGGGTGAGGGGGATTCCATGGGTCCGCTGAATGACGCCATGAAGGCCGAAATGGTGCGACGGCAGGGCGACATCAAGTACGACATCGAATGGACAACACTGGCGGAATACCTCGAGTACCTCGAACAGCGCGGTGTCGCTCCCAACGTGGCCTCGTTCATCGGCGCCGCCACGCCGCGCACTTACGTGATGGCTTACGAAGACCGCGATCCCACGCCGGAAGAACTCGAACAGATGCGCGCCCTGGTGCGCCAGGCCATGGAGGAAGGCGCCCTGGGCGTGGCGTCCTCGCTGATTTATCCTCCCGGGAGCTTCGCCAAGACCGAAGAATTGATCGCATTGTCCCGGGTAGCCGCCGAGTATGACGGCATGTACATTTCCCACATGCGGGACGAAGGCGCCGGCCTGCTGGAGGCCGTGGATGAGTTGATCACCATCGCCCGCGAAGCCGACATCCGGGCCGAGATTTACCATTTCAAGGCTTCAGGCCAGCAAAACTGGCCCCTGTTTGACGAAGCCGTTGACAGGGTGGAGGCCGCACGGGCGGAAGGCCTGGAGATCACCGCCGATGTCTACACCTATCCGGCAGGCGCCACCGGGTTGAATGCTTCCATCCCGCCATGGGTGCAGGAAGGCGGATTTGAAGCATCTGTTGAGCGGATGAAAGACACTGCTCTGCGCGACCGGATTGCAGCAGAAATGGCTGAGCCCTCCGACCAGTGGGAGAACCTGTACCTGGGCGCAGGCACGCCGGACAACATCCTGCTGGTGGGTTTCAAGAGCGATGCGCTCAAACCGCTGACCGGCAAAACCTTGCAAGAGGTTGCCGACATGCGCGGAACCGACCCGCGGTATACCGCGATGGACCTGATCATCGAAGACGGCAGCCGGGTCTCAACCGTGTATTTCAGCCAGTCCGAAGACGTGGTCCGCAAGGCGGTTGGCCTGCCCTGGGTGAGCTTCAACTCGGATGAAGCCTCGATGGCTCCGGAGGGCGTTTTTCTGAAAAGCAGCGCTCATCCCCGGGCTTACGGCAGTTTCGCCCGCGTGCTGGGCAAGTACGTGCGCGATGAAAAGGTGCTTTCCCTGGAAGAGGCCGTTCGCAAGCTGGCCGCTTTGCCGGCCCAGAACCTGCGGATTGACCGCCGTGGCGAATTGAAGGAAGGATACTTCGCCGACGTCGTCGTTTTTGACCCCGAGACCATCCAGGACCACGCGACTTTTGTCGAACCGCATCAATATGCGACCGGCATGGTCCACGTATTCGTCAACGGTGTACAGGTATTGAAGGACGGGGAACACACCGGCGCTACGCCCGGCAGATTCGTGCGCGGACCGGGTTGGAAAGGAAAGCGGCTTAATGAATTCCGAACAGAGAATAGTCATTACGGGGATGGGGGCGATTTCCTCCGTGGGTTTGACGTGCCAGGAGACCTTTGACAACCTGGTTGCAGGGAAATCCGGGCCTCTCCAGGGTCAGTCTTTTCGATCCGTCAAACATCGAATGCCAGGTTGCCGGCGAGGTGAAGGGATTTGACCCGGCCGCATACATGGACCACAAGATGGCCAGGAGAATCGGGCGCTACGCCCAGTTTTCCATCGCGGCCACGCAGGAAGCGCTGGCCCAGTCCGGGCTGGACCTCGAAAATGAGGATAAAAGCCGGATTTCATGCATCGTTTCTTCCGCGATCGGTGATTTTCCAATGCTCGAAGAGCAGATGTTCAACTGGTTCGCGGGTAAAAGGCGCACGATCAGCCCTTCACGGTGCCCCGCGTAAGCACGAGCATGGCCGCGGGAAATATCGCTCTTGAATACGGTTTGACCGGCGTGTCCTTTGGCCTTTCGTCGGCCTGCGCCACCGGCAGCCATTCACTGGCGACCGCCATGATGCTCCTCAAATCCGGCCAGGCTGACGTGGTGTTGGCCGGCGGCGCCGAAGCGGCCATTTGCGAGACATTCCTGCAATCCTATATCGCCATGCGCGCGCTATCGACGCGAAACGACGAACCCGAGCGTTCCAGCCGGCCGTTCGACCGGGACCGGGACGGCTTTGTCATCGCCGAAGGATGTGGCGTCATGGTTCTTGAAACCTTGGAGCATGCGCAGCGGCGGGGCGCCCCGATCCTGGCCGAGTTGGCCGGGGCCGGCATGACCTGCGACGCATTCCACATTACGTCGGCCCATCCCGATGGTCTCGGCGCTGCCCAGGCGATGACGGCCGCGATGAAATCCGCGGGCGTCAATCCGGAGCAGGTCGACTACATCAACGCCCACGGGACATCTACCCCGGTAAACGACCCGATTGAAACCCGGGCCATCAAGTTGGCCCTGGGTGAAAGTGCGCGCCGGACCCCGGTCAGTTCGACCAAGTCGATGACCGGGCATGCGATCGGAGCCGCAGGCGCCCTGGAGGCGATCATTTGCGTGAAGGCTCTGCAGGCCGGTGTCGTACCCCCCACCATCAACCTGGATAACCCCGATCCGGAATGTGACCTCGACTATGTTCCGCACCAGGCGCGGTCCAAAAAACTGGATGTCGTGATGTCCAATTCGTTTGCTTTCGGCGGGCAGAACTGCGTGTTGGTGTTCAGGAAGTTTTCGGGATAAACAGATAATTGGGGGCAGGCGGGGGTGTCTCCGCCTTGCCCGCCGAGCCCGCCTGAAAAAGACAGGTCAGAGCGTGATTACCCGAATCATGTCGGTGCCGCCACTGCGTTGAGCCTGCCCGGCCGTGACGATGAATGTGTCCCCGGCATGCGCAAAGCCCTCTTTCTGCACGTACTCGGATGCGAACCGGATCCGGGCCTCGTCATCGGACTCACCCGAGTAAAGAATGGCCGCGACACCCCAGTTCATCGACAATCTTCGCGCGGCCCGTTCCGAACCCGTGATCGCAACAATCGGGCATTCGGGGCGATGCTTGGAAATCAGGCGCGCAGTGAAGCCAGTCTCGGTCAGGCAGATGATGGCGGTGGCGTGCAGTTGCCGGGCCATGGTTTTGACCGCGCCACTGATCGTCTCGGCCACGACATTGGCGGAATGGAAAGGAATTTTCTGCAGATAACCGTATTCTTCGAGGCAGGACTCGGTAGTCAGCGCCAGTGAATTCATCGTCCTGACTGCTTCGACCGGGTATTTGCCCGCAGCGGTTTCACCTGACAGCATGATCGCGGAACTGCCGTCAAGAATGGCGTTGGCGACATCGCTGGCCTCGGCCCGGGTTGGCTTGGGGTTTCTTTCCATCGAGGCCAGCATTTGCGTGGCGGTAATGACGGGCTTGCCGGCCATGACCGTGCTGCGAATGATCTTCTTTTGGAAGCGCGGCACTTCGCCGAACGGCAGTTCCACACCGAGATCGCCACGCGCCACCATGACGCCATCGGCCGCTGCGATAATTTCGTCCAGGTTTTTCACGCCCGCCCGGTTTTCGATCTTGGCGATGATCGGCGTGTCGATGTTGAATTCCGCCAGGATTTCCCGCATGCGTGCGATGTCTTCCCCGCTCTGGATGAATGACGCAGCGATATAGTCCACGTCATTTTTCGCGGCGAACTCGATTTCACGGACAAAGTCAGCCCGGTTTTCCGGACCGACGGCAGTCGCCGAAAGCTGGGTGCCCGGAAGATTGACACCCTTGGTGTTGCCGAGAATGCCGCCGTGCACCACGCGACACCTGATCTCGTCATCGGTGGTCGACACGACCTCCAGTTCGATGGCGCCGTCATCCAGCAGGATGACGTCCTGCGCCTTAACCTCCCGGGGCAGCCTGGCGTAGGAGACGGAAACCCCTGTCTCGTCACCCGGCCGGTTGTCCGTGCGCAGAACGAAATCCGTGCCGCGATTGAGATCCACGTAGCTGGTGCTCAAGCGGCCGGTGCGAATTTCGATGCCGCGCGTGTCAATCATGATCGCGACCCGGTTACCGGCGGCTTCGGCTGCTTCGCGAATCTGCTGCACGCGAACGCTGTGTTCTTCATAGGTGCCATGCGAAAGATTCAGGCGCGCGACGTTCATCCCGCTCTCAATCATCCGGGTCAGCGTTTCGACCTGGTCGCAAGCCGGGCCTATGGTCGCGATGATTTTTGTTTTACGAAATATTTTATTTGCGGGCATGGTGTCGTGGATCTCGGCAGCCTGGGAAATGTTCAAGTCTACGCCGTTTTGTGATTGACCTGGCGGCGCGCCGGTCAGTCACGCAGCGCGGCCAGCTCCATGTCACCGTAACGAAGGCGCCGGGCCAGCACCCCGGCGATCGCCTCGAACAGGTTCTGCGTGAGCCGTTTGTGCTGATCGCCCAGCTTGTCGAATGACTCGCGGCGCAACACGAACAGTTCCGTATCGGTCTGCGCGATGGCTTCGTTGCCCCGCGGCTGGCCGTCGAGAAACGACAGGCCGCCGAAAAAGTCTCCGCGGCCGTAGGTTGCCAGGTGGAAACCTTCCTGCCCTTCCGACGGCAGCATCATGCGCACTGTCCCGCGCCGGATCAGGAACAGGCGGTCGCCCGGATCGCCCTCCGAGTAGATTGTCTCGCCAGCCTTGCAGGACTGCGGTTCCAGGCAGGCTTCCAGGGCGGACAAGGCGTCTTCCTTGCGTCCCTTGAACAATTCCATCTCGTGTAATTCAAGCAGCGGTTGTTCCAGGGCGGCCCGGTTATCGATGCCAAGGATCTGTTCTTCCACCCAGACCTGCGCGTCGTCCAGGCTGGAAAAGACTTTGACATGATCCCCGGCCGTGATGATTTTCATCTGTTTGAAAAATTTCTCGATATTGCGGCCGTTTGGCAAGCGCTGCGGGAGATCGCTGAACACCAGGTATCCGTTGCGCTCGGCGATGGATTCCCTGATTTGATTCAGAACCTGGGCGACCGAGATGTCCACACCCTGGACCCGGCGCATGTCGAGAATAAAATAGGTACACCTGGATAACTCGGGTTCCAGCGCGCTGTACAGCTGATCCTTGGTGCCAAAGAAAAGACTGCCCTGCAGTTCCAGGATGACCGTCTGGTCACCATGCTCTTCGAGCAGGTCCATCTCCTCCCTGGAACGGCGCCGCCTGGCGAAGACCTGGTGACCGTGACTCTTGCGCCGGATCACCGTGCTGGCCAGTTGTTCGCGGATGAACAGCAGCATGGCCAGTGCAATGCCGATGCCCGAAGCCGCGATCAGGCTGACGGTCACCGCGGTCACCACCACCACGGCAATGACCAGGAAGTCGAAATAGGTGAAGCGGGATTTGAGCAGGCTGAAGCTGTCCCGGTCGATCATGCGCACGCCCACGATGATCAGGATGCCGGCCAGCGAGGCGACCGGGATCCAGGCGACCAGCGAGCCCAGCAACACAAACGCAATCAAGGCCAGCACGCCTTCGAACACGCCGGACATGCGGGTCTGCCCGCCGCTCGACATGTTGACCATGGTTGCGCCCATTTGCCCGGCGCCCGGCATGCCGCCAATGCAGGCGGATGCGATATTCCCGGCGCCCTGGGCAAGCAGTTCGCGGTTCGAGTCGTGCCGGCTGCGGGTCAGCGTGTCCAGCACGACGCAGGTCTTCAGGGTGTCGATGGACAACAGAACAGCCAATGTCAGCGCCGGGAGGAGCAGGCTGGCGACCTGGCTCAGTTTCAGTTCGCCGATTTCCTGCCAGCGCCCGGTGATGGCTTCGAACAGGCCATGCGCTTCGGCCGGCAGTTGGCCGATGATGGCCGGGTTGCCGGTCACCGATCAACAGGGAGCGGTCGAACAGGGCGATGCAGAAATACACCAGGACCCCGGCCAACAGGCCGATGATCGCGGCCGGCACCAGCCTTGGTGAATCGCGGAGCCAGCAACATGACCCCCATCGTGACGGCCCCGACCGCCAGGGCATGCCATTGCCACAAACCGGGCGAACTCACGGCCTCCCACAGGCCGGCGGTTTCAGGCGCACCGAGAAGCCTGGGCAGTTGGCTGCCGATGATGATCAGCCCCACGCCGCTGAGGTAGCCGCTGACCACCGGGTAGGGAATGTACTTGATGAAACTGCCGACCCGCGCCCGTCCGAGAAAGATCTGGATGACGCCCGTGAGTAATCCCAGCACGGTCAGCAGCAGCACGATCACCACGGCGGGAATACCCTGGTGCACGGATTCGATCGCAAAAGCCGCGAGCACGGCCGCCGCCGGGGCGCAGGGTGCAGTGATCAGGCGGTTGGTGCCGCCCAGTGCGGGTGCAAACAGGCCCAGGGCGGTGGCGCCCAGGATACCGGCGATGGCGCCCAGGCTGGCATAGGAAGGGCCGATGGCCGAGTAGATGGTCACGCCGAAGGCGATCGCCGAGGGCAGCGCCACCAGCATGGCGGCCAGGCCGCCCCAGAAGTCGCCCATCAGTTTGTCTTTCTGCAGTATTTGCTGCAAAGATTTACCGAAGCTGTCCGGGTTCATTCCATGGAACCTTCTGATCCATCATGCGCAGGCGCAAGCGGATATTGTTGCCTGCTGGCAGCCCTGATTGTCAACCCGATCAGCCACAGGGCGCTGACCAGCAGGTAGATCAGCAATACCCCGGTGAACCCGGGAGACAGTGGAAGCCACGGGATCAGCACGAGTGTAGAGGTGAGTTTTAGCCACTCCATCCACGGCGCCGCACGGCGCCCCTCTGTCCATAAACCCTGCACGTAATAGCTGAAAAAAATCAGGCCTATCGCCAGTGAAAGGGAAGTGGGCGGCCATTGGCTGCCGACAACCAGAAGCCCGGTAGCGGCGAGCGTGGCGCAGAAGAACTGGAAAAATGCGTAGAGCTTCACCGGGACCGGAGTCTCGGGCTCGTATTTGCTGAAATCCTGCAGTGAAGTGCGTTCCACCGGGTAGACTTCATCCAGTCCTGCCGGCCGCCAGCCCGGTCCCCTGAACCAGATACCGAGCTTGTCGCGCCAGCGTTTGGCATGCCAGGAATCGAGCAGGACAGACCAGTAGACCTGCACATTGGCCCAGAAAGGGTTATAGCTTTTAAGCGGCTTCCGGATGCCGTAAACACAGGGCTCTTCCGGCAGTTCTTCCTGGAAGCTGCCGAACAGCCGGTCCCAGAAAATGAAAATGCCGCCGTAGTTGCGATCGATATAGATCCGGTTCTGGGCGTGGTGGACACGGTGGTTCGAAGCCGTGACGAACACGTACTCCAGGGGCCCCAGCTTCGGGACATGCTGGGTATGGACCCAGAACTGGTAAACCAGGTTGATCGCACCGCTGGCGAACAGGATTTCCGGTGGAATACCGATGTACAGCCAGGGCAGGTAGAAAATAAAATCGAACAGGCCGCTGCCCGACTGGCGCAAAGCAGTGCCCAGGTTGTAGTCCTCGCTCTGGTGATGGACCACGTGGGCCGCCCAGAACAGGTTCACTTCGTGGCTGATCCGGTGGAACCAGTAGTAGGAAAAATCGTAGGCCAGCAACGCGAAAACCAGATGCCAGGTCCCCGGTCGGGAAGATCGAGCAGGTGGTAGCCACCGGCCGCCTTTTCGTAAAACCAGGCGCCCAGGCCGAGAAACAGGAGGTTGCGCAGGCGGCTGATGCTGCCCAGTGAAATACTGCTGATCGTGTCAGCAACCCGGTAGGTATTGCGTCCCCGTGCCAGCCCGTAAAGCCACTCCACCAGGATCAGGAAAATAAACCCGGGAATCGCGTACAAGACAATATTCATGATGTTTCCAAATGCGCTCTTTGCCTGCCGGCGGACCTTCGGCAAACGGCCCGGACCGGTATTATAACTCCCGGCCTTGAAAGTGGGCCCGGGGCTAAGGGTCATTGAAGTGAATTTTCAAACAACCTATAGTCGGCGAAAGCAGGAATTCTCATGACCCCAGGATTGGAAAACGCTGTCGAGATTGTTGGCTGTCACGCCGAGGGTGAGGTCGGGGACGTCATCATTGGCGGAGTAGAGTCGCCACCCGGCGAAACGATCTGGGAACAGGCGCAGTGGATCGCGCAGGACCAGGCATTGCGCAATTTCGTTTTGAACGAACCCCGTGGCGGTGTGTTCCGGCATGTGAACCTGTTGGTGCCGGCGAAAAATCCGCGAGCCGTCATGGGCTGGATCATCATGGAGCCGGAAGACACGCCACCGATGTCCGGCTCCAATTCGATCTGTGTATCCACCGTGTTGCTGGAAACCGGGATTATCCCCATGCAGGAACCCGAAACACGGTTCACGCTGGAAGCCCCGGGCGGTTTGGTCGAGGTGCTGGCGCAATGCCGTGACGGCAAGGCGCAGCAAATTACCGTGAAAAACGTGCCGTCCTTCGCGGACCGGTTGGACGCCAGCCTGGAAGTGAGCGGCCTGGGAACCCTCAAAGTGGACACGGCCTACGGCGGGGATACCTTCGTTATTGTCGACGCGGCAGATGCAGGGTTTGAAGTCACGCCGGATGAAGCCCGTGACATTTGCGAAGCCGGGGTAAAAATCACCGCGGCGGCCAACGAACAACTGGGGTTCCGGCACCCGGGTAACCCCGGAATAAACCGTATTTCCTTTTGCCAGTTTGCCAAACCTGTTTTCGAGGAAGGCGGCCAGAGAATCGGAAAAAATACCGTCGTGATACGCCCGGGAAAACTGGACCGTTCGCCGACCGGCACCGGCTTGTCGGCCCGCCTGGCTGTATTGCATGCGAAGGGGCAGATGACGGTCGGCGACACCCTGCTGGCCCGGTCAATCATCGATTCCGGGTTCCTGGGACGAATTGAGGAAGAAGTGCTGATCGGAAGCAAAAAAGCAATCCGTCCTTCCATCACCGGTCGGGCCTGGATCACCGGCAGAAGCCAGTTGACCCTGGACCCGGATGATCCCTGGCCGGGAGGCTACCGGCTGAGCGACACCTGGCCGAGGCTGATGTAAACAACTGCATGAGCACCCTTCCTTTCATCCGGGCCGCCGATGTTGAACACATGCTGAGCTGGAAAGGTGTTTGCGACGCTTTGGCGGCCGGCCACCGCATGGACCGCGCAGACATCGATGACATCCTGTTCCGTCAGGGCGAGGATACGATGCTCAACCGCGCCGCCTGGATCAAGGGGCTGGGCATCGGCGTCAAGACCGCGACCATTTTTCCGGGTAATGCCAGGCGCACACCGGCCGTTCCCAGTGTCCATACCGTGTTCGTCCTGTTTGATGACCTAACCGGGGCTCCAGTGACCCTGATCGACGGGACCATGGTGACCAAATGGAAGACCGCCGCGGATTCCGTGCTGGGCGCGCGCCTGCTGGCTCGCCCGGACAGCAAAACCCTGTTGATCGTCGGCGCCGGCGCGGTCGCGGCTTCCCTGGTGGAGGCCTATAGCAGCCTTTTCCCCGACCTCGCACAGGTGTTGATCTGGAATCGCACTTTTAACAGGGCAAGAGAACTGGCGTCCCGTTACGCCAACGGCCGGTTACGGGTGCAGGGTATTGAAGACCTGGCCTCCGGGGCTGCCGGCGCCGACATCATTTCATCGGCAACGATGTCGACCGAACCGGTGTTGCAGGGGGAATGGGTCACCCCCGGCACGCATGTCGACCTGATCGGTGCTTACCGCCCGGACATGCGCGAAGCTGATGACGAACTGGTACAAAAAGCCGAACTGTTTGTCGATTCGCGCGAAACCGCCATCCATGACATCGGCGAACTGGCCATTCCGATCCGCGACGGAATCATCACGGAGCAGGACGTCCGCGGGGATTTATACGATCTGTGCAACGGCGCGCCCGGCAGGACTTCCGCGCAAGCCATCACCCTGTTCAAGAATGGCGGCGGGGCGCACATGGACCTGATGACGGCAAAATACATTTTTGCCACTTACGCACGGAATTGACGAGGAAAACATCGTCCGCGGTCCAAAGGTCTTCGACCAGGACCAGGCCTTCTTCGATTTCACCGCTGTTCAGCAGGTATTCACGGAAGACCCCGGCCAGCAAGCCACATTCGACCGGCGGGGTAATCAGCTTTCCGTCCTTTCGAATCACCACGTTGGCTCTGCAACTTTCCGTCACTTCGCCGCGATTCATTCCACAGGATGACGTCGTCGCAATCCGGAAAGTCTGCTTTGGCCTGATCGTAGACAAAACGGTGAGTCGTTTTGTGAAACAGGAAGACATCCTGGGAGTCGACCGGATTTTTCGCCAGCGCGACAATCATGCACTCATCCGGCTGCGCATCCAGGGAGGCGCTCTGAATTTCAAACTCACCGTCCCGGGACAGGAGCAGGCGGATCTTGTGTGGCGCGCGGTTCCCTGCTCGCCAATTCCAGGTCGAGCGCTTGCCTTATGGACTGGACGTCGAGCGGAACCTCGAAATAGGCCGCCGAATGGCCCAGTCGCTGCAAATGGCCATCCAGCAGAAAAATACCCGATGCCGGTTCCCACAGCATGGTCTCCAATAACCGGAAATGCGGGCGGGGCTGGGTCAGGACCCGCGCCTTGGTCAGGGTTTCCTCGTATTCGGAGGCCGCGTCGGAATCCCATACGATTCCGCCACCCAGGCCGTATTCGAGTGTGCCGGTTTTCCGGTCGATCAACGCCGTGCGAATCGCCACGTTGAAACAGGCTTCACCACCCGGCGCCAGGTAGCCGATGCTTCCGGTGTAGATTTTCCGGGGGCGGTCTTCCAGTCCCCGGATCAGTTCCATCGTCTTGGTTTTCGGCGCCCCCGTGATCGAGGCGCAGGGAAACAGGGCTTTCAGAATGGCGGAAAGCGGGGCATCGTGTGACCGGAAACGGTCGAGGTCATCTGCCAGGCCGTCGGATACTTCTCGATATCGAAGACGCTTTCCGTCCGGATACTGCCCGGCGAGGCGATACGCCCGATATCGTTCCGGATCATGTCGACGATCATGATGTTTTCCGCACGGTCCTTTTCCGAATGGCGCAAGGTCTCCGCCCGGTGCCAGGTCTTCAGCGTTGAGTCCTTCCGCGCCGCGCGGTGCCTTTCATCGGACGTGAAATGATCCTGCCCTTGTCCAGGCTGAAAAACAGTTCCGGTGATGCGGAACAGATCACAAGGTCATCCACTTCTACATATGCCGCGTGGTCCGTTTTCTGATCCTTGACCAGCGCGTGGAAAAAGGCCCATGCATCGCCGGAAAATGCAGCATTCAGCCGGTAGGTGTAGTTGACCTGGTAGGTCGCGCCCTCCGCGATCCGCTCCTTGATCCGCGCGATGTCTGCAATAAAACCGTCCCTGGAAACAGAAGGGGCAAGGGACCCGATTTCATAATGCGCATCCGGTGCGACTTCAATTTCAGCCAGGATTTCCGGGGCGGGAAAAAGGCCCAGGCAAAGCAATGGAAACCCCTCGCCCGAATGCGTGGTCAGGGCGGCATCAAAAGCCGCCGCGGCCTCGTAGGCAATAAATCCGGCGACAAACATCCCCGAGGCTTCCGCCTCCTCGATCATCGGCACCACCTGTCGAACCCGGTCCGCCCGCAATATCCGTTGCGGCTGACTGAAGCTGAGCCAATGATCTGAATGTTTGAGAACGACTTTCATGGTTGCCTAGTGTAGTCCACCCGGGGCGCGCTCGATTATAGTGGTTGAAGCCAGGGAGAACGAGGGAGCCCCAAATGAAATTGGTTATCGCCAACAGGAATTATTCAAGCTGGTCAATGCGGCCGTGGTTACTGATGAGTGAATTCGGACTGGAATTCGAACTGGTCGAGGAATCACTGGCCGGGAACGACCTGAAGGAACGCCTTCGCCGGCACTCGCCCTCCTGCAAAGTCCCGGTTTTGATCGACGGGGAATTGACCGTTTGGGATTCACTGGCGATTTGCGAGTACCTGTCCGAACAATACCTGGACGGCAAGGGTTGGCCGGAGTCAACAGCCTCCAGGGCGCATGCCCGCTCGGTCAGCGCGGAAATGCACTCGGGTTTCACCGGGTTGCGCTCCGGGATGCCGATGAATATCCGGGCGAAAAGAACGGTCATGCCTTCGATAGCGGCGACGAGGGATATTCGCCGCATCGATGAGATCTGGTCGGATTGCAGGCAGCAATATGCCGGGCAGGGTGACTGGTTGTTTGGCAGGTTTTCCATCGCGGATTGCATGTATGCGCCGGTCGTGATGCGCTTCGTGACGTACGGCACCGAAATTTCGGAAGCAGGCCAGCGTTACATGGAAACGGTTCTCGCCAACGCCAGTGTGAAAAGCTGGATAGAAGCGGCGCTGAAAGAGACGGAAATAATTCCGCAGGATGAAGCCGGCGAACCCCGGATCTGACAACAATTATGCCCGGGGGTCAGCTCCGGGCCAGTTCGCCCACCATTGCCGGAACAGTTCCCATTGGGTCCGCAGGAATTCACGCTGACTGTCGCTCAGTGCATCGGAGGCGTTGAAGTGCAACGCGTATTCCGGGTTGCCTTCCAGTTCCATCAGGTACTTGTAATACAGCACCAGGTCCGGGCCTTCGTCATAGGTGGACAGCACTGCGAGGGCTTCCTGCAGTTCCAGCGCCAGCCTGCGGGCATCGGCGTCACCCGCTGCCGCTTTTTCGCACAGGCTGACATAGCGCAGGATTTCCCTCGGCAACGCGTTGCCCACGCCGGTAATGGCCCCGGCCGCGCCGCAATGGACGAAACCGTGAAACACCTGGGTATCAACCCCGACCATCAGGGTCAGGTCGGGATCGCCACTGGTGATGAATTCCGCAGCGTAGGTCAGTGCGTCCGCCCCGCCGAACTCTTTGAAGCCGACCAGGTTTGGGTGGTCGCGTCGAAGGTCAAAGAAAAGATCGGCGCGGGTCTCGAAACCATAGTAAGGGCTGTTGTAGATCACCGCGGGCAGGTCGCCGGCCGCGTTGAGAATCCCGGCGAAATGGGCCCGCTGCGCCGCCGGTGAAGAGCCACGGGAGAGCACCCGGGGGATGACCATCAGGCCAGCGGCGCCGACTTCGCTGGCGTGTGCGGCGTGAGCCGCGGCGAGCTTCGGGTTCTGCGCACCGGTGCCCACGACCACGGGGACACCGGCATCCACCAGGCGGCGCACGCCTTCCTGCCGCTGGGCGTCTGACAACAGCGGCCAGTCACCCATCGAACCACAATACACCACGCCGCGCATGCCGAGATCAACCAGCTCGACGCCCTTGGCCACCAGGGCATCGAAATGGGGAGTTCCATCGGCCTGGCAAGGGGTCATCAACGCAGGGATGCAACCCCTGAAAATGTTCTGCTCGTCTGTCATTGTCTTCGGTCCTTTATCGGGTGGATATGCAGCGCCTGGTTTGGCAGAATATACGAGAAGCTGTCGATAAGGCTACTCTTCCTGATATCATCCAAATCGTATCGCGCCCAGGGATTGAATATGCGGACTGAAGTCAAATTTCCAGTGCTGCCCGAATTATCGGCCATTGATTTTTCGGACACCTCTGAAGTCCGCAAACTGGTTGCGGAGCGGTGCCGTCACATGTTTGATCAGCAGGATGATGGCTATATCGATGATTACATGGATGCGATCGATGGCCTTTTTACCGGGACCAGCCCCGAGTACCAGGCCATGGATACGGATTACCATGACATCACCCATACTTTGCAGGCCACCCTTTGCCTGGTCGAATTGCTCCACAACCGCCACTTTACCGATGCTGCACCGAAGGTCAGCGAAAAGGATTTCCGGCTTGCACTTTTTGCGGTCCTGTTTCACGACATCGGCTATCTGAAGACGACCGGGGACATCGAGGGTAGCGGCGCCAAGTACACTCACCTGCATGAAAAGCGCTCCTGCGAGTTTGCGCGGAATTTCCTGCAGCAACGTGGGTGGCCGGCCGCTGACATCCGTTTCGTCGAAAACCTGATCAGCTCCACCGGACCGTCGGCCGACGTGCTGCGGATCCAGTTCCAGTCGGAGATCGAGCGCATTCTCGGGCAGACGGTTTGCACCGCGGACTACATCGGGCAAATGAGCGACCCGCACTACCCCGATAAACTCGAAGTGCTGTTTGGTGAGTTCAAAGAGAGTTACCAGTACCAGGGAATCCCGGAGAGCGAGTGGCCTTTTGCAAATTACCAGGCGCTGTTATGCAGCACGCCGGGCTTCTGGGGCACATTCGTGCAGCATAAACTGGACGTCGAGTGCGCAGGCTTATCGAAGTACCTCCAGCACCCGGTTACCGGCGAGAACCCCTACATGGAGTCCATCAAGCGGAACCTGGACAGGATCGGGCAGCAGATCAGTAAAATTTCCCGCTGACAGTCGCGGGATCGCATCACGGCCGCATCGGGCGTAAATGGACCTCGAGGTTCGTGTCGACAGCCATGAAGTGGTTTTGAGGCACGGGTGTCCACTCATCCACCCCTTCGTTGAGTTTTTCCGAGGCGATCAGAACCGCCTTCACGCCCTCATCTTCCTGGGTCATCCGGCTGACACCGTCGACGCACTGGAAACGACTTCCCTGGGCGTAGTAGAGCGTTCGGGTGCCCCGCTCGGGGTGCGAACTGTACCGCGTGCCGGCAATGCGTTCGCCATCGGTAGCCATGATGTTGAAAGTGGATACTTCGTGGCCGATACCCGCGTTTTCCTTGAGTTGCTGCACGGTGTCGAAGGTGTCCTGGAAACCTTGCTGCAAGTGGTCAATCGTCATTTCGGGGGCGGTTTTTCTCATTTCATAAAGGTTTTGCATCAGCAGGGCGAAGACATGCTCCGAGTCCGTCTGCCCTTGTATCCATTCAAAAAGGTCATCATTCAACAGCGACAGTAATTCCCGCCTGATGCGCTGAAATTGGGGGACTTCCCCGTTGTGCATCATCAGGAAGCGCCGGTGATGAAACGGATGCGTGTTGGCCTCTGATACCCGGCCTCCCGTTGCCGAGCGCACGTGAGCAAAAAAACAGTTCGTCTGGATCAGGGCCGCGTTGTAAAGCAGATTCCTGTTGTTCCAGGCGGGAATGATCGAACGGAACAAACCCGGACGCACATCGATATTGCGGACGTACCAACCGAACCCAAAGCCATCGCCGTTCAGCGGGTTGTCCATTTCACCCGCGCCATAACTCTGATGAACCAGTGAATTCGCCGGCTTTACCAGCAGTTCATCGACGATGATGGGCCGGCCCAGGTAGGCGATGAATCGGCACATGCTTATCGATCTCCGTTCGCCAACAGGGCCTGGGCCGCCAGGGGCAGACTGAAAATCATCAGCAGAGCGGATAGTACGGCAAATTTTTTCATACGGTATTTTAGCAAAATAGTTATTGGCTTAGTTCCGGAAACTGGACAGCAGCGTCCGGGTGTTTCAATATCCCTTCACCCACTGAGCAAAGGAGCCTTGCCATGAGCTTGAAGAATCTGGGGGACCTGGTTTTTTTTGCCGAAAATGAACCGGAATACGAAGAATTTTTGACCGCGAAGGAAAAGTGTATCCGGGGTCAGCCACTGCAGCGTACCTGGCATCATTTCACGAGTGAAGACGGAAAGTTCTTCACCGGAATCTGGGAAGCCGAGCCCGGCTGCTGGGAAGTTGACTACACTGAAAACGAATTTTGCCGGATTCTCGCCGGCCGCTCCATCCTGCGTGACGGGGACGGCCGGGAGCGTGTATTGCAGAAAGGCGATAATTTTACCATTCCATGTGGATTCAAGGGGCAGTGGGAGGTGCTGGAAACCACCCGCAAGATCTACGTGATCTACCAACCCTGAGTCTTGTTTATGTCTCCACCAGGGTCTCGTCTATAATCGCAGCCTATTTCACCCAGGATGTAACAGATGCCCAGAGCGAGTGAATTGAAAAAAGGGTTCGTCGTCGAAATCGATGGCGGTGTTTACGTGGTGCGCGATATCGACATCCGCAACCCCTCTGCCCGTGGCGCTTCGACCCTGTACAAGGTTCGCTTTTACAATGTCCGGGACGGCAGAAAGCTGGAGCAGACACTCAAGGGTGATGATTTCATCAAGGACGGCAACCTGTCCCGGCATTCGGTCCAGTTTTCCTACCGGGAGGGCGACATGATCACCTTCATGGATATTGAAAACTACAGCCAGTACACCTTGAGCGCCGAAGCCCTGGAAGAACAGACCGACTATATGACAGAGGACCTGGAAGGGATGATCGCGCTGCTGGTCGATGGTGAGATCGTCGCGGTCGAACTGCCGCCCAACGTGACCCTCGAAATCATCGAAACGGCGCCTGGCATCAAAGGGTCCAGCGCCACCGCCCGAACCAAGGCGGCGATACTCTCCACCGGGCTGGAAGTCCAGGTCCCGGAATACCTGGAGAGCGGCGAACGTATAAAAGTCAGTACCGTCACCGGTAAGTTTGTGTCCCGGGCCTGACGCGCCGGATTTCGATTTCAAGTAGCCCTTCACCGGTTCATGTCCCAGATCAACGGGACCGCAGAAAACCTCTCGCGCCTGGAATATGCACGGCGGTCAATACGGTAAAATCACAAGTTGATCCTGGTAATGAATTAAAGGAAGTTTAGCCATGAAAACCGCGATATCACTGGCGCTCAGCGCAGTGTTTGTATTGGCCGTCGCCGGCTGTTCCAAAACCGATACCGATCAGGTCGCAGATTCAGCCTCCAAAAACGCAAGTGACGCCGCAAGTGAAACCGCAATGACCACAAACCCTGCCGAAGAAAATCCGTTTTTTGTTGAAAGCCCCTTGTACTTGCACTATCCGCAATTCGATAAAATCAAGAACTCGGATTATGTGCCTGCTTTTGAGCTGGGAATGGCGGAAGAACTGGCGGAGATCGAGGCAATCGCCAACCAGTCCGAAGCGCCTACGCTCGACAACACGCTGATCCCGATGCAACGTTCGGGACAACTCCTCGAAAGGGTTGCCACGGTGTTTTTCGCCATGACGGGCGCCAATACCAATGACGAACTGGAAAAAATCCGCAGTGAAATGGCGCCGAAACTTTCAGCGCACAATGACCAGATCCGGCTGAACAGCGAACTGTTTGCACGCGTCCAGGCACTCTACGAGCAGCGCGATGCAATTGAACTGGATCCGGAATCCTACCGGTTGATCGAAGAAACTTACAAAGACTTTGTTCGGGCAGGCGCGCTGCTTTCTGATGCTGACAAGGAAAAGCTCAGTGCGATGAACTCCGAGTTAGCCAGCTTGCAGACCTTGTTCAGTCAGAACGTACTTAACGAAGTCAATGCGTCCGCCGTGATCGTCGACAGCCGGGAAGAACTGGCGGGAATGCCCGAAACCAGTATTGAAGCGGCAGCCGAGGCGGCAAAATCGAAAGGCATGGAAGGCAAGTACCTCATCGCGCTGATCAATACTTCGCAGCAACCTCCGCTGGCCACGCTGGAAAATCGCGCACTGCGTCAGCGCATCATGGAGGCTTCGCTGGCTCGCGGAAGTCGCGGTGGAGAATTTGACAACCGCGCAACCCTGGCTCGCGTCGCGAAAATACGTGCCGAAAGAGCCCAGTTGCTGGGCTTCCCGAACCATGCGGCCTACGGTCTTGAAAACCAGACTGCAAAAACGACCGAGGCCGTTAACGAACTGCTTGCCAGCCTGGCGCCACCTGCCGTTGCCAATGCAGAACGCGAGGCCGCTGATATGCAGGCCATCATTGACGCCGAAGGCGGTGGCTTTGAGCTGGCCTCCTGGGATTGGGATTTTTACGCCGAAAAAGTGCGCAAGCAACGATACGATTTTGACGAAACTCAACTGCGCCCTTACTTTGAAATGAATAATGTATTACAGAAAGGCGTTTTCTTTGCAGCCGGACAGTTGTACGGCATCACTTTCAAGGAACGGCACGATCTGCCGGTGTACCAGGAAGACGTCCGGGTCTTCGAGGTTATTGATGCCGATGGCTCAACACTGGGCATGTTCCTGCTGGATCCCTACGCCCGTCCATCCAAACGGGGTGGCGCATGGATGAATTCCTATGTCGATCAATCCAATCTGATGGGCAGGAAGCCCGTAGTCGCCAACCACCTGAACATCACCAAGCCGGCATCGCCGGATGAGCCTGTGCTGATGTCGCTTGATGAAGTGACAACGATGTTCCACGAATTTGGTCATGGGCTTCACGGCATGTTCTCCAATGTCAAATACCCGAAATTTTCCGGCACTTCAGTGCCCCGCGACTTCGTGGAATTTCCATCGCAGGGTAACGAGATGTGGTCTGTCTGGCCGGAAGTGATCGAGAACTACGCCGTGCATTACCAGACCGGTGAACCCATGCCCCGGGAACTGCTGGACAAGTTGCTGGAAACACAAAAGTTCAACCAGGGTTACAAGACGACGGAATACCTTGCGGCATCCTTGCTGGACCAGAAGTGGCACCAGTTATCGCCCGAGGAAGTGCCGGATGCTGACGACGTGCTGGATTTCGAAGCCAGGGCGCTCCAGGAAGCAGGCGTGGCGCTGGGCACTGTGCCGCCACGTTACCGCAGCACCTACTTCTCCCACATCATCGGTGGTTATTCAGCCGGTTACTACGCTTACATCTGGGCTGAAGTGCTGGATGCTGCTACGGTTAACTGGTTCAGGGAGAACGGTGGCCTGACGCGCGAGAACGGTGACCATTTGCGCCTCACGGTTCTGTCCCGTGGCGGCGCCGAGGACGCAATGGTCCTGTACAAAAATTTCAGCGGGGCGGACCCTGATATCCAGCCCCTGCTCGAACGGCGAGGCCTGAACTGATTGAAACGGGCCTGGCGATTACCGCCAGGCCCGGCTCGCGTTACTGCGCCGGCGGCGGGCCGGGAAACACCACGACGGGCGTGGAAGGCTGCTGGCCGGGTGGAACATAATCCGGCGCCGGATCACCCAGCGGCTGAAGCTGCCGGACAAAGCTGTACACCGCGCGCAAGTCTTCCCCGGTCATCTGGTTCAGACTGAAAGAAGGCATGGGTGGCCGGGATCGGAGGTTGTGGGCGAAAGAGACCCATTCGTCTTCCGTCAATCGCGCCAGGCTCAATCGCAGGTTGGGCGCATAAGTCGTACCCCACGGACCCTGCCATCCCAAAGTATCGCCCTGCAGCCATTCAGATTCCGGCACCTGGCCGTTTTGCTGGGCATAGCCGGCCGTATGGCAATCGTTGCAGCCTGCGATTTTCACCAGGTAACGGCCCCGCTCCACGGATGCAGAAGACCCTGGTTCATCTCCATGCGCCCATGACGGGCCGAGAAGTACGCTCAAGGAAACAAGTGCTGCATAAGCCAGGTATCGGTTCATCCGGTCAGGACTCCTTGTGAGAAGGGAAAGAGATTCTGGCAAATTACCCGCAGTATGGAAATAGGCCGGAAGTTGGTGAACAATGAGCGATCAGTAACCCATACTAATTCTGTTGAATATATAGAGAGGAACCCAGATGACTCGAGTTCGCCCCCAGAAATTCGTGCACGTTGTTTACCGGACCCGCCGCTTTGACCAGATGCTGGCCTGGTACCGGGACGTGTTCGACGCCAGAATCCAGCACCAGAACCCGGTCATGGCGTTCCTGACCTATGATGATGAGCATCACCGTTTCGCGTTTATCGACCTGGCTGCGCTACAGCCCGATAGCAGTGAGACCGCAAAGGACGGGCTGATCGGAGTTGACCATGTTGCCTATGCCTACGGTTCACTGGAGGACCTGTTCACGAACTACGAACAGCTCAAGGCTAAAGGCATCAAGCCTTACTGGTGCATCCACCACGGCGTGACGGTGTCCATGTATTACGCCGACCCGGATGGCAACCAGATGGAATTCCAGGTTGACGCTTTCGAGAGCAGCGAGGACTGCAACGACTTCTTGCGTGGTCCGATGTTTGCGGCTAACCCGGTCGGCGTTGAATACGATCCCGAGGACTGGCTGGCGCAAATGCGCGCCGGAAAGCCGGCTTCGGAATTCCTGGCGTACCAGGCGCACGGACCGGTGTCGCCGATTCGCGGCAAGCTGGGGGGTTGAAGCCTTTACTGCAAGCCTTAGAAGTGCAGCTTATGACACCTGCTCTCAACCAATACTTCCGCCGCATTCTTCCAATAGCGTGTCTGGCGATGGCCACTATGCCCCTGATGGGGGCAACAGCGCAGGCTCAACTTGAGCAGCAGGCCTATGTAAAGGCATCGAATTCCGGTGATGAAGCGCGCTTCGGGTGGGCCACCGCCCTGGATGGAGACACCATGGTGGTCGCGGCTATGGGTGAGAAAAGCAATGCAACGGGCATCGATGGCAATCAGAACGACGCCTCGCTAAACTTCGCCGGGGCAGTTTTCGTGTACACCCGGAACAGCAATATCTGGGGACAGCAAGCTTATATTAAGGCCTCGAACACGGAATCTGACGACCAATTCGGGTGGTCGGTAGATATTTCCGGCGATACGCTCGTTGTTGGTGCACCTGGGGAAGACAGCGCTGCTGCGGGCGTGAATGGCGACCAGAGTAACAACGCAGCTCCTTCTGCGGGCGCAGTTTACGTTTTCGTAAGGGAAGGAAATACATGGCGCCAACAGGCCTATTTGAAGGCCTCCAATCCGGACAATCCTGACCGCTTTGGTACATCGGTTGCGATTCATGGCGATACTGTTGTCGTCGGCGCTCCGCAGGAAGCAAGCAACGCTCAAGGTATTGACGGGGACCAAATCGACAACTCGTCGCTAGAGGCCGGTGCCGTCTATGTATTCAAGCGGGCTGGCGAATCCTGGACGCAACAGGCTTATATCAAGGCGTCCAACACTGATTCGGCCGATTTTGGTTACGCGCAGGACTCCTTTGGGCACTCCGTTGACATTTATAAAGACACGATCGTTGTCGGTGCTTACGGCGAAGCCAGCGCAGCCACCGGCATCAACGGCGACCAGGAAGATGAATCTGCCCCCCATGCCGGCGCTGTTTACGTGCTCGTCCAGCAGGCGGGACAATGGAGCCAGCAGGCTTATATCAAGGCCTCCAACGCCGACGGCGGAGATGGTTTTGGCTATTCGGTGTCGATTCATAAGGATCAGTTGGTGGTTGGTGCATACATGGAGCCAGGCAGCGGAGTTGGCGTTGACGCGGACCAGTCAGACGATTCTTACACTGGGGCCGGAGCAGCGTACGCATTCAGCCGGCACGGCGAGGTCTGGACTCAGGATGCATACCTCAAGGCTTCGAACACGGGGGTGTGGGACTATTTCGGCCAGTCCGTCGCGACTTATGGAAACGCGATTATGGTCGGCGCCTGGAACGAGGACAGCAGCGCGACGGGCATTGACGGTAACCAGGATGACGATCTGGTTGAAAAATCATTTTTCGATGCTGGTGCGGCTTACCTGTTCCGCAAGAGTGGAAATGATTGGCGCCAGGACGCCTACATCAAGGCGTCGAATACCGGATGGAGTGACGCGTTTGGACAATCGGTGGCCATTTACGGTAACACGCTGGCTGTGGGTGCCCAACTGGAGCACAGCGACGCAGACGGAGTCAACGGTGACCAAACCGATAACTCCCCGTTACTAGATTCAAAAACAGGTCAGGTCCGTTCAGCCAAACGTTCCTCCGCTTTCGGCCAGGCGTTGTAGCAGGGCGCTGGCTGCCAGTCGTCCGCCCTCAGTGTGTCCCTGAATTCGACAAATCTTCTGGTAAATTCGGTCTACGCCGATCGTGTCTGCGTAGAACATCGGACCGCCGCGATGGGCTGGAAATCCATATCCGTAAAGATAGACGATATCGATATCTCCCGGGCGTTGCGCGATACCCTCTTCAAGGATACGGGCGCCTTCGTTGACCAGGGGATAAATGATCCGTTCGACGATTTCGTCGTCACTGAACTGCCGTGCCGGCATTCCCAGGATACTGGCTTCGGCCCGGATCATTGCTTCGACTTCGGGAGCGTCCAGCCGCTGACGGGTTTCAGGATCGTAGTTATAAAAACCCGCACCGGACTTCTGCCCCAGTCGGCCCATCTCCACCAGTTGATCCGTCACGTGGTAGGAGGGGTGATCCGGCAGGTGGGGCAACGCCTGGCGTGCTTTGTAGCCCACGTCCATGCCTGCCAGGTCGATAACCGCCAATGGACCCATGGCCATGCCGAAGCGCTGCAATGCGCCGTCCACCTGGCCCGGGGTGGCGCCTTCGAGTAGCAGCATTTGCGCTTCGCGCATGTATCCTTCCAACATGCGGTTGCCGATAAATCCATAGCAAACCCGGGCGAGAACGGCGACTTTCCGGATGGTTTTCGCCAGTTTCATGACCGTCGCCAGCGCGTCTTCGACAGTCCTGGCGCCGCGGACCACTTCCAGCAGTTTCATCACGTTTGCCGGGCTGAAAAAATGCATGCCGAGCACATCCTGCGGCCGCGAGGTTACTGCAGCGATCGCATCGATATCCTGGTACGACGTATTACTGGCCAGGATCGCACCTGGCTTGCACACGGCATCCAGTTTTCGGAAGACCTCGTACTTGATCTCCGGGTTTTCAAACACCGCTTCGATCACCAGGTCAGCGTCACCCAGGTCAGCATAAGAAGTGGTTCCACTGATCAGGCCCATGAAGTGGTCCATTTGTGCGGCGGTAAACCGGCCTTTGTTGACCGAGCGCTGATAATTCCTGCGGCATACGTCAATGCCGCGATCGAGCGCTTCCTGGTTGATTTCCAGCAGGGTAACCGGGATGCCGGCATTGGCAAAATTCATCGCGATGCCGCCACCCATCGTACCCGCGCCGATGATGCCGACTGATTTGATGGTTCGCAGGGGCAAGTCTTTTGCCAGTCCCTCGATCTTCGAGGCCTGCCGTTCGGCAAAAAATGCGTGGCGCAAGCCGGCCGACTCCGGCGACATCATCAGTTCCATGAATAACTTTCGTTCGATGGCTGATCCGGCAGCAAAGTCCATGGTGGTGGCAGCCTCCACGCAGTCAATGATGCGTTGCGGTGCGGGCAGGCCGCGGGTTTGCCGGCTGATCGCGGTGCGCATGTTCTCAAAGTAATCTGCGGGTAAATGTGAGGATTCAACCGGCAGGTCGGATGTACGCCTGGGGCCCGCCCCGGAATCGATCAGCTCACGGGCGTATTCCAGGGCGGCTTCCTGCAGCTTACCTTCAGCGATCCGGTCGATCAGCCCGGCTTTCAGCGCTTGCTCTGCACTGACCGGCTTGCCGTTGATCATCAGTTCCAGGGCGGCCTCAACACCGATCAGGCGAGGCGCCCACTGGGTCCCCCCCGCGCCGGGTAACAGGCCCAGGGAAACTTCCGGCAGGCCCAGTTTTGCCGAAGGCAGGGCCACGCGGTAATGACAGGCCATGGCGGTTTCCAGTCCACCACCCAGGGCGGTTCCATGGATGGCCGCGATGACCGGGATCGGGCTGGACTCGATCCGGCTCAATACCTCGGGTAACCAGGGGTCGGCGGGTGGTTTTCCGAACTCGCTGATGTCAGCGCCGGCGATAAAGGTTTGCCCGGCGCAGATCAGCACGATGGCCTGGTTTTTTCCGTCAAGCGCGCGCTCCATCGCCGCGTGCAGTCCCGCCCTGACAGGCCGGGACAGGGCGTTCACGGGGGGATTGTCGACCGTGATCAACGCCACGGCGCCATGCTGCGAAAGGTTGACGGAAGAGGTCATCGCTTGTCTCCGGGGGAAAACCCCAGTATGCCATGTCCCGATTTGAATTTACCCTTGCCCGCAGGCGGCTTTCCCTGCCCGGCTGATTCAAATCAAGGACCGGGAAGAAGGCCCAGCAAAAGCGTCCGCATCCAGATGCTGGCCTGGTCCTGGTCGGCGCTCTTGTGCCAGTAAAGGTACTGGTCCAGTGTTTCCACGTTGAAGGGCATTTCAAAGATTTTCATCGGGTACATGGCTGCCAGGTTTCTCGGCAGCGTCAGAGCCAGGTCGGTGGTTGACACGACTTGCGGCCCGGCCATGTAATTTTTCATCCGCAGCTTGATGTTCCTTGTGCGGCCCAGCATTTCCAGGGCGATGTCGACATGCCCCACGCCTTTGCGCCGGCCCGATACGTGGATGTGTTCCAGCTCGAGGTACCGCTCCAGGGTCAGTTGCTGACCGGCTACCGGGTGATCCGGCCGCACCATGCAGACATAGCGTTCGGTAGCGAGGCGTTGGCGGCACAGTTGAGGGGTGGAGAACAGCGGGACGTCGAGTGCAAAATCCAGGCTTCCCGAGGACAGTTCTCTTTCCAGGTCCTTGCGCTGAACAGCGTAACACTCGATCGAAACCCCCGGCGCCAGCGTGGCGAGTTGCTGCATCAATTTCGGGACCAGGATGGCTTCGTCGTAGTCATGAACGCTGAACCTGAAGGTTTTTTGGGATGAGCCGGGAACAAACACCTCGCCTTCGTTCAGGCTGGTGTTGAGCAGGTGCAGCGCAGCCTTGATTGCCACGGAAATATTGTCGGCGACGGGTGTCGGGGCCATCCCCCGGGGCGTGCGCACAAAAAGCGGGTCATTGAAAACCTGGCGTAACCGCTTGAGGGCATTGCTGACGGCCGGTTGAGTGACAAATAGCACGCGGGATGCGCGCGTGAGATTGCGCTCGGTATAAATCGCATCGAAGACAAGAAACAGGTTCAGATCAACACTCGGGAGTCGCAATTGGATCACCTGATATAAGTTATATGAATAATAGAGTATTTAAATAATAAATTGGATAAATATCAAACCGGAGTTTATTCTGAAAGTTGCATCAAAACGCGAAAATCCATGTCCGAACTCTTCCTGGTACGCCACGCCCAAGCTTCCTTCGGTGAAGAGGACTACGATCGGCTATCGCCCCTGGGCCATCAGCAGGCGCGTTGGCTGGGCGAATATTTCAAGTTTCGTAAACTGCGTTTCGACCACGTTATCTGCGGTGAAATGACCCGTCATCGCGAAACCCTCGAAGGTATTTGTTCCGGAATGGAACTCGATACTCCAAGCCAAAGCACCCACGCCCAGTGGAACGAGTTTGATTTCGAGGCGCTCGTTACCGCCTATCTAGGGGATCATCCGGACGAGATACCCGCAGAGGGAGCAGCGCCATCGGAATTTACGCAGATTCTGCACAATGCCCTGCAGGCCTGGGCGGATGGCCGCATCACAGCGGGTATCCCGGAAACCTGGAATGAATTTGAACAGCGCGTGCGCTCGGGGATGTCGAGAGCCACCAGCCTGGCCGCGAGCAGCAGCAAAATACTGGTGGTCAGTTCGGGCGGCGCCATTTCGATGGCCCTGAGGCAGGTCCTGGCGGCGCCGCCAGCCGCGATGATCCAGATGAATTTGCAGACCCGTAACAGCAGTTACAGCCACCTGTATTTCAAAAACGACATGATGCAGCTGGCGGGCTTCAACCACGTTCCGCACCTGGAACACCCGGACCGCAGCAACGCCGTGACCTACTACTGAACAGCGGAGGTTTTACAGCATGAATTTCGAGTACAGCGATAAAGTCAAAGACCTGGTGCAACAGGTCCGGGACTTCATGGACGAATACATTTACCCGAACGAAGCCCTGTTTGAGAAACAGGTTGCGGCCAAGCCCTGGGAAACGGCGGATATCGTCACGGATCTGAAGAAAAAAGCAAAATCGGCCGGCTTGTGGAACCTGTTCCTGCCGGTCGCCTATGGCAAGTACAGCGCCGGCCTGACCAACATGGAATACGCCCCCCTGGCGGAGGAAATGGGCCGTGTTTTGTGGGCTTCCGAAGTATTCAACTGCTCCGCTCCCGACACCGGGAACATGGAGGTGCTGGCAAGGTACGGCAACGAGGAGCAGAAGAAACAATGGCTGGAGCCCCTGCTGGCCGGGGAAATCCGCTCGGCCTTCGCCATGACCGAACCCGATGTTGCCTCCAGTGACGCTACCAATATCCAGACCTCGATGATCCGCGATGGTGACGAATACGTCATCAACGGGAAAAAATTCTATGCCTCCGGCGCCTGCCGCAAGCAGTGCAAAGTCCTGATCGTCATGGGTAAAACCGACCCGGATAACGCCAACCGTTACATCCAGCAGTCGCAGATTCTGGTACCGGTTAACACGCCGGGCGTGACCGTGACCCGGCCGATGCACGTGCTGGGTTATGACGACGGACCGGAAGGGCATGCCGAGATCGTTTTCGACAACGTGCGTGTGCCGGTCGCCAACCTGGTGTACGGAGAAGGCCGCGGGTTTGAAATTGCCCAGGGTCGTCTTGGACCGGGGCGTATTCACCATTGCATGCGCCTGGTCGGCACCGCTCAGCGCGCGCTCGAGCTCATGCTGGACCGCGCCAACACGCGCATTGCGTTCGGACGCCCCCTGATCAAACAGCAATCGGTGCGCGAAGACATCGCACGTTCCGCCTGCCAGATAGAACAGGCGCGCCTGCTGACGTTGAAAGCCGCCCAGAAAATGGACACCGAGGGTAACAAGGGCGCAAAAGACCTGATCGCGATGATCAAGATCACCGCTCCGAACATGGCCCTGGACGTGATCGATCGCGCCATCCAGTTACATGGCGCCGTTGGAGTCAGCCAGGACACCCCGCTGGCTCACATGCTCGCTTATGCCCGCACTTTGCGCCTGGCGGATGGTCCGGACCAGGTGCACATGATGCAATTGGGCCGGGACCTGGCGCGGCGCCGGGAAGCCTCGGCCTGAAGCCGTGACGGTGAGTCATCGTGGAAAAACGGTCGAAGGCGGTTTATTGTCCTATCTGGAACAAAAAATCCCCGGTTTCAAAGGCCCGGCCCGGATGGAAAAGTTTGCCGGCGGGCAATCCAATCCGACGTTCAAACTGACCGCGGCGTCCGGGCAGTATGTACTGCGCCGGCAGCCACGCGGCAAGCTGCTGAAGTCTGCTCACGCGGTGGACCGGGAATTCCGCGTCCAGCGTGCCCTGCGGGGCAGCATGGTGCCGGTCGCACACGTTTATCACCTGTGCGAGGATCCGGGGGTCATCGGCTCCCTGTTTTACATCATGGATTTTTGCGATGGCCGGATTTTCTGGAAAGCCGCCTTGCCGGAACTGGAAAGCCCGGCCGATCGCGGGGCCATTTACGCCGAGATGAACCGGGTGCTTGGCGAACTGCACCGGGTTGATCCGGAAGCCGTCGGCTTGTCCGACTACGGCAAACCCGGCAATTATTTTTCCCGGCAACTTACCCGCTGGACGGGTCAGTACCGGGCCTCCGAGTTGCAGACCATTTCCGCGATGGAAGACCTGATGGCATGGCTGATGGAGAGCCAGCCTGCCGATGACGGCAAAGTGGCCCTGGTGCATGGAGACTATCGCCTGGATAACCTGGTTTTTCATCATGACCGGCCCGAGATCATCGCCGTACTGGACTGGGAGCTATCCACGCTGGGACACCCTTACGCCGACCTGGCCTACCAGTGCATGCAAATGCGAATGCCCTACCGGGAGCAGGGCCTGTCCGGACTCGCAGGGGCCGACCGGGGAGAACTCGGCATTCCGACCGAGCGGGAATACGTTGCTGCTTACTGCAGTCGCATGAACATCGACGGAATCGATCACTGGGCGTTTTACCTCGCGTTCAGTTTTTTCCGCCTCGCCGCTATCGTCCAGGGCATCGCGAAAAGAGCAGCCATGGGTAATGCATCCAATGAAAAAGCGGCGGCCATGGGGCAATGGGTGGAGCCCCTGGCCCAAATGGCGCTGGACGTAATCAGCGAGAACCCATCCTGACAGGAGAAACCAATGGGAACGAACCTTTTTGATCTGAATGGAAAAACGGCCCTGGTCACCGGCGCCAGTCGCGGTATCGGACAGGCGATCGCCGAATTGCTGGCCGAGCAGGGCGCCCATGTCATCATTTCCAGCCGCCGTCAGGAAGACTGCGAACAGGTCGCCCGGTCGATCGTCGATGCCGGCGGAAGCGCCGAAGCCATGGCCTGTCACATCGGCGATTTGCAGCAGATCTCGGATATTTTCAGCAAAATCCGGGAACGGCACGGGAAACTCGACATCCTGGTCAACAACGCTGCAACCAACCCCTATTTTGGTCACATCCTCGATACCGACCCGGCGGCGTTTCAGAAAACCGTCGACGTCAATATTCGCGGCTACTTTTTCATGTCGGTCGAGGCCGGGAAACTGATGAGGGAGCATGGTGGCGGGTGCATCGTAAACACGGCCTCGATCACCGCACTGATGCCGATGCAGATGCAGGGTATCTACTCCATCACCAAGGCCGCGGTGGTGAACATGACGCGGGCTTTCGCCAAGGAGTGTGCGCAGTTCAATATCCGCTGTAACGCCTTGTTGCCGGGTCTGACCAAGACGAAGTTTGCAGGCGCGTTGTTTGACAACGAAAAATTCTACCGGCACGCGGTGTCGAACATACCGATGAAGCGGCATGCGGAGCCGTCTGAAATGGCAGGCGCCGTGCTTTACCTGGTTTCGGACGCCAGCAGTTTCACCACCGGTGAGATCCTGGTGGTCGACGGCGGCATGACGGTTTAAGGAGTGAAAATGATGGAGTCTTTCAGACAAGAAGTCCGCGATTGGCTGGCAGCCAACTGCCCCGAATCGATGCGGCATCCGATCCTTAACGAGGCCGATATCTGCTGGGGCGGTCGTGATTACGCGTTCCAGAGCGAAGATCAGCGGCTTTGGCTGGAACGCATGGCCGGCAAGGGCTGGACCGTGCCGACCTGGCCGAAGGAATACGGCGGTGGCGGACTGGACCGTGAGGAGGCAAAGATCCTCAAAGAGGAATTGGACCGGATTCACGCCCGTTCCCCATTATTCAGTTTTGGTATTTCCATGTTGGGCCCGGCCCTGCTGAAGTTCGGTTCTGAAGAACTCAAACAGCAGCATCTGCCGCCGATCGTGCGGGGTGAAATCCGCTGGGTCCAGGGCTACAGCGAACCGAACGCCGGATCCGACCTGGCCAGCCTGCAGGCCCGGGCGGAAGACCGGGGGGATCATTTCATTCTGAATGGCTCCAAGGTCTGGACCTCCTACGGTGACCTGGGCGACTGGATGTTCTGCCTGGTGCGAACCGATCCCGCGGCGAAAAAGCACGAAGGTATCAGCTTTGTCCTTTTTGACATGGCGACGCCTGGTGTTTCAACCCGGCCGATCCGGCTGATCAGCGGTAAATCTCCCTTCACCGAGACTTTTTTTACGGACGTCAGGGTGGAGAAAAACCAGGTCATCGGCGAGTTGAACCAGGGTTGGACAGTGGCCAAATATTTGCTGACCCATGAACGTGAAATGATCGCCGGAACGGGCGTTTCCAGGGTTGGCGGCACGCCTGTCAGCCGGCTGGCCGTACAGGCGCTGGGCACCGAAAACGGCATCCTGCGAAACACCATGTTACGCACGGACATAGCAAGATTCGAAATCGACAAGCTGTGCCTGGAATACACCATCGAGCGGGCCCGCGACGAGGTGAAAGCCGGGGTCAGCCTGGGCGCTGCATCCTCCATGTTCAAATACTACGGTACGGAACTGAACATGCGGCGGTACGAGTTGCTGATGAGTATCGGCGGCACCGATGCCCTGGCCTGGGAGGGTGGTGAAAACCAGGACGGGGACCTGCCCAAATCCTGGTTGCGTACCAAGGGCAACTCGATCGAGGGCGGCACTTCGGAAATCCAACTGAACATCGTGGCCAAGCGCATTCTTGGCTTACCTGGCTAAAAGGAACGAACATGGCACTGGTACTGAACGAAGAACAGGTGATGCTGAAAGACGCCGCCCGTGATTTTTTGCGCGAACGCGCACCCGTCAGCCACCTCAGGGCGCTGCGGGACAGTGGCAACACGGACGGCTTTTCGCGCGAGTTGTGGGCTGAAATGGCTGACATGGGCTGGCCGGCGATCCTCGTCCCGGAGGAGCACGGTGGCCTGGGATACGGCTATACGGGTATGGGTATCGTACTGGAGGAAAGCGGCCGGACGCTGACTCCCAGTCCCTTGCTGAGCACTGCCCTGGCAGGCGTATCGGCGCTGACGGCAGCCGGCACTGGCGAACAATGCGCCGAATTGCTGCCCTCGGTGGCGACCGGTGAAACACTGCTGGCGCTGGCCTGTGATGAACATTCCATTCATCAACCGGAACGGTGCGAAACCCGGGCGGAAGCGTCAGACAACGGTTATCGTCTCAGCGGCCGCAAGACCGCCGTCCTCGATGGCCACGTGGCAGATACTTTCATCGTCAGCGCATTGACCGGTTCCGGCCTTTCGCTTTTCCTGGTGCCGGCGACAGCGGAAGGCGTCAGCGTAGAACGCTACCCGGTCCTGGATACGCACGCGGCAGCCAATGTCACGTTCGACCGGGTTTTGCTGCCGGCCGACAGCCTTCTGGGAGACTTGAATGGCGGCCAGGCCGTATTGGACAAAGTCCTGGACGCGGCGCGGATCGGTGCTTCCGCCGAACTGCTGGGCCTGGCACAGGAAGTGTTTGAACGTACCCTCGGATACCTGAAAGAGCGCAAGCAGTTTGGTGTTCCCATCGGCAGTTTCCAGGCGCTGCAGCACCGCGCGGCCCACCTGTTTGGCGAGATTGAAATGTGCAAATCACTGGTGCTCAAGGCCCTGCAGGTCCTGGACGGGCCCGGCGAAACAGACCCACAACTGGCCAGCATGACCAAGGCGAAGCTCAGCGAAACGGCGCACAAGGCCGCGACCGAGGCGATCCAGATGCACGGCGGAATCGGTATGACGGATGATTTCGATATCGGTTTCTTTCTGAAACGCGCCCGCATACTGGAATCCATGTACGGGGACAGGTATTTTCACCTGGACCGCTTTGCCCGCCAGCGGGGCTACTGATCAAGGAGTTAATCATGCGCGAAGCCGTCATTGTCTCAACTGCCCGCACGCCAATTGGCCGTGCCTATCGTGGTGCTTTCAACAACACCGATGGGCCGACCCTCGGCGCTCACGCCATCCGCCACGCGGTGATGCGCGCCGGCCTTGACCCGGCGGAAGTGGAAGACGTTAACTGGGGATGTGCCCTGACGCAGGGTTCACAGGCGCCGAATATTGCACGGCTCGCCGCGCTGGCCGGGGGGCTGCCGGTTACCGTGGGCGGTATGACCGTCGACCGCCAATGTTCTTCCGGCATGATGGCCATCGCGGCCGCCGCGAAGACCATCCTGTATGACGGCGTGGACATCATGGTGGGTGGGGGGCAGGACTCCATCAGCATCGTGCAGAACGAACACATGAACCGGTATCGCACTGCCGACCCCGCGTTGGTGGCCCTGCACGAAAACATTCACATGCCGATGCTGGATACAGCCGAGATCGTGGCGCGCCGTTATGGCGTCAGCCGTGAGGCCCAGGATGAATACGCGTTGCAAAGCCAGCAGCGCACCGCCGCTGCCCAGGCGGCCGGGAAACTGGATGATGAAATCGTTCCGCTGCCGTCTTTGATGGGCGTCATGGACAAGGAAACCAAGGAAATCAGTTTTCACGACGTGGTGCTGGAAAAAGATGAGGGCAACCGCCCCGATACAACACTCGCGGGGCTTTCCAGCCTGAAGACCGTCCGGGAAAACGGCTTCATCACCGCGGGTAATGCCAGCCAGTTGTCCGATGGAGCATCCGCAACAGTCGTGATGGAGGCCAGACTGGCCGAAAAGCGCGGCCTGGAACCCCTGGGATACTATCGTGGCACGGCCGTGGCCGGTTGTGAGCCGGACGAGATGGGCATCGGACCGGTGTTCGCGGTTCCCCGTTTGCTGGAGCGCCATGGCCTGGGCATGGATGACATCGGCCTGTGGGAACTTAACGAGGCGTTCGCCGTGCAGGTGGTTTATTGCCGCGACCGGCTGGGCATTCCCAACGAGATATTGAACGTCAACGGCGGCGCAATCTCCATCGGCCACCCCTACGGAATGTCCGGGGCGCGGCTGGTCGGCCATGCCCTGATCGAGGGTAAGCGCCGGGGCGTCAGATACGTTGTATGCACCATGTGCATCGGCGGCGGCCAGGGCGCAGCGTCATTGTTCGAGGTAGCCTGATCGGGCCCGGAAATGTCAGTAAAGGGATAGTGAAATGAATCCTGTGCCGCTGTTGCTTACCGCAGTCATTGTCATCCTGACACTGGCGGCGAACTTTTCTGCTGACGCATCGGAATCACACTATGGTCATGCGGATGAACCCATCGGTACGGTCCGCGAGGTCTATGACGGAAAGCTGTACCCCGATATCCAGGTCAACACCTTTCGCAACATCGACCGGTTGTTTCCAACCCGGACCGTGCACCGGGGTGAGACCGCCCGAATTTTGCCTGTCAGTGACCAGCCTTTCCCGGAATTCTCTTATTCCGTAAACGGCCAGACCTATGACCTCTATGACGTGCTTTCCCTGAACCGGGTGAGCGGCATTCTGATCATCAAAGACGGCAAAATACGGTTTGAAAAGTACCTGCTGGGCAATGACGAGCAGACACGCTGGATGTCGATGTCGGTCGTCAAATCGATGACAGCGACACTGATCGGCGCCGCGATACAGGATGGCCGCATTGCCAGCATCGACGACCCCATCGTCAACTACCTGCCGCGTTTCAAAGGCACGGCCTATGACGGCGTGACCGTGAAAAACCTGTTGCAAATGACGTCCGGCGTGGCCTGGAATGAGACCTATACGGACCCTTCTTCAGACCGGAGACACATGCTGGAAGCCCAGATCGGGCAGCAGCCGGGCGCCATTCTGGACCTGATGGCTGCCCTGCCGAGGGCTGCCGAACCGGGTACCCGGTGGAACTATAGCACCGGGGAAACACAGGTCGCCGGCGCCCTGGTGGCGGCCGCCACCGGCAAGCCGGTCGCCGACTACCTGTCTGAGAAGATCTGGTCGCGGGTGGGGATGGAAGCCGACGCGACCTGGTGGCTGGAGTCGCCGGAAGGCCTGGAAGTCGGCGGCAGCGGCTTGTCGGCAACCCTGCGCGATTACGCGCGGTTCGGTCTGTTCCTGCTCAACGACGGCGTGATCGATGGTCAGCGGGTGCTCCCCGAAGGATGGGTGCAGGAAGCCAGCACGCCAAAAATTGTCGCGGGCGAAACGGTCGACTACGGTTACATGTTGTGGCCACTGCATGGCAGGAGTTATTCAGCAATCGGAATTTTCGGCCAGTTCGTGTTCGTCGATCCCGACAAGAAACTGGTGGTGGCGATGTGGAGTGCGCAGCCGAAACCGGTTGGCAGGGAAGGCCTGGACGAATACGTTTTTTTACAGGCTCTTTCCGATTTTTTTGACCTGGGGCAGCGCGAGAAGTAACGCGCGAGGGCCGGACCAATACAATTTGACGAAACCATAATTACCTGAAAATGAAAAGCCTCAAGATTATGATCAGGATATTCAAAATCGAATCAAAGGTGTTTTCTGCTGCAGGCGTTCTCGCGCTGGAATACGAGGGAAACAGGGTATTTTTACCTACAGGTGCAGACAGGAATTTGCCAACCTTTCCCAGTACGTCTTGATCGCTTCCGTTGAGATGCGTGTGCAGCAGTCGTTTAACATCTTCTTTCAGCTTGACGTCTTCCGGCGTTTGTTCCCTGGAGATCATCAATTTCTGGCGGGCTTCCTGGTATTGGGTAAACACACCCCGGTTCAACCAAAATCCGTGGCATTTTGGGCAGCGCATTAAAATAATACCCTTCGGAAATTGGGGATCTTTGAATTGAAAAAGCTCTGTCTGGTCTCGTGGGCAATAAAGCGTTTGCTGATTAATGTGAGAGAGTGCCCGTAAGACATCCGGATCTATCTCTTCAATTTCAGCAGCCTTACCCTGTTTTACTTTGTACAGTTCAAAGGCGTCAAACCAGACTCCACCGCAACTCTCACACTGGTCAATGATGATGGGCTGACCGTAATGAGACGGGACAGAAGCTTGACGCATACTGTTGGTGTCGTTCGGACAAAACATGTTTCTAGTGGCCTGTAACAGCTAAAGCGGAAGAGGGATCGCGAAGGCATGGTGGTGGCTGACGCCGGTCTGGAACGAGGTTGATAGCCATAGCTATCGGCCGAGTGAAGACCAAGCCAGGCGCCAGCAGGCCGAGTGAGATGCTTTCGATTTGGCTGTTACAGGCCACTATTTCACCTTTTCCAGCATATCCAGTTGATTATGGATCAACACAATGCACTGCGAGGCAAACAGCATTTTTGGTCCCAGGCTGATCTTTTGTGCGCCCAGGCGTTTCAGGCTGCTGAAACTTTTTTTCGGCATGGGAATGTGGTCGGTGAGCAAAAAGCAGGGATTTTTGGCCAATGCCAGTTCACGGATGCCAGCGCCTTTTTTATCCATGACATAGAGCTGATGATTTTCCGCCAGGTCCTGGACCAGCTTTTCAAAACTCAGCGTGCGCACGGTAATGCCCGGTTCCACGGGCCGCTCTGTGTCCTTGCCCATGCCCCGGGATACATCCAGCGCCAAAGCTACCTTTTCGAGCAATGCCTGTTCGTGAAAACCGTCGATGTTACGTAACTCATTGGCGATGAATGTAATGGTGCGGGAAAAATCCGGGGTGCTCTCCAATACCAGGTGAACGACGACATCCGCGCGGTGCGACTGCGCCACAAAAAAGGCGTTCATCAGGCTGTGAGCCAGGATTTCAGTGTGCGCATCACCGCCAATACCCGCCAGCAGGCGTTGCCTGTCGGTGGGTGCGGCCCGGGCTCTGAGGACAAAGGTTCGCATATCCAATTGCAGTCAGCGGCTACACGTGGTCGCGGGGAATCGCTTTGGTCCAGGATTTCGTAAATACCCGGCCATCTCCCTCCCAGGCGTCCATGTGGTTGGAAAGATGGAAATGGGTCGCATCCGCTGTCATCAGGCTCTCTGTCTCCACGCGCACGCGCCAGTCTCCGCGCTGGAATTCGATCACGGTATGGAAGTGCTGGCTGACGGACAGCGGGTCACCCTCGCGCACCTTGAAAGTTTCCGTGCTGCAGTGGTCGGTTTCCAGGCCATTGTCCAGGAAGCGGATGCGGCCTTCGTCGTTGACCAGCTTCATCGTGATCCAGCCATCCACCTGGTCATGGGTTACCGTATGCAGGCGCCGGGATGTGCGCGTCCTGGCGACAGCCAGCGGTGGCGATATTTCGGCCGGGGGGAAATCAGGGAGTTTGCGGTCGGCTGCCTGCATTGCACGGACGGGTAAACGGGCCCTGCAGCCTTCCCCGGTAAACAGGCTCAATTGGACCATTTCCTTTGAGGGCCAGGCGTGTCGCGTGAACGTCGGAGAGATGCCGATCCGCCAGCGGTGACCGGTGGCCAGTTGATAGCCCATCATGCGTAACTGCACGGTTACGCGATAGCGCTGGCCAGGTTTCAGCGGGGCAGGGTGCTCATGGCTGTCGCGATGCGTCAGGTTCAGCAAGCCCCAGGTGACCAGCACGGATGCGCCGTCGGGCGCCACATCGCACAGGCGCACGGCAACCAGCGCATCGGGCCTGTCCACTGCCAGTTCGAGGTCCACTTCGGGATTGCCCAGGAACGTACACGGTTCGGTTACCGGCGCCGAGGTGAAACTGAGGCATTCGCCATCTGCAGAGCGTTGATCAGGCGGAAATTCCCCCTTGGAGCCAAAATTGCCCCATTCACCGCTCTGGAAACCGTGGCTCAAGGGAGCCTTGATGTTGAGCGTGCTGGATGAAGCGGGCGATTCCTGCAGTACATTGGCCGCGCCGTCACTATTCAGGTATAGCAAGACTTCACCGATATGAGGCGATGGCCACGATGGATCGCCAACCCAGTGGCCTTTGCGTTCAGCGTAGAACGTCGCCGGGGGCTCACTCTCCAGGATCCAGGAACGCAGCATTGGCTCATCCATCAACCCGGTGTCCTTGCCCTTCAGCCAGTGATCCCACCAGCGCAGGCTTTCCTGGGTGAAACCCATGTTAGGGCCGGGAACGCCTTCTTCCGGGTAATTGTGCGACCAGGCCCCGATCAGGCCTTTGCAGGGCACGGACAGCCCGGCCAGGATGCGCGGGATCGAGTTGTTGTAGGCATCACCCCAGCCACCCACCGCGTAGACCGGCACGTCAATCGCGCTGTAATCCTCCCGGACCGAGCCGTGTTTCCAGAACGCGTCACGTCGCTGGTGCTGCAGCCAGGCCTCGACAAACGGCGGTGTTTTTTCCATCCGTTCCAGCCACATTTCGCGCCATCTTTCCCCGACCCAGCGCGGGTCGGGTGGCTGGGCATTGTAGCCAAACATAACGGTCGCCCAGGACAGCATTTGTGAAGCCAGCACGCACCCGCCCATGTAGTGCACATCATCAAGGTAGCGGTCGTCGGTGAAGCCAATGGTGATCAGGGCTTTCAGTTGCGGCGGGCGTCGGGCGGCGACCTGCAGGCTGTTGAAGCCGCCCCAGGATTTACCGAACATGCCAAGACTCCCGTCACACCAGGGCTGTGCGGCTATCCAGGCCATGACTTCCAGGCAGTCGTCCTGTTCCTGCTTGAGGTACTCGTCGTACAGGATGCCGCCGGATTCGCCGCTGCCACGGATGTCCACCCGGACGCAGGCGTAACCGTGTCCGGCGAGGTAGGGATGGCGAATCGCATCACGGATGGCGGTTCCGTCGTTCTTGCGGTAAGGGATGTATTCCAGCAGGGCGGGGAACGGCTTCGTTTCCGCCTCGAGCGGGAGCCAGATCCGGGCGGCAAGGCGGGTGCCATCCGACAGGGGTATCCAGGTGTTTTCAATTTCGCGGATCGCGTAGGGGAAATCGGTTTTGATCTGCTGCATGGATAACTCCGGAAACGATACTTTTTGACTTGCTCCTGATGCTCGTCAATAGTAGGTGATAATGAATCGCAAAGTACACAAGCAGCTGCCGGACCCTTCGCGCCGGGCGTTTCTGCAACAGTCCTCGCTGGCCTTGCTGGGACTGGCGGGCGGCAGCATCCCCGGCGTCAGCTGGGCCGTTCATGGTGACACACTGCACATCCGTAATTACATGGATGTGCTCTCCCTGGACCCGGTCAGCTCGGTCTCTCTTGCTGAAGGCATCATTTTTAACGCGATCTATCAGAACCTGCTGGAATTCAAATCGGATGGCAGCTGGGATACACAGCTGGACGCAGCGGAGTTCTTTGAGCAGGTTGACGCAACCCACTATGCCTTCCGTCTGAAACCGGGCCAGATGTTCAACAACGGTTTTGGAGAGATGACCGCCGATGACGTGAAATTCTCCTTCGAACGCATGATTGATCCGGCGATGCACGCGCTGAACCTGCCGGACCTGGGACCCCTGGACCATGTCGATGTTCATGACCGTTATTCGGGAACCTTTGTTTTAAGGTCTCCCTATTCGGCTTTCGCTCCCGTGGCCATTGCCGGGCCCAGCGGCGCCGTGCTTTCGCGCCGGGCGGTGACCGCCGTTGGCGGCCGTTTCACGACCAATCCACCGTGTGGTTCCGGTCCCTACGAATTGAAATCCTGGCAGGCTCAGCGGAAAACCATATTGAAAAGGAACCCGGTCTGGGTGGGAAAAGAATCGCCTTTTGCGGAAATACACATGTACGCGATGACGGATGAAAAGGCCGGGGAAATGGCCTTCGAGGCCGGGCAACTGGATTGCTGCCAGATCTCGGTTGAAACCGTCGGACCATTTGAGCGGGATATGCCGCCCGATAGCACGCTCCTTGTATTGCCATCCACTCGAAATTTCTGGCTGGGCATGAACCAGGAGAATCCCGCGCTTGCGGATATCCGCGTCCGCCGGGCAATCCAGTACGCCATCGACGTGGAAGCCGTGGTTGAGGCGGCGTGGTTCGGGCTGGCGCAAGTGAGCACCGGTCCGATCCCTGAAGGAATGATCGGCCACCGGGCAAAGGCGCTGATTCCGCCGAACGGTGATCCGGACAAAGCCAGCGCCCTGCTCAAGGAAGCAGGGGTCGATTTACCCCTGCGCCTGCGACTCGATGTTGACAACAAGACCCAGTCACTCACGGCGGTGCAGGTGATGCAATGGTCGCTGGCAAAAGTCGGGATAGAAGTCGATATCCGCGCGCAGGACGGCAGCACGTTTGTCACGTTGGGCAGGGAGGAGATGGGCGAGCAATGGCGGGATGTGCAGTTGTTCATGCAGAACTTCAGCGGTATGGCGGATCCCTACTATTCGATGACCTGGTTCGTCTCCGACCAGGTGGGGCTCTGGAATTGGGAACGGTTCAGAAATGCGGAATTTGACCAGCTGAATGAGCAGGCCATCGCGACCAGCGATGAAACCGAGCGGAGCCGGATATACCAGCGTATGCAGGACCTGATGGAGGAATCCGGTTGCTACCGCTTTGTGACCAACAGCGTGATGCCGCAGATTTTTCGGAACAGCATTGAACCGGCTTTCCGTCCAGATGGTTATGTCCGATTGCGGGACTTCCGCCTTTCACCGGGACCCGTCTGATCCTGATGCCCAAAGCGATGCCCAACTGCGATGATTAAATTCATCATCCAGCGCGGGCTGGCCTCGCTGCTGATCCTGTGGCTGGCGGTGAGCCTGCTGTTCGGGATGATTCACATGGTGCCGGGTGACCCGGCCACCGTGATGCTCGGGCCAAGGGCGACACCGGAACTGAAAGCGGAACTGGCCCGGCGCATGGGTCTGGACCAGCCCCTTATCGTCCAGTACGGCAGGTACTATGCAGGTCTTGTCCGCGGCGACCTGGGCGTTGACCCGTTTTCCGAACGTGAAGTCACCCATATCGTATGGGAACAACTGCCTTACACGCTGGCGCTGGTGCTGGCTGCGATTGGCGGAGCGAGCCTGATCGGGATTCCCCTGGGTTGTTTCTCGGCGATCCGGCGAAACTCGCTGCTGGACCGCCTTACCGGCGTGATGTCAGTGGCATTTATTGCCATTCCTTCTTTCGTGGTGGCCCTGTACCTGCTGCTTTGGCTGGCGGTCAAATGGCGCTGGTTCCCGGCCATTGGCGCCGGTGAGGCCGGGAATTATTCAGACCTGTCTTATCACCTTGTATTGCCCGCGATTGCCCTTGGGCTGGGCTGGGTCGGGTATATCGCGCGCCTGGTGCGAGCCTCGATGCTGGAAGTGATGGAAGAAAATCACATCCGCACGGCGCGGGCCTTCGGTCTGCCCGAGCGTACCATCATCGTGCATTACGCTCTGCGGATCGCGCTGCTTCCCACTGTCACCATCCTGGGCCTGGGAATCGGCAGCATGCTTTCCGGGGCACTGTTTGCCGAAATCGTCTTTTCACGCCCCGGTATCGGTAAATTACTGTACGAGGCGGTACTCACGAGGAACTATCCCGATCGTCATGGGCTCGGTGCTGGTCACTACCGGATTTTTCGTGCTCAGCACCCTGGTTTCAGACATCGTCAACGCGATTCTCGATCCGCGTTTGCGCGGGCAGCAGGGGAATTGAGCGTGTCCAGGCCCAGGGGCACAATAGCTCACACTTTTGCAGCCCTGCAAAAGGACCCGCTCGGCATGGCCGGTTTCGTGCTGATCAGTATTATTTTTTTCTTGACCGTTTTCGCTGCCTGGATTGCGCCCTATGACCCGCTGGAAGTCGACGTTTACGACCGCCTGAGCAGTCCATCCGCCGCGCACTGGCTGGGCACCGACCAACTGGGCCGTGATGTTCTATCGCGCGTGCTTTTTGGCGGCCAGGTCGCCCTCAAGGTCTCCCTGCTCGCCATTTCCACTTCCATGGCGATTGGCCTCATATTGGGCATGTTGGCCGGTTTCGGCCCACGCTGGCTGGACCGCATCCTGGTCGTGTCCTTCGACACGGTGCGCTCCTTCCCAACGATCATGTTCGCGCTGGCCGTCGTGGCGCTGACCGGACCTTCACTGAACACGGTGATCGGGATCATCATCATCACTTCGATCCCGGTTTATGCGCGCGTGGTCCGCACCCAGACCCAGGCGCTGCGCGAGCGGGACTTTATCCTCGCCGAACGGGCCATGGGCGCCTCAACCGCCCGGATACTGCGCAATCACGTGCTGCCCAATATCGCGGCGCCCCTGTTGATCCTGGCCTCGATGGATGTGCCTGCCGTGGTGGGAATGGAAGCCGGGCTGAGTTTTCTTGGCCTCGGCGTCAGTCCGCCCACACCCAGTTGGGGCAGCATCCTCAATGACGGCTATTCCTACCTGCGAAACTCGCCCTGGCCGATCATTGCCGGTGGCCTGCCGCTGATTGCCGTTACCCTGGGGTTCACCTTTTTCGGTGAGTCGCTGCGGGACATTTTTGATCCCAAGCTGCGCAAAAAAGATTCATGATGGGGCCGGTGCTGGAGATCCAGGGTTTATCGGTCAATTACGAGACCGCACAGGGCCCGCTGCAGGCACTGCGGGATGTGAACCTGGTGATCCGGGAAGGAAAAATCACCGGTATCGTGGGCGAGAGCGGCTGCGGTAAATCCACGCTGATCTCGGTGATCATCCGGTTGCTTGCTCCGAATGCCCGCATTGCCCGGGGTTCCGTGTGTTTCAAAGGAAAAGACTTGTTGAGCCTGTCGCCGGAGCAGATGCGCGGCCTGCGCGGTGATGAAATTTCCATGGTGTTCCAGGACCCCATGACCAGCCTGAACCCGGTATTGACCATTGGCCGCCAGATGTCCGATGTCCAGCATCGCAGCACTTCCGGCCGTGCGGAAAAGAAAGCGCGCTCGCTGATGATGCTCGAAAGGGTGGGCATTCCCGATCCCGAGACCCAGTTGCAAAGGTACCCGCATCACCTTTCCGGCGGCATGCGCCAGAGGGTGGCCATCGCCATGGCCCTGATGGCCGAACCTTCCCTGTTGATTGCCGATGAACCGACCACGGCGCTGGATGCAACACTCGAAGTGCAGATCATTCACCGCTTGCGGGAACTGCAGCGCGATTTTGACTGCTCTATCCTGTTCATTTCACACCACCTCGGCGTGATTGCCGAGCTTTGCGATGAAGTCGTCGTCATGTACGCCGGTGAAGTGGTTGAAAGCGGCGCGGTGCGGGATGTGTTTCTGACCCCCCAACACCCCTATACGCAGAAGTTGCTGGAGTGTGATCCGGCACGGATCGCCCAAAGCAACCGTGACCTGCCGGTGATAGAGGGCAGTCTGCCCAACCTCGTCAGCCTTCCGGGCGGCTGCATTTTCAGGGAGCGTTGCGCACAAAGCCTGCCGCGCTGTGGCGTGGAGCGGCCGCATCTGACCGGCGTCAGCCACCGGGCCGCCTGTCACCTGCTGAATGACATGCAGGGTGGGGCGCCATGAGCCCCTTGCTGAGTGTGCGTGATTTGCAGGTGCGTTTTGCGCTGAGCCGTGGTTTCATGCCGATTGCCGGCAACAAACCCTCCTTCGTGGACGTGGTGCACGGCGTGTCGCTGGATATCAATCCGGGTGAAACCATGGCCATCGTGGGTGAAAGCGGGTCCGGCAAGACCACCCTGGCCATGGCCTTGTGCGGACTGGCCCCGGTAGTTGCCGGCGAGGTCCGCTTCAAAGGGGAAGCGCTGGAGCGGGACGGCGATAACCGGCTGCGACCGGACCGTAAACGCGTGGCCCTGATGTTCCAGGATCCGGTGGGTTCGCTCAGCCCCAGGATGACCATCCGGAAGGCCCTGGCCGAGCCTTTCCTGATTCACAAGGTGGCGTCAGCCGACCCGGACCGGGAAGCGCTGCGCCTGTTGTCCCTGGTGGGACTGGGTGAGGATTTCGCCGACCGTTATCCACACCAGCTTAGCGGCGGCCAGGCCCGGCGCGTCGGGGTTGCCCGCGCACTGGCTTTGCGCCCGGACATCCTGATTGCCGATGAGCCGACGGCCGGACTGGATGTGTCGATCCAGGGTGAAATACTTAACCTCTTATCCGGCCTGCAACGGGAAATGGGCCTGGGCATCATGTTCATCACCCACAACCTGAACGTGGTGCGACATGTCGCCGACCAGATGGCCATCATGTACCTGGGACGCTTTGTTGAGCAGGGCGATTCCCGGGCGATCATCGCCAAGCCGCGCCATCCCTACACCGCCGCGCTGCTGTCAGCCAATCCGAGTCCGGATCCGGACGCGCAAAACCACCGGATCGAATTGCTCGGGGAAGTTCCCAGCCTGTTGCACAGGCCATCAGGGTGCGAGTTCCGAACCCGTTGCCCGCGGGCTCGGCCACCGTGCGAAAGCTCATTCCCGGGATTGACCACCGACACAGACGATCGCGTGTTCAATTGTCATTTCCCGATGGATTAGATCCGCACGCCTGAACTTACTGCACCAGCTGCCACACAGATTGTGGCCCGGCAATCAGCAAGGTATTTCGCCAACCGGACCCTGTGAAAATTATTTGCGAAAGACTACTTGGAAAGCTCCCTTCTCGCCTTATGAAGCGCCTGTACCAGAATATCAATTTCTTCGTGTGTGTTATAAAAGGCCAGCGATGGCCGCACCGTCTCGGTTAAACCAAAGTGCGCAAGGGCTGGCTGGGCGCAGTGGTGGCTCGACCTCACCGCAATGCCTTCATTGTCCAGGAACTTACCCAGTTTTTGGGTCTCGATATTCTCCATAATCAATGAAATCGACCCCACCCGGTGCATTGGGTTTCCTATCAACCTGAGGCCGGGGACTGACGGCAGAATATACCCTGCATAGTGCATCAGTGATTGTTCATGAAGCATGGCTGCCTCGAAAGGCAAACTTTCCAGGTAGTCGATAGCTGCGCCAAGTCCGATTGCATCCGCGATATTTGGGGTCCCGGCTTCAAACCTGGCCGGCGGCGGATTGAACGTGGTGCGTTCAAAGGTAACCTGGTCAATCATGCTGCCCCCACCCTGCCAGGGCGGCATTTCCTCCAGTATTTCCTTCTTGGCGTACAGCGCACCGATTCCGGTTGGTCCGAACATTTTGTGGCCTGACAAGACAAAAAAGTCAGCATCCATGGCCTGCACATTCACCTTGAAATGCGGAACCGACTGGGCGCCATCAACCAGTACCCTGGCGCCAACACTATGTGCCATGGCTGCAATTTGCTCGACATTCACATGTGTCCCAAGGGCATTGGAGACTTGTGTCACCGCTACCAATTTTGTCCTGGGATTGAGCATTCGCGAGAATTCATCCAGCCTCAACTCGCCGGCGTCGTCCATGGGAATGACTCTGAGCTTAATTCCAATGTTTTCGCGCAGGAACTGCCAGGGAACAATATTGGAGTGATGTTCGAGCTCTGAGACAATAATTTCATCACCCTCTTCCAGTTTGTCCGGCCCCCATGCAAAGGCCACCAGGTTGATGGCCTCCGTGGCCCCACGCACAAAGACAATCTCATCAGAATCTGCTGCGCCGATAAAACGCGCGACTTTTTCGCGAGCACCTTCATAACCATTGGTTGCTCGCGTCGCCAGCGTATGAGCGCCCCTGTGGACATTGGAGTTGTCATGCTCGTAGTAATAGGTGAGCTTGTCGATAACGTGTTGCGGTTTCTGGGTCGTCGCAGCATTATCCAGCCATACCAGCGGCTTGCCGTTGACGTTCTGTTGCAAGGCAGGAAAATCCTTCCTCAAACGATACACATCGAAATGTGCCGGATTCGGTGATCGCAAACAGGGAAGCGGATGTTTTTCGTGCAGATCAGACACCTGCTGTCCGCTATCGGTGTATCCACGCGGTTGATCTTGCGAATACATAAAAGCCGGAATATTGCCGGTCTCCCTGGGAACATTCCGCCCGGGCTTTCCGGGGACCAGACCTGCACCGCGGGTTTCATCACCGAGGAAGTAGAGACGGTTCATGCTGTTTTTATCAGTCAGTGAACCGATAACCCCGGCAGCAAGACTTGAGATATCGGGGATATCCGTGCCCCCAAGATAAAGATGTGATGCGGGGTCAAAAGCCTCAAAAGTCGTACCGTCCCTGTAGGTGTGGATCTGCCCTGGCAAGGGTTCAAGTTGCATGGGGCCGGGCATCGGCGGAATGACGGACATTCCTGCAAATGCATTAGGGTTCAGCAGCTTACCTGCCTCACCCACCTCCGGTGCACCCGCCGGTATCGGAACTTCCTGAAAAATTTCATTTGCCATCCGCGAGATATTTTGCGGATCGAGATAACTGCTTTGCGGCAAATCAACCCCGTACTGGCCCGGATGCCCGCGCTTGGGTAAATTTGGAAGGTTTTTATTGATAGTCATGGTAGTTCGTCACTTCAACGTCTTCCAGCATTCCCAGGGCGTCATCAACCAGCACCGCACAGGAGAAATACAGGTTGATGAGGTAACTGGAAATGGCGCGTGAATCTATGCCCATGTGACGGACAGACAAGCTGGGTTGTTGCTCTCCGGGTATTCCAGTCTGGTGCAAACCGACAACTCCCTGGCGTTCTTCACCCAGCCTCATCAGCAGGATACTGGTTGTGCCCTGATCGACCAGGAGCTTGTCGCAAGGCACGATCGGAACACCTCGCCAGGTCACAAATGGCGAGCCGAAAACCTCGAGGGTGGCAGGCGGAACACCGCGGCGGGTACATTCGCGGCCAAAGGCAGCGATTGCCTGGGGGTGGGCAAGAAACATGGCCGGTGACTTCCACACTTTTGACAGCAGTTCATCCATGTCATCGGGGGTCGGTGATCCATCGCGAGTCGCGAGACGCATGGAGGGAGCAACCTGGTTTATCAGGCCGAAATCACTGTTGTTGATCAATTCCCATTCCTGGCGCTCCTTCATTCCCTCGATGGTCATTCGAAGCTGTTCGCGAAGCTGGTTGATGGGTTCGTTGAAAATGTCCGCCATCCGGGTATGAATACGAACAATGCTTTGCAGCATCGTCAGGGCATATTCCCTTGGGGTTTCGTCATAATCGACATGGGTGCCGGTCAGTTCGTCCTCGCTGGCTTCACCGGTATATGACTCAAGCTTCTGCTCTCCGAACTCATTGGCAAGCGTCAGGCGCAGGCGGTCACGTTCTTCCATCACGCTGATCAGTTGTTCCTTCAAACCGGGAACATCCTTTAACAGCTTGTCGAAGTCCTTCCTGTCCAGTCCCAGCACCGATGTCGGGGTCACGGCTTCGACGGATGCCACCCGCGGCGAATCCATCAGCAAGGCAATTTCTCCGAAATAACTGCCCTCATTCATGATCCCCAGTCGGATATTGCGGCCGTGTTTTCCCGCACGCCTGGCTTCTGTCTTGCCGGACAGGACGATGTAAAATTTGTCGCCGGGGTCGCCCTCATTGATGATAATTTCTCCAGGCAAAAAAGTTTCTCCCTTGAACTTTCCGGCCAGCCTGTCCAGAATTTCTTCATCTACGTTCCGGAACAACGCCAACGCCTTCAGGTGATGGGCCTTTATCTGTCTGTCTCCGCCTTCAAAATCGAACCTGATCTTTTCATCTTGCGCCAGCACGATCTTTTGACGGTTGACGCGGTACGTGCCGGAGTTAACTTCAACCCAGGGAAGCAGACGCGACAGGTAACGCGGGGTGATCCCCACCATCTGTGGAACTGACTTGGTCGTTGTGGCCAGGTTCCGTGCGGCATTCTGAGTGAACGAAGAAGATTTTTGTTCGCGTTGATCTTGCTGTTTTTCTGCCATGACCCAACTCCTTAGGGATAGGTGATATTTATCGGTGCCAATTAGAGAACGAAGGCTGGAGAAACTGATCGGGAAGTCACCAGGCCAGCTACTCGCCAATGGTTGGATCAGCAGTATCACGGATACATCGTCCGGCAATTGATCACAGTCAAATGAAAGGCTGTTAAATCGTGAAAACAGGTGTCTTTTTTTACCGGTATGCTAAAGTTTTAAGACTCCCTGCGATCACCGGACTGAGCCGGGCGGGTAGTTGACTCAGCCGGTCTCTCGCGAGAGCCTTTGCCGCGCGGAGATGAGGATAATGTTAGTCAATACGGTGGCCGTGATCGTTGCTTTGTCAATTGCCATTCTCGGGTTCAAACGTAAGTCGTGGCTGGGGAGCCAGCCTCCAAGGCGCAAATGAGTGCGGACATGCCTTATAGCGATCAACTACAAACAGTCTTCCTGCACATTCCGAAAACCGGTGGAACGACGATCAAGCGACTGCTTGGTATCCAACAGCTTAACAGTGAAAATCCTGCGTTGATTCCTTCACCCCAGCACCTTACCTGTGCGCTTCTCAGGAAAAAAATGGGCAGCGAGAAATATGACAGTTATTTCAAATTCACCTTCGTCAGAAACCCGTGGTCACGCCTGGTCAGTGAATATTTTTGGCGGCAGGGCGCCCCAAAACGACGGGCGGATATGACTTTTTCCGAATTCACGAAATACGCAGAAGACGTTGTCCGCAATGGCTGCTTTTACGACCGAAAGTTTGACGATCATTTTATCCGGCAAGTTGACTACACCAGTGATGTAAACAGGGTATTGCGATTTGAGCAGTTTGCGGAAGGCGCGATGTCAATAGCCGGGCAACTGGGTGTCCATATCGATGAAGTGCCGGAAAAGCCGGCCCGTCGGCACGACAATTATTGGGAGTTTTACGACCCTGTGTCCAGGGCGAGGGTGGCGCGGGTATACCAGGAGGATATTGATGCTTTTGGCTATGAATTTGAAGGCTAAATGGGGTATAGCCCGACTACATCAAGGTTTTCATTGGCCATGAGCCTGTTGAAAGCCGCTCTTTCGGCCACCGAAACCGGTGGGTCCAGCGCCGAAGCGCTGGTGCAGTATTTTCACGACAGCGGAGTAGCACGCGACACAATCACGGGTGCCCATTTACTTCCGCTTTACTCCCGGTTGAAGGTTAATTCCCCGGCAGGGAAAGCCTGCCTGGAGCCACCACCGCTGCAAACGACCGGGCTGCAAAGCAGTGAGCCGGTTTGTGCGGTAATCGTCGAAACCCGCAAACACCCGGCGTTGGATTTCGTGGTCAACACTTTTTCGGAACATCTGCGGGTCCCGGTACAGTTGTTCCATGGGATGGATAATGAATCGTTTATCCGGGACTCATCAATTTCCGCACTCGTTGACCAGGGTCGCGTGCAGCTTCAACGCATGAGTATCGACGTGCTCCCGGCCAGACGTTATAACGCACTTTTTCTGAATCGTGAGTTCTGGAACTGCATGGCAGGGCGCAACAAAATCCTCGTATTCCAGACGGATGCATTGGTGTGTGCTGCATCGCCCTATTCATTGGCGGATTTTTGTTCATTCGACTACATCGGTTCAGCCTGGAAATGCGACAGGCCCATCGGCTTGCGCATCAACGGGGGGTCCGGCGGACTGAGCCTGCGAGATTGGAAATGCTGTACCCGCAGCCTGGAAACCTTCCCTCCAGAAGCCTGGCCCGGCGGTGAGGATGGTTATTTCGCTTTTCACCTTGACTTGATGGGATTCAAAGTCGGGCAGTCAGATGACTGCGCCCGTTTTTCGTCCCAGAAATTTTTCAAGTACAAAAGTTTTGGTGTCCATAAGCCTAAACTGATGAATCAACTCACCCGGCACATGTTTCTGAACTATTGTCCGGAGGTTCGGCGAATTTTATAGTTCGGAAAAGAGCTTTGGCAGCTATGGTTGTGCGTTTTTCAGCAAACGTCGCAATGTGTTGATGTATTCAAGTTGCGAGTTACATTTCAGGTAATCCTCAAGCTTGCATATACCGGACAGATCAAGCGTCGACAGTTTTTGCGACAACCGGTAACGGCTTTCAAAATATGACGTCAGCATCATGTCACCCCGGTCATCGAAATCGACGATTTTCTCGATGTTTTTGAGGAACGTGCTTTCAAGATCCTGCAGGTTTGTTCGTGAGCTGATGCCTGGCAAGTCAACCTGAACATCAGTCGTTGGCAGCGATGAAAGGAATTTCATCAGCATGTACCTGGTTGGAATATCTGACCAGTTGGCGGTACCGGTCAGAAAGCTCGAAAGCCTGCTTCTCTCAGCCTGGCCGCTCTTGGCATTGAAAAACTGGTGGTCCAGGACTCGAGTCAAAACATCCAGATGCCCCCTGGAAGCGAAATGCATGATAAACGGGTGTATCTGAAAGTACTGAAGTTCAGAAAACAGCTCATCGTGTCTGGGCTTTGCCGCTAGTTCATGGCCAGAACTCAAACAGTTTTTCAAGCCATGGATCCCATGAGAATGAATGCCCAGGCGAGTGATGCATCTCCGGCGGGCCATGCTCTTCACATGATCAGAAACGTATTTGGCAGACTGGCTCAGAATATCGAAAACACTGGATTCAGAGTAATTGGCCGACATTAAATTCAACCATGGAAACTGAATTTGGCCAATGTCGGTTCCGACGTTATCCAGGAATTCTTCGATATTGGCAAATGTGTTCAGGTATAAAAATTCATCGATATCGATGACCAACACCCAATCTTCAGCAATTAGCGGTAAATGGACGTTGTAACATCGAATTTGCCATCCTGGCCTGAAATCCTGGAAGTGCAGCAATTCAATTCTGGGCCGGAACTGGCTTCCATCCATGAATGCCTTGATTCGAGCGAAATCGGAATCTGTACTCACGTAGTAAACACGATCTATGCCGAGGCTGAAATGATATTCCAGCCATTCTTCTGTGAAGGGTGTCTCGTTTCTTGCAATGCACAATATGGCCGTTGTAGTCATGGCTTTGTTCGAAGGCATTCCCCATTCTGAGGGTGGTTCGACCACTTGGCAATTTCGGTGTAAGGTTACAATTTTGGCTGCCTGATTTGCCGCGCAAAGTTGATCATTGTTTGAAAGCCGCTTCTGTAAATACGCTTGAGGATAACCGCCCTCAATACAGACTGGGAGATGCCGTTTTTGCCCGGCATACCTCTCATGGTAAGAGGGCGTTTGATTTTGTGGCGAGCAACCGGACCCTGTTCGAGGGAACAGTGTTATTTGAATACGCCTCCAGGATAAATAGAAGCGACCATGGGCCTCAATGGCAGGTGCTCAAAGAGGTGGTGTCGGAAAAAACCCGGGAGCTTGGACTCGAACCCCCGAAGGAAAACGAGCTCGTAATTCACTTGAGAATGGGAGATCGCAAAGGGTTCAAGCGAGGTCCCGAAACGCTGGTCAACTATGTCATGGATTTGATAAAGGGAATCGATTCGCCAATATCACAAATAACCATAGTAACGGCGATACATTTCGGGAGGCTGGTTCTTGAAAAACAAATGTCGGCGGAACAAGTATCCATCGCAACATTCAGTGATAATGCAAAACTGCAAAATATCATTGGTCTGTTTTCAGCAAGGGGACGTGCAGCAAGACTGTATTCACACAAGGAAATAGACAGGGATTTCTGTTTCCTGTCGAACTCCCAATTATTGGTGTTGGGAAATGGGCATTTTTCCCTGTGTGCGGCGATGGTGTCGCAGGCCGAATGTTTTGTTCCCCCATGGGTTGAAAGCGGGTCGATTTTCAACATGAGTGAAATGCTCGAATCCAGGGCGGTTTGCCTGGCGCAACATCGGGTTTTCACGGTAACGCAATGAACGACGGGGAGAGTGGTAACGATGTTTATATCCCACAACTATAAACTGCTATTTTTGGAGGTGCCCCGAACCGGGAGCCGATCCATCAGCCAGGCATTGACAGAACTGGATCCGGAATCCCCGACCGTTGCCGCACGTCGAACCGTTGGCAGTGGGGCGGATTACCATGGCTTCAAAAGCGAATACCTGGCTGATCCGGCCTACCGGGTAATTGCCACGCACCGAAACCCCTATGAGCGCCTCTGGTCATTCTGGAAACACCGCAGGAATACCGGCAATCCACCGATTTTTCATTCGATCACCTGGGCTGCCTATGTCGACTGGGTATGCGACCCTTCGACCCTGCCGGAACTGGCCAAAGCCCAGCGTGATATCCCGATTGCGGAAATGTTTGATCTGGACCGCGTCGATTTCTGGCTGGACTTCAGCAGATTGAGAGAAAGCTGGGAGGATCTGGCCCGGGGACTGGAGCTGCCTTTACCGCATCTGAAAATTCTTAATTCCTCCCCTGATCACGGCTACCTGTCCAACGCATACTCCCCATCCATTGCCAGGCGGGTCAGTGACCGTTTCGCAAAGGATTTTGATTATTTCAATTATTCCCGTGACTCATGGAAGATCGACAGCAGCAGTTCAGATGCACCCGGCGCGGAACTGGCGCCGGCTTCATCGCAGGTCAAGGCGGGCTCCAGCAGGCCCAGGGTAGCAATCCTGACGACTTTCTCCCAGGGCAGGTCGGCGTACTCGCTTCAGCGGGTGGTCCAGGATCAGCTCGCCATGTTTGTAAAACACGGTTATGAGCCCGTCCTGCTGGTTGTTGCCTCGGACTACTGGTCGGAACCGGGCGAATATTTCGCCCATGAGCGGGTAACGGTCATCCAGTATCCGGAGGTCAAATGGGTTAACCAGGTCGACGAAGACAAGGAGTTCCTCGCCGATATCGAAATCCTTCGCGAGGCTCTGCACGGGGCACTTTCAGAAGTTGACGTCGTGATCACGCATGACATTATTTACCTTCCACTGTTTTTGAAGCTATCGATCGCGTGCCGGCATGTCGCGAGGGAAATGCCGGCACTCAAGTGGCTGCACTGGATCCACTCGGCCACCGGGCCCGACCAACTGAACGCGGTAGGTATGGCATCCATTCTGTATGCGGATGTTCTGTCCCAGAAATGGCCCGGAAGCCATCCCGTTTTCTTCAACAGAATGTCCATACCGAGAATCGCCGGCAATTTTAACTACGAGTTGTCTGATGTAAAAATCGTGCCGCATCCGACAAACATCTGTCATTTTCTGGGCCTCGGCCCTTTGACAACCCGGCTGTATGAAGAGAAGCGCCTGTACCTGGCCGATTACGTCAGCATCGTGCCGGTCAGGCTCGATCGTGGTAAACAGGTGGATTGGATCATCAAGATCATGGCGTGCCTGAAGGCGCTGGGCGAAAGTGTCCGAATTGTCGTGATGGATTTTCACTCCCAGGACAAAGACAAGGGTGAGTACCGCAAGGAGCTGAAAAGCATAGCTTACAAATGGGGTCTCAGCAGCGAGGACCTGACTTTTCTCTCCGAATTCGACGCCAGTCTGAAATCAGAAGCTCCGCATGAAATGGTGCGGGAACTGTTTTCGCTCGCCAACGTTTTTATCCAGGCAAGCACTTCAGAGAGTTATTCCCTGGCCACGCAGGAAGCGGCCATTTGCGGAAATCTGCTGGTCCTGAATGACGATTTTCCACCCTTTCGCGAAATGTACGGGGAACAGGCTCTGTATTTTCAGTTTTCTTCGAATATCGACCGGATTCGGCTGCAGGATGGTGATACAAGGCTGGAAATACAAACCCTGGAATTCCCATATCACCCCATGGATTTTCCGGAAAATCTGGTCAGCTACAAGGATGGCTCATGGTGTGTGCCAGGTGATTGCGCCCATGCGAACGTGATCGCCAAAAGAATACGCTACGAGTTTTCCAGCAATATTGCGCTGCTTCAAAGACAGAGGCGTTTGCGGGACCGCAACCTCTTTACCGTATTCAGCCGGCACCTGGAACCGTTGATCCTCGCTGTTTGCGAGAAATAGCGTGCCCCTATAATAACCAGCCGGCCTGCTTCCGGTGAGCGTTAGCCCGGAAGGGAACTTACCGGTGGCCCTAACGTGTATGTGGTTGAAGTTGAAGTAGTACTTGAGCTACTGGCCTGGGCATGTGCTGGCAGAATCACTGTATTCACTACCGGTCCCAGCCACAGCGGGGCTGATGCTACAACACCGGTTCCGAGAACTGCGCGCTTGAGCAATTTCCGACGGGCGAGTTCCTTCTCACTGAGGTTCTCATTCGAATCGACAGAATTCTGGCCTTCTTCGGTTAACTTGTCGTCAGACATGGCTCAATCACCTGGTTAGTTGAATCGGATTTAAGAATAAGTTGATCAAGCAGCAACGTCAATAATTTTATTTCTGAACACAAACTTGTGACGATGAGCTATTCGGGCCTGAGCAAATTGCGTAAGCAGTCAGGGAAGTCATCGGGTAAGTCAGCAAATCCACCATAGTGCAGGCTGTAGCATGGAGTTGTTCGAACCAGTTCCATAAGCGATCTGAACCCATGGCCCGGCAGGTTTCGCGCATTGATGTGGCAGGAAATAAACTTCATTCCCGCCTCTGCTGCGGACAGCCGCGTCAAAGCATAACCCGAGCCTTGTTTGAATTCGGGAAAGAGCATCAGCCCGGCAGTATGTCTTAAGTCTGAACTTGCGCGCCCCCCAAAACAGCTGATCGGTACCGTATTTGAGTGGATTCCCGGGAAGATCCTTTCCCCGGTTCTAATCAGTTGATTCGCGGCGGGTAAGCCTTTGGACTTGATTTGAATCGGGCGTGCAATACCATCAATGTCATACTGTTCGTCAATCAGGATCAGCTCATCGGTAATGTAATCAAAGCCGTTGGCAACCAGCCAGGCAGTCAGTAAACTTTTCCCCGAACCACTCTCCGCTGGCATAATTATGCCCCGCCCCCCGTGGCTCACCGCAGCGGCGTGCACACAGTGATGACGAGTTGCCGCAGCGGCGACGTGATGAATAATTCGATCCGTCAATTGGTAAATGAGGCCACCGGGGGTTCGCGGAGTTCGTGTTTTCCCGGTTGAATGATCTGTGATTCGCCAGGCGTTTTCTTTACCTGCGACCGTCAAATGGCTACCCGCCACTTCCGTCGCTGCCGAGGCGCGCATATCCGCCAATGCGATGCTTACCAACTGATCAGCAGCCCTTGCTTCAACCGTGATGGTAATGTCAACTTCAGCGAAATCTATCAGCCAATGCATGTTGCTATTTGACCAACTCCAGAACCCGGTTGTCAGACAGCTTTTTGATGGCGTAGCGAACATCTTCTGGAACCTGGCCAGCCTGGTCAGGATATAACTCGCACAGCGCCTCGATGATGTCCTCGACCGAGCGCTCTCCATCACACAGTTGCCACACTATTCGCGAGGAGTCATTCAGCTGCACCGCGCTGGCCGTGGAAGGGCTATAGAGGAGGATATCGCCCCCCATATTCTCAAGCAGGCAATCCTTTGATTGCCGGTAAATGTTTTTGCTCACAGATATTATCCACCAAGTAGTCGTGAAACGATTCGTTTGCCGATAAAAGGCACCAATGCCATCGGATGTCGCCATAGCTTAACAGAGAGGAGAGATTGATCCGGCGGGACAACATAATACAGGTGCAGCCACCAGTCTGAGGGCAAAAAAATCGCCCTGAATTTGTCTGCCAACGGCATGTTCGCATAAACGACATCTTTAAGGACGGGCATCACTTCACCGACTCCCTCGAGCTGAACATCATGTACCCCGCCAATCTCCTGTTGTAACGCTTCTGACAAAGGCACCACCAGGTGCAGGCACTTCAGGGTATTGATGATATGCGGAAAATCATCCCTGACCCTCGCCCAGTCAACCTGGTCAATATACTTTTCGCTATAAAGGACGATGTCGGCAACATTGATCAATTTTAATATGGACCCGGGGTGACGGCCCACCAAATGACGGCATAACTGGTCCAGCATTTGCTCGTGATTCAGGGTTTCAATTACGATGTCCCGCCATTGGACCGACTGCCTTGGTGAAATGTCTTCATAGTAGAGATGGCCTGGCGCATCTCTTTCTATGGCGTCGTGGTGCACTTCAACACTGATCTTAAAGCCGTTCACGTATTTCCAGGCATTGGGCATCTGGTGAGAATCGCGATTGTATTTGTCGCTATGCCTGTCCGGCAATTCAAAGCCGAGCTCCCTGATCACTTTGGCCACCCGGATTTTGTCTTCCCTCGGTATCAGGATATCAATATCTCGCATGGGTCTGAGACCGTCGGAGGGGTAAATCAGTGGCGACAGGGCAAGACCCTTCAGAAACAGAACTGGGCAACCGGCCGCTTGAAGGTGATCCAGTAATTCAGCCGCCACCTTGTAGCGGGCATCGGCGTGGGCGTTGTGCCGAAGCAACAGGGCCCTGAAGCTCAGCTTGAGTGTCTCGGGAAATTCCAGGCAGTAGTCGTTCGCGTGTTTCAGTACGATGGCAGACAATCCATGAAGTTCTGCCTCTCCCAGGAATACGTCCCAATCATTCACCGTCTCAATCATTGACGAAATTTCTTTCACGGCGGAACTGGACAAGTCCAGTGCGGTGAATTTCTGTAGTAGCAATCTGTACTTGCTCATTTCAGGCGAATTTCTGCTCTCGGCCGATAGCTGCCGAAACTTGAGAATAATTGGAAAAAGGTTTTAGCACCATTCGGTCGTAAACAGTTCTCGACTAACTGGTGCAGTATGCTTCCGATTGCAGAATGAAAGTAGCCGCGAAAATCGAGCGAAAATGCTTGCTGAGGCTCAAAGCGGTTATTTACCCATTACCAATCCCGGTTGTTCCGTCGTCAATGATGTTGCGAGTGCGTGACGAGCGTTCTGATCAACGCCCAGTTCGGTCAGAAAAGCATCCATGGAGCCGTACCGTTCATCCACGCTCTGGTAAAAGGCCGCAAGCATCTCAGGTTGCACGCCGATAATCGGAAACCAGGCACTGGCGGACGCCGTTCTGGCCGATTTCTTTCCGATGCTGGAAGTTTTACGCTCCCTGGCAAGTAAAGCGGCTTTTTCCTGCGCATGGCTGATTTCGTTTGTCAGCAGATAATCTTCCATGATGGTTTCCCGGTTCACGCCCAGGGTCTCAAGGATCAGCGTAACGGCAACCCCCGCGCGGTCTTTTCCAGCGCTGCAGTGGATCAGAATGGGCCAGTTGGATTGATCGAGCACCACGTCCATCAGTTGCTGGAAGGCGGGTGATCCCTCTTCTGCGATCATACGATAGCCCTCGACCATGTGCTCCGAGGCCTGCTTTTCCGTGAAACTGCTGCTTTTCATCATCCTGCGCTGTGCATTGAACCAATCGTTGTGAGCGTCACCGATCGGAAAATGAAAAAACCGGGGTGGATGATCACCCTGCCAGACGGTTGGTGATTGCTCGAGTTCCCGGTCAGTGCGCAAATCGATGACCGTCTTAAGGCCCATCTCTTCAAGTTTCTGGAAATCGCTGGCTGTGAGCCGTGACAGGTTTTCGGAGCGAATAATCTGCCCCCAGCGGAGGGTGTGTCCGTCGCTGGTCTGGTAGCCGCCGATATCACGAGTGTTGGAAGTCCCCTGTAAATGAATCACCCGGTCTGGTGCGGTATCGTCTGCCAATGCCGGGTTGACCAGCGCCCAAAAAGCCAGGGCGATGACGGCCAGGGATAGTTTTGCTTTCATCCGCGCAGACGTTTTCCGCATGGATATTACTCCTTAAATTCTGACGAAAATTCAAATCTGATCATAGGGAGACGGGTTCGCGCGTGCTTGTCTTCAGGGGACAAAGATTTGGCATACATTAAATGAAAACGTCCCGTCTCGTCCAGATATTGATTACCCGGACCGATTTGAGGCGCTACGGCCCCAAAAACCAGGATCTGCGCGTCAAGTTGGGCAGTCACTCAGTTGACAATGGTCACCGGTCCGGTGGCGTCAGCTTCAGCAAACGTCCGCCATCACCATCTTCCAGAATCCACAAAGCCCCATCCGGGCCTTGCTCGACTTCGCGAACACGAGCACCCATATCAAAACGTTCTGCCTCGATTGCCGAATCTCCATCGATTTCTGCACGGATGATGGCACGCGAGGCGAGTCCGGCAATCAGTGCGGAACCCTGCCATTGGGGGAACAGTTCGCCGGAGTAGAAAATCATTCCTGCAGGGGCGATGGTTGGAACCCAGGCCACTTTGGGCGCCTCAAACTCCGGGCGCGTGCTGTGATTGGGAATGATTTCCCCGCTGTAGTGGTTGCCTTCGGATACGATCGGATAACCATAGTTTCTGCCTTTCACAACCAGGTTCAGTTCATCGCCGTTGAGCGGCCCCATCTCGGTACTCCACAACCGGCCGCTGTCATCAAAGGCAAGGCCCAACGGATTTCGGTGCCCCAGCGTCCATATCTGGGCCGTGACGTCACCACGTTCGGCAAACGGGTTGTCATCGGGCACCGAGCCGTCATCGGTGATCCTGACAATTTTGCCCAGGTTACCGGTCATCTGCTGCGCCGGATCAAACTTCTGCCGGTCACCGGATGAAATAAACAGGTAGCCATCAGCATCAAAAGCCATGCGGTGACCGTAGTGGCCGTCATCGGTTACCTTGGGGTTTTGGCGCCAGATGACTTCAACATCCTCCAGGTGGCTTTTGTCCTTGATCCAGACCAACTTACCCCGGGCCACGGCCGCACCCCGGACATCGCCGACGCCACGCTCGGCGTAGCTGAGATAAATCAGTCCGTTATTGGCAAAATCGGGATGCACTACCACATCGCCCAACCCGCCTTGTCCGCGGTAATCGACGTCAGGCACCTCTTCGACCGGCCTGGATTTCTCGCCCTCCGGGGTTACCACATAGAGGCGACCCCTTTTTTCCGTCACCAGCATCCGGCCATCGGGGAGAAAGGCCATGGCCCATGGCTCATTGAATGTCGCCACCGGTTCCACCTTGAAGGGTGATTCGGGTTCCCGGGCCGACATTGCGGTCGACAGCGAGATAAGAAACATGAAAATGGTCAGTCTTGTTGGCATGGTTTCAATCCTTTATGTCCTGTTTACTAGCCCATTGGTACTTGACCCTGACTTTTGCACCCGCCGGAGCAGATTCGCCAGGTGGCGCCAATTGATAGCTGAAGCCGGCTTGCGGAATCGCCGCACCGCCAAAGGGTAATCTTGGACTCTGGTACCGGGAGGGATCACTGTCACTGAAACTGCTGACGGGAGCGAAGGGTCTCGTCTCTTTCAGTGTCATTTCACCATTTTCGATTTCGTAAAATTCCAGGCCATTCGGGAAACTCTCGAGGGCGAACGGCGCATCACCGGAATGATAGCTTCGCAAGGCGCGATCATAGAGCCGGTACTCCGGCTTGCCGTCACGAATGCGCAGGTCGTAGGCAGCGCCTGCACCTTTTCTGCTCAGCCGGTCCGGACCGGGCAGCCATTCATTAATAATGGTATAGCCGTAGGTCATCGTGCGGCCTTCCCAGGTCGCTTGCTCCAATGGCGGCAGTCCGTCGACCATGACCTTGGCACAGGACTCGCGGTCCTTTTCACTCACATCACTGGAGTAATAGGCCGGGCGGCGCAGAAAGCACATCATGCTTACAAAGCTGTCCTTCAGGAAAGGCTGGGCATATTCATCGAACTCCCAGGAAGTCCAGCCGTCTTTTGACTGGTAGTATTCCGCCGGTGCAATGGGCAGGTCGAATTCCTGTGGATTGGCGTCCACAACCAGCAAAAAGCCATTTCCCGGCCCTTCCAGGGTAGGTTCGTTCTGACTCCAGAGATATTCGCCGTTGTAGTACCACATGACCACGCCTGGCCGGTAATTGACATTGAAGGCCCGCGGTTTGCCCTCCTTGGTCGGGAAGAACATGAATCCCGGCTTGGTCAGCCCGGCATCGTAGTTTTTTGCCTCGGCAAATGTTTCATAAGGGTCGCGGTATTCGAGCAGGTAAAAATGCGGCACCGCAAGGTGATGACTGCCACCGGAAAGGGTGAATCCATTGGAGTTCCACTGCGTGATTTCGGTTGCTTCAAAATCGTCCGAAAAACCCACGCCGGAAAGCTTGATGTTATCCAGCAAAGCGCCGGCCTCTACCGCTGCGCCATCGGTGAAATAGGTGAAGCGCAGGGTGACCTCGTTACCGCGCCAGGCATTGAGGTCAAAACTTGCGCTGATCCACTGCGCGGCTTCACAGGGGTCAGCTTCTGATTGGCCAATCCGGTCTTCCGCCAGCACCCTTTCCCTGGACGGATCACAGCCATTGGCTGTTTCCACTTTCCCATCTCCGTCCAGGTCGCCGCTCCGGCCGGTGAAACCTGGCAAACTGCCTGCTCCTTCATGGCCTTTAGCGGAGGACATAACGCTCGCTTTGTCTTCTGGCGAGTCTTTGTCGATTGGCATGATGCGCTGGAAAGCTCCGCCGTCAGGGGAAACTTCCACATACAGATAATCCCATTCCGCTTCAATTACAAACCACGCGTCCAGCTCCAGCGTCAGGTCCGTATCCGCTGCAACGTTGGTGAAATCAAAGTCGCGTGACAGCGTTCGCAGCATGTCATTGCCTTGTCCCGAATAGGCCGCCTGCTTGCCGTGCCGGCTCTCAAGGGGACCCATCTCGATGTCGCGATACTTGGGCGGCAGAATGACCATGGCCGAGTCGCAAAGATCTTTTGCCGTTCCACTGCCTGACCAGTCGTTCATGGTCTTTAAAAACAGCTCTCCCCCGGCGCTTCCACCGGAAGACGGCGGGCGGATGACACAGGGTTTCATCCATCCCAGCATCATCCTGGACCAGCTGCCTAATTCCTGTGGCTCGGGGCTGGTTGTTCCTGACATGGCGGTCCATGACCCGGTTGAATTATTGGTGCTCCGGGCGTAGACATCCGGAAGCCCCAGCGAATGCCCAAACTCGTGAATGAAGGTCGAGACCTCCGTGTATTCCGATTGCATGTTGTAGTCCAGAACCCACAGGCCGTTGCCAATATCCACGCCGCCACGGACATTGGTCCGGCCTTCGACGGTTGGACCACTGTCCAGGTTCTGGCTGATGGAAGCGCGATGCGGCCAGATTCGATCGGCACAGGCGCGTTCAGCAACGTTCAGCGTGTCAAACGTGTCCGCCGCGGCGTTGGTATTGAATTTTTCATCCAGTTTGTACAAACCCTGGCAGGACGCCTGGCCTTTTCCAGCCACGATCAAAACAAAATGGTCAATGTAGCCATCGGGCTCATTCCGATTTCCATCGTCATCAAAATCATTGGGGTCCCACTGGTCATAGTTATCCCAGGGAAAGTCCGGATCGGCCTTGAAGGCGGCAAGCAATGTCTCGATCACCAGGTCATCAGGGCGCTCGTCACTACGCCAGGTGCCGTCGGCGCTCTGCACGGGACGTCCGTAGAAGGAAAGGGGTTTGTCCACGGTGACGACCTGGAAGATATCTCCGGTGACGTTATAAGCGCCGTGAGACTGGTGTTGAAAGTAATGCGTCAGGGTTCCGGGCCGGGAATTCTCCACGCCTCCGGCAAACAACAAGTCCTGGAAATAGGCATTGTTCTGCTCATCCTGGTCTGTTTCACCTGCAAAACGGTCATAACCCAGGTCGGGGAATCGAACCGGGATGATCAGCAATCTCTGGGGCCGGTTCGCGGCGGCCAGCACCGGCTTAATCGAATCGCTGCGTATTTGCGGGTGGCCGAGCTGGTCGAAACGAAAATTGGCTATGTTTTCCACCATTTCATCGGCCTCGTCGGCAGCATACAAGCTTATGCATGGCGACATCGCAAAGACCATCAGGAACGTCACAAGGAAGTTTTTCATCGCTTATCTCACTGTTTGAATTCTGAGAGTTTTTACCTGCAGACCCGGCATTCTACCGAATTCGTGCAGGAAAGAGACACCGGGTTTGCAAAGTCCGCGGATATCGGTTACTTAGGGATTGAGATGCAACACTTGGCCAAAAGGGACTGATCATCAACGTTCTTTTCATCTCTCCCGGCTATCCCGCAGAAATGGCCGACTTCACCCGCGGACTGGCGCAATGCGGAGCGCGGGTCATTGGGCTTGGCGAGCATTCGGTCGGCTCCTTGCCGTCCGTCGTGAAACAAAGCCTCTCGGATTACCTGCGCGTACAGTCCCTGGTCGACACCGACGCGGTGCTTGCCACGGTCCGTGCAAGCGCGGCGCACACACCGATCGACCGTGTCGAATGCCTGTGGGAACCGTTCATGACCCTCGCTGCGCAACTGCGCGAGATGCTCGACATCGGCGGGATGCACACGGCCCAGACCGAGCTCTTTCGCGACAAGAAAAAAATGAAAGACGCGCTCGATGCCGCAGGTCTGCGCACACCCCGCAACATCAGCCGCGACCGGCTCGGACGCGATTCGCGCAGCGGCCGGAACCATCGGTCTGCCGCTGGTGATCAAGCCCATCGACGGCGCCGGCTCGGCGCATACGCATGAGGTGCGCGACCAGGCCGACCTTGAGACCGCCATCGCCGATGTCGGTGAGTCATCGTGAGGTCAGCGTCGAAGAATACATCGAGGGCGAGGAATACACCTTCGATACGGTCTGCGCGAACGGCCACATCCTCTATGAGAACATCGCCTGGTACCGTCCCAAGCCCATCATCGGCCGCAACGTCGAATGGATCTCCATGCAGACGGTCAACCTGCGTAACATCGACCGCCCGGAACTGGCCGCAGGGCGCGAGCTCGGCCGGCGCGTCATCGAGACGCTGGGGTTTCGCACCGGCTTCACGCACATGGAGTGGTTTTTGACACCCTCGGGCGAGGCCGTGTTCGGTGAGATCGGCGGCCGTCCGCCGGGCGGACGCTCGGTTGACCTGATGAACTACAGCAACGACTTCGACATCTACAAGGGCTGGGCGGAGGCCGTCACCCGCGGCGAATTCAATCAGACCGCCCACCGCCGCTACAACGCCGCGGCGATATTCAAGCGGGCCCGCGGCCAGGGACACATCTGCGCCATCCACGGTCTCGACAGCCTGCGGCATCGTTTCGGTGAGCACATTGTCGTCGAGGACCTGCTGCCCATTGGCGCGCCACGTCGCAACTGGCGCCAGACACTCCTGTCCGACGGCTACCTGATCGTGCGTCATCCGGAACTTGCACGGACACTGGAAATCGCCGACGCGGTGGGTACCGACCTGCAGATCGACGCGCGCTGAAACGAGAGACCGGGCTCGACTCAATCCCTGTGATTACAGAGGCTTCAACCGGGTGAACCCGCTTTAGACGGGTTGAAGCGTCGAACCATCCTGCGCAGTTCGTCAATCCGGTGCGGGAACCGGATGTCATAACGTTGGATGACGTATGTGCTGGCTATTGCCGTCACCTCTGTTGCGACCTGCGGTCGCTCAGCTGCAATGCGCCGGGAAAAATCGAGAATCCCCTCGCCGGTCCGCCGTGGCAGACCGGCCCTGGCCATCTTGTCGCAGAAGAGATGGATCAGGGCATCCCGCGGATCCGGTTTAACGCGCTGGCGGATGATCAGCCGTTGAAGCAGGTACGGCAGCAGCGCGATGCCGGCAGCCGCAAGGAACAGCAGGCTCAGTCGAAACACAGAAACCTTTCCCAGCAAGCGCTGCAGGAATTCCACTTGCCGCTGGTCGTAACCGAGGACCCAGGTGGCCCATGCGTAGTCGAAGTAATCCCGCTGCAGGATGATCCAGTTGACCAGCCTGAAATCACGAAAGCGAATAAGGCTCAGCCGGCTGTCCGCCAGGAAGCCGTCTTCGTCGCTGAACAGATCGGCCAGGCTCATTTCAATCCGCTCCGGCGCAACGGCAGCCGTAGGGTCGATGCGCTGCCAACCCCTTCCCTCGAACCAGACCTCAGCCCAGGCATGGGCGTCGTATTGACGGACCGTGACGAATTTTTCAGTGGGATGAACCTCACCGCCAAGATAGCCGCCAACCACGCGTGCGGGATAGCCGGCTGCCCGCATGAAAAAAGCGAAACTTCCTGCAAAATGTTCGCAGAAGCCTCGCCGGGTCTCCCACATGAACTCGTCAACCGCATCTTTGCCCAGCAGCGGGGGTTCCAGTGTATAGACGAAGGAGCGATTGAAGAGCTGCAGCACCCGTTCGACGAGGGCTTCGACATCCGGTGTTTCCCGCGCCCATTCCCTGGCTACCCGCACGGTTTCCGGGTTGGAGCCGGGCGGTAGTCTCCGCTCCAGTTCTTCGCGATACGGGTGCAGTCCTTCCGGCTCGAGTCGATAATCGATCCAGGAGCGCAATTCATAATTGCGCCGCATGCTGATCCTGTCGACGCTGACCAGCCGTGAATCCCGCATCAGGCGGATGCCGGGTTCAGCGGTCGCAGGCGTCGAAAGCGCAAACAGCCATCTTCTGTGTGTGGGCTCCATCGTCAGCGAGTAGCGGACAGGTTCACCAAGTCGCATGATGCTCTCGTCGCTGCCGTGGCTCAGAATCGGTTGTTCAGGGCCATAAAAATCCGCCTGCTTCCACTCCCTGCCATCGAACTCGGAGAACACGAGCCCACGCCAGTAAAGACTCTCACGGGGTGGTGTCTCGCCCTCGAAAAGAACACGAAATGCCAGCTTGTCGGAACGCACGAGGCTTGAGAACTCACCCGGCGACATGGTGTCTCCAACGCCGGTTCGGGCCTGGTTTTTCGGCCCGGGGATCGACCAGAGCGCACCCAGCCGCGGTACCACGAGGAACAGAACCAGCATCAGCGGCAGGGCGGTTGCCAGCATCTTGACAGCGATACGCGAAGGGCTCATGGAGAAGCCGTGGGTGTTCGATTGGTTGATGCTGACCAGGGCAGAGGTAGCGATGACAAAGGTCAGCAGTACCTGGATGAAATCGGGGATATCCTGGGTGAATATGCAGTCTACCGCTGCGGTGAAGAAAGCCAGGTAGACCAGCACGACGGCATCCCGCTTATGGTGCATTTCGAGCAACTTCAACCCGAATCCCGCTATCAGCATCGAGAGCATTGGCTCCAGGCCGAGCAGCGATGGATACACCACGGCCAACCCGGTCATGCAACCCGCCACCAGGATGGCCTTGAGCGGCCAGGGCGGGAACGGAACCACGCCGCGATACTCCAGAATTCGCCACAGGATGCACAGCCCCGCGACAGCCGTCACCCAGAGGGGCAGGTGGTCCAGGTGCAGCATGACTACAGCAGTGAAAGCGAACAGGACCCAGAACAGGCCGTTACGGGACAGTTGCCAATCAGGACGTCTCATCAACAGCCCCGGCTTCATCATCATCGATACCGTACAGTGCCAGGCGCCTGAGTGCCGACTGCCGGTGAGCCGAACCCTGGTTGGGCAATAATTCAGTGCCCGGCAGCCGCAAGCCGTATACCTTGCCTGCGGCCTCACATTCACAAACCTGCCAGGTCATCCGCGACAGGCGCTGCTCGGTGTCCATGCCGTTGTAGTCGTCCCAGTCCACCCACACCCTGCTATCGACAGGGTCACCGTATTGCTTGGACCAGAGTCCCTGCTCGCGCGCAAATTGTTTCCATGCAACATGCCGCAGAGACTCGCCAGTCTCGAAAGTCTTCAACCCGGCGTAGTCTTCGGAGCCGGACGTACCCGTGTAGTGACCATCACCGGATCCGCGCCGATCTGAAGCACGTGCCCGATCCGGCAGAGGTGCCGGAAAAACGGCCGCGTCAAAGCGAAAGTGGATGAAAGCCCACACGCGCATCAGGCCTGCCGGGTATACGCTTTCGACGGTCAACAGGCCGGGATCGAGATAACCCCGCCGCGTCGTTGGCGCCAGCACGGTCACGAAGGTGTCGCCGGCCTTCTCGAGCGTAACCATCAGGCGCTCGCCACCAGCAAAATGCAGCACCACCTGTTCACGGCGCCGGGCTCTGGCCTGGCTGAAACTGAGCTCGACAGCAACCGCATCACCTTTGAACACGGACTGGGCACGAACCGGCTTGACCCGCAAACCTGAGAGCGTGCCGTGGGTGAAGTGAATGCTCACCACGAACAGGGCCAAAAGCAGGAAACAGAGCATGAAGATCAGGTTATTTTCGAAGTTGGTCGCCAACAACCACAACGCAGCAACGAGAACGAGAAAGCCGAAGCCTGCTTTCGACGGCAGAATGTACAGGCGCCGGTAATCCAGCTGGCACTCGCTTTCCAGCCGTGTGCGGCGGTCCACCCACCGCCGGTAGCGTCTGTGCAGTGCGTGCCGGATTCCTGACAACGGGTTCATGGCTGGACCGGTGCCACGCTCAAACGATGTCGACGGAGTCGAGCACCTTGTCGATAAGTACCCGGCTGCCGCTGTCGTGACCACGGCCTGCGCCTTGTAACCTGTGATTGGCGACGGCCGGGAATACCGCCTGGATGTCCTCCGGGATGACGAAAGCCCGGCCGTCGAGCAGGCTGATGGCCTTGGCCGACTGCAGGATCGCCAGGGCCGCGCGAGGTGACAACCCATACTCAAAAACTTCGCTCGTCCGGGTGAACTGGATCAGACGCTGCAGATAGTCCACCACCGGTTCAGCTACGCTGACCTGGTCGACCTCGTCTTGCAGCGCCAGCAGCTCTCCCATGGAAAGCAAGGGCTTGATGTCGCTGAGACGTGCCCGCGGGTCACCGCCGGTCAGAATCAATTTCTCCGAGGCGAGATCCGGGTAGCCCAGCGACACCCGCATCAGGAAACGGTCCAGTTGCGATTCCGGCAAGGGAAACGTGCCGGAGTGCTGGATCGGATTCTGAGTCGCGACCACGAAGAACGGCTGCGGCAGGATTCGTGTCTGTCCCTCCACTGTGACCTGGCCTTCGGCCATCGCCTCCAGCAGTGCGCTCTGGGTCTTGGGGGTGGTGCGGTTGATCTCATCAGCCAACAGCAACTGGCAAAACACAGGCCCTGGAATGAAGCGGAATGCGCCTTCGGCCTTGTCGTAGACGGAGACGCCCACGATGTCGGCAGGCAGCAGGTCACTGGTGAACTGGATGCGATTGAATTGGAGGCCCAGCACCCGCGCTATCGCGTTGGCCAGCGTAGTCTTGCCCAAGCCGGGGAGATCCTCGATCAGCAGGTGACCCCGTGCAAGCAGACATGCCAGAGCGATTCTGACCTGCGGTTCTTTGCCGATCAATACAGAGCTGATCGATGTGACGATCGCATCCAGTTTTGCCTTTGAAAAGGTCACAAGCGAATCCCCTGGTGTTTGGTATCGGTATGCCGTTGCATGATACAACGTGAGCCGGCCTATTCGTATTTGTAACTTAAAAACCGAGTCAAGAGCCTTCCGCGAGAATGCGGGTTCACACTTTCAGTGTTGTACGTGTTTCCAGCGCATATAGTGCAGCACTCATCCGCTTTACCCGTTCAGATCTCCTGTCGATTTCGCTTTGGCAGCCATGTATAAAAGCTCCGGCCCTTCATTAACGTCGGGGAATGGTCTACCAGGTCTGGCGCTTGCCGGAAGTCAGACCGTCAGCGCTTAGTCGACCAAATAGGTCTTCCGCTTCCTGGTCCAGCCGATCAAAATACGGCCCGAAGTCCGGATCGCTTCGGTAGGGCTGCATCCAGGACTCCAATGGCAAAACGCCAACCGGGGTCATGCCCTTGTCTTCAGCAAGGCCCAATTCGTGCAGGGCGGTCGTGCGATCGCCTGCGCCGACAGCGATGCGTGCGGCCATGAAGTGCCGTTGCCATGTGTCCATCGAATTTCCCATTTGCTCGAAGGCCCTGATTCCGGCGTCACTCAATTCAGTTGCTTCCTCAACAAAACCCAGTTTGCGCAAGGCATAGGCGCACGGTGCTGTGTTGCTGAAAAGGTCATCCTGCTCCGGGACCGTCGGTGGCGTTTCCGAATTCCAGTTTCGCCGGCAAAGGGCCAAAGTGCGTTCCGGCCGGCCGACGTGCGCCTCCATGAAGATCGCCGCGGCCAGGGCAACCTTGTCTTCCGGGTAACGCGCTAACAGGTCGTTGACTTGCTGCAAAGCCTCCTCACGAGCACCACGCATGTCCATCAGGTAAGCATTCAGGGCCACGGAGTTGGGGAACAACGGCGCAATCCCGGCCACTCTTCCGGCATACATCTCGGCCATTTCCAAGTCTCCAATGGAAACATATCCGTTCGCAAGATTGGCAAGAGAAGTCACGTCTTCGGGGTCGAGTTCCACAGTGTGCAGATTGGAGCGGAACCAGGTATATGCGTCCCCTTGCGTGATGGCGATCTGGGCCATGAGCCGGTGTGCAACAGGCCAGTCGGGATCCAGTCTCAGCAACTCGACGGCATGGCTTCGCGCCGCTTCGAAACGGCCGGTTGCGATCATCCATTCCGCCAGGTTGTAAATAACGACGCCGGATAACGGATCCAGCTCGTAGGCTCGTTGGATATGTTGACCCGCTGAATCGGGATCCTCCACGAGCAACTGGTTTGACAACCACATGTGGGCAAGACTGTTGTTTGGGTTCATAGCCAGTGCCTTGCGGAATTGTTCAACAACCGCCGAGTTCGGTACGTTTAACTGTGACAGCAGCAAACCTTTGGAGGCATGGGCCGAATCCAGGTCGAGGTCCAGGGTCAGGGCCGTACCGATGGCCTGCTCGGCTTCAGTGCGTATTTCCCCGACCGCCCTGAATCCGTAGATTGCCATCAGAGTAAGGCTGTCCGCCATGCCGGTCCAGGCTTCCGCGAAATTCGGATCACGCTCGATTGCCTCACGGAAGGCTTCGAGTGCCAGTTCAAGCTGTTCGCGGCTGCGCTTTGCCACGTGGTGAAGGCCGCGAAGATAGTCCTGATAGGCCTCCAGGTCATCGGTGGGCCGGACGTTATGAGCGGGCGCTGGGGAATGCGGCTGCAATTCTGCCATCAAGGCCTCGACCACCTGCTTCGATATGTCATCCTGGATGCTGAAAATATCGCCAAGAGTCCGGTCGTAGACTTCGGACCAGAGGTGGACGTCGTTGCGTGCATCAATCAGTTGAGCGGAGATACGAACCCGGTCGCCGCTCTTTCTGACCGATCCCTCGAGGACCACCATTACGTTCAGGCGCCTGGCAAATTCCGGAATCTCGAGGTCCTGCCCCTTGAAGGAAAATGCAGACGAGCGCGATATGACACGCAACCCGGGTACTTTGGCCAGCCGGCCAAGCAACTCTTCGGCTATGCCGTCCGAGAAATAGTCCTGCTCCGGATCGGAGCTCATATTGACGAACGGAAGAACCGCTATCGAATTGTCGTTTTGCGAGTCTCCACGCAATTCCGCAAGCCCTTGCGCACGGACCGACTCAGCCAGTTCCTGGTCGCGTACCGGGTCGATAATGAACTTGTCGAATGCGAAGTAACCCAGAGCCAACGCCAGTAATAACAGGATCAGGCGGTCGAGTCGGGTGACAGTGCTGCGGGGAAAGGAGCGCTTGCCGTCAATGTCTTTTTCACGCCGCAGACCTTCCGGAGTGATTTCAAATATCCAGGAAAAGACCAGGAAGGGAACAAATGCAACCGCGAGCAGCGAGATGACTACGCGAATCGATTCTCCACCAAAGCCATAGGCGGGCAGAATGGTCTCGGCCACTTGTATGATCAGCCAGGACGCCACCAGGTAAGCAGTCGCCACGCGGAAGACGTTTCGGCGTTTGAGTTCGTCAAAGAACGACATTTGTTACCGGCTTAAAATTGCTGTTCCGATTAGAGCAATCCTACGCCAAATCCGCATTTCGCGTATTGAGTTGCGTCATGAACACGAAGTGGTTAAAAATTGTGGTGTTGCGTCAAGGGTCATTAGCGGTCATCTCATCCAAAGAAAGTTCTTGCTGGTATTAAAGGAAGCTCCCGGAGTGATCCCCGGAAGCCTCCTGATGACCAAGCCTATCTAGTATTGTCTTCACAAAGACATAATCATAGGCTTATTTGGCAGGACGTACTTCAACCTGCATAAAGCCACCCTGGGCACTGACGCTTTTAACCCTGATCTGCGTGCCCGTATTTGGAACGATGACACTTCCCCATGGATTCAAGGGGTCGTAGTAGCTGTTGCGGTCATCGAAAATGGGTACAGCCGGCAGGCTGGGGTGATACGATGGCTGACTTAACCAGTGCAGCATCAGGCCATCCGTCCGCTCCAGGCCAAACGTCGAGTCGTAGCTCTGGATCCGGTTGCGCCATACACCGCCATCAGCGCGGATCATCGCGACCGGATGAGCATCGACCGGCAGGAGCAAACCCTGGCCGGGGTGACGCCTCACCTGATTGTTGCTCTGGGAGGTGTCCCAGTAATTGATCAGCAAACCATCCTGGTAGGGGAAGTGCTCGACCCAATTACCAAGAAGGGGGTCATCGAGGAACCCGAAGTTGTACGGTCCGAGTTCAAGGCCCTGGTCATAGCCGCGGTATTGGCGGAATGCGGCCACGTAATAGTTGCTGTAGAAGGCGCTTTCGATGCCGTTGGTCACCCGGAAGCCGTCAAAAGTCCAGCCTGCATCGGATTCGGCACCGTCGACTTCATGGCCGGTGATCGCAATGTCGTCAAGTTTGAAACCTGCGCGAACGGTATTGGTGTCGGTCCAATACCGGAAACCGAGCAATACATCACCTTCAGGCAGAAGGGCGTTAAGTTCAACCCAACCACCGGAATTGCCAGTGATGCCGAAACCGAAGTTCTGCCCGTTGGGGTCGTCGGTGGTGGAGCGGTTGGTCTGCAGATGTAGCCAAGTGGCGCCGCCGTCCGTCGAATAGACCAGGTAGGCGTAGTCCCAGTTGCTCTCGATATTGTAATTGACCATCGCCGTCAAGGTAGATCCAGCCGGTAAGCTGAAGGCCTTGTACATCAGGTTGTCCAGATTGTTGCCGGCGCCGCTGAAGTAGTAATAGTCTCCAGCGAATGGGCCGCCGATGTCCGTGACAACCTCCTTTTGAGGCAGCACCACGAACAGGGCCTGTGCTTGCTTGGTGTTGGCAGTGGATGGCCCCAGCTTGTGCTCACTCTTGGAGCCAGCAAAGGCGACCTCGTAATTCAGCCAGCCCAGCTGGAACTTTTCCCAGACACCCATGTGATTAGGCTGGGAGCCGATATCGACACCGTCCTGGCTGAGCCAGGAACCGGAAGACATGAGGGTCCAGAAAGCGGTTGAGTTTTCGCCGCCGGAGGTGTCATACAGGTCCGGCAGGCCCAGGTCATGTCCGTACTCGTGCGTAAAGACGCCGACGCCGCCATTCTCAGGGTTAATGATGTATTTGTTGAGCCAGAAGTCGCTTTCGCCGATCTGCAGGCCACCGATCAGGAATTCGGGTGACGGCCCCGCGACCCCTACCAGGTTGGAGAAGGCAAACCAGCTATGGCTCCAGATGGCGCAGTCGCCCAGTGCTCCACCGCCGGCTTCGTTACCCTCACCGGCATGCAGAAAATTCATGTGGTCGATATAACCATCGGGCTCGTCAAAGTTGCCGTCGCCATCCCAGTCATAACGGTCCCAGACGTCAAACTGGCTGAGATAAGCATTAATTTCCGCGGGGGTCTTGCCGGCTCCGATTTGATCGGCGTACCAGGCATTGACGGTATCTTTCAGAAAGTACCATACGGCGTTGCCGCCATTTGGGTGATTCAGGTCGTCGTCATACTCACATGCATTACCCGGGGCCAATGCCCAATCGGTCACATCACCGTAAACGGCATAACGGTTGGCGGAATTCTCGATGTAAAATTGACGCATCGAATTGGCATCGTCGCCCTCTGCAAAGAGCAGGTTCAGGAAATACTCGCGGTTGAAATCAGGGGTCCAGATAGTCGTGTTGTCAACGGATCTGTCTGGCTCAGCGATCATGTTGTGGGCAAAGTCGCCAAACTCGCCCAGAACCGTCCAGACGGGGGCTTCACCTTCCCGTTCCAGTTCAACGTATTGGCCGAGGGCTACTTCATGCGTTTTGCCATGCGCTTTACCCATCAACTTCGCTTGCACGGCTTGCTCGTGCAAAGCCCGCTGCTCCTGGGTCAAGGGGTCGAGGCGGTCATCGACCTTGACGTAATTTGCCTCATCATTGGGCCCAACCGCCAGGATCGGGCCGGTAAACGCCATCATCGAAATGCTGGCGACCATGCCAGTCAGCACCAGATAACTACTGAATCGATCATTTTTCATTGGATTTCCCTCTCAGTTAAGAATGCATAATGCGCTCCTTCGCTAATGTTCAGACTCCATTCAAGTGGGGGTAATTCCACTGCATGACTCGAGCAGATTATTCGAGAGCTGTATATGATCTATATCATTGATAATAATAGATATTTGATTCATCATAAAGCATGAATTAATGTCAAGGTTATTAACCAGGTTTCTGGCGTTGATTGGACATAGGCCAATCAACGCTGTGGGTCGGAAGCCGTCGTCAACAGGGCAGGGAAGGTAAATTCTGCGATGGAACAGATAACAGGATTCTCCTGATGCCCGGTGGCTGGAAAATTGTGTTTTGAGCTCCGCCAGAAGGGGCGTTCGCTGATGAACGCGACAGGGGTAAGGTCGTTTAAAGGCAGGTCATGAACCCGGACCTCAAAACAGCCAGGGGGTGTTGGAATTAGCAGGACAGACCAGCGACCGGGGCAGCACCCCGAAAGATTCACCTTCTGCCAGAATTGAGGTCTTTACCTATGCCAAACCGTTCTTTCAGATCTTCGATTTCGCACAACCTTTCCTGGTGCTGTTGCGCCCGAATCTCCTGGTTGCGTATGCGTTGGTGTTTCAGTTTGACGCTGATGAAATCGTTGATCCAGCCGCCAGGTATGAATGCCTTTGGCCCATCTGATGAAATGGAGTAAAGGCGCCCCGAGCTATGAACGTGCGTTTTCATGGGTATTTCGATGAGGCAGCGATCTGAATCATCGTACAAAAACAGGCTGAAGCGTTTCAGGTTCACGCGCCAACTCTGTTTTTCTTCGTCGTCAACGAATTTGTACCTGGCTCCTTTCAATTCGAATTCAAATTCGGTCACACTGTTTTTCTCGCTGGCACGCAGGATTTTCACGTCGTACCACGCACCGTCCTGAATGTAACGATCCAGTGAATGGGGACTGTTGTATTGCGAAAGGCTTTGGTAGAGACCCCAAATGTGATGGGAAATGTCAGTGTCCCTGGCGATTTGCTTTCGATCTTCGATGAGCTTCTGCAGCCTCTCCAATTCGGCTTCGCTCTGTTCCGCGGTCAGAACCCCGGGTTCGCTCTCGCCAAGGGGCTGTCCCGGATCATGTTGCATTGCGCTGCCCGGCTTCGGGACTGATGTTTAACCAGTCCAAAATCTGACGCTTGATCCGATGTCGGTTTTTGTTCCCGTGCATGATTGCAACCACGATTACCACCGCCATAATTACAGTTAGTAGTCCACTTGTCACCTTAGGAATTGCTGGTGACAGGCCTTTCCCGCTTATCCGGGCTTAAACAAGACTATTACAATCCAGTCATCAGACCCGGCGCCTGATGTGTATCAGATGATTGCAATCTTCCTTATTTGGCCTCAACAACTTTGGACAATCGCTCAAGACCCTCACGGACTTCCGGCGGGGCCTGGACCAGCTCAATCAGCACACCCTCGCCGCTGATGGGCGACGTTTCGTCTGCTTTGGGATGGATAAAACAGATGTCGAATCCGGATGCTCCCTTGCGGATGCCGCCGGGTGCGAAACGCACACCCCGGTCCTTTAACCACGCCACTGCTGCCGGCAGATCGTCGATCCACAGACCCACGTGGTTGAGTGGCGGGGTCTGCACCCTCGGTTTGCTGTCGGGATCGATCGGCTGCATCAGGTCGACTTCCACTTTGAAGGGCCCGGTGCCGATCTGGGCGATGTCTTCGTCGACATTTTCTGACTCGCTGCGGTAATTTCCACTCAGTTTCAGGCCGAGGGTCTCCACCCATAATGTGCGCAACAGGCTCTTGTCCAGACCACTCACCGCTATCTGCTGAATACCGAGTACTTTGAAAGGCCGCTCGCTCATAGGTGCCTCCAGGATTGACGGTCAGCCCTGCTGACGGTGATGTTTGAGAAAGATATCCAACAGCTGCCTGGCAGCGATGACCGGCGGAATCCGGCCCTCACTGGCAGCAGCCTCCAGCGCCGGGAGCTGCTCGCGCACTTCCGGATCACGCTGTAACTCTGCAAACAGACTGTCCTTCACCTCCGACCACATCCAGGCCCGGGCTTGCATGGCGCGGCGCGTGGTGAGCAGGTCACTGGCTTCGAGGACTTCGTGGTGGCGCAGTACGCTCTCCCAGGCATCGGCGATACCCACGCTGTCCCGCGCAGAACAGGTCCTGACCTCGACCTTCCAGTCCGCCGAACGGGGGTGAAGCAGCCGCAGCGCATTGCGATAATCCGAGGCAGACCGCGCGGCGAGCGCTTGCAGCTCGTCGTCGGCCTTGTTGATGAGGATCAGGTCTGCCAATTCCATGATGCCGCGTTTTATCCCCTGGAGTTCGTCACCCCCACCGGGCAAAAGCAGCAACACGAACATATCGGTCATGTCCGCCACTTTGGTCTCGGATTGTCCGACCCCGACTGTCTCGACGATGATAACGTCGAAGCCGGCCGCCTCACACAGGACCAGGGCCTCGCGGCTGCGCCGGGTGACACCCCCCAGGAAATTGCCGGTAGGGCGAAGGCCTGATATACGCTTCGGGGCGACGGGAAAGTAACTCCATACGGGTCTTGTCGCCCATAATGGAGCCACCGCTGATCGCCGAGGACGGATCCACGGAGAGCACCGCCACCCGGTGACCGGCGTCGATGACGTAATTGCCCAGCGCCTCGATAAAGGTCGATTTGCCGACACCCGGAACGCCCGAGATCCCCAACCGGATTGAATTACCCGCGTGTGGCATCATTCTCTGTAGCAGGGCGTTGGCGGCTGCCCGGTGATCGGGGCGAGTGGACTCGATCAGCGTGATGGCTCGCGCCAGCGCACGTCGATTCCCTTCGAGCACACCATCGGCCAGTGCATCGGCTTCCTGTGCAGGTTCCTGTTCAGTACTTTGCGCCGGCACCGCCTCTACTCCAACTCCATGATCTTGTCATCCACGGCCAGGCTGGCTCCGGGCTCAAAGTTGATTTTTGCCACTACCCCGTCGCGTTGGGCATACAGGGTGTTTTCCATTTTCATCGCTTCGAGCACCGCCAATTCTTCGCCTGCATTGACGGTGTCACCTTCCTTGACGGCCAGCGATACCAACAGGCCCGGCATGGGCGAAAGCAAATACCTGGACATGTCCGGTTTTACTTTCACCGGCATGTATTTCAGGAGTTGCGCCACCCGGGGAGTGACAATGCTCACATCAGCCTGGGATCCGCCGTGGAACAGTCGATAGGTCTGCTTATCGCGTTCCACCTGGACGAATATCTCTTCGCCATTGATGGTGCCACTGAACAGGTGCTGGCCAAACTCCCAATTACTGCGTACCGCATAGGTTTTGCCTTTGTACTCCACATCAAAGCCACCCTGTGCAGCGACAACGGTGACCGGATGGTGCTCATTGTTCATCACCACCACCCAATCGGTGGGCACGCGGCGCTCATGCCCCTGCAGCTGGCCGTCGATCTGGGCGGCGCGATCGCGATAGCCACGGAGCATGGAGGCTGCCACGGAAATGAAAATCGAGGGATTCTGGTGGGGTACGTCGGCGGGGTGGAAACCATCCGGATACTCTTCACCAATCATATGGGTGTTGATGTTTCCTGCAACGAAACGGGGATGCGCCAACAGCGCCGACAGGAAGCTGAGGTTGCAGGTTACGCCGCGTATCAGGAAGCGATCCAAGGCCGATCGCATATGGGCAGTGGCCTCCTCGCGATTGGCGCCCCAGGTGACGAGCTTGGCGATCATCGGGTCGTAGTACATGGACACTTCGCCGCCTTCAAAAACACCCGTGTCCACGCGCACATGGTCATCCTCCGCGGGCGGGCGGTAGTACACCAGGCGCCCGGTGGAGGGCAGGAAGTTGCGGAACGGGTCCTCGGCGTAGACACGGGATTCAATGGCCCAGCCATTGATGCCCACATCTGCCTGGGTGACGGGCAACTCTTCGCCGGCGGCCACGCGGATCATCATTTCCACCAGGTCGAACCCGGTGATCAGCTCGGTGACCGGGTGTTCGACCTGCAGGCGGGTATTCATCTCCAGGAAGTAGAAGTTGCGCTGGGCATCGACGATGAACTCCACGGTGCCGGCGGACTGGTAATCCACTGCCCGGGCCAGGGCCACGGCCTGCTCACCCATCTCCCTGCGAGTGGCCTCATTGAGAAACGGTGAGGGTGCCTCTTCAATCACTTTTTGGTGGCGACGCTGCAGGGAACATTCACGTTCATTCAGCCAGACCACGTTGCCATGGCTGTCGGCCATGATCTGGACTTCAATGTGGCGTGGCTCCTCGATGAATTTTTCCGCGAACATGCGGTCATCACCGAAGCTGGAGCGCGCTTCATTGGAGGCCCGTTCGAAGCCGTCTCTGCACTCGTCATCGTTGCGTGCGATGCGCATGCCCTTGCCGCCACCGCCGGCGGTTGCCTTGAGCATCACCGGGTAGCCCAGCTTGTTGGCGATTTCCACTGCATGTTCGCTATCCCGCAGCACATCACTAAAGCCGGGGATGGTGTTTACCCCGGCCTCAGCGGCCAATATCTTGGAAGTGATCTTGTCCCCCATGGCCTTGATGGCGTGTCTTTTCGGGCCGATGAAGGCGATATCTGCTGCTTCCAGCATCTCGCAAAATTCAGAGTTCTCGGAAAGAAACCCATAGCCCGGATGTACCGCCTGGGCTCCGGTGTCCAGGCAGGCCTGGAGGATTCTTTCCTTCAACAGGTAGCTTTGTACCGCAGGTGGCGGGCCGATGTGGACGGCCTCATCGGCCATTTGCACATGCAGGGCACGGCGATCAGCATCGGAATAGACTGCAACCGTCTTAATCCCCATCTTGCGCGCCGACTTGATGACGCGGCAGGCAATCTCACCTCGGTTTGCGATCAGGATTTTGTCAAACACATGGAAATCCTCTACAGGGGAATGTTGTCATGCTTGCGCCACGGGTTATCGAGCTGTTTGTTCCGTAACATGGCAAGTGAGCGGCAGATGCGCTTGCGGGTGGCATGGGGCGCAATGACATCATCGACATATCCGCGGCTGCCGGCGATAAATGGGTTGGCGAATTTACGCCGGTATTCCTCGGTGCGCTGCGCAATTTTCTCCGCGTCACCGATATCGCTGCGAAAGATGATTTCCACCGCGCCCTTGGGCCCCATCACCGCGATTTCCGCGGTGGGCCAGGCCAGGTTGACGTCACCCCGCAAATGTTTCGAGCTCATCACGTCATAGGCGCCGCCGTAGGCCTTGCGGGTGATGACGGTGATCTTGGGAACCGTGGCTTCGGCATAGGCAAATAACAGCTTGGCGCCGTGGTTGATGATGCCGCCATACTCCTGCGCCGTACCCGGCATGAAGCCCGGTACATCGACGAAAGTGACAATGGGAATGTTGAACGCGTCACAAAAACGTACGAAACGCGCCGCCTTGGTTGATGACTTGATGTCCAGGCATCCCGCCAGCACTTTGGGCTGATTGGCCACGATGCCCACCGTGTATCCGTCCATGCGGGCGAACCCGATCACGATATTCTGCGCGAACTCGGGTTGCAGCTCCCAGAACTCGTTGTCATCCACCACTTTGTGGACCAGCTCTTTCATATCGTACGGCAGGTTGGGGTTGTCCGGGATCAGGGTGTCGAGTGACATCTCCATGCGATCGGCACGGTCGGGCGTGGGCCTGAACGGGGCCTTTTCCCGATTGTTGGGCGGCAAATAATTGACGAATCGCCGCACCATCAACAAGGTTTCCACATCGTTCTCGTAAGAACGATCGCAGACGCCGGAGACGGTGGAATGGGTCATGGCGCCACCGAGCTCCTCCGCTGTCACCTCTTCGTGGGTCACGGTTTTAACCACATCAGGCCCGGTAACGAACATGTAGGAGGTGTCCTTCACCATGAAGATAAAGTCGGTCATGGCCGGAGAATAGACCGCGCCACCGGCGCAGGGACCCATGATGACGGAAATCTGCGGCACCACGCCGGAGGCCAGTACATTGCGCTGGAATACGTCGGCATAGCCGCCCAGGGAGGCCACACCCTCCTGGATACGGGCGCCGCCCGAATCGTTGAGGCCGATCACGGGCGCGCCTACTTTCATGGCCTGGTCCATCACCTTGCAGATTTTTTCGGCATGCGCCTCGGACAGTGAGCCGCCAAAAACGGTGAAATCCTGGCTGAAGACAAACATCACCCGGCCATTGATGGTGCCGCAGCCGGTGACCACGCCATCACCAGGAATTTTCTGGTCGGCCATACCGAAATCGGTACAGCGGTGCTCGACAAAGGTATCCCACTCCTCGAAACTGCCTTCATCCAGGAGTAATTCGATCCGTTCGCGGGCGGTGAGTTTGCCGCGGCTGTGCTGGATATCGATCCGGCGCTGGCCACCCCCGAGGGCGGCAGCCTTACGTTTCTCTTCAAATTGCTCGACGATGTTTTGCATAGCCATTATCCCGTGTCGTGCCGCAGGCCCCTGCGGCATTCGCCAAATTCACTTTCTTTACCCTGGTTCTCCTGGCGCCTTAACGGTTTTTCCGGCGTTCCCGGATCATCCCGAGAACCTCGTGAGCAGCCAGCAGAATATTGGTGCCCGGTCCGTATATGGCTGACACACCAAAACCCAGCATTTCATCATAATCCTGGGGCGGAATAACGCCGCCACAGATGACGATGATGTCTTCGGCCCCCTCCTGTTTCAGACCTTCAATGACCTGTGGAACCAGTGTTTTGTGTCCTGCCGCCTGGGATGAGATGCCGATGATATGGACATCATTCTCGATCGCCTCCCGCACTGCCTCGTCCGGGGTTTGAAACAGGGGCCCGATATCAACATCGAAGCCGATATCGGCGAAAGCGGTGGCGATCACCCTGGCGCCGCGATCATGACCATCCTGACCGAGCTTGCAGACCAGCATGCGCGGCCGGCGTCCTTCGGATTCGGCGAACTTTTCAACTTCTTGCTGAATGGACATAAAATCAGCGTCACCTTCATAGGCAGACCCGAACACACCTGAAATGGAATGGGTCGTGGCCCGGTAGCGTGTGTAAACTTTTTCCAGCGCATCGGAAATCTCTCCGACCGTCGCTCGCGCGCGTGCCGCATCTACTGCCAGCGCGAGCAAATTTCCCGTCTCATTTTCCGCTGCCCTGGTCAATGCATCCAGGGCTTCCCTGCAGACTGCATCGTCCCGGCTGTCACGTACTGCCTTGAGACGCCGAATCTGGGAATCACGAACGGCTGTGTTGTCGATATCAAGAATATCGACGGGCGGTTCTTCTGCCAAATCGATATTTATTGACCCCGACGACGATCTGTTCACCCCGGTCGATCCGCGCCTGGTGCAGCGCAGAGGCTTCCTCGATACGCATCTTGGGCATGCCGGATTTGACAGCACTTGTCATGCCGCCCATCTCCTCGACCTCGTCGATAAGCTTGCGTGCAGCGATGACCATCTCATGGGTCAGGCTTTCCACGTAATAGGAACCTGCCAGCGGATCCACGACCCGGGTAATGCCGGTCTCCTCCTGCAACACCAGTTGCGTATTACGCGCGATGTGCGCTGAAAACTCGGTGGGCAAAGCGAGCGCCTCGTCAAAGGAATTGGTATGCAGCGACTGGGTGCCCCCGAGGACGGCCGCCATGGCTTCTATGGTGGTGCGGATGATGTTGTTGTGCGGGTCCTTGGCGGTGAGGCTGACACCGGACGTCTGGCAGTGGGTACGCAACATCAGCGAACGGACATCTTTCGGCGCAAATTTTTCCTCCATGAGCGTGGACCAGAGCAGGCGTGCGGCACGCAGCTTGGCCACTTCCATGAAGAAATTCATGCCGATGGCAAAAAAGAACGACAGGCGCGGAGCAAATGAATCCACATCGAGACCGCTGGCGATCGCGGCGCGTACATACTCGATGCCATCGGCGATGGTGAAAGCCAATTCCTGAACAGCCGTGGCGCCGGCTTCCTGCATGTGGTAACCGGATATGGAAACGGAATTGAACCGGGGCATGTTGGCGGACGTGTAGGCGATGATATCTGACACGATCCGCATGGAAGGTCCGGGCGGATAGATATACGTATTACGAACCATGAACTCTTTCAGGATATCGTTCTGCAGGGTCCCGGCCAGTTTCTCCGGCGGCACGCCCTGCTCTTCTGCAGCAATGATGTACATTGCCATGACCGGTAATACCGCGCCGTTCATGGTCATGGATACCGACATCTTTTCGAGCGGGATACCATCGAACAGGATTTTCATGTCTTCGACGCTGTCAATGGCCACGCCCGCCTTGCCTACATCACCGACCACGCGCGGATGGTCGGAGTCGTAACCGCGATGGGTGGGCAGGTCAAATGCCACGGAGAGGCCGGTCTGACCCGCCTCCAGGTTCTTGCGGTAGAAAGCGTTGGATTCTTCAGCGGTGGAAAAGCCCGCATACTGGCGTACGGTCCACGGGCGGCCCGCATACATGGTCGCCTTGGGTCCACGGACAAAGGGCGCAATGCCGGGCAGCGAATCCAGGTGGTCCAGGTTGTTGAGATCTTCAGCGGTGTACAAAGGTTTGACCGGGATACCTTCGGGCGTCTCCCAGATCAATTCTTCCAGCGGTCGGTCCTTACACTCTTTGCGAGCGAGTGTTTGCCAGTCATCGAGTGTTTTCTTCGGAAACTCGGTCATCGCTTTTTTTACCCTGCGTTAACGCTTATTTATTCATTCTCCAGCGGAGCGGGTAATCACTTCCGTTTGATCGGTCAGGCTCCACGCCGTTGCCGGTGCGCGAAACAATTTTTTGGTATCACTCCAAACCGCTTTGAAAAGATCGGAATTCCGATAAGCTTCCAAATCCTCTTCCCGGTTCCAATGAGAATATGTGAAGAACATACAGGAATCTGCTTCAGCTTGTAACAATCGGAGATGCGCACAGCCCGGGAACGACCTTATCTTATCCCTGCTGGCGGCAAATATGTTCAGGAAATCAGGAATTCGTCCTTCTACAAATTCCATTTTGACAATTCGTATGATCATCAAGGTCTTTCGTCCGAATGCCTTAACAGAGCAGAGACGCTTCCAAACCCTTATTGGATACCACGTATAAAATCGCTCGTCGTTCTGAGGGATTGGCTATTAATGGCTGCCAGGTAAATGGCTTCGTGCCTGGATGCATTCAGGGTTTTTTTGATCATGCTTTCCAGGTTTGGCCGCTTGCCGGCGGGTTCACTGGCGCCACCGATCCCGCCACCGAATTCAATGATCATTTTTATACCATCACCAAATGCCGTTTGAAGATTCAAATGCCACAACACCGGATTGAATAGCTGAAAAAACAGACGCGACCTGATGTCTGCCGGATCGGGCTCGTGATAGCCGCCTGTATAGTTGGACAAGACCCGCACTTCAGAAAGATCAAACCCGGCCGTTTCCAGCACCGGCCGGTAATGTTGTGCGGCCTCAACCATGTAATAGGTGTGGAAGGCGCCTTCGGTCTTCAAACGCATGGAACGGCCGCGTTCAAATTGTTCCTGGACCGCCTTTTCCACCAGCGCCAGGTCTTCCGCGCGACCACCAACGACGGTTTGTCCGGGCAGATTGCAACCGGCAATGGCGCAGTGATAACGCTCGGCAATGGGTCGAATGGTATCGACATCCAGCGGGAAAGCGGTCATCTCGCCTTCGCCATAGGTGCCCATAAACTCGCCACGCTTCTGGATCAGTTTCAGCGCGCTTTCGAAACTGAGAGCCTTGCTGGCAACCAGTGCCGAGTACTCGCCAAGGCTGTGTCCTGCGGCCATCGCCGGCTGCAGGCGATCGTCGGTCAAATCCCTGAAAACCTCCAGGCAGGCGATGGAATGGGTCAGCAGGGCCGGCTGTGTAAACCGGGTCAGATTGAGCTGCTCTTGCGGATCATGAAAAGAAAGCTCGGCAATATCATAACCAAGCACGTCGCCAGCCTGGTCGTAAACTTTTTTGGCGGTGGCATATTCGTTGCAGAGGTCGCTACCCATACCCGGGTACTGTGACCCCTGTCCAGGGAAAACATACAGGATGTGTTGTTCGTTAGTGAGCACAGCTTTTCCACCCGGAGTTATGCGGGTTCGTAGAATAGCCAGCAGCACCCGCAATAGCAAGAGTACAGGAGATATAGGCGCCACCAAGGTTCAATTCAGTGGTACTCTGATTTGAGGTTCGATCAGGAGAATCCATCATGAGCAGCCTGTTGATCAGGAACGGCACCGTGGTTACCGCAACGGACCACTATCGAGCGGATGTTCTGATCCGGGATGAGAAGGTGGTCGCCATCGCTACCCACCTGGACGAAAGCGCCGACCGGACCATTGACGCGGAAGCCTGCTACCTGTTTCCTGGCGGAATCGATGCGCACACCCACATGGAACTGCCCTTCATGGGCACCTTCGCCAGTGACACATTCCATTCGGGTACGCTGGCGGGGCTTCACGGAGGCACGACCACGATCGTCGATTTCGCCATCCAGACCCAGGGCGAGAGCCTTGAAGCCGCGATCCAGGAATGGCACCGCAAGGCCGATGGCCATGCCGTGGGCGATTACGCCTTTCATTGCGCGGTTACTGATTTCAACGAGGAAACGCGTAAAGAAATACCGCGCGTGATCAACGAACACGGCATTAATTCCTTCAAGACATTCATGGCCTATAAAGGCGCGTTGATGGTGGATGACCGCCAGATGTTCGAGTTGATGAAGGAACTGGTTAAACACGGCGGGATCATCACCACGCATGCCGAGAATGGCGACATGGTTGATCACCTGGTGCAGAAATTCCTCGCTGAGGGCAAAACAGAACCCCGTTACCACGTGTTATCCCGGCCGCCGATCTGCGAAGCGGAAGCGAGCGGCCGCGTTATTGACCTGGCGTTCCAGGCTCAATGCCCTCTTTATATCGTGCACATGACCTGCGAAGAATCGTTAGCGCGGGTAAAGGCGGCCACTGCCCGCAACCAGAAAGTCCACGTGGAAACCTGTGTGCAATACCTGTTGCTGGACGATTCATTGTATTTCCAGGACGGCTTCGAAGGTTCCAGGGTGGTCATGAGTCCACCGCTGCGCAAACCCAAGGACCAGGATGCGCTGTGGGCTGCAATCAATCAGAACCTGGTCCAGCACGTAGCGACCGATCATTGCCCTTTCTGTACTGATCAGAAGGAAATGGGTATCGATAATTTTTCAAAAATCCCCAACGGTGCGCCGGGTGTGGAACACCGGGTGGAATTGATGTACTCGGAGGGGGTCGGAAAAGAGCGCATTTCGCTGAACAAGTTCGTGGAAGTGACCTCGACCATGGCGGCCAAGATATTCGGCCTGTTTCCCCGCAAGGGGACGATTGCAGTTGGCTCAGATGCCGACATCATTATTTTCGACCCCGCAGTGAAACATACGATCTCCGCCGACAGTCACCACATGCAGGTGGATTACTCAGCGTACGAGGGCTGGGAAGTGCAGGGCAAATGCCGCCACACCATTCTGCGGGGCACTGTGGCGATTGACGACGGCATGCCCTGTGTTGACGAAGGATTCGGTCAGTACCTGGCGCGTCCGCCATTTAACCCTCGCTATTGAACAGTTGACCAGGGATCACCCAGGAGAGGCTTAACATGTCACGAATTATCAAGGCGGGCATCATCCAGATGGCCAACAAACTCGATACCGGAGCTTCGGTGGAAGAGCATCGCAAAGCAATGATCGAGGCGCACATCCCGTACATCACGGAGGCTGGCGAGAAAGGTGTCCAGATGTTGTGCTTTCAGGAAATATTCACCGGCCCCTATTTCTGCCCGTCGCAGGACGTTAAGTGGTACGACGCGGCGGAAGCCATTCCGGATGGTCCGACCACACAGCTGATGTGTGAGTATGCGAAGAAATACAGCATGGTGATTATCGTGCCGATCTATGAAGAACACATGACCGGCGTGTATTACAACACCGCTGCCGTGATCGACGCGGATGGCAGCTACCTTGGAAAGTACCGCAAGATGCACCTTCCCCAGGTTGCGGGTTTCTGGGAAAAGTTCTTTTTCAAGCCCGGCAACCTGGGTTACCCGGTATTCGATACGGCTTACGGCAAAGTCGGTGTATATATCTGCTATGACCGGCACTTTCCGGATGGGGCGCGCTGCCTCGGTCTGAACGGCGCTGAGATCGTTTTCAACCCTTCGGCCACGGTGGCGGGCCTGTCCCGGCACCTCTGGGAACTGGAGCAACCCGCGCATGCTGTTGCCAATGGCTATTTCGTAGCTGCCATCAACCGGGTCGGCACGGAGGAGCCATGGAATATCGGCAAGTTTTATGGATCCTCCTACTTTGCCAACCCACGTGGTCAGATCGTTGCCCAGGCCAGTGAAGACCAGGACGAGATGGTCATCGCGGAACTGGACCTCGACCTGGTTCGAGAGGTTCGGAACACCTGGCAGTTTTTCCGCGACCGCCGGCCCGAGACCTATGGCCAACTGACGGAACTCTGATCTTTCTCCCATGACTGGCAGCAACGGGGGAATGACACAGGCAGCCGGCATCGATGCGGGTCTGAGCAATGCGGATATCGCACCGGTACCGCAGTCCAAACGCGACTGGAAGGCCATTTCCTTTTTCTCCCTGTGGGTCGGGATGGCCGTCAATATTCCAACCTACATGATCGCAGCATCCCTGGTTGATGGCGGGATGAATTGGCGCCAGGCCATGGTGACGGTGCTGTTGGGCAACCTGATCGTGCTGGTTCCAATGGCGCTATCAGGGCATGCAGGAACCAAGTACGGCATTCCATTTCCGGTTTTTGCACGGGCCTCGTTTGGAATCAACGGGGCCCATATACCTTCCTTCCTGCGCGCCATCGTGGCCTGCGGTTGGTTCGGCATTCAAACCTGGATTGGCGGAGCCGCCATCTACACGATCCTGCTGATCCTGTTTCCCGCCGTTGCCGACACCCCGGACCTGATGCCCGGTTGGGTAGGCGTGCACTGGGCACAGTTCACCTGTTTCATGGTGTTTTGGGCCATGAATATTGCCTTGATCTGGCGCGGGATCAATTCCATCCGGGTGCTGGAGCACCTGGCGGCGCCTTTCCTGTTGCTGTGTGGCCTGGCGTTGCTGGCCTGGGCTTACGTCCAGGCAGACGGATTCGGACCGATGCTGCAGACCGAGTCACAACTGTCCAGCGACCTTTTCTGGGATCTGTTCTTTCCCAGCTTGACCGCGATGGTGGGTTTCTGGGCCACCCTGACCCTGAATATCTCGGACTTCACCCGTTACGCCCGCAGCCAGCGGTCCCAGGTAGTGGGACAACTTTCCGGCTTGCCCACGACCATGACCCTGTTCGCTTTCATTGGCGTGGCCGTGACTTCGGCTACTATCGTGATCTTCGGTGAGGCGATCTGGGACCCGGTGGTTCTGGTCCGCCGTTTCGATTCCCCGGTGCTCGTGTTTTTTTCCATGGTGGCGGTAGTGATTGCAACCCTTTCCACCAATGCGGCGGCGAACGTGGTCGGTCCGGCCAACAGCTTCTCCAATATGTGGCCATCGAAAATCGATTTTAAGCGGGGTGGGTACATCACCGGGGTGATCGGAATCGTGATGATGCCCTGGAAATTACTGGCAGATCCCAGTGGGTACATTTTCACCTGGCTGATCGGTTACTCCGCTTTGCTGGGGCCGGTCATCGGCATTATCCTGGTGGACTATTTCCTGGTTCGGGGAACGGTGCTTGATGTCGATGATCTCTACCGCCGGCAAGGTCAGTACGCGGGGGTCAACAGCCGTGCCGTGATTGCGCTGCTCATCGGCGTGCTGCCGAATGTCCCCGGCTTCCTGGTACAAATGGGCATGACGCAGGGCGAGGGTATGCTGATTGATTTATATAATTACGCCTGGTTCACGGGACTGGCGATCGCCGGGCTGGTTTACTGGGTATTGATGAGGGACCGCGTCACGGCCGGGGAGACATCATGAGCACAGAAAACGGAATCAGGGCAGGGCGCCTGGACCCGGGACAGATTCAAGCGAATTATTCTGACATTCACCCGCCATTGAACCCGAACCAGGCTGCCGTGGAAGCGGCGAGGTGCCTGTTTTGCCATGATGCGCCCTGCACTGAAGCCTGCCCCACCGGTATCGATATTCCGGGTTTCATACGCAAAATTTCCACCGGTAATACGCGCGGCGCAGCGATCACGATTCTCAGTGAAAACATCATGGGTGGCACCTGCGCCAATGTCTGCCCGGTTGAAGAACTCTGTGAGCAGGTCTGTGTTAAAAACACGGCCGAACAACAGCCCGTTCGGATCGGACTTTTACAAAGGTTTGCAACGGATTACCTGTTCGAGCGCGGCGAGCAGCCTTTTCACCGTGATCAGGCGTCCGGGAAGCATGTCGCCGTGGTCGGAGCAGGCCCGGCCGGTCTTTCCTGTGCTCACCGCCTGGCGATGCGTGGACATCGGGTCACACTGTTTGAAGCCCGAAGCAAAGCCGGCGGACTCAACGAGTACGGCCTGGCAGCATACAAGATGCTCAATCAAAGAGCTGCCAACGAGGTAAGGTTTATTCTGGAAATAGGCGATATTAGTCTTGAATATAATAAAAAATTAGGTTCAGACATCAAACTGTCACAGCTTCAGCAGGACTACGATGCGGTATTTCTCGGCCTGGGGCACAACGATGTAAAACGTCTTGGGCTGAAAAATGAAGAGATTGACGGTGTGCACAGCGCAATTGACTACATTGCCAGAATTCGCCAGGAGGACCTGGCGAAACTCCCGGTCGGTCGTCGCGTAGTCGTCATCGGCGGCGGGAACACCGCGATCGACATCTCGGTACAGATCAGGAAATTGGGCGCCGAGTACGTGACCCTGGTCTACCGGCGTGGGGAAGAAGACATGGGCGCTACCGTTCATGAACGGGAAATTGCGCAAACCAACGGGGTGTTGATCAAGACCTGGGCCAGTCCGCAGCAAATCCTGGTTGATGATTCGGGTGTCAGCGGCGTGGTTTTCGAGTATACCGGGTATGACCCGGCAGGACGGCTGCGGGGTACCGGGGAGACCTTTACGCTGGCCGCAGACCAGGTATTCAAGGCCATTGGCCAGAAATTCAACGATGAGCTGCTTCCATCCAGCGGTTTGCCCGACATTGAGAACGGCCGGATTCGGGTGGATGAGGACCGCCGGACCAGTCTGCCGCGTGTGTGGGCAGGAGGTGACTGCGTTGCCGGCAAGGACCTGACGGTGGTTGCGGTCCAGGACGGTAAACTGGCCGCAGAGAGCATCAACCGATTTTTAACCGATTCAGCAACGGATTAGCCATGGCAGACCTGACCTGTAACATCGCGGGCGTTACTTCCCCCAACCCATTCTGGCTGGCTTCCGGGCCTCCAACGGACAAGCAGATCAACGTTGAGCGCGCTTTCGAGGCGGGCTGGGGCGGCGTGGTCTGGAAAACGCTGGGAGAGGCCGGGCCGCCCATCGTCAATGTTTGTTCGCGCTACGGGACCGTTGATTACAACGGTCAGCGCATGATTGGCCTCAACAACATCGAGTTGATTACGGATCGCCCGCTAGAGGTCAACCTGGCAGAAATCACGGCGGTGAAGAAAGCCTGGCCGGACCGGGCGATGGTGGTGTCCCTGATGGTGCCCTGCAATGAGAAAGCCTGGCGTGACATCCTGAAACAGGTAGAACAAACGGGTTGCGACGGTGTGGAACTGAATTTCGGTTGTCCGCATGGGATGAGCGAACGCGGCATGGGCTCCGCCGTGGGCCAGGTGCCCGAATACATCCGTGATGTAACCGGATGGTGCAAGCAGAGTACGGGGCTGCCCGTTTTCGTCAAGCTGACACCCAATATCACCGATATCCGCTTTCCTGCACGGGCCGCCTGTGAGGGCGGAGCCGATGCTGTGTCGCTGATCAACACCATAAACTCCATCGTGTCTGTCAACCTGGACACTCTTTCTCCGGAGCCTTCGGTTGCCGGGAAGGGTGCACACGGCGGTTATTCCGGCCCCGCGGTCAGGCCGATCGCCTTGAGCATGGTGTCTGAAATCGCCCGGGACCCGGAAACCCTCAATCTTCCGATCTCAGGCATTGGCGGAATCGGTACCTGGCGTGATGCGGCCGAATACATCGCCCTGGGCTGCGGCAGTGTGCAGGTATGCACGGCGGCCATGCGTTTCGGCTTCCGTATCATCGATGACATGGTCGATGGATTGAACAACTGGATGGATGATAAAGGTTACCGGACGCTGGAGGATTTTCGCGGAAAGGCCGTTAAGAACGTGACCGACTGGAACAAGCTGGATCTCAACTACAAAACCCTGGCCGTTATCGATCAGGACAGGTGCATTGAGTGCGGACTGTGTCACATCGTTTGTGAGGACACTTCGCACCAGGCCATCGCAAAACATAAAGAGCCGGACGGCAAGCGGACTTACACCGTGATCGATGAGGAGTGCGTGGGTTGCAACCTATGTGCCCTGGTCTGCCCGGTCTCGAACTGCATCACCATGCAGGTGCAGGATACCGGACTACCTTACCTCAATTGGGGTGATCATCCGAACAACTTCCCGCATTGATTCAGGCCCCATTTATGGGGTCCGGGTAAAGGGACAGATTCAACCATCGCAATATGGGGGAGAATTCTGACGCGGTGCGTGGATGGGACGCGCTTATCGAAATACCGCAGGGCAGGATCCAGACGGGATGCCGAAATCTGATGAGATGTCGCGGCGACCTGAATGAACCACTGAGGTTAAAGTGCGTTTAATACGAATTTTTTTATGGAAAAAGGCGTTTATTCTTCTTAGCTTCCGCCTTCAACTGAGTAAAGCGAGATGCCTTTTTCCGGACCCAATCTGGCGCAGCCCTATCCCATCAGCAATTTGTTGGGCCACGGGCTCAAGACCAAACCTGATGGTGTGGCACTGGCATCCGCCAGATCGCAAATGAGTTGGCGGCAACTTGATGAGGTCAGCACCTGGCTGGCGGCACAGTACCTGGCCCTGGGTTTGGAACGCGGGGACCTGGTCGCGCAGCCACTGGAGGAGGCAAGTCTCCCGCCACCCGATATCGATGCGCCGGCGTTCATCTATTTCACTTCCGGCAGCACCGGCAAACCCAAGGGGGTGACCCATACACAGCGCACGTATGGCTGGATGATCGCTGCCACCATGGCAGGGTTGGAACTCACTGATTCCGATGCAGTTCTGCCCGGTTCGTCGTTTTCGCACATCGGAGGGTCGCTGTTCGGGCTATCAACGTTGGCCGCAGGTGCGCCCCTGGTCATTCCGCAGGGCAGTGACGGCCCGGAAATACTTTCGCTCCTGCGCCAGTTCCGTCCCAGTGTGTTGTGGATGCTGCCGGCGGCGTTGATCGCGCTGATTCGCGACCACGACACGAGTGCAAATGATTTTTCCTCGATCCGGCTGTGTTTCTCCGGTGGTGACAAGGTTTCCAAAGAGCTGGAGCGTGAGTTCACTGACCTGGCTGGTCTCCCGGTCGATGAAAGTTACGGCATGACCGAGATTGGCGTTGCGACGCTCAATCCTCCATCAGGCGAAAATCGGATAGGCTCCATCGGGCGGCTCTGTCCGGGATACCAGATGTCTCTGCGTGATGATTCGGGGGCCGAAGTGCCGGTGGGTTCTCAAGGAAGACTGTGGGTTCGCTCCCCCACCAATACCGTGGGTTACTGGGGCAACCGGGAAGCCACCGAAGTGACGATCGTCGACGACTGGCTGGACACCGGTGATGTGATGCGGATTGATGATGACGGCTATCTTTGGTTCTGCGGGCGCAAAAAGCAGATCATTATTCACGATGGCTCAAACATCTGCCCGCAAGAAGTGGAGGAGGCCGTGGCAGAACACCCATCCGTGGAGGCCGCAGGCGTGGTCGGAATCAGCGACCTGGTGCATGGGGAAAATGTGCGGGCCTACGTTACGATCAAGCCCGGTGCAGAACGTCCCACGAGCAGCGAGCTGATTGGCTTCGCCCGCCAGCGGGTCGGTTACAAAGCGCCCGAAGAAATTGTCATTTACGATACGATGCCTCTGAACGTTACCGGCAAGGTAGATCGCATGATGCTCAAGCAGATGGCCGAAGTACGATTGACGGCGACCGCGGGAGGATAGGCCGGGCCTGGCGAAGACAAGGGTTTCCCATCATTCATCCGGCGTGAGTGCATACTTCCTGCACTAATCTGTCGCCCAGTTTATTTCGTGCTTCTTCCAGATCGTAGTCTGCCTGGAGCCCCATCCAGAACTCTTCAGAGGTTCCAAAGTAGCGCGCAAGCCGGAGTGCCGTGTCTGCGGTTACTGCCCGTTTTCCATGAACAATTTCATTTATCCTCCTTGGTGGCACACCCACTTCACGGGCGATCAGGTTCTGGCTGATACCCATGGGAACCAGGAATTCCTCGAGAAGAATCTCTCCAGGATGAATGTTTGTCAGTTTCGTCATTATCAATACCTCATTCAATGGTAATCAATGATTTCAACATTAAGAGCGTCACCTTCGCTCCAATGGAAACAGATTCTCCATTGATCATTAATCCGAACGCTGTGCTGTCCGACACGTTTCCCGCGAAGCACTTCCAGCCGATTAGCTGGCGGCACACGCAGGGGCAAAGTGTAACGAGGCACGTTGACATACGAAGCTTTCGCAGGGCGTCTGCTGGATAGTCTGGGGCAAAGTCGCGAGCGTAGGGCGATGCCACAGGGATGTCGGTTTCGAGTCAACGAACACGGATTGGAGGTCCACGCGAAGCAAGAAGCCGAGGTACGTCACAAACGGAACGCGTTATAGCTGCGCGAACGTTGGGACAAATGTTAGCGAAGCGCGGTTTTGCCGCAGGCAAAGAAGCGCTGAGCGGTCGAAGGAATGGTGCCCAGGGGCGGAATCGAACCACCGACACGTTGGTGCCCAGGGGCGGAATCGAACCACCGACACGAGGATTTTCAATCCTCTGCTCTACCGACTGAGCTACCTGGGCATGGTATTGGGTGAGGCGCAGTATTAAACCTTTAAGGGCTGTCAAAGTCAACCCAGTGCCCTGTCACGCAATTCACTACATCAGGCCGAAAACCACGCCGTAAATCGTAAACTGCACGCTGTGGTAGCCGGCGTTGATCAGCCACAACTTCAGGCTTTTCAATTCGAACAGGTAATTTACCCCGAAAGAGGTCGCCACCCAGGCCAGCCCGACGCCAATGCCGGAATGCAGGGCCATGAAGGTGCTGGGTTCCGGCCCGATCACGGCCGAAAAGGCTGCGGCGGCGATCAGGCAGAGTATGAAAGAAACACCGAAGATCATGCCCTTGTTCGAGGCTGCAAGCTGTTCATCACTGAGCCCGGCCTCTTTTTGCCAGGTTTTTCCGAACAGCAGGGGCGAGTACCACAGGCCGCCAACCACGAAGGCGGATATCGCCGCGATCAGCGCTGGCAGCCATTCGACCGGCCTCATGCCTGGTTTTCTTCTTCGGGCGGGACGTAGCCTTCCGGCGCATCGGTGACCCCTTCGAACAGGTATTTCACCATTTCGCCCTCGAGGTACTTCCGGTGGTCCGGGTTGATCGGCGACAAGCGGTTCTCATTAATCAGCATGGTTTGATGGGCCATCCATTTCTGCCAGGCTTGCTGCGAGATATTTTCAAATATTTTCTTGCCAAGCTCGCCGGGGTAGGGCTGGAAGGCCAGTCCATCCAGTTCTTCGCCAAGCGCAAGGCATTTCACTTTTCGGGTCATGCAAATTCTCCGTTGTTCAGTTTTTTCAACAATTCGGTGACCGGTTTGGGCATTCCGAGGGCCTCTTGCTGGGCGCAGTCAAACCAGTCCATCTGCCGGGAGCATTTTACCTGCCTGGCATCAAAAGCGGTCGCCAATGCCGGAACAATGCTCATCCGGATATGGCTGAGCCGGTGTTCCACCGGCGTCAACGTGGTCACTCGGGTGCAGGATACACCCAGGGCCGCGCTGACGGCTTCAATGCTTTCGCCTTCGGGTAAACACCACAGGCCGCCCCAGATGCCGGCCGGCGCCCGTTTTTCCAGCAGCACCCGGTTGTCGTCGTCCCGCAGGATAAGCATATGCAGGGTCCTGTCGCTGACCCGGGTGGCCGGCTTTCGCGACGGAAAGTCCCCTACCTGTCCCAGCGCCAGGGCGCGGCAATCGGAATTTACCGGGCATTGCTCACAGCCGGGGGCTGAACGGGTGCACAGCATCGCGCCGAGGTCCATGATTGCTTGCGTGTAGTCGGCGCCGCGGCTTTCCGGCAAGCGGGATTCAGCTTCTTGCCAAAGCCGTTGCTGAACCGATGACTTCCCCGTCCAACCCGCCACCGCGGCATGCCGGGCCAGCACCCGGCGCACGTTTCCATCCAGGACCGGCGCGGGCTGACCGGTGGACTGCGACACGATGGCATTCGCCGTGCTTTGGCCTATGCCGGGCAGGGCCGCCAGGTTCTCGGCGCCCTGCGGGAGCTGTCCTTTGTGCCGGTCCATGCACACCAGGGCGGCCTTGTGCAGGTTGCGGGCGCGCGCGTAGTAGCCCAGTCCGGACCAATGTGAAAGCACGTCGTCCAGTGACGCTGCAGCCAGCGAGGATAGATCAGGAAATGACGTCATCCAGCGCTCAAAATACGGTATCACGGTTGCAACCTGGGTCTGCTGCAGCATGATCTCGGAAATCCACACGCGATAGGGCGTGCGCGGATGCTGCCAGGGCAGGTCTTTACGGCCGTGTTCGTCCCACCATCGAAGCAGCCGTTCTGCAAAGGGAGATAGCCTGGTTGCGGCCACGGCTCAGTCGATCGGCAGGATCGCGTTGACGAAGGACCCGGCGTCAAACGGCCGCAAGTCCTTGGCTGCCTCGCCTACGCCGATAAACCGGATGGGTACGCCCAGTTCGTGCGCGATACCGAACAACACACCACCCCGGGCGGTTCCGTCCAGCTTGGTGATGGTGATACCGGTCACGCCAATCGCCTGTTTGAATTCGCGGGCCTGGTTGAGTGCGTTCTGCCCGGTGCCCGCATCAACCACCAGCATGATCTCATGCGGTGCCGACGGGTCGATCCGGCTCATCACCCGGTGGATCTTCTTCAGTTCCTCCATCAGGTTGTGCTGTGTATGAAGGCGCCCGGCGGTATCCGCTATCAGTACATCAATGCCACGGGCTTTCGCCGACTGCAGTGCATCGAAAATAACAGCCGCCGAATCCGCGCCGCTGCCCTGGGACACGACCGGAATCTGGTTGCGCTCGCCCCATGATTTCAACTGTTCGACCGCTGCGGCACGGAAGGTGTCCCCCGCCGCCAGCATGACCTTGAGTCCGTCTTCCTTGTAACGCTGGGCCAGCTTGCCGATGGTGGTCGTCTTACCCGCTCCGTTTACACCCACCATCAGGATCACAAACGGTTTTTTATCCTGGTCGACCGCCAGGAACTGTTCACAGGGTTCGATCAGCTCATACAGCTCGGCCTGGACGGCTGGCAGAACTTGTCCGGGATCCGTGATCACCCGGTTGGCCATTGCTGAGCGCAGGTTTTCGACGATTTCAAGGGCGGCGTTCACGCCGATATCGGACGTGATCAGCGTGGTTTCGATTTCATCCAGCAAGTCTTCATCAATCGAGCTGCGGTTGGTCAGCAGCGCCCCGAGTCTTTTCCCGAGTTGCCTGCGTGTATCTTCCAGGCGCAGCTCCAGCGCATCCTGGCCGGAAGCTTCGGCGGGGCGTAGCTGGACATCCTGCACCGCACCGGGCTTGTTCTTGTTTTTTCGGAATATGCGCAGCATGCTGTGGCTGTCCTCGGTCAGTGACGGGGCGTAATGCCAGGGAGTCTCTGAGTATAATTGATCAGGGGTTCCTTAATTTTGGGGGCAAAGGATCCGTGTTCAAGGATCAGGCTTCCGGAATAGGGCTGATCGGGCGATGAGTACGGCAATGAGTATGGCAATGAGCAGCAAGCAACCGGGGACAGTTAGAATCATCGGCGGGAAATGGCGGGGTACGCGCTTGCGCGTGCGGGATCTTCCGGGTCTGCGGCCTTCCGGCGACCGGAGCCGGGAGACTCTGTTCAACTGGCTGCAGATGCATCTCCGGGGTGCAGAGTGTGTCGACCTGTTTGCCGGAAGCGGTGTGCTGGGCCTGGAGGCCGCATCACGCGGCGCCGCCCGGGTCACGCTGCTTGAAAAGTCGAAACCGGCAGCCGACGAAATACGTGAGAGTCTGACGCGGCTGAAAGCCCAACAGGTTGAACTGATCCAGGGCGATGCACTCGCCTGGCTGGCTCAATGTGAGCCGCACTCCCTGGATATCGTGTTTATCGATCCACCCTTCGGGGCCGGCCTGGAAACCCGCGCACTGGAGTTGCTGACGGGACGGCACTGTGTGCGCGAGGGGGGCTTCGTGTACGTCGAGACAGCCCTTGATTCGCCGGGGTTGGCGCCGGGTCCGGACTGGGAAATTGCCAGGGAACAGGTCATGGGTGATGTGCGCATGCGCCTGCTGAAAAAAATTTAGCAAAACGGGTACAATGCCTGTTTGCTGAAACCATGGAATGACGCCGAAATGAAGCCAAACCGGATCGCGGTCTATCCAGGCACGTTCGACCCCATCACCAACGGCCATACCGACCTGGTATCCCGTGCCGCGCGCGTGTTTTCGAAGGTGATTATTGCCATTGCAGAGAGCCCCCATAAAAAGCCGCTGTTCAGCCTGGAAGAGCGGATTCTGCTGGTAGAGCACGAAATGGTTGGCCTGGATAACGTCGAAGTCGTGGGCTTCAGTAACCTGTTGGTGGAGTTTGTGCAGCAAATAGGCGCATCGGTCATTATTCGTGGCCTGCGCGCTGTGTCTGACTTCGAGTACGAGTTCCAGCTGGCCAGCATGAACCGGCACATTGCGCCAAATGTCGAGACGATGTTCCTGACGCCCGATGAGGATTACAGCTTCATTTCCTCGTCCCTGGTCAAGGAAGTTGCCCGCCTGAACGGCGATGTATCCGAGTTTGTATGCAAGGAAGTTCAGCAGGCCATGCAACTGCGCTTCAAGGAACTGGGGTAGGTCCTTGTCGCTCAAGATCACTGAAGAGTGCATCAATTGCGATGTCTGTGAGCCTGAATGCCCCAATGAGGCGATCTACCAGGGCCTCGAATTTTACGAGATCGATCCCATGAAATGCACCGAATGCGTCGGGCATTTCGATACACCGCAATGCGTCGAGGTTTGCCCGGTGGAATGCATCCCGAAAGACCCTGACCATGTAGAAACCGAGGAAAAACTGTGGGAAAAATATCGACGCCTGACGTCCGTGTAAGCGCCCTGGTCATGAAAATAATGCAGCTGGCAATGATTTGCCTGGTTCTGTCATGGGCGAATGCCGGACTGGCCGCTGAGCGGGTTCCAGGCAAAGCCGCCATTGCGAGCGCGCACTACCTGGCGACCGAAGCCGGGCACGAGATCCTGGCCCAGGGTGGAAACGCCTTCGACGCAGCCATCGCGGTCAGCGCGGCGCTGGCGGTGGTCGAGCCGACCAGTTCCGGTATCGGCGGAGGCGCTTTCTGGCTGATCCACCGGGTGGAAGATGGCTTTGAGACCATGATCGACGCACGCGAGCAGGCCCCGGGCGCCGCCAGCAAGGATATGTACCTGGATGCAGAAGGGAACGTGGTTCGCGACCTGGCGGTGAACGGACCGCTCGCAGGCGCCATACCGGGCGAGATCGCCGGGCTTGAGCACCTGGCGAAGAACTACGGCCGCCTGCCACTGGCAACCAGCCTGCAACCGGCCATCCGGATCGCCCGTGAAGGCTTTCCGGTTGATGACAAGTTTCATGAGCTGATGGGCTACCGGATAAAGACCGTAAAGCGCTGGCCGGCGGCCAGTGAGGCGTACCTGGCGGACGGCGAAATACCGCCCGTTGGCTACATCATCAAGTCACCTGACCTGGCCTGGGTGCTGGAAAACGTGGCCGAACGCGGTGCTGCGGGTTTTTATACCGGGCCGGTCGCGGAGCGGATCATCAAGGGCGTGCGTGAAGCCGGTGGTATCTGGACCATGGAAGACCTGGCTTCCTACGTGGTCAAGGAGCGTGACCCCATCCGCACCATGTACGGCGACTACGAACTGATCACGGCGCCGCCTCCGTCTTCCGGTGGCGTGGCGATCGCCGAAATCCTGAACATCCTGGAACCTTACCCGATCAACGATCTTGACCCGGTATTGCGCACGCATCTGATCGTGGAGGCCATGCGCAGGGCATACCGTGACCGGGCTATTTACCTCGGCGACCCGGATTTCGTTGAAATCCCGGTGGAGATGCTCATCAGCCAGTACTATGCCGACGGATTGCGGGCTTCGATCCGTCCGGATCGCGCCACTCCCAGCAGCATGCTGGCCGGTAACGATCAGATTCCCGGGGGTACCGACACCACCCATTTCTCGATCATCGACGCGGAAGGCAACATGGTTGCCGCGACGCTGACCGTGAATACGCCCTTCGGCTCGACTTTCATGCCACCCGGGACCGGGTTCGTGGTGAATAATGAAATGGATGACTTTTCCGCCAAGGAAGGTGAGCCCAACGCCTATGGCCTGATCGGTTTTGCAGCCAACGAAATCCAGCCGTACAAGCGGCCGCTGTCGAGCATGACGCCAACCTTCATGATCGGTGAAGACAAGCGAGCAGTGATCGGCACTCCGGGCGGCAGCCGGATCATCACGATGGTGCTGTTGGGCATCCTGGACTTCATGCAAGGCCACGAACCCGAGTCCTGGGTGTCCCTGCCGCGGTTCCATCACCAGTATGAGCCTGACCGGATATCGGCCGAAGCCGGCGCTTTCACGGCAGAGCAGGTCGAAGCCCTGGAAGCCATGGGGCACGACGTCGAAGTGCGCGACAGCACCTGGGGAAATATGCATGGCGTCATGTGGAACCTGGAGACCGGGAAGGTCAGCGCAGGGTCCGATCCGCGCTGGTCATCGGGCCGGGCGATTGTAAGGTAGGAGCGATTTAGCACAGGCGATGCAAACAGGACGGTTTTGCCGCAGGCAAAGAAGTCCTGTTGGAATGCCGTCGTGCGTTCGCGATGCGCAAAACCCAATCGCGATTGAAATCGCTCCTACGGAAAACGAGGAAATGATGATGAAAATTAAATGGCTTTTACCTCTTCTTTTGATTCCGGTCACGTCACACGCCCAGGTAACCCCCGCCCAAATTGACCGGCTTGCATCCGAAGCGCAGACCCAGGTAGTTGAATGGCGGCGCTGGTTCCACCAGAACCCGGAACTGAGCAACCGTGAATTCAACACAGCTGAAAAAATCGCCGCAGCCCTGCGCGAAATGGGACTTGAGCCGGTCACGGGAATCGCGCACACGGGTGTGGTCGCGATCATCGAGGGCGGTAAACCCGGTCCGCTGGTGGCGATTCGCACGGATATGGACGCCCTGCCGGTCACCGAGCAAACCGGGCTTCCGTTCGCTTCACAGGCCACTGACCAATACAACGGCGAGCAAACGGGCGTGATGCATGCCTGTGGGCACGACAACCACATGGCCATGTTGCTCGGTTCAGCCTGGGTGCTGAATTCCGTGAAGGATCAATTGGCCGGTTCGGTCATGTTGATTTTCCAGCCGGCCGAAGAAGGTCCTCCCGGAGATGAAGAAGGCGGCGCCAGCCTGATGCTGAAAGAAGGTATCTTTGAAGAACGTAAGCCCGACGCCGTATTTGGCATCCACGTCGGCATCAGCACGCCAGGCGGTGAGATCGCCGTGCGGCCGGGTCCGCTGATGGCGGCGGCCGACAGCTTCAAAATGGTAGTCAAAGGCCGGCAGACCCACGGGGCAATGCCCTGGAAGGGCGTGGATCCGATTGTCCTGGCGGCCCAGATCGTCATGGCTTTTCAGACCATCGAGAGTCGCCAGGTGGACGTCACGCTGGCGCCATCGATTATCAGCGTCGGGCACATCGCCGGCGGCATTCGCGGCAACGTGATCCCCGACGAAGTCGTGATGGAAGGCACCATACGCACCTTTGACGAGGCCATGCGGCGGGATATCCATGCGCGCATGGAGCGCACCGCCCGGGCCATTGCCGAGGCTGCCGGGGGCGAAATCGAATTCGAAGTGGGCCTGGGGACGCCTGCGGTTATCAACGATCCGGAACTGCTGGCCCGGATGTTGCCCACCTTGCAGCGCGTTACCACGGTGCATGACATCACGCCACAGACCGTGGCCGAGGACTTCTCCGTCTATGCCGAGCAGACGCCCGGACTGTTCCTGTTCCTGGGTAACGGGCCGCCGGACGTCGACCCGGCAACACTGGCTGCCAATCACTCGCCGTTTTTCGACATGTATGAACCAAATCTCGAGGTCGGTGTGCGGATTTTCAGCAACCTGGTGGTGGACTACCTGAACGGTGAGTAGGAGCGATTTCAATCGCGAATAAATTCGCTCCTACGGTTTGATGTAGGCGCGGGGCATGTCGGTCTCCTCCGGCAGGTACCGGTCCCGCAACAGGGTCTGGCGTGAAACCATCTTGATGGGCTCGCCCCCGATGATGACCTGGTCCGCAACCGAGGTCACTTCAAGCGGGTCACCGTTCCAGATGACCATGTCCGCGATGCTTCCGGGCTCGAGGCTGCCGTATTCACTGCCCAGAGCAAAGATAATCGCCGGGTTGATGGTCATAGCTCTGAGCCCGGATTCATAAGGCAGGCCATGGGCGACGGCATTTCCGGCGACTTGCCGGAGCTTGCGCGCCTGGTGGGTGCCGGCGCCATAAAAGGCAATCGTGACCCCGGCTGCGTTGAGGATCGTCGCGTTGTCCAGCCGCGCGCCGATTTCGTCGAAGTTTCCGGGCAGGTTTGACAATGCGTCAATCAACACCGGCATCCCGGCCTCCGCCAGCTGGTCTGCAACCATCCATGCCTCGGCACCGCCGCTGATTACGGCGCGCAAGCCGTGACGGGAGGAAAATTCAATCACCTGCAGGATGTCGCTGGCGCGGTCCGCGTTGAACACGACGATTCCGCCTTCCCGGTAAGCGGCCAGCGTATTACGCCCGGCGATCGTCAGCAGCGGATCAGGTGACCATTGCACCTCCGCTGCAGATTCGGCCATCGCCTGGTCCAGCAACATCCATTGCCCGGCGCGCGATTCGCCGCTCTTTCCGGAGGCATCGGCCCCGACGTCGATGAACAGGACCCGTTTACCGAGGAATGACCGGTAGGAGCCGTCGAGCGACACCGCACGTCCCTGGCCGCCGATGATGCTGCCCGAGCGGTCTGCGCCCAGCATGCTCCAGGTGTAACCCTCGATCCGGGTGACGGGTATCGAAGTGGAATGCGGGTTATATGCGGTCGTCACGTCAAACTCCGGTCTCAGGGCCGCGACCGCCAGGCCGCTGTCAACGGAAGAATCAACGGCGGATATCTCATCCAGACCCAGTTCGGTAATGCCGGCGAAAAAGCCCGGCGTAACGGGCCGTCCCCGCGCTTCGATGACGGTGGCGTCCGCAGGAGCGGTCAGACCGACTGCGACTGCCTCGATATGCCCGTCGCGGACCAGGATATCGCCGTCCTGCAGGGGCACCATGCTGCTCATGCTGTAAACCGTGGCGTCATTGATGAACAGGGAATCCGCAAGGAGATTGACGGTGCCGAGCAGGCCGAGCATCAGTACAAGCATGCAGCCTGTGTACCTGGATTTAGCATTCTGGCGGCTCATTCTGCTGCTCCCTGTTGTTGGCCAAGCTCAAAATCGGACACCGGCCGGCGTGCCGGGTCGTGGCGGTCGTAAAGCAGTGCGCCATCCACGAAAACCTGGTCAGCCTTGGCATACACGCTGAACGGGTTGCCGTTCCAGATGACCACATCGGCCATTTTTCCGGCTTCGAGGGTTCCGGTCTGATCCAGGATGCCCATTGCTTTGGCCGGGTTGGCCGTTATCCAGCCGATGGCCCGTTCTTCGGGAATATCCATGCCGGCCAGGCGGCCGCGTGTCATGGCCTTGGCTGCTTCCTGGTTCAGGCGCTGGATTCCCTCGGAAGAATCCGAATGCACGATAGCGCAACTGCCTTCAGGCCGGTCAACCAGCGCAATATTCTCCTGGATGCCGTCATAGGCTTCTGCCTTGAAGCCCCACCAGTCAGCCCACAGCGCTCCGCAAACGCCGCTTTCTGCCAGCAAACCGGCTATTTTGTAGGCCTCCACGCCGTGGTGGAACGCGCTGACGTGATAACCGAACTCGTTCGCCATGTCGAGAATCGTCGCCATTTCGTCAGCACGGTAGCAATGCATGTGCACCAGGATTTCTCCCTTGAGCGCCCCCGCGAGGGTTTCCAGCCTCAGGTCGCGAACCGGCCGTGTGACCGGCCCGCTTTTGGCGGTTTTCTTTTCGGTGTTGCCGCTTTCATAATCTTTCCAATCCTGGATGTATCGCTGTGCTTCGATCCACTGGGCCCGGTAACCCGCCATGTTTCCCATCCGGGTCGATGGCGCCAGCCCTTTTTCTCCATAGACCCGCTTGGGATTTTCACCGCAAGCCATTTTCAGCCCGTAGGGTGCGGATGGGAATTTCATGCCCTGGTAGGTTACTGACGGAACGTTTTTCAACGTCACTCCGCGGCCGCCAATCAGGTTGGCGGAGCCCGGCAGTACCTGCAGCGACGTCACGCCGCCGGCAAGTGCCCGGCTGAACCCGGGATCCTGGGGCCAGACGCTGTGCTCGGCCCAGACCTGTGCCGTGGCCGGAGCCGTCATTTCATTGCCATCCGAGTGGGCCTCGATGGAAGGGCTGGCGTAGACGCCGAGGTGCGAGTGAATATCTATCAGGCCGGGTGTGACCCAGCGACCTGCGGCGTCGATGATCTCGGTTGTACCCGCTTCAAATTCAATTTCATCTCCCTGCACCCGCTCAATCCGGCCGCCTGACATCAAAAGGTTGCCATGCTCGATGCGTTCCCCGGCACCGGTCAGAATGGTTGCGTTGACAATCAGCACCGACCCGGAAGGCAATGGCTGGTAAGTTGAGGGGTAGGGCTCCGGCCCGGTCGCGGCTGTGGCGCCGGCACTCAAAAAAAATGTGACCATGCCTGAAGCAAGTTTTCTGAATTTCATGGTGGTCCCTGGTGTTATGATTTCGGTCAATCAGAATAATGCGCCTGCGCATAATAAGTCAGAGGCTCTTTGGACCACAAATGCTTAAGCTGATCAACCAGCCGGAATTCCGGAATTGGATCGAGCGCAGCCTTCAAAAGCGCGAAAATATCCTGGCGGTCAGCAACCAGGGCACCCTTCTGGAGTACCAGTCCAACGGCTTGCACGTGGTGGTAAAAACGGCGATGGGCCGGGGACTGCTCCGAAAAGTGAGGGAGCGAACCCTGTTGCGCGAATACCAGGCTTATCAGCGGATGGCCGGACTGAAAGGCATTCCGGAATGCTACGGAATGATCGACGGGCGCTACCTGGTGATCGAGCACGTCCAGGCGAGACCCTACCGTGACGCAACATGGACAGACAGGGAGCGCTGGTTTGAGGAACTTCTGCTGGTCCTGCGTTCATTTCACCAACGTGGTGTGAGCCATGGTGACCTCAAATCCAAATCCAATATCCTTGTCACCGCAGATGAAAAGCCCTGCGTGATCGATTTTGGCACAGCTTTCCTCCAGAAGCCGGGCTTCCACCCGGTCAACAACAGCCTGTTCGAACACGGTCGCCGGATGGATATTAACGCCTGGGTGAAACACAAATATCATGGCAGATACGAGAACATTGCCGGGACAGACCTGGAGTTGCTCGACTACAGCCGCATCGAATATTACGTGCGAAAAATTCGTGGACGCCCAATGGGTGGGATACCCCGGAAAAAACGCTGATCGCAGGCACACGGAATACCGGTGAAAGAAAAACCCGGCCTGGGCCGGGTTTGAAGGGTGTTCCCACATTATTCATTTTTAACGTGGTTGCGGGGTAAGTTTCCATTTTGGCGGGAAAAATACCCACTGATCTCTGGTCAGCTTGCAGGTGGCGATAATTCGTCAAATTCTGTAATTTGCGGGAGATTCGAAGCCCCGGTCGGGCTGATGAGGATCGGGGCCTCGATTCTTCCCTCCAGCTGCTACCACACAGCTAGTTAGTACGATTCTATATATGCAAAATTCGAGCCAAAAAATTGAATCTTATTAATAGACTATAAATCAGTCGCTTATAAACGCTCACCTCGGCTTTGCTACCTGCGATTTACCCCACCAGGCCCAAATACGTCAGGAAAATTGCCCTTTATTGTCAGTTGCTTGACGGACGTCATACGGTCTTCCGGCGCAAAATGCTTGAATATATCCGGGCCGTCTACATCGTGGAGGAACGGAAATGATCAGGACTGCCGTAACATTCGCACTCGCAGTGATTTTGACAGCAAGCGCTGGCCTTGCATTTGCCTGCGAGTACAAACGCGGTGAAACCAAGTACGCGGACTATGCATCCTGCGTGTATGGCCAGGACGCCATTTTGGTCGTGGACCTCCCCGCGGATTCCAGTTGGGAACAGTGTGTGTATCTTGCCGAGGCCTGGAAGCCGCCAAAACTCCTGGCTGTAACCAAGGATGATAATGGCAAGGAAGAAGCCAGTATCAACGACCGCGCGCAAATCGGAAATCCCTGCTACCTGACAAAGCAGGCTTGTGACAAGGCGTTCAAAGCTGCCCAGCAATAGCGCTTAAAGGCGAATTCTTACAGACCCTGCTCCCGCAGGCGCTGTAGACCCTCATTGATACTGATGGTCGGCTCATAGTCAAAATCCCGCTTGGCAGCGCTCGTATTGAACCAATGGGCTGTAGCCAGTTGTTCGACGGAGAACCGTGTCACCGGTGGTTCTGATTTGAAACCGAAAACCGACCAGGTCATCTCGCAGATGACGCCGGCTGTTTTAGCCAAAACAACCGGCACGGCACGAATCCTGACTTCGATTCCAATGGCTGCCAGCAATTTCTTGATGATCTCACCCTGCGGCATCGGCTCGTTGTTGGTCACGAAGTAGGCTTTTCCGGCGCAACGGGCCGCTGCAGATAACTCTCCCAATGCTTTGACGTGCGCCAATGCGGCGTTTTCAACGTAAATCGTATCGACCACCTTATCCGGCCCGGGAAGGGCCAGGGTACCGTTTTTCACTTTCGCCACAAGCCTCGGCAGTATATGCGGATCACCCGGCCCCCAAATCAGGTGCGGGCGCAAGGCCACCGTTTTGAGCCCACTGGAGTTGGCTGAAATCACTGCGCGCTCCGCTACTGCCTTGCTTGCCGGGTAGGGTGCGGTAATGTTTTCGGTTATCGGCAGGGATTCATCCACGCCGCCGATATCGCCACCCGAATGAACGATGCTGGGTGAACTGGTATGGACAAGGATCGGTATCGTGTTTTTCCGGCAGGCTTCGATAACGTTGGCGGTGCCTGTAATGTTAATCCGCCTAAATTCAGCGGGGTCGCCCCATATCCCGGCTTTACCGGCCGTGTGGATGATGGCGTCGCAACCTTGTGAGGCGGCAAACAGTGATTTTGGGTCGGTGATGTCGCCGGAAACGGAAAGCACACCCATGGATTCCAGCTGTTTTGCCGGTGTGCGCTGAAAAGCGATGACTTCATATCCGAGTTCCGATAACTGGCGGCAAATGTAACTCCCGAGAAATCCGCCGCCACCAGTTACCAGTATCTTCAAATTTACAGGCTCCGATCCTAACTCTGCATCTTTTTTTCAGCCCATGCAGCCAGTTCTTCACGTCCAATCTTGGAGTTGTGGCGGATGTCCACCGGAAATCCGGGGTGGAACAGAACCGAACGGATGCTGCGGGTGATCGAATGGGCCTGGGCGAGTTGCAGAAGGTCGAAATGTACCCGCTCGGAATCCACGGGTGATAGTTTGCCCGTCACTTCAATGCATAAGACGGGCGTCTGCCGGCCTTTGGTTCCAATCCCTACGACGGCAGAACGGAGCAGGTCGGGGTGCTGGTTGAAAATAGCTTCGCATTGATCGGCAAAAAGGGTTTCTTTGCCGGTTTCGATGCGCTGCGAAACCCGGCCGCAGTACCAGAGGCGGCCGAGGCCGTCCATGATGCCGACGTCACCCATACGGTGCCAGATTTCGCCGTTCTCTCCGGTAAATTTCGACATCTGGGTATCGGTTTCACGATTCCAGTAGCTGTCCGTGCAGCTCGGTCCTGAAACGACGATTTCACCGGGCATGCCCCGTGGCATTTCGGTCGTTTCACTGATGTCATTAAACGACATTTCGCTGATTTTAATGATCCTGACCTGGTTGGGTTCCACCGGCAGGCCAACACAGACGCCGTCACCAGACTCAATCTTGTCGACCATCCGGTCATCCAGTTGAGCCGCACTGATGCTGCTGACCGGGAGACATTCTGTGGCGCCATAGGGGGTATGGATCGCGGCGTCGCGGTAAAGCGCATTCTCCATTCGCCGGATCGTACGCACCGGGACGGCGGCGCCGGCAGAGATTACCCGGGTAACCGATTCCATGCGGATTTGATTGTCCACGCAATATCGGCTCAGGGTGTCGAGCAGGGCCGGGGAGCCGAAAATATTGGTGACCTTGAACTGGTTGATCGTGCGGACCAGTTTTTCGGGGTCAGCGTCTGCCGGACGGGTCGGGTCCATGTCGGGAACAATGGTGGTCACACCGAGCGCCGGGTCAAACAGGGCAAACGGTGGAAAGGTCGGCAGGCTGACTTCGCCCGGTTCGATCCCGAAAGCGTCTTTGAGCATTTTGACCTGGGCGTTGAAGTGCCGGTGACGATAAACCACGCCCTTCGGAGCGCCGGTGCTTCCGGATGTGAACAGGATCGCGGCCATATCGTCCGGCTTGGCCTCATACATCACGTCGCCGGATGCCGGGCCACCCATTTCTTTCAGCTTTTTCAGGGTGATGCCGCCTAGGCCCAGGGTTGGTCCGGCACTGACCAGCAGTTCGCAGCTTTCCTTGGCCCAGCCGAGAATTTTACGCGCGAAATGGGCTTTTGTTACGCCGATGAAGGCCTTTGGCCCTGCCTCCGCAAGGCACTGCTTCAACGGTTTCATGCCCATGCCTGGATCGATCAGCACCGGGACAGCGCCCGCCTTGAACAGCGCGAAAAACATCGCAAAAAAATCCAGGCCGGGTGTCAGCATCAGTGCAGTGAGGGTGCCCGGGGTGATGCCGTATGCGTGCAAGCCGCGCGCATAGCAATCGCTGAGTTCGTTCAGATCGCGGTAGGTGCAGGATTCGTAATGGTGCTTTTTGAACGTGCTGCTTTTCGGGTAGTGAATCGCAATGGCGCCGGGTTGCCGCCTGGCTTGCCAGGTCAGCGCGCTGGCGACATTGTTGAATTCATCCGTGTTCCAGGTTTTTTCCACTGGCATGTCCATGATTCGAATCTTCCCTGATCCCAATAAAGTTGACGATAGTATCAATCAACGCCTGCCCACCGTCTTCGAGCACGTAGTGGCCACAGTCCGGGAAACGATGAACTTCAGCGTCCGGAAAGTAGTCAATCCACTGGTTGAGGAAAGGCGCGTCAAACACGAAATCCTTTTCTCCCCATGCGACCAGACAGGGCTTTTCCTGCAATAAGTGTAATCGTTTCGCGGTATTTATCAAAATGTCATAACCGGGGTCTTTTTCGCTCAGCGGAATATCCTGCACAAATTTGAGCGTGGCAATCCGGTTCCGGGGAGAATCATAAGGAAGGGTGTAAGCTTTCCGGACCGCCCTGGAAACGGGTTTCTTGAACGCGACCCGGGCAGCGATCGCTGAAAACGCGTTGAAACGCCGGACCAGGAAAGCACCGAAAGCGCTGTCACGGACCAGGCTTAGCGCAACCGGCATTTTTTTCGCTGCCGGCCGCGGAAAAGCCGCCGTATTCAGCACCACCAGGTTTTTTATTCTTCCGGGATGTTCAACCGCCCAGGCAAATCCGATCGCGCCGCCCCAGTCGTGGACGACCAGGGTCAGTGGCGCCTCGAGATCAAGGTGTTTGACCAGGGCGTCCACGTCCGCGATACGGCTTTTCAGGCGGTAGTCATAGTGGCTGTCGTCGGGTTTGTCGGACAGCCCGCAGCCCAGGTGATCGGGAACGATGCAGCGGAAGTGGTCGCGCAGGGCCATGACCAGGTTGCGATAGTAAAACGACCAGGTCGGGTTGCCGTGCAGCATCAGCACCGGTGGCGCGTCCCGTGGCCCCTCGTCCAGGTAATGCAGCCGTTGGCCGTGCACCTCCAGGTAGTGACTGGAAAAGGGGTAGAGCGCGTCTGGTGGCCTGTTGATGGGACGGATCTCCGAACCGGTCTGCGCTTACCAGACGACTTCCGCCATCGCGCAATTCAGGCCGGAGCCTATGCCCAGCAGAGCGACGCGGTCGCCTTTGCTGATCCTGCCCAGTTCCACGGCCTTGGCCAGCACGATCGGCACCGAGGCGGGCCCGATATTACCCATCTCCGGGTAGATGGCATGAACTTTCTCCGGGTCCAGGCCCAGCAGGTTCACCAGCGAATCGGTATGCACTTTGCTGACCTGGTGGATGATGAACTGGTCCAGTTCACTGGCGACCCACCCCAGCGAGATCCGGGCGGCGTGGAATGTTTTTGCGGCCAGTTTGAGGCCTTCGCTCAGCAGAATCCGGGTGTCGGTTTTCATCTGGTCCATCTGGCCGCGGCACAGGTGGCTGAACTCGGTGGCTGCCCGGGAAACGCTTCCCAGGTAGGGATGGCCTTCCGGGGCCAGTTCCCTGCGCGCCAGCACCATGGCGGCGGCGCCGGAACCCAGCGTCAGCGAGGCAAATTCCGACCTGAACTGGTCAGCGGAGATATCCGGGGACAGCATGCGTTCTATCGTCGCCTCGGTAATGGGCCGGCTGGATTCGCCATCGACGATCAGGGCGTATTCGACTTCCGCCCGTTCAATCATCCGGGCGGCGATATCCATGCCATTCATGAACGCAAGGCAGGCGTTACCGACATCGAAATTGAGGCAGTTTTCATTCAGTCCGAGGTTGCCGTGAACGATGCAGGCGGTGGAAGGCTCCAGGTAGTCCCGGCAAACCGAGGTATTGATGATAACCCCGATCTTCTGGCGGTCTATTCCGGATTGATCCAGCGCCTTTTCCGCCGCCAGAGTCGCTGCGTCGGACGGGGAGGTCCCATTCTCCCAGAAGCGCCGGGCGCCGATACCGGAGACCTCCTCAAGCAGGTCGTCACGAATTCCGAGCCGGTCCAGAGTGGGTTTGAGTTTCTGCTCAATTTCCTTCGAGGTGACTCGTATCGGTGGTTCAACTGCCGCAAGGGATTGAATGACAACATTCTTGAATTTCATCAGGTTCGCCGGAGGGAAAGTCCAAAAATACAAGTATAGGCTATTTATCGACCCTTCAAGGCCTTGCCCGTGAACGGCGCACCCCGCCCAGCCGCCATTGTGGCCGCGTGTAGTTAAGCGGGGTCTCCTTGAGATAAACTGGCGGCATCATGATGGAAGGAAACTCAAACGGACTTCTTGCCGGCGAGGAGGATTTCGAACCGTGCACGATTCCTTTGCCCGCCCTGAAGGCGCCTTCGCCCGGAGAAGTGCATTTGTGGTTTCTGGACCTGGGAGGGCTTGCCGGTTCGCTGCGTGAAGCGCTGGGAGGCGACGGTCATGTGACCACCGGTCAATTGCGTTTTGCCCGCCGCTTCTACCTGCGGCTTCTGCTCGGGGCATATCTCGGGTTGCCGGGAAAATCCGTGCAGATTAACCGTAAACAACGCGGCAAGCCCGTACTAGACGCCTCGGTCCATGACAGCGAATTACGCTTCAGCATGGCGAAAAGTGAGGATCGGCTACTGATCGGCTTTTGCACTACCAGCCACATTGGCGTGGACCTGGAACCGGCCGGGCGCCGGGCGCACGATGCCCTCGGGGTTGCCCGGCGCTATTTCAGCCCGGCCGAAGCAGATGCGCTGTCCGTCCTGCCGGCTGATGAAATCGATGCGGCTTTTCTGCGTGTTTGGGCCTGCAAGGAGGCGGTGGTCAAGGCCTCCGGCCTTGGAATCGCCAACCAGTTTGCCCGCTTCACGGTGGAAACGGATTTGGGCCGTCCCGCCGCGTTGCTGGATTTTGAGGACGAGCCTGCCGGGGACTGGATGCTGGGCGTAGTGCGACCGGACAGTGATTTCCTCGGCGCGGTCGCCGTGCGGGACAAGGTTACGGGGGTCAGGGCTTTCCGCCTGCTGGCGGCTCGACCGGCCGGCCGTTGAAGGTGGCTCGAAACTTACTGTTCACGTTTATCACCCTGCTGTTTTTGTCGGGTTGTTCCCTGTCGGCCAAAAAAGTCAGGGAAGTGGACAGGCGCGTGACGGATCAGCAGGAAACCGGACTGACCTGTTTTCCGCGGGATATCGACCGCTGCGCCGTGCCGTCGCCGGTTCTCGAGCAGGCAAGACAAGCCGACCGGGACGGTCGCTATCAACTGACACTGATCGAATACGGCGAGGATGCTCTGAAGCTCCGGATTCACATGATCCGCGCCGCCCAGCGCTACATAGACCTGCAGAATTTCATCCTTCGCAAGGATGATACCGGCCAGTTGGTCCTTCACGAACTGCTCGATGCAGCCCGGCGCGGGGTCAAGGTTCGACTGCTGCTGGACCAGATGTTTTCGTTTTCGGATGTGCAGTACCTGCTGCGCCTGGCGATGGCGCACAGTAACTTTGAGATCCGTTTTTACAATCCGTCATTTTACAAGGCGAAAATGGCCAACCACGACTGGATCAACGGAATGGCATGCTGTTTCCGCAGAGTCAATCAGCGCATGCATAACAAGCTGCTGGTGGTTGATGACCTGGCCGGCTTGATCGGAGGGCGCAACATCGCTGACCGGTATTTCGACTATGACCCGAACTATGATTTCAAAGACCGGGATGTGCTGGTTTTCGGAAGGACGGCGCGCGAGATGCGTGAATCGTTCGACTGGTTCTGGTTTGGCAGGAAGACCATCCCGGTGCAGCACCTGCGTGACGTCGCGGCGGAGCTTTTCAAGGGTGATCCCGGCAACCTTAAGCCTTACCGGCCGGCGGAACGTTTGCTCCCCCTGTTGGAGCAGATTGAAGACTCGGAGCAAATAGAGAAACTGTTTGTCGAACCCGCGATTGACGTGGAGCGCCTTGCGTACTTTTCGGACCGGCCGCGCAAGCACGAAATCGAGGATGAGGCCGTGCCTGAAGACATCACCAGCGAATTATACGATGTGATCCTGTCGGCTAAACGGTCGGTGGTCATCCAGTCGCCCTACATGGTCCTATCCAGGCGGGCCCGCGGTATTTTCGCGGAATTGCGCGAACAAAACCCGGAGATCGAGCTCGTCTTTTCCACCAATTCCCTGGCCTCCACTGATGCCGATACTGTGTACGCAAATACTCACCGGCACAAGAAACGATATGTGAAGACGCTGGGATTCCGGATGTATGAGTTCAAGCCGTTTCCGCTTGATGCGCCGGAGTTCTTTCCGCGCTGGTCTGAGCTGATCGAAGAGAATAAGCGGGGTATGGTCAGCGAATCCGTTGTTTCGGGGGACAATTCCGTGATCCCGATGCCCGCTCCCCGCGTTGGGCTGCATTCCAAATCGTTTGTCGTCGATGGCCGTGTGGCCATGATCGGGTCGCACAATTTTGACCCGCGTTCTGAAGGATTCAATACCGAGAATGGCCTGATCGTGTGGGATGAAAAATTTGCCCGCAAGCTGGAACATCTGATTCGCCGCGACATTGAGCCCGAGAACAGCTGGGTTGTTGCTTTAAAGCCGGATAAGGAACAGGTAAAAAGCGCCCTGGCTCCGGTAAAAAAAACCATTCCCCAGTTCAAGCCGTGGTCATACGGCGCCACCTCGGTCTACGAGTTGGCGCCGGGCAAGCAGGCGGTGCCGCCCGGCTCGCCTGATTTTTACCGCAATTATTATTCGGTCGGTAGTTTTCCGGAAGTGATCAGGACGAACAGGCAGATTAACGTGGTATTCCTCAGCTCCTTCTTTTTCTTCCTTGAACCGGTGTTGTAGGTCAAAGCCTGGCCCATGCATATCTTACTCATACTGATCGGGTTACTGGCGCTTGCCGTGGGCCCGGGCCTCTGGGTAAAACGCGTCATGACGCGCTACCATTCCCCAGCGGATCGTTATGGATACAGCGGAGGCGAGACCGCCCGTAAATTGCTGGACTCCCTTGGTCTCGGGCATGTACGTGCCGAGATCACTGAAAACGGCGATCATTATGATCCCGTGGAAAAAGTTGTGCGGCTGACCCAGCAGAACTTTGAAGGCAAATCGTTGACCGCGATCACGATTGCCGCACACGAAGTCGGGCACGCATTGCAGGACGCGGAAGAGTTCGCACCATTACTATTGCGCACGCGTCTCGTGAAGTGGGTAGGCCCGGTGGAAAAAACCGGCGCGGTCCTGATGATGGCGACCCCGCTAATCATCGGGATCACCCGCTTGCCGGTCGCGGGACTCCTGATGGCGCTTGGGGGCTTGCTGACGCTGGGTTCTGCAGTCGTGATACATGCGTTGACCCTGCCTACCGAGTTCGACGCCAGTTTCGGCAGGGCGATGCCGCTGCTGAAAAAGCAGGACGTACTTTATCCCTCCGATGAGCGGCATGCACGCCGTCTTCTGAGGGCTGCGGCGCTGACGTACGTGTCGGCATCACTGATGAGTTTGCTCAATATTGCCCGGTGGTGGGCGATTTTGCGTAGATAGCCGCGGCTACCCACACCGCCACCAGTGCAACGCCAACGATCGAGAATTCCACGGCGACCTTCGAGCTCAACCAGGCGAGCAAGGGCAGCGCGAAACCGGTGGCCAGGCTGAGGCCGATGGTGGTTTTTTCTGACTCGAGCGCCAGGCCAAAGAACAGAAAGCCAGATGTCCAAAGAGCGGCCTGCAGGTAAACAACCAGGTCCGGTACGGTAACCAGCCAGGCGGCGCCCGTGATCAGTGCCAGGGCGGAAGCCAGGGTCAGTATCGTCCTGCTAACCAGGCGGGTGAGGCTGTTCAGTTTGTCGACCGGGTTGCGTGTGGCTGGATTTTTCAGGCGCTTGAGCCCGTCCCATTCGATTGCATGTGTTTTCATCTTTATACTCCATAATACTTACTAATAAGTAAGTTGAACAAACAAAAATTTTTAGTCGGTTATTCCGAGGTCGATACGAATCTGCTGGAAAATTTTATCCAGGTAATCCAGGCCATGTACCCGCGCCAGTTGCCGGGCTCCCTGGATCATCGCCAGGATCGATACCGCCTTGGACATCGCTTCTCCGCCGAAATGAAACTCTTCCTGTTTCCGGCCGACCTCCATCACCCTGGTCAGCCAGTTTACTGAATCTTTCATGAAGCGGTTGTTGGCAGCCTTGAGCTCATCGCTGAGTTCGTCGTAATCAATGGCCAGGGCTCCTACCATGCATATGGGGCGCCCACATTTGCACTGATTCATGGTGAACGCAAACAAACCTTCCAACTGGGTCCGGGCATTACCTCCATACGCCATGAATTCCGAGGTCGAACGGCGCAAAAGCTGGTGGTTTTCATCAATCAGGGCCCTGATCAGATCCGTCTTGTTCGGGAAATGATAGTGAATGGCCGCATTTTTCACGCCGAGCGGTTTGGCGATATCGCGGTAGCTGAATCCATTCATGCCACGCTGCAGCATCAGCTGAAACGCCGTGTCGATGATCTGTTCTCTTGTACTGCTGACCTGGCTCATGCCGTCTCTCTGACTTACTTGTAGGTAAGTATAATACCGAAATTCGAAAAACGCAAGCCGGAACCTTTACACTGGTACTTGTTGACACTGTTCCACGAATGGAGATTCCGAAATGCGCCGATCGCTGATGTTGTCCCTTCTGTTCCTGGGAGGGGTTGTTGTTTCCGCTTGCCAGGAAAAATCACCACAGCCGGAAGTCGACATGCAGGCGCTGCGCCAGGCGATCATGAAGAAAACCGAGCAGATCTACTGGATTCACCTGAAGCTGGATTCAGCCTCTACCGCGGTCAGCGAGGCTGAATTGAAAATGAGCAATTCGGAGTGTTCGGATGCCGGCTACCTGGCGGCCGACGCCTACCGTAACCTGCAGCAGGCGGACGAAGCTTTGCTGGAGCTTGGGCGTGACCTCCAGGAGTTGTTGAACCTGGATATTGAGATGGCCAGCCGGGATTGACCCGTAGGAGCGAATTCATTCGCGAAAAAACAGCGCGAATGAAAGCGCGAATAAATTCGCTCCTACCGGGAATTAGCCCGAAACAGCAGCCAGGCGCCGATGGCCATGGATACCAGCCCGGGTGTGGAAGCATCCAGCAGGTAAAATGGACCCACTTTCAACCCGGTCAGCACAGCACCGCTGAAAAACAGCGCCGATCCGGAGACGGCTTTCAACATTCGCCGGCTGGATGCTTCCCCGTCGGCTCTAAGCCGCGCCAGGTCGTGCGGGTCCGTCCTGCTGACCAGTTTTCCTTCAGTGGCCAGCTTCAGGTAGTCATGCAGCAGCCCGGGCATTTCCGGCGCCTTGCTGAGCCACCCCGGAAGTTTTTCACGCAGGTCTTTTGCGGCCTGGTCGATGCCGTGCTTTTCCCTCAGGATGGTCTCGAGTACCGGTTTGGAAGCAGCCATTACATCCAGTTCGGGATACAACTCGCGGCCCAGGCCTTCAATATTCAGCAGGGTCTTCTGCAACATGATCAGCTGGGGTTGAATATCCAGTTTGAAACGGTAAGCCACCTGGAACAGCTTGAGCATCACGTTTCCGAATGAAATCTCGTTCAGCGGCCGCGAGAAACTGGGTTCACCCACGGCCCGTATCGAGGCCTCCAATTCATCCACTCGCGTGTCGTGAGGCACCCAGCCGGCATCAATGTGCAACTGCGCCACCCTGAAGTAGTCCCGGCTGAACAGGGCCTGGAAGTTTTCGGAAATGTAGTAAAGGTCCAGCGGGGTCAGGCTGGCGACGATCCCGAAATCCAGTGCGATATAGCTGGCGTTCTCCGGGTCTCTGACATCCACCAGGATGTTTCCGGGGTGCATATCGGCATGAAACAGGTTATCCCGGAAAACCTGCGTGTAGAATACGCGGATCCCCATTTTGGCGAGCCTTTCAAGGTTGACGCCGGCGTCTCTCAGGCGCTTGACGTCACTGATCGGAATGCCCGACACGCGCTCCATCACCAGCACCTGCTCTTCGCAGTACGGCCAGTATATTTCCGGGATATACAGTTCCCTGGAGCCGGTAAAATTGTTCCGCAGAGCCGATGCGTTCGAGGCTTCCCGGGTCATGTCCAGTTCGTCGAAAATGAAGGTTTCGAATTCCCGCACGAACTCGGTCGGTTTCACCCTGGAACCGGTTGCCCAGTATTTTTCCGCCAGGCCGGCGATCGCCATCAACAGGTCAATGTCCCGCCGGATCAGCCGGCTGATGCCCGGGCGCACGACCTTGACCACGACTTCCCGGCCATCCGGCAGGGTGGCGGCATGGACCTGGGCGATGGAAGCGGATGCCAGCGGTTCCAGTTCGAATGAACCGAACAATTCAGACACCGGTTTCTTCAACGCGGCCTCGATGATCGTTTGGGCTTCAGCGCCGGGAAACGGGGGAACCTGGTCCTGCAGCAGGGCCAGTTCATCGGCGATGTCCGGAGCGACGAGGTCCCGCCTGGTTGAGATGATCTGGCCAAACTTGACATAGATCGGACCCATCTCGGTCAGCGCCAGCCGCAATCTTTCACCGCGGGGTTTCTCGGCCAGCCCGGATCTGCCCCATGGCGTGACCAGGCGCAGCAACCGCATTGGCCGGTAAAGGTGGGTGGCCTCCAGGAACTCGTCGAGCTGGTAGCGCGAAAGGATCGCACTAATTTTCAGCATGCGGGCAAATTGACGCAAAGAATGGATCATTCTTCAGGGTTTTCCAGGCGGCGTATCCGGGATTCCAGACGGTCGACCGATTGCCGGGTCTCGTCGATGGCTGAAGCGAAGTCCGCGAACTCATCGCTGCGGATTACCGGGGCCTGGCTCTGCTCCAGGTATTCGGCGAGCATGCTGTTCGCGTTTTCGGCTGTATGGCGGGCCTGTTCCGCCCCTGCACGCAGCCCCGAGGCGATCTGGTGGCCCCAGACATCTCCGAAAACCCGGGAAATGCGCCCTTCCCAGTCCGGATCCAGCTGCGAAAACAGGCGTTCCAGGTCGCGCGCCAGGTTGGCGTCCCCGGTAATGGTAACGCGGGATTCGGGGGTGCCCCACTTGCCGGTTTCTTCCGGTGCGGCCATGGCGAACAGGGCCACCGGTGATCCACTGATCACCGTGTCCGGCACAAAGGAGGAGCGGGTGCCGACTTCCACCCGGTAGCCGTTGAAAGCAAAAAACAGCGTGATGCCGATGCCTTCGATATCCAGTTGAAGCATCCGCCCTTCGAGCCGTTCCTGGCGGGAGCGTGAGCCATCATCCAGCTGAAGAAGTCGGTTTACTGCCGATTCCAGCATAGCGGCGAAAATCCCCGGGAGCGGCGTCTTGTAGTCGGGCATGTTCAGGCGTGCACCCCGCTGTGGATCGCGACGATCCCGCCGGTCAGGTTACGAAAATGCACATCGTCGAATCCGGCGTCCTCCATCATCTGTGCCAGTTCTTCCTGCGGCGGATGTTTCCGGATACTCTCTGCCAGGTAGCGGTAACTGTCTTCATCGTCAGCGATCAGCTTACCAAGAACCGGAAGAGCCCCGAAAGACCAGGCGTCATAAATCGCTTTCAGCGGCTCCGGCTGAACCGTGGAGAACTCCAGGATCAGCAGTTTGCCCCCGGGGCGCAGTACCCGGTGCATTTCTTTCAGGGCTGCGTCCTTGTCCGTCACGTTACGCAGGCCGAATGCAATGGTCACCGCATCAAACTCGCCGCTGGCGAAGGGCAGTTGTTCCGCATTGGCAATCGCGTAACGGACGTTGCCAACGATGCCCCGGTCTTCGAGCCGCTGCCGTCCCACGCTGAGCATGGCTTCATTGATGTCACTCAATATGACGCGACCGTTAGCGCCGACTTTTTTGCTGAGCAGGGCGGCGATGTCGCCGGTGCCGCCTGCCAGGTCCAGGACCCGGTCGCCGGGACCGATGCCGCTACCGGCGGTAAAATCGCGTTTCCAGATGCGATGAACGCCGAGCGACATCAGGTCATTCATCAGGTCGTAATTGCCGGCGACCGAATCGAACACTCCGCGAACCAGGCCGGCCTTTTCCCCGACCGCTACTTCACGGTAGCCAAAATGTGTAGTTTTCTCTTCTTTCATCGCCATATTGTATCCTTGCAGTCATATTCGGGGGAGTCTTTCCTGATTCTTCCCGAGTACAACAGTTTGACCCGGATCTCGTTGAGGAACCTGTCATGAAAAAGATACTAACCATTCTGATTGTTTTACTCCTGTTAGTTGGCGGGGCTGCCTGGTATTTCATCAACTTCCGCATGGATTCCCTTATAGAGAAGCGCATCGAAACCGTGGGCTCCCTGTCATTGGGAACATCGGTCAGCGTTGGCAGCGTAAAAACGAGCATCAAGGACGGCTCGCTGAACATTTCCAGTGTCACCGTGGCCAATCCACCCGGCTTCAAAAACAAGGATGCGTTCACTCTGAATGGAATCGAAGCGGCGGTTGACTACGGCAGCCTGGATGTCAAGCGGCTGGTGATCGAAAACCCGGAAATCGTGATCGAGGAACTGGGCGGACAAACCAATTTTTCCCTGATGATGGCTGCGCTTGACCAGGAGAATTCAGATTCCGGGTCGTCCCCGGCCCCTGGCGGTGTGGAAGAACCGGTAATCGTGATTCGCCACTTCCGGATGAACGGCTCCCGGGCAGCGTTCGAATCGGAATCGCTGGACCGGTACACTGACATAAAAATCGACGCCATCGAGCTGAATGATCTGAAGGGCACACCCACCGAATTATCAAAAGTGATTGCCGCCAGGATACTCAAGGAAATCAGCCGGGAGGCTGCGACTGAAATGTTGAAGGCGCAGGCCAAAAAGCAATTCAAAGACACAAAAGTGAATGTCAGCAAGAAGCTCAAGGACCTTTTGGGCGACGATGACGAGGAATCGGAAGTTCCTGAGGAACAGCAGTAGGAGCCGACCTGACTGTGGGAGCCGGCCATGCCGGCGATGGTGCTCCGAACCCGGTGAGGAACCGGGTACCTGCCGTCGGGACACGCTCAAGACATCCCTGTCCGCTCCTCGGCTGTTCCCTACAGCCGACGGTCCCGCCAACAGGTACCCGGCTCCTCCCCTAACTTTCCGACCGCGAATCGGCGTGTAACGCACTTCAAAGGAGGGGGTGGTATGCCCTGTTCAGGACCATCAGCTGTCGGGAACAGAGGGAGTCTCGAACGTGTCCTGAACAGGGCATGCTGCCCCCGACTGTGGCACGCGGCTCATTCGCCGGCATGGCCGGCTCCCACTGTAAGGGTGGTTGCGTCGTCAGAAAGCTTTCAGGGAGTCGCCGACTGAGATAAAGGCGCGGTCGCCCTTCTCCAAAATCGCATTTTGCCCGAAGGCCGGCGCGGGCTTTTTCTTCCCGGGTACGGGGTTGATTTCCTTCAGCGTATTGAACGGCTGCCAGCCCGGGTCTTTTTCCGCCGTGTCCTGGTTGATGGTGGTGACCACGCAGCGCTCGCAGGGGTGACAGAACTTCAAACGGCAGGCGCTTGAATACAGTCCTCCCAGCTTGTGTTCGACAAAAGGTTCGAGCCCCCGGACAACAATGTTTGGCCGGAAGCGATTCATCGGTACCTGTTCGTGGCCACGTGATGCCAGTTCCCGGTTCAGTGCGTCGAGGGAGGCCTCGTTGGCGATGAGAAAAGGCGCGGCATCGGCGAAAAGGGTGTGTGTCGTCTCTCCAAGCTCTTCCGGCTTTCCCTGGGGGCGAACAAACCCCGGCGCCATGCGCACCAGCTTCAGGGTGGTTTTGCTCTCCAGCGCGGAAGTGAGCCAGCGCGAAATTTCTTCACCTTCATCCCGGGTCTCGCAGGGAACCCCCCAGACTTTCGTCTGCACAGGATCACCGCCGGTTGAGATGAATGGAACGGTAATTTTATCGTGACCTTTCAACTCGAGCGTGACTCCCGCATCATCCAGGCTCGTATGAACCAATGCCAGGCGCGGCAAGTCCCGTTGGGTCACAAACTTTCCTTTGGAACGCACGACCATCCAGCGGCGATCGTTCAACAAACCCTGCGGCGTCAATCTTGCCTGATCAAGTGTAATTCCCTTGAGGGCCTTTACCGGGTAAATGTTGATGCCTGTTATTTCGATGCTCATGACGTTTCCCGGAACCAGGGGTTTGAAGTTTTTAACCAGTGTGGTTCATGTTACTTGGCATCGTGTATTCTTTCATCAATCTGAATGCGGACACTGCTGATCCTTTGCCAGGTCGATGAGTCGATTCCATACACTATTTTTCCTGATCCTATCGCCCCTGGCGGCTTTCGCACAGGAAGCCAACTTTGACCAGGATCCTGTGCGCCAGACTCACTGGGCGATGGGGGCGTTTTTCGGGACGGGGTGGTACCAGGTCGACAATAACCGTTCTGTCTTTGTGTTCCGGATTCCACCGCGCCAGACAATCCGCAAGTCCGGTTTCGATGAAAACGGAAATCGCAAGCTGGGTATTGAAATACTGTACCCACTGTCGTTTGGCCTGCACCAAATGGATGACATCCCGGACTTCATTGATTTTGACAACTACGGAACAATCAGTTTTACCCCGGGAATACAGCTTGAAATACCGGTCAATGAACGCTGGGCGCTGAGGCCCTATGCACATGCAGGAGGCGGCTACGAGAACGAAACAGATGAATGGGCGGGCATCTGGTATGGCGGACTGAAGAGCCGGTATCTGCTCGGTGATCGTGACCGGCTCAGATGGTCGTTGCTGAACGCGGTCTATTATGCGGGCTACAAACCCGAATACGAAAAAAGGGGGCAGTATGGCTCCGTCATGGCGGGACTGGAGTTCAGCCACCCACTTGGCGGCCTGGAATTTTCAGGTGAGCCGCTCAGGCTGGATTGGTATGTGACTTATAACTACCTGTTCGACAAGTTGAATTTTCATGTTTCTGAAGGGCGCTATGAGTCGATCCAGGACCAGTGGGAACTGGGCTTGGCACTTGGCAACAGAAGCAACAAAATGAAAATCTGGTTCATGACTTTCGAGCACATCGGGCTTTCCTACAAAACCAGCTCAAATGGTCACTACAAGGCCATTTCTGTCAATCTTCGTTCGCCGTTTACTGATTGACTTCGTGTATTGAAACCGCCGGTTCGAGTTCTTCGCCAATACGGGCAACCTCGCTCACCAGCAGGTCAAAATCCTCGAAACGGCTGCGGTGGTTGGAGATCGCGACGCGCAGGCAGTACTTGCCTTTCAGTGTCGTGTACGACGGTGCGGCCACACCGCTTTCCTGCAGCCTGACCAGCACAGCCTTGTTCAATACGTTCAGTTGTTCCGTGTCCATCCCGCCGGGATTGTACTGGAAGCAGACTATGTCCAGCCCGATCGGGGCCGTCAGTTCAAGTTTGTCGGTCCGCCCGATCAGATCGCCCAGGTAGCGCGCCTGGTCGACGTTGCGCGCCATCATGCGGCCGAAGCGGGCCAGGCCGTGTTCCTTGATGGACATCCAGATTTTCAGGGCACGAAACTGTCGGCTCAGCTGCAGGCCATAGTCACTGAACCAAAGGCTGCCGGAAGCCAATCCCCCGTCATCGGCTGCGCGCTGCAGATACTCCGGGATCAGCGCGAAAGAGTCGTAGTGTGCGGATGCGTCCCGCACCAGGACACAACCGGCTTCAAATGGAATGTGCATCCACTTGTGCAAGTCCAGCGCAACCGAATCGGCCCGCTCGATTCCCTTGAGCTGGTCGCGGACATTGTCCGCCAGCACCGCGACAGCACCGATGCAGCCGTCAACATGGAACCAGAGGCCTTCGTTTGCGCAGAAATCGGCGATCGCGTCCATGTCATCGATCGCACCGGTGTTGATGGTTCCCGCCGTCGCGATCACGCAGAAGGGGATCATGCCGGATGAACGGTCCGCCGTGACCTGTCGGGCAAGGGCGTCGAGATCGATGGTGTAGTCATCGTTAATGTCGATCTTGCGCAAGCCGGCTGAGCCCAGTCCCAGGGTTTCAATCGCTTTCTGATTGCAGCTGTGAATTTCCTTGCTGGCGTAGACGGTCAGTGGTCCGCCTGCCGCACGCACACCCTCGCGCCTGACGTCATAGCCGGCGCTGGTGTTCCTGGCGACGGCAAGGGCTGTAAAATTTGCCATGGAACCGCCGCTGGTCAGCAGGCCGCTGGCGGTGTCGGGAAAGCCCATCATGTCACGCACCCAGCCGAGCACCTGTTTCTCAACCAGTGGTGCGGCGTGGTTGCCCCCTCCAAGGTTTGGATTCAGCGTCGCTGCCAACAGCTCCCCCAGGGCGCCAAAAATCGTCCCGCTTCCCATGTACCAGGACCAGAAGCGGGGGTGAGCGGTATGCATCGTGTAAGGTTGTATGAGTTCCCTGTATTCGTCGTATACGGCGGCGGGCCCGGTTGGCTCAACAGGCGCCGGTGATTCCAGGCGTCCGGCGATCTCTGGCGGAACCCTTTGCCAGGCCGGACGTTCCCGGGTGGACTGGATGTAGTCCAGGGCGTCATCTACGATGCGGTGCGCCAGTTGACGCATCTCATCCCAGTTTTCCGGATCCAGGGTTTCGTAGTGCTGCTTGTCACTCACGGGTTATCATTTCCTTTTATCGCAAAGACGGATGATAACGTGCATTTGGGCATTCCGGCATTACTGGAGTTCTTTCGACATCACAAGGATGAAGAGTCACTGGTCCTGGCAACCATCACGGGCACCGAAGGCTCAACCTACCGCAAGCCCGGAGCCATGATGCTGATCAGTGCCGATGGCAGTTTCGAAGGCATGATCTCGGGTGGCTGCCTCGAAGGTGACCTGCTACACCACGCAGAGAAGGTTTTTGCCAGCGGGCAACCCGCATTTGTCACTTATGACATGCATGCGGGTGAGGACCTCGTGTGGAGCTTGGGCCTCGGCTGCGACGGGATAATCCACCTGATGCTGCAGCGGCTGGACCGGAAAGACGATTTCGGCTTCCTTGGCCAGTTGGAAGTTTCCCACCAGTCGCGCAAGGCCTGCCTGGTGGCATTGACCATCCAGGCCGCCCCCGGTTTGTCCCCTGGCGTGTTTGCACTACTCGACAATTCTGATATATCAGCGGGTGAGCCCTGTCTGCAGCAGAGTCTGCGCGCGGTTTCGCGGCCCTGGCCGCAATGGCGGACGCATACGGTTACGCTCGATCACCGGGATTGCGCCTTGACCGCGATGATGGTGAATATCCCAGCCAGGACACGGGTGCTGATCTGCGGCGCGGGGCCGGATGCAGTCCCGGTCGCACAGGCATTCAGTCAACTCGATTGGGAAGTCCTGGTTGTCGACCATCGGCCGGCGTTCGCAAAAGCAGAACGATTTCCCGCTGGCTGCAGCGTCACGCCTTGCCGCCCTGCGGAGTTGTCCACAGCCACCGATCTCACTGACGTGGATGCGGTGGTCATCATGAGCCATCACCTGGAAAACGACAGCGTTTACCTTGGCCAGGTTGCGGGCTTTGATATTCCTTATATCGCGGTACTGGGTCCTGCAGCCAGGCGGGACCGGCTGCGTACCATGGCCTGCTGCGAAACACTTGATATCAGGGGGCCGGCCGGTCTCGACATCGGTGCAGAGTTGCCTGCCGCCATTGCGCTTTCCATCGCCGCGGAGGTTCATGCGGTGCTCAACAGCCGCGATGGTCAGTCGTTAACGCTGAAAACTCTTGAAAAACGTTGAGGCGCCCAGGCTGGCTGCAGTGCTGCTGGCAGCGGGAAGCTCAAGCCGTCTCGGCCAACCCAAGCAACTGGTAAAGCGGGGAGGTGAAAGCCTGGTCAGGCGCGCCGCCGGCCTGTTATTGAACCTGGGCGCTGACCCTGTAGTGGTCGTAACGGGATACCGGTCAGAAGAGGTTTCCGGACAATTGCAGGGCTTGCCCCTCACGGCCGTGAAGAACCCCGACTGGGAACTGGGCATGGGCGGGTCGATTGCCTGTGGCGTTCAAAATGTTCCGGTCGGCGTGGATGGCGTTTTGCTGATGCCGTGTGACCTATGGCGTTTGACTGCGGAGGATCTAAACAGGCTCCTGATCGCCTGGAAATCTGATATATCAAGAATAATCATAACTGCATGGAATGATGAAAAGTCATATTTTTCAGGCCCACCAGTCATATTTCCAGGTGATTTGATACATGAATTATCATTCGTAAATGGGGAGCGGGGTGCCAGGCCCGTGATCGACCGTCACAGGGAAATTGTAAGCACGGTTGAACTGAAAAACGCGGCTTATGATCTCGATGAGCCGCAGGATCTGGATCAATTTGACGAATAGGAGTCTTTGGCGACCTCCTCAGATCGACGCAGAGCGTGAATCTCCAGAAAGATGAGGCAGGACTGCAGTGGGAACCGTTCTTGCTGTGGGAGCCGGCCTTGCCGGCGATTGCCTGAATTCTCCATGGCTAAAAAAATAAATTATCGCCGGCGAGGCCGGCTCCCACAGGCCGGCTTCCCTGGGATCAGTCGATGCGCATAACCCCGATGCCGCGGCCTGTGTCTTCATGCCTGAGAACATATTTTCCCAACATATTCTTGGTAATGGTAACGGTTGAATCGGTACCGTCGTAGAGTAGCCTGCCGCTTTGGCGTTGCTGCCAAACCTGGCCATTGTCCAGCCGGAAAATGGTCTTGCCGGTCCAGCCTCTGAAGGCTGGCAAAACCTTGGCTACGATTTCCGATGGTTTCTTGATCTCTTCCTCCTTCTTGGCCTCAACTTTCTCTTCCTCGGTCATTTGAGACGGCTTTTTGTGCACCACTGGCCCGATTACCGCCCCTTCGCGATACCTTTCAACCCACTCACTGAGATGTTCGCGCTCGGTTTCGGTGAGTCTTTCGAGTCCCGATTCTTTGTAGTCTTCCGGCGTCATCAATGACTTTATGTTGGGAGGACTGTCTTCGCCTGACGCATTTGCAGTCGACAGCGCCAAAATCATGAAAATCGTTGTGAGTGCTTTCAATTCGCTGGCCTTCCTTTTTTTGCCCTTTCGGGTATCTCAAAGTTAATAAATTTCCGGTAGTTTACACGCAACGGGCGCTACCCCAATAGTTGAAACATGCCGGCTTCCAACCGGGGATATACATGGTCTGCAAATCGGGGGATTTGAAACCTGAGTCCTCGAGCAGACGTGGAACCGGCCGGTTCAGGTTGCATCCCCCGCCGAGTTTGTTCCAGATCGGGTTCATACGGTTTTGCCATCGACGCACACTGGCATCCGGCGCCTCCCCGTGTTCACAGAAAAGCAGTTTCCCGCCGGGTTTCAGTACCCGGCGTATTTCTTCCAGTGCGGCCGGCACGTCCGGAATCGTGCACATCGTGTACGTCATCACAACCGTATCGGCGGAATGGTCGTCCAGCGGGATGGATTCCGCACCGGACTCTATGAATTCCGCATCCAGGTGGTGCTCCCGTGCATTTTTGCTCGCGATAGCCCACATTTCGCGGGACGGATCGATCCCCCACAAATGGTCGACTTTTTCCGGGTTGTAAAAGGGAATGTTCAAGCCGGAGCCGATTCCTATTTCCAGCACCCGGCCTTTTGCCAAAGGGACGACTTTTTCGCGTTGTTTCATTGCCGGTTTCTGACCACAGACGTGATGGACCAGTTTCGGCAACAAGTAGGTGTCATAGAATCCCATATGGTGGCAGTTTAACATGGCAACGAAGGCAAGCCCGCCTGGCGAACCGCCTTCATGGCCCTGTCCCATATAGCAGGCCGGGTGTCGCAAGCGGGACTTTGTGCACTGTACTCAACGTGCGAACGAAGTAGAATAAATAAAGGCGTATCAGGTACAAAGGTTGATACCCCCCAATTGGATTCAATTAGAGGAGCGGTCATGTCAAAGCACATTTATTCAGCCACGGTGATCCTGGTCGGGATATTACTGATGAACCCGTTAGCTGCGTCCGGGGATGCCACGGTGCCTGAGCCATTTCAGCGCCACGATCCTGCTTCCAAGTACACGATCAATTACGCTGACCTGAACACCGTGTTGAAAAAGGTGGTAGTCGATGTCGGGCGGTCTGACCGGGAGAAAGCCGAGCCGGTCCAGGCAAAAACCGGCACCCGTATGAAAGCCAACGTGAAGCGGTCCACTGTCAATGAAGGCAACCGGTTTTACTACGAGATCTTTGGCGGCGACCCGGAAACCACCCAGGTAATGCTGGACATCCAGAAAAACCTCGAAGGCTTGCCGGCCGAAGCACCACTTGAGTATTTTTCGCGGGATGAACAACTGGCTTACTGGCTCAACCTGTACAACGTCACGATCATCAACGAGATCATCAAGGTCTATCCTGAGCGTAAACTGAAGAAACTGCTGACCGCAAAGGACTCGATCCTGTCGAAAAAGCTGCTGAACGTGGCCGGTGTTCCGCTGAGCCTGAATGACATTGAATTCACCATTCTGAGACAGAATTACAACAATAACCCGCTCGTCATGTACGGTTTATACCAGGGCATTATCGGCGGACCGAACATCCGAAAATCCGCTTATTCGGGCGCCAACGTGCATAGCCACCTGGAGGAAAATGCCAGCGAATTCATCAATTCCAATCGTGGCACTTCCCCCAAGGATGAGAAGATATTCCGGGCTTCCAGCCTGTACGATCGCAACCGGGTATTTTTCCCGAATTTCCAGGCGGATCTGAAGAAGCACCTGCTGGTGTACCTGTTGAGACCGGAAAAAGGAGAGCTGGAAGCGGCCAAGACCATAAAACCTGATATCGATGACTGGACAGTTACCGACCTTTACGGCTCCTATCCTGAAATCGGCGGGAGTTTTGCAAACAACAGTGCTGCGCTGCTGGACTCTGTTTCCACTGTGACTTCAGATGCTGAGGGAACTGCAATGGCCGGTCCGGGTTATGCCAACAACAGCCGTATCGTTGCCAAGTCCTCACCGGTCAGTTATGTCAGCCCGGAGTTGATCGTCTATCTGAAGGAAGTCAAGGCCAGGCAGGAGCTTACCAACCAGGATAAGGCGAGGGTGACGGTTGAGGAACTGGGCGAAGTCCCGGTCCCGTTTGAAGAACCTGCCGAAGACGAAGAGGAATCCCAAGAGGAGGAGTAATGTATAAGCCGGGGCTTGCCGTGCGGGTCAAGACAGGCTTTTCCGCCATCATCCTGGCGATGGTGGTTGCGTCCTGCGTGACCACCGGGAACAAACAGGTGGTCAGCGCGCAGCCCCTGAGCGCCGAAGATATCCTGTTGAACAGTCCCCTGGCTGCGGATGTCACGGCTCAAGACGTTGCACAGGGAGACATACTTGCGGTCAGCCCCGAAATGTCCGCCTTTCTGGATGAGAATGTGGACCGGGACGGTGACCAGAACAAAAAACTGGCGCAGTTGGTGTTCGCCGTCATTGGCGAGGGCCGCTTTCTGTTGTCCTACGATGATTCGACACGCACCGCGGCAGGAACGTTTAAAGACCGCCGGGGCAACTGCATTTCATTCACCAATATGTTTGTCGCGATGGGCCGTGACCTCGGTCTGAAAGTCAGTTACCAGGAAGTCGATATTCCTCCCGATTGGTCCATGACAGGCGAGACTTATTTGCTCAGCCAGCACGTCAATGCGCTGGTGGATATGCACAGCGCCCTGTCCCGGGTTGTTGATTTCAATACCCTGGAATACAACACGCAAAATGAAAGCCGGGTGATCACGGATAAAAGGGCGCGCGCGCATTATTTCAACAACATTGGTGTGGAGCACCTGTTGGCAGGTGATACGTCACAGGCTTTTGCCAACCTCCGGCAGAGCCTGCAGGAAGACCCGAAGTTCAGTCCCGCCTGGGTCAACCTGGGTATCCTGCACCGCAGGGAAGGTTATGCCGGTTACGCCGAAGCATCTTACCTCGAAGCCCTGGAATATGACGAACTCAACCTGATGGCGATGAGTAACCTGGCCAATCTGTACGAAGAGCAGGGCAATCCGACGGCAGCCAAGGTATACGAAGACAAGGTCCGGTCTCACCGGATGAACAACCCCTATTACCGGTACCAGGTTGCCAATACTGCTTTCAGTGAGGGTGACTACCAGGCGGCCATCGACAACCTGAAAATGGCCATTCGCAAGAGAAAAGACGATGACCGCCTGTATTTTCTTCTGAGTCTCAGTTACCTGATGAGTGGTGACAAGTCACAGGCCGAGCGCTGGATGAAAAAGGCGGAAGAAGTTGCGAAGATCAGTGAGGATCAGAAAAAATACCACCACAAGCTGGAACTGCTGATGAACCGCGACAGCAGCCTTTAGAAATCAGGCAAGCTCCTGGCTGCCAAATACCTCCTCGAACCAGGGCTGGTAATTTTTCCAGCGGCCGATCGACCTGGAGTGAAATGGCTCCCTGACCTGCCAGACACTGGCTGTTTTGACCGGATTCTCCAGCTTATCGAAGGAAAGGCAACGTTCGTCCCAGGCCTCACCCAGTTTATCCAGTAAATGGCCGATTGTTTCCCGGGGTTGCTCCACAAGGCTTTCGTAACGAATGCGCACCAAGTCGTCCCCGAGCATCGACTCCCAGTGGTCAACTAACCGCTGTTGCAGCCGGATATAGTGATGAATGTCCGCTAGACGGGTGGAGTAATTTTGCGCGGCGCCCAACCGGGTTGAAAAAATCGAGAGCGCCACATCCCGCCAGTGCCGTTCGGTCACAATAAATTTGGCCGATGGTAAAATCGTTTTGATTAACCCGATATACAAAAAATTGTCGGGGCGTTTGTCGGTTAACCGGGTTAATCCCCCCGCGATCCGCTTCGAGTAACTTTCCGCAAGCGCTCTCCACGTTTGAATTTCTTCGGATGTGATTTCTTGCAGCCCATCCGGGTAATCATGAAATTCCCTCAGAACCAAGCGAGGAAAGAATTCGCTTTCTCCCCCGGCGGTGAAAGCGGGGTGGGCGGCAAGCACCTGCTCCAGCAAGGTTGACCCCGTGCGAAACATGCCGCAGATGAAAACCGGTGCGCCGGAAACACCCTGGATGCGTTCAAACCACTTAACATCGCACCGCGACATGATCCGGCTGAAACAGGCCTCGGTTTTTGCCGGGTTGTAACCGGGCAGATTTTTCTGGTCCAGGACATTGGCTTTGGAAAAATGCCGCCAGGCTGACCCGTAGTCGGTCAATTGATTAAAAGCCGCGCCCAGAGCGAAATGCAGGTCGCTGTTCGAACTGGCCTTTGCGGAGGCCTCCAACCGGGCCAGCAGCGGGTCATCGTTGTGCAAAAACCGGTGAGTGTCCGCCAGACGGGCCAAAGCGGACTCGTTCGCCGGGTCGATTTCCAGGCATTTCGTAAACCAGCCCGCCGCCTGTTCCCGGTCACCAAGCTGTTCCGCCAGGTTTCCGAGGTTGTGGCAGGCGCCCACGTAACGCGGATTGAGCGAAAGTGCTGTCTGAAACTCCTCCCGCGCCCTTTCATTTTCCCGGAGGTGATCCATGTAAATGTTGCCGATGTTCAGATGTACTTCTTCCGGCTGTTCGATTTTGAGCTCCAGCGCGCGCCGGTATAGGGAGATCGCGGCTTCGAATTGCCCGTCCCTGGCAAGATACCAGGCCTGGTTGAATGCAGCGCCAGCTGAGCCTGGCTGAAGCGCCAGGTAGCTGGTATAAGCCTCAAGGGCTTTTTCCAGCGGATAGGACTTCTGCAGCAGAAGCTGCGCAACCTGGTTGATTGCAGGCAGGCTGTTCCTGTTCTGTTGCAGGAAGGAATGGATCCGGTCCAGCTCCGTCCTGTTTTCCGGACTCATCTTCATCGGGGTACGAAAAGCTCTGCAGGAATTGCTGTGAGAATATCTTTTAAGCCGTCCAAAAGAAAGCGGGCCTTGCGGCCCGCTTTCGGTCTTACAAACTTCCAGAACGTGGTCTTACCAGCGGAAAGTTACATCAGCAAAGAAGAAACGTCCGAGGGTATCGTAGAAACCTACGACCGTATTACCGTTGTTTGACAGGGTGTTACCCAGCAGCGGCGGCTCTTCGTCGAACACGTTGTTCACACCAACTACCACGTCGTTCGTATCCATGAAGCGGAATACGGCATTCAGGTCGAAGTAGTTCTGTGCGCCCAGGTTGTCATTGGCGATCTTGTCGGTGACGCCTTCATAATCAACCCTTGAGTAGTAACGCCACCTGGCCGTAGCCGCCCACCAGCTGTTTGAATCGTACGTAGCTGTTGCGGTGTGGCGCCAATCCGGGTTGGGGTAGCAAACCGCGCTGATTACACCGGCGCAGTCATAGGCTGAGGTCGGATCGTCAGGCAACGGAGTGGTTTCCTTCTTGAGCGTGTAGGTACCGATCAAGTCGAAATTCCAGTTGGTGCCCAGAGACCAGGCCCACGCCACGTCGATACCCTGCCACTTCTGTGAACCGATATTCAGGTTGGTAGCTGTGACCCAGCCGGACTGACCCAGCCAGAGGGTGCCGCCGACACCGCGGTTGATGTTATCGCACAAGGCACCACCGTTATCGACACACTGGGCAAGGCTCGTCTCAGGCGCTACGAATGATATCGTATCGTCAATCTTGATATCCCAGTAGTCAACGGAGAACTGCATTGTGTCCATCGGGTTAACCACAACACCGAAGGTAAAGGTATCAGCCGTTTCCACGTCGAGACCCGGGTTTCCGCCGTAGGTGGCGTTGTACTGACCAGCCGGGCTCTTACTGATATTGCCGTACTGATCAGGTGTTACGCCGGTGTTGGCACACTGTGCCGCGGTAGCGATCGTCGGGTTGGCACAGGGGTCGGTACCTGTCCACAGGCCGAGGCTCTGCGGCGTGAACAGTTCGCCCACACTCGGGGCGCGCACGGCACGGTTGTAACCGGTACGCACACGGAACATGTCAACGACCTGCCAGTCGAGACCCGCACGGTAAGTGCTGTTTGTGCCGGTGGTGTTGTAGTCAGACCAACGGTAAGCCAGGTCAAGGGTCAGGTTCTGGGCAAAAGCCTCGTCCGCCAACAGCGGGACACTGCCTTCCACGAACAGCTGGTTAGACCGGATGGTGCCACCAACGCTCGGTGTGGCGCCGCCCTGTCCGAGCAACAAACCTTGTTCGTACAGCGTATCAAACTGGCTGTCGTACTTGTTCTGCAACCATTGATAACCACCGGCCATCATGATGTTGCCAGCAGGCAGGCCCCAACCGGTATCACCGGTGACAAAGGCTTCGAAGATATCCAGGCTGGAGCGGTTGACACCGATAGCCGTGCCGCCTACAGATGCTGCTGCTTCCGGTGTAACACCCTGGTAGGTGAACACCTGGTAGGGGATACAACCCGGAGTAGAGTTACACAGTTCGGAGTTAACCGCGGTTGCAATACTGGGCGCCAAAAAGTCGTTGATGTAGGTTGAGCTGGAATTCGACTGTGAATGCGTGAAAGAAGCATCGTAGTCCCAGTTCTCGTTGATCACGCCCTTCATACCGGTAACAACACGGAAGCTGTTGTAAGTCAGAACGTCAGAACGCGGTCCACCTTCGGTGTTGCGCTTGCCGACGTAAATAGCGACCGGATCTTCGCCCGGGTAGTACTGAGCAATAGAATCCCGGAAGGTCTGCGGGAAATACTCGTTACTGAGCGGCAGAATATAGGCTTCGTTGAAGAAGGTACCGGACTCGGCGATCTGGCCGCGGGTATCGGTGTTTGCCAGCATCATTTCCGCATAGACGACGGCATGCTCATTCACCTCGTAATCAGCGAAAGCACCGGCGGTCCAGGTGGTTGCCGGACGCATGTAGAAGTTGATCGGGTTGTAGTTGTAGATGTTTGTACCGTCATTCGGGGCAAACGAGCTGTCAGGCTGCAGTGAGAAAGCCTGGCCGCTGGCGCCGTCCAACTGACCGTCTGCATCCAGTGCATAGATGTAGAAGTTAGGAACAACTGCGTTGCCTGAACCGCCACATCCGTTGCCGGCAGCGTTCAATGCGCAGCTGGAATAGTCACGTGAACCCTGGAGCAGCCCGGCGTTGTTACGCCATGTGATATAAGCCGACGCGTTGCCTTTACCGTCTGCGAAATCACTGCCAAACGCGATATCAATATTGTAGGCGCTGCCGTCAAATCCGGTACCGCCTGTGGGATAGTCAAAATTTCTCTTATCCATCAGGCCCTGGATGTACTTGTTGCTATTGTCGTGCTGGTAAGCACTGATACCGGCACTGACTTCAACGCCATTGATGCGGCGCATGATGAAGTTGACAACACCCGCAACAGCGTCAGCACCGTAGGTGGCTGATGCACCGCCGGTCAGAACTTCAACCCGCTCGATCATTGCGGTCGGAATCTGGTTGACGTCGACAGCTTCGGTGTTGATACCACCAGGCTGCAGGCGGCGGCCATTCAACAGCACCAGGGTGCGGTTTGCACCAAGACCGCGCAAGTCAATCGATGCGGTACCTGTTGCGCCATTGGAATCGAAGGAAGTGTTGGATGCTTCGATCTGCGGCAGATTGTTCAATACGTCTTCAACACGGGTGAGGCCGTAAGAACTGATGTCGTCCATACCGACTACGGTTACCGGACTGGTTTGTCCAAAACCGTCTTCGCTGATGAGGCGCGAACCGGTGACGATTACTTCTTCAAGCATTTCGCCGCCTTCTTCGTCAGAGAGCTGATCCTGGGCCATCACCTGGCCTGGAATCATTAAAAACGATGAAAGCCCAAGTGCAGTCGAAACCGCAAGACTAAGGTGCTTTTTCCGATACATGGTTAATCTCCTGTTTGTGCTATATTTTTTTAGAATCACCAGCATCAAATTGCGGGCCGGGAACCGGCTTCGTCAACCTAATACCAGCGAATCAAGAGGACTGTTACCTAAAACCTTTGTCGTCCAGTCGTTAAATTTACATTAAATCCCGATAAAAAGCACTATTTTTTATGTGTCAGAAGTCATGGGCGGGAAGCCTGCACCTGACCTCTAACTTTCAACTTGGCGGTGCCGACCTTATCATTCATGAAAGCTACGGGGGGTGCCTTCGGCTCTCGAGCTGACGGTTCCCGCAAGACATGGCTTGAAGGCAGGAGATATCGTATGCAAAAACACGGGCTGTTGTCGCTTACTTTGATGCTGGCGTTATGGACTGGCCCCTGCCTGGGCGGGGGAACTCTGGAGGGTCCGGTCCGCATCCACAGCGCTGTTTTGGGGTACGATTTGCAATACTGGATTTACCTGCCTGAAAACGCTGTCAAGCCGATCCCCGAGCTGTACGTCACTGATGGACAGGGCTACCTGGGCGCCGGAGACATGGTGAAAGTCCTGGACCGTGAAATTAAAAAGGGCAATATCGTGCCGATTGCGGCGATCTTTCTTGACAGCCGTGATCCCGATTATCCGGAAGAAAACCGGCGAAACAGTCAATTCATGTGCAACACCAGGTACGCCAAGTTTTTCGTTGGCGAACTGATGCCGCAGGTTTCAAGCCGTTGGACCGGGGGTGACAGTTCCACCCGGCGGGGTTTGATGGGCGTATCGTTCGGGGGCATCAATGCTGCCTGTTTCGGAATGATGATGCCGGGTGTGTTCCAGGTGCTGATCATGCATTCGCCGGCCAGTGACGAACACCTTGAAGTGGTTAACAACCTTTACCGGGAAAAACCCCCTCATTCGTCCGCTTTTTTCGTTTCCCATGGTAATGAATCGGACAATGCGGCGGCCACCGAGCGGTTTGTGCAAACCCTGCAGGAGAAGGATTACCCGGTTCGGCTGATACGCAACGACGGAGGCCACGACTGGGATAATTGGGCGCCGCTGATTGACGACGGCCTGCGCGCTTTTGCCGGAACCCGTGAAGAAGATGAAATCCAATAGGCGCGGGAGCGGATTCATCGGCGAAAAGGAATGTCGCGATTGAAATCGCTCCTACGGGTTGAAAAGGCTCCTTGAATGAGTAACAAGAAAAGAAAAAACAGGCCGAAAATGCAGAGACCGACCAAACCCAGGTCGGCCATTTCAAGCCAGCAAAACATCCGTTTGCAGCAAGCCATCCAGGCCCAAACGGCCGGAAACCTCGCATTTGCCGAGCCGGCTTATCGAGCCCTGATAGCGGAAAAAGTGCTGGCGCCGGAACTTTTCAACAACCTGGGCCTGATTTGCGCTGGATCAGACCGGCCGGGCGAAGCCCGGGCCCTATGGAAAAAGGCGTTGGCCATCAATCCCCGTTTTCCCGATGCCAGGATGCACCTGGCCGCTGCTGACGAGCAAGCGGGCAAAACGGAACAGGCAGTGAGTGCTTATCAACGGGTTTTGACCGATAACCCGCAAATGTTCGTGGCCAGGTACCTTCTGGCCAATCTGCTGAAAGCCCAGGGCAAACTTTCAGAGGCCGTTGCTCTTTATGAACAGATCATGCAACAGCAACCGCGTTATACCCAGGCCCATTTCACCTATTCAGGCTTGCACAAATACCGCGACATCAATGATCCCCATATCGGTTTGATGCTCGGGTTGTATCAGAAAAAAAATCTCACAGCGGAAAATAGAATCCACCTGGCTTTTGCGCTGGCCAAAGCATTCGAAGATTTCGGTGACTACCCGCAGGCCTTCAGATACCTGGAGGAAGGCAACGCCCTGAGATACAGGACATTTGAATATGCAATAGATGGCGATGAAGCGCTGATCAATAATATTATCCGGACCTTTACCGCCGAGGCTCTTTCCCGTGTCCGAATCCATGCCGAAGAGTCCGACAGACCCATTTTCATCGTCGGAATGCCGCGCTCGGGCACCTCACTGGTGGAAAAAATCCTGGCCAGTCATTCCGGCGTTTACGGAGCCGGGGAACTGGATTATTTATTTGCCCTCGGGGTCAATCATTTTCTCAGCGACTCCGGGCAACGCCTGTTCCGGCCCCTTGAATACTATTCCAACGACACGTTTGAAGCGGTCGGAAGAACCTATCTGGAAAAAATCAACTTGCTGGATGACCAGGCCAGTCGCATCACCGATAAACTGCCGATGAACTTCATGATGATCGGGCTGGTAAAAATCGCACTGCCGAATGCAAGGATCATTCATTGCGTGCGTGATGCCAGAGACACTTGCCTGTCTATTTACAAGCAGAATTTCAACACCGGAAATTACCGTTTTGCCTACGATCTGAAAACGGTAGCTCAATTCTACAAGCTCTACCGCCGTTTGATGGAACACTGGCGCCAGGTCATGCCAGGCGCCATCTACGATATCGAATACGAATCACTGACGCACAACCCCGAGCAGGAAATCCGCAAGCTGTTGTCGGCCTGTGACCTCGAATGGCAGGATGAATGCCTGCATTTTGACCAGAGCGAAGGCCTGGTAAAAACGGCCAGTTTCTACCAGGTGCGCCAGCCCATGTATACGAGTTCGGTACAGCTATGGGAGCGTTACCGTGAGTTTCTGGGGCCGTTGCTGGAAGAGTTAGGGGAGCCGTAGGAGCGAATTTATTCGCGAAGAAATAGTATGAAACATTCGCGATTGAAATCGCTCCTACGTAACGATCAGAGAATATAGCGACTGAGATCCTCGTTGCCCGCCAGTTCGTCCAGGTGTTCATTGACGTATGCGCCGTCAATCAGGAAAGAATCGCCCGACCGGTCCGGCGCCTCGAAGGAAATCGTGTCCAGCAGGCGTTCCAGCACTGTGTGAAGGCGCCGGGCGCCGATATTCTCGGTGGATTCATTGACCTGCCAGGAGATTTCAGCGATCCGGCGGACCCCGTCGTCACTGAATCCCAGTTTCACACCCTCGGTCAGCATCAGGGCTGAATACTGCTCGGTCAGAGACGCCTGCGGCTCGGTCAGAATCCGGGTGAAGTCTTCCACTTCCAGCGCACGAAGTTCCACCCGGATCGGCAGGCGGCCCTGTAATTCAGGGATCAGGTCTGAAGGCCTCGACAGGTGGAACGCGCCTGAAGCGATGAACAGGATGTGGTCGGTTTTGACCATGCCGTAACGGGTGGACACCGTGCAACCTTCGACCAGCGGCAACAGGTCGCGCTGCACGCCTTCGCGGGAAACGTCGGCGCCGGCGTATTCCGAGCGCCGGGCGACCTTGTCCAGTTCGTCGATGAACACAATGCCGTTCTGTTCAGCGTTGAACAGCGCCTGTTGCTTGATCTCTTCGTCATTCACCATCCGGGCCGCTTCTTCTTCGACCAGCAAGGGGAAAGCGTCACGGATTTTCATCTTGCGCTTCTGGCTTTTTTGTCCGCCCAGGTTCTGGAACATGCCCTGCAGCTGGTTGGCCATTTCTTCCATGCCGGGCGGCGTCATGATTTCGACCCCGGTTTGCATGGACACGTCGAATTCGATTTCACGTTCATCCAGCTCGCCATGCACGAGCTTGAAACGCATTTTCTGCCGGGTTTTGCTGTCCGCCGGTTCATCAGGTTCCGGCTCGTTGGCAAAACCGATTCCCTGGGCGCCCTGCGGCCTCGGCAACAGGATGCTGACGATCCGGTCATAAGCCGCGTCCTCTGCCAGTGAACGGACCTTGGCCATGGCCTGTTCACGGGTCATTTTCACCGAGGTATCGACCAGGTCGCGGATGATGGATTCCACGTCCTTACCCACGTAACCCACCTCGGTGAACTTGGTCGCTTCCACCTTGATGAACGGTGCGTTGGCCAGTTGCGCCAGTCGGCGGGCGATCTCGGTTTTACCCACGCCGGTCGGACCGATCATCAGGATGTTCTTTGGCGTGATTTCAGCGCGCAGGCCTTCTTCCACCTGCATCCGCCGCCAGCGGTTGCGCAGCGCGATGGCCACTGCGCGCTTGGCGTCGGACTGCCCGATGATGTGTTTGTCCAGTTCCTGGACGATTTCGCGGGGGGTCATTTGGGACATATGAGTGTTGTTCCTTTCGTAGGAGCGGATTTATCCGCGATTCTTGTGGAGAGACATTCGCGAATGAATTCGCTCCTACGTTTTGATTTCAAGGGTCTCGATGGTCAGGTTCGAATTCGTGTAAATGCAGATGTCGGCTGCGATTCCCAGCGCCTGGCGGGTGATTTCCTCCGCATCGAGATCGGTGTTTCTGATCAGCGCCATGGCGGCTGCCTGCGCAAACGGGCCGCCCGAGCCGATCGCGATCAGGCCGTGTTCCGGCTGGATCACGTCTCCGGTTCCCGAAATCAACAGCGAGTCGTTTTCATCGGCGATGGCGAGCAGGGCTTCGAGCCGCCGCAGTGCCCGGTCGGTGCGCCAGTCCTTGGCCATTTCCACGGCGGCGCGAACCAGGTGACCGGAGTGTTTTTCCAGCTTTCCCTCGAACCGTTCAAACAGCGTGAAGGCATCTGCGGTTGCGCCGGCAAAGCCTGCGATCACGCGGTCCTTGTACAGTCTGCGCACCTTGCGGGCGTTTGCCTTCATGACCGTATTGCCCAGGGTGACCTGTCCGTCGCCGCCCATGACGACGAGGTTGCCCCGGCGGACGGAACAAATGGTGGTGCCACGAAAATTTTCCACTTTTGGCTCCTTGATATTCATCGGGGAAAGTTGGGGATAAGGTTTGCAGATTGCAAGCGGCTTTTGACGAATGCGGATACCGGTACAGACAATTCTTTTATACTGCGGCTTCGCAATTCGAGTGACCAGAAGGGTGGTGTCAAACACGTGATCACCGAAATTTTCATTGCACTGTTCGAGGCGGGTTTGCCGGTTGGCCTGGCCAGTTTCGGTTTAACCTGGTGGGCGCTGAAGAAAAACTATATTGCCCCTGTTGATAATCTGAAGAGCCTTGAGCTGGCAGTGAAAAAGCGGGCGAAAGACAAGAAGCTGAAAAAAGAAGGTGATCACGTTCACAGGAAGTGGCTGGCGTTCGGCGGCGGATTTTATGGTGTCGTCGCGCTGCTGACCTGGGTGGTCGTCGAAATCACGGAAGTCGTAAATTTTATCCTGCAGCTCGGCGGAGTGGTTGAGCTGATCAGAAACCTCTCGTTCGGCCTGATCATCAATTTGCTTGTGGGCGCGATCAAAAATTTTGTTGTTGCGATCGCCTGGCCCTTCTACTGGATGGGTGAAATTCAAAGTGAATTCATCTGGGTCTGGTTCGTCGTGGTTTATGGCGCTTACTGGGCGGGAAGCCGGCTGGCGCTGCGAAAAATTGGACTGCAAAAAATTTGAGTTGTTTCCGGCTAAACCTGTGATGGTTAAGCTGATTTTTGGAGGGAGAGATCAAATGTCACTTGCAAAAAAATCGGTTGCTGAATTTATCGGAACGTTCTGGCTGGTGCTCGGTGGTTGTGGCGCGGCTGTCATTTCCGCCGGGTTTCCCGAGTTTGGGATCGGCTTTGTAGGGGTTGCACTGGCCTTCGGCCTGACCGTTCTGACCATGGCTTACGGCATCGGGCATATTTCCGGTTGCCATCTGAACCCGGCGGTAACTGTAGGGCTGGCGGTTGCCGGCCGGTTCAAATTCTCCGAACTTCCGGCTTACGTGATCGCCCAGGTCCTCGGAGCGACCGCGGCGGCAGCAGTGCTGGCCTGGATCGCCAGCGGCGCGCCGGGGTTCGACCTCGCCGCCGGCCTGGCGTCGAATGGTTACGGTGATCATTCTCCGGGCGGTTACTCGATGGAGTCCGGATTTGTGACCGAAGTCGTCATGACCCTGATGTTCCTGATCATCATCCTCGGCTCGACCGATGGGCGGGCACCGGTCGGGTTTGCACCGATCGCCATTGGTCTCGGCCTGACCCTGATCCACCTGATCAGCATTCCGGTGACCAACACTTCGGTGAATCCGGCTCGTAGTACCGGACCCGCACTGATCGTGGGTGGCTGGGCGATCGCCCAGTTATGGATGTTCTGGGTAGCGCCCATCATCGGGGCGGCCATCGCCGGGCTGGTGTACCGCTGGTTCGAAAAAGAGTAGGAGCGGTTCATGGCCGCGATCGAACTCCGAACCCGGTGACGAACCGGGTTTGGAGTCGCAATCGCGGCCGTGGGCCGCTCCTACGATTTCTTTTTGGCCCTGGGATGGGCCTTGTCGTAGACGCTGGCGAGGTGTTGAAAATCAAGGTGGGTGTAGACCTGCGTGGTTGAAATGTCGGCGTGTCCCAGGAGTTCCTGAACAGCCCTGAGGTCGCCCGAGGACTCGAGCATATGGCTGGCAAAGCTGTGTCTCAGACAGGTGCGGATACACCTGTTGGGGCAGCCCCTGTCGCCGCGCCCAGTAGCGCACCCTCGCCTGGATGGTCCGGTTTGAAATGGGTGTTCCCCGGTTGCTGACAAACACGTGCGGCTCTTCAAATCCGGCGAAATTACCCCGTGCTTTACGCCATTTGTCCAGCGCTGCAGCGGCATAGCTGCCCACCGGAACCACGCGGGTCTTGTTGCCCTTGCCGGTCACCGTGACCAGTCCGGAAGCGGCGTCAACCTGGTTCCATTTGAGACTGGCGAGTTCAGACAGGCGCAAGCCTGATGAGTAAAACAATTCCAGGATGGCTTTGTCCCGAATGGCAAGCGGCGTTTTGTCCTGGATGTCCAGCAGGCGCGTTACCGCGTCGGCATCGAGCGTAGACGGCAGTTTTTTCTGTGTTTTCGGTGCTTTTACGGCTGTTGCCGGGTTGCGATCGGCCAGGCCTTCTTTCATCAGCCAGCGGTAATAGCTGCGGATGGCGGACAAAACCCGTTGCAGGCTGCGCGAACCCAGGCCCTGCCGGTGTAACCGGGCGACCAGGCCACGCACCTGGTGTTCATTGATTTTTCCGGGGTCGGTGACGCCGAGTCGCTCCATCTCCCCGGCAAACAACGCTAGGTCCCGCTGGTACGCAGACCGGGTTCGCGGTGAAAGACCACGCTCATGGCCCAGGTAGTCGAGGAATCTTTGCCGGCTCTGCATGATTCCGGAAGGATACACCGGTTTCAGGCTGTGCGGCGACGCGCCTCGGGTTCTTCGCCCGCCAGCGTGGCGGAAATCACATTCGCCAGCAAATCCAGGAACAGCGTGCCCATGCCGGGGTAGAAGCGCGCCGGATTACTGCTGCCGATCGCCATCATGCCGTCAGCTCCTTTTTCTCCCAGCGGGATCAAGGCGGTGGATTGCACCCAGCGGGCTTTGCTGCCGAACAGGAAGTTCAGTTTGGTTTCATTCAGCCTGCCGCAAACCGTCTGGTCTTTTTCCAGCATCACCAGGAAGGGTTCCACTGCCGGGTCGTCGGCCCTGATGCCCATTACGTCCTCTCCCGCCAGGGCGGCGGTTTCCTGGTCAAACAGGCAGATCTGCAGGATATCGGCGTTGAAATCGTTGAGCAGGCTGTTGCCCAGGTGTGTGAAAAACTCCTTTCTCGAACCAATCATCATGAGTTCGAGCGTGAGCGCGTGAAGTCGCGACATGAGTTTTTCGTTTTCCGAAGCAACCTGGATCAGGCGTTTGAGCTGTTTGCTCATGTCTTCATTGCTGGCCCGTAATTGTTCAACCTGGCGTTCAATCATGGAAACGGCTGGCCCGCTCTGGTGACTGAGTTCCAGGACTTCCAGTACGTCGGGGTTGTTGTTGAGAAAATCCGGGTGTTTTCGCAGGTAGCTTGCGACTACTTTTTTCAAGGATGTTTTGTCGTCACTCATTCAAGGTCCCTCTGAATACGTGTTCGGCCGGCCCCTTCATCACCATGGGCTGCTGGTTTCCCGGCCACTTTATCACAAGATGCCCGCCCGGAAGAAAGACATCCACTTCCTCGTCCACCCGGCCGGAGCGCCGCAGGATGGCAACAGCGGCGCAGGCGCCGGAACCGCAGGCCAGGGTTTCCCCGGCGCCACGTTCAACCACCCGCAAATGTATTTTTGAAGGCCCGGCCAATTGTGCAAATCCGGCGTTGCAGCCATCGGGAAACACTTCGTGCTTGCTGATGAAATCGCCGATGGCCGGAATTTCCGGGCTGTCGATATCCCGGGTCAGTAAAAGGGCATGCGGATTACCCATGGATGCCGCTCCGAATTCAAGCAAGCCCCAGGGCGAATCCAGTTGATACATGCCGTCTTTGCCCGGCAGGCGAACCGGGATGGCTTCAGCTTCGAATGAAGGCACGCCCATCTCTATCTCGAAATCATCATCCATGCAGCGCCGCATCGTGACCACCCCGGCCGGGCTCTCGACGGTGAAGGGCAGGTTTGCGATCTCTCCGTTCATTACGAGGTACAGCCCGATACAGCGCGCACCGTTCCCGCACTGGCTGGCCGGGCTGCCGTCGGAATTCCAGATTTCGTAGCGTGCTGCATGTTCCGGGTGAGCGGCGTTGCGCAGAACCAGGATCTGATCGCAGCCGATCCCGCGATGACGGTCGGACAAACGGGCGGCAATTTCCGGGTTCACGACAAATTCCCGTTCGCGCGCATCAATCAGCACGAAGTCATTGCCGGCCCCGTGCATCTTGTGAAAATTCAGAACCATCGAATGAAAGGGTGCTCAGCGATTGTCTTCATTTTCCTCGATTTCCTGCTCGGCGGTCTGCTCTGAAACGGGTGGCGCGTCCCCCGGCACCGTTTGTGCTTCCTTGTCCGGAAGGTACAAGGGGCCGGTCTGCCCGCAGGCGGCCACCGACAGCATCAGGCAGCAACAGGGAATCAGGGCCAGGTAAAGCTTTCCGGTTCTTTTCATCGGCAGGTTGAACATTGCAAGGGCTGGTACACTATACGCCATGAATACACAGGAATCAGCCATCTCATTTGAAGTTGACCGGCTATGGGCCCCCGCCCTGCAAACGGTCGAATTATCCACCGGACCCGCGCCGACGGCTGCCGTCATCTGGCTGCACGGCCTGGGTGCTGACGGCCATGATTTTGAACCCATCGTTCCTCACTTGCTGTGGACGGGCGCCCCGCAAATCCGGTTTGTATTTCCGCACGCGCCCATCAGGCCGGTCACCATCAATGGCGGCATGGAAATGCGCGCATGGTATGACATCGTCGACCTGTCGCTGGGCCGGGACCACGATCAGAAAGGCATCGCGGAAAGTGTCAACCAGGCAGCCGCGCTGATCGCCCGCGAGCGCAAGCGGGGGATTGCTGCCGAACGCATCATCGTTGCCGGGTTTTCACAGGGCGGCGCCATCGCTTTGCAACTGGCGCTCAGGTACCCGGAAACGTTGGCGGGCCTGGTCGCGCTTTCGACTTACCTGCTCATGGATCAGCGGCTCGCTAATGAAAGGCACGAAGCCAACAGGTCTCTTCCGGTGTTTGTCGGGCACGGTTTGTCGGACCCGATGGTGCCCTGTTTTCTCGGAGAGCAGGTGGCCGGACGCCTGCGTGAGATGGGTCATGAAGTCGAATGGCACCGCTACCCGATGCTGCACGCTGTGTGCCCGCAGGAAATTGCCGACTTGTCTGCCTGGATGCAAAAGTGCCTCCCCTGACACAGGTGCGCCGGACTCTGGAGATTGATCCCGGGGAGGAATCACCGGGAATTTATCCGCCGTCATTTTGCGATTGGCGCTTGCTGCTCGCAGTGATCGTCATCACCGAGGTCTCGGTGGTCCTGGTCGGGCTCGGCCAGGGCGGTATACCGGATTGGCAATGGCTGGCAATGGCCAGCGTCTATTCCCAATGGATGGCGTTATTCTGCGCGGCGGGTATTTGTCTGACCAGCGGCTGGACCGGGCGGCTGTCCTCGCGGGGCGCCTGGCTTGGCAGCTGGCTGGTAAGCACCTGTCTTGCGGGGATATTCAGCTATGCGGCGTGGCGGGCTGATTCAGTCGCAGATCCAGGTTTGATCAAGGATCCGGTCGTCATATTCATGTGGAAAAGTGTCTTCGCAGTTGGCCTGGTCAGCGTGGTATTTTTCCGTTACCTGGAAATCAGGGCGCGTTGGCGGTCGCAGCTGATCGCTCAGGCGGAGGCCAGGGTGCAGGCCCTGCAAGCCAGGATTCACCCCCACTTCCTGTTCAACAGCCTGAACACGATAGCGAGCCTGATACCGGACGACCCGGTGAACGCGGAAGCGGCTACGCTCGATCTCGCCGATATTTTCCGCGGCAGCATGCAAAGGGCTGACAAACTCATTTCACTCGCCGACGAGCTTCACGTTGCGCGCCAGTACCTGGACATGGAACAACGCCGCCTGGGCGACCGGCTAACCGTCGACTGGCGGGTGGCGGAACTGCCTGCTGGAGCCGCGGTGCTTCCGCTGACCCTGCAGCCTTTGCTGGAGAATGCCGTGTCACACGGTATCCAAACGCTCGAGAAAGGCGGAAAATTGTCCGTGTACGGCCGTGCGGAAGGCGACCAGGTCGTTGTGACTATCAGTAATCCGCTGGCTCCGGAGGGGTCCGTGACGGGTGGCCACGGGATGGCCATCAGGAACATTCGCGAGCGGCTTTCACTTGCTTTCGGCGCACGCGCCAGTTTGCTGACCAACCAGGATAAGGAACGGTTCTATGCCGTATTGAGTTTGCCCTATGTTAACTATTCTGATCATTGACGACGAACAGCCGGCACGTGACCGGCTGCGACGCCTGCTGGGTAATGTGCCCAAGTTCGAAATTGCGGGCGAAGCCGCCAGCAGCAGCGAAGCCCTTGAGCGAATCCGCGAACTGAGCCCGGACATACTGCTGCTGGATATTTCGATGCCAGGCATGGACGGGATGTCGCTCGCGCGGGTTTTGCAGCAGGGCGGCGCGTCACCCGCGATTATTTTTTGCACCGCTTACCAGGACCAGGCACTGAAGGCTTTTGAAGTCGAGGCCGTTGATTACCTGGTGAAACCCGTCCGCGAGGAACGGCTGGAAAAAGCGCTCGATAAGGCGCGCCGGATGCTGGGCAAGGAAGACGTGCATGAGCAGGATCATTATGTTCGCTCGACCGTCGGAGGCAAAGTTGTCCTGACCCCGATCCACCGGGTGATTTGCATGATTTCAGAGGACAAGTACACGACCGTGATCCACGAGAAAGGTACAACGGTGATCGACGAATCCCTGATGGACCTGGAAGAGAAGTTTCCCGCGTTGTTTTTCAGAATACACCGCAACGCCCTGGTGTCCCGCAAACATTTGCGGGGACTGGCGAGAACCCGGGAAGGCCAGACCCAGGCATTGTTGAGTGGTACGGACCGGCAACCGGAGGTAAGCCGCCGCAAAGTGGCCGCATTACGAAAATTACTGAGTGATATTTCATGATACAAGCGATAAGAATAGCAACCAGAAAAAGCGAGCTCGCCCTGTGGCAGGCCAATCATGTTGCCGCTTTGTTGCGGGAACGGAACCCCGGCCTCAAGGTGGAACTGCTGCCCATGGTGACCAAAGGGGACATCATCCTGGACCGGCCGTTGGCGCAGATTGGCGGCAAGGGTCTGTTTTTGAAAGAACTCGAAAGGGCCCTGCTCAATGGCGATGCGGATATCGCGGTGCATTCGATGAAAGACGTGCCGGTCGAGCAGGTTCCCGGTTTGACCGTTGAGGTGATGCTGGAACGAGCAAATCCGTTCGACGCATTGCTCAGTCGCGAGGGCTTGACCCTGTCCGGCCTGGCGCCGGGGGCGCGCGTCGGCACCAGCAGTCTGCGCCGCCAGTGCCAGCTGCGGGCCCTGCGTCCGGACCTCGTTGTCAGGGATCTCAGGGGTAACGTGAATACCCGGGTGCGTAAACTGCAGGAAGGCGAATACGACGCCATTATTCTTGCCTGCGCAGGGTTGGAGCGACTCGGCATGGATCATCTCATCACGGAAACACTGGAGCCGCCCCGGTGGCTGCCCGCCGGCACCCAGGGGACCATCGGAATCCAGTGCAGGGAGGAAGACAGCGCGGTCAGTGACCTGATCGAGCCGTTGAAGGATCCGGATACCGTGTTGCGCACGCGGGCCGAACGGGTTGTGGCCACTGCATTGCATGGCAGCTGCCAGGTGCCCCTGGCTGTATTTGCGGACCTCGATGGCGACCAGTTGCGGATAAGCGCCATGGTTGGCATGCCGGACGGCAGCAGGCTGGTGCGCGCGGAAATATCCGGCCCATCGAAAGACGTCGAGCGGCTTTCAGCCGCTGTCGCCGGAGAATTGATCAGCCAGGGGGCTGACAGGATTATTGCGTCACTGAGATGAATTTCACGCACGTCTTCATTTCCAGGCCGCGCCAGGAGTCCGAGGAACTGGCGGCCATGCTGGAGCCGCTGGGCCTGCAAACGGTGGTGCAGCCGGCCTTCAATTACTTCCCCCAGGACATCCGCTTGTCCCAGGCCGAAGTTTATGCCGAGATGGAGATGGCCGGCGCCGGCACTTTACTGGTCTTTACCAGTCCACGGGCTGTCGCCCATGGGCTTGCGCAGTTGCCGGACTCCGTCCGTTTCCATGCGCGGGTTGCCGCGATCGGTCCGGCAACCGCCATGGCGCTTGGCGACGCAGGAATCCGGGTCAATGTCACTCCCGCAACGGGTTATACCAGCGAAGCGCTGCTGGAAACACTTTCCCGGGAACGCCCGCCGCCGGCCATGGGGCGTCCTTTCGCGTTCATCATCTCGGCTCCGGGCGGCCGCCAAACGCTGTTCGAGAGCCTGGGTGAGAAGGGCTGGCGGGCCCGCCTGGTCATGGCCTACCGGCCGGAGCCGGCGGACATGGATAAACAGGAACTGGGAAAACTCGCTGAGGCTTCGGGCGTGCTCAGTGTCTGGACCAGCGCCAACACGATGAAGGCATTGTCCCAGCGGCTGCAGCCGTCAGCCTGGTTTCAGTTATGCCAGGGTGACTGGCTGGTCATTTCAGACCGGCTCAAACGGCTTGCCCGGGCATACGGGCCGGCCAGGGTGCATCTCGCGGCCGGTCCCGGGAACAGGGAGTTGTTTTCGGCCATCCGGAGCCTGGTTTAAGTCTGGAAAGCGTTGGAGCGGCCCATGGCCGCGATTCTTTCTAATGCATATCGCGGCCATGGGCCGCTCCAACATTTGATCCGGATTAACCGGCCCGGCAATAAAACGTGAACTGTTCGGCGCTTTTGGTTAGCATCATTATTCCTTCCGACAAATCACAGGACACGATGGGTGAGCACCGAAATCTCCGGGATTGAATCCGAAACACCTGAGTCCCCAGTGGAAGAAAACGCGGCCGCAAAGAGCCGTCCAAAGGAGAGCAAGCCACGACGCAGCGGCGCCTTACTGGCATTTTTTGCATTTCTTTTTTCGGCTGCTGCACTGGCGGGTACGGCCTGGATGTGGTGGCAGGGCCAGGCGTCCCTGGGTCAGGATGAACAGCGCGCAATTGCCGAATTCTCGCGACTTGAAAACAGTGATAACAAGCTCTCGCTTGAATTGAACCAGGTCCGCGACCAGGTGAAAGCGCTGTCCGCCGGCGATGCCGGAGCAGACATTGCGGCCGTGCAACAGCGCCTCCAGGCCGACCGTTCGAACATGGACCGGGTCGAAAAATTGCTCAATGAACAGGCCGCGGTTGCGCGTTCTTTACAGGCTGCATCGGAATCCTTGCACGGACGGCTGACGGCTGCGGAAGCTGCCTTGACCGGAATGTCCACCCGGGAACTGGACGCCGGCGGTGAGCTGGATCTTGCAGAAGTGGATTACCTGCTCAGGCTGGCTAACGAGCGGCTCAAGCTTTTTTCCGATCCGGAGGCGGCAGACCAGGCACTCGAGGTCGCTGACATGCACCTGGCGGCGCTGGACAACCCGATGTACCTGGGCGTACGCCAGGATATCGCCACCGCCCGGCGGGCGCTGGCCTCTGTCAGCACGCCGGATTTCCCGGGCATTTCAGGACGTCTGGATGCCATCCAGCAGAAAATTGCGACACTGCCGTTCAAACAGGAAGCGCCGTCGATAGACAGCCCGGACCAGGCGGCAGGAGACGGCTGGTGGGAAAAAGTGAAAAGTGTTTTTTCAAACCTTGTCATCGTCAGGCGCAGCACCGATGAGGAAAACCAGAGGCTCACACTGCAGGACAAGGACTTCATCCGGCAGAGCGCCTGGCTGCAACTGGAGGTGGCGCAGCTTGCGCTGATGCGCCGGGATCAGCAAGCCTTCCAGGCGTCGTTACAGCGCGTGAGAGAGTCACTGGTGAGTTGGTTCGACACCGGTGACAGGCAATACCTGGCAATCCTGCAAAGCGTTGATGAGCTTGCCGCGATAGCTATCAAGGTGGAAGTGCCGGACATTACGGCGCCCTGGTCCACGCTGAGATTGCTCAGGGCCGGCAAGCCCCGGCCGTTGGCCGTTCCGGAAGCTGAACAACCGGTAGCCCCGGCTGAGCCCGTGGAGGAGGATGAGAAAGGATGAAAAATTCCTTCCTCGTCCTGGTAGCCGTTGTGCTGGCCTTGCTGGCGGCCGCAATCGCACCGTTGTTCAAAGCGGACCCCGGCATGGTGCAGATCCGGTTCTGGGGCTGGACCGTCGAGACCAGCGTTTTGATTCTGATCATTGGGGTGCTGGCGCTGTGGCTGCTGGTGTGGGTGATTTTCCGTCTCTGGAAGACACCCTCCGAGACGGCCCGCCGGATCCGCGAACGGAGATCGCTGGCGCAACTGGAAAAAGGCTTGCTGGCGCTGACCGAAGGGGATTGGAGCACCGCCGAAAGGGCGTTGCAGAAATCCGCCAGTTCCCATGGCCGCACCACGGCGCGTTACCTTGCCGCTGCCGAAGCAGCAGATGGCCAGGACGCGGGGGATCGTGCCGAATGGTACCTGGAGCAGGCGGACACCCGGAATCGCAAGCAGAAATTCCTGGTGGACCTGACCAGGGCCCGCATCCTGACCCAGAACGGCAACTTTACCGAGGCGAAAAGCATCCTGGAAGAGCTTTACAAACGCCGGCGCAAACACGCGCAGGTGCTGGAAATGCTGGGGCGCTGTTATCGTGAACTGGGTGAGTGGGAAGCGCTTCTGAGGCTTTTGCCCGCGATGCAGAAAGCCAGGCTGATCGATGAAGAAAAGGCGGTCGAACTCCGCCATGTCGCAGCGATAGGGGAAATCCAGCGTTGCGTAAGCAGGGACGACATCGAGGCCGCCTGGCGTGCGCTGCCCAGGGCGATGCAAAAAGCGCCGGAGGTGATCAGGGCTTTTGCGGAGCGGGCGGTTCAGAAGGGATGGCCGGAACTGACCGAGGAAGTTATCCGTTCCAGCCTCAAAAACGAATGGACTCCGGCCTTGCTGATTCCCTATGGCGAGCCCGGGCCGGATGATGCTTCCAAGCGGCTCAGACAATGTGAGAAGTGGTTGCTGACGCACCCCGATGACCCCCTGCTGCACCTGACCCTGGGTCGCTTGTGCGCCAGGGAGGAATTATGGGGAAAAGCCCGCCATCACATGATCCGCAGCCTGGAAATTGAACCTGGCGTTGCCGGTTATGACTCCCTGGGCCAGCTACTGGAACGAAAAGGGGAACTCGAAATCGCCATGGCCTGTTTCCGGAATGCGCTGCGCATGAGCCAGGGCAAGGATCCCCTGCCTCTGCCCGGCGATCATGCGAAACTGGAAGCGCCGTTGTCGTAGGAGCGAATTTATTCGCGAATAATTGGCGATTTTTTCGCGATTGAAATCGCTTCCACATCGCGGATAAATCCGCTCCTACTAATGAGGCCGCGCGAGCACCTTCACCGGAACATCCAGCCCGAATTCGAATGAATCGTAGAACAGGCGATCCTCTTCAACGCCGTGTTCGATGAATTGACGCTTCGCCACTTCGATCATGGCAGGCGGGCCACTCATGTATACATCGAAACCCGAAAGGTCGGCATGGTCGGCGATCACGGCTTCGTGGACCAACCCGCTGAAACAGCTCCCGGCTTCGCCGCCAGCCGGTTCCGAGATCGCTTTCCGGTAATGAATGTGACCCTGTTCGCGCGCCCATTTTGCCGGTAACTCGTCGAGATACAATTCCGCCGGTTTACGCGCGCCCCAATAGAGGTGAATGGTACGCAGGTCGCCCTGCTCAATCAGGTTTTCGATCATCGACTTCAGCGGGGCGAAGCCGGTGCCGCCGCCCATCATGATCATTGGCCGGTCGGGACGGTCATTGCGAACGAAAAAATTTCCCTGCGGGCCTTCGAGACGCAGGATGTCGCGCTCTTTCAACTCATTGAAAACGTAACCGGTGAAATCCCCGCCGTCGACGTGGCGGATATGCAATTCGATTTCATTTTCCAGGGAAGGGCAGCTTGCGATGGAGAACGCGCGTCGTTTTCCACCGGACAGCAATACGTCGATATATTGCCCCGCCAGGAACTGCAGTCTCTGGCCGGTTGGCAGCTTTAACCGGAGGCGGATAACGTTTTCGGCGAGCAGCGTTTTCTCAAGCACGCGCGCCGGCAGCATCCGGACCTGGATGTCCCGTACAGCCTCGATTTCACGAACCCGGATCACCAGGTCCGTGGTGGGTTCAGCCTGGCACATCAATGCAAAACCCCCGGCAAAATCCGCTTTTTCAAGCGCCAGCGGGGGATGGAACGGGTAGTGGACCTCGCCGGATTCCAACTGGCCTTTGCAACTGCCACAGGTGCCGTTTTTACAGGAATAGGGCAACATCACGCCTTGTCGCAGTGCAGCGACGAGTATGTTTTCCCCTTCCCTGACGAGGAAGGTTTTTCCGCTTCCGGCAATGGAAACTTCGAATGACTTCACATTTTTCTCCACGTGGGGCCGGACATTTTCCCTGATTATGTGCTCCTGTGGTAGGCTTGCGCCGGTTTCTTTTTGCACGCGGGCCGTTGTTTGAACAACTACATCAGCCAGGCGCCGGTGAGCCTGGTTCAAATGAATCACCGGATGCAGGTTGGGATAGAGCGGGTTCTCGGTATCCGGATTACCGCCGTTGGCCCTGATTTTATCTGTGGAGAGATGCCGGTGGACGAGCGCACACACCAACCCTTCGGTGTGCTGCACGGCGGCGCCTCGATCGTGCTGGCCGAAACGCTGGGCAGCTGGGCCTCCTACCTGGTGTCCAGTGATGACCCTGCAGCAAGGGTCGCGGGAATCGAAGTCAGCGGCAGCCATGTATGGTCCGTGCGTTCCGGCACCGTGACCGGCGTGGCCCGCCCGGTCCGGCTGGGCCGCAGCCTGCATTTCTGGCGCATTGATATTCGGGACCAGGACAACAACCTGTGTTGTTCCGCGAAACTGACGGTCAAGGTAGGTGGCGGCAGGGAAACCAATGAAGACCGGGATGAGCCTTGATGAACCTGCCCGGATTGTTTCGACTGACATACCGGCTGTTCTTCCTGTTCTTGCACCTGCTTGTTGGTACCCCGGTGACCGTAATCTGCCAGGGCCCCAGGTCGAGGTCCATTCAGCTGGCGGGTCAGCCTTTGGCCGAGGTCCTGTCGTGCTGGTGGTCCAGGGTGATCTGCCGGATCTTCGGCATCCGGCGCCGGCTTTCAGGAGAATTCCAGCCCGGCGCGCAGTTGGTGGTTGCCAATCATATTTCCTGGATCGATATCTCCCTGCTTCACAGCTTCACCGCGATGGGGTTCGTGGCCAAGGCGGAAATCGACAGCTGGCCGTTATTGGGGACCCTGGCGAGGGCAGGTGGCTCGGTGTTCCATCGCCGTGGCAGCCATGATTCCGCCAACGGTGTAGCGGCTCAGATGGTCGGCCGCCTGCGGGAAAACCGCAGGGTGGCGATTTTTCCCGAAGGCGGCATCCTTCCCGGCGAAGGCGTCAAACTGTTCCATGCCCGGCTTTTTGCCGCGCCGATTGAAGCAGGGGTTCCGGTGCAGCCGGTCATGCTGCGCTATCTTCATGACGGCTCCCGTTACGATGACATCACCTTTCTCCCCGGGGAAAATTTCCTGGCCAATTTTATTCGCCTGCTGATGCAAAAACCCTGCATCGCGGATGTCCACGTTCTTCCGCTGATCGAAACCGCCGGCAAACAACGGCGACAGTTGGCGAGCGAAGCGGAAAAGGTGGTCAGGGAGGCCTTTGAGTCGGAAATTCCCGGTGGTTGAGGATTTTTCAAAATTTGTTCCACCCCTGGGGTTGCGCAGCGGACATGTGCAGTCGCTGCTGAGCAGCAGCGCAATCCGCAGGCGCTTTGTCCTGGGACGTTCCGGTCCGGTCCGGCGGGCAGCCGAGGTATGGACGCTGGACGGCGGTGACGACATCCGCTTGCAGGGCTTATATTCACCGCAAACCGGGGAAAGCAGGGGCCTTGTTGTCCTGCTGCATGGCTGGGAAGGAAGCGTCAACTCCAATTACGTGCTGGGTAACGCGGCCCGGCTTTATGATTCCGGCTTCGACATTTTCAGGCTCAATTTCAGGGATCACGGCGACACGCACCATCTCAACCACGAGATTTTCCATTCCTGCCGGCTCGATGAAGTTGTCTGCGCATTGCGCGACTTGCAGGACCGCTTGGCCGCAAAGGACTGGTGCCTTGCCGGTTACTCGCTGGGCGGCAATTTTTCGATGCGGGTCGGATTGAACGCCGGCTCAGCCGGCCTGAATATTCGCCATATCGTTGCCGTCTGCCCGGTCATCAACCCGGCCAACGCGATGATCTCGATGGAGCAGGGCATCCGTTTCTACGAGCGGTATTTCGAGCGCAAGTGGTCGCGATCGCTGCGCATCAAGCAAGCGGCTTTCCCCGAATTGTACGGTGAGGAAAACTGGTACGACATCAAGGGGCTCAGGGCCAGGACACATTACCTGGCGACGCGTCACGCCGGTTTCCAGAGCGCGGAGGAGTATTTCAATGGTTATTCGATCGCCGATGACCGGTTAGCGCCCCTGGCGGTGCCTTCCACCATCCTCACGAGCGCGGACGACCCCGTCGTGCCGGTGACGGACTTCCAGCACCTGCCGGAAAATCCCGGCATTGAACTGGTTATCTCGAAATACGGCGGCCATTGCGGCTTCCTGAAAAACTGGAAACTGGAAAGCATGGCGGAAGACCTGATTGTCGGGAGATTTTCTGGAGCGGGTGAAGGGAATCGAACCCTCGTCTCTAGCTTGGGAAGCTAGGGTAATGCCATTATACGACACCCGCGTGTCTGCATTCCCAGAGTGGGCATTATATCCTGAAGCGCAATAACTGAAAGTCCAAAATCTTTCAGCGCGGGGTTTATTGAGAATCCTGTGAAAGGGGCATTCCGTGTAAACTACCCGACGAAAATTGATAACATCACCCCGTTTATTCCCGGGCGAAACCCGGCCTCGACAATCAAATTGAAATCAATGCGATGAATCCACTCAGAAAAGTAACTCTTGGAATGAAGCTCCTTTCGCTCGGGCAGGTACAGGATGCGGCCCAGTTCAGTTCGAAACTGCTGGCTGACGCACCTGATTCCGCCGCGGTTCACGCGTTCGCATCCGAGGTCGCCCTGACCCAGAATCACGTCGACGTTGCGCTGAACCACATCAACCGGGCGATTGAGATTGACGGCCAGGAACCGGAGTTCCAGTTCAAGAAGGCAAACATCGAATTGATCAGCCGGCAGGGACTGAAGGCCCGGGAAACGGCGTCCGCCGTAGCCTCGCGCTTTCCTGATGACCCGAAAATTCAGCTGGAGGCAGCGCGTATACTTGGACAGTGCGGGGATCACGCCGGTGCCGAAACCTTCCTGTTAAAAGCCGGAGCGAAGGATACAAGCAGTCCGGAAATTCTTTTTGAATTTTCAAATAATCAATTTTTCCTCGGTAAAACCGATGAGGCGGAACAGGCGATTGCAGATTACCTGGCCCTCCAATTGCCCAGCAATGGACGAAAACTGCTTCTGAGATCGCAGCTTCGGAAGCAGACTCCCGAACAAAATCACGTGGAAATGCTAAAAAATTACCTGGCCCGGCCACTGCAGAAAAAAGAAGCCGTTAATTGCTACTACGCCCTGGCCAAGGAATTGGAAGACCTGGGCGAATACAAACAGTCATTCAGCGCACTCAGGTCAGGGGCCGCCATTCAGCGGCAACTGATCCAATTCAACCTGCCTGACGAATTGAAGAATATCAGGGACATTATCAATGCCTTTCAGCCCACTGCCTTTGCCGGGATTCCTGACTCTGCTTCGGAGGAAACCCCTGTCTTTATCGTCGGCATGCCGCGCACGGGCACTACGCTGGTGGAGCGAATTATCAGCCAGGACGAAGGTATCAGGTCAGGAGAGGAAACCTACGATTTCACATTGGCTTTCAGTTCCATAATCAATAGCCACATCGCCGCGAATCCGGACAGGAACCTCAATCCCCTGAGTGCGGCGCTCGAGGTTGATTACAACGAGATCGCCCGGAAATACCAGGGCAATTTGCAGGGAATGTTTGGTGAGGCCAGCCGTTACCTGGACAAGACGCCTTTCAACTTTCTTTATTGCGGCCTGATCAAAAAAGCGTTTCCCCGGGCCCGCATTGTGCACCTGGTGCGTGACCCGATGGATACGTGCTTTGCGGTTTTCAAAACCCTTTTCGCCCGAGCCTATTTCTTTTCCTACGACCTGGACGAACTGGCGGATTATTACATCGCTTATCGCCAGTTGATGGATCACTGGCACCAGTTGATGCCTGGCGCCATTCTCGACGTCCGCTACGAAGAACTGGTGTCAAATCCGCTGGATGTCTCCAGGCAGATCGCCGATTACGTCGGGCTCAACTGGTCCAGCGAATTGATCGAAGTACAAAACGTCACAGGGCAGAGTTCCACGGCCAGCGCTGCGCAGGTGAGAGAGCCGATTTACACGACTTCGGTAAGTCGCTGGCGTCATTTCGAGGCCGAACTCGAACCGGTCAGGCGAAAACTCGCAGCGGCGAACATTATCGATGAAAGCGGGAATTCGCTGATTTAGGGCCTGTGAATATTGCTCACATCGTCACTGCCTGCGGTCAGGGCGGTGACGTGGGCAGCCGACGCGCTGGCCAGCGCGTCGAGATCGTACCCTCCTTCGAGAATGGAAATCACTCTTCCGCCGCAGTTTGCCCGTGCATAAGCGCAGATTTCAGTGGTTATCCAGCCGTAGTCCTCGTCCTGCAATTCGAGTTGGGCCAGCGGATCACGGATGTGCGCGTCGAATCCGGCGGAAATGATGATCAATTCAGGTTTGAAACGTTCCACTGCCGGCAGGCCGGAGGATGACCACGCGGAGCGAAACTCGCTGCTGCCCGACCCCGGCGCGAGTGGAAGATTCAGGATGTTTCCACTGCCGGTCTGATCGCTGCGGCCCGTGCCCGGGTAAAGGGGCATCTGGTGACTCGAGACATAAAGGACTTCCGGAGACTGTTCGAATATCGCCTGCGTTCCGTTGCCGTGGTGCACGTCGAAATCCAGGATCGCCACCCGTTCAATGCCATGAACATTTTGAGCATGACGTGCAGCAACCGCCGCATGGTTCAGCAGGCAAAAACCCATCGCGACACCGGCCTCGGCATGGTGACCGGGCGGGCGGGTGGCGCAAAAAGCATTTTTCGCCATGCCGGCAATGACCTGGTCTATCGCGAAGCAGGCGGCGCCACTGGCCCGGAGTATTGCATCGATGGAGCCAGTCGACAGGAACGTGTCCGGATCCAGTGCGACCTGGTTGTCTCCGGCTTCCATGGGGGGTTCGAGATCAACCAGGCGCGCCCAGTAATCCCCGGCATGCACCCGCCTCAATTGCTCGATCGTTGCAACCGGCGCAGGCAATATTTCGATCCCGGGCAAGTTCATCACGCCGTTCATGACAGCAGTAGCCCTTGCCGGAGCCTCGGCATGGCGCCTGCCGGGGTCGTGCCGAAGGCAATCCTCGTGGTGCATGATCAGAGTTTTCATGGCGCTTTATAGCACAGGTAATACAGTGGATTCTTTCACTTCTTCCATGACCACGTAGCTGCGCGAATCGCTTACGCCGGGCAGGGCGAGTATTTTTTCCCCCAGCAGGACCCTGTATTCCTGCATGTTCCTGACCCGTGCCTTCAAAAGGTAATCGAAGTTTCCTGATACCAGGTGGCATTCGAGTAACTCCGGTAGTTTCTTGGCTTCCCGGCGGAAGTCACGGAAAGCGTCCGGGGAAGTTCTAAGCAGGTCTATCTCCACGAACACCAGCAATCCCGCACCGACCATTCCGGGCTCGAGTAATGCGGTGTAGCCTTTGATGAAGCCATGCTTTTCCAGGCGCCGTACGCGCTCGTGGCACGGTGTTGCCGACAGGTTTACTTTTTTTGCCAGCGCTACATTGGAAATCCGCCCATTCTCCTGCAAGTGCTTGAGGATAAGCCGGTCCGTTCGGTCGAGGGTTCGCACTTTTCTTGAGTTTTCCTCTATATACAGGATAAAACACTATATTAGCCTGTTTTTCAGGATAAAAAACCATGTCTGTACCGTTAAAATTAGGACAATTGTCATTACCGGAGCTAAACAAATGAAAATCGGCGTGCCAAAGGAAATCAAAAATCATGAATACCGTGTCGGGCTTGTCCCTTCTTCCGTGCGGGAACTGACCCATCGCGGGCACGAGGTATTCGTCCAGGCCACGGCCGGTGCCGGCATCGGCATGGATGACAGCCGCTACCAGGCGGCCGGCGCGACCATTCTCCCGGATGCAAAAGCCGTATTCGATGCGGCCGAGATGATCGTCAAGGTCAAGGAACCCCAGGCCGCTGAGCGAGCCATGCTCCGGGAAGACCAGACCTTGTTCACTTACCTCCACCTGGCGCCGGATGCCCCTCAAACGGAGGACCTGGTCAACGGTGGTGCAACCTGCATTGCCTACGAGACTGTTACCGACGACCATGGGCACCTGCCCTTGCTGGCCCCGATGTCCGAGGTGGCCGGCCGCCTTTCGATCCAGGCCGGCGCCTGGTGCCTGGAGAAAGCCCGTGGCGGTTCCGGAGTCCTGCTGGGTGGCGTGCCCGGTGTGGAACCGGCCAAAATCGTGATCATCGGCGGCGGCACGGTTGGCTACAATGCCGCCCAGATGGCTGTTGGCATGGGCGCGCGCGTCGTCATCATGGACCGCAATCTCGAGGTCCTGCGTTTCCTTGACGCCAATTTCGGAAGCCAGGTTGAAACCGTTTTTTCAAATGTCGATTCGATCGAAAAACACCTCCGTGATGCAGACCTGGTCATCGGCGGCGTGCTGATTCCCGGTGCTGCGGCGCCCAAGCTTGTGACCCGCAAGCACCTGGCGACGATGCGTCCCGGTTCTGTGCTGGTTGACGTCGCGATCGACCAGGGTGGTTGTTTTGAAACCTCGAAACCGACGACCCATGCGGAACCCACCTACATCGTGGACGGGATCGTGCATTATTGCGTTGCCAACATGCCCGGAGCAGTCCCGCGCACCTCTGCATTTGCATTGAACAATGCCACCCTGCCGTTCACGCTGGCCCTGGCGGATAAAGGCGCCAAACAAGCCATGCTCGATGACCCGCACCTGTTGAAGGGTCTGAACGTGTATCGCGGCAAAGTCACTTATGAGGATGTCGCGCGCGACCTGGGGTATGAGTACGTCCCGGCGTGGGAGGCGCTGAACTCGTAATAATCGTAGGAGCGGATTTATCCGCGATTGGTCCTTCATCTCGGCTCAGTCGCGGATGAATCCGCTCCTACTCAAATTTGGCGCTTTTTGCTGCTGGACATTCCGAACCTTCCCTTTCTATCATTGATTCGCGTCTATTTTAATAAACGCGAAGCATCATGAGTATGGAAGTAGGAAAGCAACTGCGCGCCGTGCGCACCGCTTTTGGCCTGAGCCAGCGCGAACTCGCCAAGAGGGCAGGCGTCACCAATGGGATGGTGTCCCTGATCGAGCAGGACCGGGTGAGTCCTTCTGTAGGTTCCCTGCAAAAAATCCTGGCTGCATTTCCGATGACCATGGCGGAATTTTTCACCCGCGACATGGAAGTGGGTGGAGACGTTGTATTCCGGGCCGGAAAGTTGCCGGACGTCGGGACCGGTGATATCCAGTACCGCCTGGTTGCCGCCTCAAGGCGCGAGAGGAAAATGTCGATTCTCTGGGAAACCTATGCGCCGGATGCGGATACGGGTGAAGACCTGCTGACACATTCAGGAGAAGAAGGCGGCGTGGTGGTCGCCGGGGAACTGGAAGTTACCGTGGCCGGAAAGACCTGGGTCCTTGGACCTGGCGACGCCTATTACTTCGATAGCCACCTGCCGCACCGTTTCAGGAACACCGGCAAGGAACCGGCGCGCATCGTCAGCGCCAATACCCCGCCTAGCATTTAGTCTTGTCCGGCCGTAAAAACGGAAACGCCCTGAATTTCAGGGCGTTTGCCAGGCCTGCAGGGCAACAGGCGGTCAGAAATCAAACGTCTTGGACAGCGTGAACACGAAGTTGGTGTCTGAATCGCCCCCCAGCAGGGTGGCGTCGCTGTAGATGACTGCGAACGCATAGTCGAACAGGTCGGTGTCCTGCACGGTCAGCGTGTTGCCGTAGCCGCCTTCGACATAGGTTCCGTCGAAATCATCGGCGAACCAGCCGACTCTCCCGTACAGTCCGTTGTACTCGGCTTTGACCGTGTAGAACTGGTAGTGAAGCTTGGGCCCGCCAAAGTTGTCATATGTACCGATGGCGGCGTCAAACGTCAGAAATCTCCAGCCGGCGCTGAGGTTGACCTCCTGGTAGTTGTCATCGAAGTCACTGGTATAGGTGTAGAGCGTTCCACCGACACCAAAATTGAACTCCCCCACTTCAAATCCATAGCCGCCGTAGTAGTCGATCTCCAGCCCGTCACCGACGTCGGCACCCCAGGTGCCCAGGTAGAATCCACCGGCTTCCAGATCCAGCCCGCCAAAAGCAGAAGAGGATTTCTGGGGAATGCCGCGGAAAATGTACTCGGAGTTGTAGCCGATGTTTGCAGAAAGGTCCACGGCCAGGGCCGGGGTGGTGACGGTTGCCAGTGCTGCGGCCATGCCGATGGTTACAATGTTGCGTTTCATTTTCATGCTCTCCTGATAGCCAAGTAAAAAGGTTGGAAAGTGCCGGAGGGGTTCTTTCCGTTTCACTGGTTACATTGCAGGATTTGTGCCATCCGGCTTTGTGACCGGATTACATGAAGTTACGGGATGATTGGCAGGTTCTGTCTGGCATCCGGCGCATCAGACCGGAGCACGGGGTAACGACCGCGCATCAATAGCGTGCATAAAATTTTTTGTTTATTATAATAGACGCTTCTGCTTCGACTTCTTTCAAAGGTATCCGCCCATGACCACCAGTTCCTCAGCGCTTGATTCCTACTGGATGCCGTTTACGGCCAACCGCGACTTCAAAGAACGGCCCCGGATCATTGTCGGTGCCGAGGGCCACTACTATCGCACCGAGGACGGCCGCAAGGTTTACGATGCGTTCTCCGGTCTGTGGACCAGTGGGCTTGGCCATTGTCATCCGCGAATCGTGGAGGCGGTGCAAAAGCAGGTCGCCACCCTGGATTACGCCCTGGGGTTCCAGGCGGGTTCCGATAAAGTATTTCAATTGGCTGAAAAAGTGACCTCGATGGCGCCCGAGGGCTATTCAAAAGTATTCTTCACGAACTCGGGGTCCGAATCGGCTGATACGTCTCTGAAAATCGCGCTGGGTTATCACCGTGCCAGGGGCGAAGGTCACCGCACGCGGCTGATCGGCCGCGAGAAGGGCTACCACGGTGTGAATTTCGGCGGCATGTCGGTTGGCGGCATGACGCCCAACCGTAAAGCATTTGGCGCCAGCCTGTTGCCCTGTGTCGATCACCTGCCGCACACCTGGAACCTGGAACACAATGCCTTCAGTCGTGGACAGCCGGAATGGGGCGCGCACCTGGCGGATGACCTGGAGCGCCTGGCGGCACTGCATGACGGCGGCAACATCGCGGCAGTTATCGTGGAGCCGGTGTCCGGTTCCGCCGGAATCCTGCCGCCGCCGGTCGGTTACCTGGAACGCCTGCGCGAGATTTGCGACCAAGTACGGCATCCTGCTGATCTTTGACGAAGTGATTACGGCTTTCGGGCGGATCGGCGAAGGCTTTGCGGCGCAGCGCTTCGGTGTCATGCCGGATATTATCAACATGGCCAAGGGCCTGACCAACGGCGTGATACCGATGGGCGCCGTGATGGTGCGGGATGAAATCTATAACACGTTCATGCACGGACCGAAGCAGGCCATCGAGCTGTTTCACGGTTATACCTATTCGGGACACCCGGTGGCAGCCGCGGCAGGTATTGCTGCACTGGAAGTCTATGTCGAAGAGGAAACCTTCGCGCAGTCGCGCGCACTTGAAAAGCATTTTGAAAATGAACTGCATTCACTTGCAGACCACCCCCTGGTGACGGATATACGCAATTTCGGATTGATGGGTGGAGTCGACCTTGCCAGCCGGCCGGATGCCCTGGGCGCCCGTGGGTCTGGAAGTGCACAAGAAGTGTTTCTGGGACGAAGATATCGTGGTCCGGAATGGCGGCGATATTCTGCAGTTTTCCCCGTTCCTGAACTCACGGCCTGAAGACATCACGATGACCTTTGCAAAAGTGCGAAAGGTCCTGGATAGCATTGACTAGGGTTAACAGGCCCTTATAAACAAATTGGGAATTGAACATGACGAGCAACAAAAATATCGGGCATTTCATCGGCGGTCAGATCGTTGAAGACAGCGGGCGCACACAGGATGTGTTCAACCCGGCAACCGGCCGGGCGGTTCGCCGGGTGGCCCTGGCCTCAAAGGCCACGGTAGAAAAAGCCATCGCAGCGGCACAGGCGGCGTTTCCGGAATGGCGCGATACGCCGCCATTGAAACGGGCGCGCATCATGTTCCGTTTCAAGGAGTTGCTGGAGCAGAACCAGGACAAGGTCGCCGCATTGATTACCGATGAGCACGGCAAGGTTCTGCATGACGCACTCGGTGAATTTCAGCGTGGTATTGAAGTGGTTGAATATGCCTGTGGAGCGCCCGAATTTCTGAAGGGTGAACATAGCAAGAACGTCGGCCCTGCGATCGACAGCTGGAGCGAATTCCAGCCGCTGGGGGTGGTTGCCGGAATCACCCCGTTCAACTTTCCCGCGATGGTGCCGATGTGGATGTACCCGATGGCCATCGTATGCGGCAACACGTTTGTTTTGAAACCCTCTGAAAGAGACCCGTCGGCGCCGATGCTGATTGCTGAACTGTTCAGCCAGGCCGGCCTACCCGACGGCGTTTTCAACGTGGTCAATGGTGACAAGGAGGCCGTGGATACCCTGTTGTCGGACGCCCGTGTGCAGGCTGTCTCATTCGTGGGGTCAACCCCGGTCGCCGAGTATATCTATCGCACCGGAAGCGCCAATGGAAAACGCGTGCAAGCCCTGGGTGGAGCAAAGAACCATGCCATCGTGATGCCGGATGCGGATATGGACAACACGGTTTCTGCGCTGATGGGGGCGGCTTACGGTTCCTGCGGTGAGCGTTGCATGGCCATTTCGGTCGTGGTCGCGGTAGGCGATGACACTGCTGATACGCTGGTCGGCAAGTTGAAAAAGGAGCTGGCGGAGTTGCGCGTGGGCAATGGTTGCGATAATTCCAACAACATGGGACCGCTGATTACCGGCCCTCACCGCGACAAGGTTCGCGGGTACATCGACCTGGGTGTGGAAGAGGGCGCAACCCTGGTGGTCGATGGACGGGGACTGAAAGTCGACGGTTTCGAGGACGGCTTTTTCCTGGGCGGCACTTTGTTCGATCACGTGACCTCCGGGATGAAAATCTACCAGGATGAAATTTTTGGCCCCGTGTTATGCGTCGTGCGGGCACACAATATGCAGGAAGCCATGGACCTGATCGACAACCATGAATACGGCAACGGCACCTGCATTTTCACCCGCGACGGCGAGGCGGCGCGTTATTTCAGCGACAACATCAAGGCCGGCATGGTCGGGGTCAACGTCCCTTTGCCGGTGCCCGTGGCCTACCACAGTTTCGGCGGCTGGAAGCGCTCCCTGTTCGGAGACCTCTATGCGTACGGTCCGGACGCCGTGCGTTTTTACACGCGGCGCAAGACCATCACGCAGCGCTGGCCCTCCGGCGGTGTGCGCGAAAAAGCGCAGTATACGTTCCCAGCCACCTCGTAGAGAGAAAAAAGGGGTCAGAGCCCTTTTTCGACGAAAAAGGGCTCAGACCCCTTTTTTTCTTTTCTCCTACACGCGTTTGTCGCCGTGCACCCAGAGCACTTCGGAGCCGCCGTCGTGGCGGGCCAGGACACGTGAAATCACGAACAGCAGGTCGGACAGGCGGTTCAGGTAGCGGATGCTGGCTTCGTTGACCGTTTCATTGTGCGCCAGGCTGATCACGCGGCGTTCCGCACGGCGCGCGATGGTGCGCGCCAGGTGGCAGCGGGCTGCTGCTTCGGATCCACCCGGCAGGATGAAGTCTTTGAGAGGCGGCAGGTCTTTATTGAAACCGTCGAGGGCTTTTTCCAGGCCATCAATGTAGTCGCCGGGCACCAGTGTGAAGCCCGGCATGCAGAGTTCGCCTCCGAGGTCGAACAGTTCATGTTGGGTCCGTGTCAGGCAGGTACGAATCTCCTGCGGTAATTTGGCCGCCAGCACCAGGCCGATGGCGCTGTTTAATTCGTCAACGGTTCCAAAGGCTTCTACCCTGAGGTTATCCTTGTCCACGCGCGATCCGTCACCCAGGCCGGTCGTGCCCTTGTCACCCGTGCGGGTGTAGATTTTCGATAAGCGATTTCCCATTGGCGCATTCTGACAGTTTTTTCCGTAAAAAGCCTCAATGCATAATTGAACAAAGGCATCTTTGAACCATTTCTGAAGTAAACTAGGGGCAGCACGAATCACCTTTGGACTACCGGATCGATCTTTATAGGGTGAGTCAGTATGAAATTTCTGGAAATGTTTCATGATTGGAAGGACACGGTGGAATACGCCCCCCAAACCGTGATTTTCACGGAGGGCGAGCCGGCCGATGTGCTGTACGTTATTCTTTCCGGCGAGATCGAACTGACCTTGCGCGGCGAGCCCCTGGGCACCGAGACAGTTGGCGGGATCGTCGGTGAAATGGCTTTGATCAACTCCGCCACGCGCAGCGCCACCGCAAAATCGCTTTCAGATGCAAGGCTGGCGCGAGTGGATCGCGATGAATTGGCCAGGCTTAGCCACCGGAGTTCTGAATTTTCAATGCATGTCATGGCTGCGTTGGCCAAGCGCCTGCGCTCCGTTGATCGCTTTATTGCGGCCCGACTGTAGGATTGCCGGGATGGACTTACTGGAAATTTTCAAAGACTCGAAAGACCTCATTGCGTACCCCGCCGGGGCGGTGATCATCATGGAAGGCAAGGAAGGGAGCCACATGTATGTCGTGATGAAAGGGGAGACTGACATCTCGCTGAAAGGCCGGGTCATCGCGACGGCTTCACAGGGCGATATCGTCGGTGAAATGGCCCTGATTAATCCCGCTATTCGCAGTGCGACAGTAACGGCGACCAGCGATTGCACGCTGGCAGTTATTGACCAGGCCAGTTTCCAGTCGTTATTGCGCCATGTGCCGGATTTTTCCATGCACGTTATGAATGTATTGGCGGACCGCTTGAAAAACGCCTACGAAATGATCGGGGATTAGGTTCCTGCCCGAAAGGGCTGGCGGACTATGAGGTGAGGTGAAAAGCCTGGGCGTGTTCCATCGCAAGCAGGTATTCCTTCCGCCAGAGGCCTCCGCCGTAACCGGTCAGTTCGCCTGATGCCCCCACCACGCGGTGGCACGGGATAATCACCGAGATTCTATTGTCCCCGTTGGCCCGGCCCACGGCCCGTACCGCATCCGGGTGTGAAATCCTGCTGGCGATGTCGGAATAACTGCGCATTTCGCCGTAGGGAATTTCCAGCAGGGCTTCCCATACCGATTCCTGGAATGCAGTTCCGGGTGCTTGCAGGGGTACTGAAAACTCGCGCAAACTGCCTTCAAAATAGGCATTCAATTCGATCTTCACCTGTTGCATCAACGGATGGTCACCCGGCAGAAACACTCTTCCCATGCGTTGCCGCAGGCGTTTGAGCTGGGTGTCCAGCATGCGGCGGTCGGTAAACTCGAGCAGGCAGAGCCCCTGGTCTGAAACACCCATGATCATGGATCCCAGCGGTGTCGACACGCGGTTGATCCAGATAGAGAACTCCCGGTCCACTGCCGAAGGCGGCGTGCCGAAAACCTGGGCAAAAGACTCCCGGAACCCGCTTTCAGATTCATACCCCTGGGCGAGCACGGCCTGGCTGACAGGCTTCCCGTGCTGGATCTGTCGCAAGGCCTGTCCCAGGCGCCTGAGCCGCGTGTAGGTGTGAAAAGTAAAGCCGTGGTTGACAACGAACCAGCGCCGGACCTCGACCGGATCCAGGCCCATGCCATCGAGGTCGTGGTCATGCCATTGCCTGGCGGGGTCGGAATCGACCTGCGTCATCAACGGCTCGATCCAGGAGGGATCAGCCAGCCCGGCTTTCAGAGGGTTGCAGGTTTTGCACGGCCGGAAGCCGGCTGCGAGCGCTTCAAGCGTCGTATCGAAAGAAGTAGTCCGCCGTTCGGTTTTGGCGGCCGCCGGGCAACCCGGCTGGCAGAACGTGCCATTGGATTTGTTAGCTGCAAATTTCACACGGCTCGCAGATACCATTCATAGTCCTTGGTCGGGATTTCCGCATTGTAGTTCGCTTCCTCTTCTCGGCGGCACTTCGAGAACAACTGGTGGTAAGACTCGCCGAAATAACGAGGCAGGATTTTACCGGCTTCAAAGGCGTCCAGCGCCTGCATCCAGCGGACGGGAATTTCCACGGTGTATTTGAACTCGGTGCTTTCCGGGGTCATGGGCCGGGGTTCGCAGCGGTTGCTGATGCCGTGGTGGATACCCGCAAGCACAGCAGCCACGACCAGGTAAGGATTGGCGTCCGCACCGGCGACACGGTGTTCGAGTCGCCGGTTCGCCGGCGCGGACAAGGGTATGCGCAGGGCAACGCCGCGATGGTTCGGCCCCCAGTCCGGAGAGGCGGGAACAAAGTTACCCGGTGAATGGCGGCGGTACGAATTGGCATTGGGCGCAAATACGGCCACGCTTTCGGACATGATTTCACCGAGGCCGCCAATCGCGTAACGAAGCTGATCGGAAAAATCTCCGTCTTTGCTTTCCCCGGCAAAAATATTGTTGCCGTCCCGGTCCAGCACGCTGACGTGGATGTGCAGGCCGCTGCCGGCGCTCTCTGCAAACGGCTTGGCCATGAAAGTAGCCGCCAGCCCATTTTTCGCAGCGGCCGCCTTGACCGCACGTTTCAGCAACACGGCATGGTCGCAGGCCGTGACCGGGTCATCCACGTGTTGCAGGTTGATCTCGAATTGCCCGGGCGCAAACTCCGACAGCGCGGCCCCGGCCGGGATGTTCTGTGCATGGCAAAAAGCGTCCAGGTCGGTCAGGAAATCATCGATCTCGTACAGATCTTCCATCATGGAGTATTGCGAACCGCCCTGGGGCAGGTCGGACCCGGGAATGCGAGGCATCCGGGGCTGGAATCGGCTACCGTCGTGTTCCACCAGGTAAAATTCCAGCTCCAGGGCCATGACCGGCTTAAGGCCGAGTTCGGAAAGTGGTTGCATGGCCCGGCGCAGAACATTTCTCGGGTCGTTTTCATGCGGCGAGCCGTCCAGGTCGATCATCTCGAGCAGAACCTGCGCGGTCGGCTGGGATGCCCAGGGTACCGGCGCCAGGCTGCCCGGCACAGCCATTGCCTTGACGTCCGGGTCTCCGTCCCTCAGCCCGTTGGGTACCGAGCTGAAGGTACTGCCCAGCGTATCGAGAACCACCGTGGCCGCGCACACGTTAACGCCGTTTTTGAAGGCCTTTCCCATATCCTCCAGGCCCACCCGCTTGCCCCGCATGATGCCGTTCATGTCGGTGATCAATGGTTCGATGAAACGGGTCTCCGGCCAGGCCGCGAGGTAGTCATCCAGTTGTTTTTTCAGATCATCCGTTGTCATGTCGTTTTACCTGGCCGGCTGAACCCACCTGGCTGTCGCGCCAGCTGATCGCAGCCCTGGCTCCCTCCGTTCGCAGAATTTCGTTGAATTGCCGTGACTCGTCTGTTTCGGTTGTTTCGATCACAACGTCCAGTTCCAGCGCATGCCTGAGCGCGTCGCGCATCCGGCCTGTCTCGTACGTCGCGTTGATGGCCTGCTTGGTGATGCGGACAGCATGCTGATCATTTCGCGCGATTGCCATCGCGACTGCGCGTGCTTCTTCCACCAGGTTTTCAGGTGTTACCACGCGGTTGACCAGGCCCCACTTTTCCGCCTGCTCGGAGCTGATCCGGTCGTTGCCCGTCAGCAGCATTTCCTTGGCGCGTTTGGGTCCGATCGCGTAAGGCAACAGCATGGCGACAATGCCGCTGCCGAATTTGACTTCCGGTTCTCCGAACCGGCAACCGGTTGCGGCAATCGTCAAGTCGCAGGCAACGGCCAGTTCCAGCGCTCCTCCGAGGCAAAAAGTATGGACCGCGGCTATGGTCGGCTTCGGGCTGTCCCAAAAGCTCATGATCAGGTCGAAGTCCCGGGTCAGCTCATCCCTGATGTCGCTGGCTGCATCGTACTCGAGGTCGAAGCCGGCGGAAAACGCCCGGCCTTCCCCTTTGACCAGGATCACGCGAATCCCGTCATCGGCTTGAGCATGGTCCATGGCCAGTTTCAGCTCCGCGACCATGCGTTTGCTGATGGCGTTGAGTTTTTCCGGACGGTTTAAAGTAATCCAGGCCAGGGGGCCCTCGGTTTCATACTTGATGGTTTCGAATTTCATCGGCTTTCCGGGATATGGACCGGTTCAAGATACCCTATCATGGCGCAGATTTCGCAGCACGGCCAACCACCAGTGCATCAACCGCGATGCAACCTTCCGGGTGCACGATGACCGGATTGACATCAATTTCTTCCAGTGAATCGCCGAGGGCTGCCGCCATGATCGAAAACTGCCGTGCGGCCTCACAGAATGCGTCGATGTTGACGGCCGGCCGGTTTCGCAACCCGTCCAACAGGGGCCGCAGTTTCAGCGAGTCAACCAGCCGCCTTGCGGTCGCACGGCTGAACGGCGGCAAAGCGCAAGCGACGTCGCGAATGGTTTCCACGTTGATGCCGCCGAATCCCAGCATGACCAACGGCCCGAACTGTTCATCGCGCACCATACCCAGCACCATCTCGACGCCGCTGGTGTTCAGCATCGGTGAAACCATGACACAGGGCCCGAGACGGGCCGACAGGTCCGCATAGGCGGCTTGCAGCCCGGCTTCATCCGCGATGCCGAGCTTGACCCCGCCACGGTCGGTTTTATGCAGTATTCCGGCTTCGGCTGTCTTGAGAACGACCGGGTAACCCAGCTCGGCTGCCGCCTGCGAGGCTTCGGTCGCGCTGCTGGCCAGCCGTGCGCTGTTGATCGGAAAGCCGAATTCACGCAGCATATTGCCGGCTTCGAATTCTTCCAGGGTTTTACCTTCGGCGAGCCTGGAACGCCAGTGGCTTAAATCTTGCGCCGGGGGCTGCGGCAATTGCGCATTCAGTGTCTCCGCCTTCCGCTCGTTGAAGTCACGCCAATCGGTCAGGCAACGCACCCCGGCCAGGAAAGAGCGCAGGCCGTCGAGCACCGGGAAGCCTTCACGGGTCACCCGCACGGCCGCTGCATCTGTGCCGCTGCCCTGGCGATTGGAGACCAGGAAAACCGGTTTGCCGGAAGCCCCGTGGCCAGTGCGCATGTAATCAAAGTACTCCTCGCACAAAGCGCCGTTTGGAGCCCGGTCGTGCACTACCGCACCCAAAGCCGCGTTGGGGTCCGACATCAGGGCGGCCAGGCACTGCTCCATGATTTTATTTGCGCCCGGCCCGCCAGCGCCCCAGGCATCCAGCGGGTTCACTGGCGGCAGGCCGGGGTCGAGCAGGGATTTCAGCCGGCTCTCCGTTGGCGGTTCAATCCGGGCCAGCGGGACGCCCATGTCTTCTGCAAGGTCGATCAGTAACTGCCGTTCCCCGCCGGAATCATGAATGCTGACCAGGCCTCCGGGCGCGACCGTGTGCGGCTGGGCAAACATGATCAGGGTCGTGGCCAACTCGTCCATGTCTTTTACCCGTTGCACGCCGTAACGGTCGAACAGGGCCTGGTATGCATCGTCGCGGCCGGTTATGGCGCCGGAATGCGACACGGCCAGGCGCGCCGAAAATTCCGTGCGCCCCACTTTGAGGACGACAACGGGAATCCCCTTGTCACTGGCTTTCCGGAAAGCCTGGCGCATGCCTTCCGGGTTTCTGGCGGTTTCCATGAACAGGCCGATCACACGTGTTTCGGGCTGTTCGAGAGCAAAGTCCATGTACTGGTCCATGCTGACACACAGTTCCTGGCCAGGAGAAACCGCCAGGTTGAAATCGATACGCTCTTCACAATCGATGATTCCGGACATTCCGGAGCCGGAATGGCTGATCAGTGTCACGTTCCCGCCGCGCACATGGTTTTCCCGGGTGTCGAAACCGCAGACCCACACACCGTCGGAAAAATTATAGAACCCCATACCGTTGGCGCCGCAGACGACCAGGCCGGAGGCTTCAATTTTGGCTGAAATCCGGTCGCGAAGCAGGGGAGGGTGGTCGTTTTTCAACACCAGGCTGGACATCATCGTGGCGGCCCTGGCGCCGTGCGCAATGGTATCGTCCAGGGCTGCCTCGATGCGGCTGTCGCCGACCGTCAGGACCACGTGGTCCACTGTTTCCGGCAATGATGCCAGGTCGGGAAAACAGGGTAGGCCAAGCACCGAGTCATAACCCGGGTTTACCGCGTAGAGCCTGCCCGGGAATTTTCCGGTCAGCAGATTCTCGACCGTTCTGCGGCCGACCGAGCCGGGACGTTCGCTGGCGCCGATGACCGCGATGGACTCGGGTCGGAGCAGGGGGTCGAGGGGGTGTGTCTTGCTGTCGCTCATAAATTCATCGTAGGAGCGGATTCATCCGCGAAATCATGCCATTAAAAAGAAATAATTCGCGGATGAATCCGCTCCTACGCAAATTCTAGAAATCAGCAGGTGGTGTCTGGCGCTTGCGCGGCGGATCCCAGAACACGTCCTTGACGACTCGGGCGGGCGCCATCACCCGGCTCCATTTCAGTTCACGCTGGTAGTAAATTTCCACCAGGAACTCCTCACCCGGTTTGCCCAGCGGGGCATCCAGCGAAGCCAGTGCAATACTGGCCTTGGCCGAGGGCGACCACATGGCGGAAGTTACCGTCCCGGCGTATTTCTTGTCCCTGGTGTAGACATAGGACTGGCTCGCAGGTTTGTTGCCGTCGATGTCGAGTTTCACCAGGTGGTAGCGCGAACCCTTCATTTTCTCTTCCAGTAAAGCCTGGCGGCCATTGAATACGCCCTTCTCAAAACTTACCAGCCAATCCAGACCAAGCTCGAAGGGTGAGCGTGTGTGGGTGGGCCGCACAGCTTCCGCCGCGGGCAGAAAGTCCGCGCCGGCCAGGATGAAACCGGCTTCGATACGCAGCAGTTCCAGCGCATTGCTGCCCATGGCCCGGATGCCGCGCAATTCACCGGCGGCGAACAGGCGGTCCCACAGCACTTCGGCGTGTTCGGGGTCGATCCATAGTTCGTAGCCCAGGTCACCGGTAAATCCGGTACGCGAAACCATCAATTCGGTGCCTTCAAACTGGAAGTAGGTCAGGCCAAACGGGGTCAGATTTTCAATTCCTGTCAGTCCCATGTCTTTGAGGACCGCGCAACTGGTTGGGCCCTGCAGGGCAAGGCCGGCCACGTCGTGGGTGTCCTCGACAACGCTGACGTCAAAGCCCAGGGTGTTGGTCAGGAACCAGTCGATCTGGTGCTCCTGCGAGCAGACCCGGTACACGCCTTCTTTCAGGTGAAAGATCGTGCCGTCATCGATGACGCGGCCCTGTTCATTGCACCAGACACTGTAGCCCACCCGCCCCGGCTTGATCTTGCTGACGTCGCGGGTCATCAGGCGATTGAGGTAAGGCATGGCGTCAGGCCCGGTCACCAGGTGTTTGATCATCGGCGTGATGTCGAATACGCCGCAGGCATTGCGGCCGGCGAAGTACTCCATCGATTCGGACCAGTATGCCGGTACGGAAAGATAATCGGCCCAGCGGCTCCATTCCTTCATCTGGTTGTGTTCTTTCTGCCGCGAATGGAACGGGCTGGGGTAAACGGCGTTCTGGTAGTGGTTCCGTTTGCTTACGTCTACTGTTCTCATAGTCTTGTCCCGATCCTCGTTATTTACCCAATACGACATTTGCCGCATTTCTGCCGGCACTGCCCATCACGCCACCCCCCGGGTGGCAGCCAGCGCCGCAAAAGTAAAGGCCGTCTACCGGCGTCTTGTACTGCGCTGATTTGGGTACGGGGCGCAGCATCAGGAACTGGTCCAGTGACAATTCGCCATGGTGCCAGTGCCCGCCCGTCATGCGGAATTCGCGCTGCAGGTCTTCCGGGGTCAGCAGTTCGGTGGCTACGGTTTTCTCGCGGATATCCGGCGCATAGGTCTCGAGCACATCAAACACGGCTGCGGTAAAAGCCGCCTTGCCTTCACTCCAGCCGGCGCCAAGGTTCCTCGGCGCGTATTGCACAATGGCCGACAGCACGTGTTTTCCATCGGGCGCGAGGCTGCGGTCATGGATGCTCGGGATGGTGATTTCCGCAACCGGTTTAACCGAGTATTCGCCGTACTTGCAGTGATTGAAAGCGAGTTCCACGTATTCCACCGTCGGGGCGATAAGCAGCCGTTCGCCGAGCTGAGCCTGGCCCAGGCCGCGAAAATCAGGCAGTCCGTCCAGCGCCAGGTGCAGCTTGGCCGCGTTGCCGTTCGAGCGGACGTTATGGATCCTGCGGGCAAAGTCGGCTTCCACGTACCGCGATCCGAGCAGATCCAGGATGGTTGTTTTGGGGTCGGCGTTTGAAACCACGGTCGACGCAGCCAGCTGCTCGCCGTTCGCCAGTTCAACACCGGACACCTGCATGCCGTCCATCAGTATCCTGCTGACCGGGCTGCCGGTGCGGATCTCCGCGCCTGCCTTTTTTGCCGCGGTCGCCAGTGCTTCGGTCACTGCGCCCATGCCGCCTGCCGGAATGGACATGGCGCCCGCGGGGCCGGCGTTGTTTCCGCTCATCCGGTGCAACGCGGTAAAGACGCTGTTGTTGGAGCGGGGCCCGGAAAATGTTCCGAGCACGGCATCCAGGCTGAGCGCGCCTTTCAGCAGGGGGTTGTCAAAGTTTTCTTTCAGGATGTCGTAAATATTGATGCCGGCGATGCGCAAAAATTCGCGCATGTCGTCCCGGCCCAGCATGCGGATTTTCAACGCCAGCTTGCCCAGCGTCATCAAGTCTCCGCGCTCCTGGGTGATGCGGGGCGGCACCTGGTTGTGCAGCCCGCCGATGACCGCTGCAAACTTCGACATGAAGCGCCGGTATTCCCGGTAGGCAGCCTTGTCCTCGTTCGAAAGGCCTGCGCCTTCTATGCCATCGGCCCTGATCGTGATGTGGTTGCCATCCGCGGCCAGCGCGATCGTGTCCAGGCCGGATTTTGCGATCGACAGGCCATTGGAAGACAGCGAGAGCTCCTTGCTGATGCTGTCATCCAGCAGGTTCAGCAGGTGTGCGCATGAGGCCTTGTACCCGGGTGCAAATTCGCGCGTTGCGGCCGCGCCGCCGACCCGGTCCGCCGCTTCCAGAACAGTGACTTTCTTTCCTGCCTTTGCAAGGTAAGCGGCACATACGAGGCCGTTGTGGCCACCGCCAATGATGACGACATGATTGGAATTAGTCATCGAGCCAGCCCTCCGGAACCGTATTGGTTTTTTTCAGATCACCCAGGATTTCGCGGGCTGCGTTGGCACCCGGCGCAGCCATGATGCCGCCGCCCGGGTGGTTGGACGAGCCGCACAGGTACATGCCTTTCACCGGGCCCCGGTACTGGGCAAAACCCGGGATGGGGCGGTTGAACATCAACTGGTCCATGGTCAGTTCGCCCTGGAAAATATTGCCCTCGGTCAGACCAACTTCATCTTCCAGTTCGCGCGGAGTGCGGATTTCCATGTGCAGGATCAGGTCCTTGAAGCCCGGGGCGTACTCTTCGATCTGGTTGACCACGGTCTGACCGAATTGCTGAACCTGTTCATCGGTCCAGTCCTTGCCGTTCACTTTCGGCGGCACGTACTGTACGAATACCGACATGAAATATTTGCCGGGTGGTGTCATCGTCGGATCGGTCAACGACGGAATCAGCATGTCGATGTACGGGTCCTGCGACCAGATGCCGTTCTTCCAGTCATCGTAAGCGCGTTCCAGCCGTTCGGTTGAGTCGATCAGGTGCATGTCGGTCCGGTACAGTTCCTTGTTGCCTCTCAGCGCCACGAAATCCGGCAGACCATCCAGTGCGATATTCACCTTGCCGGAGGATCCGCGAATCTTGAAATTCCTCACTTTCTTCAGGAAACCGGCGTCCAGGTCTTTCGGATCCATGCACTCGAGGAATGTGCGTGGCAGGGTCATGTTGGAAACCACCACGTCCGCGTAATATTCGTTGCCGTTTTCCAGCGCGACGCCTGTCGCCCGGCCGTTTTTGACGATGATCTGGTCGACGCCTGAACCGGTAAGGGTTTCGCCGCCATGGTCGATAAAACAGGCGTTCATGGCGTCGGCAACGGCGCCCGTACCGCCGCGGGCGAAACCCCAGGCGCCCATGCTGCCGTCCACATCGCCCATTGCGTGGTGCAACAGTACATAGGCGGTACCGGGAGACATAACGCCCAGTGCCGAGCCGATGATGCCGCTGCCGGAATGGGAGGCCCGCACCAGCGGGTTTTCGAAATATTCCTTCAGAAAGTCAGCGATGCTCATCGTGTAAAAACGCATGGTGTCGTAAATCAGGTCTTCACCCAGCTTCATCGCTTCTTTGCCCAGGTGCAGCATTTCCAGCAGGTCACGGACCTTGAACGAGGTCGGATCAGGCGGGGTGCGCAAAAGGAACTGCCGGATGAAGCGGCACTGGCGCATGATATCGCGGTCATAACGCACCGTGGCGTCGGCATCCCGTTGGCTGTGACGGGCCACTTCCCGGCGGGAAATATCCGGGTCGACATAGTTGGCAATATAGTCTCCATTCTGGGACATGGTTACGCTGCCGCCATAAGGCACCACCTGCAGGCCATACCTGGCCAGGTTCAGGCTCCGGTAGACTTCGGGGCGAAGCAGGCTGCACACGTAGGAGCAATTGGAGTACTTCCAGTCCTTTTTGTACACCGGGAGGCTGGTCGTGGCGCCGCCAATGTATTCGTTTTTCTCCACCATCAGGGTGCTTAACCCTGCCTTGGCGAGGTAGGCGGCATTGGTCAGGCCGTTATGGCCTGCACCGATGACAATCGCATCATATTTTTTTGTCACGGTTGTTACTCCGTATTAAGGGACATCTGATTAATGATACGCGGGCGCGACGGTGTCTTTGCGGGATGCTCCGGTCCGCTTTTGGTGAGCGTGATTGGGTTTATTCCCAATGAGCGAGTCAAAACGGGGCGGAGCGCCCGCAAAGGCCCGTCCCGTTCGGGTTTCGCCGCAAAAGCCGCATCTCGCACACAGCCCGCCTCGGCCATAGCGACGGCTATTGTCACTCGGCCCGCTGCGCACGACCTGCGGCTTTTTCGGCGGAAACGCGCTCCGTGTATCATTGATCAGAGGTCCCTAGTTTTTCTATTGTCGTTTCGACAGCCTGTTCAAAAGCCGCCAGGGTCTGTGAGAGGCTGTCGTCATTGCTGTGGGCTTCGCAGATAAACCAGGGTTCGCGTGAATCCGGTTCGCATAGAACGCCCAACTCATGCAGTTCGGGTGCCATGGTGTCGTAGAAAGTGTAGTCGGAATTCAGCCAGTCGCGGTAGTTGTCCGGCGGTGTCTCATGAAAGAACAACCCGCCCATGGCGGGATGCCCGGTGAAAGAGTGAGGTATTCCATGGCCGTCCAGGACTTTAGTCATGCCTTTCTGCATCGCGGTTCCGTACGCGGCGATGCGCTCGAGGGCGTCCGTCTCGTCCAGGATTTCCAGGGTCTTTTCAGCTGCCGCCAGGGATACGGAATGGCAGGTATAGGTGCCGCCGTGGATGACCCCCTTGCCGATCTGGCGCATGATATCTTCGCGCCCGGCCACGACCGAAATCGGGTAGCCGTTGCCGATCGCCTTGGCCATCGTGCACAGGTCCGCCTTGAATCCAATCAGTTCCTGGACGCCGCCCCGCGCTACCCGAAAGCCGGTTTTCACTTCGTCAACAATCATCACCACGTCGTAGCGATTGCACAGTTCCCTGGCCGCCATCAGGTATTCGCGGGTAGCGGTGATGGAACAGCAATTGCCCATGATGGGTTCGATCAGGAATGCGCCGATATGCTGGTGATGCCGCTTCAGCAGGTCCTCGAGATAATCGGCGTCGTTGAGGGGCGTGAAATGGGCCAGTTTCTTGAGCACACGGGGAATGCCGTGGCTGTCGCAGCCGATCTCCGGATCGCCGTTTTCCTGGTCCCACTCCTCGATATCCGCGTAAAAAAGAACCGAGTCAAAAACCCCGTGGTAACCGCCTTCCACGACGATATGAGAGTCTTTCCGGGTGAACGCGCGGGCCATGCGCAAGGCGGCCATGACAGCCTCGGTGCCGGAATTTGAAAACCGGACCAGTTCGGCCGCAGGCATCATCTTCGAAATCCGCTGTGCAACCTCGTATTCGCGCTCGGTGGAAAGGCCGAACACTCCGCCGATTTCCATGCCTTGACGGGCGGCCTCATCAACCCGCGGATCGGCGTAGCCGAGGATGGCCGGGCCGTAGCCCAGGCGGTAGTCGATGTATTCGTTACCGTCGATGTCCCATATCCGGCCGCCTTTCCCGTGATCGATATAAATGGTTTTGTCTTCACCCCAGAATCGAAAATTGGAAGATACGCCCAGGGGCAGCTTGTTGACGGCTTTGCGGTACTGGCGATTGGAACGGACAAGTGAACGGGACATAAGAACTCTGGATAGCTTTTCTGAAGCATAGAATCGCATAACCGGGCTGTTGTTGTCCAGACCAAATGAATGATTGTTCATTCATTGCAAAGCAGAAAGGACTCACTTATATTGTTAAGTTATGAAAGCAGCAATGAAAAAGAGAACAGCCCCCAAGGAAGAAAGACAACAGCAACTGATCCAGGCCACGATCCGTTCGGTCGCAACTTTGGGCCTGTCGGACACCACGATGGCCTCGGTTTGCCGTGAAGCGGGGTTGAGCCAGGGCATCATCAACCTGCATTTTCAGAGCAAGGAGCGCCTGCTGATCGAGACCCTGTCCTTTATCGCGGAAGAGTATCGGGATTCCTGGGAAACGGCGATGCGCAAAGTCGACGGGGGTCCCGCCGAAAAACTGGCCGCCCTGGTGGCTGTGGATTTCAAACCGCCCGTCTGTGACCGGAACAAGCTGGCTGTGTGGTTCGCCTTCTGGGGCGAGAGCAAGTCACGGCCGGTCTACCGGAAGATTTGCGCCGAACGTGATATCGCGTACCGCAAAGAGATGGTTGCGGTCTGTGAAGAGTTGATCGAGCAGGGCGGCTACCAGGGCGTTGTCGCGGAGACCGTGGCCGCATGCCTGTCCACCATGACTTCAGGCTGTTGGCTGGACATGCTGACCAACCCGCGTTCCATGAGCCGTCAGCAGGCCTTGCAAATCTGCATGTCTTACCTGGTGACGACTTTCCCGCAACACTTTTCCGAGAGGAGCATCGCAGCGTGAAACTGAACCTGGACAACACCACCCGCGAGTGGCAGCAGAAAGCCCGGCGTTTTGCAGAACAGGAATTGATTCCCTGCGAAATCGAAGCCGAAATGAATAGCGGGCGTCTGCCGCCCGGGGTCAGCAAGCGACACAAGAAAATGGCCATTGAACTGGGTTTCAGCTCGATGGACGTCCCATTGGAACATGGCGGCCTGAAACTGCGTATCGTCGACCAGGTGGCGGTATGGGAGCAGTTGGGCCGGGTGACCAACGCTTTGTGCTGGTGTTTTTCCGAGCCACACCAATGGATGTTCGACGCCTGCAACGACGACCAGTTGCAACGCTATGTATTGCCGCTGATGCGTGGCGAGCGGAAAGAATGTTACGCGATCACCGAGGCCGAATCGGGTTCCGACGTCGTGATCGACGCCACCGCCGAACGGACAGACGAGGGCTACCGGGTCAGCGGCGAGAAGTGGTTCGTGACCAGCGCCAACCTGGCGGATTACCTGTTCCTGCAGGCCCGGATCGTCAACGGACCGCACGCCGGGAGTGACGCGATGTTTTTCGTGGACAAGGACACCGCTGGCATCGAGGAAATCCGGGTTCCGCTGTTCAGCCATACGTTCGACCACCATCACCCCGAATTGCGCTTCAACAATGTGCTGGTGCCGGTCGAAAACCGCATCGGTGAAGAAGGTGACGGCATGTCCTTCACGCACAGCTGGTTCCGGCGCGAACGGCTGATGATCGCCGCCCGCGATTGCGGCGCGGCCGCACGCCTGATCGAGGAGGCCACCGCGTGGGCCAAACAGCGGGAAGTGGACGGCGGCAAGCTGATCGACAAGCAAATGGTCCAGGCCATGCTGGCGGACAGCGTTACCGAACTGTGGGCCGCCCGCCTGATTACCTTTGAAGCCGCCGAAGCCCATGACCGCGGCGAAGAGGTCAAGTCGCTGCATGCCCGTTGCTCGATGGCAAAACTGTATGCCTCGGAAGCGGCTTACCGGATTGCGGACCGGGCCGTGCAGATTTTCGGCGGGCGGGGTTATATGCGCGAAAACTGCGCCGAGCGGTTCAGCCGCGAAATCCGGGTGGACAGAATCTGGGAAGGCGCCAGCGAGATTCAGCGCCTGATCATTGCGCGGGCGCTGGTCAAGCGCGGCCTCGAAAAAATGTAATGCGCGCAGTATCCGCCCTGTTCGTGGTGATGTTCCTGGCTTCTCCGGCTATCGTGGCGGAAGAGGAAAAGGTGCTCAACGTTTACAACTGGGCGGACTATATTGGCCACGATACCCTCGCCGATTTCGAAGCCGAATACGGCATCAAGGTCAATTACGATGTGTTCGACGCCACCGCGGTGGTTGAAGCCCGCTTGCTGGCTGGAAAAACCGGCTACGACGTGGTCCTGCAGGCGTTGCGCTACTCCTCCCGCCTGATGAAAATCGGTGCTTTTCAGCCCCTCGACCGGGATCAGCTGACGTTGTGGGAAAACCTGGATCCCTGGGTGCTGAACGTGATGGCGCAAGCCGACCCGGGCAACCGTTACGGGGTGCCCTACATGTGGGGTACGACGGGTTTCGCCTACAACGTAGACCTGGTGCTGGAGCGCATGCCCGACGCGCCGCTGGGCAGCGCGGCCATGCTGTTCGATCCGCAGGTCGTGTCGCATTTTGCCGACTGTGGAATCTCGATGCTGGATGAAGCCACCACCGTGATACCCCTGGTTATGCTCTACCTGGGTTACGAACCGCACAGCATGGACCGGGGACAGCTGGCCGAAGCGGAAGCCGTTTTGAAGTCAGTCCGCCCGTATGTCCGTTATTTCAGCTCATCAAGGATAATCAACGACATGCCGAACGGCGAAATTTGCCTGGCCATGTCCTGGTCGGGTGATTATGCACAAGCCCAGGCGCGGGCTGAGGAAGCCGGAGTCGACATGCGGCTGGCTTACACGGTGCCAAGCGAAGGAACCGTGCTGTGGTTTGACAGCATGATGATCCCTGCCGATGCGCCGCATCCGGGTAATGCCCACCTGTTTCTGAATTTCCTGATGCGGCCGGAGGTCATCGCACCGATCAGCGAACTGACCGGTTATGCCAACGCCAACCTCGCGTCCCTTCCGTTCCTGGACCCCAAAGTCGCCAACGATCCGGCAGCCTACCCGCCGATGGCTGACCGCGCCGGCTGGCAGGCCGGGCTGATCTACGACCCGAAGCTGGAGCGGCAGCGCACCCGTGCCTGGTCGCGGGTGAAAACCGGCTTATGAGTGACGTCAGGAAATACCGCCTGCTGCTGGCGCTGCTGCTCGCCCTGTCATGCTTTTCGCTGGCGGCCGCCGGTGAAGAAAAGGTGCTCAACATTTACAACTGGGCGGACTATATCGGGCCGGATACGATTTCAGACTTTGAAAAGGAATTCGGGATCAAGGTCAATTACGACCTTTATGACTCAACCGAGGTGGTCGAGGCCAAGCTGCTGTCCGGCAGCACCGGGTACGACGTCGTTTTTCACGGATTTCGCTATTCATCCCGCTTGATCCCGATCGGTGTTTACCAGCCGTTGGACCGTGGGCAACTCCCCCTGATCGCCAACCTGGACCCGTGGGTGCTGTCGATGATGGAGGCATACGATCCCGGCAACCGCTACGGCATTCCCTACATGTGGGGCACGACCGGGTTTGCCTACAATGTCGACATGGTCTCGGAGCGCATGCCCGACGCGCCGCTCGGCAGCGCGGCAATGCTGTTCGACCCGGAGGTGGTTTCACATTTCGCGGATTGCGGCGTTTCGCTGCTCGATGAGCCGACCGACGTCATCCCGATGGTTTTGCTCTACCTGGGGCTGAACCCCAACAGCCTGGATCCGGCTGACCTGGCGCGGGCGGAGGCGCAGTTGAAGGCCGTGCGGCCGTATGTCCGGTATTTCAGTTCCGCAAGGATGATCAATGACCTGCCCAACGAGGAAATCTGCATTGCGATGAGCTGGTCAGGTGATTACGCCCAGGCGATGACAAGAGCCAGCGAGGTGGGTGCCGAAGTCGACCTTGCCTACACCGCGCCGGTCGAAGGCTCGATGCTCTGGTTTGACGGAATATTCATACCCAGCGACGCCGGCCATCCCGGCAATGCCCACCTGTTCATCAACTACCTGCTCCGTCCGCGGGTGATCGCCGATGTCAGCAATACGCTGTTTTACGCCAACGCCAATGCCGCGTCCATGGACTATGTACTGCCCAGAATCGCCAATAATTCCGCCGTTTATCCGCCGTTGTCGGAACGGGACCGGTTCGATGTCGGAGTGGTATTCGGGCCCAAGGAAGAACGAAAACGGACCCGCGCCTGGTCCAGGGTGAAGACAGGCCTATGACCGGACCGATGATAAAAATCAGCGGCTTGACGCGGCGCTTCGGCAATGTAACGGCGGTGGACAATGTTGACCTCGAGATCAATCCGGGAGAATTGTTCTCCATCCTGGGTGGCTCAGGTTCCGGCAAGACCACCTTGCTGCGTATGCTGGCGGGCTTCGAAACCCCGGATGAGGGTTCGATCTTCATCGATGGGGTCGACATGACCGAAGTACCTCCCTACGAACGGCCGGTTAACATGATGTTCCAGTCCTATGCGCTTTTTCCCCATATGACCGTTGAACAGAACGTGGCTTACGGGTTGAAAAAGGAAGGTCTTCCAGCTGCAGAGATCAGCAGTCGGGTTGCGGCGATCCTGGAAAAGGTCAGGATGGCCGCACTTGCCAGGCGCAAGCCTTCAGCGCTTTCCGGTGGTGAGCGGCAACGTGTAGCCCTCGCCCGTGCACTGGTAAAGAGGCCCAAGCTGTTATTGCTGGATGAACCGCTGGCCGCACTGGACAAGAAGTTGCGTCAGCACACGCAGTTCGAGTTGATGAACCTTCAGGATGAACTTGGCGTCACCTTTATCGTGGTCACGCACGATCAGGAAGAGGCGATGACGCTTTCAAGCCGGATCGCGGTAATGAACCGGGGCCGGTTCGAACAGGTTGGAACGCCGGGCGAAATTTACGAGTATCCGGCTAACCGCTTTATCGCAGATTTTATCGGGAACGTGAACCTGTTGGAGGCCACGGTAACTTCGGCAGAAAGCGGAACCGTAGTGCTCGATTGCCCCGAGGCCGGGGGGCGAATGGTTGCGGCGGACGACGCATTGAAACCCGCGGTCGGTGAGCGACTGTGGGCCGCAGTGCGGCCTGAAAAAATCCTGATCAGCAAGGAAGATCCTGGCGGCAGCGAGCGCAATGTCTTCAGGGGAGTCGTTCACGATCTGGGCTATTTCGGCAACCTGTCGGTGTACCGGGTGGAACTGTCCAGCGGGAAGATTCTGCAGGTAAGCGCGCAAAACCTGGTGCGGACCGCGCGAAAGACGGTGGAGTGGGATGATGAGGTGTTCATCTCATGGGATATGTCCAGCGTAATTCTGTTGAAAGACTGACGGGGGCAGAGGCAAACAGTGTTAAAGCGCTTCAAACGCAGGGATGGAAGACGGCAGTGGCTGCGCACCGCGTTGCTGTTTCCGTACCTGTGGCTGTTGCTGTTCTTCCTGGCCCCGTTCGTCATCATTCTGAAAATCAGCCTGGCCGATCCCATCGTGGCCCTGCCGCCTTTCACTCCCTTGCTGGATTGGGCAGCGGAGGGCTGGCAACGGATTCACGTTACCCTGGACAATTACCTGTTCCTGTTCGAGGACCGCTACTACGCCATCATTTACCTGAACTCGATCAAGCTGGCTGCCATCAGCACCCTGTTGTGCCTGCTGCTGGGTTATCCGATGGCCTACTTTATCGCCCGGCAGCCGCAAAGGCGTCGTAACCTGCTTTTGCTCGGCGTGATCCTGCCGTTCTGGATCTCGTTCCTGCTGCGGGTTTACGCCTGGATCGGCATGCTCAATACGCACGGGGTGATCAACAGCTTTCTGCTATGGCTGGGCGTGATAGACCAACCTTTATCGTTGATTTACAACGATTTTGCGGTCTACCTGGGAATTGTCTACTCCTACCTGCCGTTCATGATATTGCCGCTTTACGCCAACCTGGAAAAACAGGACCTGGATTTGCTGGATGCGTCGGCGGACCTCGGGGCCAAACCCTGGCGAGCATTCGTGGATGTGACCCTGCCGTTGTCGCGGCCGGGGATTATTGCCGGCTGCCTGCTGGTCTTCATTCCCGCCATCGGCGAGTTCATCATCCCGGCCCTGCTGGGCGGTTCCGATACGCTGATGATCGGCCGGGCCCTGTGGGACGAGTTCTTCATCAACCGGGACTGGCCGGTGGCCTCGGCGGTGTCCGTGGTGCTGCTGCTGATCCTGGTGGTGCCGATGATGTGGTTCCAGAGAACGCAGGCCAGGGCCGAAGGGGGTGCAGCATGAAACAGCGTTCAACCGGATTGCTGACCGTGGTCGCATTCGGCTACGCCTTTCTCTATCTGCCGATCGTTTCCGTGATCGTTTACTCCTTCAACGATTCGCGGCTGGTGACCTTGTGGGGAGGCTTTTCCCTGCGCTGGTACCGCTCCCTGCTGGACAGCGAGGACATACTTTCATCCGCCGTGCTCAGCCTGCAGATCGCCCTGGTCAGCGCGACCCTGGCTACCATCCTGGGTACACTGGCGGGCCTGGCGCTGAACCGGCTGGGAAGCTTCAAGGGCAGGACCCTGATGACCGGCATGGTTACCGCACCGCTGGTGATGCCGGAAATCATCACCGGCATTTCGCTGCTGTTCCTGTTCATTTCGCTGGCGGAATGGATAGGCTGGCCAATGGCCAGGGGCGCCACGACCATCACGATCGCGCACGTGACATTTTCCCTGGCCTATGTTGCTGTCATCGTGCGATCACGGCTGAGCGGCATGGACCAGTCGCTGGAAGAGGCGGCCATGGACCTCGGCGGCAGGCCGTTGCGGGTGTTTTTCGATATCACGGTGCCAGCCATTGCGCCGGCGATGATTTCCGGTTGGCTGCTGGCGTTTACGCTGTCGCTGGATGACGTGGTAATAGCGAGTTTCGTTTCCGGCCCGGGCGCCACCACGCTGCCCATGCTGATCTTCTCGAAAGTAAAACTGGGCGTGACGCCTGATATCAATGCGCTGGCGACCGTCATCATCCTGCTGGTGTCCGCCGGCGTGGTTACCGCGGCGTTGCTGACCCGTCCCCGTTCAGACTCAAGGAGTAACAAACAGTCATGAAAAAGTTTATCTACGGAAGCGCCTTTGGCTTTCTGAAATTGGCGGTTGCGGTTGCAGCCCTGGCGCTGGCGTCCTGCGATGGAAAGGCGCCGCAGGAAGAAGTGCCGGAAGTGCGCATCGAGCCTGCCGACCTGGTTTTGATCAATGGCGGCATTTATACCGTTGACCCGGAACGCCGCCTGGCCGAAGCCGCCGCCATTCGGGACGGTGTCTTCGTCATGGTGGGAAATAACGCGGACGTCGAAACCCTGGTTGGGCCGGAAACGCGCACCATCGATCTTGCCGGAAGGTGGGCGCTGCCCGGGTTTCACGACGCGCATGTGCACCCGACGATGGGCGGATACGCGTTGCTGGGATGTGACCTGGAAGGCACGGGCAGCGTTGAGGAAATCATATCCACGGTCACGGAGTGTGCAGCAGATGGCGACACCGGGTGGCTGGAAGGTCATGCATTCAACCTCAGTCTGTTTGGCCAGGACGGGCCCAACAAGTCACTTCTGGATGCCATCGACACGGAGCGGCCCATCATCCTGTGGGCGTCGGATGGTCACAACGCGTGGGCCAATTCACGGGCCCTGGAGCTGGCCGGCATTACCGCGGAGACGATGGATCCGCCGCTGGGCGTGATCGAACGCGATCCGGACGGTTCACCCAGCGGGACGCTGCGCGAAACCGGCCAGGAGCTGGTCCGGGCGGTGATGCCCAAGCCAAGCCTGGAAAGCAATACCGAGGCGCTCGAGGCCGGAATCAATCACCTCAATTCGTTCGGCATCACGTCCTTTATCGACGCCTGGGTGGGCCAGGAAGATTACCAGGCCTACCAGGCCGTTGACCGGGCCGGAAAATTGACCGCCCGGGTAGTGACCTGCCTCACTTTCGAGAGCGGTTTTGCCAAGCACCAAGGGGATGAATTTGAAAACGTGTTGTCTTCCCGCAATGACTACGAGTCGGAACACCTGAACAACGACTGCATCAAGCTGTTCATCGACGGCGTGCTGGAAGGCGAAACAGCCGCGCTGCTGGATCCATACATCGGCCCCCACGCCAATCGGGGTGAGCTGATCCTCAGCCCCGAGGACCTGAATGCCGCGGTAACCCGGTTTGACGGGATGGGCCTGCAGGTGCACATGCATGCGATTGGCGACCGGGCGGTCCGGTCCGGGCTTGATGCGTTCGCAGCCGCACGCCAGGTGAATGGAGTGACGGACAATCGCCACCATATTTCACACCTGCAGTTGATCAACATCGATGATATTGAGCGTTTTGCGAAGCTCGACGTCACGGCGAATTTCCAGGCGCAATGGGCTTATCCCGACGACTGGATCATGGAACTGAACCTGCCGGTGCTCGGCGAGGAACGGGTCCAGGGCATGTACCCGATAGCCAGCGTGGAGCGCGCCGGGGGCCGTATTGCGGGCGGCAGCGACTGGAACGTTTCCTCGGCAAATCCGCTGGAGGCCATCGAGACGGCGGTGCGCCGGCAGGATACGTTTCAGGACCAGGGTCCTGTATTGAATGAGAACGAACAGGTCAGCCTGGCCACGATGATCGATGCTTACACGATCAATGCCGCCTGGTTGATGCACCACGAAAACCTGACCGGTTCGATCGAAGCCGGCAAACGGGCCGATATCGTGGTGCTCGACCGCGACCTGTTCAACATTCCGGCAACCGAAATCAACCAAACCCGGGTCGTGATGACGCTGCTGGACGGCGAGGTCATCTACATGAACTCCGAAACCAGAGACTGAAATTGAAAAGAAAAGGAACCAGGCAGTGAATCAACAGGAAATGGCAAGACTGGCGGAGACGCACCCGGAGCATTATTCGCTCCCGCAGGTATTTTACCGTGACCCGGATATTTACCGGCACGACATCGAGCAGATTTTTCTGAAATCCTGGCTTTACGCCGGACACCGGAGTGAGATCCCCAATGTAGGTGACTGGTTTCTGTTCGAATTCGACCAGGAATCGGTGATCATCGTGCGCAGTTCAGAGCACGAGATCAACGCCCTGCTGAATGTCTGCCAGCACCGCGGGTCACGCGTGTGCGTCGAAAGCGCCGGCTGTTCCAAGCGCCTGACCTGCCGGTATCACGGCTGGACCTACGACCTGGAAGGCCAACTCAAGGCGGCGGCGCACATGGGGGAAACCTTCGACAAATCGGGCATCGGCCTGAAGAAAATCCACGTTGGCATGCTGGGCGGCATGATCTACGTGAATTTTGCCGAGGATCCGGCGCCATTTTCGCTGGTTACTGAAGGCCTGGCGGACTGCCTGGAACCGTACGGGTTGGAAAATGCAAAGGTTGCGCACCGCCAGAGTTACCCGATCGCATCGAACTGGAAGCTGGCGTTGGAAAATTACACCGAGTGTTATCACTGCGGGCCGGCGCACCCGGAATATTCGCGCGGACACGGGCTGGCTGTTCCCGGGGTACGCAGTGGCGAGCTGGGACAAGCGGTCATGAAGCGGGCGAAAGCGTGCGGACTCAGTGACAAGGCGGTTAACCGGTTCTACCTCGGAGCACCCGCTTTCGGAGCGGACATCGGCTATGACCGCTATCCCCTGGTCCGGGATCACCTGACCGGCAGCGAGGACGGCAAGCCACTGGCGCCGCTGATGGGCAGCATCAAGGACTTTGACGGCGGCACTACCGATCTGCAGGTCGGTCCGGTCACGTTTGGACTCATGTACTGCGACCACGTGGTGATCTACCGCTTCACGCCCCTGGGGCCGGATACCTCCGATTGCGATATTACCTGGCTGGTCCGTGGCGATGCTCAGGAAGGCAAGGATTACGACAAGGACAAGCTGATCTGGCTGTGGGACGTCACGACCCACGCGGACAAGACCATTATCGAGCGCAATGCGCAGGGTGTGAACTCGCGCTACTACAAGCCGGGTCCGCTTTCCTCGATGGAGAAATTCACCTGGGACTTCCTGTCCTGGTACCTGGCGGGGTTCAAGACCGCGGCATGACGCAGAACGGCAAAATACTGGCGGGGATGATGGAGCAGGCTTACCTGGAAGTCATTCCGACTAAAACGATCGTGGAGCGGTTGATCCACCTGCCGAGGCATTCCTACGTCGCCATTACCTGTTCCCCGGCACACGGCGTCGGGCCTACGCTCGACATGGTCGATGAACTGCGGGCACTGCCGGATGAGCGGCAGTTGAAGCTCGTACCCCATATAGCGGCGCGCGTGGTGCGGGACAAAGGCCACCTGCGCGAAATTCTCGCGCGGCTGGACGAGGCCAGGGTGCAAAGCGTGTTTGTTCCCGGCGGCGATGCGCCGGAACCGGCGGGAGACTATCACAGCGCGCTGGATCTGCTGCGGGATATCGCGGACATCGGACATCGCTTCAAATACGTGGGCGTGGCCGCGCATCCCGAAGGCCATCCGCTGGTCGATGCCGCTGAATTGCTGCATCTGCTGAAGGAAAAACAGAAGGTTTCGAACTACCTGGTTACGCAGATGTGTTTCGACCCCGGTTTGCTGATCGGCTGGTTACGGTCCATCCGGAAGGCCGGCATAACGCTGCCGGCGTGGTTCGGTCTGCCGGGCGTGGCCGACATCCCCAAGTTGATTGCACTTTCGCCTGCGGATCGGCGTGGGCCAATCGGTCCAGGTTCTGAAAAAACAAAAAGGACTGGTCCGCAAGTTGATCAGCGCCAAACCCTATCAGCCGGATGATTTGCTGGCCGGACTGCGGCCTTACCTGGATGATCCGCTGCTTGATATCCCGGGGTTCCACCTGTTCAGCTTCAATGATGTTGAACGGACCGAACGCTGGCGCATGGAGACGCTGAGAAAACTCAGGGAAACGGCTACATGACACGGTGCAAGCGCAGGGGCAGGCAAGCGCGGCAGGAAGCGCCGCCGGCAGTGCCCGCCGTATGGCCGGGTGTGTCGGGCGGGCGTTTCCGCCCGCTGAGCCGGGCGGATGAACAACAGGTTCACCGGACCATCCTCGATGTGCTCGAAAACATTGGAATGGCCGATCCGATCCCCTTGGTGCGGGAGCGCGCCCTCGAGCGCGGCTGTTTCATGAACGGCAAAGGACGCCTGTGTTTTCCCCGCGGCCTGGTCGAGGACGTGATTGCCAGTACGCCCAAAGATATCCGGTTCTGTGGGCGCGATCCGAAACACGATCTCGAGATCGGAGGCAACCGGGTTCACACCTATGGCGGCGGTGAGGCGGTTAATATGCTCGACACCGCCGCCACGAGATACCGCCCGTCTACCCTGCTGGACCTCTACGATGCGGCGCGCCTGGTCGACCGGATGGACAACATCCATGCTTTTTCCCGGCTGGTCGTGCCAACCGAAGTGGTCGATCAACGGGCGTGTGACATCAGCGTCGCCTATACCAATGTCGCCGGCACCACCAAGCATTCGGCCCTGACTTTCAATGACGCCGCGCACGTGCAGCCGACGCTGGAAATGCTGAAGATGATTGCGGGCGGCGAGAAAAAGTGGCGCGAACGCCCTTTTGCCCACGGTGGCGGTTGCTGTGTGCTTTCACCGCTGCGTTTTGGCCGCGACAACAGCGAGGTCTGTGTTGAGTCGATAAAGTTTGGCGCCCCCGTGTGGGTCGTAATGGCGCCGCAGGCGGGTGCGACCGCCCCGGCTGCGTTGGCGGGCTCGGTGGTTCAGAGTGTCGCCGAAGCACTGGCCGGCTTACTGATGATTGACATGGTCGAACCCGGGTTCCCGGTGATTGTCGGCGCATGGCCGTTTGTTTCCGACCTCAGAACGGGGGCGTTCACCGGCGGCAGTGGCGAGGAGGCGGTGGTGACCGCCGGCGCCGCCCAGATGCTGAATTTCTACGGCGTTCCGAGTTCGGTCGGGGCCGGAATGACCGACGCCAAGTTACCGGACTGCCAGGCGGGCTACGAGAAAGCCCTGGCTGTTGCGCTGGCCGCCCACGCCGGTTGCAACAACGTGTCGGAATCGGCCGGCATGCTGGGCAGCCTGATGGCGCTTTCGCTCGAGGCCATGGTGATAGACAACGATATGCTGGGAGCGGTGCTGCGCACGGTGCGGGGCATCGAGGTCAACGAGGAAACCCTGTCCTATGATGTGATCGGACAGGTGGTGAATGGTGAAGGACATTTCCTGCGAACGGACCAGACCCTGAAGCTGATGCGCACGGAATATGAATACCCGGCGTTGGCGGATCGGCGTACGCCCGGTGAGTGGGAACTTGCTGGATCAAAGGATATCAGGGAAATGGCTGGTGAACGCGTGAAAGCGATCCTTGCTGCGCATTATCCGGAATACATCGAGCCGGCCATTGACGAAAAAATCCGGGAAAATTTCCCGATACTGTTACCCAGGGAAGCAATGAGCGCTGCAGAGCGGAAGGTGGTGAAGCATGTCAGAACGTAGAAGAAAATCCGGCAGAACCGGGGGCAATCCGAGGCGTGCCGGCGGCCGCGACGCCAGGCGTGCGTTGCGGGCGGCCGGGGTCGAGGGCCAGGCGGTGCAAGCCGGCATGACCGGGGGCGCCTACAAGCCTTTGAGTGAACGGGATATCCAGCGGATCAACGATACTGCGCTGGACATCCTGGAGAATATCGGCATCGGTGAGCCGATTCCCGAGATTCTCCATTACGCGCTGCCCGGAGGCTGCATCCTGGGTGATGACGGCAGGCTGCGCTTCCCCCGCGCCCTGGTGGAAGACCTGGTCGACGTCTCGGCCAAGGAATACATTGCTTACGCCCCTGACCCCAAGTACGACTGCGAGATCAGCGGGGAACGGGTGTATTTCAGCACGTCCGGTGAGTCGGTCACGGTGCTGGATTATCACCAGCAGAAATACCGCCCGACCCTGCTGACGGATTTGTACGATGCAGCCCGGCTGGCTGATACCCTGGAACACATCCACATGTTCGGGCAGCCGTTCATCGCGGCGGAGTACAGCCAGGATATCTACGTCCACGATATGAACATCGCCTACGCTGAACTGGCCGGCACCTCCAAGCCTTTCGCGCTGGGTATTGCCGAGGTCGACCACATCGAACCGCTCATCGCCCTGTTTGACCTGTACCTTGGCAAGGAAGGGGCTTTCCTGGAGCGGCCGTTCTGCACGTTTGGCGGCTGCCCGATTGTCTCACCGCTGCGTTTCGGAAAAGACAATGCGGAGGTGCTGGTGAAAATTGCCGAACTCGGCCTGACCGGAGACATTGCCGTCGCGCCGCAGGCCGGCGCAACGGCGCCTGCCGCCCTGGCCGGGGCGCTGGCCCAGTGTTTCGCCGAAACCCTGGCCTGCCTGGCGGTGGTCAACCTGGTGAAGCCCGGTTCCGTCATCAATTTCGGCATGTGGCCGTTTATTTCCGACCTGCGGACCGGCGCCTTCAGCGGCGGCAGCGGCGAGGAGGCCCTGGTCATGGCGGCCTGCGCCCAGCTGTGCAATCACTATGGCTTTACGACCAGCATGGCCTGCGGCATGACCGACTCCAAGACCATGGACGCACAGGCGGGATACGAGAAAGCGATCACCACCACTGCACTTGCCCTGTCGGGCGCGAACCTGATTGCCGCCTATCCGGGCATTGTCGGCAGCCTGCTGGGACAATCCTTTGAAGGCATGGTGATCGACAACGATATGCTGGGTAATGTACAAAGACTGCTGCGCGGCATCGAGGTCAACGATGAGACCTTGTCCTACGATGTGATAGAAAACACCGTTTTCGGCGCCGGGCATTTTCTCAACCAGCCCCAGACCCTGGCGCTGATGCAGAAGGAATACCTGTATCCGGAAGTGGCGGACCGGCGCACTCCGGGTGCGTGGGAAGTCACCGGAAAAGAAGATATTTACCAATTGGCCCACGAGAAGGTAAAAAGTACGCTGTCCACCTACTTCCCGGAGTATATTTCTGCGGCGGCGGACCGGAGAATAAGAGACCGTTTCCCGATCCGGCTGGCGCCGGAAGACATGCGCGCCGGAAACGGGCGGTGGAGCGGGGCGTGAAGATAGCAACGAAAAGAGGCTTGAAAACCCATGAATGACCAATACGACGACGAAGACATCATCCTTTCGGAGCTTCCGGACGACGAACTCGTCGAGCAGATGCACGACGATCTCTACGACGGACTGGCCGAGGAGATCGATGAAGGCACCCGGATCCTGCTGGATCGTGGCTGGTCAGCGACGCGGGTGCTCGACGAAGCGCTGGTAGCCGGCATGACCATTGTCGGGGTTGATTTTCGCGATGGCATCCTTTTCGTTCCCGAGGTCCTGATGGCGGCCAACGCGATGAAAGCCGGGATGGCTATTCTCAAACCGATCCTCGCGGATACCGGCGCCAAGCCGGTCGGCAAAATGGTCATCGGCACGGTAAAAGGCGACATCCACGACATCGGCAAGAACCTGGTCGGCATGATGATGGAAGGCGCCGGTTTCGAGGTGGTTGACCTGGGCATCAACGTGGAAGCCGACACCTACATCGACGCTATCGAGAAGCACAAGGCCAATATTCTCGGAATGTCCGCACTGCTGACGACCACCATGCCTTACATGAAAGTGGTCATCGACACCATGAAGGAAAGGGGCATCCGCGATGACTACATCGTGATGGTCGGGGGCGCGCCGCTGAACGAGGAGTTCGGCGAGGCCATCGGCGCCGACGCATACTGCCGCGACGCAGCCACCGCCGTTGAAACCGCCAAGGCGCTGCTGCTGGCGGCTTCCTGATCTGCGTCCCCGGCTGAAATGACGGCGTCTGTCCTGGTCATCGCCTGTGGCGCCATTGCCCGTGAACTGGTCCGGATTCGCGACATGAATGACTGGGACCATGTCGAGTTCCAGTGTCTTCCGGCGGATCTGCATAACACGCCGGACCGGATAGCGGGGGCAGTACGGGACCGGATCGAGCGGGAAAAAGAAAATTATGCGCGGATTTTCGTTGCCTACGCCGATTGCGGCACAGGCGGCATGCTGGACAAGGCCTTGCAGGGCACCGGCGTGGAACGGATCCCGGGCGCGCATTGCTACGAGTTTTTTGCCGGCAGCGGGGTGTTTCATGCGCTGGCGGGGCAGGAACCCGGCAGTTTTTACCTGACCGATTTCCTGGTGCGGCATTTTGAGCGCCTGGTGATCCGGGGACTGGGCCTGGACCGGCATCCGGGCCTGATGCCGGCGTATTTTGGCAATTACCGCCGGCTGGTTTACCTGGCGCAGACCGAATCGGAGAATTTGCAGGCCCAGGCGAAAAGCCATGCGGAGTTCCTGGGGCTCGAGTACCTCTATCGCTTCGAAGGAGACCGGCCGCTGGCATTGCTGTTGGAACCGGCATTACAGAAGGAGGGTGCGTGGGAAAACTGACCGTCATTTACTGGCGAGACATCCCGGCCCAGGTGGTTGGGCAGCAGGGCAGGACCCGCTGTAAGAAGGTCCTCGAAGACCGTTTCGCCGTTGCCATTGACCGGGCTGCGATGCGCGCCGGAAAAGGCTCCAGCCACGCCTACCTGGAAGAATGGCGGCGTGAAAGCCGGCCGTTTGAAGGCGATCTTGATGCCGCTGTTGATTCAGAAGTAAGGCGTCTGCAGGAACACTACCCAGACGACCTGTTGGAAGCGACCGTGAAAGCCGGTGGAATTCTCAAAAAAGGATAGAAGAACATGACTGAAACCGTAATCAGTTCCGCCAGCAGGGAAGTCGTTATCGGCTTTGACCGGCCTTTCGTGGTGATTGGCGAACGCATCAATCCCACCGGGCGCAAATTGCTGGCCCAGGAAATGAAGGCCGGTGACTTCAGCCGCGTCGAAGCCGACGCGATGGCCCAGGTCGCTGCGGGCGCGCAGGTCCTGGACGTCAATGCCGGTATCCCGCTGGCTGATGAACCGGCCTTGCTCGCACAGGCAGTCCGCCTGGTCCAGTCCCTGACCGATGTTCCCCTGTCGATCGATTCTTCGGTGCTGGAAGCGCTCGAATCGGGCCTGGCGGCCTACCAGGGCAAAGCCCTGCTCAATTCCGTCACGGGTGAAGAGGACCGCATGGAGCGGATATTCCCGCTGGTAAAAAAATACGGCGCCGCGGTGGTCGCCATCTGCAACGACGACAGTGGTATTTCGACCGACATCGATGTCCGTTTCGAGGTAGCCAAGAGGATTGTTCAGCGCGCTTCCGACCATGGGATTCCCGCCTGTGACGTCGTTGTCGACCCCCTGGTCATGCCGGTGGGCGCCATGGCGGACGCCGGTGTCCAGGTGTTCAGGCTGATCCGCCGCCTGCGTGCCGAGTTGAAAGTGAATACTACCTGCGGCGCGTCGAACGTCAGCTTCGGACTGCCCAACCGTCATGGCCTCAATCCCACCTTCCTGGCCATGGCCATCGGCGCCGGCATGACTTCAGCCATCACTAACCCATTGGAGGCGCCACTGATGCAGGCCGTGCGCGGATCGGACGTCCTGATGGACCATGACCCGCAGTGCTCGAACTGGATCGCTGCCTACCGCCAGCCTGCCGCGGAGGGAGCACGCGAGCGCCGCACCAGCCGCCGGCGCCGGACTTAAAGTTGACCGACGCCCTCATCGTTTTCAGCCCGTCCGGTAAGCGGGGACGCTTTCCTCTGGGCACACCCGTGCTGCAGGCGGCGCGGGAACTGGGCGTGGATATCGACTCGATATGCGGTGGGCGCGCCCGTTGCGGCCGCTGCCAGGTCGAGGCGGTGGAGGGCAGCTTCGCCAAGGAAAATATCGTTTCCAGGCCGGATCACCTGAGTGAGATGTCCGAGACAGAACAATTTTGCCTGCAGCGCGGGCGGCTGCAGGCTGGAAACCGGCTGAGCTGCCAGGCCAGGATTCTCGGCGATGTGCGGATCGACGTGCCGGCCGGCAGCCAGGTGCATCACCAGGTGGTGCGCAAGGACTTTGAGGCGCGGGATATCGAACTTGACCCGGTGGTTCACCTGTATTTTGTCGAGGTTGAACCCCCCGATATGCACGCCGCTGCCGGCGACCTGCAGCGCCTGCAGCGCGCGCTGGAGCAGGACTGGGGCCTGACCGGGCTGGGCTGGGATCTGGCCGTGCTGCAGCAGTTGCAGGAGGCGCTGCGCAAGGGCAAGTGGCAGGTTACCGTGGCCGTGCGCCACGGTTGCCAGGTCATATCGGTATGGCCCGGCTTCCGGGACCGGGCCTTCGGCGCTGCGATCGACGTGGGATCCACGACCATAGCGGTTCACCTCTGTGACCTGGCCAGCGGCGAAGTGCTCGCCAGCGCCGGTGCAATGAACCCCCAGATCCGGTTCGGTGAAGACCTGATGAGCCGGGTTTCCTATGCCATGCTGAACCCGGAAGGGGCGGGGCAGATGACTACCGCAGTGCGCAAAGCGATCGGCGGGCTGATCGCCGATACCGCGCAGAAGGCCGGGATTGACCTTGAAGAGATCCTGGAAATCACCCTGGTGGGAAACCCGGTGATGCACCACCTGCTGCTCGGGTTGGACCCCACGCCGCTGGGCACGGCGCCGTTCGCGCTGGCCACGGATCACGCGGTAGACATCCGTGCAGCGGAAATCGATATCGGGTTGCACCCGGGTGCGCGGGCCTACGTGTTGCCTTGCATCGCCGGCCACGTGGGAGCCGACACCGCCGGCGTAATGCTGGCTGAAACCCCCTGGGATCGGGACGAAATCAGCCTGATCATCGATGTCGGCACCAATGCCGAAATCGTGCTCGGCAACCGGCACCGCCTGCTGGCCGCTTCCAGCCCAACCGGGCCGGCTTTCGAGGGCGCACAGATCAGTGGCGGACAGCGCGCCGCGCCGGGCGCGATCGAGCGCGTCCGGATCGACCGGGAAACCCTGGAACCGCGTTTCCGGGTCATTGGTTCCGACCTGTGGTCGGATCAGCCGGGTTTCATCGAGGCCGTTGGAGAGCAGGGGGTTACCGGTATCTGCGGTTCCGGCATCATCGAGGCCATTGCCTGCATGTACCTCGCCGGCATTATCCGCCAGGACGGTTCCATCGATGGCGAGGCCGCCGGCCGCAGCGAGCGGGTACAGGCCAGTGACCGGACTTTTTCCTACCTGCTGCACGACGGCGAACCCAGGATCGTCATCGAACAGGGCGACGTGCGCGCCATCCAGTTGGCCAAGGCCGCGCTGTATGCCGGCTCCCGGCTGCTGATGGATCACATGGGGGTTGAGCGGGTCGACCGCATCAGGCTGGCCGGGGCGTTCGGCAGCCATATCGATGTTAAGTACGCGATGGTGCTGGGCATGATCCCCGATTGTGACCTGGGCCAGGTTTCATCCGCCAATAATGCGGCGGGGACCGGCGCCCGGATTGCGCTGCTGAACCGCACTTCGCGCACTGAAATTGAATCGCGCGCGCGCAATATTGAAAAGATAGAAACTGCGATAGACGCAGGTTTCCAGCAGCACTTCGTCGACGCGATGGGCATCCCGCACAGCACCCAGGCGTATCCGAGTCTGTCGGAGGTGGTGGATTTGCCGAAGCCTGTCGAAAACTCAGCGCGCCCGCGCGGGCCGGCGGCGTAAACGCCGGTAGGAGCGATCTTAATCGCGATATAGGCAAAACCGGCTATCGCGATCAAAAGCGATCCTCCTGGACGGTTATTGCTTGGGTATCATCAAAACCCCGTCCGCGGTTTCCAGCACGATATCGAAATGATCACGGTAGCTGGCTATGTCCTGGGGCCAGAAAACGTCCGCGTGTTTGTGCATTGCAACCGCCTTGATGCCTCTTTCCTTCACCTTTTGGTACAAGGATTCGGAACCGTCGATTTCCCAATATCCGGTCGGACCGATATGCGCGAATTGCTTGTACCCGTAGAGTCCCATCCAGTCGCCGACCACGGTTCCCGGGAAAAAATACCGGGATTCAGAGACACGGAACTGCAATATGGGACCCATTCCAATGCGGGGATCGGCTGATGCCGCAAGCATCAGGTCATAGGCCGGCACCTCTCTTCGCAGAAATTCCGTTTGTTGCTGCGCGGTCAATGGCACTCTGTGGCGGTCCAGCCTCAGGTTTTGCAAGCCGAACCCGAGCAGCAGAGCGAGGGTTGCGAACAAAAACGCCTTTCCGACGGTGGTTATGGACTTCGAAGATTTGCCGGAAGTTTTGATCTTTTGCCCGTTCCAGATCATTTCAGCAAAGACAGCGAACGCCGTTACTGCGGCAAGGCTCATCAGCGGTGTGATCAGCATCAGGTAACGAAGCACCTGGGAGCTCCAGAACCAAAAAATAAGATAGGCCAGGCAAGTTATCTGCAAGGCCCTGACGAACGGTTTTTGCCAGCGGATCAAAAGGCAGCTCAGCATGAAAACACCGACCAATACACCGCCGTTACCGGTATACCCGTTGAAGCGCAGGCTTTCGCTGTACAGCTTCCAGGGCAACAGGAGAAAATTCAGCAGGGTTCTGTCGATGCCATGGGACTTCAGTTCGACTATTTGCGCAGCCAGTTCCTTGGCGCTCCAGATGTAATAGCCAAACAGATCACCGGCAAACGGGTGGACCGGATTGCCCGAAATCACCCAGGAACGCAGGTACCAGAAAAGGCCAAAAACGCCGGTCAGGAATGCAAACCTGGCCGTCAGCTTCACATCTTTCGAAAACCACAGCAGCATCAGTCCCAGGGGAATGGTGAACAAAGCCCCCTGGTACTTGGTTCCCATCGCGGTACCGGCGAAGAGTGCACAAAACCAGAGCAGACTGCGTTGCCGGCTATCGACCCACAATGCCATGCAAAGAAACGCTGCTGTCACAAATAGCAGCACGCCGTTATCCACGTAGGCGTAGCCAAAAGAATGCACAAACTCCTTAAGCAGAAGAACCCCTGCGGCGGTGAGGATTCCGGTGAACCAGTTGTGCCAGTGACGCGACATTCCATAAACACCGGTCACGGCCAGCCAACCCATGGCCGCATGCATCATTTGCGGCAGTACGCTGCCGGGGCGGATCAATGCTGCCGCGTACAGCAGATTGATATTGTGCGTATGCAGCGGAAAGCGCAGGGTTTCATTAACGGCCAGCCCGCCATGTTCCAGGTAGAAACGGGCATAGGGCAGATGGTACGTCAACGCATCCATCCCGTAAGGCGGGCCGAGTGGCCGGAGAACCCACGGCAGGATCAACAGGAAAACCGGCAGAATTTGCAGCCATTCAAATCCCGTGAGCCGGAACGGCCGGGTGAAATCCTCCCAAATGGCGGGATTGAGCTTCAGTGCAACCACGCTTCCGGCTACCAGGCCCGCCAGGACCGCCAGGATGGGCACAGGGCTCAGGAGATTACTGACGGCCAGGATGATCAGCAGAAGAATTTGCAAAGACAACCCGGCGCACACGGTGAAAAACAGGGCCAGCTCCGGATTGGGCCACGGCATGGACTGCGTGCGACCAGCGCCGGCGACCAGGCCCCAAAGGACAATCCCCGGCAGCAGGCACGAGATGAGCCACGCAGCGAGCAAGGCGTAGTTTTCAACCAGGATGAAAAAAATTTCCCGCATGGCCTAACGTCTGAATACCCAGAATCGGGAGACGAGGTAGCTGGCGACCGCGAGTAACGCTTCGACCATTAGTTTGGCAATGATCCGGCGGGTATTGTCGTCACCCCAGATCGCCTGCAGCCAAAGCACTGCCAGGCTGCTGATCAGCGTCATGGCGCCCCACAGCAACAGGAATCGAAGCAGGCTGCTGCTGAATCGTTTCAGCGACTCGTTCCGTTGACCAAACGTCACGTAGCGGTTCAGCAAAAAACCGATCGCGGCCGCGCTGGCTCTTGACGTGATATTGGCCGGCAGCGTGGTCACCCCGTTACTGATCAACACCGCATACAGGCCGGCATCAATCACGTATTGAATCCCCCCGACGGCCAGGAAGAACAACGGCTGGCGCATCAGCCCCTGGCTTCCCGTCGTTTGAAGCGGGCCAGGGCTTGCCGCGGCACGTTCTGGATATCATAGTTCAGAAAGGAAAGCAGAAGCTGGAACCCGATGATGAATGGAAGCCCCGCCAGCATCACGGTTCCGGCCGAGGCGGGCACGCCCGTTTCAATACTTTCGGACCAGGCGCTGATGCCGGTGACCAGGCCGAACATCCCGATGATGAAGCCCGCCACCAGTTGCAGGCTGGCCACATTGAAATCGCGCAGGAAATAGTTATAGAAAATCCGTTTGAACAGGTTCCGCATATTGCCCAGCAGGAAAGGGCCCAGCACCCGGCCGATCCGGAGGCTCGATGATTCATCACCGTAAAGAGCCCGCATGGGCATATCGCATACCACGGCCCGGGCCACGTTCAGGCGAAACAGCATGTCGCTCTCGAAGAAATAGCCGTTGCTGACCTTGTCCAGCGGAATCGCCGAGAGCGCATGGGAACCTATCGCCGTGAAGCCGTTGGTGGGATCCAGTATTTGCCAGTACCCGCTCGAGAGCTTGGTAAACAGCGACAGCATGCTGTTGCCGAACAGGCGCAGGGCGGGCATGTCCTTGAGGTATTCCAGTTCGTGGAAACGGTTGCCCTTGCAGTAATCGCATTCCGCATCGAGTATGGGCTGCACCAGCAACGGTATCAGGCCAGGGTCCATTTGACCGTCGCCGTCCAGCTTGATCACGACATCGCATTTCGCTTCCAGCGCAGCCTGGTAACCCGCCTTGACGGCTCCGCCGACTCCCAGGTTCTGTTGATTGAACAGGACCCTGACTTTGGGATCATTGATTTCCTGTTCGACCAGTTGCCCGCTTTGCTGCGGGCAGGCATCGTCCACGCAGATGATCATTTCAGCGTGATCCAGCGCGCCCCTGACCACCTGGATGATCGAGTCACGCACCCGGTAGCACGGTATGACGATGGCGATTTTTGCACTCATTGTCCGGAATGATATTCGATCGCGCCGTTGTTATCACTCGTGCTCTCGATCCTGATCTGATTTACTGTCATATTCTGGCCGGGAACCATCGGTGAATTAGTACCGCATGCCGCAAAAACCACTCAAATTGGGTATCGACACAGGTGGCACATACACCGATGCCGTGCTGGTCAATGAACAAAACCGCGTCATCTCGTTCGCCAAAAGCCTGACCACGCGGCACGACCTGACCCTGGGAATCCGGGGGGCGCTGGACGCCCTGCCGCAGGAATCTTTCGACGGGATCTGCCTGGTGGCGCTGTCCACTACGCTGTCGACCAATTCAGTGGTCGAAGGCCGGGGCGCACCGGTGGGTGTTCTTCTGCCGGGCTATCGTCAACAACAGGTGCAGAAAAGCGGTCTGCTGGAGATCATTGAAAGGGACCTGGTCACGATGCTGCCGGGCGGTCACGACGCGACCGGGGTGGAGCGGGAAGCCCTCGATGAAGAATTGACCCGCCAGGTTATCCGGCGGCAGATGGGCCGGGTGTCGGCGTTCGCCGTATCGTCGATGTTCGGCGTACGCAACCCGCTGCACGAAGTACGTGTCCGCGAGTTGATCAGCGAAATGTGTTCCCGGCCGGTGACCTGCGGGCACGAACTGGCCAGTGACCTGGACGCCCCGCGCCGTGCGCTGACGGTCGCGCTCAACGCCCGGATGATTCCGGTGATCCACGAGCTGATCGTCGCCGTTCAGAAAATTCTCGACGAGAAGAATATTCACGCGCCATTGATGATGGTCAAGGGTAACGGTTCGCTGATCAACACGGAAACCGCGATGAAACAGCCCGTGGGTATGGTGCTGTCGGGTCCGGCCGCAAGCGTGGTGGGGGCCTGCGCGCTGAGTGGTGTCGGTAACGCCATCATTGCCGACATGGGCGGAACCACCACCGACATCGCGGTGGTCACGGATGGACAACCGGAACTGGGAACGGATGGCGTGCTGATCGGCGACTGGAAACCAATGGTCGAGGCGGTTCGCGTCATCTCGATCGGGCTCGGCGGTGACAGCGAGGTTCGCTTCAGCGGACAGACCGGTATCGAAGTCGGTCCGCGCCGGGTCGTTCCATTGAGCCTGCTGGCTCACTTGTATCCGCAAACCGTGGAGTGCCTCGAACGGCAGTTGAAAAGCCCACCCGGCCGCGCCAACAACCGGTTCGCGATGAGGCTGGAATCCAACGAGGTATTGATGGCGTCCTGTTCGGAGATTGAGTTGCGGGCCTGGGAGATGCTTTCCGAACAGCCGGTCGAACTGGATGCGATCCCCGGCCGGGACCGGGATCTGCTGCGCGGTATTGCCCGGCTGCAACGGAAGGGGATGGTTATATACACTGGCTTCACACCCAGTGATGCGGCTCACGCGCTGGGCCTGTCGAAGCATTGGAGCAGCGATGCGGCGAGACTGGCGGCCTTGATCTGGGCCCGCCAGATGCGGCACGTTTACGGCCTGGGGCGTTGGCAGGAGGGTGATGCCCAAACGCCCAGCCGGCACGTCTTTGAACAGGTGAGCCGGCAAATCAGCCGGGCCTTGATCGAAGCGGGGCTGCACCAGCACCGTGCGCTGGAAGCGGCCGTGGCCAGGAACCTGACAGGACTGCTGGCGGAACTCGTTTTTGAATCAAGCGGCGCGCCGGGGTCCCGGCTGAACCCCGGCTCCCTGTTGCACCTGAAGTTCGCGGCGGATTACCCGCTGGTTGGCGTAGGTGCACCAGCATCGACTTTTTTCCCCGATTCGGCGGCGCACCTGGGCGTTGAACTGGTTTTGCCGGAACACGCCGAAGTAGCCAATGCGTTTGGTGCTGTGATGGGCAGCGTGGTGCAACGCTTTCACGTGACGGTTACCCAGCCTCTGAACGGTCAGTTCATCGTGCACAGTGACCGCGAGCCCATCCGTTTTTCGAACCTGGAAGAAGCCTTGTCAAGCGCCGAAGCGATTGCCGGGAAAGCGGTTCAGCGGCTGGCCCGGAAGGCCGGCGCCGGTTCCGTGGTCATCCGGGTCAGTCGTGACGACAACCACATCCACCACGACGTTGACGGTGAACTGTTCCTGGAAACAAAAATAACCGCGACGGCCACCGGCCGCCCGGTTATGTCCAAAATTCGTACCTGAGGGTAATTAGTTCAACTTTAAAAATCATTTCATGATTTAAATCATGGAATAGATGGCTAATAAATGTTCTTTTATGCCATGAAGCGGTCCGGAAGGTTTTTACCGGTCTGCACAGTCAAGCCAACGAGGAGATTAACAATGAAAAACAGGCTTTTTTGGGGGTTGGTAGTGGGTCTTTTGCTTACCATGAGCATCAGCACCACCGTATCAGCCGCGACCACCACACCGGACAGGCCGGGCTTTACCGCTGCAGACAGTGAATTTTACCTGGACGACCAGCTGTTCTTTTTCTTCAAGCCGGGACTGGTTCTGACCATTACCGACTATGAGATTCCGTCGGACCTGAAGCCGCTGGTGACCTTTACATTGACCGATCCGGGCGGACTGCCGCTGGATATGTACGGCGTTTATACACCCGGCGTAATCGGTCCCCGTTTCTTCATCAGTTACATTCCAGTGGGTGAAGAACAGGTCGTCAATTACAATGTCGGTTCCCGCGGGCCTACCAATGATTCCGGCGGTACCTTCACCACCATTGAATTGGGCACCTATACGTATAAATACGGCAACGCCATTCCGGCCGATTACGAGCAGGATGCAACCCATTACATAGCGGCTGCGGCTTATCGTGACCTCCGTCCGTTTGACCTGGGCCGCTACCCCAGCAATGACGTGGTGTATTTTGTGCCCGACGGCTCATCCGAACCGATGCCCCGGGATGTAGTGGACGTCGATACCTGCAACCGCTGCCATGACCCCCTGGCCATGCACGGCGGCCGTTATATAGAAGTTCCCGTCTGCGAACAATGCCACAATCCGGGGTTGGGAACTGAAGAGCTGAGCTACAGCTTTGACGTGATGATCCACCGGGTTCACGCTGGCCTGGATCCTGATATCGGCGAAATCGAATATCCGGCAATTCTGAATGACTGCTCCGTCTGCCACACCGGCGGCGTACCGACAGCAGATCTTCCGATGGTAGCCAACCCGAATCCTGCCGAAGCCTGCAATGCCAACGGTTTGAGCATGACCAAGCTGTCGTGGTTTGATGAGGGTAACGTTTCGATCCATATTGATTCAGCGACCGGACCCCTGTTCGGAACGGCCAGCGGAGCGGGTTCCGCAGAAACCGGTGAATGGGTGATGGACGGAACAACCTTCGTGTTGGTCGATGAAGGCACCGGAGAAGTCATCGAGTCTCTGCCGGTCTATAACACCGTATTTGGCTGCGCCAATAATCCTCCGGGAACCTATCGCGGCACCGCTGGCTCACAGTGGGACCGGTGGACCTCAAGGCCTTCGCGTGTCGTGTGCGGCTCCTGCCACGAAGACGTCGACTTCGCCAATGGTACAAACCACCCGGTGCAGACGACCGACGAAAATTGCAGTATCTGCCACAAGGCCTACACCGGAAAGGAATTCGATCGTTCCGTGACCGGCGCACATACGGTTGTATACAAGTCCAACCAACTGCCCGGTATCCTGGTTGACATCGTCAGTATTGAAAACACCGAGCCTGGCAGAAGTCCGCTGGTTACGTTCACGATCAGCAGCAAAGCCGGTCCGATCGACCCGAACTCGCTGAACCGCATGCTGTTCAACCTTTCCGGCCCGAACGAAGATTTTGACTTCTACGTGCAGGAAAGCATAGTGGGTAAAGCACAGCCGGTAGAAGGAACCAACAACTGGACCTATCGTTTCACTGCGAAGATTCCCAAGGACGCTGCGGGTTCTTACTCCCTTGGTGTCGAAGGCCGCAAACCGGAACTGATCAATGCGGGCCAGGCAAACGAGATCGCGCATAACGACCAGATGCAGAACTTCATTTTCCCGTTCGCCGTGACCGATACAGCACCGGTAGCACGCCGCCAGGTAGTGGACGATGCGAAATGCGAAAACTGCCACGCCAACCTGAGCCTGCATGGTGAAAACCGGCATGACGCCAACGGCTATTGCGAAACCTGCCATATGCCGGGTGCAACCGATGCAGTGGTGCGGCCGGAAACCGACAATCCTCCTGAAGGTATCCACTTCAAGTACATGATCCACAAGATCCACCGTGGTGAAGAACTGCAGAATGGATACGTGGTTTACGGCTATCGCGGCTCGGTCAATGACTTCAGCGAAGTCGTATTCCCGGGCGACCTGAGGAATTGCGAAAGCTGCCACCTTGATGGAACCTATAACGTTCCATTACCGGACGATGTATTGCCGACACTCAGCCCGAGCACGGCGATCAACCCGGTCATGTTGCCGACCACGTCAGCCTGCTTGTCCTGCCATGACAGCGATGACGCAGCAGCTCACGCAGACGCCAACACCAGCAGTAAACTTGGCGAATCCTGTGCAGCCTGCCATGGCGTGGGCAAGACCTATGCAGTTGAGAGGGTCCACGCCCGGTAGTATCGGTAAACAGGCCGCAAGGCCGTTAGCAAGACAAAGGCAGGGTGCTTCGGCACCCTGCCTTTTTTTGTAGGAGAGTAAATGGGGTCAGAGCCCTTTTTCGACTAAAAAGGGCTCTGACCCCATTTTCCCTTGCCGGCGACTGAGTCAGCCACTCATGATTTAAATCATGGAATAGAGGGCTATTAAGTGTTCTTTTATGACATGGGACGGTCCGGAACATTTTTACCGGTCTGCATAGTTAGGCCAATGAGGAGGTTAACAATGAAGAACAGGCTTTTTTGGGGGTTGATTGCAAGCGTGGTGCTCTTGATGGGTATCTGTACCGGCGCATCAGCCGCGACTACCACACCGGACAGGCCAGGCTTTACCGCTGCAGACAGTGAATTTTACCTGGACGACCAGCTGTTCTTTTTCTTCAAGCCGGGACTGGTTCTGACCATTACCGACTATGAGATTCCGTCGGACCTGAAGCCGCTGGTGACCTTTACATTGACCGATCCGGGCGGACTGCCGCTGGATATGTACGGCGTTTATACACCCGGCGTAATCGGTCCCCGTTTCTTCATCAGTTACATTCCAGTGGGTGAAGAACAGGTCGTCAATTACAATGTCGGTTCCCGCGGGCCTACCAATGATTCCGGCGGTACCTTCACCACCATTGAATTGGGCACCTATACGTATAAATACGGCAACGCCATTCCGGCCGATTACGAGCAGGATGCAACCCATTACATAGCGGCTGCGGCTTATCGTGACCTCCGTCCGTTTGACCTGGGCCGCTACCCCAGCAATGACGTGGTGTATTTTGTGCCCGACGGCTCATCCGAACCGATGCCCCGGGATGTAGTGGACGTCGATACCTGCAACCGCTGCCATGACCCCCTGGCCATGCATGGCGGCCGTTATATAGAGGTTCCCGTCTGCGAACAGTGCCACAATCCGGGGTTGGGAACTGAAGAGCTGAGCTACAGCTTTGACGTGATGATCCACCGGGTTCACGCTGGCCTGGATCCTGATATCGGCGAAATCGAATATCCGGCAATTCTGAATGACTGCTCCGTCTGCCACACCGGCGGCGTACCGACAGCAGATCTTCCGATGGTAGCCAACCCGAATCCTGCCGAAGCCTGCAATGCCAACGGTTTGAGCATGACCAAGCTGTCGTGGTTTGATGAGGGTAACGTTTCGATCCATATTGATTCAGCGACCGGACCCCTGTTCGGAACGGCCAGCGGAGCGGGTTCCGCAGAAACCGGTGAATGGGTGATGGACGGAACAACCTTCGTGTTGGTCGATGAAGGCACCGGAGAAGTCATCGAGTCTCTGCCGGTCCATAACACCGTGCTGGGCTGTGTCACCAACCCTCCCGGAACGTATCGCGGCACTGCCGGCTCACAGTGGGACCGGTGGACCTCAAGGCCTTCGCGTGTCGTGTGCGGCTCCTGCCACGAAGACGTCGACTTTGCCACGGGTGAAAATCACCCGGTGCAGACGACCGACGACAATTGCGGTATCTGCCACAAGCCCTACACTGGCAATGAATTCGATCGTTCCGTGACCGGCGCACATACGGTTGAATACAAGTCCAACCAGCTGAATGGTGTCCTGATTCAGATCAAGGAAGTCACCAATGGAGGGCCGAACAGGAGTCCTGTCGTAATCTTCTCGGCCAGTGACAAGTATGGACCGATCGACCCGAACATGCTTAACCGTCTCCGGTTCAAATTGTCCGGACCTAACGAAGATTTCGACTTCTACGCGAGCGAAGACGCACCGGGCAAGCATAGTCCCGTAGCGGCAGCGATTGGTCCTATAGCTTCTCTACCAGGCTGCCGAAAGATGCTGAAGGTTCTTATTCAGTGAGTTTTGAAGCCCGCAACCTTCAGGACATCGAAACCGGCGCGGGTGCAGAGGAAGTGCGCGACACCGCAGAGAACTACCTCTTCGCGTTCGCGGTAACCGATGACGAAGCTGCGCCGCGGCGCCTGGTAGTGGACGACGCAAAATGCGAGAACTGTCACGCGAACCTGTCATTGCATGGCGGCAACCGGCACAACGGCGCCGAGTATTGCCAGGTCTGCCACATGCCTGGAGCACTCGGAGAAACCGAGGTCGTTGAAGGCGAAGAGGATTCCATTCACTTCAAGTACATGGTCCACAAGATTCACCGTGGAGAGGAACTTGAGTTGGTTATGCTATCGGTGGCCACGTTTACGATGAAGTCGTGTTCCCGGGCGACCTGCGGAATTGTGAAGCCTGTCATCTTGATGGCACCTATACCGTTCCGTTACCGGATGGCGTATTGCCGACGGAAAGCCCGATCACGCCGATCAATCCGGTCATGTTGCCGACCACGGCAGCCTGCTTGTCCTGCCATGACAGCTATGATGCAGCAGCACACGCAGACGCCAATACCAGCGACAAGCTTGGCGAATCTTGCGCAGCCTGCCATGGCGAAGGCAAGACCTACTCGATGGATAGGGTTCACGCCCGGTAATTTCAGTAAACAGGCCGAAAGGCCGTTAGCAAGACAAAGGCAGGGTGCTTCGGCGCCCTGCCTTTTTTGTAGGAGCGGATTCATCCGCGATTGGTTGGATCATCTACGGCCAGTATGATCGCGGATGAATCCGCTCCTACAAGCTGCCTTCCTTGCGTTTTGCGATATAGGTGGTCAGTTCGTCGTCGATCGACGGGTCCAGCGGGGGTTGCTGGTACTCCCTGAGCAATTGTTTCCAGATCCGGTTGGCGCGGCCCTGGGCGTCGATCGAGCCGCCTTCCTGCCAGTTCTCGAAGTTGCGTGAATCGGACAGGATCGGTTGGTAAAACGCGTCTTCAAAACGGGACATGGTGTGCGCGACGCCGAAGAAGTGTCCACCGGAGCCGGCCTCCCTGATTGCATCGAGCGCGATCGTGTCCTCGTTGACTTCGATCGGCCGGAGGTATTCGGCCATCATCTGCAGCATCTCCGCATCCACGATCAGTTTTTCGAACGAGGCGGTCAGCCCGCCCTCCAGCCATCCGGCGGCATGCACGATGATATTGGCGTGTCCGGTGATCGCGGCCCACAGGGACATTCCGCTTTCATAGGTTGACTGGGCGTCAACCGCGTTGGAGGAGGTCACGTTGCTGGAGCGCATCGGAACACCGTACCGCCGGGCCAGTTGCCCGCTGGCCTGCGCGGCTTTTGCATATTCCGGCGTACCGAAGCAGGGTGAACCGGAGCGCATGTCGACGTTGGAAGTGAAAGCGCCGTAGACGACGGGCGCCCCGGGCCTGACGACCTGGGTCAGCGTGATGCCGGCAAGGGCTTCCGCATTCTGCTGGGTTAGCGTGCCGGCCAGGGTCACAGGCGCCATGGCTCCGGCCAGTGTAAATGGTGTGATGCACACGGCCTGCCCGGCGCTGGCCATTGCGATCAGGCCCTCCGCCATGGGGATGTCGAGCTGCAATGGAGAGTTGGTGTTGATGATCGCGAACAGGGCGGGTTTTTCGGCCAGCTCTTCTTCGCTGAAACCCAGGGCTATGCGGGCCATGTTGATGGCGTCCCGCGCGCGTTCGCCGCCCAGGGCAATGGGTTGCCAGTTCTTGTCCAGCAAGCGGATCTGGGCCTGGTACAGATCCAGGTGCCGGGTTTCCGGCGGCAGTTCAATCGGCTCGAACGGTCCGCCGCCCTCCTGGTGGATGATGTTCAGGCTTTGCACCAGCCGGATGTAGTCGCAGGCGTCCTCGAAACTGCCGCGGCGCCGGCCGCGGTCCAGGTCGTTGCAATAAGCGGGGCCGCCAACCGAAGTGAAAGCGAGGTGGTTTCCGCCCAGCCGGAAATTTTTTGCCGGGTTGCGCGCGTGCAGCGTGAACTCCGCCGGCGCCAGTTTCAGTTTCTCCAATACCAGGCCGCGGTCGAAACGCACCATGTGGGTATCGTGATCGACGTCTGCGCCGGCAGCCCCCAGCATGCGGCGGGCGCCTTCGTGCAGGATGCGCATGCCGTAGGATTCGAGCAGGCTCAGCGAAGCGAGGTGGATCTGCTCGACCTGGTCCTCACTGAGTATATTGAGCGGCGGGTAGGGGTTGACTGGCTGCCGCCACGGCAGCTGGTTAATGCCGCCGCCGGTGCGGCGGACCTTCCTGTTTCTTCTCGACATGTGTTTCCGCGCTCATAGTTTGTCCTTGAGCCGGAAATATAGCATGCCCAGTGCAATAAGCTGGTTGCCCATCCACTGTGAGCCGGGGATTCTGAAATGCTTCATTCCAGCGAACAGGTCGAATTTTTCCATGGTGCCGCCAATCGCATCCGCCACCAGTTCACCCATGATATGGGTGGCGTTGACGCCGTGCCCGGAATAACCCTGGCTGTAGTAGATATTGCCGTTGATTCTTCCAAGGGCGGTGATACGGTTCAGGACGATTCCAATCATGCCGCCCCACTCGTAGTCGATGCGAACACCTTTCAGCTGCGGGTAGGTTTTCAGCATGCGGGGCAGGATCGAAGCCTTGATACTCGTCGGTTCGCGGCCCGAGTAATTACAGCGCCCGCCGAACAGCAGGCGCTTGTCTGCCGACAGCCGGTAGTAATCCAGGATGTTGTTCATGTCGGAAACGGCCAGGTCCAGCGGGTTGATTTCCGCCACCATCTCGTCTGACAGGGGCTCGGTAGCGATGATGTAACTGCCGGCCGGGAAGGTCAGGTTGGACAGGTGTTTCGGCTCGAGGTGGTGGTAGGCGTTACCGGCCAGCACTACGCTTGCCGCCTCTACCTGGCCCCGGGCAGTTTTTACCCGTGGCCGCTTACCGTGCTCGATCCCGGTTACCGGTGATTGCTCGAAAATCTGCACACCGAGCCCGTGCGCCGCCCGCGCTTCCCCGATGCACAGGTTCAGCGGGTGCAGGTGGCCGTCGTGGTGGCTGGACAGGCCGCCGATGAAAGCGTCCGTTCCCAGCATCTCGCGGGTTTTATTCCGGTCCCAGAGTTCATAGGGGTGGGGGTGATTGTGCCGTGCCAGTTCGGCGGCATAGTCTTCCAGCTCTTTCACATGGCTCGCTTTTACCGCGGTTTCGACATAACCGTTTTTCAGGTCGCATTCGATCCCGTATTTCGCTACCCGGTCGCGCACGATGTCGTTTCCGCGCCAGCGTAGTTGCCACAACATGTCGGCGATTCCATCACCGTGTTTCTTCTGAACCTTGGCCAGTCCGCTGATGCCGTTGATCAGTTGCCCGCCATTGCGCCCGGAAGCGCCCCAGCCCACCCGGTTGGCTTCGACCAGCGCTACCGAGTAGCCGCGCTCGGCCAGCGTCAGCGCGGTGGCGACCCCGGTGAATCCGGCGCCGACCACGCAGATATCCACCGAAACCGTTCCCTCCAATACCGGGTAATCGGTGATTTCATTGACGGTGGCGACGTAATAGGAATTTTGCGGGTGTTCCTGTTTTTGATATTTGGGTTTCATGGTTTTATTTATATCAACTGATCGGTATAATATAGTTTAACTCAAATCGGGAAATTGTCCATGCCCAAAATCGTCGACCACGACGTGCAAAGGGAAAAGTTCGCCAATGCGGCGATCCGGCTGGTTGCCCGCGCAGGGCTCGAAGGCTTGACGATGCGTGCAGTGGCTGCTGAGGCGGGGCTTTCCTACGGATCCCTGTTCCACTATTTCAACTCGAAAGACGAATTGCTGATGGAGGCGATCCGGCATTCGACTTCGGAGCAGACCCGTCGCGTGAACGAGTTTTCGGTCCGGTTCAAGGGGCTGAAAGCGCTCGAGCAGTTGATGTGTGACGACGCCCTGGTGGAAGAGGGAAGCCGGGACGACTCCCTGGTCTGGCTGGCTTTTCTGTACAAGGCAGCCCTGCAAAAACCCTTTGCCAGCATGCACGCCGAGCTGATTGGCGGCTGGATTGAGCGTATTCGGGGTCTGCTGAAGGATGCGCAGGAACTGGGTGAACTGCGGCCCGGGCTGGATATCGAATTCGAGGCGCTGGCCATCTGGGTCTATTCAGCCGGCATCGGCCAGCAAGGCCTGCTCCATCCGGCCGTGTTTCCTCCAAAAATCCAAAAGAAACTGATCACGGCCTACCTGGAAAAACTCAAAAATCCCTGATTGAAACACCGAGCCGATATCCGCCGGCCGAGAGCGACAGGCCTGTTTTCAGGACCCTTTGAAACAGGATGTTTCAAGAGGAGGCCCCAGAGAAGGGTTTATGCCGTGTCCTGAAAACAGGCCCCTCACTTCGGACCGGCGTTGGTAAATCGAAGTGAGAACCCGTGGACAGCCATACTTTAATTCACAACTAAGGAAACAGTGCCTCCAGCGTCTTGGTGTAAAGAGGCGCCAGCCCACTACCCCGGTACTCCGCCCGGTCCGCCAGGCGCATCAATTGGGCCCTTGTCCTGATTCCAAGCCAGCGCAGCGGCTCCGGCTCCCAGTGTTTGAGTTTGCCGGGCGGGTTGACCCAGGGCGTGTTGACGCGGTCGGCATCCCGCCCCAGCACCAGGTCGGCCAGGGTTTGCCCGGCCAGGTGCGCCGCGCCGACCCCGTTGCCGAAATACCCGCCGGCCCACCCCATGCCGGAATTGCGATCGAAGACGACAGCCGGCCGAAGGGACCGGGAAACACCCATGCAACCGCCCCAGGCATGTGTAAAGCGGACGCCACGCAGTCCCGGGAAAAAACGCAGCAGGGTTTCGCGGACGTTTTCAAAATCCCGGTCACCGGTATGAAATGTCCGGATGCCTGACCCGAAAACATAAGTGCCACGACAGCCGAACGCGATGCGGTTGTCGGCAGTCAGGTGGCCGTAGGTGACCAGCCTGTCAGCATTGCCGAAGCAGTAGCGCTTGCTGAAATTGATCTCAGCGGTTTGTGCCGGGCTCAGGGGCTCGGTGACCACCATCATCGAATGAATCGGTATCAGGCGTCTTTGATAACCCGCCATGGTGCCGGTATAACCCTCCGTGGCAACCAGGATGTTGCCGGCTTTCACACTCCCCAGCGGTGTTTTCAACGAGCCCTGGCTGATCGACAAAACCGGGCTTTTTTCATAAATGGCCACCCCAAGCCGCTCGACGGTCTCAGCCAGCCCACGGGCCAGCCGGGCGGGGTGAACCGAGGCACAGTGTTGCATGTGGATGGCGCCCAGTGCCCGGTCCACGGCCAGTGTGCTGCGCGCCTGGCCCGCGTCGAGGAAACGGTAGTCATCCTCGCCGAATCCCAGGCCCTGCAGGTGTTCGAGACCCTTCCGCTGGCGTTCCAGTTGTTGTGGCAGTACCGCGAATTCCAGCGTTCCCGATTGCTCAAAATGACAATCAATCGACTCTTCGCGGGTAACGCGGCCGATTTCCGCAACAGTATCAAACATCAGTCTTTGCAAGCGGATGCCGTCTTCACGGCGGGCCGGGTCGTCCAGCCAGTGATGGATTCCCGACAGGAAGGCCGAACACCAGCCGCCGTTGCGGCCCGAGGCGCCGAAACCGGCTGTTTCGGCTTCCAGGATGACGATTTCCAGGGAGGGATTGTTTTTCTTCAGGTAATAGGCAGTCCACAGACCGGTGTAACCTGCGCCGACGATCGCAATATCCGCCTGGATGTCGCGTTCCAGCGCAACGCCGGGCTCCAGGCAGCCGGGTACGGAGTCGTGCCAGAAGCTCAGTGCAGCGGTGTGTTCATTCCGGGTCATTGCCGATCTTCAGCTCGGGTAGTTCTTCGCCCTGCAGCCTGGCGACAATGACCGCGCAGCAGGCGTCGCCAAAGACATTGGTGGCGGTCCGCGCCATGTCCAGGACACGGTCGAACACCAGCAGCACGGCGAGTGCCTCGACCGGAAGTCCCACCGCGGTAAGGATAATGGCGATAGCGACCAGTGACGCCGAGGGCACGCCGGCCACGCCGATGGAAGTCACCAGCGCGATCGCCACGATCAGGAATTGCTGGGTGAAACTCAAATCAACGCCATAGGCCTGGGCGATGAAAATCGCGGCCATGCACTCGTATAGCGCGGTGCCGTTCATATTGACGGTGGCGCCCAGCGGCAACACGAAAGCGGTGTACTTGTTGGGCACGCCGCCCCGGGACTCCAGGTTGTTCATCGTGACCGGCAGGGTCGCCGAGGAGGATGCGGTTGAAAAGGCGGTCAGCAGCGCCGGCGTGACGGCTTTGAATAGCCGGGCCGGGCTGCACTTGGCGACCAGGCGCACGAACAGCGGTAGACTCAAAAAAACATGAATCGCCAGGGCGGTCAAAACCACTACGCTGAATGTGATCAGCGGGCCGGCGGCATCGAAGCCGGTTTTTGCAACCACTGCCGCGACCAGTGCAAAAATACCATAGGGTGCAAAGCTCATGACCCAACCGGTGATCAGCAGCATGGTCTGAAAAACGCCATCGGTGAAACGGTAAAGCGTTTCCGCCAGGGGATGTTCAATTTGCGACATGAAATATCCGAACAGGGCGCTGAAAAATATCAGCGCCAGCATTTCGTTGGCAGCGGCGGCCGCGAGTATGTTCGGCGGCACCGCGCGCAACAGAATGGCCGGCAATTCACCCAGCCCCCGGCCTGCCAGTTTCGTCTGGATATCGTCGGTGTCTCCGGTCAGAGCCAGCAGTTCCCCAACGGGCTGCCCGTCCGAAATTCCGGGCTGGACGAGGTTGACGATGATCAGGCCGGTAAGAATTGCAGTAGTGGTGGTCAGTACGTAAAACAGCATGGTCTTGAAGCCCATGCTGCCCAGTGAGTCGGTATTGCCCAGCCCGGCGACGCCAATCGCGATTGAAGAAGCGATCAGCGGCACGATCAGCATTTTCAATGCGTTCAGGAAGAGTTGTCCGCCAAAGTCGTAAACAGAGACCAGGGGCACTCCTGCAATCGATACATTGCTGCTGAAATAACCGGCGATCACGCCCAGAACCAGGGCGATGAGAATTTTCCAATGCAGGGCAAGCGGGGTTTTTTTATTCACGTTTTTTTATCCTTGTATCACTACAGCCATTTGCGTGCCCTGAACAATAGCAGTATCAGCACCGCAATCAAGGTCATCAAGAAGACGATGATGCCAAATGCCCAGTTGTTTTCGGTTCCGGGCAGTCCTGCGACGTTCATTCCCATCAGGCCGGTGAGGAAAGACAGGGGCAGGAAAATCGCCGCAACAATGGACAGCAGCAACATCCGGGTGTTTTGTTCGTGCGCAATCATTCCCAGGAACTCTTCCTGGGCAACCAGGGCGCGTTCGCGGACCAGGTCAAGATCCTCCAGGACTTGCGTGATCCGGTTCGTCTGCTCCCGCAGTTCAGCCGCCTGTGATTGCTCAAAAACCGGCTCCGGGTTGCGTGCCAGGCTATCCAGGGCATCCCGTTGCGGAGCCAGGTAGCGCCGGATCCGGGCGGACTGGCGGCGCACCATGCTGAACGGGCTGTTTTTCACGACCAGCCCGGCGTCGTGTACATCGTCTTCCGCCTGCTCGAGTTTGCTTTCGATCCCGTCGGTCACCTCGCCGATGAAATGGGACAGGCGGTCGACCAGTTCGAGCGCAAAAGCGGCCGGGGAGGTGGGTCCCTGGCCCTGTTCGTTCAGTTCCCGCATCAGTTCAAGCGATTTCAGAGGGCGCCGGCTAGTCGTCACAACCCGGTCTTTTTCGAGCCAGAGACGAACGGAAATCATGTCCTCGACCTCGGAACCCTCGTTGAGGTTCACGCCCCGCAGGATGACCAGTATGCCGTTATCCAGGTGCAAGGCCCGGGGCCTGCTCTCATCGCTCAGCATGGCTTCGGCGACAATCGGGGTTATTCCACTTTCCCGCCTGACCCACGCTGCGTCCCGGGAATCGGAAAAATTGACGTGGGTCCAGTTCAGCTGTGATGTCATGTCTGCCTCGTCGTTACTTCAATGGGTGTCTTGGCGTACAGGTGAATATCGCGCTGCGGAAAAGCGATCACGATTCCGTGTTCAATGAACAGTTCCTCGATGCGGAAACGGATATCGCTGCGGATGGTGCGCAGTTCCTTCTCGACAAAATCCCCGATACGGACCGGTCTTTCGGACAGCAGGATCCAGCTGCTGATCAGGTTGTTGATGATATTCTGCGCCCCGAATCCCACGCCGATCGCGACGGCGCCGCTGACGAATGCCAATGCGGTGACCGGAACTCGCAGCATGCCCAGCACGGTGATGAACAGCAGCAGCAGGACACTGGAAAAAACGATCCTCTGGACCGTTTGGGTCACGTTCGGATTGACGCCGGACCGTTTGAGCTGACGCCCCAGCGCACGTTGCAGGTACCAGCTGAACAGGATGCCGAGAAGAGTGACCAGAAATGCCATCACGACCTGGCCAACGGTGATCTCGGGCCCCGAAGAAAGCGTGATCAGGGGAAATTCCCAGTATTTTTGAAATTCGTTCATATTGGCCAATAATGATTGATAAAAAGGCTCTGGTCCTAGGATACTACCGCAAGATGTCCGTGCATAAAGCCAAATCAAAAAGGCCCGGTCCGTATTCCCCAGGCTCCAGGGTCCTGCAATACGTCTCTGCCGGCTTTTTGCTGTTCGTAGTGTCCGCCTGGTCCCCGGCGGCTCATGCGGCGAAGATCATGTATAAGTTCAATGCGTGGAACGGACCGGAGATCAGGGTCTTGGTGACGCGCCCGGTCGGCCTGGCGCCGGACCGGCCGGTCGTGTTCGTCATGCACGGCGTCAAACGGAACGCCGATGAATACCGCGATCAGTGGCATGACCTGGCGATCGAGCATGATTTTCTGCTGGTGGTGCCAGAGTTCAGCGAGAGGCTTTTTCCAGACACCGAACAATACACCCTGGGCAACGTGTTTGATGAACGGGGAGTCCTGAAGGCAGAGTCGGACTGGACCTACGCCGCGATCGAGGCGATATTCGACGACGTGCGTTCCCGTTTTCACCTGTCGACGAGTACTTACTCGCTTTATGGCCACTCGGCGGGAGCACAGTTCGTGCACCGCTTCATTTTCCATGAACCAACAGCGCGGGTGGACCGAGTCGTCGTCGCCAATGCAGGTTGGTACATGATGCCGGATTTCGACGTGGCGTATCCTTACGGCCTCGGCCATTCAGCCATTGACCGGAGCCGTCTTGAGCTGGGTCTGCAGCTGCCGGTGACCATTTTGCTGGGAGCAGAGGATACGGATACAGACCAGGAAAATCTGCGCCGGACTCCCGAAGCGATGGCGCAGGGCCCGCACCGGCTGGCGCGGGGACAGGCGTTTTTTGAAGCCGCCCGGGCTACCGCAGATCAGCTTGGTGTACCATTCAACTGGACCCTCCACACGGTCCCGGGGGTAGGGCACGATAACCGGATGATGGCGCCGGCTGCGATTTCCTTCCTGCTCAACGAGTAAGCCGAATGGATTCCATTACACGATTTTTTCATGAACCGCAGGGCCTGCTTTATCACGGTGCGGCATTGTTGTACGGGGTGGTTGGCTATGTGCTTGGACTGACAGGCCTGTTCAGCGAAAACCCGTGGGTCAACGCCGGCGCGACCCTGTTACTGGGTCATGCAATGACCATTTGCGCCTACATGATTCACGAATGCGGGCATAACACCGTGTTTCGGGACAACGAGCACAACGCCCGCCTGGGACGCGTTCCTGAACTGGATCTGCGGCACGTCCTACGGCACATTCGAAGACATCCGTTACAAGCATTTCCGCCACCACATGGATAATGACGATTCGGTGTGGTTCATGTGCGATGAGTTTTTTGCGCGGCACCCGAGACTGGTGGAATGGATCCGGTTCCTGGAGTGGTTCTATATCCCGGCGCATGACATGGTCATGCATTTCATCACCGTGTTTTCCGCCTTCATCATTCCGCAGCGGCGCAGCCAGAGGTTGCGTAATGCTGTTGTGATTGTCATTCGGGGCGGGATTTTCTTTTCCGTGCTGTTCCTGTACCCGAAGGCGGCGCTGCTTTACCTGGTGGCGTACATGATCATGATGCATATCCTGCGTTTCAAAGACGGGCTGCAACATGACTACGACGGCAACCCGATCCTGTTCGAAGAGAACCCGACACCCCGCTACGGAGGCCGGGCAAACGAGCAGGCGCACACCTTCAGCAACCCGGAATGCCTGGCGTATGACTGGCCCAACTACGTGACCCTGTGTTTCGGTTTTCACAATGCACACCACAAACGCCCGACCGTTCCCTGGTACCGGTTGCCGGCTTATCACCGGGAGCAATTCGGCACGGATCCGGCCAGGGTGATTCCATTGAGCAGTCAGTTGAAGATGTACCATAAATACCGCGTACAGCGTGTCACGCATTCCGGCGGTGAACTCGATGACCTGCCCACGCCGTGGGAAGAGGAATACCTGGCGCGGGCCCGTGCGGGAAAAATGTACGGCGGCAACGCGGTCTCTTTTCTGAACTCCTTTTAGATTCCTGTCCGGACGGTTTGCATACAGCATGGTGAAACGTTTCAGCGAGGTGGTGCAGGGTAAGACATTCGCGATTTCGGCGGAACTGACGCTCAGGAGTGATTCAACCGTCGACGAAGTCCGGCGACAGGCTGATGAGCTGGGTGGCCTGGTCGACGGTATCCAGGTGACCGATAACCCCTACGGCTGGGTCCAGATGTCGGCGCTGTCCGCGTCGGCAATATTGCTTGAGCTTGGTGTTGATCCGGTGCCGGTACTGACCTGCAGGGACAGAAACCGCATGGCCCTGGAGAGCGATCTGATGGGCCTGCAGGCATTGGGGGTCTCCAGCCTGATGCTGATGCGCGGTCACCGCGTCCCGAAAAATCACGCGGTTCAGGCCAAATCGGTGTTTGACCTGACCGGCCGAGAACTGATCGCCCTGGCTGCGTCACTGGACAGGCGGTTTCTTCATTGGCACGGGCGCCCGTGTTTTTCGCCCCGGACCCCGCTGGCAGGCCGACTCCCTGACCTCGCGTTCCGCGGCGGGCGCAGGTTTCGTGCAGACCCAGTTGTGTTTCAACATGGAAATTCTTCGCCGCTACATGGCGCGATTCGTCGAGTCGGAATCAACCCGCGACTTTCCGGTCATGGTTTCCCTTTCGCCTCTGCCATCGGCAACCACCGCCCGCTGGGTGAAAAAGAACATGAGTGATTCCCGGATTCCGGACGCGCTGATCAAGCGGCTCGAGGACGCCAGTGGACCCGGAAAGCGAAGGCATCGCGATCTGTGCCGAACTGATGCAGGAAATCTCGGGGATTCCCGGGGTGTCCGGGGTTAACCTGATGACAACCGGTGACCCGAAGGCGATCCCGGCCGCGATCCGGGCCTCGGGCCTGAGGAATGGGAATACCTGAATGACACAGAAACTCGAGATCTTTCAATCGCTATGGGCCATGGAATCGCGCCGGCCGGGGATTCCTGAACGGGCGATGGAGGAAAATTTTCAAATGGCCGCCGAGGCCGGCTACCACGGCCTGTGTATCGATCCGGCGGTGCATGAAATCGAACAATTCCTGGAGCTCAGGCCCTTATACCGGGAGTACGGGCTCAAGTGCATGGTCAATGCCTTTCCGGCCACCGTGGCGGAGTTGCCACCGTTGCTGGAACTGGCCGAAGAACTGGATGCATCGCTGGTTAACGTGATCGGCCAGGTCATGCCGCTGACGGTGGAGGAGGGTATCCCGGTGATCCGCCAATGGATGCAGGATGCCGAACAGGCCGGCTTGCCGCTGCTGTTCGAGACCCACCGCGACTGCACGCTCAATGACCTTTACTACACCTTGCAGTTGATCGAGGCCGTACCCGAAATGCGGCTCTGTGCCGATCTTTCACACTACGTGATCGACCGTGAATTGCGCCTGCCCCTGAACGACCGGGATCGCGACTACATGCACCGCATCCTGGAACGGTCGGATTGTTTCCAGGGCCGCATCGCCAACCGCGAGCAGGTCCAGGTGCAGATTGATTTCCCGCAGCACCGGGAGTGGGTGGAACAGTTCCGGTGCTGGTGGCGCGACGGGATCAGCATGTGGCGCCGGCGCAATGACCCGGACGCCACGCTGATCTTTCTCTGCGAACTCGGGCCGCCGCCCTACGCGATGACCGACGCGAACCAGTCCGAGTTGTCGGACCGCTGGCAGGAGGCGCTGACCATCAGGTCCTGGGTAGAGGAGATCTGGTCGCCACCCGGTTGATTCTTGCGCCCAGCCAGTAAAACGCGACGGCGCCCATCAGCAGGTTGGATAGCGTGGTGGCCGCGAACAGGCCCGGCAGGTCAAACAGGTACCGGCCCAGGAACGCGAGCGGCAGGAACACGACAGCAACCCGGCAGGTTGAAATGACGACCCCGGGAAGCGGTTGCCCGATGCCGTTGAATGACGCGTTTACCGACATCACGATGCCGTGGGCGCCGTAGGAAACCGTCACGATCCAAAGGTAATAAACCGCCACCATCCGGATGCTTTCCGAATCGCTGAACAGCCCTGAAAGGGGCCGGGCGATAAGCGCCAGGACGACAGCAAGCACCAGTCCGAAAACCAGGCAGAAACGCGTGATGACCCGGCGCGCTTCGAGCAGGCGGTCAAAATTTCCAGCGCCGAAATTCTGGCCGAAAAACGGGCTGGAAACCGCGGACAATGCATAGAACGGAATCAGGAATATCGGTTCGATACGCATCGCGATGCCATAACCGGCCACTGCCTCCACGCCATAGGTGGCCAGCAGTGCAACGACGATGCCGCTGGAAACGGGAATGATCGCGTTGGTGATCATCGCCGGGATGCCGATGTGCAGCATGTGACGCCAGGAGTCCAGGATGACCTTAAGCGGCGCCAGGGGGTTGGCGTAGACCTTCAGTCTGAACGCCAGGTAGGCCAGCGTGAACAGCAGCATGATGCCATTGGATACCAGCGTGGCCACGGCCGCTCCCTGGATTTCCAGCCTCGGAAAACCGAACAGGCCGAAAATAAAAACCGGGTCCAGAGCCAGGTTCAACAGCGCGGCAATCGTTATCACCTTGCTCTCGAGCAGTGTATTGCCGCGAGCCCGGATCGACGCCAGGGATATCCACAGCGCCATGTCCAGCGGCGCGACCCAGTACCAGACACCCATGTATTCGGTAACCAGGGGCAATACTTCCGGCGTTGCGCCCAGCAATGAAAAGACCGGGCCGATGGTCGCCAGGCCGGTGAGACAGAGCAGAAAAGCAACGATGACACCCAGCACCAGGGTGTCGGTGGTCAGGCGTTTGGCCAAACCGGTATCTTTCTTTCCGATGGCGCGGGAAACACAGGATGCTGCGCCCGCTTCGAAGCCGATGCCAATGCCGTAAATCAACCAGATCACCGGCATCGCAAAGCTGACCGCGGCCAGCGGCGTATCGCCAAGCCTGGAGATGAAAAACATGTCGGCCGCTTCGAACGAAAAAATGGCGACCAGGCCGAGGGCAAAAGGAGTGCCCTGTCGCCGCAGGTGGGCGGCGACAGGGCCGGTGGTCAGGTCCTGTTTTTCAGAAATTATTCGGATCTCTGATCAGTCATGCTGCCATCTTATTTGGAGGTTTTGCCGTGCGCCTCATCGAGGCGCTTGACGAGTATTTCGGCCCAGCGCTGGATGGTCTCTTCGAATTCCATCCTGTTGCTGACTGAATTGGCGACATGGTTGAACCCGTCCATGCCCAACTTCCTCGGAATCCAGAACCTCGGCAATCTTGGTGCTGGTTGACGAGTCGTAAAGTTCTGCGTACAGGGTCATCGATCCGCCGGAACTGACGATGGTGGCGCTGATTCCCGGGGACATCACGTCCGGCGCAGTGACCTCCAGGTTGATGATCGCAGGGCGAATCAGCAGCACGTCAGCGCCGGTGGTATCGACAACGGTGTAGCCGGCTTTATCCAGTTCCTTTGTGAACACTTCCTGGAAACCCTCGGCCACTTCCGTTTTTATCTTCTGCATGTCCTGGTCGGTCACGCGGCCACCCAGGCCCATCTGCTGGTCGTTGTAGTTGCGCTGCCAGTTTTTTTCGAAAGGCGACGTAACAATCCAGGATTTTTACCTTGGTGTAGTCCGTAAGCGTGGCGCCGGGTTTGAGATATACCGCACCGAGCTTGGTGTGCTGCTGAAGAACAAGGCCGTCCTTGGTAGTTTCGGGCAAGTTTCTCTTTCGCATCCAGGGGGAGGCGAGGATGAATAACATCGCGACCAGCAAAATGGCTTCCGAGTGAACTTAATGGTCATCTTTTTATCTCCATATAGGTAAGAAGTAATATATTCGCAGGCACGAATATAGTTTAATCTAAAACAAGGTCTGAAGTAGTGTTTACATGTTTGGCAGCGATGGGGAAAAGTGAAAGAATGAACCGGGTGACCCGATTCACCAGCGCAGCGTTCGGAATGCTGATGCTCGCCGGTCTGGCTTATTACCAGGGCCACGACGATCCCCTTTCGGGTGAGCATGGTTCACTCATCGGCACGGCTGTGACCAAGAAGGCTGAACACCCGCAAATCGATTGCGACAACCCCGACTGGCTCGATGAACAGGACCGTGAATTCTGCGAAACAAAAAACCTCCGGGCGAAGCCCACTAATCCTGCTTAGAACAATCCCGTCTATTGTCGGACCCCTGTCGTTTTCACCGGGTCTGTTACTCGAATTCAATCCAGGTGGTTTTCAGTTCCGTGTAATCGTGAAATGCGTGGATGGACTTGTCGCGTCCGTTACCGCTCTGCTTGAATCCGCCGAACGGCACCGTGATGTCACCGCCGAAATAGTTGTTGATGCCCATGGTGCCCACGCGCACGGCTTCAGCGACCTTGTGGGCCGTGTTGATGTTGTTGCTCCAGACCGCTCCGGCCAGGCCGTAAATCGAGTCGTTGGCGATCTGGACGGCCTGCTCGGCCGTCTTGAACGGTATCACCGAGAGCACCGGGCCGAAGATTTCTTCCTGGGCGATCCGCATGGCGTTATCGACCGCGGCGAAAATACTGGGCTCGTGGTAATGGCCGCCGGTTTCTTCGAGCACCTGGCCGCCACCGAACACCAGTTGCGCGCCTTCATTACGACCGATCTCCACGTACTCAGCCACCGTCCGGCACTGCGACGAATCGATCATCGGCCCCATCGCGGTGGCCGGATCGAGCGGGTTGCCCGGCATCCATTTTTTCGCGTTGGCAACGACCATTTCCAGGAATCGGTCCTGGATTTTTTCCTCCACGATCAACCGGGTGCCTGCCGTGCAGGTCTGGCCGCCGTTATAAAAAACCGCCACCGCAGCCATCGCTGCCGCCTTTTCCAGGTTGGCGTCGGCAAAAACGATGTTCGGACTTTTGCCGCCCAGTTCCAGGAAGGTCCGCTTCAGGTTGGACTGGCCGGAGTACTCCATCAGCTTTTTGCCGACCGGCGTCGAACCGGTGAAGGTCAGGCCATCGATGTCCATGTGGGTGGCCAGGTGTTTGCCGAGGCTGCTGCCCGGTCCGGGCAGAACCTGCAGGACACCGTCGGGCAGCCCGGCTTCGGAAGCCAGTCCGGCGATGAAAAGTGCCGACAAAGGGGTGTTGGTGGCGGGTTTCAGGATGACCGAGTTACCGGTGGCCAGCGAGGGCGCCAGTTTCCAGGCCGTGGTGGAAAGCGGAAAGTTCCACGGCACGATCGCGGCGACGACACCCAGCGGCAGGCGTTGCACCAGGGCCAGCGTATCGGCCGGGGTTGGCGGTATTTCATCGTACACCTTGTCGATGGCCTCGCCGCTCCAGCGCAGGGTGCGAATGGTGGCGGGTACGTCGACATTGGTGGTGTCGGAAATGGGCTTGCCCACGTCCAGGGTTTCGATCAGCGCCAGTTCGTCGGCGTGCTTTTCGATCAGTTCGGCCCAGCGAACCAGCACCATTTTGCGGTCCATCGGCGCCATCCTCGACCAGGCGCCGCTTTCAAAGCAGCGCGTGCACCCCGGACCGCGACTTCGGCGTCTTCAATTCCGCACGAGGCGACCTCGGTCAGGGCATCGCCATTGGCCGGATTTACCGTGGTCCGGGTTTGCCCGGAAAGGGCATCCACGTAGCGTCCGTTGATGAAAGCGCGGCCTTCGAAATTCAGTTGCGTGGCTAGCGTTTGCCAGCCCTTCGTGGTTTTGTCGAGCATCCAGCACCTCTCTGTTGTCGGAGATTCCCTTGCGTTAAGGAATCAAACCGGTATGATCCGGAGCGCTAAGTATGGCAAGTGTACTGCATCGCAATCAATGCCCTACAACAGATGTTTTGGCAATTCCCAATGTCGACAAACCCGCTCAAAGAACTCTACGACCAGGCGCTGGAAACGCTGAATTCCGGTGACGCCGGTGAAGCGGAGCTGATGTGCCGCCGGGCGCTTGCCGGTGCATGGCCGGGATCCCAACATCCTGTGCCTGATGGGCGAAATCTCTTTGCGCCGGCGGCGGCCCCAGGAAGCCAAAAATCTGTTTGCGGAGGTGCTCGGCCGGCACCCCGGGTTCGCCCGGGCGCTGGAAGGCATGGGGCTGTCGTTGCTGGCCGACAAGAAGGCGGCTGACGCCAGTGAGTACCTGGTCAAGGCTGTTGCCGCAGCGCCAAAACGGTCAAAAACGCGCATGGCGCTGGCCCGGGCCCTGGCCGAGTCGGGCCATTACGCCGAGTCGGAAAAAGCCGTCAAGGAAGCTTTTGCGCTGAATCCCGGCCAGGCGGAGCTGAACAAGGCGGAAATTGCCCTGGCCGGTGGAGAACTCGAGGAGGCGGAGAAATTGCTGCGCGGGATCCTGTCCCGGGATCCCGACAACGTCAAGGCCCTGCGCATGCTGGGCAGTATCGCGGTCGAGGCCGAGCCGCTTCAAAGCGGCCCGGAAAATGTTCGAGCGGGCGGTGGAATTGAAGCCCGGATTCATCCCCGGCTGGAATGACCTGGCCAGCCTGTACATGAAGCAGGACCGCTACGACAAGGCCCTGGAGGCCGTGCAGCGCGCCCTGGATCTCGACCCGAAGCTGGCCCAGTCGTGGATCACCAGGGGAAATATCCTGACCCGGGCCCAACGCCATGAAGAGTCACTGGATGCTTATCGCCAGGCGCTGAAACTCAACCCGCTCAGCGCCGGGGCTTTGTCCCAGGTTGGCCACGTGCTCAAGACCATCGGCCGGCAGGAAGAATCGATCGAGGCTTTCCGCAAATGCATCAGGGCCCATCCGGGTTTCGGCGAGGCTTACTGGAGCCTGGCCAATCTCAAGACCTTCGAATTCAGCGAAGACGAGGTCAAGGTCATGCAACGCATGGTCGAAGACGAGAGCCTGGGTGACGAGCCCAGGGTGAATTTCTTCCTGTCGCTCGGCAAGCACTATGAAAACGAGAAGGACTATGACCGGGCGTTCGAACATTACCGTCGCGGCAACGACCTGCGGCGCGAGCACGAAATTTACGATCCGGTGCAGACGCAGGTCGTGCACGACCGGATCATCGAAGTATTCAACCAGGAATTTCTGCAGGACAGCGGAGGGTTGGGGTGATCCGGATCCTGTCCCCGATCCTGGTTGTCGGTTTGCCCCGGTCCGGTTCAACCCTGATCGAACAGATCCTGGCCAGCCACAGCATGGTCGAGGGCACGATGGAACTGCCCGACCTGTCGCGCGTGATTTCCGGGCTGAACAGACACAGCCCGCGCGGGGTGGAATACCCGGAGGCGGTCAGAAACCTTGACGAGGCTGCCGCCAGGTCACTGGGGCAGAGCTACATTGAATCGACCAGGCGTTACCGCACCGGCAAGGCCTATTTCATCGACAAGATGCCGAATAATTTTTCCAGCATCGGCTTTCTGCACCTGATACTGCCGAACGCGAAGGTGATCGACGCCCGCCGTCATCCGCTGGACAGCTGCCTGGGAAGTTACAAGCAACTGTTCTTCAAGGGCCAGTCTTTCACCTACGACCAATTCGAACTCGGTCATTACTACCTGGAGTACCGGCGCATCATGGATCACTGGCGCGAGGTGCTGCCCGGCAAGGTGCTGGACCTGCACTACGAGCAGATGGTGACGGACCAGGAAAACCAGACGCGCCGCTTGCTGGAACACTGCGGCCTGCCCTGGGAAGACCAGTGCCTGAGGTTTTACGAGACCGACCGGGCGATCAATACCGCCAGTTCAGAGCAGGTTCGCCAGCCGATCTACACCAAGGCGGTCAATTTCTGGCGCAACTACGAGGCGCACCTGGGTGAGTTGATCGAAACGCTGGAGCCGTTGCTGAAACAACTGCCTCCGGAAGACCAGCCCGAATCCCTGAAAACGTAGGAGCGGCCCATGGCCGCGATAAGACTCCGAACCCGGTGAGGAACCGGGTACCTGCTGCCGGCACACGCTCAAGATGTCCCTATCCGCTCCTCGGCTGTTCCCGACAGCCGACGGTCCCGTCAACAGGCACCCGGCCCCTCACCTGACTCTGGTACCCATGGCCGCCAGGTAACTTATTCCAAAGGAGGGGGTGGCACGAAGATAAATCGCGGCCGTGGGCCGCTCCTACAGTTCCTTTGGTGGCAGGTAGTCGAAAATGAAGGTGATGCGGTCTTCGGAGCCGCTGTTCATCACGCTGTGGTTTTGCTGGTTGTTGATCTCGTAGCGCATGGCCGGGCTTGAAGCGGTGCGGCCGGCCGTTGATCATGAAACGCACACCGGCGTTGGTTGTGATCGGGATGTGGATGCGGTGGCTGTGCACGAACGACTGGTGGGTGTCGCGGTGGGGAGCGATGATGCCGCCCGGCCTTGAGCTTTGCGGCCATGGCCCGGATGATCGTTCCGCCGGGCGGGATAGAAATTTTCGATGATGTCGTGCATCAGGGGCACCGCCGTTTCCTTGAGGGCGTTCCCAGGCCGCTTCCCTGGTCACTTCGATTTCCGGCCAGCCATCGCAAAAGACCATCACCAGTGATTCGGTATGGGTATGAACCGCGTAAGCCTGTTGCCGGTACTGGTTCGCTTTCCAGGCTTCTTCGTCCTGCGAAAGGACCACCTCGGCCAGCGCCGCTGAGTCGACCGGGCCGAGTTCGCGTAATGAGCCTTTAATATCCATCGTGTTTGTAATTTCCGTTGCTGCGTTTTATGATCGCTCAAATCAAAAAAAATTTACACATTTATAACAAAGACTTTTTAGTCCTGCTTCTTGAACACAATTGAGGGTACATCCATGTCGAAAGAGCGCAAGCTGATTGAAGACCTTCCCGTAATTCGACCCCACCCGCTTTCCTTTGCCATTACCGCCCTGATTGCCGCCCCGGCAGGCACTGCCATGGCCCAGGACGACGGCGTGGACAAGGGCGATATCCTGCTCGAGGAAGTGACGGTCACTGCGCGCAAGCGCTCCGAGGATCTGCAGCTGGTGCCTGAAAGCATCCAGGCCATTTCATCCCAGACCATCGAACAGGCCGGTCTGCGAAGCATGGAGGATTATGTCCGCTTTATCCCCAGCCTGAACATCGTCGAGTCCAACCCGGGCACCGCGATGGTGGTGTTCCGCGGTGTGGCGGATTCCCAGAGCACCTTCATCGCCGAGCCCTCTGCGGCGGTCTATCTCGACGAACAGTCGATGGTGCTCAATGCCCAGCCCAATCCGCGCATGGTGGATATCGAACGGGTCGAGGCGCTGAGCGGTCCCCAGGGCACTCTGTACGGCGCCAGTTCGCAGTCGGGTGTGCTGCGTATCGTGACCAAGAAACCGGATCCGACGGCGTTCGACGCCTACATAGATCTCGACCTGAGCTCCACCAAGAGTGGCGACATGAGTTACGACGCCAGCGGCATGATCAACATTCCGCTGAGTGAGTCATTCGCATTGCGACTGGTTGGCTTCAACGCCAAGGACGGCGGTTTCATCGACAACGTGACGGGAACCACGCCCCGCTTTGGGCTTTATACCAACGCCGGGGCCGAGGAGAAAAACTTCAACGACGTCAAGTATTCCGGTGGCAGAATCCAGGCCGCCTGGCTGGTCAATGACAGTTGGAGTGTGCTGGGCACCGTCAATTACCAGAAAACCGACGCCAACGGCCGCCCCGAACATGACCCGGCCTATGCGGGTGACCTGAAAGTCGTCCGTTTCAACCCGCAGTACGAATACGACCGGCAGGACTGGACCCAGTACGCGCTGACCATCGAGGGCGACCTCGGATTCGCTGACTTCGTGTCGGCAACCTCCTACTTCACGCGTGACTGGACCTACACCCAGGACACTTCGGTGGGGTATGCGTCGTACTTTGGCACATTCTGTTACGTCGCCATACTGGGTTGCTTATTCGCGCTACTGCTTCCAGCCGGCTTCAACCGCATACAATGCCTACCAGGGTGTGTATTACAACGACCCCATCGGCCACCTGCAAAACGTGCAGAAAAACACCAAGTTCTCGCAGGAATTCCGGATGTTCCACCAGGGCGAGACGATCGACTGGGTGGCCGGTTTCTTCTACGAGGATTCCAAGGAAGACTGGGAGTTCACGACCTTCGCGGACGGTTTTGACGATTCCCGTTCGATGGCCAACTACCTGGCCGGCAACCTGGTTGACCGCGGCAACCCGATCCCCAGCGTGCTGCCGGGCGGTGCCTGGTGGTTGTCCGCCGACAGCACCCAGTGGAAGCAGTGGGCTGTTTTCGGTGAAGTGACCTGGCACATCACCGACCGGTGGGATGCAACGATCGGCGCCCGCTATTTTGACCGGAAGATGGATAAAACCTACTGGCTTGAATTGCCCCGGTACAACCCGACCAGCGAAGGGCCCTTCCTACCCGACCAGTTCAGAAAACGACTGGGTGCCCAAGGCCAGCCTGGCATTCAACTGGACGGACAACAGTAATGGTCTATGCGTTGTATTCGGAAGGTTTCCGGCCCGGTGGCACCAACCGCGGACGCGGCGAGCCTTTCTTTCCCCAGCAGTATGATTCGGACAAGCTGGATAACTTTGAAATTGGCACCAAGACCACCTTCGCCGACGGCAGGGTGCGTTTCAACGCGACCCTGTTTGACATGAAGTGGAAGGACTACCAGCTCGAGGTGGTCGATCCCAGCAATATCCCCTGCGGTGAAGACAACGCCAAGCCGGAGCCGAACTGCAGCCAGCCCTGGCAGAAAATTGTCGCGAACACGGGTAACGCTTCTTCCAAGGGCATCGAAGTCCAGATTGGACTGGGCTGCAACCGCAGGGTCTGACCGTTGGCGCTAACGCCACCTGGCTGGACGCCAAGATGGACCAGGACGTGGAAATCAGCGTGCTGGTGCCGAAAGGTTCACGGCTGCCCCTGTCGCCCAAGTTCAAGGGCTCGGCGTACGCCCAGTACGACTGGGACGTGGGCTTGTTTGGCGGCAGCAGCGCCTGGCTGCGTCTGCAATGGAGCTACACGGGTGACATGTACAACCAGGTCGAGCCGCTTACCCTGGACGACGGACCGGCGCCCCAGATCCTGCAGCCGTCCTATAATATCGGCGACCTCCGGTTCGGTCTGGACCACGACCAGTGGAACCTGCAGCTTTACATCAACAACATTACCGACGAACGTGCGGTGCTGTTCGCCAACCCGTACGAGTTCGATTATTACTTCGACCGTTCCCGCGTGACGGTAAACCGCCCGCGTGAATTCGGTATCCGCTGGATCCAGCATTTCGGCGGGTAAACACCTGCCGAAGGTTTGAAAAACGGGGCCATTGGCCCCGTTTTCTATTGCCGTGCCAAAAGCGAGCCTAAGCGTAGGAGCGGATTTATCCGCGATCGCTTAATCCAAACAACAATCGCGGATAAATCTGCTCCTGTGATTAATGCAAGGGGCTTTATTCACAATCTGCTTGTTGTACTATCTGTGGACGCGGAAACGAAAGATAAATCAAATATGATCCTGATGATCGATAATTACGACTCCTTCACCTACAACCTGGTGCAATACCTGGGTGAGTTGGGGGCGGAAGTCGAAACCGTGCGCAACGACGCGGTAACGGTCGATGAGATCGAGAAGATGAAACCGGAAGGAATCGTCATCTCGCCCGGGCCGTGCACACCGAACGAGGCGGGCATCTGCCTGGACGTGGTGCGCAATCTGGGTTCCAGGTTCCCGATACTGGGGTGTGCCTGGGCCACCAGTGCATCGGCCAGGCTTTCGGCGCCAGGGTGGTCAGGGCCGAGCGGATCATGCACGGCAAGACCTCGATGATCTACCACCGCAGCCAGGGCGTCTTCAAGAACCTGCCGGTGCCGTTCGAGGCCACGCGCTACCACTCGCTGACCCTGCAGCCGGATTCCATTCCGGAGAGCCTTTCGGTGATGGCCTGGTGCGACTACCAGGGCGCGCATGAAATCATGGCGGTCAAACACAATGTCTATGACATCCAGGGCGTGCAATTCCATCCCGAATCGATCCTGACCCGGAGTGGTCACGATTTGCTGAGGAATTTTCTGCAATCCATCAGCATGCTGTACTGACCGGAAACCGGACGGATGGAGATCAAACAAGCACTTGCAAGGGTTGCCGAGCGGCGTGACCTGTCGCTGGACGAGATGACCGACGTCATGGGCCTGATCATGAACGGAGCGGCGACCGACGCCCAGATCGGCGCTTTCCTGATGGGTTTGCGCCTGAAAGGCGAGACGCTGGACGAAATTACCGCGGCCGTGACGGTCATGCGCGCATTGGCCAGCGGGGTTGACGTATCCGGCGAACACCTGGTCGACATCGTTGGCACCGGGGGTGACGGCGCGAACCTGTTCAATGTCTCAACCGCAGCCGCCTTCGTGGTGGCCGCCGGCGGGGGGCGGGTCGCCAAGCACGGAAACCGGTCTGTTTCTTCCAGTTCCGGCAGCGCAGACGTGCTGGAAGACGGCGGGTATCGTGCTCGGAATCACCCCGCTGCAGGTGGCCGAATGCGTGGAAAAGGTTGGCGTGGGTTTCATGTTCGCCCCGGCGCACCACAGCGCGATGCGCCACGCGATCGGCCCGCGCAGGGAAATGGGGGTGCGGACGATTTTCAACCTGCTCGGCCCGCTGACCAACCCGGCCGGCGTCAAGCGCCTGCTGATCGGCGTTTACGATGCGGCGTTGTGCCGTCCGGTGGCCGAAGTGCTGAACCGCCTGGGCGCCGAACACGTGATGGTCGTCCACTCCGATGACGGCCTGGATGAAATCAGTGCGGCGTCGGCTACGCACGTTACGGAAGCCAAGAGTGGTCTGCTGAGCGATTACGATATCAGTCCGGAGGACCTGGGTCTGCAGCGAACCTCGCTGGAAGGCCTCGAGGTCGACCAGCGCAGCCGATTCCCTGGCGCTGATTCGCCTCGCCCTGTCAGGCGCACCCGGGGACCGGGCGGAACGCGCCCGCCGGGTCATTGCCCTGAACGCGGGTGCCGCGCTTTACGTGTCCGGGCTGCATACAAGCCTTGCTGCGGGTGTCGGGGAAGCTTCACGCCTGCTCGAATCCGGCGCGCCCTGGGCCAGGGTCGAAGCGCTGGTTGATCTGACCGCGGGATTCTGAGCAAACCTGATGGCAGAACTTCCCTCAATCCTGAAACGCATCATTGAGACCAAGGTGGAAGAGGTTGCTTTCCGCTCCAGGGAGCGTGACCGGGTGACCCTTTCCGCGATAATCGCGGATCAACCGCCGGCGCGCGGTTTCGCTGAGCGGGTTTCCAGGCTGGCTGCAGGCGGAAACGCCGTGATCGCCGAGGTCAAGAAAGCCTCCCCCAGCGCCGGTATCATTCGCCAGGACTTCAACCCCGCCGACATTGCAGCCAGTTACGAGCAGGCCGGGGCTGCGTGTCTTTCGGTTCTGACGGACCGGCAGTATTTCCAGGGCTGCGAGGATTACCTGGTGGAGGCCAGGCAGGCCTGTTCGCTTCCGGTGTTGCGCAAGGACTTCCTGGTTCACCCCTGGCAGATTTACGAGTCACGCGCCATCGGGGCCGACTGCATCCTGTTGATCGCCGCGGTGCTGCAACCGGATCAACTGCAGGAGTTCGATGGGCTGGCCATGGATCTTGGGCTCGATGTGCTGGTTGAAGTGCACGATGAACGGGAACTTGAAAACGCGCTGGCCACCCAGGCCACGCTGGTCGGCGTCAACAATCGCGACCTGCATACCTTTACGACCGATCTGACGACGTCAGAGCGCCTGCGTCCGCTGGTTCCCGAACAACGAACGATGGTGACTGAAAGCGGAATCCATACAGTGCAGGACGTCAGCCGGATGAAACGGTCAGGCATCAACGCCTTCCTGGTAGGCGAGGCCTTCATGCGTTCACAGGATCCGGGCGCTGCGCTGAAGGCGCTGTTTTTCGCGGGGGAAGTGGAATGAACAGAGCTAACGCTGCAGAATCATCCTGGTCCTGCTGTGATGCTCGTGATTGTCGCTGGCCGGCAACGCTTCCGCTGCAGGCTTGCCGACTGAAACCCGCTGGGCCGATCCTTCCAGCGTCCAGTTGAACATCGAGTTTCCGGGTAATGGTTACCACGCCAGCTGGGAGTTATTCCGGTGCTCATGCGGCGACTTGCTGGTGCGTGCGGAAATGGCCGTGCCCGGAGAAGTGGAATCCGGTGAATTACTGCTGATCGGGGGCAGGGCCGTGCTGACCCGGGGCTTTGATGTTTACAAGGCGGAAGCAGCTGCATCGCTGGACGCCGCGGCATTGATGATGCAATTGGCGCTGCGCTTACTTGAACGCTCGGCGCCCGGTGGACCGGCAGACATCAGCGCGCCGGTCAAAGTGGACCTGCTGGATGAGATCAACCACATTTATCTCGATACCGGGTATGCCGAGGGTGCGTTTCCAGGCGCCCGTGGTCCATAGCCGGCACGATTTCCGCACCAGGCGACACGTCCGGAAATTCGATCTGAGCTTTACTTTTTCAGCCGGGAGCTCCGGACGCCGTCGAGCAGGCGACGATGAGGCTATACGGTGAGGCCGAATTTGCACCGGGGGATTTCCCGGTGCCGGGATCCAGCACGATCAGGGACTGGGACCTGAACTGGCGGGACGAGGACGACGCCATCGCAGTGACTGCTGATACGCTGGATGAGCTTCGCGCCCAGCTCAGACGCTAAATCCGGTAGGCCAGTGTTTTCATGAGGTTCGCGGTGAACGCCATCGCCCGGCGGATGGGTGGTGGCAGGTCACGTGCGCCTGCTTCGCGGGCCATTTCCGCGTGCTTTGCCTCGTCCTTCTTCATTTGTTCGAGAATCGCCTCGCTGCGGGCATCGCCCTCGGGCAGTTTCCCCAGGTGGTCCTCGAGATGGGCTTCAACCTGGGTCTCCGTTTCCCGGACGAAACCCAGGCTCCAGTCGTCCCCGGCAATACCCGCGATAGCGCCGATGGCGTAGGAGCCTGCGTACCAGAACGGGTTCAGCAGGCTGGGCTGACTGTCCAGTTCTTTCAGGCGGTCTTCACACCAGGACAGGTGATCGATTTCTTCTTCCGCGGCCAGTTGCATGGCTTCGCGGGTCGCGTCGTCATGCGCGGTGGCGGCCTGGCCGGCATACAGGGCCTGGGCGCAGATTTCTCCCGGTGTGGTTGATGCGCATCAGCCCGGCAACGTGACGGCGGTCTTTATCGTCGAGTTCCACCGGCGCAATGTCTCCGGCAGGATTTTGCCGGAACGGGGCGGGCGCTTCACCGGTGGTGATTCGCAGCGCTTCATCAATGGAGGAGATCAGCCGGTCGATTTTCGAATAGTTCCTGTCCATTTCTGCAGGGTACTATTTTCCGGAATCAGAAAATAGTACCCTGACCCCGTTTTGAGTTATTACAAGCGACATGTTTTTTTCTGCGTCAACGACCGCGGTCCGGATTCGGACCGGCCGTGCTGCAATCATTGCGGTTCGGCGGAAATCCGGGAATACGCCAAGAACCGGATCAAGGAACTCAACCTGGCCGGCGCAGGCAAGGTGCGGGTCAACCAGGCCGGCTGCCTCGACCGGTGTGAAGAAGGTCCCGTCTGCGTTATCTACCCGGAAGGCACCTGGTACACCTACGTGGACGAGTCGGATATCGACGAAATCATCGAATCCGACCTGATGGACGGCGTTCCCGTGGAGCGTCTGAAAATCTGAGCCGTAGGAGCGAATTTATTCGCGATTGTTTGATTTTTAAAAACCAAATCGCGAATGAATTCGCTCCTACGGGGTAACGACATACCGATTCCCCAAATCACCTTCGTTCAGCGCAAAGGTTGATTCCGGTCAAAGAAGCCAGTAAAATTCCCGCTCTTCACCTGCGGACTTTTGGGACGCGGGTTTTTGCTGAGAGAATGATATGAAAACGTACGTAGCAAAGCCGCATACCGTGCAGCGTGACTGGTGCCTGGTTGATGCGACAGACAAGACGTTGGGCAGACTGGCAGCTGAACTGGCCAGCCGTCTGCGCGGCAAGCATAAGCCCGAATTTACACCGCACGTGGACACGGGCGACAACATTATCGTGGTCAATGCTGAAAAAATCCGGGTTACCGGAAACAAGCTGAAGGACAAGATGTATCACCGTTATACCGGCTACATCGGTAACCTGAAATCAATCAACCTGGAAAAGCAACTGGCAGAGCACCCCGAGCGGGTCATCCAGACAGCGGTCAAGGGCATGTTGCCCCGCAATCCGCTGGGGCGCGCCATGTTCCGCAAGCTGCATGTTTATGCCGGCCCGGAGCATCCGCACGCCGCGCAGCAGCCCAAAGCGCTCGAACTCTGAGCCTGACACAGACGGACACCTGATATGGCAACCGAACAGTATTACGGAACCGGACGTCGCAAGTCTTCAACGGCTCGCGTCTTCCTGACAAAAGGGAAAGGACAGATCGTTATCAACGGCCGTCCGCTCGATGAATTTTTCGGCCGCGAAACGGCCTGCATGATCGTGCGTCAGCCGCTTGAAAAGCTGGAAATGACGGACAACTTCGACGTCAACGCGACCGTCTCCGGCGGTGGTATTTCAGGCCAGGCCGGCGCGATCCGCCTGGGCGTTACCCGCGCGCTGATCGAATATGACGGTGAATTGCGCAAACCCCTGCGTAAAGCCGGCTACGTGACCCGCGACGCCCGCGAAGTCGAGCGCAAGAAAGTCGGTCTGCACAAAGCCCGCAGGGCGACCCAGTACTCCAAGCGTTAATCCTGGCGGCGGGTTGCTGCCGCTGGAACCACTGGGGGTTCGTCTAGTGGTAGGACTGCGGACTCTGACTCCGCCAGCGGGGGTTCGAATCCCTCACCCCCAGCCAAAACAAAAGACCGCCTCCATGGCGGTCTTTTATTTTGCCCGGGGGTGAGGGATGCAGAGATCGCCAGTGCGTGCGCAGCGCGACCGGGGTTCGACAAAATCGTCAGGAACAAATTTGGTCGCTGAAGCGAAGCGAAAGCGCCCGAAGGGCCGAACACAGGATGTGTTCGGACAATCCCTCACCCGACAAACCGCAATGCGGTTTCGGACAATCCCTCACCCAAAAACACGCAACCCCTGCTCAATAAACCAGCGTCTGCATCGACCGCGCCGGTGACACCAGTTTCACCTCGTCCGCACCGACCATGAAGTTGTAGGGAATCTCCGTGTCGCCCTGGTTCATCACGATGGTGGCCATGCTGCCGTCGGGATTGATGAACGAGGTCGCCAGCAGGTGGCTTCGGCTGGTGGTCGTGCTGACGCGGTGCGCGCCGGGCCTGATGAACTTCGAGAAGTGGCCGATGTAGTAATAGGCCGGTGTGTAGATCAGTTCGCCGGTGCGGGTGTCGGCGTGAATCGGCGCGAAACAGAAATTACCGACATGGTTGGGCCCGCCGTTCTCGTCCAGGAGTATGTTCCAGTCCGTCCACCCCACCGTGCCGGCATTGAAATCGTTGATCATCGAGCGGCCATAGCGCTCGGCATTCGGCCAATGCTGATACCGCTCGGGCGAAAACTTTTCGTTGGTGCCCTCGGTGAAGATAAGCTTTTTATCCGGGTAAGATTCCGCGACATTACGCAGATTCTCGTACATCGGCTCGCCGCCGGCCCAGGTCTCGTACCAGTGAAAACCGATTCCCCAGGCGTATTTGGCAGCCTCCGGGTCCTCGAAAATGGTATTGGCCCGGTGACTGATCAGGTCCCGGTTGTGGTCCCACACGATAATCTTCTTGTCGCCCAGGCCCTCCTTTTCCATTACCGGCCCCAGGTGATCGCGCAGGAAATCCCTTTCTTCCTCTGCGGTGTAGATGGACGATTCCCAGATCTGCACGGCCATCGGCTCGTTCTGGACGGTAATGCCCCAGACCGGGATACCCTCGGCTTCATAGGCCTTGATGAACTTCGTGTAGTAGTGCGCCCAGGCATCGCGGTACTCGGGCAACAACTTACCGCCGTGCAGCATGTCGTTGCTGTCTTTCATGAACGCCGGTGGACTCCATGGGCTGGCGTACACCAGCAATTCACCGCCGGTGGCCTCGATGGCTTTTTTGATCAACGGAATACGGTACTGCCGGTCGTGATCGATGGTGAAGGTCTTTAGCGCCTTGTCGCCTTCTTCGATGTAGGTATAACTGCCGCTGGAAAAATCCGAGCTGTGAATGGTCGTGCGCGCCAGCGTGTAGCCGATGCCCTTTTCCCTGTCGTAGTAGGCGGCCAGTAATTCCGCCTGCTTAGCTGCAGGCAGCTTTGCAAACACCTCGGCGCTGGCGTCCGTAATGGCGCCGCCGATGCCCAGGAACTCCTGGAATTGCTTATTGGGATTTACGAAAACCGAAACCTCGGACTCCGGCGGCTGCTGTCCCGGTCCGAACTGCCAGGTTCCCAGCTTCGTGAGCCGCTCGTGTGTGCCCCTGGCAGTCTGGTAGACGGTGACAGTGCGTCCTTGCGCTTCCGGTTCTTCCGATGCGACCGATACCGCCTGGGCCAGCAGGATGCCTGCTGCCAACATCGAGGTAAAAAATCGGGTCATGTCATCAACTCCTTATACGATCGCCGTTCGTAACTGCAAGTGCCGCAGGCCTGCGTGCAAGGGTACCATCCCGGTCGGGATTCGGAAAACCGGCTCGAAAGGCAGTCTCCTGTTTCACAAGATTCCTCTGCACCACCAATTGACCCCGCGGGCAATTTCATCCAGTCTTTACCCGGTAAATGACGGGCTGCCAAAGCCTCGGGACTCCAATGACAGACACTGAAAACATGCCACCATTCACTGTTCTGAACATCGATCACCTCGTCTTCCGGGTGACTCGACCTGGACAGGTCCATCGCTTTCTACGACGAAGTGCTCGGCTGCAAGGTCGTCAAGCGGCGGGATGACCTCGGCCTCATCCATTTGCGCGCCGGAAGTTCAATGATCGATCTCGTCTCCATTGATGGCCGTCTCGGGCAGCGGGGCGGAGATGCGCCGGGGGCCGGGGCGAGGAACGTCGATCACCTGTGTCTGCGCATTGAGCCGTTTGAGGAACAATCCCTGATCCGGCACCTCGCGATGCATGATGTTGAACCCACCGGAACGGTCAGCAACAATTTCGGGGCGGAAGGCAATCGGACCATCTCTGTACATTCACGATCCGGACGGTAATCTCGTGGAGCTTAAAGGACCGCCGGGCGCTCTGACCCGGGGATGGCTTAGTGACCTTGGGCGCCAGGCGCTGAATGCAGGGAAAAGAAGATGGCCGATGAGTTCTCCAACGTCTATGACGATCAGACCCGTGCGGCGGCCTATGCCGGGCTCGAATACCCGCGAACGTACGGACTTGCGTTCCGGGATCTGCCGGCAATCATCAGGAAACACGTGCGAGGACACCAAGCCCTCGACTTCGGCTGCGGCGCGGGACGTTCGACGCGGTTCCTGCGCGAACTGGGCTTTGACACGGTGGGCGTGGACATCTCTGAGCACATGCTCGCGCGGGCTCATCAGCGCGACCCCGAAGGCGATTATCGCCTGATGCCGGACGGAGACTTGAGCGAATTCATGGCGGGTACCTATGATCTCGTCCTTTCCGCATTCACCTTCGACAACATTCCCACGATGGAGAAGAAAGCCGCCCTGCTGGGCGCCATGGGGCGACTGCTGAAAGACTCCGGTCGCATTGTGAACCTGGTGTCGGCACCGGAAATTTACGTCAACGAGTGGGCCTCGTTTTCCACGCGGGACTTCCCGGAAAACCGCGCCGCGCGCAGCGGCGACACGGTCCGGATCGTCATGCTCGACGTCGAGGACCGGCGGCCTGTCGAGGACATCTTCTGGACCGATGATGCCTATACCGAAGCTTACAGACTTGCAGGTTTGACGACGATTGGAACCTACCGACCCCTTGCAGACCCGGATGAAACGGGCTCCTGGGTCAGTGAAACCACGATCTCCCCGTGGGTGATCTACGTACTGGGTCCGGCAGGCGAATGACAATATTGAGCAGCAACTTGCCCGAATCAGTCAAAAGGTGCTTAATCTTACCTATCCGCGCATTGGGAAATGATTCGCATGGTCCTCCTGGGTGACAGGTGCATTGGGGCCCGCAACCGCCCTTCGTACCGCGACAACGCAAAATTGTTTCAGCCGGGAGCCGGCGCGACATGAGTCTCAGGGGGTTTCTGGCGGAACTGCGTGACCGCGGCGTATTCAAAGCGGGGGCCGCCTACGCGGCCGTGGGTTGGGTCACATTGGAGGTGCTCAGTGTCGTGTTCGATAATCTCGGCGCCCCGGGCTGGGTCCTGAAAGTCATTACGACATTGATCCTGATCGGCTTCCCGGTTGCCTGTGTGCTCGCCTGGGCATTCGATATAACTCCGGAGGGCATTCGCTCCGTAACCTTCGCTTACGGGAAGACGGAACCGCAACCTGCGATCGGGCAAGCCCCCGTGGTTGAGCCAGGCTCACCGCCATCCGTCGCCGTGCTCGCCTTTGACAACCTGAGCGCCGAGCCCGAGCAGGCCTATTTCTCCGACGGCATTGCCGAGGACATCATTACGGATCTCTCAAGGCTTTCGCAGCTGCGCGTGATCGCTCGCAACTCGAGCTTCACCTACAAAGGCGGCCCGGTGGACGTGCGGCGGGTTGGCCGGGAGCTTGGTGCGCACTACGTGCTGGAGGGTAGCGTGCGCAAGGTGGGCCAGCACGTCCGCGTTGTCTCTCAGCTCACTGAAACGACGACCGGCGCGCTCGTCTGGGCCGAACGATTCGATCGCGATCTGACCGACATCTTTGCCGTACAGGATGAGATTGCCCTCGAGATCATCGAGGCGCTCAGGATCAAGCTGTCTCCGGAAATGGAGGCACGGCTGACCCGGAAAATCCCTGTCGACCTGGAAGCGCGAAACTTGTTCCTGCGGGGACGCGAACATGCGTTTCTACTCACAGCGAACGGAAGCATTGAAGCGCGCAAGCTGCTCGAACGAGCTATCGCGATCAGCCCCGGCTTTTCGTCTGCAATGGCCTGTATCGCATTCACGCTTGTAGAAGACTACGTCATGGGTTGGGGCGACGATCCGCAGCGCTCCCTCGAGTCCGGTCTGGAAATCGCGCGGCGTGCATGTGCGGTGGACGATCAGGATCCCTACGCGCAAGTGTACCTCTCGCTTGCCCTGCTGTGGAACCGGCAGCACGAGGAGTCGATGGTTGCAGTGCGGCGCTGCCTCGCCCTGGCGCCCAGCCATGCAGACGGCCACATGCAACTGGCCAACCTCCAGTACTACATGGGGGATATCGAAGATGCTCTGAACACGCTTGATATTTACATGCAGCTGGATCCGTTGTATCCGGAGATCGCGCTTTATTTCCTGGCAGAAGCGCAGGCAGCCTCAGGGCAGTTGGTTGCTGCAGTGGCCACCCTGCGGCGGCGACTGGAACGCAATCAAAACTCGGAGACGACTTACGCGCTTCTGGCCTCCTGCTACGGACATCTCGGAAAAATCGAAGAGAGCCGCGAGGCCTGGGCGCAGGTACTCAGAATCGCGCCAAACTTTTCACTGGAGCGGCGGCGGCGAATATTACCCTACAGGACGCCCGAAATATTCGAGCGCCGCATCGAAGGATTGCGCAAGGCGGGATTGGCGGTCCAGTAAAAACACGTGGAGAGACAATGGGCCTGGTTTTAGGATTTATTTTTCTTTTTGGTCTCGGGCTGAGCTTCGTTGTGATGCTGGTAACTATAGGCTATCAGCGAAAGTTGAGAAAAAACGAGCGGGGAAGTTCATGGGCGGGTTTCTTAACGGCCACGTTTGCGTTGACTCTTTTGATCGGCTGGCTGGGTGCGGGGGTCTGGCCTGCCGGGCACGGCGGAGCACCGACCGGTCATGATTACGAATTGTCGGCGTTAAGCACTTTTCTGATATCCCTGGCACCGGGACTCGGCTTCATATTCGCCTATATCTTCAGCCGCAAGAAGTGAATCAACCCCGGTGATCTGTTGCCGGGAATCCGATCGAGTGCAAAGGTCATTGACAGGGTTGGGAGAAATTAAGGCTTCATCAGGAAGCCAGCGCATTGCCGGGATTATCGGTGTGATTGGGCTTTACCAAGGCACCTTTCATGTCTGGTCTAGTGCTCCATCCGTTTGATGACTTCACGCTGATCGGTGATCCGCCGGTTACGTTCCTCAAGCATGGCCTGGTAACGTGGCTCGTGTTCGATCAGTGCGTACATTGGCAACCGATGGTCGGATTGCCAGAAATAGAAATGCCCGTGCGCCAATTGCGTTTCGAGGCTGGCCAGGGCTTTCTCCGCATCACCCGCGACCAGATAACAGGCATCGGGCTCGGACCGGTCGGCATGCTCAATCGCGGCGGGCAGATCACGCTCCAGGTAGACGATGGTCTGGTCGAGGAGCGCCCGGCCGAGGTCGGCATCGTCCGTGTTGATCAGAATCCATGACATGATGCATGCACCATGAGGATCGGACCTTGTCAGCTGTCCCCAGGAGTCAGGCGTCAGCCACTCGGGGTCTGCCTGCAGATAAAGTTCCCGCGCCTTCGCGGTATCACCAGCACTTAACAGCGCGTTGCCCACCGTCTGGACAATCCAATCGCTTTCCCGGGAACGCTGCAGAAGCCAGTTGCCGGTCTCCCTGATGGCCGGGGCATTGCCCTCCAAAAAAGCTTCCTGGAAGTCAGCCCACCCGGCCCAGTAATGTTCCGGATTCATGTCAGTGAGACGTTCCTGAATTTCGGCGGCCGCCTGGTAATCACCCACCGCGACCAATACATCGACCTGGTGGCGCAGGGCATCAAAATCGCCAGGGTCGATCCGGGCCAGCGCCTGGGCGTGTTCCAGTGCTTTGACAAAGTCACCAGCGTCCCACAGGTAATGGTCCAGCAGTATGTGGTGGCTGTTGGGAAAATCCGGGTAAAGATCGATCAGTTTCAAAGCCTGTTGCTCGCCTTGGGAAAACAGCCCCTGCACGAAGTACTCCTTGGCAAGGGCTGCGCCGATGATCATCGACCGCGGGTCCAGCTCCGATGCCTTGAGCAGCAGATCCAGCCGTTCCCGGGAGCGTAAAGGGTTGTCTGTGATACTCCCGCTGTACCACTGGTAGGCGGTGGCGTAATTCGGGCTGAGTTCGATGGCTTTGCGGAACGCCTGTTCCATTTCATCCAGCCGGTGATGATATTCATGAACCTGGGCCAGCGACGCGTAGGCTTCACCCAGGCCTGGGTCCAGGGCAAGCGCCCTGGTAACCGCATCCTCACGCAGAGCGATGGTTTCTGCCGGAGGAGTGTCGGTATATAACGCCAGCAAGTAGTGGCTGTCAGCCACTCCGACCCAGGCGAGTGCGAATTGCGGATCGAGTTCAACGGCGTTCAGGAATTCCTGTGTCGCCTGTTTCAGGTTCGCGGTAACCCGTGTTGCCATCAGCTGCTTTCCGCGCAGGTAGGCGTCATACGCGTCGATATTGGTGGTCGGCATCTGGTTGATGCGCAGCTTCTCATCATGTGACAGCGTAGCCTGAAGGGCATCGGCTATGCGGGTGGATATTTCGCTTTGAATCGCAAACAAATTTTCGGCGGTCAGTTCACGATCATACATGTCCGCCCACAGGTGCTCATCGGTCTTTGCATTGATCAGCTGTACGTTGATCCGCACCTGGTTTCCAGACCGCTGTATGGCGCCTTCGAGAATATTGGCCACGCCCAGTTCAGCGGCGATCTCGGGAATTTTCTTGGTGGTGCCCTTGTATTCCATGACCGAGGTTCGGGAGATGACTTTCATCGAGCCAATGCGGGCGATGGTGGTCAGCAAGTCATCATGGATTCCGTCCGTGAAGAACTGGTCTTCCTCGCGGTTGCTCCGGTTATCGAATGGCAGCACGGCAATCGAAAGCCGGTCAACCGCGGGCGATGTTTCCACCGCGGCGGCGGGTTCAACGGCTTGTACAGCCTGGCCTTGCGCCGCCGGCAGGTTCCTTTCCACGAGGTGCGGCGCCAGATAGAACTTATCGAACAGTAGGTAGGCGATGGCCACAGCCATCAATGCAATGATCATCGCATTCAGTTTGCGGCTGGTCTGAGCCGTGATCGACTGGCTGCGGTCCACTTCAGACTCACGCTTGATACCCTCTGGGGTCAGTTCGAAGGCCCAGGCCACGAATAAAGTAACAAAGAAGCCGGTCACGATAATGGCCAATAGCAACTTACCGCCCCAAGCCGGTAATTCCAGAATCGCGCCAACCACGTCGAGTATCTGGAGCAATACCCAAGCCGCGACCACGTAGGCAATGCCCACGCGCACAACGTTTCTACGTTTGAGCTCATCCAGGAACGACATGCCTATAATCTAGCAGAAAGCTGGCGGGTCAATGAGATACAAAAGCGTGCATGGCAAAAGAACCGGTCCTACTGCGCCTTATGCGCCTCCAGTTCAATCTCGATCATGAACCCGGGTAATGCAAGCCCTTTGACTTCCAGCCAGGTTCCGGTTGGGAACTGCCTGGTATAGATCGAGTTGCGATAGCCGGATACTTCCAGGAACTTCGCCATATCAGTCGTGTAGACGTTCTCAACCACGACATCATCAAACGTATAGCCGTAGTGCTTCAGAACCTTGTCCAGATCCGCATAGGCATTTTTCATCTGTTGCTCGAGATCACCTACTGCGGTCGCGTTGCCTTCGTTGTCCATGCTCACGGCGCCTGAAATCTTGATGTCGTTACCGATCTTGACCGCGTGCGAGTAGCCGTAGGCTTTCTCCACTCCCGGCCGCAGCAGGAACCAGTCCGCTGCTTCACCGGTCGCATCGCCGGAGCCGGCACGGGCGTCATTCATAAAGGCGAGGGCGCACAATAGTGTGATCGTGGTGAGTAATTTTCCATTCATGGTTCTGTTCCTCTTCAAAGGGTTTGATGGTTTCAGCTTCCGACTCGTGCTTCATCCGAACCGAGTTCGCGCTCCAGGGTTTCGGCGTCGACTGGTGAAATCCCGAGCGAGTCACGCAGCCGGTTGAGCAGGGCGCGCTCTTTAGGGGAAATGCCCCCATCCTGTCGGGCCTCGGCCAGCGCCGCCTCGTAAACCTGCAGCTTGCGGAATGCGGCGTATTCGGGGGTGTTCCGGGTGTTCGGCATGGCCATGCTGGCAATCCGTTCGGAAAACCGTTGCAGGGGCGCCAGGAAAAACACCACCAGGGCCGATGCAAGCAAACCGGCCATGCCGCCCAGCTCAGACGACAGGAACCGGTCCACGCCTTCAGAAACCAGGTAGATTATCGCTACAAACACGGCTGCAAGCGTTGATTGCTTGATCGTCCAGCGGATACGCAGGTCGATATCAAACAGTTGTGTGCGCAGGATGCCATAGGCAATGAGCGGGACCGCGAGCAGCGTGCCCAGTGCATAGACCACGTATGGCCAGCCCGTTGCGTCCGGATCCACCACTGCATAAGTTCCTGACCAGATGAGCGAAATAGCGGCTCCGTACACCACCCCCCAGCACACGTCCCTGATTCCAAAAGCGACCGCAAAGGAACCGGCGCGCGTGCGGGCCTGGCCGTAGGCAATCCACCACGCGTGGATGGAGGCCACCAGTGCGTATGTGAACAGAAGTGTCAGAAGCAGGTAAAGAAGCGTGGCTCCGAAATGCAACGGGGTATATAAAACGGCAAAAAACAAAATGACAGAAGCGCCGGCGAGTGACAGGCGCCAAGACCTGTTGGCAAAGGGTCGGGTCAGCGGAGTTTGCAAGGCGGCAGCGAGAAACGGAGGATAAAGCGCGAGCATCGCACAGTCGCCCAGGGTGTGGATTATTTCTTCGGCCCGGTACCAGGCGGGATAAAGCGGGTGTTCGTGGACAGCCGCAGTCAATAACAAATCAATATAGCCCGTTGAAATCAGGGTAAAGCCTTCAACGAACAACAAAAGAGAAAGCTTGCGCGCCACGCTGCCAGCCATGCCGACACGGAACAACACCACTGCGAGGCCCCAGCACATAAAAAGTGCGATGAGGGCCAGGATTGCGACAAAGTTGAATTGAAACATCGGCAGATTCTATAACAACTTATTCCCCGGTTCCGGTCAAAAATAGCACCAGGCCTCGCGAGGCTTCGGAAATTTTCGGCGAATATTTCAAAAAGGGGGACAGGCCGCTTACAATAGCGGCAGCGATAAATCCTTTCGAAATCCAGGAGCGGCCCCGGCCATGAAAACAACAGTTCTACTCATCAACCTGGGCACGCCGGACAGCCCTTCAGTGCCGGATGTCAGGAGCTACCTGGGGCAGTTCCTGAATGATCCCCGGGTGGTTGACTTGCCCTGGCTGGTCCGGAAAATCCTGGTCAACCTGATCATCGTCCCGTTCCGGGCGCCCAAGAGCGCAAAGATTTATCAAAAGCTCTGGACCGATAAAGGTTCGCCGATCATTTTCCACGGCGAGAAAGTACAGGAACTTTTGCAGGAAAAACTCGGAGAAAGCTACACGGTTGAACTGGCCATGCGTTACAAGAACCCGGCTATTCCGGAAGTTTTGGAGCGAATCAGAAAATCCAATCCGGATCGCATCATCGTGTTGCCGCTTTTCCCGCAATACGCATCCGCCAGCACCGGTTCGGCGCTGCAGGAAGTCATGGATGTTGTCAGGGACTGGTGGGTGATCCCGGAGATGAAGTTCATCAGCCAGTACTGGGATCATCCGCTGTTCATCAAGGCCCTGGTCGAGCGCGGAAAACAGTATGACTGGCGGGAATACGATCATGTGCTCTTTTCCTATCACGGACTGCCGGAGCGTCAGGTCGACAAGGTCTACGACGATGGGTTGTGCCAGCGACCATCACTGTGAAAATGAAATCACTGATGAAAACAAGTATTGCTACAAGGCTGCATGTTATGGCACTACCCGGCTGCTGGCGCAGGGACTCGGCATTCCGGAAGAAAACTACACCGTGTGCTTCCAGTCGCGACTGGACAAAAAGTGGCTGGAGCCGTTCAGCGACAAAATCGTCGTGGAGCAGGCGAAGAAGGGGGCCAAAAAGCTGTTGGTTTTTTCACCGGCGTTCGTTGCCGACTGCCTGGAAACGACGATTGAAATCAGTGATGAATACCAACTGCTGTTCGAGCAGCACGGCGGCGAAAAAATCCAGTTGGTGGAAAGCCTGAACGACCACCCGGCCTGGATCGAGGCGCTGGAAGCGCTGGTCAAAAACCACTGAGCCCATGGGCCTGAACCTCAGTCGCAGACGGTTATTGCAGTGGGCCGCAATGGCGTCCGCTTTCGGGTTTCCGGGCCTGGGTGTACTGGCCGCGCAATCCGAACCCGGCAGGGTGCGGCCATTCCCGTTGCAGGCGGTCCGGCTGAAACCTTCGGTGTTCCAGGCAGCCGTGCAGACCAATACGAAGTATCTGCTCGAGTTGTCGCCCGACCGCCTGTTGCACAATTACCGCCTGTTTGCCGGTCTTGAACCCAGGGCCCCGGTTTATGGCGGCTGGGAATCGGACACGATTGCAGGCCATACGCTCGGCCATTACCTCAGTGCGCTGTCACTGGTTACGCTCAGACCGGAAACGCGGAATGTAAAAAGCGCGTTGACTACATCGTTGCGGAACTGGCGGTTGTGCCAGGCTCAAAGCAATGACGGCTATGTGGCGGGCTTCACCCGTCGCAATCAGCAAGGCGAAATTGAAGATGGCCGGGTGCTGTTCGACGAGTTGGTGGCCGGGGATATTCGCGTGCTGCCGTTCAATCTGAACGGTTGCTGGGTGCCGCTCTACAACTGGCACAAGTTGTATGCTGGTCTGTTCGATGCGCAGACCTGCTGTGAAAACGTGCAGGCGTTGGAAGTTGCCCTTCGGCTGGGAGCATTCATTGAGGGCTTTTGCGCCCGGCTCAGCGACGTGCAACTGCAGAAGGTGCTCGACTGTGAACACGGCGGCATCAACGAGTCGTTTGCCGAGCTTTCGAGCCGGACCGGTGACCGCCGCTGGCTGATGTTGTCAGAGCGACTCAACCACCACAAGGTCCTGGATCCGCTGGCCTCGGGCCGGGACGATTTGTCTTACCTGCACGCCAATACGCAGATCCCCAAGGTGCTGGGCATGGCGCGTCAATTCGAGCTGACCGGCGAGGAAGACCGGGCCGCCGCAGCGCGTTTTTTCTGGCGGACGGTGACGTCCGACTACAGCTACGTCATCGGTGGAAATTCCGATCGCGAATATTTCCAGGAACCGGACAGCCTCTCGAAATACATCACCGAACAGACCTGCGAGCACTGCAACAGCTACAACATGCTCAAGCTTACGCGGCACCTTTACCAGTGGCATCCGGATGCCGCGCTGTTCGACTATTACGAGCGCACGCATTACAACCATGTGCTTGCAGCGCAGCACCCGCAAACCGGCATGTTCGCCTATATGATGCCTCTGATGTCGGGTACCGCGCGCGGCTGGTCGACGCCGTATGACGATTTTTGGTGCTGCGTCGGCAGCGGCATGGAGAGCCACGCAAAGCACGGCGATTCCATTTACTGGCAGGACGACGAGCGACTTTATGTGAACCTGTACATTCCTTCAGAATTGAACTGGAAGGAAAGGGGGCTGGAACTGGAGCTGGATACCAGGTTGCCCTTCCAGGGTGAAGTGAATCTGCGTGTGCAGCGGGCCGACAACACTGCACCTCTGACCATGGCGCTGCGCATCCCTGCCTGGGCAAACAACGCAACACTGAGCCTGAACGGTGAGCCGATGCAGGCCGGACGGGATGGCGGATATGCGCTGGTGACAAGGAACTGGCAGGCAGGCGACACGCTGACCCTGTCGATGACCCTGGAGTTGCGCCTGGAGCCGACGCAGGACGACGCCCAGACCGTTGCCGTCCTGCACGGGCCATTGGTCCTGGCTGCCGATCTTGGCTCGGCTGATTCAGACTGGTCTGGTCCGGCGCCCGCGCTGGTTGGAGATGATCTGCTGGAGGCTTTCGGGCCACTGACTGAAGACGGACGATACGATGTTGAGGCCGCAGCGCCCGGACCACTGACCTTTGTGCCGTTCTTCTCGCAGTATGACCGCCGCAGCGCGGTTTACTTCAAGCGGTACGATCCTGTTGGCTGGGAACGTGAGCTGGTCCGCCAGGCTGAGCAGTCCGCCATCCAGGCTGCGCTGGATGCGCGTTCGGTCGACCGGGTGCGACTGGGCGACGAAGCTTCTGAAGCGGCACATGGTTTGACTTCAGATATTTCCTATGCGGTTTCGTACCGGGGGCAGCCGGGGCGCGATGCACGAACGGAAGGCTTTTTTGAATTCGAAATGGCGCCGGCGTCAACGCCCGGGCCTTTGGTGCTGCGGTTGACGTATTGGGGCGGTGAGCGCCGCCGGCGCTTCGGTATCGTGGTCAACGGCCAGAGAATCGCCGATGAGGTGCTGGAAGGTGACCGGGGCGCTGACTTCGTTGACGTGGATTATCCTTTGCCGGAAGGTCTTGAAGCGCCACTACTGGTTCGCCTGCAACCTGAGCGCGGTTTCACCGCCGGTCCGGTGTTTGGAGCACGACTGCTGCAAGCCGGGTCCGGCTGACTTTCTGTTCCGGGACATCGGCTTGCCTGGCGGCATCCGGATCCAGTTTCCTGACAGGCGTCAATCTCGACAATAACGATGGTTTGCTTTTCTCCTGATGTGGCAGAATAGTTTGCCTGTCGAAAATAGTGTGAGGTTACCGGGTGAGCAGTTCAGAAACGATTGATGCCAGGCTTCGCCGTGCCCCGGTGGTGCCGCTGATCCAGGCTGATGACACCGCTGTCGCGGTTCAGACGTCGAGGGCCCTGGTGGCAGGTGGGCTGACGGTGATTGAGGTCGTGCTACGCACACCGGCGGCGATTCAATGTCTCAAAGTCATCGCACGCGAAGTGCCCGAGGCAATCGTCGGGGCGGGGACCGTGCTGAGCGAAGACCAGGTTGAAGCCGTTCTGCTGGCAGGTGCGAAGTTTATCGTTTCACCTGGCCTTTATGCGCCGGTCGTGCGGGTGGCCCAGTCAGCTGAACTGCCGGTTTTTCCGGGCGTTGCGACCGCAAGCGAAGTTCAGAGCGCCTGGAATATGGGGCTGCGCACGGTGAAATTTTTTCCGGCTTCACTGGCCGGGGGCATTCCGATGTTGAAGGCGCTTGGGTCGGTATTCGGCGGTATGTCGTTCATGCCAACCGGGGGTGTTTCAGCGGAGAACCTGGCCGATTTCCTGGCGCTGCCCAGTGTGCTGGCCTGTGGGGGTAGTTGGTTGACACCCAAGTCCGCAATCACTGAAGGTAATTATTCGGCGATCACCCAACTGGCACTTGAGGCCATTGCAATTGCACAAAAAGTAAGAGGCTAATCATGGCTCAATTTGTATCTTTCGGAGAAATCATGCTGCGGCTCAAGACGCCCGGTCATGAGCGTTTTTTCCAGTCGCCGGTCTTCGAGGCCACGTTCGGTGGTGGTGAAGCCAACGTCGCGGTAGCGCTGGCGAACTACGGGCTCGATGCGGGATTCGTTACGGCGCTGCCCGACAACGATATCGGTGAGGCGGCTATCCGCGAACTGCGCGGCTTCGGAGTTGATACTCGCCTGATCAAACGTTGCGGTGAACGGGTGGGAATTTATTACCTGGAAGCTGGCGCCAATCAGCGGCCGTCAAAGGTGGTCTACGACCGTGCCCATTCGTCGATCGCTGCCTGCAAGCCGGGTGATTTTGATTGGGACGCCGTATTCAAGGACGCAAAATGGTTCCACATTACCGGCATCACTCCGGCCCTGAGCCAGTCAGCGGCCGATCTCAGCCTCGAATCGGTCAAGGCCGCGCAGCAGCGTGGTGTAAAAGTATCCTGTGACTTCAATTTTCGCGGAAAGCTCTGGAAGTACGGCAAGACAGCCCCTGAAGTGATGACCGAACTGGTTCGCTACGTGGACGTTGGAATTGCTAACGAAGAAGACTGTCAGAAGTCACTGGGAATAACCGCTGACGTGCACGTGGAGAGTGGTGAACTGGACACGATAAAGTACGAGGCGCTGAGCAAAAAAGTATTACAGGCGTTTCCTAACATGTCGGTGATCGCAATTACCCTGCGGGAATCACGCAGCGCTGATACCAATGGCTGGTCGGCGTGTTTGCGTGACGAGGAAGGCTTTCGCCTTTCACGCCAGTACGAGATCACCGATATCGTAGACCGGGTTGGGGGTGGGGACAGTTTTGCATCGGCACTGATTTATGGCCTGAATGCTTATCCTGACCGGCAACAATCGCTGGAGTTTGCAGTGGCGGCCAGTTGCCTGAAACACTCGATCCTGGGAGATTTCAACCGGGTCAGCGTGGCGGAAGTCGAAAAGCTGATGGGCGGAGACGGGTCAGGAAGGGTTCAGCGCTGAACCCTTCCCGTAACTTCCAAGACAGCGGTCTGTAAGCTGCCTATTTCTTCTTGGCTGGAGCTTTCTTGGCTGGTGCCTTCTTAGCTGGAGCCTTCTTGGCTGCGGCTTTCTTGGCTGGAGCTTTCTTAGCTACGGCTTTCTTGGCTGGTGCCTTCTTGGCTGGAGCCTTCTTGGCTACGGCTTTCTTGGCTGGAGCCTTCTTGGCTGGAGCCTTCTTGGCTACGGCTTTCTTGGCTGGAGCCTTCTTGGCCGGAGCTTTCTTGGCTGGTGCCTTGGTTGCTTTTACTTTCGATGCTGCTGACTTCTTAGTCGCTTTGCTAGCCATGCTAATTCCTCTGGATTTTGAGTTATCAGGTTATGTAGCAACCGAATCGAAAACGCGCGGCTCGTTTGCTGCAAAAACTTTAGTACTTAATTTTGTTGAATGCAATCGTAATATGAAAATTTTTATAACAATCGAAAAAACATCTTTATTTTAATTAGAACAAGGGGCGAGTTTTGTCTCAAATTTTCAACGCCGCGGCAAGTTCAGGATGAGGACTGGTGCCTGGATTGTTCCTGACCATCCACGTCATGCCATTGTCCAGTTCCCCGCCATAAAAGCGTTCAAGTTCCCGGTAGGCCTCTTGTCTTTTTTGCACGCTGAACAGCTGTCCGGCGTTTTTTGCATCAATGAATCGCCGGTCGCTGCTTACAATCTCATCAATTTGTGTGGATGGAATGCCCAGGTCCAGAAATCGGTTGGCGGCACGCAATGTCTCGAGCGGATCGGCAATCAACCGCTCTCCATAGAGTGAGGCCAGCACATTTCTTGCTTCAAAAAACTGAAGCGTTTGCTCTGCCTGTGCAATTTGCAACCGCCACAGGGTCAGGATGATTTTCAGATCGGTCATTTGTATCGTGTCCGTCAGCCTGAGATTTGCCAGGTGGGGAAAATCACAGCGGATCAGGTCAAACATTGCCCGCACGGTATGTTTTGCTGTTTCACCTTTTTTCAGCGTTGACAGCATGAAGTTTCTGGCATCGGTATACATCAGCAGAGATTTTCCGAAACCCGTGATCTGCAGCAACTCAGCAATAATGTTATTCACTGAGTTAACGGGCTTTATCATCAGTTTCTCAGATGGTCCGGCATGTTTCTGTAACAGCAGTAAAGCCAGTTTTGGCCAGGAGCGGTAGTCCAGAGCAGTTGTTCTCGACCGCCACTGCAGGCGTTTTGCATTTGCCGCATCCAGCAGCAACTGGGGCTCGCGCAGACAGACACTGACGCCGTCCACATCCAGGCACCGCGATAAAAACGTGGAAGCACAAAACGCCGTATGAAAAATAAACCGTGTAGGGTTCTCGACCAGTCGGGTGCCAGGCGCATTCAGCAAGTGGATCAACTCGGAAAGTGGCACGCTAATGAATTTTCGATCAGGGTCGATAAATTCTTTGCTGAGCGAATTGGCCCGGCGAATTTCACTGCGTTCAATCGGTAAAAACTCCACGTTTTCTGTATCGAAATTGAATTTGTACGCAAGGTATTTTGAACTGTTGATCACGTCTTTCACGGCAGGCTGCTCTTTGACTTCTCGCATTCGATTCAGGTCGAATACTCGTTCACGCCAACCGGCTTGTCAATCGATGCGCCGGATACCATGCCGTAAGGCCAAGGGAGCCAACTGCCGAATACTCCGACGATCAGCAACAGGCCGCCAGCCAGGCCGGCGGCATGTGACCAGGCAAAAGGCGGCCAGTCAATGTGTGTGAACAGCGATGTACCCAGAATGACTTCAACTACGACTTTCGTGATACTGCCGCAGGCGACGACAATCACCAGCCACGACCGGGTGGCTCGCCATTCCAGCCAGATTGCCACCACGAGCAGGGCGTTCAGCACACCCGAAAGGCCGCAATAGAATTCCAGCTGAGCAAGAGGAGTCATCAACAGAAGACTGACCGAAGCGATGCCAGTGGCGAGCGCCATGCACAACAGGGTGCGCGATCGTTGTTCAATCAGCGTGCCCAGAACCATTAGACCCAGGCAGTTCCACACGAGGTGATCCGGGTCCGAATGCATGAAATGTCCGGTGATGATCCGCCATGCCTCGCCGTGTGCGATATTTCCGGCACTGAAATACAACATTGCCTGGTCCGGCACCAGGAAGTACAAACCGACAAGCGTCATCAACAGGCTCGAGGTCAGAAAAGGAATTTGGTGAATGGTCATGGCATTGTCCCCGCAGGCCGGGCAGCCCGAAGGCTGCCCGGATAACTCTACGTGGCAGAACCTCGCGAATGGAAACGCAGCGCCAGCAAGGGGAGCAATAGCACCAGCATCCAGGGGCCGAATGCACCGCCACCATTGCCATGGCTGGCGCGGGCGTTCGAATACATCGGCTGGCTGGAGTCCACGCGATTGTCACGCACGCCCTGCAGCGTCCGCTGCTGTCTTGCCAGTTGTTCCTTTTCGATGCGGTCGCGGTTGAGGCGTTCGATGCCAATTTCATCAAACCGTTCATCACGCAGCACAATCATCGAGGTATGCCCGGTGACGAGTCCGTTTTGCACGGCGAGGTCGGTGATTGCCTGTTCAATGTCCGCACCTCCCTCGAAATAATCCAGCCGGTTTTGCAGATCCTCGATCTTTGCAAAAGCCCAGATTCGCTCAAGCTCGGGGTGCAGCGTCGAGACTTCCGGGAAATAGAAATTTGTCGAGTAGCTGGTTTTCCGGCCTGATGCCTTGCCGTCAACGTTGACGCTTGCCGCACCGGCTCCCCAATAGTGGCCGACCACGATCAATTGCTGGCCGCGGTACAGGCTGCCGATGCGTTCCGGGCTGAGATCGCCGACCCGGACGCCCGAAAAGCGGACGTCGATATCATGCAAGGCCTCATGGGTAAGCCGTGATGTGGCTTCGAGCAACTTGCCCGCGATGTCGTCGCTGTTGGAAATATTCATCGCAAACCCGTTGGAAACATGGGTCATGCTTTCCAGCAGCGGCCGGTTGGCGCTGTTTCCCATGACAAAGGTGAACAGCCTCACGTCACGGCTTTCGAGTAAATCGAGGAAGTCCTTTTTTTCGGTATATCCCAGGTTTGCGACGCCATCGGTCACCAGGACCAGGGCGCTGCTGCGATCCGCATCCAGCGACTGCATGCCCAGATCAAGTCCGGCATACAGGTTGGTGCCATTGTTCGGGCGGCATTTTTCCAGCGTCCGGATATAGTGCTGGATCACCTCGGGTTGTGCGTATTCAAATCCCGCGGTGATCTCGCGGGCCCGGTCATTGAACAACACGATCCGGAAGCGGTCGTCCGGATTCAGGCTGGCAAGGCCCTTGTTGACGCCTTCGACCAGGCTCTGAAACTTGCCTTCCATCGAACCCGACAGGTCGAGCACGAATACCCAGTCCCTGCCTTCGGTGATGGGCGCCAGGTCGTCGCCCGGAGTAATCGTCATCATGAACGTGCCCTGGTCTCCCGCCTGTTCCCTGAAGGCGACCATTTCAACCGAACCGGGCAATCCCAGCGCCTGTCGCCAGTAAACAACGATATCCTGGTCAAGCCGGTGCACTGCGGTCGTCGCGGGTTCGGGGCCGGATCCTTCCTGGTTAACAACCGCTTCGTTGGCCAGCGAAACCTGCCATTCGAATTCCGACAGCTTCTGAATAACTGCCTGCGGATGCTGCGGCAGCCTGAACTCGTCGATCGGCCAGGAAGAACGGAATGTCAGGTCAAAGCTGAAGCGCTCCTGAACCGCATCCTGGTAGGTCCAGAAGGACAGCTTTTCCTCGTCTACCCCGCCTTCTTCCAGCGGGTAAACATATCGTCCGATAGAGGAATCAACGTGCGCGGGCTGGATGTAGCTTAAACGGATGCGCACGTCCTGTCCGGCGCGGACCGGGTAAACGGCAATCTCGAACGTTTTGTAACCGTCCTGTGCTACCAGGGCGGCTTCCCGGCCCGCTTGCTTTTCCGCCTCGTAAACGTCCCGGGCTTGCTCTTTTTCAAGCACTTCACCGGTAACCGCTTGTCCGTCTATCCAATAGGTGAATTCGCCGACGGCGGCTTTCTCCGGCACCGGAAAGGAGTAAATGGCTTCCAGGTCGGCGTTGTTGGGGTTGCTGAATACCTGCTCGATACTGGTCACGGCATAGCCGTCTTCGACCACGACGTTGACGTGGTGCTCCCGGATTTCGAGCGGTGGCAGGTTCGAGCCGGTTGGCGTCATCAGTCCGGCCGCGTGACTCGCCGGACTCCAGGCAGTCATCAGGCACAATGCAATGCAGCCCAGGACGATCTGTTTGAAAGTTCTCATGACATGTTCTCCATGCTGTTGGTGGGTAAGGGTTATCCCGGCAGGGGATTCCCGGCTTACGAAACCATCGTGGAGGCCTATGCCATATTGCGCAACCAAGATAAGTAAAGTCGCACTTTAATGATATCAAGGTATTAAAATATAATACTTTATGGTGTTTAATCGATCGTTGCTGACTTGACCAACGGTTGAAACAGGCCGTATTGCCAACCCCGCATCGCCAGGACCAGGGTAGTGCCCTGGCGCTGATCCAGGTCCAGGGCCGCATCGTCGTTGTTCAGAAGATCGAATTCCCTGGCCAGGCGTTTCAGTTTGCGTTGAAACTCGGCGTTGCTCTGGGCCGATAACATACCGTTCAGCACAATCAGGCATTCGTCATCACGACTGAATCGTGTATTGAAAAACTCCTGGCTGATTTTTTTTTGAAAGAATGCCTGGATCGGCCCGTTTTCGCGCCAGCTGAAATTGGGAGCCACCAGCAGCCTGATCCGGTTCCCGGGTAAGAGTTCGATAACTTTGAGGCGGTCAAGCCTGGCCAGGTGCCGCACACATTCAGTGTCGCGGATATTGAAGAACGACAGAATATCATCCATGGTCCAGCGGTTGAGCACACACACCGTGATCAGGGTCAGGGTGACATCGCCGGTAATTTCTTTTTCCTGTTCGACCGTCAACTGTTGCAGGCGCTGCTGTTGCTCGTTCATCAGCTGCACCAGGTCGGTGATTTCAATATTCATCATGTGACAGACCTGGTCCAGGCGATCCAGGGAGAAACTCTGTTTCGAAAAGAGGCGTTTCACGCTGGCTTCGGTCAAACCAAGCTCAATGGCAACGTCGGCATAGGTTTTTCCATGCGCCTTCAGGGCCGTCTTGAGCGTCTTGATGAGTTCGCGGGTCTGCGCCATGACTTACTCCATAAGTACTATGAATCTATACCATTATGTTGGTATTAAGTGATCATTACTCATGTAGTAGTAAAATGCACTACTCAGTGTCGGCTTGTTCTTTTCCAAGCAAATAGCACTGGGAAACATTGTCCAGGACGATGCGCTCGATCGGAATTACGTCCTGGCGGCCGATGGACGGAATATCATAGGTGATGGTGCCTGCGTTGCAGGTGCTGAACTCCAGCGTCACCTCCCCGATCGGCCCGGTCACGGGTCTGGGTTCCGGTGAGTCGAAGACTCCCCCGGAAGTCATATGGATATCCAGCCACGCGATGTTGTCTTCATAAACGCCTTGTGCAGTGAGCCAGCGGTGTCCGGGTTCTCCCAGCAATGCGGTCACATCATCGGGTGGGCGCTCCGTATCGTAGGTGAACCACGCCATGAACAGCTGTTTGATCACCGGGAATGCGGTGATCAGGAAACCCTGGCCAGCCGTTTCCGGGTTGAACCAGGCATCGTTCAGGCCCGGGTTGATTTCAGCCAGGGGCACATCGCCCAGAATGGCATTCACCGATTCGCATTTTTCGGAATTATTCTCAATGATCGCATAGGTGCCAATGTCCGGAATGCCGGCTACCCCGGGACCCGGGCCCGGTTCATAGTCGTCGATCGGATCAATGAGCCTGACAATGCCCTGGCAGTCCGCCAGCATGGGATTCCAGCTGATCTCGAACCAGAGATCCACGGTTTCCAGGCTGGAGAGTCCACTGATTTCAGCGAGGCTGACATTATTGACGATACCCAGTGCGCCAGCGCTGTTCAGATGTTCCAGGCCGTTCAGATCGGTCAGGGAGTGATTGGCCGCGATATGAAAAATTGCACCTACCTGTTCGAGGTTTGAAAGGCCATGGACGTTGGATAAAGAGTCATTAAGATGAATGATCAACGCTCCCGCCAATCCGGTCAGCGAAGAGAGGCCATCGAGGTTGCGCAAGGCCGGATTGCGTGAAATCTCGATTTTATATATGGGATCAATGGTTACCATGGAGAGCGATGACAGGCCGTCTATATTGGTCAGGACGTTGTTGTCATTCATGAGTAAATCACCTGCGACAGAAGTCAGCGATTCCAGGCCGTCCAGGTTTTCCAGGGTTTTGTTGCCGCTGATATCCAGCAAACCACCAGCCACTTTGACCAGACCGGAGAGGCCGGCGAGACTGGTGATATCTTCACCCCTGACGCTCAATGTACCTATGGTGTCACAGGGTCCGTGAAGGGCCTGAAAATTATCGACCTCGAGCTGGCTGCTCAGCGTGATATCCATCGGGGCACAGTGCTGGTCGGCAGCGAGTGCGGGGAAGGAAAGGGCAAAAACAGAAAATGCCGCGGATAACGCCACGGCCTGAATGCGAAATTGCGTCGCCATGACAAAGCTCCTGAAAAGCCAGGAATCGATCTTCATATTGCGCCGGTTCAGGAAATTCCACGATGACGCATGTCAGTGGGTTCGCCGGATGGCGTACAATTGCGCATGCCATTTCTCAAGCTTGACAAGGTTTATTTGCACTACGGCACCCACGTGTTGCTGGATGGCGTTGATTTCGCCATGCGCAGGGGCGACCGCATCGGATTGCTCGGCCGCAATGGCGAAGGCAAGACCACCCTGCTCAAGGTCATCAACGGCGAAATCATTCCGGAAAGCGGTGAACGCTGGGTGCGTCGGGGTATAAGGATCGCTTACCTGGACCAGTCCCTGCCGCCGGCCGATGAACAGGATGTTTTCGATGTGGTGGCCCACGGACTGGCCGGGGTTGGCGACCTTTTGGCGCAGTACCACCACGCGATCCTCGAGGGTGACATGCAGGCCATGGAAAGGGTTCAGCATGATCTGGAAGCCAAGGATGGCTGGCGCATGCAACAACGGGTTGAAACCGTGATCAGCCAACTGCAATTACCCGGCGAGGCCAGCATGGCCACCCTGTCAGGCGGTTGGCGCCGCCGCGTGGCACTGGGCCAGGCGCTGGTCAGTGAACCGGATATCCTGCTGCTGGACGAACCCACCAATCACCTGGATATACCCGCCATCGAATGGCTGGAGAAACAACTGCAGGGATACAACGGCATTGTCATGTTCATCACTCATGACCGCGCCTTCCTGCAACAGGTGGCCAATAGCATCGTGGAACTTGACCGCGGGCGTTTGACCCGGTGGGAAGGCGACTACGAGGGCTTCCTGGCGTTTCGGGAGCAGCAACTGGAAGCCGAGGAACGCGAAAACGCGTTGTTCGATAAACGGCTGGCTGATGAAGAAAAATGGATCCGCCAGGGCATCAAGGCGCGGCGGACCCGGAATGAAGGCCGGGTCCGCGCCCTCAAGGCCATGCGGGAAGAGCGCCGGCAGCGCCGCGACGTGACCGGCCGGGCGGATTTCGGCATGGAATCGGCGGAGCGGTCGGGCAAGCGGGTCGTGGAACTCGAGCATGTCAGCAAGAGCTACGAGGGCCGGAAAATCATCGATGACTTCAGCACCCTGATAAAACGTGGTGACCGCATCGGCATAGTGGGGGCAAACGGCGCCGGCAAATCGACCCTGATCAAGATTTTGCTGGGAGAGCTGAAACCTGACTCCGGTAAGGTGACGTCCGGCACGAAGCTGGAAATCGCCTATTTTGACCAGCAGCGGGCCCACCTGGATCCTTCGAAGAACCTGATCGACAATGTCTGCGGCGGCCAGGATTTCATCGAAATCAATGGCCGGAAAAAGCATGCCATTTCCTACCTCGGAGAATTCCTTTTTGCCCCGGACCGGGTCCGCATGCCGGTCAGTGCGCTTTCCGGAGGGGAGCAGAACCGGGCCATCCTGGCCAAGCTGTTCAGCAAGCCGGCCAACCTGCTGGTGCTGGATGAGCCCACCAATGACCTGGACGTGGAAACGCTGGAACTGCTGGAAGAAATTCTGCTCGATTTTGACGGAACGGTTTTGCTGGTCAGTCACGACCGCGAATTCATGGACAACGTGGTAACCAGCATTTTCGTACTGGAGGGGGAAGGCCGGGTCGCCGAGTACGTCGGTGGTTACAGCAGCTGGGCGCAGAAAGGCGGCAAGCTGGTGAACCTGGAGCAGCAGGTGGACAAGGCGCCGGAACCGGAGCCTGTTGCCAAACCGGCGGTCCAGCCTGCGGCCCGGAAGGAAAAGCCGGCCAAGTTGTCGTACAAGGATAAAAGGGAGCTGGAAACTTTGCCGGGCGTTATTGACCAGCTGGAGCGCCGGCAGGAAGAATTGGCGGCTGCAATCTCAGAGCCCGGCTTCTACCAGCAGGATCACGAAGCCACCCAGCGCGTCATTACCGACCTGGCAAAAATACGTGCTGACCTGGAAGCCGCATATGCCCGCTGGCAGGAACTGGAAGGTTAGAGGCCTGTAACAGCTGAATCGAAAGCATATCACTCGGCCCGCTGGCGCCTGGCTTGGTCTTCACTCGGCCAATAGCTATGGCTATTAACCTCGTTCCAGACCGGCGTCAGCCACCACCATTCCTTCGCGATCCCTCTTCCGCTTTAGCTGTTACAGGCCACTGGCAGCCTGTCGTGCTCGGCGCAGCGGTTCTTTAGAACTTGGCGCCGATGCCTACCGCCAGGGTCGTATCATAGTCCTTGGTTCCTGCCGCCGGTTCCGATTCATAGTCCCAGCGAAACGCGATGCTGGCATACAGGTTCGCAAGGATGTCGAAGCGGAAACCCGTGTTGGTTTTCACGATCAGGTCATTATCCCCGTAGAACTGGTAATTGATGTTCTCGTTGTGGAAGAAAGCCAGCCTGCCGTCGCGGAATTTATGTTCGTAAATCAGGTTCCACAAGGCAGTGGCGCCGCCGTCCGTATCGCCTGCCAGCTTTTGTTCTGAATAACCCATGCCGACGCTGAAGGTCAGGAATTTTTGCGAATCCTTGAAAAGGTCCCGCCCGACCAGGGCGCCTACCATGTAACGATAGCTCAGGTCCTTGATCGGATCGCGTTCGTAACTGGCGGTAGCGCCAAGGTACCAAGGCGTGCTGAATAACCAGTTGTAAGCATAGCGCGCCAGGTCCTGTTTCTTGGTGGTGACGTCGTTGGTTTCATCCCGGGCGATGGTGAGTTCGGCCAGGTGGCGGTGATCACCCATCCTCAGGCGAGTGTCGGCGAACAACAGGTTGCTCTTGTTGTTGGTGTTGCCATCGTTCCAGGTCATGTTGAAATCAACGCGTGAAACACGCTCATAGTAGGGTTGTGGCAGCGCAGCCATCGCGAGCTGGGCCATGCCGACATTCATTTCCGCGTCGTCCACGATCAGCGTCTGTTGGCCATCACCGGTCACCCCGGCGAATTTTGCGTTCACTTCCTGGCCGTCTTCCAGTTCCACCTCGTAGACTTTTTCCGCCTCGATCGATACGACCTCTGCCAGGTCAACCGAGAATTCGCTGGCGTAGGCGGGCTTGATGAAAACCTTGTTGTTTTCTACTTTGCCCAGGTCACCGGTGATCACGTCACCGTTTTTCATGACCAACTGGTCAGCAAGAGCAAGGTTTGGAAGGTAAATGGTGGCCAGTAAAAGGCAGGCCGCGGCGTACCGCCGGAGTTGGCTTTGCATGGTGTTCTCTCCAGTTATTTGAATTAAAATTCTGGCCGCGGAACCCATTCCGCCGCGCAAAGCGCGTTATTATATACGGCTAATGCATTTCAGTCTCCTGGAGGTCTAGGGGGCCTCTGATTAATTATGCACGGAGCGCGTATCTGTCGAGAAAGCCGCAGACCGCGCAATGAATGCCGAGAGACAGTAGCAGGGCTACGGCCGAGGAGGGAAGTGTGCGAGATGCGGCTTTATCGACGAAACCCGGATGGGACGGGCCTTTGCGGGCGCTCCGCCCCATTTTAGTTCACTCATTGGGAATGACCCAACCACGCTCGCCAAAGCTGGGCCGGAGCACCCGCAAAGACCCGTCGCGCCCGTGTATAGTTAACCAGAGGCCCCCTAAATGTCTGTGATACCCTCGTTTGCCACAGTAGATCCTTTCAACGGCATGACGTCCGCTGAACCCGGAGTCGTGCGCAACCTTCTCCGCGGTGAGTGGATGGATGGCGAGCGCCTCAGGGACGATATTCCTGACCCCCTGAACGGCGGCAGCTTCCTGCAGGTTCCGGATACGCAGGATCATTCCGCGTACATTGAGAGCCTGCGCTCCTGCCCGAAATCGGGCCTGCACAATCCCTTCAAGAATCCCCAGCGTTACGTGGAACTCGGACGTGTCTGCGCCAGGGCCGCCGCATTGCTGGCGGAAAAAGACGTGGAAGCTTTCTTCACCCGCCTGATCCAGCGGGTAATGCCCAAAAGCTGGCAGCAGTGCCTCACCGAAGTGGTGGTCACACGGGTGTTTTTGGAGAATTTTTCCGGCGACGGCGTGCGGTTTCTCGCGCGCGGCTTTTCCAACCCGGGTGACCATGCCGGGCAGGAGTCGCGCGGCTACCGCTGGCCGTTCGGCCCTGTTGCCATTATTGCGCCGTTTAACTTTCCGCTCGAAATTCCTGCGCTGCAGGTGATGGGCGCGCTGTTCATGGGTAACAAACCACTGGTAAAAGTCGACTCTAAAGTCAGTGTTGTTTTCGAACAGTTCCTGCGCTTGATGATCGAATCCGGCCTGCCGGCCGGCGACGTTGACCTGATCCACTGCAGGGGTTCTTCAATGGGGCAGTTGCTGGAGCGGGCCAGCAAGGATCTTCGACTGGTTCAATTTACCGGTTCCGGTGCAGTTGCTGAGCGGATATCGGGTGTAATGAATGGAAAAGTGAAACTCGAGGACGCAGGCTTTGACTGGAAAGTCATCGGTCCCGACTTTCAGCCGCAATGGCTGGACTACGTGGCCTGGCAGTGCGAGCAGGATGCCTATAACGCGACCGGTCAAAAGTGTTCGGCTCAGAGCATCCTGTTCCTGCACAGTAACTGGGCTGAAGCCCTGCTGCCGAAAATGGCGGAGTTGGCTGCGCGCCGGAAGCTCGCCGACCTGACGATCGGCCCCGTACTCAGCTGGACCAACGAGCAGATTCAATCGCATGTTGATGCCGTGCTGGCCATTCCCGGAAGCCGCCTGTTATTCGGCGGGAAGGTTCTGCAAGGACATTCCATTCCTGAATGCTACGGTGCGTATCAGCCCACGGCTGTCGAAGTGCCGCTGGACGCCATCAGGGGTGATCATTTCAACCTGGTGACGACCGAGTTATTTGGTCCCTTCCAGATCGTCGTACGCTATGGTGACGACGACCTGCCCGCCGTGCTGGAAGCGCTGGAGCGAATTTCCCACCACCTCACTGCAGCCGTGGTCTCATCGGATATCAGCTTCCAGAACCGGGTGCTTGCAGCCACGGTGAATGGCACGACTTACTCCGGAATGCGCGCCCGAACAACCGGCGCTCCGCAAAACCATTGGTTTGGCCCCTGTGGCGATCCCCGCGCCGCCGGTATTGGCACACCGGAGGCCATTATCAACACCTGGAGCGGTCACCGGGAGATCATCATGGACCAGGGCCCGGCTCCGCAGGGCTGGACTATCCCGGTATCATCATGAAAGGCGCGATGAAACGAAAACTGGGTTGGCTGGAGGCCGGTTTATATCTCGGTGGAATTGCTCTGCTGGTCGTGTATTTCCAGATCAGGGTAGACGGTGAGCGCCAGCGGGAAGAGGGCGTAAAGGCCTTCAATGCCGCCACCAGTGAAGTTGTCCTCGAAAGCCCTTTTTCGGGTGAGTCCCGGTTCGCGGAGGTTTCCAATCCCAACCAGGAACTATGGACCCCGAAAAGAATCGCTGAATACGAGGAAAGCCTGAAAGTGGAGGCCGAGTCTCCTTTGGCTCTTCTGACGATCGGAAAGCTGGATATCCAGGTACCGGTTTACAATGGAGCGGACGATTTCAATTTGAACCGTGGAGTAGCGAGGATCAAGGGAACAGCGGCCATCGATTCCGGCGGAAACCTGGGGATAGCAGGTCATCGGGACGGGTTTTTTCGCGGTTTGAAGGATATTGAAGTAGGTGACCGCATCGAACTGAAGACGGTCCGTGGAGAAATCGCCTACGCGGTGTCTTCGATCCTGATCGTCGAACCCGATGACGTGTCTGTATTGGACCCCACTGATGTACAGGCAATAACACTTGTAACCTGTTATCCTTTTTATTATGTTGGGCACGCGCCGAAGCGGTTTATCGTGAAAGCCACGGCCGAACATCTTGCTACCAAAACCTAAGTGAGGGAATGTATGAAGAAAACTATTTTATTCACCATGTTGGTACTTCTGGGCGCACTCGGATTTACCTCTGCGGCCCAAGCGGCGACTTGTGCCGATGTTGTTTACACCGAAACGATTCTTGGCACCAACCCGAATATCGGCGAGGCCTGCCTGGATGTCGTTGAACGCGGATCCATGAGCTACGTTAAGCTCAAGGCCAAAGTTGTTCGCCAGAGTGTCAACTCCACGATTGTGCAGTGGCAGTTGCCTGACGGTTCCTGGACAGCCAGCGATCGCACCTATCCGCCATATGGCGCCACGGCTGAAATCGGTGGCAAGGAAGTCAGGATTGCCGACCTCGCACCGAAACAGGAAGTGAACGTTTACGTTATGTCCGAAGGTAACTGGACCCTTGCTGAAACTGCGGCAGCTCCCATGGCGGCTCCTGCAGCTGCAGCACCGGCACCGGCACCCATGGCTGCGGCCCCGGCATCTGAGCCGAAGCCAATGGCATTGCCGAAAACGGCTACCCAGGTTCCGCTGTTCGCCCTGTTGGGTGGTCTGTTGATCCTGTTGGGTGGCGCAGTCAGCTTCGTGCGGACGCGTCTCTGATAAAAGTATTGGTGGGCGCGTTCAGCGCCTCATTGACGACTTTGACAAAGAGCGCCTGGTGCGCTCTTTGTTTTCAGGGGGTTTCAGGCAGCATTCATTCCAAGCGCTTCGGACAGTTTGCTCCTCGGCCTGGTCAGATCCAGCAGGGTGAATCGGTCAAGCGTAACCAGGTAAGCTTCCAACGCTTGCCTCAGCGCAACTTTCAGTTGGCACATCGGTTTGATCACGCATTGGCCATCTGCGCAAAAGCACTCGACCAGGTTGAGGTCATCCTCCATGTCGCGGATCACGTTGGCAATGACAATAGCTCCCGGATCCCTGGCCAGGGCAATGCCGCCCCCGGGACCCCTGCGCGCGTCGAGATAACCCATGCGTGTCAAAAGGCTAACCACTTTCATCAGGTGGTTCCTTGAAATTCCATAGGCATCGGAAATTTCCCGAATGGTTACCCGGCCATCGTTCCTCAGACCAAGGTAAATCAAAACGCGAAGCGAATAGTCGGTGAATCTTGTAAGTTTCATAATTGTGCACCGTTACATCAATTGATCATTCCGGCCGCGTATTGATGCCTAGAATTACACCTAATCTAACAAGCCTCTTCACGGTTCATATTGATTCATATCAAGGTTCTTTAATATGCGGGGTTCAGGCAAAGTCTTGATCCAGGTCAGAATAGATGCATTGCAACGCACCTATTCTTCGCCGGTATTCCTATCGTAGTAAGCGGATGTATTTATTATCGGCCATTCGATCGTGCAAAAAGCGCATCGCGTTTGCTTTGGCCATGGCAGTTTCCGCAAGTGCCTGGGGATCAGTCGAAAGCGGTTCGCCAGACCGGGAACAGATCGAACTGAACCCGATCGTGGTTGTCGCCAGCAGAATTGCCCGGCCGCTATCGGAAGTTGCAGCCCAGGTCACCTTGATCGATGCGTCTGAAATGACAAAAGGCCTGGTCGAAGACCTCGACGGCCTGCTCAAGTACCAACCCGGCCTTGAAGTTGAAACCACCGGAACCCGGTTTGGTGCTTCGAGCATCAACATCCGCGGCATCAGTGGTAACCGCGTTCTGCTGGAGGTCGACGGAGTGCCGGTCCGGGGGCAGTTCGCGATCGGGGCCTATTCCAACGGCGGTCGTACCCTGGTGGAACCGGACAGGATCAAGCGCGTGGAAGTTCTTTACGGGCCCGCGTCGGTGATGTACGGCTCAAATGCGATTGGCGGCGTGATGACATTCACGACCTGGGATCCCTCCGATCTGCTTGCCGGTTCGGACGGCCCGGCCTGGTTTGGCTTGCGCGGGGGCTATCAGGGTGCGGATGACAGTTGGGTGGCGTCGGGTGTCGGCGCCTGGGGCGAAGGTCCTCACGGCGTGCTGGCCGCCGCGACTTATCGCCAGGGACACCAACTGGCAAACCAGGCACCCGCTGGCACACCAGTTGACCCCCAGGACTGGAGCAGCAGTGATTACATGTTCCGCTACACATTTGACACCAGCGGGGGTAACCGCTTGCGACTCACCGCGGATCGAAGTGAGCGCGACGTCGAAACCACCATCAATTCCCAGCTTGGCTATGGCCGTCGTTTCCGCTGGACCACGTCGATGTCCGGGGACGATCACGACGAAAGCCAACGTATTTACCTCGACTATGATTTTTCCGGCGGTAACTGGCAGCAGGGCAATGTGCGCGTTTACAAGGTCAGGCATGATACCGATCAAAGGACTTTCGAAGAACGGGCCAAGTCTCCTCAGCCGGTTGAAATCGAACGCCGGTTTTTATACGGGCAGGACTTGTCCGGGGCGGATTTCATGGTTTTTCGGGACCTGGAAAGCGGCCGTGGCTGGCATCGATTGGGCCTGGGAGCCGATTGGTTACGAACGGACATCAGGGAAATGCGCGACGGCCTGCAAACCAGCCTGGTGGATGGCTCGACTACGAATGTCATCCTGGGAGAATCGATGCCGGTCCGCGATTTCCCCGAGTCCCGAACGGATGAATATGGCCTGTGGATCCAGGACGAAATCAGTTTTGCCGGGGGGCGATGGCAAGTGATCCCCGCACTGCGCTGGGACCGGTACGACCTCAAACCGGAACCGGACAGCATCTGGCAGGAAGACAACCCGGATACCGAAGCCGTTCCTGTCAATGAAAGCCGGCTCACACCACGATTGGGTATTTTGTTCAATCTTACTGAAAGATGGAACCTGTATGGCCAGTATTCGGAGGGCTTTCGCGCCCCACCGTTTGAAGACGCCAATCTTGGCTTGAACATTCCCCTGTTCGGGTTCCGGGCGATTCCCAATCCGGATCTGAAGTCGGAAACTTCACAGGGATTTGAAGTCGGTGTTCGGCGATTCAGCGCTGGCTCGAGATTCAGTCTCGCGCTTTTTCACACCGATTTTGACGATTTCATAGAATCCAGAGTGCTGATCGGGCGGGATCCCGAGACCGGCGATCTCATCTTCCAGTCCCGGAACATCGACCAGGCACAAATCCGGGGTGTGGATTTGCGTTTTGACCAGGACCTATCCTTTTGGAGCAATGCGCTGAACGGTTGGGTATTGAACCTTGCCGCTTTGTGGTCTGAAGGCGAGAACCGTCAAACAGGGGAACCGCTTAACAGTATCGCTCCGCCCCAGGCTGTGCTGGGCGTCTCCTGGCATTCACCGGGCGAGACCTGGGAACTTGCGGCAACCGGAACCTTCACATCGAACAAGAAAGTCAGCGAGATTGACGAGGCGGACGGCGAACGCTTTGCCACACCCGCCTGGATCAGCCTGGATGTCTCGGCAGGGTGGCGCCCGCAGGACCGGATCGAAATCCGGGCCGGGGTGTTCAACCTGTTGGACAAGACCTACTGGCGCTGGCTGGATGTTTCCAACAGGGAGGCCGATGATCCGATGATCCCCGTTCTTTCCAGGCCGGGAAGAAATTTTTCGTTCACCGTGCGATTCGAGTTCTGAACCCAGAACTAACCATATTTACAACAGACGCCATCAATTTTCGACAAATTTCATTGACATGCATCAATGTGCGGCAAATTTGTCGGGCGTAAATTGGAGTTTCCTAATAGATTCATTTTTTGTACCTCATTTAAATCCGGAGCCAAGTTCAATGAGATCCCACCGAATTTTATTGTTAGCAGCACTCGCCATATCCGTCAGCGCGTGTGCAAAAGAAGAACCCGCCGCGCCGGCGCAGGTTGTTGATCCCTCAGTAGCAGTGCACGCCGCCGAGGCCAATGCCCGTTCCCTGGAAGACCGAATGGCGGCGGGTGAAACCTTATTTGCTGCGCACTGTGCCGCCTGCCACCAGGCGAACGGACAGGGCCTGACCGGAGCATTTCCTCCTTTAGCCGGGTCTGATTACCTGGCCAGCGGTGGTCCGGCTGTCGCCATAAACGCGGTGCTGAACGGACTCACGGGCCCGATCACGGTCAATGGCAAGGACTACAACTCTGTCATGCCCAACCTGTCCTACCTGAGCGACAGTGACGTAGCGGACATAGTCACCTTTGTATTCAATTCCTGGGGTAATCCTGGCGGTGAGGTCAGTTCCGCCGAGGTAGCCGCGGCTCGGGGCGGTGAAATGGTTACCGGCCCTTCAGATCACCCGGTCTCAACCTCGGAGCAGATGGCTTATCAGGGTGCGCCCAGTGCGATCGAAGACGCCAGGGGCTTTATCGATTCGGAGGGTCCGAAAATGACCCAGGTCGAATTCGACGAAGCCACCCAGATTTTCTTCCAGCGTTGCGCCGGCTGCCACGGGGTGTTGCGCAAGGGCGCCACCGGCAAACCGCTGACGCCGGACATTACCCGTGAGAAGGGTACGGATTACCTGAAAGCCCTGATCACCTATGGGTCAGCGGCGGGTATGCCTAATTGGGGTACATCCGGTGATCTGACCGCAGAACAGATCGACATCATGGCCCGCTACCTGCAGCATGAGCCGCCGGAACCTCCGGAATTCGGCCTGCCGGAGATGGAAGCCAGCTGGAAGGTCATCGTCGCCCCTGAAGACCGGCCGACAAAGCCGCAGCATGACCGCAACATCGAGAATTTCTTCTCGGTCACGTTACGTGACGCAGGTAAAGTCGCGATTATTGATGGCGATACCAAGGAAATCGTATCCATTGTTCCGACCGGTTATGCGGTTCATATTTCCCGGCCTTCCGCTTCCGGCCGCTACATGTACACCATCGGCCGTGATGCGAAGATTGACATGATTGACCTGTGGATGAATCCGCCGCAGGTGGTGGCGGAGATCAAGATAGGCCTCGAGGCGCGCTCGGTCGAAACGTCAAAGTACAAGGGTTACGAGGATAAATACGCAATCGCCGGTGCTTACTGGCCACCGCAATACGTGATCATGGACGCCGATACGCTGGCGCCGCTGACCATTGTTTCGACCCGCGGAATGACGGTGGATACGCAGGAATATCACCCGGAACCGCGAGTCGCAGCCATCGTGGCCTCGCATGAGCACCCGGAATTCATCGTCAACGTGAAAGAAACAGGCAAGATTCTGCTGGTCAACTATGAAGACCCGGAAAACCTCAGTGTCACCACCATTGGCGCAGCCCGATTCCTGCATGACGGCGGCTGGGACAGCACCAAGCGGTATTTCCTGACGGCTGCCAACCAGTCGGACAAGATTGCCGTGATCGACTCGAAAGAACGCAAGCTGGCCGCCCTGGTCGATGTGACCAAGATCCCTCACCCGGGTCGTGGCGCCAATCTGAACGATCCAGAGTTCGGGCCGGTCTGGGTGACCAGTGCATTGGGCAACGCCAACGTGACGATGATCGGAACAGATCCGGAGGGCCATCCGGACAACGCCTGGAAAGTGGTGCGGACACTGGAAGGCATGGGCGGCGGCTCGCTGTTTGTGAAATCCCACCCCAATTCCAGCAACCTGTGGGTGGACGCGCCGTTGAATCCCGATACCGCTTTTTCACAGAGCGTGGCGGTTTACGACGTGAAAAACCTGGCCGGCGGTTTCGAAGTATTGCCCATCGCTGAATGGGCGGAACTGGGCGAAGGACCGAAACGTGTGGTTCAGCCTGAATACAACATGGATGGCACGGAGGTCTGGTTCTCGGTCTGGAGCGGCAAGGAGCAGGAATCAGCGATAGTTGTGGTTGATGACAAGACCCGCACGCTCAAGGCGGTCATAAAAGGACCTGAACTGGTAACGCCAACCGGCAAGTTCAATACTTACAACACGATGCACGATATCTATTGATCAGAGTTTGCACGAGAAAAGGGGGCCGGTTTGCCGGCCCCTTTTACCCGGGCATCGATCTCAGATTTCTACCACACCCGATGAGGTTGCCATTAATACCACATCGGCCGGACGTATCGCCCACAGGCCGTTGGTAACAACCCCGGGAATGTCATTAAGCTGTTTTTCGACCCGCACAGGATCGACCAGATCCATGTTGTGCACGTCCAGGATCACGTTGCCGTTGTCCGTCATGAAGTTCTGCCGGAGTTCCGGCTGGCCGCCCATGGCCACCAGCTGACGGGCCACGAAGCTGCGGGCCATTGGAATGACCTCGACGGGTAACGGGTACTTCCCCAGCACGCCAACTTTTTTGCTTTCATCGACGATGCAAATGAATCGGCGGCTGGCCGCGGTAACGACTTTTTCCCGCGTCAGCGCCCCGCCGCCACCCTTGATCAGGCGTCGATGCGGATCAAATTCGTCGGCCCCGTCGATATACATATCCAGGGTCCCGGTGAAATTCAGGTCTCTTACCTCGAAACCGTGAGACTCGAGCAGCGCGGACGTTGCGTCGGAAGAGGAAACGGCTGCTTCCAGGCGGATGCCACTGGCCGCCAATGCTTCGATGAAACAGTTTACCGTGCTGCCGGTGCCGACACCGAGAACCGTGTCAGGGCGCACAAATTTTAGCGCGGCTTGCGCAACCTGTTGCTTCTGAATCTGCTGCTGGTCTGGTTGTGTCATGGTTTGATCGCCTCGAGTGAAAGGATAAAGTCCCAGTGTTCACTGGTGACAGGCATGATCGATAAGCGGTTGCCGCGCCGGATCAGCGGAAATCCCTCCAGCTGATCGGCGTGCTGCTTGATCTCGGTAAGGCTGATAAGGCGCCTGGTTTTGCGCCGGAACCTGATATCGCGCATCAGCCATCGAGGGTTTTCAGGCTTGCTTCCGGCATCGAAATACTTGCTGTTTGGGTCGAAAGCCGTGTGATCGGGATAAGCGTCCGACACGACTTCGCAAATGCCGACGATGCCCGGTTCTGCGCAACTGGAATGATAAAAAAAGACCTGGTCGCCTTTTTTCATGTCGTCGCGCATGAAGTTCCGGGCCTGGTAATTCCTGATTCCGTCCCAGTGTTCCCGCTGGCCCGGCGCATTTTTCAGGTCGTCGATGCAGAACGCATCCGGCTCACTCTTGATCAACCAGTAGTTCACTCTTTTACCCCTTCAATTTTTCCGGGACACCAGGTTCCATTGTCGCGCCTGCACCTTCACAGGTAAACCAGCCGTTTTCAGTCAATACGCCGTGCAGGCGGATATCCCAGGGGTCCCGCGGCACGCAGGACACCCGCTGGAGTTCGTAGGCCACACCGATACGCAAGGGCTTTTCCAACCCGGCGAAAGGCTGGAACAGCCGGTCATAGAAACCTGCTCCCATTCCCAGCCGTCCGCCTGTGTGGTCCCAGCCCACCAATGGAACCAGCACCAGGTCGATGTCCGAAGTACGGACATCCTCCGTTTCGCAGGGTTCTGCAATGCCGTAGTGGTTGGCTGCCAATTCCATACCCGGCGACCACGCCTTCATGGTAATGATGGCCTGTGCCGGGAACATCCTGTATGACGGGTAAAGCGAGCTTCACGCCTTCGCGTCCCAGGCGGGTCAGCGCCGGCAAGAGATCAGGCTCACCGTCAAACGCCAGGTATGCTGCAACCACCCGGGTAGACATTTGCCTGGCGTATTGTTCGAGATTACGGTTGATCCGCATATCCCAGCGACTGCGCCGGACCGGGTCAATTGCAGCCCGCTTTCGCCGGAGTTCTTTTCGCAGCCGAGTTTTCAGTGCTTTCTGACCGGGTTCGATAGGCATCGGGTACGGGTAACGGGAAGATATAAGAAGCCCTCCGTGATGCCGCTACGGCCCAGTGACCTTGAACCAAAGGTTCAGGTGGGATGGCTTACGAGGCTTCAGGCTTTTTGCTAAAAGCAAACATGCACACCAGCTCTCAGATCAGCTACCCCGGGGTCAGTATATAGGGACAAGGTAAATAACAGTTCCGATGGCAAACACCACAGGGGGCAAAGTCAGTATAGCGCGATCAACTTTTCAGTGCATCATCGATCTGATCGGCGAGTTTCCGGATCCGGCCGTCGATGTTTTTCTGCCGGTAGTCTTCAGTGGCCCGGAGCTTCATCAGTTCCGCGCTGAAATTCAGTGCGGCCTGCAGTGCGATTCGCTCGAGCGACAACAGGCGGCCGGTATCCTTGATTTCGCTCATCCGCTCATCCAGCAGGCGCGCGGCTTCTACCAGGTCAGCGCGCTGTTCCGGTTCACAGGCAAATTGATATTTCTTGTCGAGAATAATGACGGAGACAGGCTCAGGTTGGTTACTCATGCAGAAACCTCAGGACTGTTCCAATGCTTTCAGCCGGTTGATCATGGCTTCTACCTTGGTGCGTGCCTCTTCGTTTTTTGAGACCAGTGATGCCCGTTCGGCAACCAGCGATTCCTGCCGATTCTGCAGGGAATGATTCTCCTCGCGGAGTTTCCGGCATTGTTCCAGCAGCGCCTTCAGCTGTTGCTCCAGGCGTTCAAGATCTTTTCCGGCTTGTTCCAGTGAATCCATGGCAGTAACTATAGATTGAGCAAGGAAAACCGTCAATCAATTCCCCGAGGACCCTCGAATTTACGATCCTTGAAGAGCGACGGATTCTCCGCGGTATGCTCCGGTTGGCATTTGATGAAAGTGGTCGGATTCTTCCCAATGCGCGAGCCAAAACGGAGCCGGGAGTGGTAGTATTGATGTTTTTGGAGCCGCGGAATGTCTGCGCCTGAGTTACCCGATTTTGAGAGCACCATCCGCTTGAGCCAGGGTGATCTGGACCCTGCCGAATTGGCGGAATGCCACGGGCTGCTTTCCGGGCTTTTGTGTCGAGAACCCGAGAGCACCGCTACGGACTTCAGGTTCCAGCTTTCAGCCATGAAGCTGGTCGTCAATCCTTCGGCCGAACTGGAATCTGCTCTGACCGAGGCCCATGCCTGCACGGTTCGGCAACTCGAGGACGAGGAGTTTGGCTTTGTGCTTTGGCTTCCGGATGATGATGAACCCCTGGAAGAGCGGATCATCGCGCTGGGCAGGTGGTGTTCCGGATTCCTGGCTGGCCTGGTATGTGGCGGTCAGCTCGATGCCTTGTCGGAAGAGGCCACGGAGGCGATTGAAGACCTTGCAGCAGATTGCGCAGGCAGAAATGACCTCGCAATCCCAGGATGAAGACGAAAGCGAGGAAGAGGAGAATTGCGTTCGCCGAGATCGTGGAATACGTGCGTGTCGTGGCCTTGATGATGCAAGAGGATTTCCGCGGCCCCGCGCAGCATGACGCGATCCATTGAACGTTCAAACACGGGTACTCTGTGCAGTGATCAAACAAAAAGAATATGCGCGCCGCAGGCGGCAGTTGATGCAGATGGCGGGTGACGAGTCGATCATCATCCTGCAGGCGGCACCGGCAAAGCTTCGCAATAACGACGTCTATTTCCCCTATCGCCAGGACAGCGACTTTCTGTACCTGACGGGTTTTCGCGAGCACGACGCGATCCTGGTGCTGATTCCCGGTTCCGGGGATGGAACCAGCATTCTCTTTTGCCGTGACCGCGACCCGGAGCGGGAAAAGTGGGACGGACGCATGGTCGGCGTCGATGCTGCCGTTTCGGAATTTGGCATGGACGAGGCCTACGATATCAAGCAGGCGGAAACGCGTTTGCGTGATCTTCTGCGGGACCGGGAGCGGATTTATCATGACCTGGGACGATACCCGCTTTTCGACCAACGCCTGATCGGCTGGCTCAACGAATTCCGCGGTGAGACGCGCAAGACCTTCCATGCGCCGGAAGAAATTCATGCGCTGGACCACATGTTGCATGACATGCGCGTGTATAAAAGCCGTGAGGAGTTATCGGTGATGCGCCGTTCAGCGAAAGTCGCCATCGAGGCTCACCAGTTGGCCATGCAGATTTGCGAGCCCGGCCTCAACGAGGCGGATATCAAGGCGGGCCTGCTGCACACTTTCGCCAGACGTCACTGTGAAACTTCCTATTTGCCCATCGTGGGAGGCGGCGCCAATGCCTGCGTTTTGCACTATATTGCCAACAACCAGGAACTCCGTGATGGCGACTTGCTGCTGATAGACGCGGGAGCGGAGTACGACGGTTACGCATCGGATATCACGCGCACTTTTCCAGTCAACGGGAAGTTCACACCAGAACAAAAGCAACTTTACGAAGTGGTTTTGGCCGCGCAATCAGCAGCGATTGCAAAAGCCCGTGCCGGAAACCAGTGGCAGGACATCCACGATGCAGCCATCCGGGTGGCGACCGAGGGAATGATCTCGCTGGGAATCCTGGACGGCGAGCCTGGACCAGCAAATTGAATCAAAGGGCTACAAAAAATTCTATGTGCACAATACCGGCCACTGGCTCGGGCTGGACGTTCACGATGTAGGTGAGTACACCATCGACGGGCATTCCAGGGAACTGGAGCCAGGCATGGTCCTGACCATCGAACCCGGAATCTACATTCCAGCCCGGCGAAGCCGGTGTCAAAGAGTGCTGGAGAGGGGTTGGGCATCCGTATCGAGGACAACATCGCGATCACCCAGGACGCTCCGCGAATTCTGACCGACGGCCTGGTCAGAACCGTCGATGAAATAGAAGCCCTGATGGCAGCGTGAATTCAGCCGTGGCCAACCGTTATGACATTGCAATTGTCGGAGGCGGCCTGGTCGGGGCCAGCCTGGCCTGTGCGCTGGCGCCGCTCGGGATGAAAATCGCGCTGCTGGAAGCGGTGCGCTTTGCGGGCCGCCAGGCCAGCCCAGTTACGATGACCGGACGCTCGCGCTCAGCGCGAGTTCCTGCAAGATACTGCAGGGCCTGGGAATCTGGCCGGCTCTTGCAGGCGAACGCTACGCCGATCCGCGAGATCCAGGTGCGCGAGTATCAGACGCCCCGGTCGCGTCATCATGGCGCCCTGCTGAACTGGGCCTGGACCGTTTTGGACACGTGGTGGAGGCCAGGGTATTCGGGGCCGCCGTCATGGAACAGGTATCCCGGATCGGGACGCTCGATTTTCTTTGCCCGGTAGCAGTAACCGGGGTCAGCATGCGAAGGCGCGGCGCCAGGATCGAATATTCCAGTGGCGATGATATACCACCAGATCGAAGCCGCACTGCTGGTGGGTGCGGACGGCGCCAATTCCTTCGTACGGGAATCACTGGGAATCGAAACCGAAAAACACGATTACCGTCAGACCGCGGTGATTTGCAACATCACGCCGGAACAGGATCACCAGGGGCGCGCTTTTGAGTGTTTTACGCCGACCGGCCCCTTTGCAGTGATGCCTCACGTGGAAGGCCGTTGCGGACTGATCTGGTGTGTTTCCACGGACCAGGCCGCAGAAATAATGGCGCTGCCGGACTCCGAGTTTCTGCGCCGTGCGCAGCAACGTTTTGGAAACCACCTGGGCCGGTTCCTGAAAATTGGGCAAACGCAGCAGTTACCCCCTCCGCCTGGTCCGGGCGCTCGAAGACGTCAGGCCGCGGGCGGTTATCCTCGGCAATGCCGCGCACGCCATTCACCCGGTGGGAGCGCAGGGTTTCAATCTTGGCCTGAGGGATGTAGCTGTGCTGGCCGAGTTGCTTTGGAATGAATCGAAAAATGGAGCCGGGGCGGATTTTGGCAGCCTGGACCTGCTGAATCGTTACAGCAGTTGGCGAAAACAGGATCAAGACGAGACGATCGCTTACTCGGATGGCCTGGCGAGATTTTTTTCCAACCCGTCACGCCTGGCCGCCGGTGTCGGACGGCAGGCTTGCTTGCCCATGCGTTTATTCCGCTCCTTACGGCGACAACTTGCGATCCGGTCCATGGGTTTCCGCGGCCGTATCCCTCGCCTGGCCATGGGTGAACCCCTTATGAAATACGATATCGTCGTGGTCGGGGCAGGAATGGTGGGCGCCGCCGCTGCTTCACTGCTGGCCCGCTCGGGTTTTTCCGTGGCGGTGGTTGATCACGAGGAACCACGCCCGTTCGATCCCCGGGAACCGGTTGGGCTGAGGGTCTCCGCCATATCGCCAGGCGCGGCAAACGTGCTGGCCGAAGCGGGCGCCTGGCGCCAGGTCGAACGGCAGCGGCATTGCCCCTACCGGCGAATGGTCGTGGAAGATCGCGAGGAAAGCGTCAGCCTGGAATTCAATGCGGCCGAATTCGGCCTCGAGCGGCTGGGCACGATCGTTGAAAACGCGCTGGTCCAGTGGTCGCTCTGGCAATCGCTTTTGACCATGGGCGGCGTTGAACTGTTCTGCCCGGACCGGGTGACCGGCCTGGACTTCGCGAAGGGCGATCCGGTCGTCAGCCTGGAAAGCGGCGCAGCCATTACTTGCAGCTTGCTGGTTGGCGCCGACGGCGCGAATTCAGGCATCCGCAAGTTACTGGGTATCCGCCAGGACCATTGGGAATATGGCCAGCGGGGTCTCGTTTCTGTCGTGCAGACCGCGACGCCCAACCCGGGTGTGGCCTGGCAGAGGTTTCTTGAAGGAGGGCCTCTGGCATTTCTTCCGCTGGCCGACGGTTCTTCCTCGATTGTGTGGTCGTTACCGGAGTCCGAAGCAACGCGCATGCTGGAGCTGGATGAAAGTTCTTTCCGTGCGGAGTTGGATCACGCGATCGCCGGAGGCGACAGGCACTGGCCGGACCGGGTGCTTGCCTGTGGTCCGCGTGCGGCTTTCCCGTTAACCATGCGACTGAGTGAGCGTTATACCGCAAACCGCGCCGTGTTGATGGGTGACGCGGCCCACGTCGTCCACCCCCTGGCAGGGCAGGGCGTGAACCTGGGTCTGCTCGATGCCGCGGGACTGGTGGAAGTCCTGTTAGCCGCCCGCAACGGGAAGGTTGATATCGCCGCTGAGAAAACACTGGAGAAATACGGCAGATGGCGGCGGTCAGAAGCGGAAATCATGGCGAAGGGCATGCACGGCATCCGCGGTCTGTTCATCCCTGAAGAACTCGGGCCACTTCGCCGGCTGGGTATCAACCTGGTTTCCGGCAGCTGGTTTGCCCGGGATATATTTATCCAGCGCGCGACCGGCCGCAACCGCGAATGCCCCGGCCCTGGCCCGCGGGCAGGTTCTGACCGACTTACTCCGCGCCAACTCATAGACCGGCCAGTATCTTCACGTGCGCCGCGGCGCAGCGGGCCAGGGAGTCGAGGTCGTACCCGCCTTCAAGCACGGACACGAGGCGTCCCCCGGCATAGGTTTCTGCAACGCTCCTGGTGAGTTCGCTCAACCACCGGAAATCAGAGTCGGAAAAAACCAGGTCACTCATCTCGTCGCTGGCATGTGCGTCGAATCCGGCTGAAACAAAGATCATTTCCGGTTTGAAACCGGCCAGGGCGGGAAGCCAGGTGTTCTCAACGGCGTTGCGCATCTCATCTCCGCCGCTGCCGGCAGGGAGTTCAACGTTGATGCCTTTTCCGGCATGTGCCTGGCCGCCGGAAAAGGGATACAAATCGCGCTGGAACAGCGAACACACCATGACCCGTGGATCGTTCTCAAAAATGACATCGGTACCGTTGCCATGGTGCACATCAAAATCAAGGATGGCGACGCGCTCAATCGGGTACGCGGCCATGGCATGCGCCGCTGCCACGGCCACGTTGTTGAAGAAACAGAATCCCATGGCGGTATCGGACGTGGCGTGGTGTCCGGGTGGCCGTATGTTACAGAAGGCATTTTCAGCGCGCTTCGTGACGACCAGGTCCGTAGCCAGGACAGCGGCGCCGGCCGCGCGGTGAGCCGCCACCAGGGTTTTTGGGTTCATCCTGGTATCCAGATCAATGTCAAAATACCCGGATTCGGGCAATCTTTGCTGCAACCACTCGAGGTATCGGGCAGAATGCACGCGCAAAAGCTGTTCGCGGGTTACCAGGGGCGCATCATACTGCGCCAGCAAGTCCAGCAGCCTGAGTGTGAGAAGCTTGTCAGTGATCACATCAAGACGTGCCGGGCACTCGGGGTGGTAATCCCCCATTTCGTGCAGGCTGCAGTCCGGGTGAGAGATCAGGGCAGTAACCATTGAATCAGTCAGAAACTCCTTAGAATATTGCCACATTAGAACGTCAGGAACAGGTCAATGCAACCCAATCGTTTACAACAATTATTCAAACCAAAGTCCGTGGCGCTTTTCGGGGCGAGTTCCGTCCCGGGAGCCCTGGGTACGGTCATTCTCAATAACCTGAAGTCGGCGGATTTTCACGGTCCGATCACCCTGGTTAATCCAAAGTATGAAGAGATCGACGGGCAGGTCTGCTACGGCAAGCTTGTAGATGCGGACTGCGCGACAGATATGGCAGTGATCGTTGCGCCTGCAACGGTGGTGCCCGACATCATTACCGATTGCGGTGAAAGCGGTGTCGGCGCCGCCATCGTGGTTTCGGCCGGTTTCAGCGAGGCGGGACCGAGGGGAGCCGGCCTGGAGGCCGAGATGCTGCGCCGGGCCAGGCGCTACAACATGCGTATCCTCGGACCCAATTGCCTGGGCGTCATCCGGACGGACATCGGGCTCAACGCAACGTTCAGCGCCGGTAATGCGTCGCCCGGGCGGATCGCGGTGATCTCGCAGTCGGGGGCGCTGTGCACGGCAATCCTGGACTGGGCGGCGGTCAACGAAGTGGGATTTTCCAGCCTGATTTCAACCGGCATCGGAGCGGACGTGGATTTCGGCGAAATACTGGATTTCGTTGCGATGGATCCGGCGACCGACAGCATCATGTTGTACATCGAAGGCTTGCGTGACGCCCGGCGTTTCATGAGCGCCCTGCGGGCGGCCGCACGGATGAAGCCGGTGGTGATCATGAAGTCCGGCCGTCATTCACAGGGATCACGGGCAGCGGTTTCGCATACCGGTGCGCTGGTGGGTTCCGATGCGGTATTTGATTCGGCCCTGCGGCGCGCGGGCGCCCTGAGGGTAGACGACTTCACGGATTTCTTCTCCACCGCGGCAACGCTGGATTCCGGTGTCAGAACGGCTGGCAGCCGGCTCGCCGTGGTGACCAATGCCGGCGGCCCCGGCGTGATGGCGGCTGACCATTGCACCGATGTGGGGTTGAAACTCGCGGAATTGAGCGACGAAACCATGGCCGCGTTAAACCAGGCCCTGCCGGCCTCGTGGTCACACAATAATCCGATCGATGTTTTCGGTGATGCAGGCCCCGACCGTTACGAACAGGCGGTGCAGGCGTGCCTGAATGACAAGGAGATCGACGCCGTGCTGGTCGTTCTGACGCCGCAGGCGCAGACCGCGGCGCTTCGACGTCGCCACGCGACTGGTCGAATTGCGCAACATGACCAAAAAACCCATCCTGGCGTGCTGGATGGGGGATGTGTCGGTAGCAACCAGCAGGGAACTGTTCAGCCGTCACAACATTCCTTCCTACCGCACTCCGGAAGCAGCGGTTCGCGCCTTTGGCGCCTTGAGCACCTATCACCATAACCAGGAGCAATTGCTCCAGGTGCCCGGTCCGAAGAGACTGGAATCTGTCCCCGAACTGGATAATGCCAACCTGATCATCGAAAACGTCCTGGCTGATGACCGGAAAATTCTGACGCAGGCGGAATCGAAAGCCATCCTGGCCGCGTTTCATATTCCGATCATCCAGAGCATTCCCGCATCCTCCGCCCAGGAGGCCATCCTGGTGGCGCAGGAAATCGGCTATCCGGTCGCCATGAAAATCGATTCGCCCGACATCACGCACAAAACCGATGTCGGCGGCGTCAAGCTCGGCCTCGAGAATGCGCGGCAGGTTCGCGACGTTTACCAGGGCCTGATGGACTCGGTCGGCAATTTGCGGCCAGACGCCAAGATTAACGGCGTCGTTATCGAGCCGATGTGGAAGGGCAGACATGGCAGGGAACTGATGGTCGGTGTGGTCAGGGACGAGGTTTTTGGACCCGTCATCAGCTTTGGCCTGGGCGGAACGCTGGTTGAAGTCCTGCGTGACCGGGCGGTTGCCCTGCCGCCGCTGAACGAGTTCCTGGTCAAAAGCCTTATCGACCGGACCCTCGCGGCACGGTTGCTCAAGCCGATGCGGGGTGCTCCGGAAGTGGACAGAGAGGCATTGGAAAAGCTGATTCTGCGCGTCGCGGAAATGGCGTGCGAGCTTCCCGCCATCGTGGAAATGGATATGAACCCGATCATCGCCAGTGCGGACGGCGTCATGGCCGTTGATGCAAGGATTGTTGTGGCACGCCACAACGAAGCGGCAAGGCCTTATGATCATATGGCGATTCACCCGTATCCGCGCGACCTCGTGCAGCGCAGCGATCTGAGCGACGGCACGCGGATCATCATTCGGCCGATCCGGCCGGAAGACGCGATTATCGAGCGGGATTTCGTGAATGGCCTGTCCCAGCAAAGCCGCTATTTCCGTTTCATGTATTCCATGCCGGAAATCACGCCGGAATTGCTTTCACGCTTTACACAGATCGATTACGACCGTGAAATGGCGCTGATCGCGGTCACAGATATCGATGGCGAGGTTGAGCAGGTGGGCGTGGCCCGCTACCACACACTGGCGGACCAGGTCAGTTGTGAATTTGCGATTGTCATTGCCGATGACTGGCAAAACCGGGGTGTCGCCCGGCGGCTGATGAGGGCGCTGGTGGAGGCGGCCAGGTCCCGCCGGTTCACCCACATGATCGGGACCGTGCTGGTCGAAAACCGGCGGATGCTCGATTTCGTAAAATCCCTGGGATTCCGGGTGGAGACCTGTTCGGACGATCCGCAGTTGATGGAAGTGACTCTCGAGTTATAGGTTCAGGAAATCCGGGTCAGGATCAGAGGCTCCCTGGGGCGTCCCCGGGGGCTGCTGCATAATTTTTCACGGAACGCGTATACTTTATTGACGCACATTGGAGAAGCCAGGTTCGGCCTCCTCTGAACCCGTGAGGAATTGAAATGATCTACAACAACATTCTTGAGACGATTGGAAATACACCGGTAATCAGGGTCCGGAAGCTGGCGCCGGAACATGTCGAAATGTTTGTCAAGGTGGAAGCCTTCAACCCGATGGGTTCGGTGAAAGACCGCCTGGCCCTGGGCATCATTCTCGACGCCGAAAAACGCGGAGTCCTGAAGCCCGGACAAACGGTGATAGAAGCGACTTCCGGAAATACCGGTATCGCGCTGGCAATGGTTTGCGCGGTTCGTGGCTATCCTTTCGTTTCGGTCATGGCCGAATCGTTCTCAATCGAACGGCGGCGTTTGATGCGCTTCCTGGGCGCAAGGGTGGTCCTGACACCGCCGGCTCTACGGGCGACCGGGATGGTTCGCGTGACCGAAGCCCTGGCTGCAAAACATGGCTGGTTCATGACCCGGCAATTCGAAAACGAAGCGAACCCCGCGTTCCATCGCAACACGACCGGCCCCGAAATATTGAGCGATTTTGCCGACCGGCGGCTGGATTATTTCGTCAGCGGATACGGCACCGGCGGAACGCTTACCGGAGCCGGACAGATGATCCGCCTGGCCCGGCCGGAGGTAAAAATTGTTTCCACCGAGCCTGCCGGCGCTTCCCTGCTCGAGGGCAAGGAATGGCAGCCGCACAAAATCCAGGGCTGGACCCCGGATTTCATGCCGGCTGTTCTCGACCGCTCCGTCGCGCACGAGAATGTTCCGGTTACCGATGAAGAAGCCATTGCGACCTCCCATGCGCTGGCCACGATGGAAGGTATTTTCTGCGGAATTTCCGCCGGCGGAACCTTCGCTGCGGCCTTGAAACTGGCTGAGAAGGTGGAGCCGGGTTCGGTGATCCTGGCGATGCTGCCCGATACCGGCGAACGGTACCTGTCCACGCCGCTTTTCGCGCAGATTCCGGAAGGCCCGGACGATGCGCAGGAATTGCTCGAGGGACTGGAATACTAGGAAGTAACCGCCAGTCTTACCGTGTGAGCTGGCTTGCCGTGGAGCCGGCCTTGCCGGCGATACTCCAGGGCAGGTTACCCAGCCCTGGTTACGGTTGGAGCAAACCCGGCGGAAGGTCTTTGAGGCATTCCGCAAGATCCTTCAGAAAAGCCGAAATCGCCGAACTGCTGCGCCAGACCAGCGCGATGGTCCGGCTGGGGGCGGGTTTCCTGAAACTGCGGATCACAACGTTACCGGTGGCGGCGATAGGCGGCTTTACCGCCAGTAACGGCATCAGCGTGATGCCGACATCCGCAGCCACCATTTGGCGCAATGTTTCCATGCTGGTGGCGTGAAAATCGACCCGTTCGTGGGCATTCGCCAACGCGCAAACCTCCAGGGCATGGTCTCTGAGGCAGTGCCCTTCTTCGAGCAAAAGCAGTTCGGCCCCTTTCAGGTCGCTGACGGTAATTTGGGTCCGGCTGGCCAGGGGATGATCACCGGGCACGGCCAGGACGAAGGGTTCTTCGAACAGAACCTCCATTGCCAGCCCCTCGTGGTTGATGGGAAGCGCCAGCAACGCGGCATCGAGCTCGCCCTGTCTTAACATCCGCAGTATGTCATCGGTCTTTTCTTCAGCAAGCTGCAGGCGCAGGTTGGGATAACGTTTGCGCAGCGAAGGCACCACGTGCGGCAAAAAGTACGGCGCCAGGGTCGGGAACAGTCCCAGGCGAAGCACCCCGTCAGCCGGATTTCCGCTGCGTCGCGCCAATGCCCGGATCTGGTCGATATCACTGAGAACCAACTGTGCACGTTCGGCAATTTCTTCGCCCACCGGGGTCAGCATGATCTGTTTTGGTGAGCGTTCCACCAGTTGCACCCCCAGTTCATCCTCCAGTTTTTTGATCTGGGTGCTGAGTGTGGGCTGGCTGACAAAACAGGCATTGGCCGCCTTGCTGAAGTGTTTCAGCTCTGCGAGCTTGACGAAATATTGGAGGGCGCGAAGGTTCATCCGGCTATTATACTTACATGATGATGAAATCTTGCGAACTCTTGCTGGCCATTGTTCTGACGATGGTTTCTGCAGCGGCGGCAGCCGCTGAACGGGACGATAATATTTCACGGCGCCTCGGCAACGGTGAAATCGTCCTGCTGAACGCGGATTCCAGCCAGTCGGGGGGATCAGCCCGTGTGCAGGCCCTGGTGCAGACGTCGGCACAGTCGGTATGGAACGTGATCACGTCCTGCGAGCGCTCCTTTGTTTTCGTCGATGGCCTGAAAGAATGCCAGGTGATCGAAGACGATGGCGGGCGGGCGGTGGTGCACCAGGTCGTCAACAAGGGGTGGCTATATCCAACCCAGGATTTTATTTTTGAATCCCTGCGCGAGCCTTACCGCGATATCCGGTTCAACCTGGTCGAAGGCAACCTGAAGGCCATGGAGGGCAATTGGCAATTTACCGAACTCCCGGAGGGTGTGCTGATCGACTACTCGATCCGCGTACGGCCGGGTCTTCCGGTACCTGGATTCATCGTCAGCTGGGTCATGCGCAAGGGCATGCCGGACCTGATCGCCTGCATTCGCGGACTGGCCGGCGGCTCCGGCTCTACGGAACGGAAAACCATCGATCTTGAGCGTTGCCGGGGGCAAGCCGAGCCGGCTGGTTGAGAGGTCACGCTGCCCGGTTTTTGTCCGGTAATGTCCCCGTCTTTCCCGTAAAATAGCGCATCTGATTGCAGTGACGGACACACATTCATGAGTAAACGAACGGTTCTGACGGGCATTACGACTACCGGCACACCCCACCTGGGCAATTATGTCGGCGCGATCAAGCCCTGTATCGAGGCCAGCCACGATCCGGACGTGCAGTCCTATTACTTCCTGGCGGATTTTCATTCCCTGGTGAAAAGCCAGGACCCGGAGCAGATGCGGCAGTCAACACTGGAAATCGCCGCCACCTGGCTGGCGCTCGGCCTGGACACGGAACGGGCTGTGTTCTACCGGCAGTCCGACATTCCCGAGATTCCCGAGCTGACCTGGATTCTGACCTGCTCCACCGCCAAAGGGCTGATGAACCGCGCCCATGCGTACAAGGCGTCCGTGCAGGAAAACATCGATGCCGGGGAAGATCCGGATTTCGCCATCACCATGGGCCTGTTCAGCTACCCGATACTGATGGCCGCAGACATCCTGATGTTCAATTCCACGCATGTGCCGGTGGGCCGGGACCAGGTGCAGCACCTGGAGATGGCCCGGGACATCGCGCAGCGTTTCAACCATCACTACGGTGAGTTATTCGTATTGCCCGAGGCCGTGGTTGAAGAGCATGTGGCTGTTCTTCCCGGCAAAGACGGGCGGAAAATGTCCAAGAGCTACAACAACACGATTCCGCTGTGGCTGCCGGAAAAGCAGTTGCGCAAAGCCATCATGAGGATCGTCACCAACTCACTGGAGCCGGGCGAACCCAAGGATCCGGATGATTCCGTCCCTGTTTGCCATTTTCGCGGCTTTCGCGAGCAAGGCGCAGCGGGAGGCCATGCGCCAGGCCTACCGGGACGGCATTGCCTGGGGCGAAGCCAAGCAGCAGACATTCGAATTGATCAACACGGAACTGGCCGGAAGCCGCGAACGCTACGACGCGCTGATCGCAGAGCCGGCGCAGATCGAAAACGCCCTGCGTGAAGGGGCCGAGAAAGGCGCGTGCTTTCGCGACCCCTTTCCTGGCGCGAATCCGCGACGCGGTTGGCATCCGGAGGCTGGCATGAGCCGTATCGAGCATCCTGACGCCGGGTACGTTTTCAGCCCCGAGACCACCCCGCAGGTGCCGGTCAAAGGCAGCTCCGAGGTGTTTCCGGTCCGCCGTATTTACTGCGTGGGGAGCAACTACAAGGAACATGCCCGGGAAATGGGGACATCCTTGCGCGAGCCCCCCTGCTTTTTTTCGAAACCTGCAAACGCTGTTTTTACGGGCGATGCCGTGCCCTATCCCCCGATGACCGGAAATTTGCACCACGAAGCAGAACTGGTTGTTGCACTCGGTGCAGGGGGCTCGAACATTCCGGCAGAACAGGCGCTGGAAAAGGTCTTCGGCTATGCGGCGGGGGTCGACTTGACACGTCGTGATCTGCAGGCGGAAGCCAAGAAGCAGGGCAGGCCCTGGAGCACCGCAAAAGGCTTTGATCATTCGGCGCCAGTGTCGGCTATTCGAAGGGCTTCCGACGGCGGTCATCCGGAAAACGCATCGATTCGCCTGGATGTGAACGACGAGATCCGGCAGCAGGGTAACACCGGTGATATGACCTGGTCCGTGCCGGAAATCATTGCCGAGCTTTCCCGTTATTTCGAATTGAAAGCGGGCGACCTGATATTCACCGGCACACCACCTGGTGTCGGCGCCCTGGTGCCGGGTGACCGCGTCGATTGCGCCATCGACACCGTCGGCTCCCTGAGCTTCGTGGTGATCGGAGGAGTCCGGGTTCCTCCTAGCCCAGTTTTTCCAGGATCGCCGCGACGGCGCCTTCGAGCGGAATTTCGCCGTTTTCCGTGTCGGTCCGTTTCCGGTATTCGAGAACGCCCTGGTCGAGTCCGCGCTCGCCAATCACCACGCGGTGCGGTATTCCGATCAGTTCCATGTCATTGAACATGACGCCGGGCCGCACATTACGATCATCGAGTAACACTTCCACGCCCGCGGCCTGCAGTTCTTCGTAGAGTTTTTCCGCCGCTTCGCGCACGCGGTAGGATTTACTCGCGTTCATCGGCAGGATAGCGACCTGGAACGGCGCAATGGGCTCCGGCCAGCAGATCCCGTTTTCGTCGTGGTTCTGTTCGATTGCCGCGGCAACGATGCGCGAGACGCCAATGCCGTAACAACCCATCGGCATCGCGTGGGATTTCCCGTCCTCGCCCAGAACTACCGCGTTCATTGACTCCGAATACTTGGTGCCGAGTTGGAAGATATGCCCCACTTCGATGCCCCGGGCCAGCAGTATCGTGCCCTTGCCATCCGGGCTGGCGTCGCCTTCGACGACGTTGCGCAGATCCGCCTGCCGGGGCATTTCGACGTCGCGGCCCCAGTTGACACCGAAATAATGTTTGCCGTCCTGGTTAGCGCCGGTGGCGAAATCCGACATCAGCGCCACGCTGCGGTCCATGATGCAGGGTATTTTCAGGCCGACCGGCCCGAGCGAGCCCGGGCCCGCACCGATGGCTGCGCGAATTTCTTCATCGCTTGCAAACCGCAAGGGGCTTGCCACTTGTGGCAATTTGACGGCTTTGAATTCGTTGAGCGTGTGGTCGCCCCGGACCAACAGGGCGATGAGGCCGGATTCCGATCCTTCCGCGGCCTCCACCACCAGGGTTTTCACGGTTTTTTCAATCGGCAGGTCAAATTGCTCCACCAGCTCAACGATCGTGTGGGCATTCGGCGTGTCGACCAGGCGGAGTTCTTCCAGCCGGAGCCGGGCAGTTCGCCGGCAGGCGCAACGGCTTCGGCCAGTTCGACGTTTGCCGCGAAATCCGAGTCGGTGGAGAATGCAATCAGGTCTTCGCCGGAATCCGCCAGTACGTGGAATTCATGCGACTGGCTGCCTCCGATGGCGCCGGAATCGGCACGAACGGCGCGGAACCGCAGCCCGGCGCGTTCGAAAATCCGGGAATAAACGTCGTACATTTCCCAGTAGGTTTGATCCAGGCTGGCTTCGTCGATGTGAAAGGAATAGGCGTCCTTCATCAGGAACTCGCGCGCACGCATCACGCCGAAACGGGGCCGTATTTCGTCTCTGAACTTGGTTTGGATCTGGTAGAACGTTACCGGCAACTGTTTGTAGCTGCGCAATTCGTTGCGCGCCAGGTCGGTGATCACCTCTTCATGGGTCGGCCCGAAAGACGTATTCGCGGCCGGCCCGGTCCATGATTTTCAGCAACTGTCCGCCGAAATCCTCCCAGCGCCCGGTCTCCTTCCACAGTTCGGCGGGCTGCACAGCCGGCATCAGCATTTCAAGGTAGCCGGCCCGGTCCATCTCTTCGCGGACAATGTTTTCGACCTTCTTCAATACCCGCCAACCGAGTGGCGACCAACTGTAGATACCGGCGGTCAGTTTACGGATCATGCCGCTGCGCAGCATCAGCTGGTGGCTGGCGATCTCGGCGTCCGCCGGGGTTTCACGGGTGGTTATTATGTGGAATTTGCTGGTTTTCATGCGTAACAGGACACTGGTGGCTCAAACCACCGAATTTTACCTGCATGGAGATTGGATTACTTGCAGTTTTTGGCTATGAAATCTTTAGCCTCTTCCACCAGTCCGACCCGCTGTTCGTCGTCCATGCGGACCTGTTCTCCCTGCTCGTCGGTGTAGAAAACCCTGCGGGCAGGTTCCAGCCGTTCGAGAAGTTGCCGGTTTTGCTCACACAATGCGGCGGTTTCCGCCTGGGCTTTCTTACGTTCCTGCCGGTCCTGTAGCCAGCTGTTCCCTCCGTTGCTCGGCCAGTTTCTGCGGGTTCTCCGTCATTGGATCGTCGTCTTCCGCGGAGGGCTCTGCCGCGGTGGCTTCATCTTCGGCATATGCGCTGCTGGAACCGGGGTAGTAGGCTTCCTCCACCTCGATCTGCTGTGCATCGCCGGATTCCGGTGGCATGTCGCTGAAATGCGTAACACCATCCTGGTCCTTCCAGGTGTAGACTTCTGCGGCCCAAGCGGTGTTGAGCCAGCAACAGCCGGCCAGGATGGCCAGGATAAACAGAATTGGTGTCCGGTGCTGAACGGGTCTCTGCATGCTAAATTCCTGTTTCATGTGCGTTCCCTGCTATGAAGCAGTTTTTCTTATAACATAGTCAAAGCTTTTTTGCCTTATTTGGCATACCTCCGGATGCTATCATTCCCGGGTCGGCACTACTGAGGAAACGGAATGGAGCGCGGTGGAAAAAAAGTTCATAAAGGCGTTTTCCTGCTACCCAATGCGCTGACAACGGGTGCCCTGTTCGCCGGGTTTTATTCGATCATTTCCGGTATCAATGGCCATTACACAGCCGCGGCTGTCGCCGTCGTGATTGCCGGTGTGCTGGATGGCCTCGATGGCAGGGTGGCTCGCCTGACCAACACGCAGAGTGAATTCGGTGTTCAGTACGACAGCCTGTCCGACCTGATTTCTTTCGGTCTGGCGCCGGCGTTGCTGGCTTTTAACTGGTCCCTGTCTTCCATGCGCGAAATCAGCCCGCTGGCCGGGAAACTCGGCTGGCTCGCAGCATTTCTTTTTGTTGCCTGCGCGGCTTTGAGGCTGGCGCGGTTCAATACCCAGGCTTCAAGTGCGGACAAGAGTTTTTTCCAGGGACTGGCGTCGCCGGCAGCGGCCGGCACGCTGGTTTCCACGATCTGGTTTTTCACCGACCAGGGCATCCCGGGCGAGTCGGTTCGCTGGATACTGTGGTTTGAAACGGTCGTGCTGGGCTTGTTGATGTTTTCGCGCGTTCGTTATTTCAGCGGAAAGTCGTGGCCGCGGGGAGACAAGATCCCTACCGGGTTCCTGTTCCTTGTCGTGCTGGTTTTTGTGCTCCTGGCGATTGATCCTCCTTCGGTGATGATGGCGGTTGGCATCATCTATGTCTGTTCCGGGCTGGTGATGACCGTGCTCGGCAGGCAGGCCTGGAAAAACCGCCGGGCAAGGCGCAAAGCCAAAGAGACTCCGCCGGAAGTATCGGAAAAATGATCGAATCCCGGCGCCGCGCCTATCTTGAAGTGATGGGCTTTGACATATGGGCAGCCAGGCTGCCTGAACCGGATTCCAATCGCCTGCTTTTGCAGCCGGGCGAGGGGGATACGTTGCTGATCTGCAATTTGCCGGATTTCGCCGCGGGCCCGTTTGCCGGTGACGTTGCAAGGGCGCTTGGCGGCAGCGTAGTCTGGGCGTGGCCGGACCCGGAAGGCCTGCCCGAAAGCCCTGTGCTGGAAGACGCGGTCGGCCAATACCTGTTTACCCGCGTGGTGCTGTTCGGCGCCGGACCGGCCAAGCGGATGTTCAAGGGTGAAGTTCCTATGGTCGTCGGTTCGGCCCGTATCCTGGTTGCCGATAGCCTGGAAATCCTTGCGGTTGATGGCGCGGCCAAGCTGGCGTTCTGGCAACAGGTCTGCGGAAAAAACGGAACGCGGACCGGTTAGCAGCAGCATGATTGCCGAGCCCGGCATGCTTCACCCCCTGATTCGCCGAATGGGCGAGAAAGACCTTGACCGCATCATGGAGATAGAGCTTGCGGTCTACCCCTATCCTTGGACACGCGGCATTTTCGCGGATTGCCTTCGTGTCGGGTATGACTGCTGGGGTTTGCAGGTGGGCAGCCAGCTGGCCGGGTATTCCATCCAGAACCAGGCAGCCGGTGAATGCCACCTCCTGAATCTCTGCGTCGCCAGGGAATACCAGAACATGGGTTTCGGGAGTATTCTGCTCGACCACGTGATCCGGCTGGCTCGGCTGCAGGATTGTTTCTGTATTTTCCTGGAGGTTCGGCCGAGCAACCGGGCCGGTATCGCGCTTTATCAAAAAAACGGGTTTACCGTTGTTGCAGAAAGACCGGACTACTACCGGTCCGACCAGGGCAGGGAAAACGCCATTATCATGCGTCTCGACCTTTAGGGCATCGCTGACCGGTCCTAATCACGCAATAATTCCAATTGGCGGATTTGCGCATGAAGGTTATCCACGTTGGCCTTGTGCGCGAGCAGGCGTTCCTGCTCCTGTTCCACTACGGCAGCCGGTGCATTTTCGACAAAACGGCGGTTGCCCAGTTTTCCTTCCGCTTTTTTGAGGTCTGTGTTTTCACGGTCAAGTTGCTTCATCAGTCGCGCAAGCTCCTCTTCCACATCCACCAACCCCTTCAGCGGTATCAGGATTTTCAAATCGCCAACCAGGGCGACAGCACACTGCGCCGTGTCCGCTTTTTCGTCAACCCAGCTCGACGATTGAATACGGGCCAGTTGCGACAGGACATCTGAAAACCGTTGCTGGCGGCTGTGATCAGCGGCATGACCCGCCTGGAACAATACATCAAGCGCTTTCGCGGGTGACAGGTTCAGCTCGGACCGGATGCGGCGAATTCCCTGGACCACGTTCTTGATCCAGTCGACATCCTGTTCGGCAACTTCGTCAAACGGCCCCGCTACCGGAAAGCGCTGCAGCATGATGCTGTCGCCCTCTATTTCCAGCGGAGTTTTTACGCGCTGCCAGATCTCCTCGGTGATAAACGGCATGATGGGATGAAGCGCACGCAAGCACGTTTCAAGCACGGTCAACAGCGTGTTGCGGGTGGTAGCCTGTTCCTCTTCGCTTGAAAACTGCAGTGTTGCCTTGGAGAATTCCAGGTACCAGTCGCAGTACTCGTTCCAGGTAAATTCGTAAAGAGCCTGGGCCGCGAGGTCGAGGCGGTAATCGCCCAGCTGCGTTTCCACCTCAAAGATCATGCGGTTCATGCGCGAAATGATCCAACGGTCGATGACACCGTGCCGGGCTGCCGATTTAACCGTTTTACCCTCCGTTTGCATCAATACGAACCGGGTTGCGTTCCACAACTTGTTGCAGAAGTTGCGATAGCCTTCGATCCGGCCCAGGTCGAAGCGGATGTCCCGCCCGGTCGTAGCGAGCGCGGCGAACGTAAACCGGAGCGCATCGGTGCCGAAAGAGGGTATGCCTTCCGGAAACTCCTTTTTCGTGGCTCTTTCGATGGCCGGCGCCATTTGGGGCTGCATCAGGCCCGAGGTTCTTTTCCTGATGAGCTGGTCCAGTTCTATACCGTCGATCAGGTCGATGGGATCCAGCACATTACCCTTGGACTTGGACATTTTCTGACCGTGTCCATCGCGGATCAGGCCGTGGATATAAATGGTTCTGAAAGGAACATCATCCATGAACTTAAGGCCCATCATGATCATCCTGGCTACCCAGAAAAAAATGATGTCAAAACCGGTAACCATCACGCTGGTGGGATAAAACCGCTCCAGGTAATCCGTTTTTTCCGGCCAGCCCAGGGTAGTGAACGGCCAGAGTGCAGAGGAAAACCACGTGTCAAGCACGTCTTCGTCCTGGCTCAATGCAACGTCTGCGGAAAGGCCGGACCGGCTGCGGGCGTCTTGCTCGCTGGTCCCGACATGGATGTTCCCGTCCGGGTCATACCAGGCCGGAATCCGGTGACCCCACCAGAGCTGCCGGCTGATGCACCAGTCCTCGATGCGGTTCATCCAGTCAAAATAGGTCTTGCTCCAGTTGGCGGGGACAAACTCGATCCGGCCATCTTCTACCGCTTCAATGGCCGGCTTGGCGAGCGGCGCAATTTTTACATACCACTGATCCGTGAGATAGGGCTCGACGACGGCATGCGAGCGGTCGCCGCGCGGAATCATCAGGCGATGGTCATCAATTTTTTCCAGCAAGCCCAGTTTTTTGAGGTCTTTGACGATCCGGCTTCGCGCTTCGAAGCGATCCAGACCCCGGTATTGTTCCGGGGTGTTTTCATTCAGGCAGGCGTTAACGTCCAGTACGTTGATCAATTCCAGCCCGTGCCGCTTACCGATTTCATAGTCGTTGAAATCATGGGCGGGGGTAATTTTTACGCAACCGGAGCCGAATTCGACGTCTACATAATCGTCCGCGATGATCGGAATCCTGCGCCCGGTCAATGGCAATTCAAGGGTGTGGCCGACCAGTTCCCGGTAACGTTCGTCTTCCGGGTTTACTGCGACAGCCGTATCGCCGAGCAGGGTTTCGGGACGCGTGGTGGCCACGATCAGGTGGCCCCGTCCATCCGTCCGGGGGTAGCGGATGTGCCACATCTGGCCGTTTTCCTCTTCCGAGATCACCTCGAGGTCGGAAAGCGCCGTGTGCAGGACCGGGTCCCAGTTGACCAGCCGCTTGCCGCGGTAGATCAAGCCTTCCTGATACAGGTCCACAAACACTTTCTGGACCGCACTGGAAAGCCTTTCGTCCATGGTGAAGCAGTGATTCGACCAATCGACGGATGCCCCAAGCCGGCGCATTTGCATGCCAATGGTGTCGCCGGAATGTTCTTTCCAGTCCCAAACTGCTTCAACAAACTTCTCGCGGCCGAGATCATGCCTCGACCGGCCCTCCGCGAGGAGTTTTCTTTCAACCACCATCTGCGTTGCGATGCCGGCGTGATCCGTCCCCGGCTGCCACAGCGTGTCTGCGCCTTTCATGCGCTGCCAACGCGTCAGGGTATCCATGATCGTGTCCTGGAAGGCATGACCCATGTGCAAACTGCCGGTGACATTGGGCGGGGGCAGCATGATGCAGTACGGGTGGTCTCCGCCTGCCGGTTTGAAATAATTTTTTTCTTCCCAGTCGCGGTACCAACGCTGTTCAATTTCGCGGGGGTCGTAGCTCTTTTCCATGTTGTTCGTCACAGGTGATGATTCAAAGTGTGTTATTGGCCGGGGGCCATATCATGGGTCGATGGCTCCAGGCCCTGTTCCCGGTATACGCGGAATTTCTGGCGGGAAGCGCGGCGCTGTTGTTCGGCGCCCGGGACGATTTCCAGCAGGCGTTTGAACCGGCCGGGTTCAGACACGGGCAGATCCGCCATATTGATCACAACGTCGCGGCCGCCCGGAATCTCAGCGCCGTGAACATCGATGCTGACCGGGGTGTCTGTATCCGCAGCCCCTCTTGAATGGGGAAGAAACCGCCCGACCGGGAAATCCCACATGATTTCGTCCAGCAGCGCGGCCTCATTTTCATCCGCTGCAAGGACCATTACACGGTAGCCCTGTTCCCAGGCTTTCATGGCCAGGCGGCAGGCGATGTGTTTCGCGGATTGTTCCGCGCTGGCCAGCACGTAGAAATCAACCTGGCAAGGATTGCTCATCGATTTTTCGTCTGTTGTCCATCTGCCGGATTGGAACGGTCGAGAAGAAACTGGGCCAGCAATCCGACCGGTCTTCCGGAGGCGCCATCATCACCGCCCCATTTCCAGGCGGAACCTGCGACGTCCAGGTGCGCCCAGCGCTGGTCCTCTGCAAAACGCGACAGAAAGCAGGCGGCGGTCAGCACGCCGGCGGGCATTCCGCCGACATTTTTCATATCGGCAAACGGAGTGTCCAGCTGGGACTGGTATTCTTCCCAGAGCGGCAGCCTCCAGGCCCGGTCGACAACCGCATTGCCCGCTGCGAGCAGGTCATCTGCGAGCGTGTCGTCGTTGCTGACCAGTCCGGTTGCGTGGTGGCCAAGGGCAACCACGCAGGCACCCGTGAGCGTCGCGACATCGATAATCACGTCGGGGTTGAATTTCTGACAGTAGGTGAGTGCATCGCACAGGACCAGGCGGCCTTCTGCATCGGTATTCAACACCTCGATGGTTTTTCCCGACATGCTGGTGATCACGTCTCCCGGACGGTACGCATCACCGTCCGGCATGTTTTCCACGGCTGCGACGATACAAACCACATTCACGCGCATTTGCAGCCTGACGCATGCGACAAAGGCTCCGAGCACCCCCGCTGCGCCGCACATGTCGAATTTCATTTGCATCATGTTTTCGCCGGACTTCAGGGATAACCCGCCGGAATCGAAAGTCACACCCTTGCCGATCAGTACAACCGGAGACTGGCCGGCTTTCCCGCCGGTGTAATTGAGGATAATGAACCGGGCGCGGTTTGCACTGCCCCTGGAAACCCCGAGCAGGGCATCCATCCCCAGTTTGGCCATGTCATCTTCTTCAAGAACTTCCAGTTCGACGTGTTTGTACTGCTGTGCAATGCTGACGGCTTCCTGGGCCAGGTAGGCAGGATTGCAGATATTCGGCGGCAGGTCGCTCAGGTTCTTGGCTTTTTCGAAACCCACTGCAAAGGCTTCAGCGACATCAAGCGTGGATTTAAGGTCCGCCCCACCCTGGAACGATGCGGATCGCAATTGTGCGGGAGAATCCTCTTTTTGGGGCTTGGTTGCCGTGTAGAGATAATTGGCCCGATGGATCGCCAGGGCAGCCTGTTTCAGTCGCTGCTCTATCCCAACGCCGGCAAATTCAAGGTCATGGATGCATACATGGCAATCCGTCAGCGGATGGTCGCGTAATGCTTTGCCGGCCGCGAGACAGCCCCGGTCGAATCGTGCAAGGGTGAGTTTTTCCGGTTTGCCGAACCCGGTGACGAGGACCCGCCGGGTCGCCAGGCCGGGAACGTGGTGCAGAAATGTGGTCTTCGCCAGTCCGGAATCAATGTCCCCGTCTTTCAACATCTGGCTGATCGCACCACCGCTGGCTTCATCAATGGCCGTGGCGGAAGGCGACAAGCCCCCGCCATCGGTCACCCCGATCACGAGACATCCCGATGTATTGCTGACAGGCGGATGATTGTCCAGGTTCAGTTTCATGGATTGTCCTTAGAGTTTTAGCTTATTACTTTATTAGGCCGAAGGTGCGTTTCCGGCTGATTATGAAATATGAAAACGGCATTCTACTAGAAATCTCCGCTGAATTAGGCTTTGATTTTTGATTGCGTGGAATACTGCTAAACTGCAGCCCCAGCCATTTTTTTCATGCTTGATGAGGTCATTCTGAATATTCTGCAGAAATATATTTTCCGCGAATGGCTTTGGACTTTTCTGGCCGTGACGGTCGTGCTGCTGATTGTCATGATCGGAGTAGCGCTGGGTGAGCTGCTCAACGATATCGCCGGGGGGCGCGTTCCTGCAGGTCTGCTCTGGACGCTGATCGGCCTGAAAATGCCGCAGGTTCTCGGAACTATTGTTCCCCTGAGCGTATTCATTTCTGTGATCTGGGGCCTGGGCCGGCTTTACCGGGACCAGGAAATGTCGGTGATGAGAGCCAGCGGCTTCAGGTGGCAAATGATGTTGCGGCCCTTGTTCAACTTTTTGATGCCGATTTCGGCGGTATTGCTGGCGCTGGGATTATTCGCCGCGCCTCTCGCCGCATCCGCGACCCAGCAGAAGCTGCTGGAGGCTTTCCGGAATGCCGCGGAGTGGGGGTTGCAGGCCGGGACTTTTCACGTTTTGCGGGACGGGGACTTGATCTTGTATGTTGAAGCGGTGGAGAAGGACGGCCGCACCCTCAGAAACGTCTTTATCCAGCTGACTCACAAAGGACGCGAGCAAATCTGGAGCGCGGAAAAAGGTTATTACTGGCTGGACAAAAATACCGGGAACCGCTTCCTGACGCTGGAGAATGGCCAGGTCACCGAGGGCGGGGCAGAAGCGCTCGATTTCGGGATCATGCATTTTTCACGCAACGACACCAAGTTGCCGGAACAGGAAAGCCGTGTGAAGCCGGAACCGACGGAAGCAAAAAAAAGCGGTGAAATACTTTTCTCGGCTGCGGTGGAAGACGTGGTTGAAATCCAGTGGCGAATTGCCCCTGCGTTGGCGGTCTTTGTGCTGGGGCTGTTGGCCATTCCGCTTGTCACATTCGGCGCCCAAGGAAGGCCGTGGCGGTCGTGCCCTGCTGGGTATTCTTGCTTACATCGTCTACGTCAATACGCTTTACATGTGCCGGAACTGGCTGCTGAAGGGCGACATGCCCATCGCGATCGGTCTTTGGTGGGTACACTTGCTGGCCCTCGTCATAAGCCTGGTCTGGTTGCGGCGCCAGGGCCGCATGGTGGGGATGGGCTGAGCCATGGTAAAGCTGGTTGACCTGTACATCGGCCGCGCTGCCCTGCTGGGTACTTTTGCCGTGTGGTGCGTGTTGACCATGCTGTTCGTCTTGCTCAGCCTGCTGGACGAGTTGCGGACCGTGGATAACGACTACGGAACCGTGGATGCACTCTGGGTGCTGGCTTTGACGACGCCGCGGCTGGCCTACCAGATCTTTCCGGTCTCCGCGTTGCTCGGCGCCTTGCTGGGGGTCGGCGGATTGGCTGCTGCAAATGAACTGGTTGCGTTCCGGACTTCCGGAATTTCCCGGTTGAGGCTGGCGGTTGCCGCGCTGGCCGGTACCCTGTTACTGACCATTCCCGTCATGATCATGGGTGAATGGGTGGCCCCCGCGGCGGAGCAGCAGGCCCGCGCTTTCAGACTGAGCGAGCTGGTGGGGCAGGCCATTGTCGGTGGGCCCAGCGGCATGTGGATTCGTGATGGCGCGGATTTCGTGAACATCCAGCGGCCGATCCTGGTGGCGGATCGCGGGCAACAGTCGGTCGATTTCAATGACATTGTCATTTATCGTTTTTCTGACAAGGCCGACTTACAGTCCATAACCCGTGCGCAAAGCGCAACCCACGATGGTAAAGGCTGGAAACTGGCGCAGGTCGCCAGCGTGAAATTTTCCGACCAGGGCGCCTCAGTCACCCGATCTGAATCTGGCCGACTGGTCGACCGAGGTGAGGCCTGAGTTACTGGATTCAGCAGTGACACGCCCCAAGTATCTGTCTGCACGATCCCTGTGGGACTACCTGCAATACCTGGAAGAGAACGGGCTTGACGACACGGCCTACCTTGCCGTGCTGTGGGAAAAAGCAGTTTTTCCGTTCACGGTTCTGGCCCTGGTTTTGGCCGGAATGCCCTTCGTGTTCGGCCAGGCGAGGTCGCAAAATACCGGCGTGCGTCTTTTCTTCGGAATGACATTGGGCGGTATTTTCATGATCGTGAGCCGCGCTTTGCAGAAGCTGGGCGCAGTTTATGAATTTTCGCCACTCCTGATGCTTCTGATACCCATCCTGGTGCTGGTGCTCGTGGCGATCGTCATATTGCGCCGCTCCGTCTGACCAGGGACTAACGGGCAGTCTGAACCAGGGCAATTGCAGCCGCTAATGCCTGATCAGGCGGGTGCCGCTCAAAATATCGTGCCAGGTGCGCTTGACCGGATCTGCCAGCGACCAGAGAAAACCCAGGCCGGCGATCGCCGCGGAAACCAGTGAAACAGGAAAACGGATCGCGCAGGCCCCCCAACCGGGTTTGCGCCCGTCCCGGTCCACGATTTTCACGCGCCATGCCCGCATCCCGACGGTCATTCCTCCTTTGTGCCAGCACCAGGCGAGATACAGAAACCAGACGGCAAAAAGGTACGCAGTGTAAACCGGATCCTTCATGGCGGTTCGCCCGCCCAAACCGGCCAGCATGGCAAGCATGGTGGCCAACATCAGCAGTGCGATCACGACGAACCCGTCATAAACAATGATTGCAAGGCGCCGGAGCAGGCCGCAGGGGCTGCCGGATGGTTCGGTTTTTTTCTTCAACAGTGCCTCACCGGATCAACAGAGTAGCCCATTATCGCGCAAACTCTATAAACTTCACTTCTGACTTGAATATCGGGATCACGCTATGCCGAGTAAACTGAAACACCGGTCAACCCTGTTGACACTGGGCGTATTCACCGTTTTTTTGTTGTCGCTCACTGCGGTGTCAGCACAGAGCCTGGATTCTTCCGTGGAAGCGGAAAAGCAGATCAATGAAAAATCGGTGGCGTCCCAATCCCGTGTATCGGACCTGGCCCGGGAAGCACAGGACCTGCTGATCGAGTACCGGTCGGTTGTGCGGGAAACGGAAAGCCTGGAGATTTACAACGACAACCTTGAAAGGGTGGTCAACGACCAGCGCAGCGAAGTCGAATCGATAAACCGGCAACTGGGCGGGCTGGAAGAGACCAATCGTGGCGTCGTGCCCCTGATGCTGGAAATGATTGCGGCGCTGGATCAGATCGTCGAAGCGGATATCCCGTTTCGAATCGGGGAACGGCGTGCCCGGGTGCAACGCTTGCACAACATGATGGACCAGGCGGAAGTGACAGCCTCTGAGAAATACCGCCGGGTCATGGAGGCCTACCGGGGTGAACTGGAATTTGGCCGGACTACCGAAGCGTATTCGGATGTATTGCCAACGACAGGCCAGACTGTCGATTTTTTGAGGGTTGGCCGGATGTTGCTGGTCTACCAGGCCAGCGACCAGTCGGTGACCGGCTGGTTTAACCCTGCCACCCGTCAATTCGAAGAACTGGATGACGACCGCTTCCGCTTCGAAGTGAAAAACGGCCTGGCTATCGCCCGGAATGAGAAAGCGCCAAACCTGGTCATGTTGCCAGTGCCGGGTCCGGTGGAGGCTACCCAATGAAAAAGGCGGCTCTTTTTCTCCTGACCTTTGTGTTCCTGTTTTTTGCGATCCCGGCAGATGCGCAGACACTGGATGAACTGGCAGAAATCGTCCGCAAGGCGGCCGGTACCGAAGCGCAAATCAACCAGGAAAGGGAAGCCCGCTTTATCCGGGAACGGGACAGTCAGCGCCAGTTGCTGACGGAAGCGCGCCGGGAACTGGAAGATGAAAACGCGCGATCGGATCTTCTCAGGGTGGAGTATGACCAGAACGAAAGGGTCCTGGCCGGCCTGGAAACCACGCTGGCAGAGCGCATGGGGAACCTTGGTGAGCTGTTCGGAATTGTTCGCCAGGCGTCCGGCGATATCCAGGCAGCGCTGGAAGATTCCATGGTCAGCGCGCAAATGCCGGGCCGGACGGGGTTTCTTTCTGAATTGGCGCAGAGCCGGGAATTACCGACCGTACCCGAACTCAGACAGCTCTGGTCCGCCATGGTGACCGAAATCGCCGAATCCGGAAAAGTGGTGAAGTTCCGCGCGCCGGTTGAAAGAACCAACGGCCAGAAGGAAACGCTTGAAGTCGTCAGGCTCGGCGTATTCAACGCAGTGTCCGATGGATCTTTCCTCGACTGGGATATTCGCAAGAGCCGGGAAAACTTTATCGAATTGGCCCGGCAACCGGCTGCCCGCTTCTCGAACATGGCCGGTGAACTGCAAAGCGCCGCTCCCGGGAAGGTCGTTGCGATGTCGGTGGATTTTACCCGGGGCCAGATTTTGCGTGCCGTGGTGCAGTCGCGGACCCCGCTTGAACGGGTCCGCGAAGACGGCGGCCCGGTCGGCTACGTGATTATCGGAGTGGGCATGACCGGGTTATTGCTGTGCCTGTGGAAAGCTTTCCTGCTTTACTCGGTGGGCGGCAGGATCGCGCGCCAGGTGCATTCAGCCGAAGCTGACCGGAGGAATCCGCTGGGTCGCGTGCTGGCGGTTTACCCGGATAATCCGGAAGTGGATGTTGAAACGCTGGAACTCAAGCTGGATGAAGCGATTCTGCGTGAGACGGCACCCCTGGAGACCGGCTTGGGCTTCATCAAGGTGCTCTACGTGGTAGCACCTTTACTCGGATTACTGGGTACCGTGGTCGGCATGATTGCCACGTTCCAGATGATCACGCTGTTTGGCACAGGAGACCCGCGGATGATGGCGGGTGGCATTTCCACCGCCCTCGTGACAACGGTCCTGGGCCTGGTCGTTGCGATCCCCCTGACCCTGTTTCATGCGTTCCTGCAAGGCAAAGCCAGGGCCCTGATCCAGGTGCTCGAAGAACAGGCCGCCGGAATTATCGCCAGGATCGCGGAGCAACGCCTGTGAGCTGGTTTTATGAAGCGATCAGCGCGGTCCGGGACTTCATGGAACTCGGGGGTGGTGTCCTGTGGGGAATCATGCTGGCCCTGTTCCTGATGTGGACCCTGATTTTTGAACGCCTCTGGTATTTTTACAGGGTCTACCCGGCCCGCAGAATGTCCATCCTGGCTGCCTGGGAATCCAGGCAGGATACGACTTCCTGGTATGCCAGGAGAATCAGGCAGGGGCTGGTGTCGCAAGCATCGATTGAACTCGGACAGAATGTAGGGTTGATCAGGGTATTGATTGCCATTTGTCCGCTGTTGGGACTGCTGGGGACTGTCACCGGGATGATCGCCGTATTTGACGTGATGACTTACAGCGGAGGTGGCAGCGCCCGCGCGATGGCCGGCGGGGTTTCGATGGCGACGGTTCCGACCATGGCCGGCATGATCGCGGCGCTTTCGGGCGTCTGGTTCGGCACCTGGCTGGAACGTAAGGCGCGGCTCGAAACAGAGCAACTGGAAGACCTGTTGCAACGCCATTGATGGTTTACCGTGCCTTGCGGAGGCACAGGATTTGAGGACGAAGCATGGCCCGAAGGCATGCACACATCGAAGAAGCTGAAATCAATATCACGCCGATGCTGGATATTGTTTTCATCATGTTGATTTTTTTTATCGTGACCACGTCATTTACCAAGGAAACCGGTGCAAACATTTCCAGGCCAGAGGCTGAGCAGGCTGCAGCGTTGTCGAACGGGACCATCCTGATTGGTATCCGGCCGAACAATGAGATCTGGATGGAAAGACAGCAGATTGAATTGCGCGAAGTCAGGCAGATGGTCGAGCGCGCGAGGGCTGAAAATCCCGAGGGCAGCGTGGTAGTCGTGGCAGACAAGGGTTCACGGATCGGCACCGTGACCGAAGTCATGGACCAGGTAAGGCTCGCCGGCGTCGCCGGTGTCGCGATTTCCGCAAGGCGGCCGGGTGGCTAGCGGCCTGTGATGTACCTTCTCAGTTTACTGAATGCTCCGTGATATGCCTAAACGGCCGCTAAATGAAAAGACCGGCCTCCGTGCAGGATTTGCGGCGCTGTTTGCCGCCGGGGTGACGTTTGGCCTGTTCCTGGCCATGTACAAGTTGATATCGCTGGGTAATGATGATCGTGTGGAGCAGGAAGCAATTGCAGGTATTCACTTTGGTCCGGTTGAGATCCCGGATGAAGTACTGACCCGCAGTCGTCGCAGACAACCCAGGCCGCCTGCGCCGGAAGACCCGCCTCCTCCGCCAAAAATGCAGGTATCCAAAATGGAGCGGCAAATGCAAGACCTGCCCCGGATCGATATTCCTGATATCGATATGCCCCTGGTGGCCGGCACCGGCATGTTCATTGGAAATTTCAAGCTGTCAGACCAGGCGGCCGAAGGTGAAATCATACCCGTCGTGGTGATCCGGCCGATGTATCCGCGCGAGGCTGCCATGTCCGGCACCGAGGGTTGGGTGAAAGTGGAATTCACGATTACCACGGCCGGTACCGTGAAAGACCCGCGTGTGATCGATTCGGATCCTCCGCGGGTTTTTAACCGTGAAGCGATCCGCGCCATTCTCAAATGGAAATTCAAACCCCGGGTGGTGAACGGAGTTGCCGTTGAGCGGCGCGCAACCCAGGTCATAGATTTCAGCCTGGACAAATCATGAGGTTTGGCGGGGCATGGCTGTTGGCTTTCGCGATGACGGCGGCGGGGGTTGACGTTGTCGCGGCAACGGCTGATGAATGCGGCGTGAAACGCGAAACGGCTGCCCAGGCGCTGGACGAGATGACGTGGAACCGGCTCGACACCATTTACCGGAAGATCTCCGGGGAACAGTATGATGAAGCCTATGATGATCTCCAGAAAATGCTTGAGCGCGCTGGTGACGACGCTTATTTACAGGCCATCATCAACCAGGCGCTGGCCCAGGTGGAATGGTCCCGTGAAAACTACGAGTCGTCGCTGGTATTTTTCGAACGGGCGGTTGCGCTTGATGTTCTGCCCGACCCTGCTCACTTCGCACTGATTTACCAGGTAGTCCAGCTGTACAACATGCAGGGACGTTACCCCGAGGCACTGGAAAGGCTGGATGCATGGTTTTGCATGGTGCCGCCCGAAACCGTCACTCCGGCAGCCCGGGTGCTGCAGGCTTCGCTGTACGTCGAGCAAGGGAATTATGCCGGTGCGCTCAAAGCCGTCCAGAAAGCCATCGCGATGGACGCCACTCCACGGGAGTCGTGGTATCAACTCAAGCTGGCAGCTCACTCTGAACTGGAACAATACCCGCAGGCTGCGGAAACCCTGGAAGTGCTGATCACAAACTGGCCTGGCAGGAAGGAATACTGGATCCAGTTGTCGCAGATCTGCTACCAGCTGAAACAGGAAGATAAATCACTCGCAGTGACTGCACTGGCTTACCGTGAAGGCCTGCTCGACAGCCAGTCGGATATCCTTTACCTGTCGAGTCTCTACAGCAACGCGGAACTCCCGTACAAAGCGGCAGATGTGCTGGAAAAGAGCATCAGGGATGGTATCGTCGAGTCGAGCCGGTATCATTGGACTTTGGTTGCAGAATCCTGGTATGCCGCCGATGAATTGGAAAAATCACTGGCCGCCTACGAGGCAGCGGGAAAGGCTGCGGAGGACGGCGAGATCGATCTGCGACGCGGATTCATCCTGGTGGACCTCGAGCGCTGGCAGGCGGCACTGGAATCCCTGGACCGGGCCCTGGAAAAAGGCGGTCTGGACGACCGCAGGGCGGGTGAGGCATACCTGCTGCGGGGGATGGCGCATTTCAACCTGGGAAACCTTGATAGCGCCAGTGCGGACTGGGAAAGGGCCGGGCGTCACGAGAAAACCCGCGAGGCGGCCTTGCAATGGATGAATTACCTGGAGAGCCTATGATCAATCACATCAGCGTGCGCCGGGCGCCGTGATCAGCGGGCGGTGCAGAAAGGGACCAGGGCGATGACCGAAGAGGCATTGATCGAGGCATTTCTGGACGCCATCTGGGCGGAGCGCGGGCTCAGCGGTAATACCCTGCAAAGCTACCGTTACGACCTGTCACTGCTTGCGGAGCACCAGGAAAAGCGGGGCCGTCAACTGTCGTGGCGCCAAGCGGGAAGACCTTCTCCACTTTCTTGCCACCCGGATGCAGGCGGGGCGCAGTCCACGCTCCCTGTCACGCTATCTTTCGGGATTCAGACAGTTTTACCAGTGGCTGCTGCGCGAGGGCCGGATTGAAAAGGATCCTTCGGCGTTGATTGAAAGCCCGAAACTCGGCAGAGGTCTGCCCAAGGCGCTCAGCGAAAAACAGGTCGTTGGATTGCTGGAGGCGCCGGACACTGCAACACCTTTGGGCCTGCGCGACCGCACCATGCTTGAGCTGATGTATGCAACCGGACTGCGGGTCAGTGAACTGATCAACCTCGGCGTCATCAATATCAGCATCAACCAGGGGGTTGTCAGGGTCATGGGCAAGGGCGGGAAGGAACGGCTCGTCCCCCTGGGGGAAGAAGCGCTTTCATGGATGCAGCGCTACCTGCAGGAGTCCCGGCCCGGACTGATGCGCGGCGGCGACTGTCCGCAGGTATTCGTGACCGCCCGCCGTTCGGGAATGACGCGCCAGGCGTTCTGGTACGCGATTGGAAAATACGCGAAAGCCGCCGGCATTGCCCAGCCGGTTTCGCCGCACATGCTGAGGCATTCGTTCGCAACACATTTGCTGAACCATGGCGCAGACCTGAGGGTCGTGCAGCTTCTGCTCGGGCATAGTGATCTTTCGACCACCCAGATATATACTCACATCGCCCGCGAGGGGCTGAAACGGCTGCACAGTGAACATCATCCTCGCGGGTGAACGATTTCGAAACTGTGTGGTCAGTAAAAGAGCGCAAAAGTACCGCAGGGCCTGACAGGGTTGAATGAATGCAGTCTGGCGCAACCGCTTTCCACAGATGGGCTGTGGAAGTGTATGAAGCGAAACACAAATCAAGAGGTTCGTCATGAGGCATTTTGCAACGATAGTTTATGGCCTGCTGCTGACAACATCCATGGCGGCCCAGGCCCAGGATGAATTCAGCGTGGTGGAAGAACGGATTCGGGCGCTGGCGCCAAACGCACAGTCGATTGCCATCTCGGAAACACCGATTAACGGAATCCTGATGGTGCAGGTCGGCGGCGACATCGTTTACGCGACAGCCGATGGCAAATTTCTTATCCAGGGCCGGGTCGTCAACCTGGACACGCATGAAGACCTGACCGAAGTCGCCAAGTCGGAGGTCCGCAGATCATTGCTGGCCGGAATCGACACGAGCAAACAGATCACCTTTGCTCCCGAAAACCCGGCGTATGACCTGACGGTTTTCACCGACATCGACTGTGGTTATTGCCGCAAACTGCACGCGCAGGTCAAGGAATATAACGAGAATGGCATCGCCATCCATTACATGGCTTTCCCCAGGGCGGGAATTGGCTCCAATTCCTATGAAAAGGCCGTGTCGGTCTGGTGCGCCGCTGATCAACAGACGGCCCTGACGATGGCCAAGCAGGGTGCGGATCCGGACCCGGAACATTGTGAAAATCCGATCGCCGAGCAGTACGAGCTGGGTATCGCGCTTGGCGTCACCGGAACACCGGCGCTGCTGACCAGTGACGGGACCCTGATTCCGGGTTACGTGCCGCCGGAACAATTGCGTGAGCGCCTGGACAAGATGGCCGCGGCCGAAGCCTCTTCGGAGTAAGCTCCAGGGATCCTCCGATCCGATATGCGAGGGTTCCATCAACCCGATAGTGGGTTAAACTGTTATCCCAGAAAGCCGGCGCTTCATGCCGGCTGATTGTCATTATCCGGGAGTATTGCCTTGTCCGCGTTCACCTGCCTCATGGGAGAACCCGCTCTTTCCGAATTTCGCAAACACAAACTGGTCGGGCGGATCGGCGAAATCGCCGGCCCCGGGGCGGAGCTGCAAGCCCGCTACGTTTACCTGGTTGAATCCAGGTCAGCGGTTGGAAAAAACGGAGGTCGGCGCTCTGCAGGATCTTCTGCATGGCGAGCCGGTTGAAAGCCTGGACACCAACGGATTACTGCTGGTCGTGCCGAGACTGGGCACGCAGTCGCCCTGGTCTACAAAGGCTACGGATATCGCACTGCACTGCGGATTGAATTCCGTGTTGCGAATCGAACGCGGAGTGGCCTATAACCTGCCGGGCTTGCCGGAGCAGCATCGTTCTGCCGTCAGCGCGCTGGTGCATGACCGCATGACTCAATCGGTGCTGGACTCGCTGGACGACGCTCGTGCGTTGTTCCAGCACAATCCACCCCGTCCCCTGGCCTTTATTCCGGCATCCATTGAAGGCGCCGGGGCCCTGCGCAAGGCAGACCGCGAGCTTGGTCTGGCCTTGTCGGAAGACGAAATCGATTACCTGCTGAAGGCTTTTCAGACGCATCGGCCGCGATCCCAGCGATGCGGAACTGATGATGTTCGCGCAAGCCAATTCTGAACACTGCAGGCACAAGATTTTCAACGCCAACTGGACGATTGACGGCGAAGAACTGGAGCAGACCCTGTTCGGGATGATCCGGAATACCTTCGAAAAGTCTCCCGGCGGCGTGCTGTCGGCCTATCACGACAATTCTGCGGTACTCAGCGGGCCTGAAGGCGATCGTTTTTTCATCGACCCTGAAACGGGGGTTTATTCATGGCGCCACGAAAGCCTGCCTTTTCAGATCAAGGTTGAAACGCACAACCATCCGACCGCGATTTCTCCTTTTCCGGGCGCTGCTACCGGTTCCGGGGGAGAGATCCGTGACGAGGCCGCGACCGGGCGGGGGGCTCGTCCCAAGGCCGGCCTGACCGGCTTTTCGGTGTCGCATCTCGACCTCCCCGGTCTCGAGTTACCCTGGCGCAGCGAATTCGGCAAACCGGACCGCATTGCCAGCCCGCTTGACATCATGACCGAAGGTCCGGTCGGGGGCGCCTCGTTCAATAATGAGTTCGGCCGCCCGGCCCTGTGTGGCTATTTCAGGACGTTCGAGCAGGAAATCGGCGGCCAGACCTGGGGCTATCACAAGCCCATCATGATCGCGGGCGGCATGGGAACGATCCGCGAACAGCATGTCGAAAAACTGCCCCTGCAACCCGGCGCACACATTGTCGTGCTCGGCGGGCCGGCGATGTTGATCGGGCTGGGTGGCGGCGCCGCCTCGTCCGTCGGCAGCGGCCAGGGGCAGGAAGACCTGGATTACGCTTCGGTGCAGCGCGGCAATCCAGAAATGCAACGGCGTTGCCAGGAAGTGATCGACGCCTGCTGGGCGATGGGCGAGAGCAACCCGGTTTTATCGGTGCATGACGTTGGCGCCGGTGGGCTGTCGAACGCGCTGCCTGAACTGCTCAACGATGGCGGGCATGGGGGCAAACTGGAGTTGCGCCGGGTGCCCAGCGCCGATTCTTCCATGTCGCCAATGGAAATCTGGTGCAATGAATCGCAGGAACGCTATGTGCTGGCGATCGAACCCGGCAGCCTCGAGGTTTTCGAAGCGATGTGCCGGCGCGAGCGCTGTCCGTATGCAGTGCTGGGCCAGGCAACGGCCTCAAGGCAACTCGTGCTCACGGATCAGCTGTTGGGACAGGACCCGGTGGACATGCCACTGGATGTATTGCTCGGCAAGCCGCCGCGCATGTTCCGCACAGCGGAGCGACAGATTTTCAGTGGCGATGACCTGGATGTCTCCGGGCTGGATCTGTGCGAGTCCCTGCGCAGGGTGCTGCGGTTTCCGTGCGTCGGCAGCAAGTCCTTCCTGGTCACGATTGGCGACCGGACCGTCGGTGGCCTGGTGACGCGTGACCAGATGGTCGGCCCCTGGCAAGTACCGGTGGCCGATGCAGCCGTGACCCTGAGCGGTTTTGCCAGCGATACAGGGGAGGCCATGGCGATGGGTGAGCGAACGCCGCTGGCGGTGCTCAACGCGCCGGCATCCGGGCGGATGGCCGTTGCTGAAGCGGTGACCAATCTCGCAGCGGCAGCCATCGATGATATTTCCAGCATCCGGCTTTCGGCGAACTGGATGGCGGCCGCCGGTGAGGCGGGCCAGGAAGGAGCGTTGTTCGACACGGTAAAAGCGGTGGGCATGGATCTGTGCCCCGAACTGGGTATCGCCATTCCGGTAGGCAAGGACTCCCTGTCCATGAAAACGCTGTGGCGGGACGAAACCGGTGAGAGGCGGATGCTGGCCCCGGTTTCCCTGATCGTCTCCGCTTTTGCGCCGGTGGCAAACGTTCATCACTCGCTGACCCCGCAACTCGATCTTGACTGCGGAGAGTCGCAGCTGCTCCTTATTGACCTCGGCAACGGACGGGACCGGCTAGGCGGGTCCGCCCTGGCGCAAGTGCATGGGCAGTTTGGACGGGAAGTGCCGGACCTGGACCGGCCGCAGCAGTTGAAGAGTTTTTTCAACCTGGTTCAGGCGCTGAACCGGTCCGGTCTGATCCGGGCTTACCACGACCGTTCTGACGGGGGTGTCGTAACAACCTTGTGCGAAATGGCTTTTGCCTCGCACTGCGGTCTGGAGCTGGATCCCGATGTTCCGCCCGACCGGTTGACAGCGTTCCTGTTTGCCGAAGAACCCGGCGCCGTGATCCAGGTTCAGGGCCGGCGATTACGCCGAAATGATAGCGCGAATAACGTCTGCCGGCCTCGAGGAAACGGTCATGAACCTGGGACAGCCAGTGACCGGTTCACGCCTGGTCATACGTTCAGGTGGCCAGATTGTACTGGATGAGTCCTTGCCCGGACTGCAACGTTTGTGGTCCGAGACCAGCCACCAGGTACAGCGGCGCAGGGACAACCCCGAATGCGCGGACCAGGAACTGGAATCCATCGCTAACTGGGAGGATCCGGGCATGCAACCCAGGCTGTCTTTCCCTGCCGGGGAGAATCCCGCGGCGCCTGTGATCATGCGTGGCGCGCGCCCCCGGGTTGCGATCCTGAGGGAACAGGGCGTCAACGGCCATGTTGAAATGGCGGCTGCTTTTGACCTGGCCGGGTTCGATGCCACCGACGTTCATATGTCCGATCTTGCGGAGGGTCACACAAGCCTGGACAGTTTTGCGGGTTTCGCTGCCTGTGGCGGTTTTTCTTTTGGCGACGTGCTGGGGGCGGGAAGAGGGTGGGCCAAATCGATCCTTTTCCATGATGACCTGCGGGAACAATTCAGCCGCTTTTTTGTGGACGGTACGAAATTCGCGCTGGGGGTTTGTAATGGCTGCCAGATGCTGGCTGCGCTGAAGGACCTAATTCCTGGAGCCGGTTCCTGGCCGGAATTTGCCGGCAATCGCTCGGAACAGTTCGAAGGTCGCTTCAGCCTGGTCCGGGTGGAAGATTCGCCTTCGGTTTTCCTCCAGGGAATGGCGGGCTCCATCATCCCCGTGGCGACTGCTCACGGTGAGGGGCGGGCGGTGTTCGGCAACATTGATCCTGTTGATGCCCCGGTTGCCCTGCGTTACGTTGACAGCAGCGGCGAGGCAACGGAACATTATCCCGGGAACCCCAATGGCTCACCGGCGGGAATTACCGGTTTGTGCAATGAGGATGGCCGTGTGACCATCATGATGCCACACCCTGAACGGACCCTCAGGGGGGTTAACTTTTCATGGGCCCCGGGTGAGTGGGGCGATACGTCACCCTGGCGGCGTATGTTCCAGAATGCCCGTCAGTGGACAGGATAGGCTATGGTTGAAGAAACTGACAGAGTGTTACCAGGCGACGCCAAAGAAGAACTCAAGCTCAGTGAATTGCTGATCCTGGCATCCATGTGGATGCTGTTCGGCTTCATGCTGTGGTTTTACCTTTCGGCCTTTCATGGCGCGCCGGCCCGGCTCGCCTCCGAAGCCATACTGAGCCATATCCTCGGGAGTGACTTCAGCCGGATCATTGTCGAGCCAAACCAGAATTTCCTTTTCCAGGTAGAGACTCAAATCCAGTTCACGTTTCGCGATGGATCGACCGATGCGCTCGGATTTATCGTAAATCCGTTGATTTTCAGCTATGGATTGCCCCTGCTGTTCGGCCTGGTCATGGGATCGGACGTCAGCTGGCTGAGAAAATTTGTCATCATGCTGACGGGATACGTCGTGATTACCGGGGTCCAGATATGGGGTGTGGTGTGGGAGTCGCTGAAGATGCTGGCGTTCAATTTCGGTGAGCAGACCCATGCGATTGTGCTGTCACACGGTGTGTCGGACGCTTCCATCGCGCTGGGTTATCAACTGGGCACATTGATTTTTCCGGCCCTGGCGCCGATCTTCGTCTGGGTTCTGAGTAACCGACCGCTGGTGGAACAGTTTGTCGGGTGGCAGGTGGGGCAGATTCGCCGGAAAGCGGAACTGATCATTCGTCCGGGTGTCAGTGCTGTGTGATAATCATTGCTCAATCAATCCCCGGGTTGTAATTCAAGGAAGGGTACTCACAAGTGCAGGCAGGCCAGGAAACATTAGAAAACCGTACCGCGGACCCCGCGCTGGGCTCCGTCATGGAAAATCCTGTCTGCGCATTTCTGCTGGAAAACGACAGGCTGAAATCCCAGGACCTGAAAAAGGCGGTCAGTTACCAGGAACAGAATGGCGGCGACCTGGTCACCCTGCTGGTGCGGCTGGGCCTGGTTTCAGAGCGCGACGTGGCGGAGGCCGAAGCCGGACTGCTCGATCTGCCGCTGATCCGCACCGCGGACTTGCCCGAGGAAGTGCCGGAGTTGCCCGGTATTTCCGTTCGGTACCTGAAACAAAATCTTATCCTGCCGATCGAAGAGTCCAACGGCGATTTGACCGTGGTCATGGCCAATCCCCGTGACACCTTTGCCCGTAAAGCCCTTTCCATGGCCAGCGGCAAGAACATCATCATCCAGGTTGGCATTGCGTCCGAAATTGAAAACGGCATTGAGAAGCTGTTCGGCGGCGGACGCAGCGCAATGGGGCAGATCGTTGAGAGCCTCGGCGGTGAAGAGGACGGGGACATCGAGGATGTTGAGCACCTGCGCGACCTGGCTTCCGAGGCGCCCGTGATCCGCCTCGTGAACCTGATCATGCAACGGGCTGTCGAAGGGCGCGCATCCGACATTCATATCGAGCCGTTTGAGAACCGCCTGAAGGTGCGTTACCGGATCGATGGCGTACTGCAGGAAGTGGAGGCCCCGCCGGCGAAATCCACTGCCGCGGTGATCAGCCGCATCAAGATCATGGCCAAGCTGAATATCGCAGAGCGGCGGCTGCCCCAGGATGGCCGCATCATGCACCGGGTGCAGGGCAAGGAACTTGATCTGCGCGTATCGACCGTTCCGACATCGCATGGTGAAAGCGTTGTCATGCGTATTCTCGACCGTGAAAGCGTGGTGCTTGACTTTGATTCACTGGGATTTGACGCAAAGATCCGGAAAGGATTTGTAAGACAACTGCAAATGCCGCACGGGATCATCCTGGTCACCGGCCCGACCGGTTCCGGTAAAACGACGACGCTTTATACAGCGTTGAGCGCCCTGAATACTTCGGAACGAAAAATCATCACGGTGGAAGACCCGGTCGAATACCAACTGGAGGGCATTAACCAGATCCAGGCCAAGGCTTCGATCGGGCTCGATTTTGCCCACGCGCTGCGGTCCATTGTCCGACAGGATCCGGATGTCATCATGATCGGCGAAATGCGTGACCTCGAAACGGCGCGAATCGCAATCCAGTCCGCCCTGACGGGCCATCTCGTGCTGTCGACCATCCATACCAATGACGCGGCAGGCGGGGTGACCCGAATGCTGGACATGGGCGTGGAGGATTACCTGCTTACCTCGACGGTGAACGCCATCCTGGCGCAGCGCCTGGTGCGCACGCTGGATCCTACCAGCCGCGAAGCCTACGAGGTGCTGCCTGAAGTCGCCAGTGAATTGAAACTGGCTGACCTGGTTAAACAGGAGCACTACCAGTTTTACCACGCACGGCCAAGCGAAGAGAACCCGACCGGTTATCGCGGCCGCACCACGATCCTCGAGTTGATGGAAATCACCGACCCGGTGCGCCGGCTCGTCATGCGCCATGCCACTTCAGGTGAGTTGCAGGACCAGGCCGTTGCCGATGGCATGAGAACGATGTACCAGGACGGCTTGCTCAAGTGCCTGGGCGGCGTGACGACGCTCGAGGAAATCCTGCGTGTGACACAGGAATCCTGATGCCGTTATTCGAGTACAAAGCGGTCGCGCCCAGTGGTGAAACGGTGCAGGGAACCATGGATGCCATCTCGGTGGAGATGGTGGTGCTGAAACTGCAGGAAGCCGGAAACATCCCGCTGCAGGCCAGGGAGTCCGGTACCGGCGGTTTCAGCCTTTCCGCTTTGCGGATGGGACGCCGCGGAATGAATTCGCGCGAGGTCGGGGAATTCACCCAGCAGTTATCGACGCTGCTGGTCGCCGGACTGCCGCTTGACCGTTCACTCCAGGTCATGCTGGAGCTGACCGAAAATGAGCGGGTTAAACGAACCGTCAGCGAAATACGCGATCGGGTCCGGGGCGGAGGTAGCCTGTCGGACGCACTTGAAGAGCAGCACGGCGCGTTCAACCGCCTGTTCGTCAACATGGTCAGGGCAGGCGAAGTGGGCGGCACACTCGATGTCACGCTGACCCGCCTGACCGATTACCTCGAACGTTCGCGCGAACTCAAGGACAGCGTGATCTCGGCCCTGATCTACCCCATATTGCTGCTGGTGCTGGCCGCCGGTTCACTGATTCTCCTGCTGGTATACGTGATTCCGCAATTCACCCCCATATTTGAAGAACTCGGCGGTGATCTGCCGTTTATCACCAAGGTCGTGCTGGGGGTCGGTTCCGTCCTTCAGAATTACTGGTGGGCGCTCATACTGGTGACTTTCCTGGTGGTGGCCCAGTTCCGGCGCATGCTGGCGGATCCGGAGAAGCGATTTGCATGGGACACGCGCGTGCTCTCGATGAAATGGGTCGGAGACCTGGTCGGAAAAATTGAAATCGCACGCCTCAGCAGGACGCTGGGCACCCTGCTGAGCAACGGTGTGCCATTGCTCGGGGCACTTTCCATCGCGCGCAATGTCCTAACGAATACGGTCTTGAAACAGGATGTCAGCGATTCCTCGCGCGAGGTAAAGACCGGTGGCGGCCTGGCGCATAACCTGGCCAAGGGCGGGCGGTTTCCCCGCCTGGCGCTGCAAATGATCAGTGTCGGGGAAGAGACCGGGCAGTCTGGATACCATGCTGCTCAAGGTATCGGACACCTACGATATGGAAGTTCGCAACACGATCGACCGCCTGTTGTCGATTTTTACGCCGGTGGTCACGCTGTTCCTGGCGCTGCTGATTGGCACGATTGTGCTTTCGGTGCTGGTGGCCATACTGAGCATCAACGACCTGGTCGGCTGAGCACGCTAGCCGGTCGGGCCGGGTGTACCGAGGGAATAATGAAATCAGGGATTTGGACAATATGAAAGTGATGAAAGCGAAAGGCGGATTCCGCCACCAAGAGAAATATCGCGGTTTTACGCTGGTTGAGTTGTTGCTGGTGCTGGTCATCCTGGCCCTGATCGGCGGGCTGGTGCTGCCCGGAATTATCGGCAAGGCCGAGGGCGCCAAGGTCAAGGCTGCCGGTTCGCAGATCAACCGGCTGGCGATGGCCGTGGAAAGTTACTACCTCGATACCGGAATCACGCCGGACAGCCTGGACGACCTGGTCACCGAGTCCGGCGATGTGCCGGGCTGGAACGGTCCTTATGTCAAGGCGTCCAGCCTGAAAGACCCCTGGGGCCGGGAGTACGTCTATGACTATCCGGGTGAGCATGGTGACTTTGATATCTACTCGCTGGGCGCCGATGGACAGCCCGGTGGTGAAGACAAGAACGCGGATATCAACAGTTGGGATTAAGACTCCAGTTCGCAACGGCCTGTCCATAGCCGTCTCGTTGGTACCGAAAGGCCCAAGCCTGTCAGTAGCCGGGTTTACCCTGGTCGAAATGCTGGTCGTGCTGGTCATTGTTGCCATGATGCTGACGCTGGTCGGCACATCCATTTCCCGCAATATCAGCGGCGCCGAAATGCGGGTGGCCGCCGGCAAGGTAGCCGCCGGACTTCGTTATACACGCACGCAGGCGATTCTGAAGAAAAGCGAGCAGGTGTTCCTGATGGATACCGAGGAACTCACCTTCCAGGCCGCAGAGCGAAAACCCGAAAAATTACCCGAAGGGATGAAGGTCGAATTGAATACTGCGCGATCAGAACTGACGTCGGAAACTGCCGGTGGAATCCGTTTCTATCCGGACGGGGGTTCAACCGGCGGCAATGTTCGCCTCGAGGCCAATGGACGCGTCTACAGGGTCAACGTGGCCTGGTTGACCGGCGAGGCTTCGGTCGAAAGGCCGGATGACTGATGTGAAAAGCGTGCGACGGAAACAAGCCAGACGATGTTCCCCCGGACTGCCCGGCCGCGGGCGGGGGTTCACACTGCTCGAACTGCTGCTGGCCTTTGTCGTCTTCACGCTGAGTTTCGCAACGGTGCTGGAAATCCTTTCCGGTTCCATGCGCAATACGGTCAGGGCGCGGCACTACTCCGAAGCCGCGCTGACGGCGCAGTCGCTGATGGACCAGGTGGGGTTGGAAATACCTCTGCAGGCCGGATCTTTCGCCAATGGAGAGGCGGGTGAGTACCAGTGGGAAATCGATATCCAGGACTTACTCCGGTGACGCTGAGAACACGCACAGCGTGGAGTTGGCTGAATTGACCGGGATCACGCTGTTACAGGTTGACCTGGCCATTTCCTGGGGAAAACCGCCGCGGGAGCAGACCCGCTATTTCAGCACGATCAAGGCGGTGTTGTCCCAGGAGGAGGATCAACCGTGAAGCGCGCAGCCGGTTTTACCCTGGTCGAAGTGCTGCTCGCCCTGGTGCTGATGAGCATGTTGCTCGCCCTGGCCTACGGCGGATTGACGAGCCTCGACCCGGGCCACGGACAAAGGCCAGGCGATTCTCGAAGCAAAGCGGCCGGATCCGGATGGCGCACCAGTTCGTCCGGAAACAATTGAACCAGATGGCGTTTTTGGGCTTTGCTGAAAATGAAACTGATGGCACTCGCATCGTGTTCGAAGGGGATGCAAACAAAATACGATTTGTCGCGCCGATGCCGGGATACCTCGGATTCGGCGGGCCACAGGTACAGGAACTGGCGCTGGTCCCCGGAGAAGATGGCGAGGAGTTGGTCCTGTCGCATGCCTTGTTGCAGGGATTTGAAGAGCAGAACCTCTATCAGCGCGATCCGATTGTCCTGGTCGATAAAATCGAATCCGCAGAGTTCAGCTTTCTTGGCAGGGACGAACAAGGGGAGTTGACCACCTGGGTCAGCCAGTGGGATCAGCCCAGTGAATTACCCGCCTCCGTTTCGCTCGATATCGAGTTCACCGGGGACGTCTATCTGAAATGGCCTTTACTGACCGCATCCGTGCGGGTTGATTCATCGGCCCTTGATGGCCTGCTTCAGGCTAACCAGCCGACTTACAAACAAACCATCCAGGACATGATCAACCGGCGGGGGGACCGGAATTGAGCAGGTACAGAAAACGCTCTTTGCAGCCTGTCACGCGCAGGCTACAGCAGGGTATTGCACTGGTCATCGTGCTCTGGATCCTGCTGCTGGTGACGATATCCACCGGTTCCTATACGCTGATGGCCCGGATGGATCAATTGGAAGCCCACACGGTGATTTCCAGCACGCGTGCGAGGATGGCCGCCGAATCCGGAATCAACCTTGCCGTGCTGGGGTTGCGGGATCCCGATGAGCTGACGAGGCTGGTTGCGGACGGGCGGCCGTACCTGTTCCAGGTCCAGGACGTGGCGGTAGAAGTCGCATGTCACCGATGAACGGGGCAAGGTCGACATCAACTCCGTTGACGAGCAAACATTACTGAACCTGTTTGAGGGTAATGGGCTGGACCAGGACCAGGCCGTCACGCTGGCCGCGGCAGTGCTTGACTGGTCCGATGCGGACGAGATCGAACGGGCCAACGGCGCGGAGCTTCCCGCTTACGAGTCGCTGGGGCTCGAAGCCGGTCCTGGAAACCGTCCGTTCCTGATGATCGAAGAAGTGTTGCAGGTCCTGGGTATGCCCTGGGAGTTGTTCCAGAAGATGGAACCGGGGTTGACCGTGTTTTCCGAATCAGGAATTCCCGACCCTGCGTTTGCGCCGCTGGAAGCGCTGTTGGCCCTGCCGGACATGACCGAAGAGGAGGCGACGGAATTTATCGAACAAAGGCAGTCACAGGATACGACATCAGGCGTCGGACTGGCCCTCCCCAATGGCCAGGTGGCCATGGCGCGCGGGCGGGGGCTAACGTATAGTGTCCTCGCTAAAGCGACCTTGCCCAACGGCATCTGGGACCAGGTAGAAGCGACGATCCGGCTGGGCGGCAGCAGGGAAGGACTGCCTTACAAGGTGCTACGCTGGCGCGAAGGATTCCATAACTGAGAACACCATGCTGAAAGTGTTTGAAGAAAAATTGCTGCAACTTGTCAGCTGGCTGAAGACGGGCCCGGCCGGCACGTTCTTGCGCTGGTGGTTCGAAGAACTCAGGCAGGCGATGCCTGCCGCCTGGCAGCAGAAACTTCAGCATGCCATGCGCCGCGTTACACTCGTGCTTCACGGCGACTCACTGATTATCGGCCTGGACGAGAACCGTGTGCTGCAGACCCTCGATGTGTTTTCCATCACGCAGGACGAGTCCTTGCAGCAAAGGGAAGTCGAAAATCTCCTGTTGAGAAATGAATTGCAGGAGGCGCCGCGGTTTTTGCTGCTGGATATCGAGTCAGTCCTGAACCGGGAGTTGAAGCTTCCCCTGGCGGCGGAATCCAGCCTTGCGCAGGTATTGTTGTTTGAAATGGACCGGCAGACGCCGTTCAAGGCTTCAGACGTCTATTTCGATTGGAAAGTGCTGGAGCGGGACGGCGAAAGCGGTCAGCTTCGGCTGGAACTGTTCGTTGCACCAAAAACCGGAATTGATGAAGCTCTGAAGGCCGTGGCCAGCCGCGGCCTTCACCCGTCTGGTGTCGATATCGTCGATGGCGGGCGGACGCTGGGAGTAAACCTTCTGCCGCCTGACCGCAGGGCACGCAGAAGCAACCCCAGGGCACGTCTGAGCCTTGCCCTGGGCGCGCTGTCCTGCATATTGCTGGCGCTGGTGATGGCCCAATCCCTGTACTTGCGGGCACACCAGGTCACTGAACTCGAGGAAGCGATTGCAGCGGTCCAGGGAGAAGCCCGCGAAGTCATGCAGATCAAGAAAAAGATTGAGGAAACCAGCGAGGCGGCGGGCTTCCTGGCGCGCAGCCGGTCCGCCGCTCCACTGGCGATCGAAGTACTGGCGGACATCACGCGGATACTTCCCGACGACACTTATCTTGACCGCCTGGTGATTTCCAATTCGAGTGTCCAGATGCAGGGAAAATCAAAAAACGCACAGCAGTTGATCGAGCTGGTGAACGGGTCCGGCCTGCTCGACGCCGCAGCATTCCGCGGCTCAACCCGGCTGGACGCCCGTTCCGGCCTGGAAATATTTGAAGTAAATGCTGAAGTCGCCAGGACAGGGGTGAATTGATGGCACTGGTTGCGGAACAGGGCAATAACCGGCTGGCTGCGATCCTGCTGTTCGTCATCGCGATCATCTTGGTGTACCTGGTTTGCTTCCATTGGTTCATTTTGCGGCACCTGGAGTACAGCAGCGAAATTTCGGACCTGTCGGAACAACTCGGGCGGTTCGAACGCGTCGCCGCGCAGAAAACGCACTATGAATCATTGCTGGAGGATCTTGAAAACCGCAAATCAGACGAGAACCTGTTCCTGGAAGGCAGCGATTTCAACGAAGCGGCCGCTGAAATGTCGGAACGCCTGAACCAGATGGTCAGTATCCAGGCTGAAGACACCTGCCAGATCGTCAGCCGCCAGCCGGTAAGGCCAAGGATCCAGGAACGGTTTGAGAAAGTGACCGTCAATGTGCGCATGCGCTGTAACATCGAAGATTTTGAAAAGGTGTTGTATGCGCTGGAAACTACGATTCCGATGCTGATCGCAGACGAGGTTACGGTGATCAAGCCCCGGTCCCGCAGGCGGGCCAATAACCTGTCTGCATCCGGTGAAACGGCCCTGGATATCCGGTTCAACATGTCGGGTTACCTGAGCAAGGGCACAGAGCCATGATCAAGTGGTTCGAAGGCAATCCCGTGGCTATCGTACTGGCGTCAATTTGCGGCGGACTGTTGTTGATATCATTGATCCTCGCGGTGATCGGATCGCTGCCGCCATCCGTCCCGGATGCGGGTCCTGAAGATGAGGAGGCCGGTTTTATCATCACCGTGCCTGAACTGGCGGAGAATGAACCGATCGAAACTTATGCAGTCATAACCGAGCGGCCGGTGTTCAACGAGAACCGGCTGCCGGCGATTGAGGATGATTCGGCTGACGGGAGTGATGAAGAGTTGGCGGATCAGGAAGTTGATACACCTGAATTTGAACTGGCCGGTGTCATCATTACACCATCGATCCGGATGGTAACCTTGAAAACCAAGGACCAGCCGGAATCACTCGTGGCGTTTGAAGGGCAGCCCCTGCAGGGTAACTATGGCAGCTGGCAGGTGAGCCGGATCGAGCCACGGCAGATTACCCTGGCTTCCGGCAGCGGCGAAGAAGTGCAGTTGAAACTGCAGGTTCATGACGCGACCATTGCAACCCCGCCCAAGCCGGTTCCTTCTGCCAGCAGCGCGGCGGTGGAGCCCGGTTCACAGGCGAGCCAGGAAGGAAGCGACCAACCGCTGACACGGGCGGAAGAAATCCGCCAGCGTATCGCGGAGAGAAGAGAGGAATTGAGGCGGGCCGCCGAGGAACAAGGCGAGGACGACGTCGATCCCAGGGAAGCTCGCAGGGAGCTCCAGTCGATGCTGACCGGTGTGCGGCGGAATGAAAAACAAGATGAAAACTAATCATAAAAGGATACCGGGGATGAAAACGAATCACTCCGATCATTGCCCGCGAGCTGGATTGCCGGCACGGTGGCTGACGGTCGTCCGATCCGCATCGGCGCGCCGGTTGGTATTGATGGCGCTGGTGGTCCTGGTGGCCGCAGCCTGCTCCACGACGTCCCGTATGCCCATGGGCCCTGTCAGCACGGGTAAAACCATCAGAACGGCGTCCGCGCCGATCCCCAGCCCTGATTCCGAGCCGGTCATTACCACCACGGTCAGTTCGAATCCCGGGGTGACCGCGATCGAAGTCTACGAGGGCAGCGGCATATTCATCAACGAAGAGGCCGCTGTCAGGGCGCCAGAAGTCGTAGCCGAGGACGGCGAGATCGTATTAAATTTTGAAGGAGAGTCCATCCAGTCTGTCGTGCACACCATCCTTGGCGAGGTTTTGCAGGAGACCTTCGTCATTGGTCCCGGTGTGAGTGGTGAAGTGACATTTTCCACCTCAAAACCGGTCAGCAGGGAACAGTTGATGCCAATCCTCGAGCTGTTACTGCGCTGGAATGGAGCCACCATGGTCTATACCGAGGGGCGTTACCATATTCTGCCGGTCGCGGATGCCATCAAGGGCCACCTGTTCCCGGAAATCGACAGCGTCGACCAGGCCAGGGGGTATGAAGTCCGCGCCGTGCCTTTGCAGTACATCGCAGCCAGCGAAATGGCGAAAATCCTGGAGCCCTATGTCCGGGATGGTGCGATCGTGCAGGCGGATGCATTCCGCCAGATCATTTTCCTGGCCGGTACGCCGGAGGAGTTGCGAAACTATCTGAAGACAGTCGAGATATTTGACGTCGACTGGCTGGCCGGTATGTCGGTGGGCATATACCCGCTGAAGACCGTCGATGTGGCTTCGATCATCACGGAGCTCGAGGGCATTTTCGGATCGGCTGCCGAATCACCCCTGGCTGGGATGTTCCGGTTCATTCCGCTCGAGCGCCTGGCTTCCGTGTTGGTGATCACGTTCGAGAAGGAATACCTGTATAAAGCCGAGGAGTGGATCAAGATCCTCGACCGGGGCGCCGCCGGAGCGGGCAAGCAATTGTACGTGTACCGGGTGAAAAACCTCGAGGCCGCCGTCCTGGCGGGATACCTGACGCAGTTGTTCGGCGGACAGAGCGGGCCACAAACCCAGCAGAACAGGTCGCAAGGCACGCTGGCGCCCGGCCTGGAACCGGCTACCGTGGGTTCAGTCGCGGATTTTAACCAGAACCGCCTGGGGATGGAGCAACAGGGCGGGCAGCAGGGAAACCAATCCGGTTCGATTGACATCGGTACCGGAGACATCCGCATCACCTCCGTCGTGGAAACCAACTCCCTGTTGATCCAGGCTACCCAGGCTGAATTAACTGCTGTCGAGGCCGCCATCGAACGCATCGACATCGAACCATTGCAAGTCCTGATCGAGTCACAGGTGCTCGACGTTGAACTGAACGAGGAGCTGCAGTTCGGCGTCAACTGGTTCCTGACCAATAATCCCAACCTGATCCCGCCGGAAATCGCTGACATCGATCAATATGTTCAGAGTGCCGCATTCGGCAGCGGCAACGCCGAGTCCGGGGGGTTCAATTTCCTGACCACGCTGGCGACTCCGCTGGCCAATGGAATGCCTTTCATCCGGGCGACCATCGCTGCGCTGGACGAGGTTACTGACGTGCGCTCCCTCGCTGCGCCGTCCTTGCTGGTGAGAAACAACGCCACCGCGACCATCACCGTGGGAACCCAGGTGCCGGTGCAGTCTTCGTCCATTTCGACCGGCAACAACAACGTGGTCAGCAGCGCCCAGTACGTATCGACCGGTGTCACCCTGACCGTGACGCCACGGATCAATCCGGGCGGCCTGGTTTACATGGATATTTCACAGGACATCAGCCGTCCCGGCGCCCGCGATCCGGATATTTCGACCAGCGGAAACCCGCCGATCAACAACAAGTCGGTCACCAGCCAGGTAGCGGTTCAGTCCGGCCAGACCGTGTTTCTCGGCGGACTCATTTCCGAGCAGGATTCCAGGGGGCGAAGCGGTGTCCCCTACCTGAGCCGGCTGCCCCTGATTGGGCCGATTTTTCGGCTCGAAAACAAAAGCGCAGAGTCGAAGCGAAACACTGGTCATGATCACACCGACCGTGGTCGAGACCGCGGTCGATCTGAAAGACATCAGCGAGGAAATGGAAAAGGAATTTTCACGGGTTCCGCCCCTGAAGTGTTTCCCGGCTGAACAAGGAAGCCGAACTTGAGACCCCTCAATAAACGGCCCGCGCTGCGACTCCGGGAACAACGGAAAAATGATGGTTACGACAGAATCTGAAACAGACAGGATAAACATGAAAAACAAGAATTTGACCTCCAGGGCTGCCGTCATTGTCGGCGCCACCCTCTTCGCCATGCTGGCGGGTTGCGCCACGGTGGCGCCCACCACGGACGATATCATCGCCGAACGGGCCCAGGCGCGCTGGGATGCGGTACTGGCGAAGGACTACGCTACCGCTTACACCTATTACTCGCCGGGTTTCCGTTCCAAGGTGTCGGTGACCGACCTTGAAATCAAATTGCGGTTGCAGCGGGTGCGCTGGGTAACCGCAAAATACAAGGATCATACCTGCTCTGAAGACACCTGCACCGTGCATGTCAATATAACCTACCAGGTGAACACCCCGGTTCCCGGCGTCAACACCTGGAGCGGATTCGACCTGATCGAGGAACAGTGGGTCAAAACCGGCGGAGAATGGTGGTACATCCCGCCGAATGGCTGATTTCAGCACGGCTGTCTTGGCCTATTTTTACAATCCCCCGAGTTGCTTTAAAGGGGGGTTTATCGTAACATTGAGCCGCTAATGACCGGGACGGAGTTTCCAAAGCGCTCAAAACGAGGTGCTTGGTGCGGCCCCGGTATGTTTGCAAGCCCTGTGTACACAACTTAGGAGTGTTGTAATGAATAGAAAAAATTTGACAGCTGCGGTGTTGGCTGGTTTGGCAGGCGCTGCCGGACTTGCAGGCACTGCACAGGCAGTCAACCTGAACCCGGATGGATTGGGACAAGTCCTGATTTTTCCGTACTACACCGCTAACAGCGGTAACCAGACGATCCTGTCCGTGGTCAACACCACTGGCAATGCGAAAGCAGTGAAAGTCCGGTTCCTCGAAGGCTTCAACTCTCGCGAAGTTCTTGACTTCAACCTGTATCTTTCACACCACGACGTGTGGGTCGCGGCAATCGCCAATGGCGCACCTGCTCCCGATTACCCGGGTACTGACTATGATACAGACACGATCCTGATCATTCCGGACGATTCCTGCACGGTTCCTTATCTCTATGAGGATTACCAGGTGGAACTGGAAACCGGCGGTCTGGCAGGCATCCAGCCCTTCCTTGATTATGCTTATTCCGGCAAATACAATGACGGCGGTCCTGATAGCCCGATGCGTGCTGCTGAAGGTCATTTCGAAATGATCGAAATGGGTACAATTACCCCGGGTTCCGATACCGAAAAGGATATTACCCACATCCTGCATAAAGCAGACGACAAGGCAACTCCGCCCGTGCCCGCGTGGTACGGCCCTGGTGATTGCGATCAATTGGTCAAAAACTGGACCGGTGGCTCGACCAGTGCCGGCGACGGCTTGTGGTACAAAGAAGCCAAAGGCGTTGGCCAGGCTTACACCGACACCGAACGCAATAGCGGCGGCTTGTTTGGCGGTGCTGCAATAATTCATCCGGCCAATGGCGCGATGTTCAGCTACGATGCCAAAGCTATCCAGGGTTTCGACAGTACTGATGACGGAATTCACTACGTGCCAGGTAACAGCCATCCTTCACTGAATGATGGCAGCGAAACAGACGCATGGGTGTTCTTCGGTGTTCCGCAGAACGATGCTGTTAAACTTCAGTATGGTTTTTCTGTAGACGCACTTTCTGCTGTGTTCATGCATGAGTTCACCATGAATGAATACACCACGGCTGATAGCCCTGCAGAAGCAGCCACCGAGTGGGTTGTAACCTTCCCGACCAAGAACTTCTATGTCGATGAAGACCTCCTGACCGGAGAAGAGGAAGCAATTTGGCAGCCAACAACGACCAAGTCAGGTGAGGGCGTTTATGAGTGTGGTTTCTGGGTACCGGGACAAACTTATCCGGTTACAAAGAATCCAGCTACCAGCGAACTTATTGATGGCCCGGGTCCTTGGCAGAATCCAGGTTGGTTAGCTTGCAAGTATGAAAAAGTCGCGTTTTCCGAAAGTTTCAATGCTCGTCCTCCGTTCACCGAGACTTATGACGGTGGGGCTTGCGAAACAGTAGGACTGGTGACTTATGACCGTGACGAGCGGACCTTCAAGAGCCCGGATGGCCCAACTAAGCCGCCGGTGGTTTCACCTGCGCCTCCACAGGTTCCGGGTAAACCCACCTCTTTCCAACTGTGTAACGAAGTTAACGTGCTCCGTTTTGGTTCACGTTCGATCTTCGGCACCCCCGAAATCGACGACGACAGCCTGTTGATAACGGTATCGGATGAGTTCACCGATGGTTGGGGTTGGATTGATTATTACTCTGACAAGGATCATGTAGATTCAGCTGGTCTCGTAGGTCTGCCGGTCACCGGTTTTGCGGCTTGGCAGTTTGAGAACGGCTACGTCGAAAATGACGAAGGCGATCAGGTCAAGGCATTTTATGGTGGATTGTTCCAGCATAAGGGCAATGTCCGTAAGATCAGAGTCAGAACACCCAGATAGGATTCTTAATTTCCGACTGGAAAATGATCTGATCTCGATAAATAGCTGAATCCAAGCATTCAGTAGGTTAAACGGGGGGCTGCTTTTGCAGCCCCTTCGTTTATTCAGAAGGAATGTATCTGTTATCTGCGTGTGTGAATAATCATGAATAAACTGCGATTTTTGTCCATTGTTTTGTGCTCCCTTATTTCCTCGATTGTTTGGTCCGAAAGTCAGACCCTGGAGGTCGCATTGGGCCTTTCACAAGAGCCCCTGGCCCGGCAGGGCGACGTTGTGCTGACCCAGGCCGAGATCGATGCCGCTTTCAGCAAAATTCCTTCTGACTATCGTCTGACGTTCATCCGTGATGGCGAAAAGGTTGAAACCCTGGTGCGTAATTTGCTGATGAGCAAAACCCTGGCTGAAGAAGCAAAAAAAGCCGGATATGACCAGGAAACGCTGGTAAAACTTCGTTTGGAACTGGCGGTGGAAAGTGAACTGGCCACCGAGTGGCTGGCAGACGTCGTTGCCAATGCGCCACCGGTTGACTTCGAATTGATCGCACACGAGCAATACATTCTGAATCCGGAAGCCTGGAAAAGCCCGGAGCAGATCGACGTTTCACATATCCTGATCAGCAGCGAAAGCCGTTCACCGGGAGCTGCATTGGAAATCGCAACCGGTCTGTACGAGCAATTGGTAGCGGATCCATCTCTCTACGATGCGATGGTTGCCGAATACTCCGAGGACCCGTCAAAGACGGTCAACGATGGCCGTTTCCCGCGGGTTAACCGGGAAGAAATGGTCAAACCGTTCGAGGAGGCCGCATTTGCACTGCGCGTTCCTGGAGAGATCAGCGAACCGGTTGAAACCAATTACGGATACCACATTATCCGGCTCAACCAGTATTTTCCTTCCGAGGTGCAACCCTTCGAGGCAATCAAGGAACAGGCCATTGAGAAGGCGCATAAAGAGTACCTCGACGATTACCGGAAGAGCTACCTGAGAAAAGTGCTTTCCAACCCGATCGTTCTGCCGGACGGAGCGGCGGAAGAAATGGCCAAACGATATTTCGGTGAAAACCTTGAACTCGCTCCCGAGATGGGTGACTGATTCAAACAGGTATAGATTGGCATTCAAAGCCGGTGTTTTTTTTCAGTAACAACGTATTCCGCCAATTGCTCACCCGGGCGATCAGGACGGATTACCTGGAAAATCTGACCGGGTTTGCCTGGCTGATTCTGCAGCCGCTGGTTTTGCTGGCGGTCTATGCTTTCGTGTTTACAACGATTTTCCAGACCCGGGTAGCCGACGCCGGTTCCGGTGGTTTCGTGCCCTACCTGGCGGTGGCTTTCTGGCCGTGGACTGCATTTTCCGAAGCCATCCTCCGCTCTTCGAACGTCATCAGCGCGAACGCCGCGCTGATCGGAAAAGTGGCCTTTCCCAGTGAGTTGCTGCCCTTGTCGGCGGTCAGCGCCGGCTTCCTGATGAACCTGGCGGGCTACCTGGCGGTCCTGATCGTGCTGCAGCTGACGGGCACCTCGATCCACTGGCTGGGCGTTCTTGCGGCGCTGCCGGTACTGGCCCTGCTCTACCTGCTGGCCAGCGGGATTGCGCTGTTCGTCAGCGCGCTGCAGGTCTTTATCAGGGATGTTTCGCAGATCCTCCCACCGCTCATGACGTTCTGGTTTTTCACCACGCCCATCCTTTACAGTTCCAGTCTTCTGCCGGAGCGGTTCGCCAGCCTGATGCGTTTCAACCCGATGACCTGGTACATGGAGCGGCTGCGTGATTTCATTCTGCACGGAAACTTCAAACTGACACTATATGACCTCGCGGTACCCGCTGCTGACGCTCCTGGTGTTCTGGTTGTCCCTGAGATTCTTCAGACGGTTCGCCACCCATTTCGAGGATTTCCTGTGATGCAGCCATTGGTCCGGATCAAGGGCGTTTCCAAGTTTTATCCCCGGGTTCACCGGCCGCGCGAACGGTTGCGTGCGTTCGCATCGCTGATGACCGGTAATGAAATCCGGGAAGGTGCGGAAGTCCTGCATGACGTCAGCCTCGAAGTCACACCCGGCCAGTCGTTCGGTATTATCGGTGAAAATGGCGCCGGTAAATCGACCCTGCTGAAAATCCTGACGGGTGTCATCAACCCGAGCCGCGGATCGGTCGAAGTCAATGCGCGTATCGCTGCGCTGCTGGAATTGGGCGCAGGGTTCCAGCCCGAGTTTTCCGGCCTGGACAACGTGAAAATGAAAGCGGCCCTGCTGGGAATGAGCACCGCACATCTGGACAGCCATTTGGACGATATCCTGGCTTTTGCCGATATCGGCGACTACGTCTATGAGCCGGTCAAACATTATTCATCGGGCATGGTCGTGCGTCTGGGTTTTGCGGTGGTGGCGGCCTCCGACCCGGAACTGTTGATCACAGACGAGGTTCTGGCCGTCGGTGACGAGTCCTTTCAGAAAAAATGCATCCGCTGGATCGAGTCTTTCCTCGAGCGGGGAAACACGCTGCTGATGGTTTCCCACAGCATGTACCTGGTGCAGAAACTCTGCCGCCAGGCCCTGTGGCTGCACGAAGGACGTTGCCGGGAAATTGGCGATGTGTTTCCGGTAACCCAGTCCTACCTCGCTTACCACGAAGAACGCAGCGCCAGCGAATCCCGCCATCGGCGCGCCCAGCAGGGTGCGGGCGGGCTCTACCGCGTCAGCCAGTTCAGTTTGCCGGGTTCGATGGGTGACGGCGACCGGGTGATCGGAATGGGTGATGACCTCGAGGCCGAGCTCGTACTGCATTCCCCGGACGGCAGACCCCCGGTTGCGCTGTTCGGAGTGATGCGTGCCGATGGCACGCCGGTTTACGGGGTGGCCTCAGACTACGATGTCATCGATGCCGAAAGACTGGATGAGCAGCACTTTCGTTTCCGGATTTGTTTCAACGCCCTGCCTCTGCTGCCGGGAAGTTATTCCTTGCGCGGACACGCCATGGACCCGCAGGGAATTCGCCTGTGTGATACCGCCGAGCTCCGCTTTACCGTATCCGGCGAAAGCAGGGAACTGGGCATTATCCGCCTCCCGCATCGATGGAACGGAGCGCAATGAATAGGGTTATACCGGCGGACAGCGCGGCGCCGGTTACCGTCGTGGTGCCGGTGTTCAATGCGCCGGAAGAGCTGGATGGCTGCCTGTCGAGTGTTTTTTCAACGGTAAACCCGGGCACGGATGTGCTGATCATCGACGACGCTTCGACGGACCCCGCTACGTCGGCGGTCATTGATCGCTGGCGCTCGAAGGCGCCTGCCGCCTGGAAATTCCGGGCCAACCGGTTAAACCGGGGGTTTGTCGCAACAGCGAATGCCGGTATGCAGGCGTGCCTGAACGACGTGATACTGCTGAACTCGGACACCGAGGTTACGCCGGGCTGGTTGCAGGGAATGCAACGGTGCCTGGCTTCCGACCCGGCAATCGCAACGGCGACGCCCTGGACCAACAATGGCGAGATCGCTTCGCTGCCAGGATTCTGCGAAGTCAACCCGGTGCCGCCGGATGCTGCAGCGGTAGCCGAAGTGATCTCACGAACCGGAACGGCGATGTACCCTGAACTGCCCACTGCCGTAGGCTTTTGCATGGCTATCTCCCGCCGGGCGATCGACCGGGTTGGCAGGTTTGACGAAGAGCTGTTCGGCAAAGGTTACGGGGAAGAAAATGATTTCTCCCGGCGCGTTGTACACCAGGGGATGCGCAATGTGCTGTGCGATGACGTGTACGTTGTGCACCTGGGGGGACGTTCGTTCGGGCCGGTCGGCCTCAAACCGGACCAGTTGAGCATGGAACGCCTGCTGTCACGGCACCCGGATTACCTGGAATGCGTCCAGGCCTTCATCACGGCTGATCCGCTGAGGTCCAGGCGGGAAGAAATTCTGCATGCACTGAGCCGGGCCGGGGTCCCGATGGGTTAAAATCAGCGGATGACGATACCAGACGTGAAAACCGATTTGACCAAGCCCCTTGAATTTACCGGTGAGCGCTTCACACCCGAGTGTGTGCGCGAGATCTGGTACGAGCACTTTCACCGCTATGCCTTTGCGCGGCAACTTGTTGCGGGGCTGAACGTTCTGGATGCAGCCTGCGGTGAGGGTTACGGTTCGGCCCTGCTGGCGACCGTGGCGCGGTCAGTAACCGGTGTCGACCTTTCGGAGACGGCGGTCGCCCATGCCAGGAGCCGCTACCGCGCAAGCCAGCTGAACTTTCTGGTTTCCGACTGCCTGGAACTGCCGTTCGAAGACGGCGAGTTCGACTGCGTCGTTTCTTTCGAGACCCTGGAACACCTGGAAAACCACCGGGACCTGATGCTGGAGTTCCGGCGTGTGCTCAAACCCGGCGGGTTTCTGCTGATATCGTCGCCGGACAAGGCGGTGTATACCGACAAGTTGCAGACCCGCAACGAATTCCACATCAGGGAATTGTACCGGGACGAGTTGGAGTCGCTGCTCCGTGCGCATTTCCCGGCGGTACGCCTTTGGGGGCAGAAACTGCTCTTCCAGTCTGCCATTTGGTCCCTGGAAAACCAGCCCGGTGTCTCTTTTCAGCAGGAAAACAGTGGGCAGCTCTCGAGTTCCGAGTCGCCCAATCATGATCCCGTATATTTCATCGCGGTTTGCGCGGCCGATGACCGGTTCCTGCCGGAAATTGATCATGGAGTGAGCCTGTTTGATGACGCCGGTGAATCGGTCTATGAGCATTACTACCATGAAATCCGGAAAAACATGGCGGCAGGTGAGTTGCTGGCCGAAAAAGAACGTGAGCTGGCCGGACTGAAAGCTGCCCTGCGAAAAAGCCGGCAGGCAAGCGGCTGGTGGGATCGCCTGCTGGGCAGGACCTGATGCAACCGGCCGGCGATCATCCGGATATCGATGTTATCGTCGTTAATTACAATGCCGGTGCTGCCCTGGTCCGCTGCCTGCAGTCCCTGCTCGACCAGCAGTTGCCGGTTCGGATCATCGTGGTCGATAACGCATCGGCAGACGGCAGCATCACGGAGTTGCGGCGGGCCATGAGCCTGCCGGGAAACGTCGAAATCATTGAAAATCATGAAAACCTGGGTTTTGCCCGGGCGATCAACGCCGCAGCCCGGGAATTACCGGTTGGCGGTAATTACCTGCTGATTCTGAACCCCGATTGCGAAATGCTGCCCGGTTCCCTGCAGGCCCTGTGCGCCGCACTGGATAGCGACTCCGGCGCTGCGCTGGCCGGGCCGCTGGTAGTCGACAGCGCAGGCCATCCGATGCGAGGCACGCTGCGCCGGTTTCCCGGTCCGTGGTCAGGCTTGCTGACTTTTTCAGGGCTGTGGCGGCTGGGCCGGTGGATTCCGTTTTTTGACGGGGTTGAAAAGACCGGCCTGCTTCCGGCGGAAACGACGCGGGCCGAGGCGGTGTCCGGTGCCTGCATGCTGCTCAGGAAGTCCGAATTTTTGGCGGCAGATTGCATGGATGGCGACTATGGGCTGCACTGTGAAGACCTTGACCTGATGTACCGCCTGAATCAGCGGGGCTGGCATAGCCTGTTTGTGCCATCGGCCCGCGTATTTCATGCCCAGGGCTGTATCCAGCGCCAGCCGTCCGATGTGGGTGCACTGGCAAAAACACCGTGGCATGCAGCGATTTTTCATGAAATTCCAGGCGCGGCAAACCAGTCCCCCACTGCGTTGGCTGGTCATCGCCGGTATCTGGCTGCGTTTTGCCGTGACGCTGCCGATCGCCTGGGTCCAAAGCAGAAGCACCACCCGAACCGCGCCATGAGGGAAACCGTTTTGGTTACCGGCGCGAGCAGCCAGTTGGGCGTGTTTTTATTGCCCCGCTTGTCGATTGCCGGCTTCCGGGTGTTGGCCGTCAGCCGCAAAGCCCCGGTCACCCCTGTTGAGGTTTCGGAATCCGTGCAGTGGATCCGGCCCGGACACGAAACCGGCCCGGCCAGCCACCTGGTGTCCTGTGGACCGCTTGGTCTTGCGATCAGGCTCGTCACCAGTCAACAGGGGTTGCAGAGGGTTGTTGCGTTCAGCACGACGAGTGTGCTGACCAAGGCCGATTCGGAAAACCGGCAGGAAAAAGAACTTATCGCGGGAATCCGGGCTGAGGAAGAGCAGCTCAGAACCCTTTGTAATGAGCAGGGCATCGCGCTGACGCTGGTCCGGCCGACGCTGATTTACGGCTGCGGCATGGACCGCACGATCAGTTTGATGGCGAAATTCGGGCGTCGCTTCGGGTTTATTCCGGTGGCGTCAGATGCAAAAGGGCTGCGCCAGCCGGTGCATGCTGATGATCTCGCCGCGCTGGCCGCCAGTTGTCTGCTCAGTGAATCAGCCGTCCGGCTGGAAAGCGCGGCCTGCGGCGGCAGCACGCTCAGCTACCGGCAAATGATTGAAAAGACCGCGGCCGCCTGTGGCAAGGGAGTTCGCACATTGAACCTGGATGGCCGGGTTCTGGCCGTGGCGGTGCGGTTTGGCGCCCTGTTACCGGGACTCGGGGGCCTTAATCCTGAAATGGTCCGGCGCCAGGGCAGGGATATGATTTTTGACGACAGCGGATTCAGAACCACGCCGGGCTACCAGCCCAGACCTTTTGATCCGCTGCCCGGTGATTTTGAAATCCCCGGGCATGCCCAAAAATACCAGCTACCCGGTTAAAGGCCGGTATCTCATCCGGTGCGGCGTTTCGGCGTCGGCGCCGATACGCCTTTTCAGGTCGGCCTCGTACTCCGAGTAGTTTCCTTCAAACCACTCCACGTGGCTGTCGCCTTCGAAAGCCAGCATGTGAGTGGCGATGCGGTCGAGGAACCAGCGGTCATGGGAGATCACCACGGCGCAGCCGGGAAATTCGAGTAAAGCCTCTTCAAGTGCCCGCAGAGTTTCCACGTCCAGGTCGTTGGTCGGTTCGTCGAGCAAGAGCACGTTTCCCCCGGAACGCAGCAGTTTCGCCAGGTGCACGCGGTTGCGCTCGCCGCCGGACAAATCCATGACCCGCTTTTGCTGGTCCGAACCGCGGAAATTGAAGCGTCCTACATAGGCGCGGGAAGGAGTTTTGTAATTGCCCACCTGGATGATTTCCTCGCCGTCGGCAATTTCTTCCCAGACGCTGCGCTCGCCATTGAGACTGTCGCGGCTCTGATCGACGTAAGCGAGGCTAACGGTGGGGCCGAGAGTGATTTCGCCGGTGTCTGGTTGTTCTTCACCGGTCAGCATGCGAAACAGTGTCGATTTGCCGGCGCCGTTGCCGCCGATAACCCCGACTATGGCCCCCGGAGGCACGCTGAAGCTGAGATCATCGATCAGCAACCGGTCACCAAAGCCCTTGCTGATATGTTCAACCTCGATGACCTGGTTGCCCAGTCGCGGGCCCGGCGGGATGAACAATTCATGGGTCTCGTTGCGTTTTTGCAGGTCCTGTGCATTCAGTTCTTCGAACCGCTGCAGGCGCGCTTTGCTCTTGGCCCGGCGGCCACCCGGATTGGAGCGAACCCATTCCAGTTCGGACTGGATGGACCGCTGGCGCGCCTGCTCGCGGCTGTCCTCCTGCTTCAGCCGCTCGTCTTTCTGTTCCAGCCACGAGGAATAGTTACCCTTCCAGGGAATTCCGTATCCGCGGTCCAGCTCCAGGATCCATTCCGCCGCATTGTCCAGGAAATAACGGTCATGCGTGATGGCCACGACGGTGCCGGGAAACCCGGTGAGGAAACGCTCCAGCCAGCCGACCGACTCGGCATCCAGGTGGTTGGTCGGTTCATCCAGCAGCAACATGTCCGGGCTCGAGAGCAACAGCCGGCAGATCGCAACCCGCCGGCGCTCACCGCCGGACAGGTGTGACACGGACGCATCCCACTCCGGTAGCCGTAATGCGTCTGCGGCGACTTCCAGCGTGCGCTCCAGTTCCCAGCCGTTGGCGACTTCGATCTGGTCCTGGAGTTCGGCCTGCTCGGCCAGCAGGGTATTCATAGCATCATCATCCATGGGTTCGGCGAACTTCATGCTGATTTCGTCGAAACGGGTCAACAGGTTTCGCACGCCGGAAACGCCTTCCTCGACGATTTCCCGCACCGTTTTGCTGTTATCCAGTTGGGGCTCCTGCGGCAGGTAACCGATGCGTATCCCCGGCTGCGGCCTGGCCTCTCCTTCGAAATCGGGGTCTTCACCCGCCATGATGCGCAGCACGGTCGATTTGCCGGCACCATTGAGGCCCAGCAATCCGATTTTTGCGCCGGGAAAAAATGACAGGGAAATGTCCTTGATAATCGTACGGTTCGGGGGCACGATCTTGCTCACCCCGATCATCGTGTATATGAATTGCGCCATCGTATTTTCCGCCAGGTCAGTGTTCGTTCGCGTTGCGGATTATGCGTGATGCCGGCTTGCGGGTCCAGAACGGGCCGTCTTCGATCCCGGGATCGTCAAAAGCACGATAACCGGCGTAAAAATGATAGAATCGAACGTTATTTTCCAATGCACGCCAACCAGCTTTCCATTTGAAGGATACGGGACCAGGAATGTTTGACCATACCTTCCGCATACGCGGATTTGACGATGAACTGGCCGATGCCATCGAGGCAGAACGGGCCAGGCAGGAAGACCACGTTGAGCTTATCGCTTCCGAGAACTACGCCAGCCCCAGGGTTCTGGAGGCGCAGGGTTCGGTACTGACCAACAAGTATGCCGAGGGGTACCCTGGCAAGCGGTACTACGGCGGATGCGAATTTGTCGATCGAGCCGAACGGTTGGCGCAGGAGCGGGCGAAAGAGCTGTTCGGTGCAAATTACGCTAACGTGCAGCCCCATTCCGGTTCCCAGGCCAATGCAGCTGCCTACCATGCATTGCTCGATCCGGGTGACACCATCCTCGGCATGAGTCTCAACGAAGGCGGGCACCTCACGCACGGGAGCCCGGTGAATTTCTCCGGCAAATTATTCAATGCGGTTCAGTACGGGATCAACACTGAAACGGGGATGATCGACTATGACCTCATCGATGCGCTGGCGCAGGAGCATCGTCCCAAGATGCTGATCGGAGGCTTCTCGGCCTACTCCAGAAGGATTGACTGGGCCCGGATGCGCGAAATTGCCGATCAGGTCGGCGCCTGGTTCCTGGTTGACATGGCGCACGTGGCCGGCCTGGTGGCCGCAGGTGTATACCCCAACCCCGTTCCCCACGCCCACGTGGTGACCTCCACCACCCACAAGACCCTGCGTGGCCCGCGCGGAGGCATTATTCTCGCCATCGCGGATGAAAAGATGGAAAAAGCCCTTAATTCCGTCGTGTTCCCGGGTACGCAGGGCGGACCCCTGATGCACGCGATCGCGGCCAAGGCCGTTGCGTTCAAGGAAGCCCTTGATCCGGAATTCAAAGTGTACCAGCGCGACGTTATCGACAACGCCCGGGCCATGGCGGCGATCTTCATGGAACGCGGTTACCGCATCGTTTCCGGCGGGACGGATAACCACCTGTTCCTGGTCGACCTGATTGGCAAGGAATTCACCGGCAAAGACGCAGAGGAAGCCCTCGGCCGCGCCTTTATCACCGTGAACAAGAATACGGTGCCCGGAGAGCCCCGTTCTCCGTTCGTCACCAGTGGCCTGCGCTTGGGCACCCCGGCGGTCACGACCCGGGGTTTCACCATTGCCGACTGCCAGGAACTGGCCAGCGTCATCTGCGACGTCCTGGACAACATCGGCAACAGCGAAGTGGAGCAGCAAGCAAAAGCCACCGCCCTCAAACTCTGCCACAAACACCCGGTATATTCATGAGAAAAGCGGCCGCCAAGTCTCTCCCTTGTCTTCCCGGCTGGCGAAGCCAGAGGGAAGACCCAACGATGCTGTCGAGCGCAGCCGCCTTCGGCTGCTTGCAGCCGGAGCACGACTGCAGGGATGCAGGAGGTAGAGCAACGCAGGGAGCAGTTGCCGAGGGAAGCGAGACACAATAGTATGTGGTGCCCCTTTTGCAACCACGAAAGCACGCGGGTGGTCGATTCGCGACTGACCCGTGATGGTATGCAGATACGAAGGCGCCGTCAGTGCGAAAGTTGCGGTTTGCGTTTCAATACCTACGAGGGACCGGAGCTGAAGGCGCCGCGAGTCATCAAGGCAGGTGGCGCGCGGCAGGCCTTTTCCGAAGACAAGCTTCGCGCCGGTATGATGCGTGCGCTCGAAAAACGCCCGGTAGAGACACGCGAAGTGGAGCGTGCGATCCGTTCGCTGTTGCGGGAAATCTCCAGCGTCGAGGATTCGGAAATTCCCAGCTCATTGATCGGTGAATGGGTGATGCGGGAACTGAGCAAACTCGATCACGTCGCCTATATACGTTTCGCATCGGTGTACAAACGTTTCGAGGATGTACAGGCGTTTCGGGACGTCATTGAAAGCCTGGAGCGGGAAGCGCCGGCGGATCGTGATTTGCGCCAGATATCGCTACTGGATAGCGGTGGGACGCCTGGCAAACGGCGCAAGCAGTGAATTTTTCCCGATTCGACCACGAATGCATGTCCATGGCTTTGCGCGTTGCGCGAAAAGGCCTGTTTACCACTGATCCCAATCCCCGGGTGGGATGCGTCATCGCCGATGGCGACCGGATCGCCGGTGTAGGTTGGCATCGTGAAGCCGGTGGGGCGCACGCGGAAATCGCGGCGTTGCAGGATGCGGGCGAATCGGCTCGCGGAAAGACTGCCTACGTGACGCTGGAGCCCTGCAACCACCAGGGCCGGACGCCACCTTGCACAAAAGCCCTTATTGAAGCGGGTATTGCGCGTGTCGTGATCGCATCCGGGGACCCGAATCCCCATGTGAACGGTGGCGGGCGGCAGCAATTGCTGGCGGCCGGCCTGGCGGTAGAAACCGGCCTGATGGCGCAACAGGCGGATGCTCTGAATCCCGGTTACCTTTCGCGCATGCGAACCGGACGGCCCTGGGTGCGGGTCAAAAGCGCGATCAGTCTCGATGGCAGGTCCGCGTTGCGTAGCGGCGAAAGCCAATGGATCAGCAGCGAAGCATCGAGGCAGGACGTGCAGCGTTGGCGGGCCCGTTCGTCAGTCATTCTGACCGGTATCGGCACCGTGCTGGCGGATGATCCTTCGATGGACGCCCGCGTGGACGAGGCTGTCAAACAACCGCTCAAGGTCGTCGTTGACAGCCAATGGCGCATCCCGGCCAACAGCAAAATCCTGGCGGCGCCCGGAAAGGCACTGATCGTTGGCGACGGCTCAATTCCCATTCCCGCTGTGCTGGCTTCGTCAAATGCGAAATGCCTGGCCCTGCCAGCAAAGGGTGACCGGGTAAACCTGGTTCATTTGCTCGACTCGCTGGGTCAGATGGAGGTCAATGAAGTCCAGGTCGAGGCTGGCGCTGCGCTTTGCGGCGCACTGCTGAAAGAAAACCTCGTGGACGAAATTCTGATCTACCAGGCACCGGTTCTGATGGGCGACGGCGGCCCCGGTCCTTTCGCGCTTGGACCGCTTGAATCCATGGCCGAAAGAACGCATCTAACAGTGCTGGAAACGGCCCATTTGGGCAACGACCTCAGAATTCGCCTCCAAACCCAATTCAGGCGCTGAATATGTTTACCGGAATCGTAGCAAGCACGGGAATTTTGAAAAACAAGACCGAGAAGGGGGGTGACTGCCGCCTGCAGATAGATTGCAGCAGCCTGGATTTCAGGTCGGTGCACGTGGGCGACAGTATTTCCGTTTCCGGCGTGTGCCTGACCATGCTCGAGCCTTACCCCTCGGGTTTTTTCGCTGATGTTTCGCAGGAAACACTGGGCCTGACAACGCTTGGCCGGTTACGGCAGGGACAAGCGGTCAACCTGGAACTGGCGCTGGGCCTTGAAGCCCGGCTGGGCGGTCACCTGGTCACCGGTCATGTCGACGGCATGGCCAGGCTGGTTTCCCGTCACCCGGACGCGCGGGCGGAGCGGTTCGATTTCGAGGCGCCGGCCCAACTGGCGCGTTACATCGCGAAGAAGGGGTCGGCGTGTATCGACGGCGTCAGTCTGACTGTAAACGAAGTCGATGGCGCCCGGTTTTCGGTATGCCTGATCCCCCATACGCTGGAAGTCACAACGCTTGGTAGCCTGCAGGCCGGGAGACCCGGTAAACCTGGAAGTTGATCTTATCGCACGCTACCTCGAACGCCTGATGGCCCCGCAATACCAGGGCCGGGAATAATTATGCCAACAAAATCCACACTGAATAGCATCCCTGAACTCATCGAGGATATCCGGGCAGGGCGCATGGTCGTCCTGATGGATGACGAAGACCGTGAGAACGAGGGTGACCTGATCATGGCGGCGTCCAAGGTCCGGCCGGAGGACATCAATTTCATGGCCCGTTACGGGCGTGGATTGATCTGCCTTCCGTTGACCAGGGAGCGCTGCAAACAACTCCATTTGCCCTTGATGGTCAATGCCAACCAGACCCGGTTTGCGACCAATTTCACGGTTTCGATCGAGGCCGCGGAGGGTATTACGACCGGGATATCCGCCTATGACAGGGCCCATACCATTCGCACCGCGGTCCGGCCGGATGCCGTCCCAGAAGACCTTGCGCAACCCGGACACGTCTTTCCGCTGATGACAAATCCCGGCGGGGTACTGGCCCGGGCCGGACACACCGAAGCGAGTGTCGACCTGGCCATGCTGGCGGGCCTGGAGCCGGCCGCGGTCCTGGTGGAGATCCTGAACGAGGATGGCAGCATGGCCCGCAGGCCACAGCTGGAGGAATTTTCGCGGCAGCATGGCCTGAAGATCGGCACCATTGCCGGACTGATCCGCTACAGGCTGGAGAACGAAAAGTCGGTTGACCATGTTTCCACCCATGAGGTCATTACAGATTTTGGGCCGTTCACCCTGCATACCTACCGGGACCGGATCGAGGACAAACTGCACCTGGCCCTGATTCGTGGTGTGCCCAATCCCAAAAAGCCGTTCCTGGTCAGGGTTCATGTGCAAAATCCCCTGAGTGACGTCCTGTCCATCAGGCGTTCGGATTTCGGAATGCCCTTGCGCACCGCACTGGCCCAGATCGACATGTCGGGAAGCGGGCTCGCGCTCGTGCTGGGCGGTAACCGGGATGACGATGACATCCTCCACCAGATCCAGCAAAAGCCGGCGCCTGCGATCGCGGCGAATGGCGATAACCGGCGTTCGCGTGAATTGCGCACCTATGGCATCGGCGCCCAGATCATCGCGGACCTGGGTATCCGGAAAATGCGCGTGCTGAGCGCACCCTGGAAATTGACCGGGCTCGCCGGGTTCGGGCTGGAGGTTACCGAGTATATCGACACGCTTGCTGAAGAGGCGGAAAGCGCATGAAGGACATCGGTTCCTCAACGCGGGACAGCGATCTGCGCATCGCGGTGGTTGCAAGCCGTTTCAACCATTTTATCGTTGATCAACTGGTCTCCGGGGCCCGGGATGCCCTGGAAAGACAGGGCATCGGCGAGTCAAACGTCGTGCTGGCCTGGGTTCCCGGCGCGTTCGAATTACCGCTGCTGGCGGAGCGGTTCGCCATCGTCGAAAAAATACCACGCGGTGATTGCGCTGGGCGCCGTGATCCGGGGTGGTACGCCGCATTTCGAATACGTGGCAGGGGAGTGCGCCAGGGGCCTCATGCGGGTTTCGCTGGACCATCGGTATCCCGGTGATTTTCGGTGTTTTGACTACCGACACGGTGGAGCAAGCGCTGGAAAGAGCCGGAACCGGTGAGGGGAACAAGGGCTTCGATTCCGCGATGGCTGCCATTGAAATGGTGGAAACCCTGCGAGCGGTCGAGAGCCACCTTGACGGGCTGTCCGCCCCATGAGTGACAGGCAGCAATTCGAATCACGCAGCAGGGCCCGTCGCAGGGCTCTGCAGGCCATTTACCAATGGCAGATTACGGGCCAGGAGGGGAAGGAAATTATTGCGCAGTTCCTGGCCGTCCAGGATATGAATGGTGTCGATGTCGAGCATTTTGAAAAACTGGTGCGGGGAGTCAGCGCGGGCAAGGAAAGCCTGGACGGCGATATCCAGGAATTTCTGGACCGGCCATTCAGCCAGGTCGACCTGATGGAACAGGTGGTGCTCAGAATCGGAGCTTTCGAACTGCTCAATTGCCCGGAGCAGCCTTTTCGCGTGGTTGTCGATGAATGCGTGGACCTGGCGCATCGATTCGGATCAGAGCAGGGCCATGCCTACGTCAACGCCGTCCTGGACAAAGCAGCCCGGGCCTGGCGGCCGGAAGAAACCGGCCAGGCTCCTGCTTGAAATCCAGTGCCGTGGCGCGTGAGACTCCCAAGTGACGACCCGGTTGGCGAAGCCAGAGGGGCGGCCAGACCTTGCCGTTGAGCGCAGCCGCCTTCCGGCGCAGCCGGAAGCAGGGAAGCGAAACTCGCTCGATGAGTTCGACCTGATCGCCCGCCTGCAGGAAATCATCTGTATCCCGTCCGGGCCGGAAACCCCGGACTGTGTCGTGGGCATCGGTGATGACGGGGCGGTTCTCGCCGTTCCCGCCGGCCATGAACTCGTCGTGTGCACCGATACGCTGGTGGAGGGGGTTCATTTCCCGGCCTCAACCGGGCCTGCGGCAATCGGCCACAAAGCGCTCGCCGTCAACCTCAGCGACCTGGCGGCCATGGGTGCTGCCCCGGCCTGGTTTTTCATGGCGCTGACCCTGCCATCCGAAGACAGGCAATGGCTGGATTCATTCGCAAACGGTATGGCGGGACTGGCTCAGCGGTCCCGGATTCTGCTGGCCGGGGGGGACTTGAGCCGAGGTCCGCTGAGCATCACCATCACCGCACTGGGGTTGGTTGAGAAAGGCCGAGCCCTGGTGCGTTCAGGTGCTGCTCCGGGTGATCTGATCGTGGTTTCAGGCAGCCCCGGCGCAGCCGCATACGCTCTGAGCATGCTGAAACGCGGCGAAACCCCGGCAGCAAGTGACCTGGCGGCGTTGGATTACCCTGTGCCCCGCCTGGAACTGGGACGCAGGTTGACGGGAGTTGCGACCTCCTGTATCGACATCTCCGATGGCCTGGTTGCGGATATTGGCCATATTCTCGAGCAGTCCGGCGCCGGGGCCGAAATCGAACTGGATAAACTGCCTTGCCCGGCCAGCCTGGCAACCCTGCCTGCGGAAGAACGCTGGCCCCTGCAATTGGCGGGTGGTGACGATTACGAGCTGTGTTTCACCCTTCCGCCCGGATCGGTGACAGCGCTTCCGGCCCTGTCGCGGTCGATTGGCCTCGAGTTGTCTGTCATCGGGGTGATCAACGACCGGAGCGGCCTGGTTTTCAGAACCCCGCAGGGTGGAACTTACGAGCCGCAAAACAGCGGTTACCGGCACTTTGGCAGCCAGCAGACGGAAAGCAAGTGATCAGGCTTGTTGACCGGGACCCGGATGTGCGCAAAGTCGCACTCGGAACGCTGCCCGGTTTCATCGCGTTTGGATTTGGTTCCGGGCTGTCGCGTTACGCCCCGGGCACCATGGGTACCTTGTTCGCAGTGCCTTTCGCTTTAGCGCTTAAAAGCCTGCCGGTGTTGGGATTCTGGCTACTGCTTGCCGGCTTTTTCCTGCTGGGCGTCCAAATATGCACCGTCAGCAGCAACCGCCTGGGGCGGCATGACCCGGGCGGGATCGTTTGGGATGAAATGGTTGCCTACTGGCTGACGATTGCTTTCCTGCCGGTATCCTGGCCCTGGTGGCTGGCGGCCTTTGTGCTGTTCCGTTTTTTTGACATTCTGAAGCCCTGGCCCATCCGGTGGGTGGAAAACCGGTTCAGCGGCGGCCTGGGCATCATGCTGGATGACATCGTGGCCGCAGTCTACGCGATGGCTATATTGGGAGTCTGTCAGATCATTTAGGACCCGACAGACTCCTGGGCTGGTACTGGCATGAGGGTTCCTCGATTAACCAGCGTCGAAAGCGTTGCGGATCCAGTTCAGCAGCGTTCTGCCCTCGTCCGAGCCGATTGAAATGACGTCAAATCTGCAAGGCCGGGTGGCTTCCGCCGGATGATACTGGAGAAAACGGCGGGCAGCGCTGATGAGGCGCCGTTGCTTGGTCAGGGTTACGCTTTCCGCGCCGCTGCCGTGGCCATCGTTGCCGCGATACCTGACCTCGGTGAATACCAGGGTATTTCCGTCCCGCATGACCAGGTCGATTTCGCCGAATCGCGCCTGGTAGTTGCGCTCCAGGGTCTCCATGCCGCGACCGTTCAGGAATGATTCCGCGACCTGCTCCCAGTGGCTGCCCCGCTGTCGCGTATTCGCCATCCGCCTTACGCTTCCTCAGTTACAGGCCACTAGCGTGCTTCCTGCCCACCGGTCGCCCTTAACGGAACCGGCTGTCCTGCTTTGAACTCGGCCCAGGCAGGCTCGCGCTGGAGCGCTTCACTCCGCGGTGCGCGATGGTAATAACCGGATTGCCCGGGAAACACGAAATCCGGATCTTTTTGCATCAGGGACAACCACGGCAGAAGGTTCCAGGCATCCTGGCCCAGTGCAAACAGCGAAGACCGGTTGCCACGCCGGATGCTGGCAAAGTCGGGAATATCTGCCAATGACGGGTGGGTGAGTTGCCAGGGAGCTGCGGGAAAACGGATGCCATTCAAATCCTGGTTTTTTAACGGGTCCGGCTCACCGGAATAAATACGGGAGGTAGCATAGACGGGGATATCACCGGCCTCGTGAAACTTGAGTTGCGGACGTATCAGCCGTGCCTGGTTGGCGCTGGCTGCAAGGAAAATCACATCGATGTCCTGTCGGTGCACAGGTTGGAATTCCAGCGTCATTTGCAGGGTGTTTTCAAGTCTTCGTTCCCGCGCCTTGCTTTCATCGATTTTCAAAACACGTTCCAGGGTCACAGTATGATCATTTTCCGATTCAACGTAGCGGGTTGCAGCCAGGATTTGCCCGTTTTCGCGTAGGAATTCAGATTCGAATGCACTGGCCATCCTTTCCCCCCACGGGTCTTCAGGCGCCATGACCAGGGCTCTCTGGTAACCGTTGGCCAGTGCATGGGTGGCAATGGAGGCGGCTTCATTGTCCTGTGAAAGGGAAAGACTGGTGACCTGTCCGGACAGGCCGGGGAGTGGAATGAAATTCTCCGGCAGATCATTGAGCGCAAGCACCGGGGTAGACATGCCTGCCAGGTTGAGCATGGCTTCGACGGATTCCTTTTTGAGTGGCCCGATAATCCAGTCCGCGCCGGCGTCGAGCGCATTGAAATACCCCGAGATGGCGGATTGTTCATCATCGCCGGTCGCAAAAAACAGCAGTTCCGCGCCGGAGGGATTATCCAGGTATGCACTCATCAGGCCATCGCGAATCGCTTCACCGGCTGATTGCAGGCGGCCGGATTCAGGCAACAAAACCGCAATTTTTCGGGGTGGTGTAAAAAGCTGGCGGTATCGGAGCCAGGTATCGAGCGCCTGCTCAACCGTGAGCAGGTGATACGGGATTGCGTAATTTCCAATCGTTGATGGCGGCGGTAACACCGTCCGGGACAACCAGGTTGTTCCGGATAACCAGGGTGAGATCCAGCCAACCGGTTAATTGACGGTCACCCCTGGGGTTGTCCGCGCGGAGTGCCAGCTCGCCTGAAGAAACGGCTTCCAGTGAGCGTACAAGGTCAACTGAAGCTTCCGGATCATAATAGGGCATTCTCGCGCTGATTTTCGCAGCCGCTGAAATATCCCGGGAACCGGGCGTAGAAATGTGTTTGACCAGTGTGGCCTGCAGGTTCTCGTAGCGTTGGCGCGAAGCGGAAGGGAGGTTCGCACGCGCCTCTTCCAACAGGATTTCCGCCTCATCCGGCCGGTTATTCCGCAGGGCCAGGTCCGCCAGGACAAGGGCGAGTCTCGATGCGTCCATCGGCGCCAGGGCTTCCCGGTTGACCCAGCGCAGCTCGTCGCTGGCCCTGGATGGCTTTCCGGCCAGCAGCCAGGCGTCAGCCGCGCGCACCCGCAAGCCGTCTGCCTGTTGTGGCTCCGCATCCAGTGCTTGCGACTGCCAGGCCTCCGCAGCGGCCTCGTATTCGCCATTGGCGAACAAGGCTGCGCCATCGCTGTTTTGCGCCGGCTCCGGCGCCCACGATGGCCCCGTGGCCGAACATGCGGAAAGAGTCAGAACAAGCAAAGCTGTCAGCAGCCAGGCTGGAGAGAAGATCGAAACCGCCCTGGGGTCTGGTCGATATTTTTTTCGTGTCTGCATCACTGCAAAATGATACCGCAATGCGCGCTTCTTTGATTCATAATGTGGCTCTATGAGTGATGCCCGACTGTACGTGGTAGCGACACCTATCGGCAACCTGGAAGACATCACGTTGCGTGCGCTCGCGGTGCTCGCGGCGGTCGATGTGATCGCGGCCGAGGATACCCGCCACACCCGCGTCCTGATGTCCCGGCATGGACTGGACAGGCCCCTGCTTATTCTGCAGGAACACAACGAGGAGCAAATAGCGCCGAAACTGGTTGAGCGATTGCTCAACGGTGACTCGGTTGCGCTGGTTTCGGATGCCGGGACGCCCTTGGTTTCCGATCCCGGCTATCGCCTGGTGCAACTGGCGATCGGGGCTGGTGTGGAAGTGGTGGCGGTTCCCGGGGCGAGTTCCGTCACTGCCGCCCTTTCGATCAGCGGCCTGGCCACCGACCGGTTTACTTTCGAAGGGTTTTTGCCGGCGCGCCAGGCGGCCAGGTGCAAGCGCCTGTCGAGCTTGAGAAACGAACCTCGAACAATGGTGTTTTTCGAATCCAGTCATCGAATCCAGGAGAGCCTTGCCGACCTGGCGGCTGTTTTTGGGGAAAACCGGCGGATCGCGGTCTGCCGGGAGATGACGAAAAAGTTCGAAACGGTTTTGCGCGGAACCGTCGCCGGGGTCATTGAACGGATACAAGGCGACGCCAACCAGGTCAAAGGTGAATTTGTGGTTGTCGTCTCCGGAAGCGAAGCTGATGAAAACGAAAAATTCTCCGCAGCGCTGGGCCTCGCAAGGTCACTGCAGGAATATTTGCCGGCCAGCCAGGCTGCCCGGGTTGCTGCAAAATTACACGATGTGCCGCGCCGTGAACTTTACTCGGCTCTCGAACAGCAAGGTGATTGAACATCGGTGCTATGAATTCGCGCTCCGGTAGGGGAAAATGGAGGTGGGAGTCGGCCAGGCAATCGCTCTGTTTTGAACTTCGGTTCAATGCAGGGAGGAAAGTCCGGGCTCCATAGGGCAGGGTGCCAGGTAACTCCTGGGGGGCGTGAGCCCACGGCAAGTGCAACAGAAAGGATACCGCCCCGGACCGGTTCGACCGGAAAGGGGTAAGGGTGAAATGGTGCGGTAAGAGCGCACCGCGCAGGTGGTAACACTCTGCGGCGAGGTAAACCCCACCCGGAGCAAGACCAAATAGGAAAGCAATGCCGCGGCCCGCGGTGCTTTCGGGTAGGTTGCTTGAGGTCGCCGGTGACGGCGGTCCCAGATGAATGATTGCCCACGACAGAACCCGGCTTATCGGCCGGCTCCCACTTGATTTTTCCCACGCAGTCCCTTGAATTGCCTCATTTCGGCCTCCCGGCCGCCACCCGGCCAGGGTTCAATAGCACCTTCTCGTCATCTAAGTCGTTGTCGTGCTTGACATTCGCTTGCTAAATCACTATCGTGCACTTTAGTGGGAATTAGTGGTATCTAGTGTCATATTGGTGGGGAAGCAGTGTTTTTTGGTGAGACCGCAATCAATCTCGACTCGAAAGGGCGCCTGGCCATGCCGGTGCGCTACCGGGAAATGATCCAGGATTTAAGCGGCGGGCGGATGGTTCTCACTTACAGTGCTTTCGATTCCGGGGCCTTATACCTTTACCCGGAAAAGGAATGGGAACGGGTGCGGGACGAAGTGACGGGTTTGAGTACGTTTAACCCGGGTCATCGCAGCCTGCAAAGAAAACTGGTGGGGAGTGCCAGTGCAGTCGAACCGGACGGTAACGGCCGGATTCAGATACCGCAGACGCTGCGGCAGGTAGCAGGACTGGAAAAACGGGTCGCGCTGCTTGGAATGGGCAACCGCTTCGAGATCTGGGACGAGGATGTTCTGAATCAGAAGCGGGCAGAAGAAGAACGCAGCCTTGACGAAGGCGCATCAGAAGAAATGACCCGCCTGGTGCTTTAGGCGGGCGCAAGACAGCCAGAGGTGTAAAACGGAGTAAATGAGTGATTACCAGCACCAGCCGGTTTTACTGGAAGAAGTGTTGGAAGCGCTCAAAATCCGGCCAGACGGGAAGTACGTCGATGGCACTTTTGGAAGAGGCGGACACAGCCGGGGAATTTTAGCCCGCTTGTCCGGGAAAGGCTGCTTGTTGTCCCTGGACAGGGACCCGGAGGCCATCGCCGCCGGAAGGAAGTTGCAACAGGAAGATCCGCGACTGACCGTTGTCCAGGGAAACTTTGCAGATATGGAACGCTACGTCCATGAATGGGGCGTTGATGAAGGCCCGGACGGCATCTTGCTGGATCTCGGGGTTTCTTCGCCGCAACTGGACGATCCGGAACGGGGTTTCTCCTTTATGGGGGATGGTCCACTGGATATGCGTATGAACCCATTACAGGGTGTGCCGGCCAAAGAGTGGTTGGCTGACGCACCGGAACGGGAATTGACCCGCGTGTTTTGGGAGTTCGGAGAGGAGCGCCATGCGCGCAGGATTGCCAGGAGCATCGTGATGTCCCGGCGAGAGCAGCGGCTTGAATCGACCGGTCAGTTGGCGAGATTGATCGAAAATACGATAGGCCGCCGGGAAAAGAACAAACATCCAGCAACACGATGTTTTCAGGCAATCCGGATTTTTATAAATGATGAAATGGCTAACCTGGCCAAGGGTTTGGATACAGCAATAAGGTTGTTGCGCCCGGGAGGAAGACTGGTAGTAATCAGTTTTCATTCCCTCGAGGACCGCCTGGTCAAACGGACGATTAGAGAAGCCGTACGACCAGGAAAGGTCCGCAGAAACATCCCGCTGCACCCGGATAGCAAGCCCATATTGAAGCCGGTTGGTAAAGCCATCAAAGCCTCTGAAGCTGAACTCTCCGTCAATCCCCGTGCACGAAGCGCTGTCATGAGGGTTGCGGAGAAACTTGGTTGAATGCTCGATTCATAGTCCTATTGATCACACTGGCTGCCGTCATCTGCAGTGCGCTGGGGGTGGTTTACGCACGCCACGAAAGTCGCAGGGCGTCGGTCCAGCTGGGATTGCTGGAAGACCAGCGCGACGAAATCATCGCCGAGTGGAGCCGTCTGCAACTGGAGCAGGCGTGGCTGGCGGACGCCGGCCACGTGGAAAGCAAGGCGCGCGAAGAGCTCGGCATGGATTTGCCGGATAAATCCCTGATCCTGGTCGTGGAGAAGCCATGAGCCACGCTGAAAACCACGTGGCTCCCCTGAGCAGGCTTTACGGATTCCTGGGGATGTTCCTGCTGTGCGCCGTCGCGCTGGTTGCAAGGGCAGTCAATCTGCAAATCGTCGATACGGATTTTCTGCAGGACCAGGGAGAAGCCCGTTACTTGCGGGAAGTCGTGGTTCCAACCCGCCGGGGCAACATCCTGGACCGTAACGGCGAGCCTCTGGCCGTGAGCACACCGGTTGACTCGGTCTGGGTCAATCCAAAATTGTTGCTGCAGTCGCCTGAAGACATCGTGCCGTTGGCCGAAGCGCTCAGTGTCGATGCCGATGAAATCGAACGCCGCCTGACACAGCGTTCCGCGCGCGAGTTTGTCTGGCTGCGCCGGAGGCTGCATCCGGATGTCGCGGCCCAGGTCAAATCGCTGAAACTGCACGGTGTATTTTTGCAGAAAGAATATCGCCGGTTCTATCCCGCGGGCGAAGTGACTTCACACGTGATCGGATTCACCAACATCGATGACGTGGGTCAGGAAGGGTTGGAACTGGCCTACAACGACTGGCTCCAGGGCAAACCCGGCTTGAAGCGCATCATCCGGGACCGCCTCGGGCGCACCGTCGAGCACGTTGAAATGGTCCGTGAATCGGAGCCCGGACACGATCTCAGTCTCACCATTGACCGCCGCCTGCAATACCTCGCCTACCGGGAGCTCAAGCGCACCGTGCTCAAGCATGGTGCGCGCTCCGGTAGCGTTGTCCTGCTGGACGTGAAAACCGGCGAAGTGCTGGCCATGGTGAATCAGCCGGCCTACAACCCGAACCACGCCAGCATGGACAGCGAAGGCTTGAGAAACCGCGCGATCACCGACGTGTTTGAACCGGGTTCAGTGATGAAACCGTTTGTCGTCGCGTCGGCCCTGGAAACCGGAAGATACACCCCGACGACACCGATCGATTCATCCCCCGGCTATATCAACGTAGGCGGGCACACGATTAAAGATACCCACAATTACGGGCCAATCGACGTGACCCGTCTCATCACCAAGTCCTCGAACGTGGCGGCCACCAAGATTGCTCTGGACCTTGAACCGGAGCACATGTGGAATACCTATGACCGCTTCGGGTTCGGGGACGTGACCGGAACCGGCTTTCCGGGTGAATCGGCAGGCGTGTTGAGAAATTATCGCCGTTGGCGCCGGGTGGAGCAGGCGACCCTTTCCTACGGCTACGGAATTTCCGTCACTGCTTTGCAACTGGCCGAGGCATTTGCCGCCCTGGCCGACGAAGGGCGCCTGCGCCGCCCCAGCCTGGTCATGGGGGCGACCAATCCCCCGACCTCGATCCTGGATCCGGTCATTGCGCGCCAGGTGGCGGCCATGCTGGAGACCGTCACGGGGCCTGAAGGCACCGGCAAAAATGCGCGGGTTGCCAACTACCGCGTATCGGGAAAAACCGGAACCTCGCGCAAGGCCAGCGCATCAGGTTATGCCTCGCGTTACATCGCCAGCTTTGCCGGGTTCGCACCCTCCAGTGATCCCAGGGTGGTTGGCATCGTGATCATCAACGATCCGTCCGCGGGCCAGTACTATGGCGGATTGGTCGCAGGGCCGCTTTTTTCAGAAGTGATGACGGGCGCAATGCGCCTGCTCAATATTCCTCCGGACAATTTTGAAGGAATGGTCGCACACACTCAGGCCTCCGAACTGGACCTTGGGGGTGGCGATTGAGCTGTCCCATGAGTGTTCAAACGCTGTTGGAAGGCTGGTGCGATTCCGTTCCCGACCTGGTCATCACCGGCATCGAACTGGACTCCAGGCGCGTGGCGCCGGGCCAGGCCTTCCTGGCCGTGGCCGGTGCACGCACCCACGGGATGCAGTACGCAGCGCAGGCACAGGGCCGCGGCGCCTCTGTCGTGATCCACGACGGCCTGGCGGAAGTGCCGCCGCTGGAAATTCCAGCGGTCGCTGTTCCCGGGCTGGGGCGGCTCCTGTCGGGTATCGGCGCCCGTTTCTTCCACTCTCCGTCGGATCATTTGACCATCGCAGGGGTCACCGGCACCAACGGCAAGACATCCACCGCCCACTTCATTGCGCAGGCGTGGCAAGCCACCAGCGGAGATGCGGGAATCATTGGCACCATAGGCTACGGGCCGCTCGGCGGGTTGAAACCTGCCAACATGACGACACCCGACCCGGTTTCGCTGCAGGCCATGCTTTCAGACTGCCTCGACCAGGGCGTGGAAAAACTGGCCATGGAGGTGTCATCTCATGCGCTTGACCAGGGCCGTTGCGATGACGTGGCGTTTGATGCGGCCGTGTTCACCAACCTGAGCCGCGACCACCTGGATTACCACGGGACGATGGAAGCCTATGCCGCAGCGAAACGCCGCCTGTTCATTGACTACCATCCGCGGTTTGCCGTGATCAACCTGGATGATGCTTTCGGCAAAGTGCTGGCAGGCGAGATCAGTAACGGCACGCAGGTTTTTACCTACGGCACCAACGGGTCAAGCGAGTTGCGGGGCTCGGTGCTGCAGATGGATTCCCTGGGCATGAAAATCAGGCTGGTGTCGCCCTGGGGTGATGGCGAAATACGAACCGGTTTGCTCGGCGCCTTCAATATTTCCAACCTGCTGGCTGCCGCCGGAACGCTTGCGCTGCTGGGCATGCCCTGGAGCCAGGTGATGCATCAGCTGGAAATGATGCGCGCTGTTCCGGGGCGCATGCATTGCATGGGAGGGGACGCAGCCCAGCCCGTGGTGGTGGTCGACTACGCGCATACCCCGGATGCGCTGCAACAGGCTTTGACCGCATTGCGATCACATCTGCATGGCCGCCTGGTGTGTGTTTTTGGCTGTGGTGGCGACCGCGACAGCGGCAAGAGGCCGATGATGGCCCAGGTGGCCGAATCGCTTTCCGATCGCATCGTGATGACATCGGACAACCCCCGTGGTGAAAATCCGGAGTCCATCATCGGGGATATGCTGGCCGGTTTGAAAAACCCGGGGAAGGCCCGGGTGATCATCGACCGGGCTACGGCCATACGCCAGGCTGTTCGGGAGTGCGGACCGGGCGATATCGTTTTGATTGCGGGTAAAGGTCACGAAACCTGGCAGGAAACGGATGGGCGGAAAATTCCATTCAGTGATGAGGCGGCTGTGCATGCCGCCCTGGAGGATGCCGCGTGATCCGTCTCATGCTCAGCGAAGTGGCAATGGCCGTTGGTTGTTCCGCACCGGTTCGTGACGTGGCCGTCGACGCTATCGCCACTGACAGCAGGAAAGTTCATTACGGAACGCTGTTTGCCGCCTTGCCGGGCAGCCATGTCGACGGTCATGATTTCGCCGGGTCGGCCGTCAGCCTTGGCGCCGCTGCCTTGCTGGTCAGCCGCCCGCTGGACCTGGATGTGCCGCAACTGGTCGTGGACGACGTGCTGAAGGCGCTGGGCAGTCTTGCTTCGATGTTACGCGGCCGGATCAATCCAACCGTCATCGGGATTACCGGCAGTAACGGCAAGACCACGGTCAAGGAGATGGTCACCAGCATCCTGCGGCTCGAATCGCCCGTGCTGGCGACGCAGGGAAATTACAACAACGAGCTGGGTGTTCCGCTGAGTTTGTTCGGGCTGGAACAAAAACACCGCTTTGCGGTTCTGGAGATGGGCGCCAGCAAGGCCGGTGATATCGCCTACCTGGCCGGTATTGCGAAACCTGACGTGGGCCTTATCACGAATATCGGGCCGGCCCACTTGCGGGGTTTTGGCAGTGAAGAAGGGGTAGCGCGCGCCAAGGGTGAAATGTACGCGGCACTGCCGCCCGGCGGCTCCGCCGTCATTAATGCCGATGAACCCTGGTCAGAGCTCTGGCTTACGATGAACAGCGCCGGGCGCGTGATGACTTTCGGGTGTAAACCGGATGCCGATGTGCGGTTGGCCGGCGATGAAAACATGCCGCGTTTCGATACGCCCGCGGGTGCGGTCGAACCACGGATTTCGTTACCTGGCCGGCATAATCTCGTCAACGCAGCAGCAGCCGTGGCCGTTGCGCTGTCAGTGGGGATCGGCCTGGACAAGATCAGGCAGGGCCTCGAATCGGTGAAGCCTGTGCCGGGCCGGCTTAACCTGCTGCATACCGATGCCGGCTGGACCGTCATTGACGACACCTACAATGCCAATCCTGCTTCGCTGTACTCCGCCCTGCAGGTCCTGGCCGGCATGCAGGGCACGCCCTGGCTGGTGCTCGGAGACATGAAAGAGCTGGGTCAGGGCAGTCGCAAGATGCACCGGGAAGTCGGTGAGGCGGCCAGGGCCATGGGTGTGCGGCGACTTTTCACGATCGGTGAAATGTCCGCTTACACAGCCGAGGCCTTTGGTGACCGGGCAGAACACTTTTCCAGCCGCGAAGCGTTGGCCGCTGCACTGACCGACAGCCTCTACCCGGACGTGATCATCCTGGTAAAGGGTTCGCGCTCAATGGGAATGGAAGCGATTGTTGCGGCGATCACCGATGTGGCGAATTTCAGGGAGGCCGGCTGATGCTGTACTGGGTCTTCCAGCAAATGGCTGAATTCAACTCCGGGTTCGCGGTTTTCGGGTACATCACGCTGAGGAGCATTCTGGGTGCGTTGACCGCCCTGGTCATTTCCCTGTTGCTGGGCCCCTGGTTTATCAGGCGACTGGTGAAACAGCAGGTCGGACAACCGATACGCCAACTGGGCCCGGAAAGTCACTTTTCGAAAGCCGGAACACCCACCATGGGTGGCGCGTTGATCCTGTTCTCAATCGTAATTTCCACGCTCCTCTGGGCGGACCTCGCCAATCGCTATGTTTGGGTCGTTATCATCGTCACGCTGATTTTTGGCATTATCGGCTGGGTGGATGATTACCGGAAACTGGTGTTGCAGGACTCTGCCGGTTTACCGGCGCGATGGAAATACCTCGGACAATCCCTCGGGCGGGCTGGCCGCTGCGTGTTTCCTGTATTTCACGGCTGATGTGCCCGCGGCTACTGAACTCATCGTGCCGTTCTTCAAGGACGTGGCAATACCGCTGGGTGTGTTTTACATCGTTACCACTTATTTCATGATCGTGGGCTTTTCAAACGCGGTCAACCTGACCGATGGACTGGATGGTCTGGCCATCATGCCCTCGGTTTTTGTCGCTGCGGCGCTGGGTATTTTTGCCTACGTGGCGGGTCATGCCGTATTTTCGGAATACCTCGCCATGCCGTTCATTCCCGGATCGGGAGAGTTGGCCATTTTCTGCGGCGGACTGGCAGGCGCAGGCCTGGGTTTCCTCTGGTTCAACACCTACCCGGCGCAGATTTTCATGGGGGATATCGGTGCGCTGGCAGTGGGCGCCGCGCTTGGCCTGATGGCGGTTATTGTCAGGCAGGAGCTGGTTTTCATCCTGATGGCGGGCGTGTTCGTGATGGAAACCGTGTCGGTAATACTGCAAGTCGCTTCGTTCAAACTGACCGGCAAGCGGATTTTCAGAATGGCTCCGATTCATCACCATTTTGAACTGAAGGGCTGGCCCGAGCCCAGGGTAATCGTTCGTTTCTGGATCATTTCGGTCATTCTCGTCCTGGCGGGCCTGGCCACGTTGAAGATCAGGTGAGCCAGCCAAAATGAAAAAAATGACATTGGCAATGAAACCGTCGGAGAGCAGGGGCCAGGCCTTCCAGATTGGATCCTCGCCGGTTCCGGTCTACCTGGATACCTGGGTGCTGTTGCCGGCCCTGCTGCTGCTATCGATCGGAATTGTCATGGTTGGTTCGGCGTCCATCGCCATCGCCGAAGGCCAGGGCGCAAGCACCTACTACTACCTGTTGAGGCACGTGGTATACATTTGCGTAGGCATATTCCTGGCGCTGACACTCAAAGCGATACCGATCTCCTTCCTCGAGCGGGTCAGCCGCCCGATGCTGACCCTGTCCGTTCTGCTGCTGCTGGTCGTGCTGGTTCCGGGTATCGGTCAAACCGTGAATGGCAGTACGCGGTGGATACGACTCGGGTTTGTCAATTTCCAGGTTGTTGAAGCCGTGAAACTCATGGTGATCATTTACCTGGCCGGTTACCTGGCGCGGAAAGCCCAGCTGGTGCGGGCGCGGTTCTTCGACACCCTCAAGCCGCTGGTGTTTGCGGGCCTGTTGTCCGGCATTCTTCTGCTTCAGCCCGATATGGGAAGCGCTGCGGTCATCACCGCGATTGTCGCCGGGATGGTTTGGCTGGCGGGCGCTGCCTGGCGCCATATATTGGTCCTGGGAATGCTGGTCATCCCGGTATTCGGTTTTGCAGCGATGGAACCCTACCGCCTGCGGCGCATCGTCAGTTTCATGGATCCGTGGGCCGACCCCTTTGCCAGCGGATTCCAGCTCACCCAGGCATTGATTGCGGTCGGCCGTGGTGAACTGTTCGGTGTCGGCATTGGCGCCAGCATCCAGAAATTGTTTTACCTGCCGGAAGCGCACACGGATTTCATTTTTGCGGTCCTGGCAGAAGAGTTTGGTTTGGCCGGGGTGGTCGCGGTTTTGCTGCTCTTCCTGCTGCTGGTAACCCGGATCATGGTCATAGGGGTGATGGCCCACCGGAGAAATAAACCGTTCGCCGGGTTCGTCGCCTACGGCATCGGGATCTGGATGGGGTTGCAGGCTGTCGTCAGTATTGGCGTGAACCTGGGCGTGTTGCCTACCAAGGGCCTTACCCTGCCGCTGATCAGTTCCGGAGGAAGCAGCATGCTGATGTCTTTGCTGGCGATCGGAATCGTTCTCCGGATCAAGGTCGAACTGGACCGGGACAACATCGTTTACTGCAGGAAAAAGCTCAACTTCAGAGAGGCGGTGGAATGATGGCTGCGGGTCGCGGAGTGCTGATCATGGCCGGAGGAACCGGCGGGCACATTTTTCCGGGATTGGCCGTGGCGGACAGCCTGCGTCTCAAGGGTGTCCCGGTGCGCTGGCTTGGCGCGCGGGGCGGGATGGAGTGTGAGAAAGTACCGGACAGCCGGCATCCCGCTGGATGTCGTTGATATTTCCGGACTGCGCGGCAAGGGAATTGGCCGCTGGGTCTCAATGCCCTGGAAACTGCTGCGTGCAGTGGTCCAGGCCTTCCGGATGCTGGGCAGAAACCGCCCTGCATGCGCCATCAGTTTTGGCGGCTATGCCGCGGGGCCGGGCGGCCTTGCAGCCCGGTTGCGGGGAATTCCCTTGCTGGTTCATGAACAGAATCGTGTGCCGGGGATGACCAATAAAGTGCTGGCACGGTTGGCGAAGAAGGTTTTGCAGGCCTTTCCGGGCACCTGGGAAGACGCGCTGCAGCCGGAAACCTGCGGCAACCCGGTACGCACGGCCGTTACCCGACTGACGGCTCCGGCGCTCCGATTGGCGCAAAGGCAAGGCCCGGTCTGTGTGCTGGTCACCGGCGGAAGCCAGGGAGCCCGGGCGCTGAATCGCACGGTGCCCGCGGCCATGGCCTTGCTGCCGGCCGGGCTGACGGTTTCGATCAGGCACCAGGCTGGCAAAGGTTGGGGCCAGGAAACTGCAGAGGCGTACCGGGCCGCCGGGCTGAATGCGGAAGTGTCGGAATTCATTGTTGATATGGCCGGCGCCTATGACTGGGCGGACCTGGTGATTTGCCGCTCCGGCGCGCTCACGGTTTCAGAACTCGCGGCGGCCGGTATCGCCGCCGTGCTGGTGCCGTTCCCGCATGCGGTGGATGACCACCAGACCCGCAACGCGGAATTCCTGGTTGAAGCCGGCGCCGCGATTTTGTTGCCGGAGGCTGAACTCGGCGCAGCTTCCCTGGCCGCGGCGATCGAACCCCTGGTCACCAACCGGGAAAGGCTTTTGAACATGGCTGAAAAGGCCAGGTCCGTGTCGGTCCCGGATGCCGCTGAACGGGTAGCCGAACTGTGCCGGGAGTACCTGACCGCATGAAAAGCAGCGGTTCACATCTCCAGCCGATGAGGCGCATCAAGCGGGTTCATTTCGTCGGAATCGGGGGCGCCGGTATGAGCGGCATCGCCGAAGTTCTGGTGAACCAGGGATTTGAAGTTTCCGGTTCAGACCTGGCGGAAGGTCAGACCACCAGGCACCTGAAAAAACTCGGCGCCAAAATTTTCAAAGGACATCATGCGGACCATGTGCAAGGTGCCGACGTGCTGGTGGTTTCCAGCGCGATTTCGAGTAACAACCCGGAAATTTCCGCCGCCCGCGAGTTGAGAATTCCGGTGGTTCCGCGAGCCGAGATGCTGGCCGAATTAATGCGTTTCCGGCGTGGCATCGCCGTGGCGGGTACGCACGGGAAAACCACGACGACCAGTCTCACGGCCAGCCTGCTCGGAGAAGCCGGCCTGGATCCGACTTTCGTCATTGGCGGCCTGCTGAATGCGTGGGGCAGCCATGCGCGCCTGGGCACGGGTGAGTACCTGGTGGCCGAGGCGGATGAAAGTGACGGCTCCTTCCTGTTGCTGCAACCGGTCATCGCCCTGATCACCAACATCGACCGGGATCACCTGACTTCTTATGAAAACAGTTTCGAAAACCTGCGCAAGGCCTTCCTGGAGTTCCTGCACCACCTGCCATTTTACGGCGTGGCCGTGCTTTGCGTGGACGATGAACAGATCGCCGAGATGATTCCCTCGGTGACCCGGGCCGTGGTCACCTACGGCCTCTCCCCCGAAGCCGATATCCGCGGGTCTGACCTGGTCCAGGAAGGCCGGATGATGCATTTCCGGGCGCACCTGCCGAACCAGCCTGAAGCGATGAAAGTCAGCCTCAACCTGCCGGGCGTGCACAACGTCCGCAACGCGCTGGGTGCGATGGCGGTGGCCTGGGAACTGGGACTGGACCTGGAGCCGATTGTCGCCAGCCTGGGAACGTTCCAGGGAATCGGGAGACGATTTGCCGACGTCGGCAGCTTCCCCGTTCCAAGGGGCGAAGTAACCGTGGTAGAGGATTACGGCCACCATCCGTCCGAACTCGAAGCAACAATCAATGCGGCCCGCGATGGCTGGCCGGACAAGCGGATTGTCACCGTATTTCAACCCCACCGTTACACGCGGACCCGCGACTTGTTCGATGAATTTTCACAGGTTCTCGCCGCTTCAGACATGGTGGTGCTGACCGATATCTATCCCGCCGGGGAAGACGCCATAGACGGTGTGAACAGCGGCGCATTGTGCCAGTCGATCCGGGCCAGGGGCCGTATCAATCCCGTGCTGGTTTCCGACGTTACGGACCTTCCCGCCGAGCTTCCGGCGATGTTGGAGGACGGCGACCTGGTGCTGCTGCTCGGCGCGGGAAATATCGGCCAGGTGGCCCAGGCAATCCGCGAACGCGGCTTTACCCGGGGGGCAGACGGAATGAACCGCTTGTCCGCATGCAGAGTCAGTGACCCCGGGCAGTTTGGCCGGGTCGGCCTGGTCATCGGCGGTGAAAGCGCTGAACGCGAAGTGTCGCTGGACGGCGGCCGCGCCGTTGGGTCCGCTTTTGAACGCCAGGGTATCGAGTTCAGCATTTTTGACGGGCCGTTGGCTTTATTTGACGCCATCCGGCGCGGCGTGATAGATCGCGTGTTCAACCTGGTGCATGGGCCCGGGGGGGAGGATGGTTCGCTGCAGGGCGCCCTGCAGTTGATGAAAATTCCGGTCACCGGGTCCGACCTGGCGTCGTCGGCGCTGACCATGGACAAGGTCCGCTCGAAGTGGGTGTGGGAACGAAACGGAATCGCAACCCCGCCATTCGATTACTTCGGCCGTGACGACCAGGATTTTGGCCGCGCGATCGAAAAATTCGGCTTGCCGCTGTTCGTAAAGCCAACCGGCCTTGGTTCCAGTATCGGGATCACACGGGTCAGCCAGGCTTCGGGCCTGCAGGCAGCGGTTGAACTGGCCCGCCGTTATGGTGATACGGTGATTATCGAGGCTGAAATCGTTGGTGCGGAATATTTTGCCGGTGTGCTTGACCGTACCATGCTGCCGCTGATCCGGGTTGAAACCCCCAACGAATTTTACGACTACCAGGCCAAGTACGAATCGGATGAAACCCGCTACTACTGTCCGTGCGGGCTCGATGCAGACCGGGAGTCCGAATTGCAGGCGCTGTCCCAAAAGGCCTTTGAAATCCTTGGTGCTTCCGGCTGGGGCCGGGTCGATTTCCTGATGGATGCAGCGGGCAAGCCCTGGTTCCTGGAAGTGAACACCACTCCGGGTATGACCGGTCACAGCCTGGTGCCGCAGGCGGCCGCCAGGATGGGGGTGGAATTCGACGAACTGGTCTGGCGCATCCTGGAGACCAGCCTGTGAACCGCTATACCGCGTCAAGTCGAAGGGCCAGCAGGGGTTTCGCCAATGGCATGCTTTCGGTTATTGCGCTGTTTCTCCTGGCTTCGGGCGGCATCGCCTGGGTTTGCATGGGCATCGTCACCAATGACCGCTGGCCGATACGCTGGCTGGAACTCAACGGTGCTTTTCAGCGGGTGAGCGCGGAACAATTGCGGGCCAGCATGACGCCGCTGATCGATCAGAGTTTTTTCACCATCAACCTCAAGGAACTGGCCGACGCCGCCAGGCGGATTTCCTGGGTGTCCTCGGTGGATGTGCAAAAGACGTGGCCGGACACGATCACGGTAACCATCGGGGAGTTTAAACCGATCGCCCACTGGAACCAGGGCCGGCTGCTGTCCCGTGAAGGCGAGCTCTTCTCGGTCCCCGAGGCGGATGAGATCCAGGGCCTGCCCCGGCTCCTGGGGCCGGAGGACAGGCTCGATGAAGTCCTGCATCACTGGGCTGACTTCAGCGAAGCACTGGTTCCGATGGGCCTGGAAATCGGTGAGTTGAGCCTCGATTCACGGGGCGCCTGGTCCATGCAGTTCAGCAACGGCACACGGGTCCAGCTGGGTCGCGAATTCGCACGGGAACGCCTGTTGCGATTGCTGGCGAGCTGGGATTCGCTGATGTTCGAGCAGTCTGTGCCGCCACAGGATGTCGATTTGAGATACACCAACGGGTTTGCAGTGCTCTGGCCGCAACCCGCCGAAACCACCAAAAGGACTGATAGCTGAATGAAGGCAAGGAAATCCGAAAAATCACTGGTCGTGGGGCTGGACGTGGGGACCTCCAAAATCGTCGCGATTGTCGGCGAGAGCCAGCCCGATGGAACGGTTGAGGTGATCGGTATCGGTTCGCATCCGTCAACGGGCTTGCGGCGCGGCGTGGTCGTCGACATGGCCTCAACCGAACATGCCATCCAGCGCGCTGTCGAGGAGGCCGAGCTGATGGCCGGCTGTGAAATTCATTCGGTCTTTGCAGGTATATCGGGCAGTCACATACGCAGTCTCAATTCGGACGGCACGGTTGCGATCAAGGACAAGGAGGTTTCCGAGGGTGACGTGGAGCGGGTGCTCGAGGCGGCACGTGCGGTACCGGTCGCCGCGGATCAGAAAATACTTCACGTGTTACCCCAGGAATACGTGATCGACAACCAGGATGGAATCCGACAGCCCATCGGCATGGCAGGCGTTCGCCTCGAAGCCCATGTGCACGTGGTCACGGCGGCGCTCAGCGCGACCCAGAACATCAGCAAGTGCGTGGCGCGGTGCGGACTCACCGTGGATGAATTGATCATGCAGCCACTGGCGGCGAGTTATGCCGTTTTGACGGCTGATGAGAAGGATCTTGGCGTCTGCCTGGTGGATATCGGCGCCGGCACTACCGATATCGCGGTATTCACCGATGGCGCCATTCGTCACACGGCCTGTATTCCGATCGCAGGAGACCAGGTGACCAATGATATCGCCGTGGCCTTGCGCACGCCCACCCAGCACGCGGAGGACATCAAGATCAAGTATGCCTGTGCGCTGGTGCAACTGGCGCGAAACGACGAGAGCATACAGGTGCCCAGCGTGGGCGACCGGACGTCGCGGCAATTGGCCCGCCAGACTCTGGCGCAGGTCGTGGAGGCGCGTTACCGGGAGTTGTTTTCACTGATCCAGGCGGAGTTACGGAGAAGCGGTTTCGAAAACATGATTGCGGCCGGCCTGGTCATGACCGGCGGCGCCTCGCGCATCGAAGGCGCCGAGGAGTTGGCGGAAGAGCTGTTTCACATGCCGGTGCGCCTGGCGACACCGCGCTATGTAACCGGGCTTTCCGAAGTAGTAAACAACGCCATTCATGCAACCGGCGTTGGATTGTTGCTGTACGGCAACCAGGCGGATTCAAGTCGCAACCTGTTGGCAGCGAGTGGTGGAGATACGTTTTTTGATCGAGTCCGGAGTTGGTTCCGGGGTGAGTTTTAACCAGGGCCTGTTGACTATCAGGCCCAATAACAACGGCGAGCGAGAGGAGAAGTAACCATGTTTGAGTTAGTGGAGAATTACACACCGAGTGCAACGATAAAAGTCATCGGTGTGGGTGGCGGTGGAGGCAATGCCGTCGCGCAGATGATCGACGCCAATATCGATGGAGTGGAATTCATTGCGGCGAACACCGATGCGCAGGCGCTGAGGCAGTTCAAAGGCAGAACCATTCTGCAGATCGGGTCCAGCGTCACCAAGGGCCTGGGTGCAGGCGCCAATCCGGAAGTCGGGAGGCAGGCGGCGCTGGAGGACCGTGACCATATCCTGGAGATACTGTCGGGAGCTGACATGGTGTTTATTACCGCCGGAATGGGTGGCGGCACGGGTACCGGCGCAGCTCCGGTCATCGCGCAGGCAGCCAAGGAACTGGGTATTCTGACCGTTGCAGTCGTGACCAAGCCGTTTCACTTTGAAGCGAGACGGCGGATGCAGATCGCGGAAAAGGGAATCGAGGAACTGGCGGCTCACGTGGATTCGCTCATCACCATTCCAAACTCCAAACTCGGCGCCGTACTGGGTGGTGAAACGCTGTTGCTGAATGCATTCAAGGCGGCGAATGACGTGCTCCAGGGAGCGGTACAGGGTATTGCAGAACTGATCACCCGTCCGGGTCTGATTAACGTGGACTTCGCGGATGTCCGCACCGTGATGGCGGAAATGGGCATGGCGATGATGGGTTCGGGCCAGGCATCCGGTGACGACCGCGCGATCATGGCTGCCCAGGCCGCGATTGGCAGTCCGCTGCTCGAGGACATCAACCTGTCCGGTGCCTGCGGCATCCTCGTCAACATCACGGCCGGACCCAACCTGACGATGAAAGAATTTGAAGAAGTCGGCAGCACCGTTGCTGACCTCGCGTCGGAAGACGCAACCGTGGTCATGGGCACCGTCATCGATCCCGAACTCGGGGACGATTTGCGCGTGACCGTGGTGGCCACCGGGCTGGGTGGACAGATGCGCAGCTCCCTGGCGCGCGAACAGCCGATTCGGCTGGTTGCCAACGGCAGCAATAACCGGCGTGAGATGGTCAGGAATGAAGAACCACGCGGGATCGACAGCAACATGGATTTCAGACGGGAAGTTTCCGACACCGGGCGCACGGACCTGTTCGCGAGGCAGAAGGATATCGATTACCTGGATATTCCTTCATTTCTCCGAACCCAGGCCGACTGAACAGGCAGGGAGCCTGATTGGCGTGCACCACTCGGCACGCCTGCGTCCGGAAATGACGTCCGGTAACCGGAAACCCCAGACTCGCCGTGCCGGCCTGTGCACAGGCCGGTGTTTTCCGGTTACCGGACCAGGCTGGGAACGGCAAAGTGACGTTTACGTTACAAGGCCGTTAAAATGTTGTTAAATTGCCACAGTTGTGGTCAAAACACCGAATCAGCGGCTATGAAGTAGAGCACCTTTGTGCTAACATGCCGCTGATTTTGAGGTCCTTGCGGAGCCCGAAAAATGATAAATCAACGCACCCTCAAGAACGTCATTCGAGCCACCGGTGTCGGAATTCACACCGGTGAAAAAGTATTCATGGCACTGCGTCCGGCGCCGGTCAACACCGGCATCATATTCCGGCGCACGGATCTCGATCCGGCCATGGAAGTTCCCGCGTTTGCAACCCATGTTGGCGATACCAGCATGAATACGACGCTGGAGCAGAATGGCGTTCGGGTTTCGACGGTGGAACACTTGATGTCCGCGTTTGCAGGCCTGGGTATCGACAATGCTTACGTGGATCTGAGCAATGCCGAGGTTCCGATCATGGACGGCAGTGCCGGGCCATTCGTATTCCTGATCCAGTCGGCCGGCATCGAAGAACAATCCGCGGCCAAGCGGTTTATCCGCATCCTGGAACCGGTAGAAGTGCGACTCCAGGACAAGTGGGCCCGCCTCGACCCGTTTGACGGGTTTCGCGTTTCTTTCAAAATCATGTTCAACCACCCGGTTTTTCGTTCACACCAGTCTTTTGCCTCGGTGGATTTCTCGACTACCTCCTACCTCAAGGAGATTGCCCGGGCCCGCACCTTCGGGTTCATGCGCGATATCGAGATGCTGCGTGAGCGGAACCTGGTGCTGGGCGGCAGTATGGATAATGCGGTGGTGCTGGACGATTACCGGATTCTCAATTCAGACGGTTTACGTTACGAAGATGAGTTCGTCAAGCACAAGGTGCTGGATGCCATCGGCGACCTGTATTTGCTTGGACATGGATTGATTGGCGCGTTTTCAGGTTACAAGTCCGGACACGAACTCAATAACCTGTTGCTGAGGGATTTGCTCGAGAAACCTTCTGCCTGGGAGGAAGTTACCTTCGATGATTCGGAAGCGATCCCGGTTTCCTACGCCCATCCCGTCCAGGCCATTGCCTGAGGCCGGACGACCCGGGTTTCCGGGCTTTTTCCTGATTCACGACAAATTGTCTTATTTCTGATATTATCCGCCGTCCGTGTGATCAGTTCCTGTGAACGGGTCTGATTCACTCCTCGCCGTCTGCCTCGATCCGGGCCATGACCTCGAGGGCCTGACGGGCAGCGGGAGAAAGGGCTCGTTTTTTTCTTTGGGCCATGCGCTGTTCAGTGAGGGGAGCGACCCGGATTTCAATGGGTTCGATTTCGGGGACGCCAGCCTGGCGCAGGCGTTTGACAAGTTGAGGCGCCTGCATGCGCAACTGGGTAGCCCAGGACGCAGAAGGCGAAATCAAGATAAGCCGGTTTTCACGAATTGCCGCTACCTGGAAATGTGCAGCTAGTTCGGGATCGAGAAACCCGGAAAGCAGTTGCTCGACGCGCATCAGCTGGTTCGCGCGCTGCAACAGGAAACCGAGAGATGTGCCGTGGTCTGTGATGACCTCGGATATTCGGAAAGCCTTTTTACCGGACTGAGGAATACGAGCCATATATGAAGCGTACTTCAGCAGCACCACGGATTACCAGTACTGATCGCCTTACGTGGCTGGCCAGGTGGGCAGGTTCTCACCGCTTCGTGCTGGTCCTGGCGTTCCTGTGCTTCGCCGGACTGATGTTCCACCTCGGGAGAAGCACGGCGGATATACCGCGAAACCTGGTCCGTGAGATCAGGGCGCTGAAGAAAGACATTCAGCTACAGCAGGGCACGGTTGACCGTCTCAGGCAAAATAACGAACAAAGCGTCAATGCGCTGGCGGCCAGACTCGCCGAGTTGCAGGCGGCATCAACCCGCCTTGATGCCCTGGGTGAGCGCTTGGCTCACATGGGCCAGTTGACACTGGATGAGTTCGATTTCAGTGAACCTGCCGCCATCGGTGGGCCGGGCGACTATGAATTTATCGGTTCCATGGATGAGCAAAGCCTGAGTATCGCGATCGACCGGCAGCGTGAAAAATTACGTCAACAGGCCTCGCAGCTCGATGCTTTGCAGTTTCTGATGGCGAACCGGCAACTCGAAAACGACCTTACACCAACCGGCTGGCCTGTCCGGAAAGGCTGGATTTCTTCCCGCTACGGCGAGCGGAACGATCCGTTCACCGGAGAACGGGAGCAGCATACCGGCCTTGATTTTGCCGGTACGCGCGGCACCGAGGTGTTGAGTGTCGCCAGTGGCGTCGTAATCTGGGCGTCGACACGTCCTGGTTATGGTAAAACAGTTGAAATAGACCATGGAAATGGATATCGGACCCGTTACGCACACAGCGACTCGCTGTTGGTCAAAGCGGGCGATCACGTGAATACCGGGCAGGTCATCGCGCTGATGGGCAGCACCGGAAGGGCATCCGCACCCCACGTCCATTTCGAAGTCCTTAAAGACGGCAAACGAATCAATCCCGGCAGTATCGTCGGCCAGTTGCGCTGATTTTTATCAGCCTCCAAAGGCTTGCAACGGCTCGCGATTGACCCCAGATAGCAACGGCGCGAACTCAAAAAAGAAACCCCTCAGATGCTCAACAAGCTGATTACAAAAATGGTGGGCAGCCGGAATGAACGGCTGGTCAAGAAAATGGGCAAGGCTGTCCAGCGGATCAACGATCTGGAAGAGGCCACCAAGGCGTTATCCGATGATGATCTGAAGGCGAAAACCGTCGAGTTTCGCCAACGGTTCGTGGACGGTGAAAGCCTGGACAAGCTTTTACCCGAAGCATTTGCCCTGGTCCGTGAAGCCTCGTGGCGAACCATGGGCTTGCGTCACTATGACGTGCAGCTGATCGGCGGGATGGTGTTGCACCAGGGCAAAATCGCCGAAATGAAGACCGGTGAAGGCAAGACCCTGATGGCCACCCTGGCGGTGTACCTGAACACGTTGTCCGGGAAAAGCGCCCACGTGGTTACGGTCAACGACTACCTGGCGCGAAGAGACGCCGAGTGGATGAAACCCATTTACGAAGCCGTGGGCCTTACCGTGGGCGTCGTTATCCCAGGCATGACCCCGGCGGCAAAGCGGGCGGCCTATGCCTGCGACGTGATTTACGCGACCAATAACGAACTGGGTTTCGATTACCTGCGCGATAACATGGCGTTTTCGACCGACCAGAAAGCCCAGCGCGATCGCTCTTTTGCGATCGTCGACGAAGTTGACTCGATCCTGATCGATGAAGCCCGCACCCCGCTGATCATTTCCGGGCCGGCGGATGAAACCCCTCAGCTTTATGTCCGGATCAACCAGTTGATTCCCGGCCTGAAGCGGGCGGAATTCCTGAGTGAAGATGAAAACGAGGTCGGCGAGGGCGATTTCACCATCGATGAGAAGCAGAAACAGGTCTATCTCACCGAGGAAGGCATGGCCAATGTCGAGGGCCTGATGGTCAAATCGGGGTTGCTGAAACCCGAAGACAGCCTTTACAACGCCCAGAACCTGAACCTGGTGCATCACCTCAATGCCGCCCTGCGGGCACATCACCTGTTCAACAAGGATGTGGATTACATCATCAAGGAAGGCGAAGTGGTCATCGTCGATGAATTCACCGGGCGCACCCTGTCCGGACGCCGGTGGTCTGAAGGCCTGCACCAGGCGATCGAAGCTAAGGAAGGCGTGCCGATCCAGCGCGAAAACCAGACGCTGGCCTCGATCACGTTCCAGAATTATTTCCGGTTGTACGAAAAACTCTCAGGCATGACCGGTACCGCCGATACGGAAGCATACGAGTTCCAGTCGATTTACGGACTGGAGGTCGTGGTCATTCCCACGGCAAAGCCGATGATCCGCGATGACAAGGACGACCTGGTGTTTCCTCAAGGCCGATGCCAAGTTCGATGCGATCATCGAGGACATCAAGGACTGTGTCGAACGCAAACAACCGGTGTTGGTGGGCACGACTTCCATCGAAACGTCCGAACTGCTTTCCGGGATGCTCAAGAAGCGCAAAATCAGGCACGAAGTTCTGAATGCCAAGCAGCACGAGCGGGAAGCCGCCATCGTGGCCAATGCCGGCATGCCGGCTGCCGTGACCATCGCCACCAATATGGCTGGCCGCGGCACGGATATCGTGCTGGGCGGCAGCCTGGCGGCCGAACTGGCGGAACTGGAACCCACGGGGGATGCCGACGCGGACGAGGCGCAGCGCGAGAAGACACGGCAGGACTGGCAAAAACGCCATGTTCAGGTCGTTGAATCCGGTGGTCTGCATATCGTCGGCACCGAGCGCCACGAGTCACGCCGTATCGACAACCAGCTCAGGGGCCGCTCGGGCCGCCAGGGCGATCCGGGCTCGTCGCGGTTTTACCTGTCGCTGGAAGACAACCTGATGCGCATTTTTGCCTCTGACCGGATGTCCATGCTGATGCAGCGATTCGGCATGAAAGAGGACGAAGCGATCGAGGCAGGCATGTTGAACCGCGCCATCGAGAATGCCCAGCGCAAGGTCGAGGCGCACAACTTTGACGTTCGCAAACACCTGCTCGACTACGACAACGTGGCCAACGACCAGCGGCGCGTGATTTACCAGCAGCGCAACGAGTTGATGGAAGCGGATGAAATCGGCGATACCATCCTCGAAATGCGGCATGACGTTTTCACCGACGTGATCAACCAGTTCATCCCGCCCGGCAGCATCGATGAGCAATGGGACATTCCGGGTCTTGAAAAAGCGCTCGAGGGTGAGTTCGGCATCGATCTGCCGGTCGCCAAATGGCTGGCCGAGGATGAAAATGTCCACGAGGAAGTGCTGCATGAACGGATCATCGAGGCCGTGGACGAACATTTCACGCACAAAGAAACGATGACCGGCGTTGATGTCATGCGGCATTTCGAAAAAGCCCTGATGCTGAATGTGCTTGATCAGAAATGGAAAGACCACCTGGCGAACATGGATTACCTGCGCCAGGGTATCGGCCTGCGCGGTTATGCACAGAAGCAGCCCATGCAGGAGTACAAGCGGGAATCCTACGAGATGTTCACCGAGTTGCTCGGATAACATCAAGCACGAGGTCATCCGTATCCTGGCGCGTGTCCAGGTGCAGGCGGAGGAAGACGTCAAGGCGGTCGAAACCCGTCAGCGCCCGGAAACGCAAATGGAGTACCGGCACGATGAGGCCGGCTCATCCGGTCAGAGGCCCAGCGGCGTGGAGATTGCCAACGAGACCTTTGTCAGGGAAGGGCGGAAAGGTCGGAAGAAATGAGCCCTGTCCGTGCGGTTCCGGCGAAAAGTACAAACACTGCCATGGAAGGCTTGCATGATCGGTGGTTTTTTAAACGTAGGAGCGGCCCACGGCCGCGAAATGACTCCGAACCCGGCTCCTCCCCTCGCTTCTGTTTAGTGCTCGATCGCGGCCGTGGGCCGCTCCTACAGCTCCGCCAATTCCAGGTATTTCTTGTGAAGAGTTTTCACTTTTTCGTTGAGATCGGCGAGGCTGCCGCTGTTGTCCAGGACGTCGTCGGCCAGCGCCAGGCGGGCTTGCCGGCTGATCTGCGAGTCCAGGATCGCCTGCGCTTGCTGCAAGGCTGATGCCGTCGCGGGCCATGACGCGCTCAATCTGAACCTCCTCGCTGACGTCCACTACCAGCACGCGGTCCGTCCAGGAATAGGCGGACGTCCCGGTGAATAGTGGTACCACCAGGATGCAGTACGGGGCGTCCAGCTGCCTGATTTGCCGCAGCACCTCGCCGGCGATTAGCGGGTGCAGGATCCCTTCCAACCGCGATTTTTGTGTCCGGGTCAGAAAAAATGGCATCGCGCATCATGCGCCGGTTGAGCCGTCCCTCGTGATCCAGGAAGTCCGCGCCGAATTCCTCGACGATCCGGGCCAGCGCCGGCTGACCCGGTTCCACGATTTGCCGCGCGATCACGTCGGTGTCGATGACTGCGGCACCCATGCGTTCGAAACAGCGGGAGACGGCCGTTTTACCGGAGGCGATACCCCCGGTCAGAACGACGGTGTAAATTCCATCTGTGCCGGTCCACGATGACATGTAGCGGCTGTTATGGGATTCAGCCGAATCCGCCGGAGCGGCTGTAGAAATCCATGATCTGCTCACCCCAGATCAAGGCGATCCAGCCTGCAATCGCGATGAACGGGCCAAAAGGCATGGGTTTGTCCTTGTTCATCCGGCCGGTAGCCATCAGCGCAAGCCCGATCACGGCGCCGACCACCGATGAAAGCAGGACAATCAGGGGCAGCATTTGCCAGCCCATCCAGGCGCCCAGGGCTGCCAGTAACTTGAAATCACCGTATCCCATGCCCTCCTTGCCGGTAAGCAGGCGGAACAGGTGGTAGATGGACCACAGCACCAGGTAACCGGCAATCGCCCCGGTCACGCTGTCCGCGAGGCCGGTGTGGATCGACCAGAAACTGATCAGGATACCGCCCACATCAACGGGATCGTCATATTGTCCGGCAACAACTGGTGGTCGATATCGATGCCGGCCATGGCCACGAGCATGGCGGTCAGGAACAAGCGCCGTCAGTCCCTGCAGGGTCGGTCCGAAGTGCCATATCGTGATCACGAACAAGACGGCCGTAAGGAACTCAACCAGCGGATAACGCGGTGATATCCGGGCCTTGCAGGCCGAACATTTGCCGCGCAGCACCACGTAGGAAAGCAGGGGGATGTTTTCGAAAGCCTTGATCCCGTGGCCGCACTTCATGCAATGGGATCGGGCGAAGACGATGCCGGGGGGGCCGTTCCTGCCCGGATTCAAGTTCCAGCAAGTCACGGCACTGGCACTGCCAGTCGTATTCCAGCAAAGGGGGAATCCGGAGAATGACCACGTTCAGGAAACTGCCGATGACTGCCCCAAAAACGAACACCCCTGCGTAGAGCAGGGGTGTCGATGCAAATAAAATATCCAGCATGTCTGGGGTGAATTCCCGCCAGGCCTAGATAACCGCCGCCATCTTGAAGATCGGCAGGTACATGGCAATGACCATGGTGCCTACCATGATACCGACGATGACGATGATGAGCGGTTCCAGCAGGCTGCTGAGGGCGTCCACGGCGTTGCTTACTTCTTCCTCGTAGGCCTCAGCCACCTTGAGCAGCATTTCGTCCAGCGAGCCGGATTCCTCGCCAATGGAGGCCATCTGGATCACCATGGCTGGGAAGACGCCGACTTGTTGCATGGCCATTTGCAGTTGGTGTCCGACTGCCACATCCTCACGAATCTTCGAAGCAGCCAGATCATAATACCCGGTTACCGGTGGCCCCGGAAACGATTTTCAGCGCATCGACCAGGGGAACGCCGGCCGCAAAAGTGATGGCCAGCGTGCGGCAGAAGCGGGCGATGGCCGCCTGTTCCAGAATTTGCCCGACGATCGGGAATTTTCAGGGAAGTGCGGTCTATCCAATGGGCAAAAGTCGTCGAGCGTTTCTTGGCCATGACGAGGCCGACAATCACCGCAATAAAGCCAAACAGTACGTACAAGCCGTTCGAGCGCAGGTAGCGGGAGGCGTTGACCACCATCTTGGTGAAGGCCGGCAGGTCCGCGCCGAAACTCTGGAAAATGCTTTCAAACTGCGGAATGACGTAAATCAGCAGGATGGACGAAACGATAATGGCAACGGCGATAACCGCCGCCGGGTAGTAAAGCGCTTTCTTGATTTTTCCCTTGATGCTCTCGATACGTTCCTTGTGCGTCGCAATATTGTCCAGGATGGTATCGAGCACACCCGCGCTCTCACCCGCTTTGACCAGGTTGGTGTAAAGCTCGTCAAACTGGACCGGGTATTTTTCCAGTGACTCGTACAAGGAACTGCCGGACTCGACCTCGCCACGGATTTTGTCCACCATGGTGCGCATTTTCGGGTTCTTGAGGCCGCCGGCGATAATCTGGAAGGCGGTCACCAGCGGTACGCCGGATTTCAGCATGGTCGCCATCTGGCGGCTGAATACGGCAATGTCTTTCGCACTGACCCGGGAACCGGCCCCGCCAAAAAGCGGCTTGGGCTTTTTCTTGACGCTGATCGGGTTGATGCCCTGGCGGCGCAATTCTGCACGCACCAGGTTGGGCGTGGTGGCGATCTGCTGGCCTTTCAGCTTGGTGCCGCGCTTGTCCCTGCCCTGCCACAGAAAAACAGATGGTTGTACTTGAGTCGTTGCCATAACCTAGTCCTTGGTTACACGGTTGATTTCAATCAGATCGGTGATTCCCATTGCAACTTTATTCAGAGCCGACTGCCTCAGGTCGATAATCCCTTCCTTCCTGGCCTGCTCCGCAATTTTTATCGCATTTCCTTCTGCCAGTATGATCCTGGCGATGTCGTCGGTAATCGGCATCACTTCAAATATGCCCGTTCGGCCGCGATAGCCCTCGTTGCATTCGCTGCATCCCGCCGGGCTGATATAGCTTCAGCTCTTCCAGTTCGTGCTTCTGGAAGCCTGCCTGCAGCAGCGCTTCCGGCGGAAGTTCCAGCGTTCTTCTTGCAGCTGTGAAGCGTTCGCAGCAACCTCTGCGCCACGACAATGTTCACCGCCGAAGTGATGTTATAACTCGGCACACCCATGTTCATCAAGCGGGTAATGGACTGGGGCGCGTCATTGGTGTGCAGTGTGGATAACACCAGGTGGCCGGTTTGCGCGGCCTTGATGGCGATTTCCGCCGTCTCGAGGTCACGAATTTCCCCGACCATGATCACGTCCGGGTCCTGGCGCAGGAAAGCCCTTAGCGCACGGGCAAAGGTCATGCCCTGCTTGGCGTTCTGCGCGACCTGGTTGATGCCATGAACGCGGATTTCCACCGGGTCTTCCACGGTCGAAATATTCCGGCCCTCGTCGTTGAGCAGTTGCAGCGCCGTGTACAGTGTATACCGTCTTACCGCTGCCGGTGGGGCCCGTGGCGAGCACCATGCCGTAGGGCTTCTTGACCGCTTCGTAATAGACTTTCTGCTGTACCGTATCGAAACCCAGTTGCTCGATACCCAGCTTGGTGGCGGCGGAGTCCAGGATACGCAACACGACTTTTTCGCCAAACAATGTCGGGCAGGTGCTTACCCGGAAGTCGATGCTCTTGTTCCGGGAGAGATTGAGCTTGATGCGCCCGTCCTGGGGCACGCGTTTTTCCGCGATGTCCAGCCCGGCCATGACCTTGAGGCGGGAAGAAAGCCTTCGCGACATCTGGATGGGCGGGCCTGCGACGTTTTTCAGCACACCGTCCAGGCGGTAGCGGATCCGGTAGCGGGTTTCGTAGGGTTCGAAATGAATATCGGAGGCGCCTTTGCGGATCGCGTCGAGTAAAACCTTGTTGATGAAACGAACAACGGGGGTTTCATCGACGGCCGGATCGCTGCCTCGTGTCTTAGAAGCTTCTTCGTCTACCTGGAAATCGACGTCTTCCAGGCCTTCTTCCTGGTCAAACTCATCGAAGGCCGGGCTGGTGGCGTCCATGGCCCGTTGCAATGGCGTGCTCGATCTGGTCGGCCGCAGATGATGATCGGCTCTACGTGGAATCCCGAGCTGAATGCGATTTCATCGATCGAGTTCGTGATCCGTCGGGTCCATCATCCCGATAAACAGCTGGTTTCCGCGCAGGTGCAGCGGCAGGGCCTGGTGCTTTTCGATCAGGGCTTCGCTGACCAGGCTGATGGGCGCCAGGTTCAGATCAAAGGCCGTGATGTCGATCAGCGGGATGCCGTACTCTTCTGCCGCTGCCGCGGCAAGAGCAGCCGGGTTTGCGGACTTGTTCTTGATCAGCCAGCCGAGCAGCGTCTTGTTTTTCTTGTTGGACTGGGAGCATGCAGCTTCTGCCGAAGCCGCATCCATGACATGTTCTCGGCCACCAAGCGGCGGGCGAGACCATTCAGATTGCTGGTGACCTTTAACTCAGTGTTCATCAGCGGGTCGCTCCTTTTCCCCGATGCTATTATACCGATTTATCACCCGATGTCTGCAAGTTATTGTGTGATATAGATAATCCACAATCCTTCTGTTTAGCGGTAAAAAAAACCCTCGCCAGGCGAGGGCTTTTTTTAGTTATTTATCTACTACCGATCTTGGCTTTCGCTTATTAAGTCGTCTCGGCAAGTAGAAGGAACATGGCGGTCATCGCCTGCAGATGCGTGTGCAAGTCCACTATAACGGCCATTCGCGATATCTAGCCTGAACAGTTCAAGGTAACAGGAGATCGCCACCAGCCTCGGAGTCGCCGGTGTTTTTAGTGGTGATTGTGATGCACAGGCGGAGTCACCAGCACTGCAACCCCCGCCAAACACAATTGTATTGACATAATTACTCGGCTGTCAAAATGCGTAACCCAGGTTCGTTCCGTCTGCATTGGAGTAATGGTCGGATTTGACTGGCAGGTTTCGGAAACTGCCAGCTTGGCTCCAGCGCCAACACTCAGAGCCTTCACCCACTTTGGCGCGTATGGTGTAATCCTGGTACGCGGGCAAAGCCAGCGCCAGCAAAATGGCAATGATCGCAATAACGATCATCAGTTCGATCAAGGTAAAACCTTTTGAAACGCGTTTCATGTTTTTCACAAAATTACCCTCCTGGTAAATAATAAAATGGTCCGGTCGACCGCTTTTCAAAATCCCTTTAGAAGTTGGGATCGCAGGACTGTAATGCAATATGTGAGCCAATCAATATAATTCTAATAAATACAGATAGGATAAGGAGATTTTCACATTTTTGCGTGCAAATAATTGTCACGATAAAATGTCAGAAAGTGACAATAATAGTCACTTATGCGGTTGATGAGCTCCTGCATCAGGGGCTTCGCTACAATTCTGAAGACTCACTGCACCCGGGTGCTGCAAGCCTTTCCGAGCTGCCAAAACCGTGGCAGACCTTCTTCGCCAACGGGTAGTTGCTGCCGGTATGAAGGCATCTTGACGTGTTTCATGGTATGCAAAGGGCAGAAGCAATAAACTGCACAGTGAAACAACAGTGAGTAAAGCAACCGCTGAATGGGCTTTTGTGTGGGTTGTTCTTCCGGGCATGACCCCCAGCAACCACCCGATTATCAGAGCGCCTGCGATTTGACTGGCGGGTGAATTCAGCAGGTTGCTTACCATCAAGTGCACCAGCGCAGCCAGGACCGCTGTGATCAACAAGGCCCGCAATGTATTTAAAGCGATCACTGTCGTCGAGCTGGAAATTTCAGGCCTTTGATCAGGAGCCAGAGCAGAGAAAAACCGAGCAACGACAGAATGATGGCTAGCCGGAATGCCCCATTCACTGAGTATCTGAAATGCCAGGTTGTGCGGGCTGCCGACCCGTCCTGCTGGTCCTTTACAGGCAAAATTCATCGGGCCGATTCCCAGGAGTGGATTTTGAAAGGCATATTCAGCAGCAGCCTTCCACAACCCGGTGCGTCCGGTAGTGTGCATCATCGATCGGCCAATCGAAAGCTCATAAAACTTACTGGAATTTGCGGACCTGGATGATTTCGGTCTCAGTTCACTTCGCTGGAAGTGGCGGTCTGCTGGTTAACGGTTGACGTTGGTAAGTTTCCAAAAGCCGGATCTGTACCCGATTCCATGGCTGCGAACATGGCAACATATAACAGGATGCCGAGAAGGATCCCGGGCAATTGCCATTTGATGATGGCTTTACGGGCAATCGGGCTGAGCAAACCGGCAAGCGTAAACGCCACCAACAGGCTGACCACGCTGCCACGGGCGCCTGTCACCAGCAGAATGCACCAATGCAGCCCCAGGGTAACGATGCATAACGCTGCTACCAGCCGGTTTCGGGGAAAAAGAAAGGGAAAGGCCGCAAGTACCGGGATGGTCCAGGTTTGCAGATGGTTATACATCCGCGGGAAGCTGAAGTAAGGCAGCGAAATATGGAAATTGTAGGATAGGCCAATGGACCAGGCCGCCCAGATACCCGGTTATCTCCAGCACGCCTACCGCCAATCCCAGGAACGTTATCAAAGAGATTGCAACGCGATCAAAATGCAGGCCTGCAATATCACGACAGGCGGCGATAATCATCGTCAATACCAACAAGAAGCCCAGCATGCCCACGTCAACCAACGAATAAATCAGGCCGCGGAGTGAATCGGAATTCGTGATGGCTGAAACAATACCGAGAGCAAAAAACAGGGCTATTCCGATCGCAACAGACTTCGGTACCCGGGCGATCTGGCACGCGAAAGCATAGTCGAAGAGAAGGGTTGGCCAGGGTCGTCAGGAACACCACCGGCATCAGGATGAACTCAGCGATTCGCTTGGTATCGTATACCGGGATTTCCGGGAAGATGCTTACCGTTGAGGTGATGATCAAATAGCCGCAGACAAGACAAACAATGAATAAAGCGGCCAGTTGATTCGCGCCTGGCAAGGAGCCTGGTTGTGAACCAGGGCCGGGAAAATCCATTTGAGCCGCGGCCTGGTCAGTCGAGCTGTCGTGTTTCGTCACTCGATCCCGTATTTCTTCAGCTTGTAACGGAACGACCGGAAACTGATGCCCAGCAGTTCAGCCGCGCGCGTCTTGTTGTAGCGGGCGTTGCGCAGCGCGTCTTCCAGCATCTTTCTCTCGATTTCTTCCATGTAGGTGTCGAGCGACTGGTCGTCCTGCTTGTCGGCTTCGACGGGCGCTGAATCATGAACTTCCACGTGTTCCAGCAGTAGGTCCGCCGGTTGGATGATGTGCCCGTCGCACATGGTGACGGCGCGCTGCAGGATATTGATCAGTTCACGGACGTTGCCGGTGTAGTGGTGATGTTTGAGTGTTTCCATCGCCTCTTTCGAAATTTCCGGCATTTCATCGCCCTGCCACTGCTCGGTGATTTCAGCCAGGAAACGGTTGGCGAGTTCCGGGATGTCCTCCACGCGCTCCTGCAAGCCGGGCATGTGAATTTCAATGACGTTCAGGCGGAAATACAGGTCGCTCCTGAACTTGCCGCTTTCCACCAGTGGCTTGAGCGGCTTGTGGGAGGCGCTGAGAATCCGGACATCCACCGGCACTTCCTCGCGCGCGCCGATCGGCATCACGGCTTTTTCCTGGATGACGCGCAGCAGCTTGACCTGCATATGCAGGGGCAGGTCAGCCACTTCATCCAGCATCAGGGTTCCGCCGTCGGCGGCCTGGAAAAGGCCTTCCTTGTCCCCGGTCGCGCCGGTGAAACTGCCTTTCCGGTGGCCGAAAAATTCGCTCTCCATCAACTCGGTGGGGATGGCCCCGCAGTTCACCGGGATAAACGGGCCATCCGCCCTGGGGCCCAGGTCGTGAATCAGGCGTGCCGCCAATTCCTTGCCCGAGCCCGAATCGCCGCTGACCAGCACCGGCGCCTGGCTGCGGGCCAGCTTGGCGATCATGGCCTTGCATTGCTTGATCGCCGGCGATGAACCGGTGAGCTTGTCCAGTGCGGAAGCGGCGCCGCCGGAAGCGGCGCCCCGTGGGTGGGCGGCGTCCAGCGGCTCGCTTTTGCGGATTTTCAGCGCGGTGTTGACGAGTTTGCGCAGGACCGCGAGGTCCACCGGCTTGGAGACAAAATCGAAGGCGCCGATTTTCAGCGCGTAGACGGCATCTTCAATTTTTCCGTGGGCGGTGATGACGGCAATGGGCAGGTTGGGGTGGCGCTCGGCAACTTCCTCCACCAGGTCCAGGCCGTTGCCGTCCGGCAGGCGCATGTCGGTCAGGCAGAAACTGAATCCCCCCGATTGCAGCGCCCGGCGCGCCTCGGCCAGGTCTTCAGCCGTGGTGACCACGAGACCCATCCGGCTCAGGGTCAGCTGGAGTAGTTCCCTGATATCAGGTTCGTCATCTACTACAAGAACATGCTGCGCGGTCTGGTTCATCAATGCCTCTTGGTTTTATGTTGCATGGCCAACACTCACTTCATACCTGTTTGGACACGGGGTGAGCCAGGGCCAGGCGGACGTGAAAAAATGCGCCTTCGCCGGGTTCGGAGTCTACCGTAAGTTCGGCCTGGTTTGCTTCACAAAGTTGTTTCGCGATGTACAGCCCCAGTCCCGAACCTTCTTTTCGCGTGGTGTAAAACGGCTCGAAAATCTTGCTCAATTGCGACTTGCTGATGCCGGGGCCGTTGTCCGCCACGGTGATCACGCAAAATCCGGAGTCCTCGTGTCGGGTCAATGCAAGCCGGACCTTGGGTATGGAGTGATCCCGGCTGGCATGGTCCACTGCGTTGTCGAGCAGCTTCCACAGGCACTGGCTCAGTTGACTCTTGTCGTACAGGACAAAGGTCTCTTTTTCCAGGTCAATAGACGACTGGAAATCCAGCTGGCGGCTGACCTGGGACGCCTGGAACTCGCTCGCGAACTCCGGCAAAAAAACATGCAGCGGGATCAGTTCCGGCTGGGACTGTTCCCGGCGGGAAAGCTGAAGAATATTCTCGATGATTCCGTTCATCCGCTTGGCGTGGTTCTGGATGATATTGATCAGTCGCATTTCCGGCAGGCGGATCTGGGGAGACTCCTCCAGCAGTTGCGAAGCGTGATTCAGCGCGGCCAGCGGGTTCCGGATTTCATGCGCGATGCTGCCGGACAACTTGGCCAGGGAGTTAACCGAAAGCTCCACGGCGCGCCGGGCAACCACGTTGTTGTCGGTCAGAAAGATCATCGCGCCGACGCCGCTGTTACCCGGCAACGAAACGAAACTGGGCAGCACCTGGGCCTGGCTCGGTTCGAGCACCACGGGCTTGGGGTCCGCGGTCGTGTTCTTTTTCCAGTTTTCCAGCGCCTGGTCGAGGCGGGGTGAAAGAGACTTCAATGAGCGTTGACGAACGGGCGGGCTGCCCAACTGGAACCAGGCCGATTCATTCATCACGCGGATCATCCCGGTTTCATCGACGGCGATGACGCCGGTTTTCATCCGCCGGATGATCAACTCGTTGACCTGCTCCAGTTCGGACAGCGTCTCTTTCTGTTTTTCCGCGATCAGCCGGTAGTCCCTGGCCCAGTAAGCCAATTTGTTGGCCATGACGGCGGAGACCATGGCCGTAATGCTGTAAAGCCCGGCCTGGATCATCGGCTGCGCCGGGCCTGCGTAAAACAGGAATTGCCACTGAACCGTTCCGGACATGGTCAGGCTGGCGATTGATGCCAGCAAAAGGCCGATGCGCAATGGCAGCAGGACGGCAGCGACGGCACTGGTGAAGACCAGCAAGACGCCCAGGCCCCCTCCTATGCCTGCGAACAGGATGACCAGCAGGCAAAGGAAAGCCGTGTCGGTACAGAGTGAATAGGTGGCAAAGCGGAAAAAATTGACGGCTTTCCACGAGGAGATGAACAAATAAGAAGCCGCGAAAAGCAGATAGGCAAGCAGGGTAGCGCCGGCCGCAATCGGGTACGCAGGCGTAAGACCGGATTCCAGCAGACCCCCGAAGTAAGCGGAAGCCATCAGCACGGTGATGGTCATGCGGTAAAGATTGAGATAACGGACGATCCTTTGTGTCAGCTCGGCTGACAGGGGATAGGTGGTGTACTCAATGGTCTTGTTCATGAATGCACGATTTGGGTTAATCCGTTTTCCCGGAAACGCTGCATGAATTATCTGCACGCCTGCAGAGTATATCACCCGGCAAGGGTGTCCCTGTTTCATTATGCCCTGAATGACTTTGATTTCAGAACGAAAGCACGAGAAAATGATAAACTTGGCAGCGTGCCGGATCCGGGCGCCTCGCCCCGGAAATACGAAGCATCCATCCTTGAGGAGAAAGCATGAATTTTCATGAGTACCAGGCGAAGGACCTTTTCGCCGCATACGGAATCCCCGTGCCCGCCGGTATCAACGCGGCAACGCCGCTTGCTGCCGTCGAAGCCGCCCGCCAGCTGGGGGGTGATACCTGGGTTGTCAAGGCGCAGGTTCATGCAGGCGGCCGTGGCAAGGCGGGGGGCGTCAAGCTGGCCAAAGGCCTGGAACAGGTGCGGACCGAAGCTGAGCGCATGCTCAGCATGAAAATCAGCACCTACCAGACCGGTGGCCTGGCGTTGCCGGTTGAGAGTGTTCTGATCGCGGAAGCGGTGGAAATCGCCAGCGAGCTTTATCTTTCCGCGCTGATTGACCGCGTCAACAGCTGCGTGACCTTCATGGGTTCGGCAGCCGGCGGCATGGACATCGAGCAGGTCGCGGCAACGGAGCCGGAGAAAATCATCACGGTCAGGATCGACAACACGGCCCGGCTGCAACCCTACCAGTCGCGTAAACTGGGTTTCGGAATGGGTCTGAACGCATTGCAGGTTCGCCAGCTGGGCAAGATCATGTCGGGCCTTTACCGCCTGTTTCGTGAAAAGGACCTGAGCCTGATCGAGGTCAACCCCCTGATCATCGACTCATCCGGAAACCTGCTTGCACTGGATGCCAAACTCAACGCCGATGACAATGCCCTGTTCCGGCACCCGGATCTGGCCGCAATGCGCGACGAGGCGCAGGAAGACCCGACCGAGGTCGCGGCCAGCAAGCACGACCTGAACTACGTGACGCTGGATGGAAACATCGGTTGCATGGTGAACGGCGCCGGCCTGGCCATGGCGACCATGGACGTCATTAAGTTGAATGGCGGCGAGCCGGCAAATTTCCTTGATGTGGGCGGCGGTTCAAATGCCGAACGGGTCAAGGAAGCTTTCAAGCTGATCCTTTCCAGCGATACGGTCGAAGCGATCCTGGTAAATATTTTTGGCGGTATCGTGCGTTGTGACGAGATTGCCCAGGGCATCATCGCCGCAGTTCGCGAAGTTGGCGTGACGGTGCCCGTCGTGGTCAGGCTGGAAGGTACCAATGTCGACAAGGGTAAGCAGTTGCTGAATGAAAGCGGCCTGGACATTATCGCGGCGGATGACCTGAACGATGCGGCCAGGAAAGTCGTTGCAGCAGTGGCCGGAAGGGACGGAGCATAATAATGAGCGTATTGATCAACAGCACGACCAAAGTCATTTGCCAGGGGTTCACCGGAAACCAGGGCACATTCCATTGTCGGCAGGCACTGGATTACGGCACCAGGATCGTGGGTGGAGTCACGCCGGGCAAAGGCGGTTAGATACACCTGGATCTTCCGGTATTCGACACGGTGGCAGACGCCGTGGCTGAAACCGGCGCTGACGCCAGCGTGATCTTTGTGCCGCCTGCCTTCGCTGCTGATGCGATACTCGAAGCCGCGGATGCGGGCATCCGGGTGATCGTCGCTATCACCGAGGGAATTCCAGTCCAGGACATGATGACCGTCAAGGCGGTGGTGAGCAACAAGCCGGGCACCTGGCTGATTGGTCCCAACTGCCCTGGAATCATCACGCCGGGTGAATGCAAGATCGGCATCATGCCGGGCCGGATTCACAGCAAAGGCCGGGTTGGCGTGGTTTCCCGCTCCGGTACGCTGACCTATGAAGCGGTTTACCAGACGACGCTGGCCGGGTTGGGTCAGACGACCTGTATCGGTATCGGCGGGGACCCCATCCAGGGGATGAACTTCGTCGACGTATTGCGCCTGTTCCAGGACGACGAAGAGACGGAAGGAGTCATCATGGTCGGGGAAATCGGCGGATCGGCCGAAGAGGACGCGGCGCAGTTCATCTCTGATTACGTGACCAAGCCGGTCGTTGCGTACATCGCGGGCGTCACCGCGCCCAAGGGGAAACGCATGGGCCATGCCGGTGCAATTATCGCCGGCGGAAAAGGAACCGCGGAAGCGAAGTTCGAGGCGCTCGAGGCAGCCGGGGTCACCACGGTGCGTTCGCCGGCCGACCTGGGCAGTGCGATCCTGGAGAAACTCGGCGGTTGATCACCGTTGCCCTGGCACAGCATGATTTCCTGGTCGGAGGAATAAACCGTAACCTGCGCAAAGCGCTTGACCTCGTTGCAGCGGCGCGCGAGGCAGGCGCCGATCTGGTGGTCTTTCCTGAACTGGCGCTGACCGGTTACCCGCCGGAGGACCTGCTGTTGCGCCCGGGTTTTCTCGAAGCCTGTGATGATGCTGTCGTGAAGCTGGCCCGCCAGGTGACCGGGATAGATGTCCTGTTCGGACATCCGCGGGTCGAGGGCAGCAAACGTTACAACAGCGTCAGCTGGATACGTGAAGGCCGGATCATTGGCCGCTACGACAAGCAACATCTGCCCAATTACGCGGTCTTCGATGAACAACGCTATTTCAGTCCGGGCGCGGATTCGCTGACGGTCGAGCTGAAGGGAGTGCCGATCGGAGTCCTGATTTGTGAAGATACCTGGGAATCCGGCCCGGCGCTGAAAGCAAAAGAGCACGGGGCTGAACTCCTGCTGGTGCCCAATGCTTCTCCCTATCGCGACGACAAGTTGCAGGCCCGGGAAAAGATGTTTGCCCGACGGTATGCCGATACCGCGCTGCCGATGGTCTACTGCAACCTGGTGGGCGGGCAGGACGAACTGGTATTCGACGGGCGCAGCATGCTGATGGATCGCGAGGGCAGGGTCGCTGCACCGGGTCCGCTGTGTGAAGAAGCCTTGCTGCTGGCCAGGTACGACCCCGAAAGCGGGTCGTTTGAAGCCGTTGACTGGAAGCCGGCGCCGGAACAGCAGTTCGAGGAAATCTACACGGTCCTGACCATGGGTCTGCGGGACTATGTCCATAAAAATGGCTTCAGCGATGTCGTTTTCGGCTTGTCGGGCGGCATTGACTCGTCGCTGATGCTGGCGCTCGCCGTTGATGCCCTGGGCCCGGAACGGGTTCACACGGTGATGATGCCGTCGCGCCATACTTCGGGCCTGAGTATTGAACTGGCCCAGGAACAGGCGGTGTCAGCTGCGGTGGATCACCGTTGCATCTCGATCGAACCGGCCTACGAGATGATGATGAAACTGTTGTCGCCCTCGTTCGGAGACCGGGAACCGGGGATCACCGAGGAAAATCTGCAGGCGCGCATCCGTGGCAATATCGTAATGGCCCTTTCCAACGAGTTCGGGTGGCTGCCCCTGGCGACCAGCAACAAGAGTGAACTGGCCGTTGGCTATTGTACGATTTACGGCGACATGTGCGGCGGATTCGCCCCATTGCTGGACTGTTTCAAAATGCGGGTTTATGCGCTGGCACGCTACCGCAACAGTTTGTCGCCGGCCATCCCGGAAGCGGTGATCAGCCGTCCCCCCTCCGCGGAACTCAGGCCGGACCAGTCAGACCAGGATTCATTGCCGCCCTACGAAGAACTCGACGAGGTGCTGAGCCGCTATGTCGAACAGGACTGGTCGATCGCTGACATCGTCGCAGACGGTTTTGATGAAACCATGGTGCGCCGGGTGGCCGGATTGGTGTTGTTGAACGAATACAAACGCCGGCAGGCCGCGCCGGGTGTGCGCGTGACGCATCGCGCCTTCGGCCGCGACCGCCGTTACCCGATCACCTCCGGCTGGAAGGGCAAAGAACTGACGTAAGAGATCGTGGGAGCCGGCCCTGCCGGCGATTGTTGGAGCGACCCGTGGTCGCGATATCAGTTTTTTTGTCACCGAGAGTTCTTGCTATCGCGGGCATGGCCCGCTCCTACAATGGTGCCCAGCAACGCTCAGTCGAAAGGCCAGAGGCGTTCGGCCCAGCTCTTCTTTTTCTTTTTGCCCAGCACGTAATAATTATCGGGGTAGTTCAAGGCCAGAACGGCCATCGAGCCTTCGGCCAGTTCCGGCAATTTCAGCTTCTTGTAGGCCTTGACCAGGACGATCAGCGCCTCGGACTGTTGTGGTGTGTTGGGATAGGTTTCCAACGCGTACCGGGCCCGGTTGACCGCGGCAATATAGGCTTTGCGCCGCAGATAGTATTGAGCGACCCCGATTTCGTAGGCGGCCAGGTTATTGCGCAGAAAGATCATGCGCTGTCGGGCGTCCGGTACGTAACGGCTGTCCGGAAAACGTCTGATCAGCTCAGCAAAATCCATGAACGCGTCACTCGCCATCGACTGGTCGCGGTCCCGCACGCGGTCCGGCATCAATTTTTCGAGAAACCCCTGGTTCTGGCTGTAATTGACCAGGCCTTTCAGGTAGTAGGCGTAGTCGACATTCGGGTGGGTGGGGTAGGTCCTGATGAACCGGTCCAGCGTGGAAAGCGCATTTTCGGGCTCGTCCGCTTTGTAATAGGCATAGGAAAGGTCGATCATTGACTGTTCGGTGTAGCGGCCGAACGGGTAGCGGGTTTGCAGGGCCTTGTAAGCACCGATCGCGCGGCCCCAACTCTGGTTTTTCAGTGCATCATTGCCCCGGTGGTAAAGCTCTTCCGCGCTCAATTCCGATTGGGGGTCCTTGTCTTTCCGGCAACCGGAGACGCACAGCAAGACCCCCAGCATGGACAAAGCGAGGATTCGCGTCCAGCGGACGTTGCTAAAGAAACCGGAACAAGAATGCATTGGAAACAGCCAGGTTTAACAGGAGTGCAGAATGATAACGGAATCCGGCTGGCAAAAGAAGGGTAGCGCCCGTGTACAATGAATCGGAGGCACCCGGGAACAAGAGCCCTTCGCGAGGATGGGAAACGTCAGAAGCATGCCGGAAAAAGACGAACCCATCAGGATTTCCGCCCGGGCTGAGAGCAGTCATGCCGGCTTGCGCCTTGACCAGTTGGCCGCAATTCTTTTTCCGGATTACTCGAGGGCGCGCCTGCAAAAGTGGATTCGAAGCGGGGAACTGACCGTGGACGGCCAGGACGGCCAGGCTGACCCATCGAATCATCGGAAATGAAACACTCCGGCTCGATGCGGTTGTGCAACACCAGGATACGGTGCTGCCCCAGAGCATCGAGATCGACATCATTCATGCCGACGAAGATATTATCGTCGTCAACAAGCCGGCAGGACTTGTAGTACACCCGGCGGCCGGAAATCCCGACGGTACACTGCAGAATGCGCTGCTGAATTTTGATGAGAACCTGGCGGCCTTGCCCCGTTCGGGAATCGTGCATCGGCTGGACAAGGACACCAGCGGTGTCATGGTGGTGGCCAGGAGTCTCCGGGCGCACACCAGCCTGGTGGAGCAACTCCAGAGCCGGAAGATGAGCCGGGTTTACCGGGCAGTGGCCGCAGGGAACATCGTGGCTGGCGGAACGGTGGATGCGCCCGTCGGACGCCATCCCAGAGATCGCAAGAGAATGGCGGTCGTGGGCTCCGGCAAACCGGCCGTGAGCCATTACCGGGTGTTGAAACGCTATCAACGGTGCAACTTACCTCGAGGTTTCGCTCGAATCCGGACGCACCCACCAGATCCGGGTGCACATGGCCCACATCGGCCACCCGCTGGCCGGGGACCCGGTTTACGGGCGGGCGCTGAAAATCAAGCGCGGGTTTCCGGCGGGACTGGTGGAAGCCATTCGTGCGTTTCCGCGCCAGGCCTTGCATGCCGTCAAACTCAGCCTGAAGCATCCGGGGTCGAAGCTCGACGTCGCTTACCAGGCGCCCTTGCCGGATGATTTTGATCCAGCTGCTGGCAAGGCTGGAGACGTTTCCGCTGTGAGCCAAGACTGGATATATCCCGACTGGTCAGCTCCAAAAAATGTCCGGGCATTCACCACCACGCGCCGGGGGGGAGTCAGCACCGGCGCCTGGTCCGGCTTTAACCTGGGGGCCCGCTGCGGTGACGACCCGGATCACGTGGCGCAAAACCGGGCGATGCTGGACCGGGATTTGCCGGAGCCGGTTCAATGGCTGCACCAGGTTCATGGAACCCGGGTATTGACGCTTTCCGACGGTTTATCCGCAGAGCCGGAGGCAGATGCCGTGGTGACTTTCCGGCCGGGCCGGGTCTGCGCGGTGTTGACCGCCGATTGTCTGCCGGTTTTCTTCTGCAACCGCAAGGGTGACCGCGCCGGGGTTGCCCATGCAGGGTGGCGTGGACTGGCGGATGGCGTGTTGCAGGCGACCGTGGCTGCGCTGCAAGAGGATCCTGCGGAACTGCTGGCTTGGCTGGGGCCGGCGATCGGCCCCGGGGCCTACGAAGTGGGCGCCGAGCTTGCCGGGGCATTTGCCGGGGAATTCCCTGCAGGGTTCACCCGCAGCGGCGAACGGTATTTGCTGGACCTGTACGCAGTTGGCCAGGTTGAAGCTCGCGGCCGCCGGTGTGAATCACGTGGGTGGTGGTGGTTTTTGCACCTTCACGGAATCGGACCGTTTTTTCTCCTACCGCAGGGATGGCGTCACCGGGCGGATGGCCAGCGTGATCTGGCTGGAAAATTCCTGAAGCCTGTTTTGGGTTTGCGCAGACTACCCGTCATGACTCTCGAGGCTTTTACTCTCCAGGTGCGTACTGTTCCATCAGCCGCCTGAGCTTTTCTTCCTCACCCAGTTGCTGATAGTAGCTGGCCAGCGCGGTAACCAGGTCCCGGTTTCCGGGATACCTGGCCAGCGCGGTTTCCAGCTCGGAAACGGCCTGGATTCTGCTTCCCGTTTCCCATAAGCCGACCGCGTAGACATAGCTGTAACGGGTGTTTCCGGGCTCCGCCCTGGCCGCTGCCTGCAAATAGGGCAGCGCATCATTCAACGCGCCCTGCCTGATCCTGCAGCAATCCCATCGCGTGCTGAACCGAAGCGTCAGCAGGCGCCAACCCGACGGCCCTGGTCAGCAGTGCTTCGGCCTGCGGGTCCATGTTGTTCGCCCGGTAGAGGTCGGCAAGATTCAACAGCGCGGGTAAATAAGCCGGCGAAAGTTTCAACGCCTGCCGGTAGGCCTTTTCAGCTTCCACCATGTCACCGGTCGCGACATGGAAAATCCCCAGGTTCAACTGCTCCTCGGGCATGTCGGCATTCAGCAGCATGGAATCCAGGTATTCCTGCCAGAGCGTTTTGATCTCGGCGGAATACACGGGCGGAAGCTGATCCGCAGGGAAGGATGCAAGCTGCCGGGCCACGGCCATCCTGACCAGCTTGCTGTCGTCGCTGATCAGATCGCGTAACAGGGCATATCTCTGGGCAACCGGCACCCAGTCCATGGACCGGACAGCCGATGCCCGCTCCATGGGGTCTTTCGAGCTGAGCCATTGCGGGTACAGATCCAGTGTTTCCTGCGCGGGAAAATTCTGGGTTGCAACCATCGCGCTGGAGCGCAGCATCGCAGAACTGCCGGGCTGGCTGGCCAGCGCCAGCAAACCCGGAAGGGCGGCCGGCCGCCCTGACCAGGCGGAATCCAGGATGGCCGCATGGTCTGCCCGCACAGTACCCGGTACTCCCCAGGATTTCAGCGCATCGAGCGCCCACTGCGGATCCTTGTCCGCATGACACTGGTTGCAGGTATTGGGCACGCCCAACGCCAGCGTGAGGCGCGGTTCGGGGATGCGAAAACTGTGGTCGTGTCGGTCATCAACCACCATGTAGGTTTTGACCGGCATGTGGCAGTTCACGCAAGAGGCCCCAGTGCTGTCTTTTTCATGACGGTGGTGGTCCGGACTGTCGTACACGGTGCTGACATGGCACTGGGTGCACAGGGTGTTATCGTCTGCCCGCACCCGGTTGCTGTGGGGGTCGTGGCAGTTCGTACAGACCACCCCTGCACGGTGCATTTTACTCTGCAGGAAGGAACCGTAGACGTAAACTTCGTCGTCGATCTGGCCGTCCGGAAAATACAACCGGGGTTCGATCAGGGCCAGGCGGTACTGGTCGTCAAACGACTGGCCGGCCTGGTAAGGGGCAATTTCGCTGCGCCGGGAATGACAGGCTGCACAGGTTTCTGTCTGCACGGACGGCCGTTTGCCGTCTGTGCGGGAAAACGTGCGGGTGGAAGCGCCATCGGCAGGCCCGAAAGCGCCGCGGTCATTCAATGAATACGCGAAGCCCCGGTCTTCGGCTGTCCGGCTGCCGTTGGCCCATTCCAGGTGCGCGGAGGCCGGGCCGTGACAGGCTTCGCAGGCCACGTTGATTTCCGCCCAGCTGGTCTTGTAGCTGTCCGATGCGCTGGTGTAATTTTTCTGCAGACCGGTCGAATGACAGACGGCGCAGCGCGAATTCCAGTTCTGAAAAGCCCCTGTCCAGTGCACCATGTCTTCGTGGTCAACCGGCGGGTTTCCCGGGTAGAGGTGCACCCAGCGCTGCCCGCCGTCTGCTTCCGGCCGGCTGTCCCAGACGATATTCAGGGCCTGAAAACGGCCGTTGCCGAAAGGAACCAGGTACTGTTGCAGGGGAAAAAATCCGAATGTATAGGCGATTTCAAACTCCTGCATTTCCCCCTTTTCGTTATCGGTTTCCACCCGGTATTGGTCGTCTTTTCGAAAAAAACGACTGGTGATTCCACCGTATTCGAAGGTCCGGTCAGAAAAGTCGCCCAGCACATTTTCAGGAGTCGCCGGCAGCATGGCCTGGTAATGATGGGAACTTTTCCAGGAGTTGTAGGCCTGCTCATGGCAGGATTCGCATGCGCCGCTGCCGACATAGGACTGCGCGCTGGCCAACAGGGGCAGGCATGCAAAAGCCAGCAGGCATCACCGCGAAGACACCGGTCGCGCCCGTGCATGATTAATGAGAGTGCCTAGGCACTCAGGGCCCGGCAAAGCTCCGTCGTTTCGGCTTCGGTGGTGCAATGCGAGAATACGAAACGCGCCAGGTCGTCCCGGCCCGGCCAGGTCAGGAACTGCACCCCGGCATCGGCCAGGCGCTGGAAACCGTCCGAAGTCCAGCTGACGAAAACCTCGTTGGCGTTTACGTTGTACTCGAGGCGGGCCTCGGGGTGGCCGGTAACGGCGTCCGCGAAACGGGCGGCCTGGCGGTTTGCGTGGCCCGCCATGTCCAGCCACAGTCCGTTATCAATATAGGCCAGCAACTGGGCGGAAACATAACGCATCTTGCTCAACAGGTGGCCGGACCGTTTTCGTATCCGCTCCGCTTTGTCCTTCAGTTCCGGGTTACCGAAAAACAGCAGGGCCTCGGCTGCGCAGCAGCCATTCTTGCTTGCGCCGAAAGAAAGCATCTGCACGCCGGCGCGCCAGGTAATGTCAGCGGGGTGACATTGCAGTCCGGCGACCGCATTGCCAAACCGCGCACCATCCATGTGAGTGGCCATGCCGTGCTTTGCGGCTGAGCGGCAAATCGCGCTGATCTCATCCGGCTGGTAGACCGTGCCGGCCTCGGTGCTCTGGGTGATGCTGACAGCGGAGGGCAGGTAGGCGTGGACGCCGTGGCCTTCGTTGGCGCGGATCTGCCTCTCCAGTTCCTGAGAGCTGAACTTTCCATCCGGACCGTCTACCGTCACCAGTCTCAGGCCGCCGCCAAAAAATTCGGGCGCGCCGCACTCATCGTTCTGGATGTGCGAGTTGCGATGGCAGTAAACCGAACCCCAGGGCGGAGTCACCGAAGCCAGCGCAATACTGTTGGCCACGGTTCCGGTGCTCAAAGGCAGCACCGTGGTTTGCGTTTCGAACAACTCGTGAAAAAGCTTCGTCAAGGCGCGCAGACCACCGGTCTTCGGCATACGCCCATGCGGTGCCCTGGTTGGCTTCCACAAAAGCGGCCAGGATGGCCGGCGCGGCGGGAGATTCGTTGTCGCTTCTGAAATTGAGTTCCATCGGTCAAATTATACGGATCAGCGAGATGCAGTACACCAGTCTCGCCTATAATTCGTGTCGATGAAAGACCTTGCCGCCATCCCCGAAGTCCGGGCGCAACTCGAAAACATCATGGCCACGGATGCCGCGTGGTGCAGGAAGCGCTTGTCCGAAATTCAGCGCCGCTTGCAACGCGGACAGGCAACGGAGCGCCTGGCCAACCAGGTCATTGAGCGGGTGCATCGCTCCCGCAGCCAGGTAGACGCCCGGCGGGCAGCGTTGCCCCGGCCTGCTTTTGACGACCATCTCCCGATTACCGCGCACCGCGATGAAATACTGACGGCGATCACAAACAACCAGGTGATTGTCGTGGCCGGAGAAACCGGTTCCGGAAAAACCACCCAGCTGCCCAAGTTTTGTCTCGAAGCAGGCAGGGGCACGCGCGGGCTGATTGCCTGCACTCAGCCGCGACGGATCGCAGCGCGCGCGATGGCCGAGCGGGTAGCCGAAGAACTGGAAAGCGAACTGGGCGGGCTGGTGGGATACCAGGTGCGATTCAGGGAACGTAGCAGTCCCGGCGGTTACGTCAAGTTCATGACGGACGGGATCCTGCTGGCGGAATCGCTGCGCGACCGCTTTCTGGATGCCTATGACACGATCATCATCGACGAGGCGCACGAGCGCAGCCTGAACATCGATTTCCTGCTGGGTTATCTCAAGACCCTGCTGCCACGGCGTCCGGACCTCAAGCTCCTGATCACGTCCGCGACCATCGACACCGGCAAGTTTTCCAGGCATTTCGGTGAAGCGCCGGTGATTGAAGTTTCGGGCAGGGGTTACCCGGTCGAGATGGTCTACCAGCCGTTGGCCGATGACGAAGAAAGCAGCGGGCGGGGAGACCGGGACCTCTACCAGGGGATCGCCGAAGGCGTCCGGCGGCTGAGCCGCATCGATCCTCGCGGGGACATCCTGGTTTTTCTCTCCGGCGAGCGGGAAATACGCGAGGCCGGTGAGTTCCTGAAACGGAATATGCATCGAGCCGGACCCGTGGCAACCGAAATTTTGCCACTGTACGCCAGGCTTTCTTCCGCCGAGCAGCGGCGGGTTTTCCACCCCGGAACTGCCCGACGGATCATCCTGTCCACGAACGTGGCCGAAACCTCGTTGACCGTCCCGGGAATCCGTTTCGTGATCGACTCGGGCACGGCCCGCATCAGCCGCTATTCCCACCACAGCCGGATCCAGCGGTTGCCGATTGAACCGGTTTCCCGGGCCAGCGCCAACCAGCGTGCCGGCCGCTGCGGCCGCCTCGGACCGGGCACCTGTGTCCGCCTCTACAGCGAAGCCGATTTTGATTCCCGGCCTGAATTTACCGAACCGGAAATTCTGCGCACTTCGCTTGCTTCGGTCATCCTGCGGATGTTGACCATGGGCCTTGGCTCGGTGGAAGAATTTCCCTTTGTCGACCGGCCGGCGCCGCGGATGATCAACGATGCCTACCAGTTGTTGTTCGAACTGTCTGCGATTGACAAGCACCGCGCGGTGACGGAAACCGGACAGGCCCTGGCGCGCTGGCCGCTGGATGTGCGGCTGGCCCGCATGGTCGAGGAAGGCGCAAGAACCGGGTGCCTGGAAGACATCATGGTGCTGGCTGCGGCGCTGAGCATCCAGGACCCCCGGGAACGGCCGCTCGAGGCCCAGGCCGCAGCGGATGAAATGCACCGGCGGTTCACCGATGACGCGTCGGATTTTACGACCTTCCTCAGGCTCTGGGAGTACCTGAGGCAAAAACGAAAGGAGGTTTCCGGTAACCAGTTCCGCAAATTGTGCCGCCGGGAATTCCTGAACTGGCAACGCGTACTGGAATGGTTCGACATCTACCAGCAGTTGCGGGACCAGGCGAGAGAGGACGGCCGGAAACTGTCCGGCCACCACGGTGATTTTGACCAGGTACACCGGAGCCTGATGGCGGGATTGTTGAGCCATTGCGGCAGAAAGCACCCGGAAGACCCGGGGTATACCGGCGCACGCTCCAGCGCCTATCACATATTCCCCGGTTCCGGCCTGTTCGGAAGTTCACCGAAATGGCTGATGTCCGCCGAGATTGTCGAGACCAGCAGGCCGTACGCCCGGACCAACGCGGTCATCAAGCCCGAGTGGATTGAGCAACTGGGCGGGCATTTGCTCAAGCATCATTATTTCGATCCGCACTGGTCGCGGCGCCGCGGCGCCGTATATGCCTGGGAACAGGTCTCGCTATACGGCCTGGTCATTGTCGAGAAGCGCCGGGTTCACTACGGGCCGATTGACCCGCTTGAGGCGCGCCGCATCTTCATCATGGAAGCCCTGGTGAGGGGAGCGCTCGACACCCGCGCGGCATTCAAGGCGCACAACGAAAAAATCCGGGCCGAAGTGGAAATGCTGGAGCACAAGCGCCGCAGAAGGGATGTGCTGGTCGATGAACAGACCCAGTATGATTTTTTCGATGCGCGGATTCCGGAAACGGTAAACAGCGCCCGGTCGTTTGAGAAGTGGTTGTCGGGGCTGGGCAAGCAGGGGCGGGACCTGCTGTTCCTCGGGCATGACGTGCTGACGCGGGACAATGCCGGCGCCGCACCCGGCGAACTGTTTCCGGACCTGCTGGAGAGCGGTGGGCGGTCCTTTCCGCTGGAATACCATTTTGCCCCGGGCAGCAGGGATGACGGAGTGCATATCACCGTCCCGCTGGAATGGCTGAACACCCTGGAACCCGGACAATTGCAGTGGCTGGTTCCCGGACTCCTGCGCGACAAACTGGTGGCGCTGATCAGGGCTTTACCCAAACCTTTGCGCCGTTCACTGACGCCGGTCCCGGAATTCGCTGATGCGGTGCTGGAGGCGATCCGGGGTCGCGTGGCCGAACCGATGCTGGAGGTTTGCGCCGGGGAATTGCACCGCATGACCGGTTTGCCGGTGGGGGTGGAAGACCTGGATGAGAACTCGATAGACGACCATTTTCGCTTCCTCGTGCGGGTTGTGGATCAACAGGGCGAATTGATCGAGTGCAGCCGCGACCTGGCGGATATCCAGCAACGGCTGGGAAGCAAGGCCCAGCGCTGCTTCATGGATCAACAGGGCAGCGAGTTCAACCGGGACGGTGAAACAGACTGGGTTTTCGGGAGACTGGCCCCCCACGTGAAAACCGCCGAAGGAGCGACCGCATGGCCGGCCCTGCTGGACCAGGAAAGCGCCGTGGGACTGCGCTTGTTTGATACCCGGGACGAAGCCGTATTGTCGCACATCGATGGCGTGTTGCGGCTTCTCAGGCTCGCAATGCCGGACAAGCTGGATTACCTGAAGAAACATCATGGCCTGCACAGGAATGCGTTGCTTGCCTGGAGCCCGGTGGACAGCGCGGAACAGTTGGTGGAAGACCTGCTGCAGCGCAGCCTGGTGGACTGCGCCGGTGATGTCCACGAGGTCCGGGATGGCGAAAGTTTCGAAGCACTGTGCAGGCGCGTCAGAAATGAAATCGGCAAGGCCTGCCTGTAGCGGTCCGGTTTGCTTAGCGACGTTTTGCAACTCTATGGCAAACTGTCCCGGCGGATTTACGGTAACCTGGAAACACAAAACCCGGATGTTTTTGACGACCTGTCCGCGCAATTGGAGGACTTGCTGTACCCGGGTTTCCTTATCGACCTCGAACCCGGCAGGCTGGAACACTACCCGCGTTATCTTCAGGCTATCGACGAGCGCCTGGTCCAGCTGGATCAGAACCCGCTGCGTGACCGGGAACGGATGGCAAACGTGAGTCCATGGTGGAACCGTTACCGGGAGGCATTGGAAGCGGGTTGCGTTTATGATGAGGCCATGGACGCTTTTCGATGGATGCTGGAGGAGTACCGGGTTTCGCTGTTTGCGCAGCGGCTGGGCACCGCGGAACGCGTGTCCGAAAAACGCCTTGCCGAAGCCTGGAAAAAAACAGGATGTTGAATTGATGAACAGGATTGACGAATACCCGGGTGGAATTTCCAGGCCCGCTGCGGACAAGCCGCGCGGCCGCGAGGAGCTGCTTGAATGGATGGCGGCTTACCGGGCGTCGGTTGGAACGGCGGCGGAAGACTGCGAACAGCTGCTGCTGGAACTGCTGGATCGCGAGGCGCTGTCATCTGCGTCCGTGGACTTGCTGCTTGAGTTGCTTGAAATTCTGCAGATGTTGTCGGCTGACCCGGTCACGGTCAGTTGCGCGATCGTGCATGTTTGCCGGCAGGAAAAGGAAATCGGGCCGGACATCCTGCAAATGCTGCCTGCACCGGTTCTCAGGCAACTGGATGAGCTGAAAAAACTCAAGCACTACGAGTCAGGGCGGCCGGAAAACAGCACCGAACGCAGCGCCGAGGGGCTGAGGCGCCTGCTGTTGGCGCTGGTTAACGACGTGCGGGTCGTGCTGATCGATCTTTCCTGGCAACTGGTGCTGCTGCGCCGGGCCCGGGAAGACGACCGTTCCAGCGAATCCCTGGCGCGGGAAACCATGTTGATTCATGCCCCGCTGGCCAATCGCCTGGGTATCTGGCAGCTGAAATGGGAACTCGAAGACCTGGCTTTCCGCTACCAGGAACCGGAGCAGTATCGGAAAATTGCCCGCTTGGTTGCGGAGCACAGGACCGAGCGCGAACGGTTCATCGGCGAGTTCATGAACAAGCTGTCCCGCGCGCTGGAGGAGGCAGGAGTTTCCGCCGAAGTAAAAGGCCGACCCAAGCATATTTACAGCATCTGGAAAAAAATGCAGCGCAAGGGACTGGACTTTCACCAGTTATTTGATGTCCGCGCCGTTCGCGTTCTGGTCAAAGACCTGCCGGCCTGTTACAGCGCGTTGGGGCTGGTGCATGCCTTGTGGCAGCCGATCCCCGGGGAGTTCGACGATTACATCACGACGCCGAAAGGAAACAACTATCAGTCACTGCACACGGCGGTCGCGGACCGGGAAGGCAGGGCGGTCGAGGTCCAGATCCGTACCCGCGAGATGCACGAACACGCTGAACTGGGTGTAGCGGCCCACTGGCGTTACAAGGAAGGCGGGCCATCCGATCCGGCATTCGACAACAAGATCTCCATCATGCGCCAGTTGCTGGATTCCGGGGAAGACGAACTGGATGATCAGAGCCTGCTGGACAGCTTTCAGTCAGCCACTTCGGAAGACCGGGTTTACGTATTGACCCCGCGCGGACAGGTCGTAGACCTGACGGCGGGCTCCACGGTGCTGGACTTTGCCTACCAGGTTCATACCGAGGTCGGTCACCGCTGCAGGGGCGCCAAGGTCAACGGCCGGATTGTCCCGCTGACCCACGTGGTCGGCACGGGCGACCGCGTGGAGATTCTTACCGGCAAAATCGCCAAGCCCAGCCGTGACTGGCTCAACCCCAGGCTGGGTTACATTCGTGGCGCCAGGGCGCGGGCAAAAGTCAGGCAATGGTACAAACGGGAGAGTCGCGAGGACAATCTGCGCGCCGGCAAGGAGGCGCTCGAGTCCGAGGCCCGGCGGGTCGGCATCGATCTCTCCGGCCTCAAGGGGATATACCAGCGGTTTAGCATGAACTCCCTCGATGACGTCAACGTCGCCGTGGGAAATGGTGATTTGACCACGGGCCAGATATTCAACGCACTGGAACGCATCAAAGCCGAGCAAACCGCGCCGCAGGCCGAGGACCTGCTGACCCGTTCGCCGGTTCGTCAGCGGGGTAAGGATGGCAATACCGCGGATGACATTGTCATCGAAGGCGTCGGTAACCTGATGACGCATATGGCCAAATGCTGTCACCCGGTGCCGGGTGACCCGGTTTCGGGTTATATCACCCAGGGCCGCGGAGTCACGATACACCGGGATGATTGCAAGCAGATCGTTCACTGGAGGGCGGAAAACAGCCCGCGGTTGCTGCAGGTCCGCTGGGGCGGCAAACCGGGAACCCGTTACTCGGTGCAGATCCTGGTCAAGGCCTTTGACCGCAGGGACCTGATCCGGGACATTTCCGGCGTGCTCTCGTCAGCCGAAACCCAGGTGACCGATATCAGCAGCCGGCTGGACGAGATCAGGGACGAAGTGACCATCCGGCTGAAAGTCCGCGTGACGGATTATGAACAGCTCAATGACCTGCTGAGCCGGCTCGGAAGCGTTTCAAATGTCATCGAAGCCCGCCGGTTGCGTCACGGGCATTAACCCCCGAGGGATCTGAGCAATTCCTGCAGCCCCAGGCGGGCGGTTTCGACAGAAAAATACTGGCGGACATTTTCCAGCCCCGCGGCCGAGACCCGGTTCCATAACTCTTCATCCTGGTAAAGGCGAACGATTGCCGCAGCAAAATCTTCAGCGGTTTCCGCGATCAGCACGTCCCGGCCCGATTCGGCAAACATGCCTTCGACAGCCATCGGGGTCGCCACAACCGGCTGCCCCCTGCTCATGCTCATATTGACCTTACCCTTGATGCCCGCGCCATAACGCAGCGGCGCCACCGCCAGCCGGCAGCCATCGAGCCAGGGATCCAGCGTTTTGACGAAACCGTGGAACCGCACGCCGTTCCCGTCCAGGGCCCTTACCTGCTCCGGCGCCTTGCTTCCGATCAGGTGAAACTCCAGGTCCGGCAATTGCCTGCGCACCAGTGGCCAGATGCTTCCAACAAACCATTTTGCCGCATCGATGTTGGGCGGGTGCTGGTAGCCACCGACGAAAAATATGTCTTTACGCTCCGCGAACGGGCGGCGGCTGCCTTCAACTTCGTGAATGTTCGAAATGACATGGACCCTGGCGTTGGGCGCGGCTTCCTGCAGCACGGTTTTTTCCACCGGGCTCACAACGATGGTCGCATCGGCTGCGTTGATGACCGACAATTCGGAGCGCCGGGTCTGGGCTGCAGTGTGTTTGAGCGGCAGGCTGTTTTCCAGTTCCGCCATCCGTTCTTCCCGCAGGTAATGCAGGTCCACGGTGTCGAAAATGAATTTCGCCTGCGGGCAGTGCCGCCGCAGCAGTGCCCGGTAGTTCGAAGCGACGTAATGGCGGCTGATCATCACGTAGTCGAAATCCTTGCCGCGCTCGCCGAAGAAACCCTGCAGGGAATCAACCCAGGGTTCGTAAACGACTTCAATCCCGGCCTGTTGCAGCGCTAGTCGTGTAACGGCCGGCATGGGCCCGGTTATCCGCCATGAAGGTCACGCCATAGCCCAGTTTGGCCAGGCAGTCCATCAGGTAACACAGCCGGACGCTGCCGGAATCCTGGTCCGGTTCAGGGGTATAGGCATCGATAACCAGCACCCGTCCTTTCAGCCGGTGATCGCGTGCCCGCCGGATTTCATCATGATTGTTCGGGTCACGGATGGGTTCAGGATAATTGGTGAGCTCCTCCTTCCAGCGTTGCAGGAATTTTTCATGGTTCACGGCCTGGTAGCGCTTGGCGCCCGCGCTGATGTCGGTGCCTGAAGTGACACCTTCGTGGTGCACAATGGTGGCAGCCGGCTGCAGGCGTACTTTCAGGCCTTTCTGGCGCACCCTGAAAGCCAGGTCGGTATCTTCGTAATAGGCCGGAGCATAGTGGTTGTCGAACCCTTCCAGTTCCCGGAACAAGCGGGTTTCCAGCATGATGCAGGCGCCCGAACAATAATCGACTTCGCGGGTGAATTGGTATTCAGGCCGGCTGGCGTCGTCACCCTTGCCATAGTTCCAACCGGAACCATCCTTGAAAATCAGGCCGCCTGCTTCCTGCAATGTTCCGTCCGGGTAAACCAGCCTGGCGCCGGCCATGCCGGTGTCCGGATAGCGCATAAAAGTTTCGAGCAGGGCATCGAGCCAGCCGTCGAGCACCTGGGTGTCGTTATTCAGCATCACGATATACCGGCCTCTGGCAACCCCGGCACCGCGGTTGCAACTCCCGACGAAGCCGAGATTGTTTTCATTGCGAAGGTAAACCAGGCCGGAGACCTGGTCCAGTCGGGCCGGAGTTTCGTCCGAAGACTGGTCATCCACGACGATCACCTCAAAATCGGCGCGGCACTCCGTTTCAGCCAGGGACCGCAAACAGGCGGCCGTATAAGCCCACTTGTTGAAGACCGGAATGACGATTGAAACCTCCGGGTCGCCGGGAACCGGGAAGCCCGAAGGCGGTTCCGGGTTACCGATGGATTCAACGTCCGGCTGGTCGATACCTTCCGGCTCGCCATGCTGTACCCGGGTTGACTGTGAACGTTCCAGCGCCCCCCCCAGCCCCAGGGTGCTGATGGTGCGTACTGCCTGGGAAATGAGCAACGGCCAGCGCAGCGGATTCCACGCCCGCGTGCGCGCCAGGTTGTGGATCATTCTGCCGAAAACACGGAATGGTCTGGTGAACCGCCAGGAAGCGGTGCCCAGGACCCAGTCGTGCACGGACCTGAGGTCTTCCAGTTGAAGGTTGGTCTGCCGGTGAACCGCTTGTTCGTGCTCCAGTTTGTTGGCGGTTTCGAGCAACCTGGTTTCGCTGATGTTCAACCTTCCTTCCAGGTCTGAGACCCAACGAATCCGCCGTTCGACTTCCAGCTTGCGTTCCCTTTCACGCGCTTCGGCCCAGGCGGTGCGCTTCTCGACCTCGGTTTGCAGTGCCCTGGCCTGAGCTGACAGGGCCTGGTGGCTTTCCGTGAGTTCCGTTAATTGAAAAGCCAGCGCCGCGGCTTGCGCTGAATCCAGCTCCTGCACCGCGGTCCAGGATCGCCGGGTAGGCCTCGGCCTGCAAAGCGTGTCGTATTTTTCGACCATCTGGCCGGTTCCAGGCAGATCGAATCGCTGCAGGCGGCTCGCGGACTGCCTGGATGTCCGCGCGATTGCCAGCGAGCGAACGGACCCTTTCGATCAAGGCCGAAGCTTCGGGTTCGATCAGCCAGCCGGTCTCGCCATCCGTGATGCGTTCCTCCAGGCTGCCCACCCGGGTTGCAATCACGGGGATGTCCAGCTGCTGCATTTCCGACAGGGTGTAACTGAACGTTTCCGGCACAATCGAAAGCAGCCCGGCGACATGCGGGCCAATCGTCGACAGCAGTTCCCGCAGGTCTTCGCGTTGATACTGAAGGATGACGTTGACGCCGGCCTTGCCGAAAAACACCTCTCCTTCCTTGCCCGCGCCGAGCAGGTAGACCTGGGCGAACTCGGTCAGTCCGGGAAGCGCCTGCAGAAGGAGTTGTTGTCCTTTTCCCTGCTGGATTCTGCCGGGAATCACCAGCCGCAGGCGGCCATCCTCGCGGTCAAGGGGAATGATCTCGCCTGCCGCCCGGTAATTCCGGCAGGCCATGCGGAATGATTTGAATGTCCAGGCTGGTCCAGGCCGGGTCCAGTTTCCTGATCAGGCCGGCGACCGAGCGGCTGGGTGCGGCAATGCGAATACCCCATTTCTCAACCGCTTCGCGCCATTGGCGCCCGAGCTTGCTCCAGCCTTCTGCGTCGAGGTTGCGAAAGCCTGGCAGCAGTTGATGTTGCCGGAGTGCAGCAGCCAGGGCGTGTTCATGGCCCTGGGCGAGAAAGGGTTCCGGGTGTATACCGAGCAGCGGCCACAAGGGAAAAAAGTCGTGCAGCACCTGGATGGCGGGTATACCCGTGGCCAGCGCGTCCAGGCTGTGGCCCACCAGGGATGAAACCACCAGGCGGCCGACACCATAGCGGGCCGAAATTTCGTGCAGGATGCGCTGGTATTCCCGGTGCTCTGCTGCCGTGGACTGGATGGCGAGGCTGCAACCACCAGGTCGCCACGGGCTCTTCAAGCTGATTGCCCAGGTACAGTGAAAAGCGCTGGCCGTAGCCCTTTCCGGATTCCGCTTCTTCAGAACGGAACTGGAAGTTAACCGCGCTGCCATCGGCTTCAATGAAGGACTCTACCCATTTTGCAACGCCTCCGCCCCAGCTGTGCGTGATGTGCAGCGTTACCGGCTTCTGCCCTTGCCGGAAGTCGTTGAGGGCGGCTTTCCACGCGGGTGTTCCGGGACCGTGGTCCAGCCGCAACCAGTGGTCCAGCCGCTGCCTCAGCAATCCCCAGGCCATGGGCGCCGGTGTTCATGCGGCTCGAGCGCCTTTTCGTCAAAAAGCCCGAGGGTCCGGTCATGCAGGAATATGCAGTCCGAGAGCAACAGCGTTCCGCCGGCTTCCTTCAGCCGGTTCAAGACGTTTCCCGTGGATATGTCCTGCCCGGCCAATGCTTCGACCGCTTCCGCCGAAAACAGCACGAAATGCTCCGGCCAGCTGTCCCATTCCATCAGTTCGCCCGGACCGAGCAGGGCTACCAGTGCTTCCAGTGTCCCGGTTTCGGCATGAGCCTCGTCGAGCTGCCTGCAGGCCTGAGAACGGGTTCAGTTCAGTTACCGCGTTACTCAGGGCGGTCAACACCACCGCCCTGCCATCTCCATGAACACGCTCCAGCAACTCGTTGATCGAGGCTTCGAACGAGGCGGTAACCGCCAATCCCTTTTTCAGAATCAGCAGGGGCTGACCGGGGTTTTGCCGCCGGTGATCGTTCAGGCGTGCGCCAAGGGAATTGGGGCCGCTAACGTGGTCTGGTAAAGTCGTCGTCATGGGGGTGCTTTCGGCACGAAATCCATTCATTATGGTCAAAGGGCGGGATGATGTCACTTCCTGGATGCCGCCGCATGATTTACGGCTGAGACACTTTTTAAATGACCAAACACAGAAAGAAGACAACGGCAATCCGGAAAAAGTCCGGCAAGTCGCTCATCGCGCGGCTGGACGGGGCGGTTGTGGAAACTTGGATTGTTGTTGACGGGCGTCATGTTGGGGTTGCTGGTGCCCTGGATCATCTACCTGAATTACCAGGTAACCACGGAATTTGAGGGGCGGAAGTGGGATTTGCCGAGCCGTGTCTACGCGCGTTCGCTAGAGCTGTACCCCGGTGCGGCATTGCCCGTGGCGGATCTGGAAATGGAGTTGCAGGCCTCGGGCTACCGGTCCGCCAACCCGGTGAGCCGGCCGGGTCAATACCGGATTTCCGGCAATCAGGTCGAAATTTACCGCAGGGCTTTTCACTTTCACGACGGCTTCGAGGAGGCCAGCCGTTTTCGCGTGAGTGTTTCAGGGAAAAAAATCGCCGGTCTGGCCAGTGTGCCGGAAAATCGCCAGCTGGACCTGGTGCGTCTCGAACCGGCTGAAATCGCATCCATTTACCCCCTGCAAAAAGAAGACCGCAGCATGGTGAAGATCGCAGATGCGCCTCAGTTGCTGGTCACGGGTTTGCAGGCGGTCGAAGACAGACAATTCAAGCACCATCCGGGCGTCGATCTGCGCGGGGTACTGCGGGCCGTGGTTGCCAACCTCCGAGCCGGCAAGGCTGTCCAGGGCGGCAGCACGCTGACGCAACAGCTGGTCAAGAATTACTTTCTGACCCACGACCGCACCATCGCCCGGAAATTCAATGAAGCCATCATGGCTTTGTTGCTCGAAATGCACTATGACAAAGCCGAAATTCTGGATGCCTATATCAACGAGGTATTCCTGGGACAGCAGGGCGCCTATGCAGTGCACGGTTTCGGGCAGGCCAGCCTGTTCTATTTCGACCAGCCCCTGGAACGCCTGGAGCCCAACCAGGTGGCGTTGCTGATTGGCCTGGTCAAAGGCGCTTCATACTACAATCCCCGGCGGCATCCTGAACGTGCGCTGGCCAGGCGCAACCAGGTATTGTCGGTGTTCGCCGAAACCGGGCTGCTTTCGCAAGCAGAGGCAGGACAGCAGGCTTCAACACCCCTGGGCGTGACAAAAGAGCCCCGTTCGCGGGGAACCCGCTATCCGGCTTTCGTCGACCTGGTGCGCCGGCAACTGGCCCAGGTGTACCGTGAAGAAGATCTGAAAACCGAAGGCCTGCAGATCTTATACAACGCTGGCGCCTTCCATCCAGGAGAAGGCGCAAAGTGCGGTGAGTGACGGGCTTGTGCAACTGGAACAACGCGGCTTGCCGGCAAGCCTGCAAGCCGCCATGGTTGTCGCCGACGTCGCCACCGGGGAAGTCCGGGCCCTGGTGGGTGACCGCGACCCCGGTCGCGCCGGCTTCAACCGCGCCATTCACGCGCGACGCCAAATCGGCTCGGTGATCAAACCGCTGGTTTATCTGCTGGCGCTTGAACACAGCGCCGATTACAGCCTGGTGACCCGGATCGAGGATGAGCCGATCACGTTGCGGCAGGCCGACGGTTCGAACTGGACGCCTGAGAACTATGACGGCAAGTCACATGGCGAGGTCACCCTGCTCGAGGCGCTGACCCACTCCTACAACCAGGCGACGGTGCGGCTGGGTCTGAATATTGGCGTCAACAACCTGGTCAACCGGATCCGGCAACTGGGCGTGGCGGCCGAAGTGGACGCCGTTCCCTCGGTGTTCCTGGGAGCGGTGGAACTGACGCCGCTGGAGGTGACGCAGATCTACCAGTCGCTGGCCGCCGGCGGCTACAGCGTTCCATTGCGATCCGTAATCGCGGTGCTGACCGCGGACGGGGGTGAGCTGATCCGCTACCCCCTGAGAATGGTGCCACAGCCGCACCGGGAGGCGATCAGCGTACTCAACTACGCCCTGACCCAGGTGGTTGAGCAGGGCACCGCGAAAGCCCTTCCGGGGCTGCTGGGAAGTACCGAAACCATAGCGGGAAAAACCGGAACAACGAATGACCGTCGCGACAGTTGGTTTGTCGGATATACTCGTGACCACGTGGCGGTGAGCTGGGTAGGAGAGGACGATAACAGCCCGGCCGGTGTGACCGGAAGCAATGCCGCGATGCAGCTTTGGGCCGGCCTTTTCAGGCAATTGCCGTTTGACGCGGTGGATTTGCGCATGCCCGATGGCGTGTCCTGGCTGTGGGTGGATCCGGAAAGCGGATGGTTGACCGGCCAGCATTGTGAGGGGGCCGTGCAAATACCCTTCCTGAACGGTTCGGCGCCCGACCGGTCAACGGCTTGCCTGGACCAACAGGAAGACAATGAAGAATCTTTTTGGAGAAAGTTTTTTGGCAAGAAAAAGCAGAAAAATGATTAGGTATCATCTGTGGCTGGCGCTTTCTGTCAGCCTGCTGCTGGGCGCCTGCGCCAGCACCCATGCCGGGGCCGCAGCCGGAACCGGAGCAGGGCCCGGTGACCCCGGTGAGAATGAAGTACATTCGCGCGTACGCGACCCGGCAAAGCGGGACAGCGAAGGTGTGCAGGTTTTTCCGTTGCAGAACCCGGCCGTCAAGGAACTCCTGGCGGACGCCGGAACGGCCGAATCCAATGGCGATTACGGGCAGGCGGCATCTTTGCTGGAGCGCGCGCTGAGAATTCAGCCCCGTGATCCCGAGATTCTGCAAACGCTTGGCCGAAGTCCAGATGCAGATCAAGGATTACGGGCAGGCCTTGAGTTTTGCCACGCGATCTTACGACCTGGGCCCCCGGGTGGGCGAGATTTGCAGCCGCAACTGGCATACGATCAGCGTCTGTCGTGAGCACCTGGGCGACCATGACGGCTCGGTCGAAGCCGCCGCGAAGGCCAGGGCGTGCATGAACAGCAAACCCAAGAGCATGTGAAAAAACGTGGCTGAATCTCCAGGCCGCAGCGCCAGCCTGCTGGATGCGAAAGGGCCGTTCTCCAATTCACTTCCGGGTTTTGCGCCACGCGAGGCGCAGATTGCAATGGCACAGGCCGTCGAGAAGGCTTTGGCCGGCGGCGATTCGCTCGTCGTTGAGGCCGGAACAGGCATCGGGAAAACGCTGGCTTACCTGGTTCCTGCGCTGCTGAGCGGGGAGCGGGTAATCATTTCAACGGGCACCAAGACCCTCCAGGACCAGCTGTTTTTCAGGGACCTTCCGATGGTTCGCGAGACGCTCGGGCTTTCCGTCAAACCCGCCCTGTTGAAGGGACGCGCCAACTACCTGTGTCTGCACCGGATGATGATCGCCCGAACCGAGGGCAGGCTGCCGAGTCGCGAGGCCGTGGCTGAACTCGAAGCTGTGTCGGACTGGTCGGCCCGCACCACGGACGGCGATCTTTCCATTTCCGGCGTCCTCACTGAGGACAGCGGCTTGCTGCCACTGGTGACCTCGACGACGGAAAATTGCCTCGGGACGGAATGCCCGCAATTTGAAGATTGTTATGTCGCAAGGGCGCGGCGGGAAGCGCAGGATGCCGACGTCGTGGTCGTTAACCATCACCTGCTTTTCGCGGATATGGCCATCAAGCAAAGCGGTTTTGGAGAAGTCCTGCCCGGAGCTTCCGCCTTTATCATCGACGAGGCGCACCAGGCGCCTGAAACCGCGAGCCGTTTTTTCAGCATCTCCCTGACGGCCAGGCAGGTAACCGACCTGTGCAGGGACTTCCTGGCCGAGTCTTCCGGTGTCACCGGCGCGCTTGGCGTGCTGCGTGACGGGGTCGCGGATTGCCTGCAGAAGCTCCAGGAAATTCAACTCGTATTGTCTGAAAGAATGCCCGATCGGGGATCCTGGAACGACCTGGTTCGGGACGATCAGACCCGCCTGGCGCTGCAATCACTGGATGACGCCATCATTTCTTTGGCCGCTTCCGCCGAAAAAATGGCTGGCAGCGCCCGCGGGCTTGATGGCTGTATCGACCGGCTGAAGGAACTGCAGAGCCGGCTGGACCGGTTCGATGCACCCCAGTCGGGCGAGGAGGTCCGCTGGTTCGAAAAGAGGGGGCGGGGCTTTGCGCTGCACATTACTCCGCTGGAAGTATCCGGCGTGTTCAATGATTTCCGGGCCATGGCCGGTGCCGCCTGGGTTTTCACATCAGCCACGCTCTCGGTGATGGGGGATTTTTCGCATTTCACCGGACAAATGGGGCTGGACGATGCGGCGACCCTGCAGCTGGATTCACCTTTTGATTATCCAAACAACGCGCTGTTGTGGTTACCCGAACAGATTCCCGAGCCGCGCGAGCCGGATTTTGTTCCGGCCCTGCTCGAACAGGTCATTCCTTTGCTGGAGGCAAGCAAGGGGCGGGCGTTCCTGTTGTTCACCTCACACCGGTCGCTGCGGCGGGCGGCGGAAATCCTGGCTGAACGGGTCAGGTTCCCCTTGTTTGTTCAGGGGGAGCAGCCCCGGAGTCTGCTGCTCGATCAGTTCCGGGAGTCCGGGGAAGGGGTTTTGCTGGGTTCCTCCAGCTTCTGGGAAGGGGTGGACGTGATCGGCGAGGCCCTTTCCCTGGTGGTTATCGACAAACTGCCGTTTGCGGCTCCGGACGACCCGGTGATGGAAGCCAGGAGTGGATCGCTGCGCCGCGCAGGGGGCAATCCTTTCACCCAGCTTTATCTCCCGCAGGCGGTTATTTCCCTGAAGCAGGGCGCCGGCCGCCTGATCAGGGACATCACGGACCGCGGAGCCCTGGTGGTATGCGACCCCAGGATCCGGACAAAATCCTACGGCCGGGTTTTCCTGGACAGTCTGCCCCCGATGAAACTGGCGGCTGACCGGGCCGAAGTTGAGAGGTTTTTTGTATGAAAAGAGAACCCGTGTCCAGGCTACTGGCCATCGAAACATCTGCTGAGGCGTGTTCGGTGGCGTTGTGCTGTGATGGCGAGACGCGAAGTTTTTTTGAACATGCCCCGATGCGTCACGCCGAACTCCTTTTGCCGGCAGTGCAGGCGCTGCTGGCTGAATCCGGACTGGCGCTGGCGAAACCTGGACGCCATTGCATTTGGCCGGGGGCCGGGAAGCTTCACCAGCCTGAGAATCGGTATCGGCGTCGTGCAGGGCCTGGCCTGGGGAGCGGAACTGCCCGTAGTGCCGGTTTCTTCGCTGGCGGCGGTTGCCCAGGAGGCCGCTGATACCGCAGTATCCGGGTTTTCGTCGATCTGCGTCGCGGTCGACGCGCGCATGCAGGAAGTCTACACCGCGAACTTCCGTTGCGGCGGCAACGGTATCGTTGCGTCAGCGGGCGAAGAGCATGTTTGCGAGCCGGGCCGGGTTCGCGCGCTTGCCGGCGGGCCCTACATTGCTGCCGGAAACGGGTTTGAGACAATTCAGGGAACTCGATCAACTGGCGTCGAATGCGGGTGAATGTCTCCCTGCGGTCCGCCCGCGGGCGGAGACGGTTTGCAAACTGGCGCTGGATTGGTTGCGCAGCCATGACCCCCTTCCGGCCGCCATGGCCCAACCGGTCTACGTGCGCAACCAGGTGGCTTCAAAACCGAAACCGGATTGAGGATTGCGGGACGTATCCGGGGTCTGGTCAGCGCAGGGAAGCGTAGATCGAGCCGTACTTTCTGGCTGCGGTGTTCCAGTCCATGCTTTCCGCCAGGCGTCGCCCTTCCCGGGCCAGTTCCGCTGCTTTCTGCGGTTGTTCCAGCAATTCGATAATCGCCATGATCACGTCATCCCAGTCATCCAGCACGAGGGCGTGTTTTCCGGGAATGACGGGAATGCCCTCGATGCCTTTCCGGGTGCTGATGACCGGCAGGCGTGCGGCAAAGCAATCGATGATTTTCATTCTCGTGCCGCCACCATCCACCAGGGGCACGACGGACAGGTCGGCCGCCCGCAGCCAGGGACCAACCTGCTCCACGCTGCCGGTCAGGTGAATCCGGGGATGGGGACTGACGGCCGGCGGGAATTTGCCCACTGCCAGCAGGTGGCACTGCAGGCCCCTGGCCTCCAGACCCGGCAACAGGATCTCGGCGAAAATCCGTAACGCCTCCTGGTTGGGCGGATAAGAAAAGGTGCCGTGATAGACCAGTAGCGGGCACGGGTCCGGTATGCCGAATCTGCTGCGCGCATCCACTATTTCCGGAGTATCAAATTCCACCAGGTTTACGCCGTGCGCCACGGTATGAAGCAAGTCCGGATCCACCCCGTCCTCGGCCAGTTTCTGGCGGTCGTTATCGGATACACAAACGACTGCGTCCGAGCGGTTACACAGGTCGATTTCAATATCGCGCAGGTTTCTGTACTGTGCGGCCGAAAGCTCCGTCGACCTGCGCTTCTATCCGGTCGTACTCGACGTTGTGTTCCACCAGCACAACTTTGCAGTCCAGCGTATCCCGGGCGCGGATACAGGGCAGCGCGTAGGCGGGAAATTCGGCCTGCAGAACGCCGGCATGCAGGGCATGCCCGGCGGCAAGTGTCCTCCAGAAGAACGACCCGTCGGTCAGCGGCAGGTAAAGAAAACTGTTGCTGTAGGGCAGGTTCTTGGAAAAATGCAACAGCTTGGTCAGCGGGCCGGGGAGACTCAGAAATCTCAACCAGAACGGATAGCTCCTGCGGGTCTCGCCGCCGGGTGTGATTTCAAACCAGTGTCTCCGGTTTTCGGTCACGATGCCGACCCGTGTTCCATTTCGTGCCAGTGCGCGGGCGCTTTCCACGGTACGAACCGCCGCTCCATGGTCCGGCGGGAACAAGTCTCCCCGGGTCACGATGAGGACCCCGGTGCCGTGGTCCTGTCCGAACAGGCGATTGAGCAGAACGGTACGAACCAGGTTGAATTGGCGCTTGAGCCTTTCCGCAAGCGGAGGAACGCCGAGCACGGGTGTGATGTCCCGGCTGAACGCTGCCGGCGCCAGCCGGGCTGCTTTTGCCGGGTTTTCCAGCCAGTCGATCAATGGCGCGACGGAGCGGGATGGGTTGCAAAGCCTCAAAGACCAGCCTTTTTGCATTGGCCGATTTTTCTCTCCATTCCTCCGGCCGCTCGACTATGCGGGAAAGTATCGGCTCCAGCGAGGCGGGGTCATCGATGATCCAGCCCGCATCATATTGCTCGATCAGCCGGGAAACCGGAAGGTAACGATTACACAGCAGCGGCAGGCCGTGGCGCAGGAACTCGAGCGATCGGAAAGACTGGCTGTATTCCCGCTCAATGTTCCAATCAGCGAGTTCAACACCGATATGGGCGTTCCGGGACAGAAATTCACTGAATTGCCGGTAGGGCTTGAGTGCCTGGAACTGAACCGGGCCGTCTCCGTCGCCCTGGATGGAGGCGCTGTCTTTTCCCGGACCGTGCCAGCGGTAACCGCCGCCAAAATGGACCAGCCTGATCCGGGAACCGTGTTTTCCGGCGCAGGCCTCGAGTTCCGCCTGGTAGGAGCCGGCGCTTCTCCAGGGCCAGTTTACGCCCCCGCTCACCAGCAGCCAGCCGTCTTTTTCCGGGTCCGAAAGCGGTGAACCAGCGACTTCGGCGCCGAGAGGAACCACCCGGATGGGATCGGGGCCGCGTAAATCAAACCCCGCCTCGATCAGCGTGTTGACCAGCAGGTGCCGCTGCAGATGGTTGCCGACCAGGACCAGGTCGCATTTTTGCAGGTTGTTTTTCAGCCGCCGCAGGCTGGCCTTCACCGTTTCCGGAGATTCGAAGAGTTCTTCGAGGGACCGGGGAGCCACGTAGTCGAGAATGACCGGAATAGAAAGTTCGTGGGGAAGTAAGCGGAGCAACTCCCAGAAAGTGACGATCACCGCACCCGGCTCCTCCTTCATCAGGATTCCCTGCAGTTCATCGTGGTTGCTGAAGGTCGATCCGGATTTTGCCGGGCTGCCCTCCCGTCCCGTCGCCAGCCAGACCTGGATCACCTGGTGTCCGGCCGCTTCCAGCGCGGTGCGGATCTGTACCGTGCGCACGGCGTTGCCGCTGACGACCTCGTCGTTCAGCAGGGGGGGTTCCTGTGATGATCAGCAGAATTTTCATGCGATCGGCGCGCTGGACTCAGGGACCCATTAACAGGAACGTGGCCAGGCCGATGAACGCCATGATGCCGATGACGTCGGTGACGGTCGTCAGCACCACGCCCCCGGCAAGCGCCGGGTCAATGGACATGCGCCTGAGCACGACCGGAACCAGCGCCCCGGCCAGCGCCCCTGCGAACAGGTTCAATAAAATCGCAGAGGCCAGGACCAGGCCAAGGGGGACGTCGCCGTACCAGAGAATCGTGATCACGGCGATCAGGATGGAGAAAAAGACCCCGTTCAACAACCCGACGGCCAGTTCCTTGCGCAGCAACGCCGGAATGTTGCTTGCGCTGACCTGGCCGGTGGCCATTCCGCGTACCATCAGGGTCAGGGTCTGGGTTCCGGCTATCCCGCCCATGCTCATTACGATTGGAAAAAGTACGGCGGTCGCCACCAGTTTGTCCAGCGTCGGCTCGAACACATAGAGCACGCCGGCTGCCATGAAAGCGGTGATCAGGTTTACGCCCAGCCATACCCACCGCCTGCGCGCCGATTGCACGATCGGGGCGAACATGTCATCTTCCTCGTCGAGACCGGCCCTGGATAACACGGAATGCTCGGCCTGCTCCCTGATCACGTCGACCACGTCGTCGATCGAGATCCAGCCCAGCAAGCGTTTTTCAGAATCGATCACCGGTGCGGTCACCAGGTCGTGGTGCTCGAACTCGATCGCGACCTGGTTTTCGGGCATGTCAACCGGAATCGCGATCGCCGAAGTGTCCATCAACTCTCCGACCATGGACCGCAAATCCCTGGTCAGCAGATCCGCAAGTTTCAGGCTCCCCAGGTACCGCCCCTGCCGGTCAATGACAAACAACAGGTCGAAAACCTCGGGTAGTTCACCCCGAACCCGCAGATAGCGCAATACAACATCCAGCGTTACGTCGGGCCGGATCGACAAAACATCCGGGTCCATCAGGCCACCGGCCGAGTCTTCGGGGTAGGACAGTACCTGTGCCAGCCGTTCCCGGTCCTGCCTGTCGAGGCTTCGCAGCACTTCCCGGGTGACCGCATCCGGCAGGTCGTCCAGGATGTCCGCGAGGTCATCGAGGTCCAGGTCGTCCACGGCCGCAACCAGGTCTTCGGCCGAAGTACCGCGGATCAGGCTGGCGCGGACTTCGTCATTGACTTCGACCAGCACATCGCCGTCGAGGGCCGGGTCGGTCATTTCCCAGACAGCCAGGCGCTTGGTTACGGGCAGAGATTCGAGAAGATCGCCGATTTCGGCGGCCGAAAGGTTCTTCAGCAGATGCCGGACCTGGTACTGGGTGCCCGAATCGAGTGCTTCCGACAGCCGGTCAAGGTGGCGCGCTGTTTTCTCTTCGTGTATTTGTTCGGCCATGACGAGCTTCCCCGGAATTGCGATACAGTACACCAGACTCGGTTCGCTGGAACCGCTGGCATTATAAGGGAAACGGATGGACCGGGTCGTGAATTAAGGAGCCGAGGCTACCTGCCCTGCCTGGGATTGGTCCAGTAATTCCAGTAACGAAGATGCGCTGGGCGCGGTCGGATCCTTGAGCCACCGCTTCATCACTTCACGGGCAGCGCCAATATCCGTTGTCCGCACGATGCGCTTGACTTCAAGCAGGCGGGCGGGGTGCATGCTGAAATTGCACAGGCCAAGGGCGAGCCACATCCGGGTGAAGCGCGGGTCGCCTGCCGCTTCGCCGCAGACCGTTGCCGGGAGTCCGAGCCGATCTGCTTCCCGCAGAATATACCGGAGTAAACGAACAACGCCCGGGTGCTGCAAATCATAGAGATGGGCGACCTGTTCGTCGCTGCGGTCGGCCGCCAGGGCGTATTGCATCAGGTCATTCGTGCCCACCGAAATGAAATCGAGCTCCTGGCCGAGGTCATCGATGGCCAATGCGGCTGCCGGGACTTCGATCATGCCGCCCAGTTGCATGCCGACATCATAGGGCTGCCCGCGTTTGTCCAGTTCACTCTTCGCTTCCGCGAGCAGTGACCGAACGGCACGGACTTCCTGGACACTTGTGATCATCGGAATCAGGCACCGGATCTTTCCGGTTGCGCTGGCTCGCAAAATGGCCCTGAGCTGGGTCTTGAATAATCCCGTGTCGCGAAGACACAGGCGCACCGCGCGCAAGCCCAGGGCCGGGTTTGCCGACCGGCTCAATTGGGAGAAATCGAGGGAGTCAGTGGATTTGTCCGCACCGAGGTCCAGCGTTCGAATCGTCAGGAAGGCCCCATCCAGTAATTTGAGCGCTGAACAGTATTCAGCGAATTGTTCTTCTTCATTGGGTGGGGCTCCCCTCAGGAAGAGGAACTCGGTGCGGTAAAGCCCGATCCCGTCGGCACCAACCTCAAGTGATTGCTGCAACTCGACCGGGCGCTCTGCATTGGCCTGGAGACTGATCATAACGCCGTCGATACTCACGGCGCGGCGCTTGCGTAGCGACACCAGGGATTGTTTGAAGCGCTCGGCTTCTTTCCTGACGTCCTGGTAGTGGTCGAGGGTTGCCTGGTCGGGATCGGCAAATATCGAGCCCAGCCCCCCGTCCAGGATCAGCACGCTGTCTTCCTTCAGCAGGCTGCGGGCCCCGTGAACCCCCATGACAGCCGGAATGCCCAGGCTGCTCGCCAGGATGGCGGTATGGCTGTTTGGACCGCCGTGCTCCGTTATGATTCCGGCCACGCCGCGCTGGTGCAGTATGGCCAGTTCGCCCGGGGTCAGCTCCGAGGCAACTACCAGGGTATCGGCCAGGCGGTCCGGCATGTTTTCAAAGGGTATGCTCGCCGCTTCCTCTCTGAGTTTGCTCTGAACAAGCCGGACAACCTGCGTTACGTCCTCGCCACGGGTCCGTATGTACTCGTTCTCGATGCTGCGAAATTCAGACAGGATCTGTTCCAGTTGTGATTGCAGCGCCCATTCTGCGTTGCAGAGCTGCTCCCTGATGTGGTCTTCGGTGCTTTGCGTTATCTTGGAATCGGCCAACATCAGCACGTGTGACTGGATCATCTCGACTGCTGATCCGGCAACCGACGAGTCGATCCGGTCGGACATCTCCAGCAGTTGTTGCCTGGCCGCGTTGAGGGCATTGCGAAAACGATGGATTTCGTTTTCGACATCGTCATTACCGATGCGGTACTCGCCGATCTCGAGCTCGTTTGACTCAGCCAGGTGGACACGGCCGATCGCGATTCCGGGCGCTACGGCTTGTCCTTCCAGGGTCATGCTCATTCGTCCTCTCCGAACCGGTTATTGATTAACAGGATCACGGCGGCCATGGCCAGATCCTCATCCTCTCCCTCGGCCTCGACGGTGAGTTCCGTTCCGGTCGCAGCGGCCAGTGTCAGCACTCCCATGATGGACTTTCCGTTCACCGACCGCGCGCCCTTTTTTACCAGGACCTCCGACTCGAATTCTGACGCGCAGTTGACCAGGCGGGTTGCCGCGCGGGCGTGCAGGCCAAGCCGGTTGATGATGGTCACGTTTCTCGAAATCATTGCTGGAAAATCTTCACGGCGCGTTTCCCCCCTTCAACGGCTTTCTGGACCACCAGTTCGAGTGACTGGTCACGGTAATTGCACACCCGGATCAGCATCGCAAGATTGACGCCGGTCACCATGATCGCATGACAACTCTCCAGTGCCTCCGCCACCAGGTTCGCGGGGCTCGCGCCTATCAGATCGGTGAGAACCAACACGCCGCCACCGGTGTCCGCCCGCTCAACCAATGCCCGGATATGCGCCACGCCGGTCGGGTTTTTCGAATGGCGGAACTCCAGCGGATAGACGTCAGACAGTTCCTGGCCGAGCACAAATCCGGCTTCTTCAACCAGCGACCGTGCGGTTCCGCCATGCGTGATGATTACGATGCCTATGCTCAAGCCTGAAGTTCCCTGTGGTGGATGAGGATATGATGAAAGTCGCTGGCCAGACCCGAAGCGAGTTGATCGACCAGGTAAACCGACCGGTGTCGCCCTCCGGTGCAGCCGATACCTACGGTGACATAACTTCTCTGGCTGCGTTGGAATTCGGGCAACCAGGTCTGCAGAAATCGCAGAATATCCGCCAGCATGCCTGCTACGGCAGCGTCCTGCTCCAGCCATTTTCTGACCGGGAGATCCAGGCCGCTGAGTTCACGAAGGCCCTCCACCCAGTGTGGGTTGGGCAGTATGCGCGCGTCAAAAATGAAATCAACGTCCTGTGGCACCCCGCGTTTGAATGCAAAAGATTCCAAAACGATCGTCATGGTTTCATTTTCGGTGCCGACGCATTTCCAGACCTGGCGCCTCAACTGGTGAATATTGATGTCAGACGTGTCAATGACCCAGTCGGCTTTCTTGCGCAGGCTGCCAAGCAGACCCTGTTCCCGTTCAATGGCTTGCGGCAGGGATGTCTGTTCGCTGGTCAGGGGATGGCGCCGCCGTGTTTCGCTGAACCGCTTGATGATCGCGTTGGCGTCGGCGGTCAGGAACATCAGTTGACAATTCATCCCGGCGGCTGACAGATCGTCCAGCCAGGTCGGAATTTCCTGCAGGTCATGTTCGGGTGAACGGGCGTCCACACCCAGCGCCACCCTCGAGTAGCGAGCGGGGTTGACCTTGATTTGCTTGGCAAATTCCGGAAGCAGGGCTGCCGGAAGGTTGTCCACGCAGTAGCACCCGAGGTCTTCAAGCGCTCGCAGGGCGGTTGATTTACCTCCGCCGGACAGGCCGGTGACCAGGACCAGCGATTGATGCGCGCCCGGCACTGTCAGTCCAACATGTTCCTGTTTTGCCGGCGAATGATCCGGTCATGCCGCTCGATAAAAGCGCTGGCGGCATCGTAACCTTTCATCTTGAGCATGTAGTCCCGGACGGCAGCCTCGGCCATGATCGCCAGGTTTCTGCCGGCCATGACCGGGAGTGTGATGGTCGGGATTTGCATTTCCAGAACGTTGGTTGAACTCGTATTGCCGCGCAACCGGTCATCGTTCCTTGGCTGGGCAGCCTGGTGCGGGATTTCCAGGTGAATAATCAACCTGAGAAACTTGTTCAATTTGATCGCCGCGTCTCCGAACATATTTCGGACATTGAGAATTCCGAGACCGCGAACTTCAAGGCAGTCCTGCAAGGCCTCGGGACAGGTGCCGTCAATAATCTCAGGAGATATGCGGGTGAATTCAGGCGCGTCATCGGCAATCAGGCGGTGACCGCGGTTCAACAACTCAAGGGCCAGTTCGCTCTTGCCGGAACCGGGGTCGCCGGTGATCAGCACGCCCAGTGTGAAGACCTCCATGAATACCCCGTGGAGTGTGGTGCGTCGGGCGAGCGCGATTGAAATATAGTAATGAAGGTGATCGACCAGTTCATGGGCAGGTGCCCCTGAACGGATCAAGGCGGTATGGGTCCCGGCAGCCTGCGAAAGGAATGCTCCGGGTATTTCCAGCCCGTCTCCGACGACGATCGCCAATGGCTGGGCCTGCAGGATCCGGGATACGGTTGCACGTTGCTCGGTTTCGTCCAGGGCTTCGAGGAATTGAATTTCTTCCAGGCCGAGAACCTCGACCCGGTTCGGATGAATAAGATTCAGGAAACCCGCCATGGCCGGGCGGGTGCCCAGATCATCGGCGGAGATGGAAAAGCCGTCCCGGGCCCCTTCAATGTCAACCCACTGCAGTCTCAGCCTTTCTTTGAGCTGATCGAAAAGGGTGCGGGCTGTGATAGAGCGGGTCACGCCCAACAGTATTGCAGACCTTGACGAATCACTTCAATGCCTGGAACTCGAAAGCAGTTGCAGGAGTTTTCCGGAATTTTCCGCCGAGCGCAGTTTTTCCAGCAGTTCGGCATCACTGAAGAGTTCGGCCACCTGTGCCAGCAGCTTCAGGTGATCTTCCCCGCACGTTTCCGGAACGGCCAGGGCGAACAGCAGGTCGACGGGCTGACCGTCTACCGAGTCGAAAGCCAGTGGCTTTTTCAGGCGGATGAAGGAAACTTCAACGTGATCGGTGCCCTTGACCCGTCCGTGCGGAATGGCGACTCCTTTACCCAGGCCGGTACTGCCAAGCCGCTCTCTTGCGCACAGGCTCTCGAAAATTTCTCTCTGGCTGAGGTTTTCACTATGGCGGGCCAAATCTTCGCTGATAAGTTCCAGCAGCCGCTTTTTGCTGCTGCTGTGAACATCGCAATGAATTTTTTCCGGGCTCAGCAGGTCGCTAATTAACATGGTGTTGGATTTTGCCTTTTAAATTGGGTGGTTAACTGCCTGCCGCGGCCCGTTTTGCCGCATTGGCGTGGTTGCCGCGTACGCGGTCTTTGTAGCGTCTGACCTGCTTATCGAGCTTGTCGGACAGGCCATCAATCGCAGCATACATGTCGGTACTGGTGTCCTGGGCGAAAAGTGATTTACCAGCCGCGGAAACCGTTGCTTCGGCTTGCTGCTGCTGTGGTTTCTCTACCTTCAGAATGACATTAATGGCAATCACGTGGTCGAAGTGCCTGGAAATTCTTCCTAATTTTTCAGTAACATACGCTTTCAATGCTGGCGTAACTTCAATGTGATGTCCCGTGATGTTGATTTGCATGTCAGTCTCCATGTTTATCACTCGCACACCAAGCATCCATAAGCAGTAATTCTGCTATGGGTAAGTGGGCGCAAAAAGTGAGTTCGTTATTGCTGTCCCTTGGGGTTTTGATCATTCGATTTTTTGGAACGCGAAGGATTACACAATCCATGAGTTAATCTTATACCCGAAATTAATGGTTGCCTAGGGGTCAGAGTCAAGTGCCTGAGTTAAATTCCGGCACTTGACTCTGACCCCATTCCTATTTTGAGCCGATGTTTGCCAGAGGACTGCGTCGATAAAGCCGTCTGCGTTCACTCGACGATCCGACCCCCAGGGATTCCCGATACTTGGCCACGGTTCGCCTGGCTACCACGACGCCTGCCTGGCGCAACAGATCAGCAAGATCCTGGTCGCTCAGCGGGTTCGTGGGAGGTTCTTTTGCCAGCAACGCCTGCAGTCTCGCCTTGACCGCGGTCGCGCTAATGGAGCCGCCGCGATCGGTCTGCACGTGGCTGGAGAAAAAATATTTCAGTTCGAACAATCCACGGGGCGTCAGCATGTATTTCCGGGTAGTTGCGCGCGATACGGTAGACTCGTGAACACCGATAGCCTCGGAAATTTCCTTCAGAACCAGGGGTTTCATGGACATTTCTCCGTGTTCGAGGAAATCCTCCTGGATATCGACAATGCTCTGGGCAACCTTCAGCAGGGTCTGGTTTCTCATTTCCAGGCTGGACATGAGCCATCGCGCTTCCTGTAAACGGCCTTTCAGGTAATCAGCATCCGAACCGCCGGATTTACGCAAAAGGTCTATATAAAACTTGTTCAGCTTCAGACCCGGATCGTTTTCCGGATTGAGCGAAACGCGCCAGCTGTCGCCGGCCCGCGTGACATAAATGTCCGGCACCAGGTACTCGTCCCGACGGTTGTCATAGCGGGCGCCTGGTCTCGGCTCGAGAGACTGGATCAGGTCCAATGCCCTGGCGAGAGCTTTTTCATCCGCCCCGGTACGTTTCCGGAGTTCGTCGAAATCGTGCCGGGCGACCAGTTCGAGGTAGTCGCGTGAAATTCGCAGCGCAAGATCCCTGGCCTTGGTATCGGAGGGCAGAGCCGAAAGTTGCACTCGAATGCACTCCGCTGCGTCCCGGGTCGCCACGCCAACAGGTTCGAGACGTTGTACGCGGTGCAAAACCGCCAGTATTTCATCTTCTTCGACCAGCAGTTCCGGTGCGAGGCTCGCCCTGACGTCTTCAAGGCTGTCGTGCAGGTAGCCGTCTTCGTCCAGGCCGTAAACAATCGCCCGCGCGATCGCCGCATCTACATCACTGAAATGCGCCAGGTTGATTTGCCACAACAGGTGTTCGCGCAGGGAATCCGCGCTGGTATCGGCAATCTGGGATTCGCCGGAAAAACCCTCGTAGGAATTGGTCTCCAGCCATTGTTCGCCACCCAGGCTCTCGGTTTCCCAGTCCTGTTGTTCGCTCCAGTCTTCCGCTTCGCTTTCGGCCTGTTGCGGCTTTTCAAATTCTGTGTTTTCAACCCCGGTTTCGCCATCCGCCCGTTCGAGGATCGGGTTGGAGTCCAGCACTTCCTGTATGTATTCCCGCAGCTCAATCCGGTTAAGTTGCAGCAAGCGAATAGCCTGTTGCAGCTGTGGCGCGAGCGCCAGTTTTTGAGTGAGCCGGAGTTGGAGGGAATGATCAGCCATCAGGGATCAGAGGCTGAAGTCTTTGCCGAGATAGACTTTGCGTACTTCATCGTTCGCGATGATGGTTGCCGGATCGCCTTCGGCCAGTACCTGGCCGTCGTTCAGGATGTAGGCATGATCACAAATCCCGAGCGTCTCCCGCACATTGTGGTCGGTGATCAGCACGCCGATTCCGAGGTCGGTGAGGTGCGAGACAATCTTCTGGATTTCAATGACCGAGATCGGATCCACTCCGGCGAACGGCTCATCGAGCAGAATGAAGCGGGGGCCGGCGGCCAGGGCCCTGGCGATTTCCGCCCGCCTGCGCTCGCCGCCGGAAAGGCTGATCCCTTTCTGGTCGGCAAGATGCGCAATTCCGAGGTCTTCCAGCAACTTCTGCTGTTCTTCTTTTCGTTGGGAGAGGTTCAGGCCCTTGCGTATTTCAAGAATGGCCATGATGTTATCCGCCACAGAAAGCTTGCGGAAAATCGATGCATCCTGGGGCAAATATCCTACGCCCAGCCCGGACCTTACATTGACAGGCTGGTGCGTGACGTCAACCTCGTCAACCAGAATCTGGCCGCCACCGACCGGAACCAGCCCGACGATCATGTAAAAACACGTGGTTTTTCCGGCTCCGTTTGGCCCCAGGAGTCCAACGACTTCGCCCGGCTCAACCTGTATGGTCACGCCTTTGACCACCTGCCGTTTTCCAAATGACTTGCTGATATCGATGGCTTTCAGCATGTGCTCAGCCTGTTTCCCCGGTTTCGGTGGCGGGATCCGGTTCATTCTTTTCCGGTTTGTCAGGGTCAGGCACGTTTCCCGGCACGACTTCAGGGTCCAGCTGAATCCGGATGCGCCCGTTGCCGTCGCCCCCGCTACCCTTGAAGTGCTGGGTATTCATATCGTACTCGAGTACTTCGCCGCTGATGTGGTACTGGGGGTGGACCACGTCGGCAGAGCCCGTCAGTGTCACGATTCCAGTCGCGACCACGTAGTCGATTTTCAGGGCCTCGGCGGAGACCAGGCCTTCACCCTCAATTTCCTGCTGCAAGCGAACAGGTGTGCCGTTCAGTTCAAACCGCCTCACCCGGCCGTCGACTTTCTCCACTTGTGCAATGTCCGACTTTATCAACAGTGACCCCTGGCGAATCTCCACGTTACCCTTGAGTGTCGCCAGGCCGTCGCCCAGCGTTCCGTCGGTCGAGTCGGCATTGACCTCCAGCGGCTGTTGCCGGTCGGTTTGAAGGGCTGGCAGCGCGGAAGGCAAAACGAGCAGGATAAAGCCTGTCAATGACAGGAACATTTCACGGAGTTTCATAATATGCCCGTACATCCTTCGTTAATTCAAACCTGCCGGCAATCATGTCCAGCTTGAAGCCGGTGGCATCCAGCCTGTCGTTGAAATGCGTGATTTTAACGTCCGAATCACTGCTTGCAGTTCTTGGCGTAACATTCAACATGACGTCCATTGTCGAAATTTCCACCGTTTCCCCGGTAGATGGGTTTTCTCTTTCCAGGTAAACGTCGCCTATCAGTGAGACGTGTTCCTGGTCGGCGGTGATGATTGCAGACTCAGCGGTAATGTACCACTGTTCATCTTCCTGCTGAATTCGAATTTCAGGACTTTCAATCGTGCCCACTCCGCTGCGGGCGTTGCTGCGCAGCACGGGGGCCTCGAATTCAAAGTTGACGGCGCCTTCAGCGTCGAGCAGCCGGCCGGAAAAATCATACAACGCATAGTTCAGGCGAGTGTCGAGTTTACGGATGGGGCGATCTTCGACTTCACCGGACTGCCTGGAAATCATCCAGGAAGCAGCAGCCAGCAGAGCCAGCAGCATAATTCCTCGCCGGGTTCTTGTCTGGATCACTGGCTGAGAATGCCGTTCAGCACCTGCTGGTCCAGGCCCCGGGCCGCAAGAATAAGGTCGCAGATTTCACGCACTGCACCGTTTCCACCCGGGCGCGAGGTTACCCAGTGGACCCGGTTTTTAACCACGGAATCGGCATCAGGCACGGAAACCGACAGTCCGACCCTTTCCAGCACCGGTAAATCGATCCAGTCATCCCCGGCGTAACAGGTGTTTTGTTCTTCCATACCCGTATCAGAAAGCAATTCGTTGAAGGCGTTCAATTTATCGATGCGTCCCTGGTAGACGTGTTTGACGCCCAGTTGAGCAGCCCGGTGTGTGACGATCTCCGACTGCCGGCCGGTAATGAAGGCCAGCACAATACCGCAACTCTGCAACGCCCTCATCCCGAGGCCGTCGCGGGTACAGAAGGCCTTCATTTCGTTTCCCTGGTTGTCGAAATACAGGCGCCCATCGGTCAGCACACCATCCACATCCAGCACCAGCATCCCGATCCGTCTGGCTTTTTCAATCAGCAGGCTATCGAATGCGGACAGGTCTATGACAGACATTTACACGACCCCCGCTTTCAACAGGTCCTGGAAATTAAGCGCGCCCACCAGGTCCCCGTTTTCAGAGAGGACGAGTAAGCCCTGGATGGCATGCGCCTGCATTTTCTGCATGGCCTCCATGGCGAGCGCATCGGGGGTGATACTCTGGCCGCCAACGGTCATGACTTCCCTGACCGGTGTCGTGTGCGGGTCAAGCCCCGCATCCAATGTCCGGCGCAGGTCGCCGTCGGTATAGACGCCAGCCACTTTGCGCCCGGTACCCAGCACGGCGGTCATGCCAAGCCGCTTGGCGGTCATTTCCACGATAGCCTGGCTGATCGAGGCGTCCAGGCCGACACAGGGAATTTCATCCCCGGTGTGCATGATGTCCTTGATGTGGATGAGCAGTCGCCTGCCGAGCTGCCCCGCCGGGTGAGATACGGCAAAATCTTCCCTGGTGAATCCGCGTGTTTCCAACAGTGAAATCGCCAGTGCATCGCCCATCACCAGGGCGGCCGTGGTGCTCGAGGTGGGCGCCAGGCCCAGTGGGCATGCTTCCTTGGCCACGCTTACGTCGAGGTGAACGTCAGCGTGTCGGGCCAGCGTGGAAGCCGGGTTTCCGGTCATAGCAACGATGACCACGCCAATCCGCTTCAACAAAGGCAGGATTGCATTTATCTCTTCGGTTTCACCCGAGTTTGACAGGGCCAACACCACATCCACGGACTTGATCATTCCCAGGTCGCCGTGGCTTGCTTCCGCCGGGTGGACAAAAAAGGCCGGAGTTCCCGTGCTGGCCAGGGTTGCCGCGATCTTGCCGCCGATGTGGCCTGATTTCCCCATGCCGATAACGACTACGCGGCCCCGGCATTTCAGCAGGTGGTCGCAGGCCGCCAGGAATTTATCGTCAATCCGTTCCAACAGGCCGGTCACGGCGATTGCCTGGGTTTCGATAACGGCTTTGGCCAGGACCTTGATGGCGTCTTTGTTCATATGCCTAGTTTACCTGTCAGGGAAAAGCAAAACAGCAGGTTCAACCAACGGTTTCCTCTACCAAGCGGGTAGCGGTTATCCACACAAGGACCTGGTAGGCGAAGAACAGCGAAAGCAGGAGGAACCCCGATCTTCTGCTTATCCGGCCGGGCCCCTGGATGCCATACGCCATGAAAAACAGCAGAACCGAGAACAGGAACATCACGGGAAAGTCCTGTTTCAGCATCAGTAATTCAACGTCGACCGGCTTTGTGATCGCGGCGATTCCCAGTACACCCAGTATGTTGAACATGTTGGAGCCGATTACGTTGCCAATCGCCAGGTCATCTTCCTCGCGCAGGGCGCTGGTCAGCGAGGCAGCGAGTTCGGGCAGGCTGGTTCCGAAAGCAATGATGGTCAGGCCGATGACGGTCTCGGAAACATGCAGGCTGCGGGCAATAAAGATCGCACCTTCGACCAGGAACTGGGAACTTATGGGCAGGACCACCAGGCCGACAGCCAACCAAATGACCGCAACGCGGGTGGGCATGTTGTCCGGGATTTCCGCAGCGAACTCTTTCGCCAGGGGATCCTCTGATCCCCGTCTCAAGCCGAATCTGATCATCCAGACGACCAGTGCGACCAGGCCGGTTAACAGCAAAATACCTTCGGTGCGATCGTAAATAAGATCCGATGCCATGATCAGCGCCGAAATCATGATCAGCATCAGGAGTGGGTACTCGCGCTTGAGCGTTTCCGATTCTACCCGCAGGGGGTAAACTACTGCCGTCAGGCCCAGGATCAGTCCGATATTCGCGATGTTCGAGCCGATTGCGTTTCCGACCGCAAGCCCCGGGTTGCCGCGATAGGCTGCGACAGCGGACACGACGAGTTCGGGTGCGGAGGTGCCGAATGCGACGATGGTCAGGCCGATGATCATCGGGGACACGCCCAGATTCCTCGCAAGCGCCGAGGCTCCGGCAACCAGGCGGTCCGCACCCCAGACCAAAAGGATGAAACCTCCCGCCAGTTGCGCGATCGAAATCAGCATATTGTGCAAATCGCTTTCAGAATCGGTTCTGCTTCCATTATGATGTCGGGCTTCCGGAAGGGCACCAACGAAAATATCAGGAGACGAGGAAGCTAGTCTATGGATACAACCCGTATAGAGCAAATGATTCGCGCAGGACTGCAGGATGCAACCGTGTCCGTGACAGGAGACGATGGCGTGCATTTCGAGGCGCGTGTCGTGAGCCCGTCCTTTTCCGGGAAGTCCACCCTGCAACGCCACCGTCTCGTCTACGCGACCCTGGGGTCGTTCATGGGTAATGAAATTCATGCACTGGGCTTGCAGACGTTAGCGCCCGAAGAGACCGGTTGATATGGCGCGCATCCAGATCCACGGCGGTGTTCCCCTCGAGGGGGAAGTCTGGATTTCAGGTGCCAAGAACGCTGTGCTGCCGATCCTCGTGGCCAGCCTGCTTGGAGACAGCCCCTCGCGGGTGAACAACGTGCCGCACCTGCAGGACGTCACCACGACCATGGAGTTGCTCGGGCGCATGGGGGCGCAGCTGAGCGTCGATGACCACATGCAGATTGAAATTGATCCCCGCAGCATGGAACATTTCGAGGCGCCTTACGATCTCGTCAAGACGATGAGAGCATCAATACTGGTGTTGGGACCCCTGGTCGCCCGGTATGGACGCGCCCGGGTGTCGTTACCCGGTGGCTGTGCCATCGGATCCCGGCCGGTTGACCTTCACTTGCGCGGTTTGCAGGCGCTTGGCGCCGAAGTCGAAGTCCGCAACGGCAACATCGAAGCCCGCGCCGATCGACTGCGGGGTGCGAGGATTGCCATGGACACGGTAACCGTGACCGGTACCGAGAATATTTTAATGGCGGCCACGCTGGCGCGCGGCACCACCGTTATCGAAAACGCTGCGCAGGAACCCGAGGTTGTCGACCTGGCCGATTTCCTGATTTCGATGGGGGCGAGAATAGCCGGCGCCGGCACCAATACGATCACGGTTGAAGGCGTCGAGAACCTGCAAGGCACCACGTATTCCGTACTGCCGGACCGTATTGAAACCGGCACCTACCTGGTCGCCGCCGCCATGACAGGGGGGCGCGTCAGGTGTACTCGCGCCCGGCCGGCGCACCTGGATGTCGTGCTCGACAAGCTGGCCGACACCGGGGCGGATATCCACGTGGGAGAGGACTGGGTTGAACTTGACATGCGGGGCCGCAGACCGCGGTCCGTGGACGTCACCACCGCACCCTATCCCGGTTTCCCGACCGACATGCAGGCCCAGTTCACCGCACTGAATACCATTGCTGAAGGCACCGGCGTGATCACCGAGACGATTTTTGAAAACCGCTTCATGCACGTGCAGGAACTCCAGCGGCTGGGAGCGGACATCAGCGTGAAGGGAAAGACGGCGATCGTGCGCGGCGTGCGCGGATTGAACGGGGCGCCAATCATGGCCACTGACCTGCGCGCATCGGCCAGCCTGGTGCTGGCGGGCCTGGTCGCGGAGGGTGTGACGGTCATCGACCGGGTTTACCACCTGGACAGGGGCTACGAAATTATCGAAGAAAAACTCAGCGCTCTTGGCGCACGGATCAAACGGATCGGCTCGGACCAGGCTTAGCCGGAACAGTGCGGCACGCCGGTTCAGGGCCTGTTAACCGACCCTAATTCTGCCCTGGCGCCACCGCGGCGGCTGTGACCTCAGCGCGCACCCGGCGGCTGATCTCGCCGGCATCATTGAGCTTGAAGCCAAGGCTCAATTGCTCCTGCTGTCCGCCACCCAGGGTCCCGCGCCAGGTTTTTTTACCCTGGCGGGTCTGGCCTTGCTGATCCAGCCAGGCGTATTCGATGACGATATTCGTTAACGCTACGTTCGTGAGGTTGCCGAACTGGACCCAAACCTGGTTATCGGCATCCAGGGAGACCCGAGAAGCCACGTATTTTCCCGGGTTTTTATCCAGGTCCAGCAGCACCAGTTCCCGCGAGGCTTTCAGTCCCATGTCAGATTCCGTAGCGGCAGCGGCCTGGAAATTTTTCAATGCTGCAGCGAGGTTGCCCTGGCGTTTATCGAGCATGCCAAGCAGGTAATGCGCTTCCGCGGTGGGCATCAACCCGAGGCTTTGCCTGAGGCTTGAACGCGCCGCATCGGGCTTATCGAGCAGGTACTGCATCTGGCCCTGGCGCAAGTACCCGTAAAAAAATCCCGGGTTCATGTTTACGGCTTTTGAATAGGAAGTCAGCGCGCGCTTGTTCTGATCCTGCAGGGCGTAGATATCGCCCTGCAGATCATGGAAAAGGGATTCCCGTGGCTCGATCGACAACGCCCGGTTCAATTTTTCCTGGGCCAGTTCCCTCTTGTCCTCGGCCAGCGCTTTCCTGGCTTCGTCATAGGCTGCGTAGGCCGGCTTGACGCGTTGCAGGTAGGCGGTCTTCTGCTGGTAAACCTCCCGTCCCATTTCGCCGCCGGCGGGCAGGCGCTGGGCTGTTTTGATGTTGTTTTTCACCCGTTCTGCAGACGGTGGATGCGATGCGAATAGACCGTTGATCCAGTCTTCATTGCGCTCTTTGGACAATTCGACAAACGTTTCCTGCAGATGGACGGCGCCTTGTGGATCGTAGCCGGCTTCCGACATGTAGAGCATGCCGAATTCGTCGGATTCCCGTTCCGCGTCCCTGCCGTATTTCTGGGTCAGCAGCTGGGCCCCCAGCGCAGGCACCATCATGGCCACCTGCCGTCCTGACTGGGACTCTATCGTGCTACCGAGAATGACCATGGTCGCAATGGCGCCTACCTGGGTCAGCATGCCCTTGGATTGCGCGCGTGCCCCGTGCGCCGCATCTGCGTGCACGATTTCGTGCCCCAGAACGGCGGCCAGTTCTGCCTCGGAATCCAGGTTGACCAGCAATCCGCGGTTGACCACGATCTTGCCGCCGGGCAGCGCCCACGCGTTAGGGCTCGAGTCATTCAATACACTGAATTCGAATTGCAACTGGTCTTTCCTGCGGGCCTGGGCTGCGAGGCGGTTGCCGACTTGCTGGACATACCCGGTGAGTTCCGGGTCAAGAATGAAATCCCCACCCCCGGATTGCTTCATCGGGGCATACATCTGCTTTCCGACATCCACTTCCCAGTCTGTACCGTAGATCTGAAAATTCCGGTCTCCGGTTACCGGGTTGACCGAGCACGCAGACAAGCCCGCTGTTGCAAGCAGTGTGAAAAGCAGGAATTTACCTTTCATGGCCGGCCCTCCAGGTGCTCATTAATCGGTGCAAGCAGATTGTCGTCCTGTAATTGAAGCGGGGACTCGAGTCTTGTTCCGTCAATGATAACAGCGCCATCGTGGCATTCCACCTGGTGTTCGGCCATGAAACCCACGGTTGCTACAACCAGCCGGTGTTCCATCGGGGCAAGCCGGGCTGCGAGACTCTGCGGGTCATCGTTTTCCAGGATGGGGATGGTGACCTGGGAAATTACCGGCCCGCCGTCAAGTTCCCCGGTGACGAAGTGGATGCTGGCTCCGTGTCTGCGGTCACCGGCTTCGATCGCGCGGCGGTAGGTTTCTGTTCCCTTGTAGAGCGGCAGCAGGGAAGGATGGAGATTGATCATTTTTCCCGCGAAGGGTTCAAGAACGCGAGGTCCGATGATGCGCATGAACCCGGCCAGCACAACCAGGTCCGGTTCTCCTGCGGTCATCAGCAAGGCCAGGGCGCGGTCAAATTCGTCACGGCTGGCAAACGCTCCATGCTCGAGAATGCTGGTGGCAATGCCGGCGTCCGCCGCCCGCTCCAGGCCCCGTGCATGCGCCACGTTGCTGATAACGTGATTGATTTCGATATTGAGCTTGCCAGCCCGGAGGGCATCAATCAGTGCCTGCAAATTACTGCCGTTGCCTGAAACCAGGACGCATGTCTTCACCGGCCTGGTCATGTACGATATTGCACCCTTGGGCCGGCGCCCGTGTTGGTCACTACACCGATATCAAAACAGTCGATACCAAGGTCCGCCGTTCGCGAAGTAATGTCCGGGGCATCATGTTCCGGCACGATCATGACCATGCCAATGCCACAATTGAACGTCCGCAACATTTCACTTTCCGTGATGCCGCCCTGTTTCTGCAGCCAGTTGAAGACTTCCGGCCGGGTCCAGGCGAGCGTATCGATGTCGATACCCAGGCCGTCGGGCAGCACGCGCACGATGTTCTCGGTCAATCCACCGCCGGTGATGTGGGCCAGTCCGTCTATCCGGGAGTTCCGGAGCAGGCTGAGGACCGGTTTGACGTAAATGCGGGTGGGGGCCATCAGCGCCTCGGCGAGCGTGACGGTCCCGCCCTTTGCTGATGGAAGAGCCGATTCCAGGTCCGCACCAGACCGTTCGATGACTTTTCTGATCAGGGAGTAGCCGTTGGAGTGCGGTCCGCTGGAAGCGAGCCCAAGCACGCGGTGCCCCGTCCTGATCCGGCTGCCGTCGAGCAGGTCGGAGCGCTCCACAGCGCCCACCGAAAAACCGGCAAGATCGTATTCGCCTGCTCCATACATGCCCGGCATTTCAGCAGTTTCACCGCCGATCAGCGCACAGCCCGCGAGGCGGCAGCCTTCGGCGATGCCCTCGATGACTCTTTGAGCTTCGTCCAGTTGAAGTTTGCCGGTTGCAAAATAGTCAAGAAAGAACAACGGCTCGGCACCACTGGTCAGAATGTCGTTGACACACATCGCAACCAGGTCGATACCTATGGTGTCATGCCACCCCAGTTGCCGCGCGAGCATCAACTTGGTCCCCACTCCGTCGGTACCTGAAACCAGCAATGGCTCTCGCCAGCGGTCCAGGTCCATTTTGAACAGCGCACCGAACCCTCCCAGCCCGGTCAGAACTTCCGGTCGCATGGTGCGTTTCACCGCCGGCTTGATTCGTTCAACCAGTTCATTTCCAGCGTCGATGTCGACGCCCGCGTCGCGATATGAGAGGCTTTCTTCGGTTTGGGATGTGTTGTTCAAGGAAGGCTCCGGTATTGCCTGTTTCATTACGGCTTACAAGTCCCATATGTTATCTTATTTGTTGATCCTGCACCCGGTACGATATGAGAACATTCCTGCTGATTTTCCTGCTCACGGTGCTCCCGGTTGCTGAAAGCCTGGCGGTTGCGGTTGATGTCTATACCGGTGAGGCGGTGGTCGGGACCAAGGAGTCAAAAGAGCGCGACCAGGCATTGCCACTGGCGCTTATGCATGTGTTGCAGAAAATCAGTGGTCTCAGGTCTTTCGAGGAGTACCCGCTGGTGGAGCCAGCCCTGGCCCAGGCGGCAGCAATGGTGGTTTCTTTTTACTACCAGAGTGTGGATTCCACGCTTGCCGATGGCAGCGTCAGCCAGGAACTCAGGCTCGTCGCAAAATTTTCCGCCAATGCGGTTGATGAACTGGTCCGGACAGTGGGATTGCCCCTGTGGCCGGTGGAACGGGAGCCGGTCGAAATCTGGATCGTAGTGGATGATGGGCTGGACCGCCGGATTCAGCCGGTCGAATTTGCCTATGCCTGGCAGGCCATGTCTGATGTGGCGGCGCGGCGCGGCCTGCCGGTGAACTGGCCGGTGCCGGATGAGGAGGGGATGTATCCCATCGATACCCAGTTGCTTTGGGGCGGATATACGGAGGACCTGGGCATCGCGCCCGGGAAGGGCGTGATGATCATGGCGGCCCGACGGGAAGGTGTGGAGTGGGGAGTCAGGAGCAACCTGACGTACGGGAACCAAAGCTGGACCTGGAGGGTTCAGGATATTGACCTGCAAAACGCGTTGGTCGAGAGCCTGGCGCAGGCTGTTGACCAGGTAGCCGCATCCCGGACGATCTCGGCTTCCGATCAGGGCACCTGGATGCACGAACTGACCATCGCCGGGTTGCGAAATGCCGAAGATTACAGGCGCTGCCTTTCTTATCTGCAAGGTCTCGGACTGGTCACCAAAGTTTCTGTCGTTTCCGCACAGCCGGGACGTGCCACTTTCCGGCTCCAGTTAAGCGCCTTGCCGAGCTATCTCGAGCAAACCCTGCTCGGCGGGAAATTCCTGGAATCCGATGAAGCCGAACATGTTTATTACCTGTCGCAATAAACCCGGGACGCCGTCTTGAGCGAATCCCGAAACTGGTCCATCCTCGCCGTGATCGCCGGCAGCGGCTGGCTGCTTTACCAGCTTGCGCACGTGATTACGCCGTTCGTGATATCAGCTGGCCTCGCCTTCCTGGGCGACCCGCTGGTTGACCGCCTGGAACACGTCAGGTTTTTCAAATGGCGTTTCAGCCGAACGTTCGCCGTGTTTATCGTGTTCCTGTTGATCACGGCCGCACTGGTGCTGGTCCTGTTGATTTTCCTGCCCTTGTTGCGCGATCAGGTTGAAAGGCTGGTTACCGGTGCGCCGGAAATGTTCGACTGGATCGTTGGGACGGCGCTGCCCTGGGTCCAGGTCAAACTTGGTTTATCTGCTTTTGCGTTGGACGCTCAAAGCCTGACCGATGCATTGAAGTCCTACTGGAAAGAAGTCAGCACGGCGCTGGTGGGCGTACTTGGCACAGTTTCGCGCGGCGGGCAGGTCGTTTTGACCTGGCTGATGAACCTGATTCTCGTTCCAGTCGTTACTTTTTACCTGTTGCGGGACTGGGACAAGTTGGTCGAGGGTGTCCGCACCCTGATACCCCGAAACATCGAACCGGTCGCAAGCACCCTCTGCCGGCAAATAGACGATGTGCTGGGCGCTTTCATTCGGGGCCAGCTGACAGTGATGCTGGCGCTTGGCGTGATCTATTCTGCCGGGTTGTCGGCTGTTGGACTGGATCTTGCGCTGATCATAGGAATGTCGGCCGGTCTTCTGAGCATCGTTCCGTACCTGGGGACAATGCTGGGAGTGGTTGCCGCATTGATCGCGGCGGTCTTCCAGTTCCAGGACGTCCTCCACCCGGTGCTGGCGCTCCTGGTCTTCGGCGTGGGCCAGACGCTGGAGGGCATGGTGCTGACGCCCAAGCTGGTTGGAGACCGCGTGGGATTGCATCCGGTTGCGGTCATCTTTGCGGTCCTGGCGGGTGGTCAGCTGTTCGGATTCCTGGGTATCCTGCTCGCGCTGCCGGTTGCCTCGGCGCTGAATGTGCTGGTGGGCTACCTGCACCAGAGGTATCGTGTCAGCCAAGTTTACCTGAAAGAGCCGGTCCTGCCGGAGGATGGCTAGGGAGCCCCTGGATGCTGTTTTCCCCACAGATTCCCTTGCAACTGGAGGCCAGGCGGCCGGACCGGTTCGAGGATTTCATTGCCGGCCCCAACGAAACAGCGCTTGCGGCGGTCAGGATGTTGCTGGATGAACCGGGTGGCAGTTTGTTCCTGTCCGGGCCGGACGGTTCCGGTAAATCCCACCTGCTGAATGCTCTTTGCCATGCTGCCCGCGAGCGTGGCCTGGCTGCTTTTTACATTGCACTGAAAAGCTTGCCGGAGGAAGCGGCCGCCAGCCTGGAAGGCCTGCGCGTCCTCGACCTGGTCTGCGTCGATGACCTGGAATGTGTAGCCGGTAATCCGGTTTGGGAAACGGCCCTTTTCAGTTGTTTCAATGAAGTCCGCGCGGCCCGCGGCCGTCTGTTGGTCAGCAGCCGCCTGCCGCTGGCCTCGCTCGATTTTCACCTGCCGGACCTTGCCTCGAGGCTGGCGTGGGGCGTGCGCCAGAATCTCCGCCTTCCGGATGACGAAGGAAAGCTGGAGGTTTTGCAGCAACGGGCCCGGATCCTCAGGATCGAGCTTCCGGAAGACGTCTGGAACTATCTTCTGAAGCATGGCAAGCGCGACATGAACTCCCTGCTGCAGGCGCTGGAGCAACTCAAGGATGCTGCATTCATCAGCAAGCGTAAAATTACCGTGCCGCTGGCAAGGGAAATTCTGAAGGATTAGGCCGGACAGGCTCCCGTGGGAGCCTGTCGTATCGGAGCCCTGCTATTTGAAGGTAGTGCGGTTGTCGATAACCAGGCCCCCGGGAGTGAAGCTCATGCTCGAGTCGCTGCGATCGGTCATCTGTTTCATTGCCATCACGGCCGCTGCCCGCAGGTCCCTGGCTGCCGAAGCATATCCGCCGTTGTCTGTATCGGGAGTTCCCAGGTCTGTTCCGCCGAGTCTGTCGCTGTACTCGAGATAGGCGGCCATGTCATAACTGGCGGAAAGAAACATGCCTTCCGGTCCGGCCTTCAGATCAAGAAACGCCGGCAGACCGGCTTCTTCGCCTTCGCCCAACGCCAGTCCTATGGCATCGTCCGACATCGCTGCATAAGCTGCCAGGCCCGGAACGGGAATCAGGGTTTCCGGCAGCCGTACCGGCGGCTCGCCGGGGCTGATGGGCAGCTCCGACAGGTCCGGCAGGAACATCTGGGCCATGCCGATGAACATCTGTGGTTGTTCAACGTGGACCGCGAGGAATCCGCGGGCGTTTTCAGGGATCGAATCCGTGCCCATCGCGATCTCGCTGATGCTGACACGGACACCCCGGAAATTATTCAGGAAAGGCGGCATGGGCTGGTCCAATTGCTCCAGCGCCTTGACTGCGTCGTCATTCAGATCGACCAGGTATTCACACTGGTAGGGGGCAGTCACAATCGCAGTCGCTTTTTCCCGTAAAAAGTCACGCACCGGTCCAAAACGCATGCCGAATGCAAGCTCCAGAACCCGGCCGGACAGCCCGTCCGCAGCGGGGATTCTCGATACCAGCCCGATCAATTGACTGGCCAGTGTTTCCGGGGTTTCCAGCCGGTACTGCACCGCGAAAGCCGATTCGGTCAGCTCCCGGATTCCCATCGTCATGCGCGGTGTGTTGTCGATGATTCCATGGATCTCGGCAACACATTCCTGGGTTATCGACGCCGGATCAAAATCCCCCGAAGTCGCAAGGGTCCTGGCGGCTACCGTATCGGGACTCAGAAACTGGTCCGCGAACTTCCGGAGATCCAGGATGCCCGAACCGTAGCCCGTGTAACCGTGGCTGTTGTTCAGTTTTTCCAACCTGGCTTGCGCGTCGCTGCCCTGTGGCATTTCCAGGCCGAGAAAAGCGGGCAGAAGTTCGGCTTCTGCCATGGTCGGAAACACGGCCATCGCCAGGTGATTTTCCTGGATGGAAATATAAATTCCTCCGGAAACATTGCCAGTGTCGCCATCACTCAGTCGCCAGTAGGAAACGCCCTGGAGTTGTTGTTCGGGCGCGGTGATCTGCGCATTGTCCATCACGCGCAGGATTGTTTCGCGCAGTGCCCCGGAGTCGGAAAGCCCCAGGCGGATTACCGGAAACGCACCCATTCCGTAAAGCACGCGTTTTGAGCGTAGATCGAAACCCATGCTTTCCAGGCCCGGGCGATTCAATTTTCCATCGAGCTCCATGAGCACAGCATGCGCAATCCGGGCGCCCGGATCATCCGGATTGATCTGCTCGGATTCCAATTTGTCCCTGGCAGAGGTCAGTTGCGACTGCATCGTGTCCAGCACCGGTTGCAGGCGTTCCAGGAAGGTGTCGATGACTTCGTCCGGAACCGGGTCGAGGTTTGCCAAGACATAGGGAGTGTCTGCGGGCACATAGGACAACAGTTCATTACCCGAACTGCTGCCGGATGCTTTGCCGGCGTCGTCGTTGTTACCGCAGCCCCCAAGGGCCAGCAGGGTAAGCAGGGCGGTGGTGATCAGGAGATGGTTTTTCATATCGGTTTCCGTGCTGTCTGGTGTGTAAAGGTGTTATACCACAGTACAACACCAAAGGCAAGTAAATTTATGCGCATTACCGGGATAATCGCTTGCAGGCTTTCCTCGCGGCCTCGAGCCGTTCCAGCGTTCCGATATCATTCCAGACACCCCGGAATTCTTCACCGGTGACCAGGTTTGTATTCATGGCCGACCTCAAGAGCGGCACGACCGAGAACTTGCCCGCAGTGCAGCCCCTGAACAAGCGCGGGTTGTAGACAGCGATTCCGCTGAACGTCAGTCGCTTGTTGCCGTGCTCCCGAATGCGGCCCCCTTCAAGGGCAAAGTCACCTTTCGGGTGATGTTCCGGATTTGGCACCATCACGAGGTGCGCCCAGTCACATTTGACGGCCCGCAAACGCGCATAGGGGTAGTCAGTCCAGACATCGCCGTTGATCACCAGGAAGGGCGAGGGGCCGAGGTTCGGCAGCGCCTGGAAAATGCCGCCGCCCGTTTCCAGCGCTTCAGGCTGCTCGTCTGACCACAGGATGGTCAGTCCCCAGCGGCTACCGTCGCCCAGCGCCTGCGGCAGCGCATCCCCCAGGTGGCCCTGGTTGATGACGACGCTCCGGAAGCCGGCGCCGGCCAGGTTTTCCAGGTGATATTCGATCAGCGGCTTGCCCCCGATATCCACCAGGGGTTTGGGCAGGGCATCGGTCAGCGGACGCAGGCGTTCACCGCGGCCGGCCGCCAGGATCATGGCGCGCATTCTTTTTGTTCCAGCAGTTGGCGGAATTCATCAAATTCGGAGTAGCGGGGTAAAACATCCAGCAGGTACTGATAGAAGCGGGGGATCATTTCCACGTAGCCTTGCTTGCCGTCGCGGTGCCTGAGGCGGGCAAAAATTCCGACGATTTTCAGGTTGCGTTGCAGCCCCATCCAGTCGCAGTAACGGACCCATTCGGGATAACTGCAGTCGAGGGGCAGCCGTTCATGGATTTGCCGCATCCAGGTTTCGATCTGCACCCGTGGCCAGGCGATGTAGCGGTCCCAGACCAGCGAAATAAAATCGTAACTGATGGGCCCGCGCAAACCGTCCTGGAAGTCGATGATGCCGGGGCCGTCGTCGGTGCTGCAGCAAATTGCACGAGTGGAAATCCTTGTGCACGAAGATCTGTGGTTGTTCACGGGCCGAGTCGATCAACAGGCGACAGACGTTATTGCCAGGTATTCAGTTCATCGCCCTGCATCGGCCGGTCTTTGTGCAGGTCGAGGTACCAGGTCTTGAACAGATCCAGTTCCACCGCCAGGGCAGGCTCATCGTACTGCGGCAGGCCGTGGGTAGTGACCCGGCGGGCCATGCCGTCGAGTACATCAAAAAGCTCCGGAAACAAGGCGCCGGCGGACTCTTCGTGGATCAGTTCACGGTACAGCGTGTCGCCGAAATCTTCCAGCAGGCCAAATCCCTGCTGGAGGTCGAATTCAAGGATGGCAGGGGCTTTCAGCCCGGCCCGGCGGAGACGGCCGGCGATATCTACAAATGGCGCGGAGTTCTCTTTTTCCGATGGGGCGTCCATCAGGATGATTGACCGGCCATTGGCCATGAAGCGGAAGTAGCGGCGAAAACTGGCGTCCCCGGAGACCGGCTGCAGGTGGACCGAATCGAGCTTCATCACCCCTGATGCCCATTGGGCCGCGGTTTCCTGCCGGGTGTCCCGCAGGGGTGCGGCGCTTTGGATGTGTTCTGTCATGTCCGTATTTTGCAGGAACTGTCGCCCGGTTGGTATGTTGTATTACTATAAACAGTACTTATATGGTACTATATGACCATGCTGAGGATTTCCAAATTGACCGACTACGCCATCCTGATGATGGTGGAATTGACCCGCGAAGGCGAAATGCTGAGCGCCCATGCACTGGCTGAACGGATTCACGTTGAAACACCAACCGCCAGCAAGGTGCTGAAGCTATTGTCCGGAAGCGGGCTGCTGGAGTCCTACCGCGGCGCGAACGGAGGCTACCGGGTCAGCAGGACGGCGGCCCAGATCAGCGTCGCTGAAGTGATCGCGGCCATCGAGGGGCCGATCGCCATGACAGAGTGCAGCGTGGAGCAGGGCCTGTGCAGCCAGGAAGACAATTGCGAATTGCGCAGTAACTGGCAGCGCATCAGCCTGGCCGTGGCGCAGGCGCTGCGTGACGTCAGCCTGGCCGAAATGTCAGCGCCGGCCGGCAGAAAATCCAATCCCCTGCACATCACAACCCTGAATGCAGGCTAGGGAAATTTGACCATGACAAGCGAACAGAGCACACCGGACCAGACTTCCGTTGACCATTTTGTCCAACAGAAATACCGGCACGGTTTTGTCACCGATATCGAATCGGAAACCGTTCCGCCGGGGCTGGATGAAAACACCGTGCGCTGGATATCGGCCCGCAAAGGCGAACCCGGCTGGCTGCTGGAGTGGCGCCTGGAAGCCTACCGGCGCTGGCTCTTGATGAGCCCGCCGGACTGGGCCCACCTGAAAATCGACCCGATTGATTTCCAGGCGATCTCCTATTTTTCGGCGCCCAAGTCCGACAAAGACCGCCCGCAGAGCCTGGCCGATGTCGATCCGAAACTGCTGGAGACCTATGACAAGCTGGGTGTTCCGCTGCACGAAAGAGCGCGCCTGGCCGGGTGTCGCGGTGGATGCGGTGTTTGATTCGGTTTCGGTGGGAACCACTTTTCGCGCGGAACTGAAAAAAGCGGGCGTGATTTTCTGCTCGTTTTCCGAAGCGGTCAAAGAGCATCCCGACCTGGTCAGAAAATACCTGGGGACCGTCGTGCCGACCCGGGACAATTTTTTTGCCGCGCTGAACTCCGCGGTGTTTTCCGATGGCAGCTTCGTGTTCATTCCCAGGGGCGTGCGCTGCCCGATGGAACTGAGCACTTACTTCCGGATCAATGCCGCGGAGACCGGCCAGTTCGAACGCACGCTGATCGTCGCCGAGGAAGGCAGTCACGTCAGTTACCTGGAAGGCTGCACGGCGCCCATGCGCGACGAGAACCAGCTGCATGCGGCCGTGGTCGAACTGGTGGCGCTGGATGACGCCGAGATCAAGTATTCCACGGTGCAGAACTGGTACCCGGGCGATGAAAACGGTGTCGGCGGCATTTACAACTTCGTGACCAAGCGCGGCGACTGCCGCGGCGACCGCTCCAAGATTTCCTGGACCCAGGTCGAAACCGGCTCCGCCATCACCTGGAAATACCCCTCCTGCGTCCTGCGCGGCGAGCGCTCGGTGGGTGAGTTTTACTCCGTCGCGCTGACCAATAATTACCAGCAGGCGGATACCGGCACCAAGATGATCCATATCGGGCGGGATACGCGCAGCAAAATCATTTCCAAGGGCATCTCGGCGGGGCACGGCCAGAACGCCTACCGGGGCCTGGTAAGGATCTCGAAGAAAGCCGAAAACGCCCGGAATTTCACGCAATGCGATTCGATGCTGATCGGCAAGGGCTGCGGCGCACACACCTTTCCCTACATCGAGGTCGGAAACGCCAGCGCGAAAGTCGAGCACGAGGCGACCACTTCGCGGATCGGTGAGGACCAGTTGTTCTATTGCCTGCAGCGCGGCATTTCCGAGGAGGACGCCGTGTCGATGATCGTCGATGGTTTCTGCAAACAGGTGTTCCGGGAATTGCCGATGGAGTTTGCAGTCGAGGCTAAAGCATTGCTGGAAGTCAGCCTGGAAGGGGCTGTCGGCTGAACGCCGTCGAATATCGTAGGAGCGGCTTCAGCCGCGAATCTTTTCAAGGAATTAAACATGCTGAAAATCAAAGATTTACACGCCACGGTCGGCGGCAAGCCGATACTCAAGGGATTGAACCTGGAGATCGCAGCCGGGCAGGTACATGCCATCATGGGCCCCAACGGCGCCGGCAAGAGCACGCTGGGAAACGTGATTGCAGGCCGCGAGGGTTACACCGTGACCTCGGGTGAAGTCATTTACCAGGGTAAGAACCTGCTGGAACTGGAGCCGGAGGAGCGCGCCTGCGAGGGGATCTTCCTGGCCTTTCAGTATCCGGTGGAAATTCCCGGTGTGAACAATACGTATTTTCTGCGCGCCGCGCTGAACGCACAGCGCAAGTACCGCGGCGAGCCGGAACTCGATTCGATGCAGTTTCTGAAGCTGGTGCGGGAAAAACTGGAAATCCTGCACATCAGTGACGACCTGATGCACCGGGCGGTCAATGAAGGTTTCTCCGGCGGCGAAAAGAAGCGCAACGAAATTTTCCAGATGGCCGTGCTCGAACCCAGGCTGGCCATTCTCGACGAAACCGATTCGGGGCTGGACATCGATGCGCTCCGACTGGTTGCCGAGGGTGTAAACCGGCTGCGTTCGGAAGACCGCTCGATGATCGTCGTGACCCACTACCAGCGACTGCTCGATCACATCATTCCGGATGTCGTGCATGTATTGGCCGATGGCAAAATCGTGGCCAGTGGCGGTGCGGACCTGGCCCTGAAACTCGAGGAGCAGGGATACACCTGGCTGGAGCAGGGCGGTATCAAACCGCTGAAAGCCGAGGCCGCAAACGGGGCCAGGGCCTGAGGAGACCAGACAATGGATTCCACTGGAACCATGCCGTTAAGCGAAAAGTGGTCGCAAGAATTTCGCGCCTTGCCTGGTGATTCGGGCCCTGCGTGGCTGGGAGCATTAAAGGAACAGGCGGCCGCACAATTTGCGGTTTCGGGATTACCAAACCGGAAAACCGAGGCCTGGAAATACACGCCGCTGCGCATGCTGGAACAAATGGCGCCGCAGTTTCGTGATCCGGCAGACGCGGTAACCCGGACCGGGCGTTTTCCCGAGCCCTTGTGCCGTGCCGGCGCCGGAATGGTGGAAATCAGCGACGGGCGGCTGTCAGGCCCATTGCCCGAAACAACAGGCGGGCTCACCCTGCTGTCCCTGGCCGGGGGCCTTGACGTGCTTGGAGGTCCCGTGCGGCGGGTGCTGGAATCCACTGATGTGGCAAGTCCGGGAAACGCCTTCATGGCTTTGAATACCGCCTTTCTGGACCAGGGGCTGGTCGTGCACGTGGGAGAAGACGTGGATGCCGGCGCGTTGCTGATCCGTTATGCATTTTCCGGGGTGCTTTCCGGGGCCGGTACGGCCCGTATCGGCAATTTCCGGCTGGTCGTGCTGTTGGAACCGGGCGCCAGGCTCGAACTCATCGAACAATTTGAAAGCACAGTTCCCATAGCGGGCGCTCTCAACCTGGTCACCCAGGTGGATCTTGCCGAAGGATCCCGGCTTGGACACGTTCGTGTCCAGAACGAATCCGATGACGTGGTTTTGCTGACTTCGACCTCGGTGGAGCAGGCAGCCCGATCGACATACCGGCACAGCGGATTTGACCTTGGCGGCGGCCTGGTCCGGCACGCGCTTGGCGCCAGGCTGGCCGGCGAAGCCGCCGACTGTGCTTTTGACGGCGCATTTGTGCTCGACCGTAAACGCCACGTCGATAACCACATCAGCGTGGACCACGCAGCGCCGGGTTGCAGCAGCACGCAGTTTTTCCGGGGCGTGCTCGGCGGCAGCAGCCGCGGCGTATTCAATGGCCGCGCGTTGATTCGACCCGGTGCGGATGGCTCCAGCGTGCGCCAGTCGAACGCCAACTTGCTGCTGTCCGCGCTGGCGGAAATGGATACCAAGCCGGAACTTGAAATCTACGCAGACGAAATCGAAGCCAGCCATGGCGCCACCGTGGGTCAGTTGGATGAAACAGCAATTTTCTACCTGCGCTCGCGAGGCCTCAGCGAGGACCAGGCACGGCGGATCCTGACCATGGCTTTCTGCCACGCGGTCACCGACCGGCTGGGGGATCGCAGCCTTGCCGGGCGGATTTCGGAAATGATCAATGCGGCCATGCCGGGTGGCGTGCTTGCAGCCGGAGAAGTTTGAATTGACCATCCGCAGGAAATTTGAAGTTGAGCGCGTGCGCGAGGACTTTCCGATCCTGCGCAGGACCGTTCATGGCAAACCGCTGGTTTATTTCGATACGGCTGCCTCGGCGCAACGGCCCCTTGCGGTGATCGAAGCGACGGATAATTTCTATCGCGAACACAACGCCAATGTACACCGCGGCGTTCATACGCTGAGCCAGGAAGCCACCGACCTGTACGAGGACGGACGCAGAAAGCTTGCCGGGTTTATCAACGCGTATTCCTGGCGGGAGATCGTTTTCACGCGGGGAACGACCGAGTCCATCAACCTGGTGGCGCAGAGTTTTCTGCGCCCGGTGCTCAAACCCGGGGATGAAATCCTGGTCACCCACATGGAGCACCACGCCAACATCGTCCCCTGGCAAATGGTCTGCGAACAAACCGGGGCCAGCCTGAAAGTGGTTCCCATCAACCAGCGTGGCGAGCTGGAGATGGACGCGCTGGCATCCATGCTGTCGGAACAGGTCAAACTGCTGGGTGTCGTTCACGTTTCCAATGCATTGGGGACCATCAACCCGGTGACGGAAATCTGCCGCATGGCCAAACAGTTTGATATACCTGTTCTGGTGGATGGCGCACAGGCCATGCCGCACGCCGCCGTCGATGTGCGGGCGCTGGGTTGTGATTTTTACTGCCTGTCGGGCCACAAGATGTATGGACCGACCGGCATCGGCGCCCTGTGGGCTCACGAAGCGACCCTCGATGCGATGCCGCCCTGGCAGGGCGGGGGGAAATGATCAGGCGGGTCACGTTTGAGAAAACGACCTGGAACGATGTGCCCGCCAAATTCGAAGCCGGTACCCCGGATATCGCCGGAGGTGTCGGACTGTCCGCAGCCGTTGACTACCTGTCTCAATTCGACATGGCCGAGATCGCGGCGCACGAGCACCGGGTGCTGGCCTATGCGACCGGGAAACTGGCCGAAATCGAAGGATTGCGGATTATTGGAACAGCACGCGATACAAGGCCGGCGTGATCAGTTTCACGCTCGGCGACATCCACCCCCACGACCTGGGCACCATCATCGATCACCATGGCATTGCGGTGCGAACCGGCCACCATTGCGCAATGCCGGTCATGCAGTTTTTCGATGTTCCGGCGACCGCCCGCGTCTCTTTCGGCATGTACAACACCGAAGCTGAAGTGGATGCACTGGTCGAAGCGCTGCACCAGGCGCGGGCGATGTTCTAGCGGCCTGAAGTGCAGGTTTTAGCCCAGGGCAGGGAACTCCTGGTCAATTGTTACACTGGTAGACGCCGAACTCCTGGCGACCCTGGGAAACCGGTGATTCGGCAACCACGGTGTCACCGCCCATGACCGCGCCCTCGTTGCGGGCCAGGGTCGCCAGCTCGGTGGCGACCTTATCTGCCTTGCGCTCGACGCCCGCCACCTTGTTCTTGAGACTGACCGTTACATTGCCCACGCGAGCACAGTTGGCGACGGCATCGGCGTAAGCTACCCGCACGGACCCGCCCTGCGGGGTGGTCTCGACCCAGGAACAGGCAGTGAGTAACCCGGCGAGCAGGACCAGCCTTCCCGTGGCAAGTATTTTGTTAACGTGGATCGTGTTCATAACCTGAATCGCCTTTGATTTTCGATGAAGCATGAGTATGACAAGCTACTCCTGGAATGTCTGTAGTGCCTGGCGACCACACCCTGGAGTCAGCGTTCTTTCTTCGCGTCACTGGAACCGGAAGGTTTTCGTGAACCCCGGGGTTCAATCAGCTGCCCGTTCGATCTTCGTGACCCGCTGGAATCCCCTCGGCAGTTTCCGGCCGCGGTGGGCGCGTTCACCACGGAAATGCTCTATGTCTTTCGCGCTCATGCGCAGGTAACGCTGCCCGGCCCAGATCAGGATTTCTTCTTTATCGCCCATCACGACCAGGCCAACCATGAATTCCTCTCCGGCCTTAAGACGTTTTGGCGGGACATTGATCAGCTTGTTGCCCTTGCCCTTGGCTAATTCGGGCACCTCGTTCAGCGGAAAGGCGAGCAGGTAGCCGTCCGACGTGGCGCATACAACGGTGTTCGATGCCTCCGGGTCGTAAATCGCGGGCATTACCGGGGAGGAGCCGGCCGGCACGCTGAGCAGGGCTTTTCCGGCCTTCATCCGGCTGTGCAGGTTGCCCAGTTCGGTGATGAAACCATAGCCAAAGGATGTTGCCAGCAGGATTTTCTGCCCGGGGCTGCCGCACAGGGTAAACAGGAAGTTTTCACCCGCCGGGATCGTGAACCTGCTGGACAAGGGCTCGCCCTGGGTGCGGGCGGAAGGCAGGGTATGCGCGGCAAGCGAAAAAGCCCTGCCGCGGGAGTCCAGGAATACGGCCTGCTCGTTGCTTCGGCCCGGTGCTGAATGCTGGAATTCGTCGCCGGCGCGATAATTCAGCGAGGCGGGGTCTATGTCGTGGCCTTTGGCTGCACGCGCCCAACCGGACCTGGACAGCACGATGGTCACCGGCTCTGAAGGCAGCAAGTCCTCCTGGCGCAGCGCCTGCGCAGCATCCCGCTCCACCAGGATGGAGCGGCGGTCGTCGCCGTACAGCTTCGCGTCGGCCAGCAGTTCCTGCTTGATCAGGGTCTTTAGCCGGGCGTTGGAGCCGAGGATTTTTTCCAGTTCGTCCCGTTCGTCGGCCAGCAGGTCCTGTTCGTCGCGGATTTTCATTTCTTCCAGCTTTGCGAGGTTGCGCAGCTTCAGTTCGAGAATCGCCTCTGCCTGCGTGCCCGTGATGCCGAAACGTTCCATCAGAACCGGTTTCGGCTTGTCCTCGTGCCGGATGATGTAAATCACTTCATCGATATTGAGATAGGCGGTCAGCAGTCCTTCCAGGATGTGCAGTCGGTCAACCACCTGGTCGAGGCGATGATTCAGGCGCCGGACAACGGTATCCATCCGGAAAGACAGCCACTGTTTCAGCAGTTCACGCAGATTGAGTACCTGTGGCCGGCCGTTGATGCCGATGATGTTGAAATTCGCCCGCACATTGCGTTCCAGGTCAGTGGTCGCGAACAGGTGGTTCATCAATTGTTCCAGGTCCACCCGGTTGGAACGCGGCACGATGACCAGCCGTGTGGGGTTTTCATGGTCCGACTCATCCCGCAGGTCTTCAACCATGGGTAATTTCTTGGCTTGCATCTGTGCGGCGATCTGCTCCAGCACCTTGGCTGGAGAAACCTGGTGGGGCAATGCCGTGATGACGATTTCGCTGTTTTCCTTTTCCCAGATCGCCCTCATCTTGACGGAGCCGTAACCGGTTTCGTACAGGGCGACCAGATCCTCTCCCGAGGTAATGATTTCCGCACCGGTCGGAAAGTCGGGGCCTTTTACGTGCCGGCACAGGTCGGCGACAGTAGCCTTGGGTTGTTCCAGCAGGTGAATGGTGGCGGCAACCACTTCACGAAGATTGTGCGGCGGGATGTCCGTAGACATGCCGACGGCGATTCCGGTGCTGCCGTTCAGCAGCACATTCGGCAACCGGGACGGAAGCATCAGGGGTTCCTGCAGGGTGCCGTCGAAGTTGGGCCCCCAGTCCACCGTACCCAGGCCCAGCTCACCCAACAGGCTTTTGGCGTAGGCCGTCAGCCTGGACTCGGTATAACGCATCGCGGCAAAAGACTTCGGGTCGTCGGGCGAGCCGAAATTTCCCTGCCCGTCAACCAGCGGGTAACGGAAAGCGAAGGGTTGCGCCATCAGCACCATGGCCTCGTAGCAGGCCGAGTCGCCGTGCGGGTGAAACTTGCCGATCACGTCGCCAACGGTCCTGGCCGACTTCTTGTGCTTGGAAGTTGCGCTCAGCCCGAGTTCACTCATCGCGTAGATGATGCGCCGCTGGACCGGTTTGAGCCCGTCACCGATGTGCGGAAGGGCGCGGTCCAGGACCACGTACATGGAATAATCCAGGTAGGCCTTTTCCGCATAGTCCTTCAGCGGAATGCGTTCATGGTCGGAAAAGGACTGGGTGATTTCGGTCATGACATATTCCTTTACTTGTTTGCATCAGCCCTTGGTTTCAACAGCATCGGAATGAAAATGACTGAGAACAGGCTGAAAGTAATCATCCACAGAGATCCGGCAACCACGATCCAGAATTGGTAGTGAACCGGATCGATCAGCGGGAAAAATACCCGGATCAGCGCCGTAATTACCATGCAGCCCAGCAGGACGGCCATCAGCGTGCATGACTGGTAAATGTTTCTGCCGGTATGGCCCAGGGTTACCCGGGCCATCATGCTCATGGTCACGATGCCGATACCGCCAACCGCGAAGGCGTGGACGTGCAGGTAGCCCGGCAAGGCGGTCACCGGCGCCATGGCGCGCAGCAGAAAGCCAAGGTTGATCATCAGGAAGGATGCAAAAAGGCCCCACAGCAAGGGTTTCTGCCAGATACCCAGGGTATGCCAGCCGTGTATCCTGATAGAGTTGGACACGAACAGGCCCCCGGCGAGCAGGGCGCCGGCGAGGTGGTGCTGAAAGAAAACCTCGCTGACCAGGAAGGCTGGAAATAGTACAAAGGTGGCAATGTCGTTGTTACGGGAATTTTTCAATTCCACCGGATAGCCGACGCCCTTCTCTGTGAAAAACGGTATGACCCTTCGACCCATGAACAAAACCAGGCCCAGCACCAGGTAGAGGCCGCCCTGGATGCCGAGGTTCACACCCGGGCCGACAATGCCCATTACTCCGAGGTAGAACAATGTGTTGGCCGTGGCCAGCAGAAAGAGCAGCAGCAGCACCATTGCCTGTCTTTTCTGACGAATCCTGATGATGGGCCGGGCGACCGCGAAAGCGAGGCTTGCCATGAACGCAAGGTCAGCCGCAGCGGCATAGAGGATATAGCCCGTCCCGTTGATCATCAGGATGCGGGCAACAACCCAAAAGGCGAAAATAATCGCCAGCCAGGCCCCAGTGGCTGTTTCCTGGCCGGTCCAGTTCCAGGCGGCCGTGAGCAGGAATCCGGCAATCACCGCCATGGCATATCCGAACAACATTTCGTGGGCATGCCACTGAAAAACAGACAATCGTTCAAGGCTGAGTCGAAAGCCGAAGTGGTAGACGGCAAGCCACACGCCCATGGTCAGGACGGCAAAGATCGAAGCCCCGAGAAAAAAAGGACGAAAACCGCGTGAAAGAAAAGCCGGTTGCGTCACTTTGCTCCCTTGTAGAGGAACCGCGTGTCAAAAAATACCTGCACTTGGCAGATCAGGCCGCCGGCAAAACGGAAAATATAGGCCCCCTCTATCTTCAGGCCATTGAGTCCCTCGAACACGACAACCACCGCAGCGTTGTCGTTTTCAATCACGGTCGTCTTAACAGCTATCCGGGCAATAAACGGCGCGGTGTCGGCGATGTGTTGGCGAATGGCCAGCTCGCCGTGAACGGGTTCAGGCATCATCGGGCCGTTCATGACAGCGTCCGCGGCCAGTGGAATGATGTTCGCATTGTCGGTATTTATTGCTTCGATATAGCTTGCTATGGCTTGTTCGATGTCCCGTCTTTCGCTCATGTATGATTCTCCGAAAAGAGCCTGAAATGGATCACAGATTCGTTAAACAGTCGCCAGGTTGCCCTTGTCTTCCAGCCAGGCCTTGCGGTCGGAAGCGCGTTTCTTGCACAGCAGCATGTCCATGACCTTGTCGGTCGCGGCAGCATTTTCCACGGTGAGCTGCACCAGCCTCCGGGTGTCCGGGTCAACGGTGCTTTCCCTGAGCTGCAGAGGATTCATTTCACCCAGTCCCTTGAACCGGGTCTCCATGACTTTACCCTTCTTTTTCTCAGCGATGATGCGCTCATGGATACCCTTTCTTTCCTCGTCGTCGAGGGCGTAAAAAGTCTCCTTGCCGACGTCGATGCGGTACAACGGCGGCATCGCGACAAAAATGTGCCCGGTTTCCACGAGCGCCTTGAAATGTTTCAGAAACAGCGCCGCGAGCAGGGTTGCAATATGTAGTCCGTCAGAATCGGCATCGGCAAGGATGATGACTTTGCCGTAACGCAGGCCTGCAATCTGGTTCGAGCCCGGGTCAACCCCTATCGCAACCGAAATATCGTGAACTTCCTGGTTGCTCAGCACGGAATCCGACTCTACTTCCCAGGTGTTCAGGATTTTGCCCCTGAGCGGCAGAATAGCCTGGTACTCGCGGTTCCTGGCCTGCTTGGCGGAACCGCCCGCAGAATCGCCTTCGACCAGGAACAATTCGGTCCATGCCAGGTCCTGCGATGTGCAATCGGCCAGTTTACCCGGCAGCGCCGGCCCTTGCGTGATTTTCTTGCGCACGACCTTTTTGGCCGATTTCATACGCTGGTGCGCGTTGTTGATCGCCAACTGGGCAATCGCTTCACCCGCGGTCACGTTCTGGTTCAGCCAAAGGCTGAACGAATCCTTGAGCACACCTGAAACGAACGGAACACAGCCGCGCGACGACAGGCGTTCCTTGGTCTGGCCGCTGAACTGGGGATCCGTGAGCTTGACGGAAAGTATGAAACTGATCTTTTCCCAGATATCGTCAGGCGTCAGCCGCATACCGCGCGGCAACAGGTTGTGGTGCTCACAAAACTCCCTCAGCGCGTCGACCAGCCCCGTGCGCAACCCGTTGACGTGCGTGCCGCCCTGAGGCGTGGGGATCAGGTTTACATAGCTTTCCTGAATCTGACCGCCGTCGGGTAACCAGCATAGCGCCCAGCTGACCTGCGAATCGGTGCCCTTTATTTCACCGGAGAACGGCTTTTCGGGCAGGCTGGCGAAGCCATCCAGTTCCGATTGCAGGTAGTCAGTGAGACCCTGGTGATAGCACCACTCTTCTTTTTCGCTGGTTTTGTCGATAGTGAGGCTGACCGACAAGCCCGGACACAGCACCGCTTTTGCCCGCAGCAGGTGCTTCAGGCTTTTCATCGAAAAATTGGGCGAGTCAAAATAGGAAGCGTCGGGCCAGAAGCGGATACGGGTGCCGGTGTTGCGCTGGCCGACGGTTCCCAGTTGCGTCAGCTCCGTTACCTTGTCGCCATGGGCGAATGACATGTAATGTTCTTCGCCGTCGCGTTTGACCCATACTTCGAGTTTGCGGGACAGGGCGTTGACCACGGAAACGCCGACGCCGTGCAAACCTCCGGCGAATTGGTAATTCTGGTCGGAGAATTTGCCGCCGGCGTGGAGCTTGGTCAGGATCAGCTCAACCCCCGGAATCCCTTGTTCCGGATGGATGTCTACGGGCATTCCGCGGCCGTCGTCAGTCACTTCAACCGAGCCGTCATCGTAAACGGTGACCAGGATCTGGCTGCCATGACCGGCCAGGACCTCGTCAACGCTGTTGTCGATGACTTCCATCACCAGGTGATTCGGGCGGGTCGTGTCGGTATACATTCCCGGCCTGCGTTTGACCGGTTCAAGTCCTGTCAGGACTTCGATGTCTTCTGCGCGGTATTTGCTGCTCATTGTTTTTTTATTGGGGAGTTCAGGGTTCATTATGGCGCAAAGGATGTTCACCTGTTTATGAACGGTTTTCAAGTGGCTTCTGCATACCGTACAATGTCCTTCCAGAACTTCGTCAATTTTCTGACGATAAATTGGTATAAAACACACACAGGGTTCTGGCATGGCATCACTGGTTTTTGTTACGGGCGGCGTAGTTTCTTCACTGGGAAAGGGGCTGTCTGCAGCTGCGCTTGCTGCGATTCTTGAATCCCGCGGCCTGACGGTCACCCTGGTCAAGCTGGATCCCTACCTCAATGTCGACCCGGGCACGATGAGCCCGTTCCAGCACGGCGAGGTATACGTAACCGATGACGGCGCCGAAACCGATCTCGACCTGGGGCACTACGAGCGCTTTGTCCGGACCCGGATGGGACAGCTCAACAACTGCACCACGGGCAGGATCTACAGCAACGTGATCGCCAAGGAGCGCCGCGGTGATTACCTCGGAGCCACGGTCCAGGTCATCCCGCACGTAACCGACGAGATCAAGGACTGGGTTCGCCGTGCGTCCGAAGGTTACGACGTGGCGATGATCGAAATCGGCGGAACCGTGGGCGATATCGAATCCCTGCCGTTCCTCGAGGCGATTCGTCAACTCGGTGTGGAATACGGCAGGAACGCGCTGTTCATGCACCTCACACTGGTGCCTTATCTTCGCGCCGCCAATGAGATCAAGACCAAGCCAACCCAGCATTCGGTGAAAGAACTGCGCTCGATCGGTATTCAGCCGGACATCCTGCTGTGCCGGTCGGAATTCGAGTTGTCTGAAGCCGAACGCGAAAAGATTGCGCTGTTTACAAACGTCCCCAAGAAAGCAGTGATCACGGCGCTGGACGCGAAGAACAGCATTTACGACATACCCACCATGCTGTTCGAAGAAGGCCTGGATGACCTGATCGTCGAAGGCTTTGGCCTGGAAGACAAGGTTCACGAGGCCAATCTCGACGACTGGCTTGAAGTCGTGGACCGCACGATCAATACCAGGCACGAAGTGACCGTAGCCGTGGTCGGGAAGTACGTTGAGCATCATGACGCTTACAAGTCATTGACCGAAGCCATTGCCCACGGCGGATTGCGCCAGCGTATCAAGGTCAATATCCGGCGGATCGAATCCGAAGACCTCAACAACAATGACCTGTCCCAGATCGAAGACGTTGACGCTATCCTGGTTCCGGGCGGTTTCGGCGAGCGCGGATTCGAAGGCAAGGTCAATGCGATCCGCTATGCGCGCGAAAACGGGGTGCCCTACCTGGGTATCTGCTATGGCATGCAGGCGGCAGCCGTTGAGTTTGCCCGCAATGTCTGCGGCCTGGAAGGGGCGAACACGACCGAAATTGACCCGAAAACGCCCTATAATGTAATCGGCCTGATCACGGAATGGGTGGATGCTTCCGGCAAGGTGGAGCACCGCAGCGAAAAATCCGACCTGGGCGGGACCATGCGGCTCGGAGGGCAAAAATGCCGTCTGCGCGAAGGCTCGCTGGCCCGCAAGCTCTATGGCAAGGAGGTCGTGACTGAGCGCCATCGTCATCGCTACGAGTTCAACAACCATTACCGCGACATTTTCCAGAAGCACGGAATGGTGCTGTCGGGTCTTTCAATGGACGAAACACTGGTTGAAATCATCGAATTGCCGGCCCATCCGTGGTTCCTGGGTTGCCAGTTCCATCCGGAGTTCACCTCCACCCCGCGGGACGGCCATCCTTTATTCACCGGCTTCATTGAAGCAGCTTTGCGGGAACAACAGGGCGAACTCCCCAAGGGAGTCGCGCAACTGTGAAGCTGTGCGGCTTTGATGCCGGACCGGACCAGCCTTTTTTCCTGATCGCCGGGCCCTGTGTCATCGAATCGGAACAACTCGCGATCGACACGTCCGGCGTATTGAAGGAAATTTGTGCTCGCCTGGAAATCCCGCTGATCTACAAATCCTCTTTCGACAAGGCCAACCGTACGTCCGGCAGCAGTTTTCGCGGTCCCGGCATGGAAGAGGGGCTCAGAATCCTGGCTGAGGTGAAACGCCAGGTCGGGCTTCCTGTGCTGACCGACGTTCATGAAGATACCGACATCAGCGCCGTGGCGGACGTCGTTGACGTCATGCAGACGCCGGCGTTTCTGTGCCGGCAAACCAATTTTATCCAGCGCGTGGCAGCCGCTGGCATACCGGTCAACCTGAAGAAAGGCCAGTTTCTGAGCCCCTGGGAAATGGCCAGCGTGGTCGAGAAAGCGAAAGCCACGGGTAACGACCGGATCATGGTCTGCGAACGGGGTGTCAGCTTTGGCTACAACAACCTCGTTTCGGACATGCGGTCACTGGCCGTGATGCGTGAGACCGGCTGCCCTGTCGTGTTCGATGCAACCCACTCCGTGCAATTGCCGGGCGGGCGGGGCGACTCTTCCGGCGGACAGCGGGAATTCATACCAGTGCTTGCCCGAGCCGCGGTTGCGGTAGGAGTATCAGGGCTCTTCATGGAGACCCACCCGGATCCTGACCACGCCCTCAGTGACGGTCCCAATGCCTGGCCGCTGGGCCGGATCGAAGAATTATTGGCGACACTCAAGGAACTTGATGCCGTGAGCAAGCGAAACCAGCTTTCGGAACCAACATAGGAATTATTAATGACAACGATTAAAACTATTCACGCCCGGGAAATCCTGGATTCACGCGGCAATCCGACCCTCGAAGCAGAAATTGTCCTTGAATCCGGGGCTTTCGGACGCGCGGCGGTTCCGTCGGGTGCATCCACCGGCGCGCGGGAAGCCATAGAATTGAGAGACGGGGACCCGGGGCGATATGGCGGAAAGGGCGTCAGCCACGCCGTCGAAAACGTCAACCGCACGATCGCCGACGCTTTGCAGGGGACCCCTGCTGATGATCAGGATGCGCTCGACAGCAAGCTGATTGCATTGGACGGCACTCCGAACAAAGCCAGGCTGGGCGCCAACGCGTTGCTGGGCGTTTCCCTGGCGGCTGCCCACGCAATGGCTGCGCACGAAGGCCGGCCGTTGTGGGCCCGTTTGGCGCAAAGCGACAAATTGCAATTGCCCGTGCCGATGATGAATATCATCAACGGCGGCGCCCATGCGGATAACAGCGTCGATATGCAGGAATTCATGATCCTGCCCTGGGGTGTCGGGTCCTTCAAAGAAGCACTGCGCTGCGGCGTGGAAATATTTCACTCGCTGAAGTCGGTATTGAAGGGAAAAGGTATGAATACGGCCGTTGGCGACGAAGGCGGTTTCGCGCCTGACCTGCCCTCGAACGAAGCGGCGGTGGAAACCATTCTGGAAGCGATCGAAAAATCCGGTTATCGCGTTGGCCAGGATGTCAGCCTCGGGCTGGATTGCGCCGCCTCGGAGTTTTACAAGAACGGCTTGTACCACCTCGAGTCCGAAGGCAAGTCCTTCGAGCCGGCCGCTTTTGCCGAGTACCTGGCCGGCTGGGTACGGCAATACCCGATCATCAGCGTGGAAGACGGCATGGCCGAAGACGACTGGGGCGGCTGGGAAATCCTCACCCGCCTGGTTGGGGATGACTGCCAGCTGGTCGGCGACGACCTGTACGTCACCAATACCGAAATTTTCCGCCGCGGGATCGAGATGGGAATTACCAATTCCATCCTGATCAAGCTGAACCAGATCGGCACATTGACCGAAACCCTCGAAGCGATCGCGATGGCCGACCAGGCGGGGTTCAGCTCGGTGATTTCGCACCGTTCCGGGGAAACTGAAGACACGACCATCGCCGATCTGGCTGTTGCCACCAATGCAACCCAGATCAAGACAGGTTCACTGTGCCGGTCCGACCGGGTGGCCAAATACAACCAGCTGTTGCGCATCGAAGAGGCGTTGGGCGCTCGTGGAACCTTCGCCGGAGCCGGCGCGTTTTTCAACATCCGTAACTGGAGCTGATGCGTTCCCTGATCGCCATTCTGCTGCTGGTGCTTTTAGCGCTGCAGGTAAAAATGTGGTTCGGTGAAGGCGGCTACAGCGATGTCAAACGACTCGCCGTAAGGGTCGAGGAGCAGGCCCGGGAGAACGAAGAGCTGGCCCAGCGAAACCGGGAATTGCAGGCCGAGGTCGAAGACCTGCGCCAGGGGCTGCATGCAGTTGAAGAGCGCGCCCGAAGTGAATTGGGTATGGTCAAGAAAGACGAGCAGTTCTACCAGGTGATTCCCGGCGATCCGGAAGCGGCGAAAAAACAGGAATGAAGCGGGGATGCCTGATTGGAATGGAGGAGTGAAAAGCGCTTGAATGTCAGGAACGTGCATGCATTGATCCCTGCCGCGGGCCTCAGCGTCCGTTTCGGTGGAACCATGCTTAAGCAATATGCCCATCTCCTCGGCATGCCGGTGATGGCGCACAGCATTTCAGCCGTTAAGAGTCACCCGGAAGTCAGGTCGGTCACGGTTGCCCTGGCGGAGGACGATGGGATATTTGAGCAATTGATCCGGCCTGATTATCCTGATGTCCATACCGTCACCGGCGGTGAAAGCCGCGCCCAAACGGTGATGAACGGGATCAATTTTATCAGTGCCACCTTTCCGGAATGTGAATGGGTTCTGGTGCACGATGCGGCCAGGCCGTGCCTGTCGACCGATGATCTCGCCCGCTTGCTGGATCAGGGCCTGCAAAGTGAATCCGGCGCCATCCTGGCCATTCCGGTCAACGATACGCTGAAACTTTCTGACGCCGATGGCCTGATCGAGCGCACCGTCGACCGCTCTCGCATCTGGGCTGCACAGACACCACAACTGTTCCGGGTAGCCGCGCTGCGTGCCAACCTTCAGGCGGCGCTGGCGGCCGGCGGTTCCCCGACTGACGAAGCTTCCGCCATGGAGCAGGCCGGTGTGCGTCCACTGCTGGTAATGGGTTCACCCACCAACATCAAGATCACCGGCACCGAGGACCTGGCGCTGGCCGAGTTTATTTTGCAGCGGCAGTCCGTGAGGAACTGAGCAATTGGACTTTCGAATAGGCCAGGGACTGGATGTGCACGCCTTTGCCGACGGCGATCACGTCATGCTTGGCGGCGTGCGGATACCGCATTCACGCGGTCTGGCAGCACATTCCGACGGCGACGTGGTCCTGCACGCGGTGTGCGACGCCCTGCTGGGAGCTGTGGCCATGGGTGATATCGGGCAGCATTTCCCTCCCTCGGACGATCAATGGCGGAATGCTGACAGCCGCAGCCTGCTGGCCAGGGTCTGCCAAATGCTGGTCCAGGACGGCTGGCGCATAGCCAACCTGGACGTGACCATCGCCTGTGAACAGCCCAGGCTGGAGCCGCACAGGCAAGCCATGCGCGAAGCGATGGCCGGGGTTCTCGAAACTCCGGTTGAATCGGTATCGGTCAAAGCCACGACGACCGAGAAACTCGGCTTCTGCGGCCGTGGCGAGGGCATTGCTGCCCTGGCCGTGGTACTCGTCAAACGCGAAAAATGACCGGCCAGCCCTGGACTCTGCCGGACTGGAGCCGGGTATCCGGCGTTCCTGGTGCCACCGGCATCATTCGCACCGAACCCGAAGATTTCCGGGTCGAGGAACTGCCGCTGATCACACCGGCCGGCGAGGGCAGCCACCTGTGGCTGGAAATCGAGAAACGGGACGCCAACACCGACTGGGTGGCGAAGGCACTGGCTTCGAAGGCGGGAGTGCCGGCAAGAGACATCGGCTACGCGGGGATGAAAGACCGCCGCGGCGTGACTTCACAGTGGTTCTCAGTGGCCTTGCAGGAGGCCGGAAATTCGGACTGGCAGCAATGGGAGATTCCCGGAGTCACGATCCTGGCCGCCCATCTGCATCAGAAGAAACTAAAACGGGGCGCACTTCGGGGCAACCGTTTTCACCTCGTCGTGCGGCGCCTGCAAGGGCTCACAAGCGGATTGGAAGAACGCCTTCAACGTGTGAAGGCCGAAGGCGTGCCAAATTATTTCGGGCCTCAGAGGTTCGGGCACGGCGGCCGAAACGTGGGCCAGGGCATGCGCTGGATGGAACACGGCGGACGCCTGCCACGGAACAAAAGAAGCATCTATCTATCCGCTGTGCGCAGTTTTCTGTTCAACGAAGTGCTGTCCACGCGGGTCGGCCTCGGCAACTGGAACGTCATCATCGACGGTGATATCGCCAGCCTCGACGGCAGCCATTCAACGTTCCCCTGCAGCATGCCCGACCCTGAACTCTCCCGCAGGTGCGATGCATTCGATATTCACCCGAGCGGCCCTTTGCCGGGCAGGGGCCGCTCCGCCGGGTCCGGCGAGTCGGCGCAAATCGAGGAAAGGGTTCTGGAGCCTTACGAAGCGATGGTCAGCGGATTGGAAAAAGCCGGCCTGGAGGCCGCGCGACGGCCTTTGCGCGTGGTTCCCGGGGCGATGCATTGGGAGTTGACAGGCCAGGACCTGGTCCTGGGGTTCGAATTGTCTCCCGGCGCATATGCCACCAGCGTGCTGCGGGAGCTTGTATCTACCGATCCGGGCGCCATATCGGAGGCTGAATGAGTAATTACCGGTTAAAAGGGGCCTCGGGCCCCGTGATCAACCAGGCTTTCAGCCTGCGTGCAAAAAGCCTGATCGGCCGGGCGGATGACTGCGATCTGCGGATTGACGCGGAAGGCGTCGCTGCCCACCATGCAGAGATCCTGGAAAATGAAGACGGCAGCCTGATCCTGCATAATCTCGATCCTGCAGGCGGGACGCAATTGAACGGAGAAGCGGTTCAGCGCGCGGCCCTTGCCAGCGGGGATGAAATCAGGATTGCAAACTGCCGCTGGGTTCTCCAGGCGCCTGGTTTGCGTCCGGAAAAAGTACTGACCAGCGACGCGGTCAGGCCAAGGCACAGTTACCTGCCCTGGCTGATCACGGCGGGGCTGCTTGCCGCAGCCGGTCTCGCCTGGTACCGGGGACTATTGCCTTTCTGAATGGACCATGAAGGCGGGCTCACCGGTTTCCGTGACCAGGCCCCTGGCGATCAGCCATTGCCGCGCATCTTCGGCATCCTGCTCGAACCAGGCCCTGGATGAGCCCAGCCGGAACGTGTACCCCCAGGCATCCATGTCGGCCATCATCCGGTCACGCCCAAACCCGGGTAGTTCATCGGCCAGAAGGATCTGCAGGTAACAGACTGCGTTCTCTTCGTCATAATCACCACCTGCGTTGGTGTCCAGGTCCTGGCGCCTTTCTTCATCCATGCAAATGAAGTGGCAGGCTTCATGCAAAACCGAGTGCAGGGGAGTGTCGGGCCGCAGCATAAGCGTGTTTCCGGCCAGTCCGGCTTCCTCGTCACCCCAGAAAGATCCCGGGATGGGCTGGCCGGGCGGCCCCAGTTTCAGGTCAAGACCAAATCGTGAAAGCAGCTGAACCAGCGGGGCCGGGTCGTTGTCGGAAAACCGTGTAACCTGGATCATTGAAGTGTCCATATGATTGATCAGTGACTCCCGGCCATGACTTATGAGAGATAACGGGCGTGAGAGACTGGAGTAATATTAACCCGCATGGATATCCTGGAGAGCAAACACAGTCCAATTGAATTGCTGCGCTACGCAGGCTTGTTCACGTGGCTATGCGCATCCATTCCGCTGTTCCTGATGCCTTTCTGGTACGAAAACCCGCTCGGGATGAACCAGTACCTGGCCTGGTGGGCGTTGCATCTTGTCTTCGGGCTGACCTACTGGAACCAGGTAAAGGCGCTGCCCGTCCGTTCCGGTTTTTCGCACCGGCTGGTCACGGTCTCGGTCCTCACCGCCTGTGCACTGGGGGTCAGCATGATGGCGGAAACCGCACTGGGCGGCATCCTTCTGCTGATCGTTGCCGGCCTGCTGCCATGGATGTTGCCGGCTGCGCCGTCGATGGCCTGGTTGATTGGCCAGAACGTGTTGCTGGTGATGGTGATCAGCAGAATCCCGGATATTTCGTTCAGTGACGCGGCTCTGGCCGGCGGGTTATTCCTGGGTATTTCCCTGTTCGCATTCATGAGCGGGGTGGTCGCCCTGCGCCAGAACATCGCCCGTGACGCGTTAAGAAAAGTCAATTCAGAGTTGCTCGCCACCCAGGCGTTACTGGCGGAAAATACCCGGATAGCCGAGCGGGTTCGCATTGCTCGCGAATTGCACGACCTGGTCGGCCACCACCTGACCGCACTGACGCTGAACCTGGAGGTAGCGACCCACCTGGCCAGCGGAAAAGCCCTCGAGCACGTGCAGCAGGCGCACTCGCTGGCCAAGTTGTTGCTGGCTGATGTGCGGGAAGTGGTCAACGATATGCGGGTTGACGACAAGGTTGACCTCGCCGCTGCCCTGAGAACCCTGGTGAGCGGCGTTCCGGAGCCGGTGATCCACCTCGACCTGCCCTCGGAACTGGCGATGACGGATCCCCAGCGGGCCCAGGTCCTGTTACGATGCGCGCAGGAAATGATTACCAACAGCGTCAGGCACGCGAGGGCGTCAAACCTTTGGATTGGCCTGGTCCAGGACTCCGACGGCGTCGCACTGACGGCCCGGGACGACGGGCGCGGCGTGGACAACGTGGAAGCCGGTAACGGTCTGAACGGAATGCAGGAGCGCCTGCGGCAAGTGGGTGGTGAATTGAAAATTGAGTCGAGTTCGGGCAAGGGCTTCTCGTTGCATGCCTGGATTCCCGTGGAGGGATTGATGTGATCAAAGTGATGCTGGTGGACGATCAGAACCTGGTGCGCAAAGGTGTGCGCAGCCTGCTCGAGCTTTCCGAGGAGATAGAAGTAATCGCAGAAGCGGCGGACGGCGCCGAAGCGATCCGGATGATTCCGGAAGTCGGGCCGGACGTGGTTCTGCTGGACATGCGTATGCCGGGTTTGTCCGGCCTGGATGTACTCCGGCAACTTTCCGCCACCCAGTCATTGCCGCCGACCATTATCCTGACGACCTTTGATGACGACGAGCTGGTTCTTGCCGGGATCCAGTCCGGTGCAAGAGGATATTTGCTGAAAGACGTGGCGCTGGCCGACCTGGTCAGTGCGATCAGGACCGTGGCCGAGGGTGGAACCATCGTCAAGCCCGCGGTCACGCAAAGATTGCTCAAAGGGCTGGCAAACCTGCAAAACGACTTTTCCAGCCTGGACCAGCCGGATCCGCTGACGGACCGGGAAACCGAGATATTGCGGTTGATGGCCGGGGGTTACAGTAACAAGGAAATCGCCAACTCACTGGGGGTCGCGGAAGGCACCGTGAAGAACCACGTGTCCAACATCCTTTCCAAGATGGGGGTCCGTGACCGGACCCGCGCGGTGCTCAAGGCCTTCGAACTCGGCCAAATCTAAGGCGTCTTGCTTCCCTTCTTTTGCCTGCGGCAAAAACCGGCTGCGCGCGACTGCATGGTTTGCTGCACCTCTGGCTGTGCCAGCCGGTGCAGATGAGGCGCCTCACGCGCAACGGTGGTCCGAGAGTTAACCGACTTTGTCGAGGTGGTCGAACTGGCGTTTGAGGTCGTCTTTGCCGTCGGTGACGATACGCTCAAGGGTCTCCACCCGGTCGCGCAAATCATTTTCCAGATCATCGATACGGCGATTCAGTTTTTCCATTTCGTCCTTGTTAGCACTTGAGCCGCGTGCCTTGACGTGATTCCGCCAGGCCTCGGCCGCCATAGCTGCCATTACAATCAGTGCGATGGCTGTCCACATATTCATTTGCTGCTTCTCCCCGGTGACCTTGATCAATCATTCGTTAAAGCTATCCTATTGTACCAGTGGCGAAAGTCATGCCGAACTTTCACAGGAGCGGCCCATTGTGGGAGCGGCCCATGGCCGCGATAATCGCCGGGAAGCCAGCCACGGAGACTTCTTGCAATCGCCGGCATGGCCGGCTCCCACCCACGGCCTAGCTGTGGTGGGGTGTTCCCGGCCTGTCTGAGCGCCGCATGCCTTCCGGCAACGGATCCGGTCCGGGCACTTCCTCGCCAAATTCATAGTGGATCCGTTCCATCAGGTAACACAGGCAATCCTGTTGGATGACCCTGCGGTCGAGCGTGAGCATTGACGGCATGGTTTCCCGCGTCGTTGTTACCTGTCCCCCTGCAAAGGAAAAGTATTCGCCGGTGACATCCCGGCCTTCGGGGTTGAAGGCGAACAAGGGCTGCGCTGTGGGATTGCGCAAACTGCCAAAAGAAGTGCCGGCCGGAAGTTCGCAGAAATTGTAAGCGTCCAGGTCTTCCTGCAACGTCAGCTCGGCGGGCACGCGGCCAAATCCGAAAAGCACGTTGTCATTGACGCGAACGGTAGCCACCATGTGAAACAGGTGAACCGCGTCTGCAGCGATTGGCTGGTTGGAGATACTCTCCAGGTGCAGGCAGGTTTCCAGGAATGCCAGCGTATGATCGGTGCCGTGAATTTCACCGGCCTGGCCGCATTCCAGGGTCAGTGAAGGACAGTGCGCTGACATGGAAAGTGAGAGCGTCCCGGCGGGCATGGTGAAGTAAACGACTTTGAGGGAAAATAACGACGCCAGGCGAAGAAAATCGGATCGAATCAGGTTAACTGCCGCATAATGGGGGTTCAGCCCCGTGTTGTTGTGGATGTCAATTACCGCCAGCGGCTGTAATTCCTGCATGCGATCGTAGATTCGACGGAACAAACGCGTGTATGCACTGTCCACTTCATTGCCGCCGGGCCAGCACCGGTTGAAATCCGGTTGGTCGTCAAGCCTGCGCAAACGGTGCTTGGCCGCCAGCGGATTGCCGATCAGGATCAGCAGCGAACGGGGCAGTTCATCCAGCGGGGCGTGGTGCTTGAGCAGACGGCGCACTGCTTCCCAGCCGGTTACTTCGTTGCCGTGCTGGAGCACTGATATGACCAGGGGCTTTTTCTCACGACCCTGGAGGTGAATCAAGGTCGGGCCGGTTAATTGTTGGTGCAGGGCGGATGCCGGACGCTCGAGAAGGCCTTCCGGTAGATGATCCAGTTCTGTGAAGTCAAGTGAAACCATAAGATGGACGCCAAGATACAGGCAATAAAGTCAGGAAGAAAGGGTAAGGAAGATAAAGGAGCTTCTGATCAAAAATGTACAGGCTACTTTGGCTTGAATTTCATGTGCAGTGACATCAGTTTCGAATTCAAGATCCATCGCGGGAGGACAATTGTGGGGATTCCTGATGAATGAATTAAGTATTGACGCCAGGTCTCTGGTCAAAAGGTACGGCGACCTGGTAGCGGTTGACGATCTGAGTTTCCAGGTGCGGGCAGGGGAAGTGCTGGGTTTTCTCGGACCCAACGGCGCCGGAAAATCAACAACGATGAAAATGCTTACCGGTTTCCTGGCACCGACTTCGGGCAGTGCATTGATCAATGGTCATGACATCGTCAGTGATTCTCTGGCTGCGAGGCGCTGTATCGGTTACCTGCCGGAAGGCGCACCAAGCTACGGGGAAATGACGGTCAGGCGGTTCCTCGAATTCATTGCCAGGGCGCGCGGCTTCTATGGAAAAAAAGCGGCCAGCGCGGCGGGCGCTGCGATCGAGCGGCTCAACCTCGAGCGGGTTCCGGAGCAGACCATTGAAACCCTGTCAAAAGGATTCAAGCGCCGGGTCGGTTTGGCGCAGGCAATCCTTCACGATCCCCGGGTGCTGATCCTCGATGAGCCCACTGACGGCCTTGACCCCAACCAGAAGCATGAAGTCAGGCGGCTGATACGCGAGATGTCCCATGACAAAATCATCGTCATTTCCACGCACTTGCTGGAAGAAGTCCATGCCGTGTGCAACCGGGCGGTGATCATTGCCGATGGCCGCCTGCTGGTCGACGATACCCCGGCCGGGCTGATTGCCCGATCCCGATATCATGACGCGGTGACGCTGGTGGTCGAGCAACCCGAGCGCGTTGCAAGCGTACTCAGTGAATTACCCCAGGCCCGTAAGGTCGAACTTCGGGAGGGTGAATTGACGGTATTTCCCGCCCAGGGTTGCAAACTGTTCGAAGTGATCTCCGACGCGGTGCGCGAACATGGCTGGGCGGTCAGCGAATTACGCCTGGAGGCCGGCAGGCTTGATGAAGTATTCCGGCAGATTACCAAGGGAGAGGTGGCATGATGAGCAACTCCCTGAAAGCCGTTTCAAACGTTACACGGCGGGAACTGTACGGTTATTTTTCAACCCCGGTAGCCTGGGTTTTCATCGTGATATTCCTGGTGATGTCCGGTGTATTCACATTTTACATCGGCGCTTTTTATGAACGTGGAATTGCCGGTCTGGATCCGTTTTTCCAGTTCCATCCCTGGTTATACCTGTTCCTGGTTCCGGCCATCGGAATGAGGTTATGGGCCGAGGAGCGGCGTTCCGGAACGGTGGAGCTGTTGCTGACGCTGCCCATTACCACCTGGCAGGCGGTTCTTGGAAAATTCCTGGCTGCCTGGGTGTTTGTGGGCCTGGCGCTGGCGTTGACTTTTCCGGTCTGGTTGACCGTGAACTACCTGGGCAAGCCCGATAACGGCATTGTGTTGGCAGCCTACCTGGGAAGCTGGCTGATGGCAGGCGGCTTCCTGGCGATTGCATCCTGTATGTCGGCAGTGACCAGGAACCAGGTCGTGGCCTTCATTCTCAGTGTCGTGGTCTGCTTCGGATTCCTTCTCAGCGGACTGCCCATGGTCATGAACCTGTTCACCGGTTGGGCGCCCCAGGTAGTCCTGGACGTTATCGCCAGTTTCAGTTTCCTGACTCACTTCACAGACATTTCCAGGGGGGTGATTGATTTGCGTGACCTGGTCTATTTTGCTCTGGTCATGTTGCTATGGCTGCTGGCCACGACCATCGTTCTCGAAATGAAAAAGTCGGACTGAGGAGACAGGCATGCACAAGAAATCGGTCTATTCAATCGGCTCATTGATCCTGCTGATGGTGCTTTTCGTGGCTATCAACATATTGTCCGGAAACCTGCTCAAAGGGTTGCGATTCGACCTTACGGAAAACGGTCTTTACACGCTGAGCGAAGGCAGCAGGAACATCCTGGACCAACTGCAGGAGCCCGTTACGCTGTACCTGTTTTTCTCAGAAGACTCCAGCCGCGATTTGCCCCAGATTCGAAGTTACGCCAGGCGTGTCGGTGAATTGCTCGAGGAATTTGTCAACCACAGCAACGGTAAACTGGTGCTGAAGCGTATCGATCCGGCGCCGTTTTCGGAACAGGAAGACCAGGCTGCGGCTTTTGGTCTGCAGGCCGTTCCGGTGGGGGCTTCAGGGTCGACCCTATACCTGGGAATCGCCGGCAGCAATTCCATTGACGTGGTGCAGGCGATGCCGTTCCTGCAGCCGTCCAAAGAAAAGTTTCTCGAGTACGACCTGGCCAAAATGATTTCGTCGCTGGGTAATCCCGAACGTAAAACCATCGGCCTGCTTTCCTCGCTGGCCATGGAGCCGGGTTTCGACCCGATGACCCAGTCGAGCCGCGATGGATGGGTACTTTACGACCAGCTCAGCCAGTTGTTCGAAATCGAGAGTATCCCGGCGGACGCCCAGGCGCTTCCGGATGATCTCGACGTGTTGTTGCTGGTGCATCCCAGGAATCTCGGGGAGGGTATGCTTGCCGAGGTCGAACAGTTTGTCCTGGGTGGCGGGCACCTGGTCGCTTTCCTGGACCCTTTCGCAGAGTCCGACCGGGGTGATCCCGGTGATCCGATGGCCCAGATGCAGGCGGGTAGTGCTTCATCCCTGGGTTCCCTGCTGGACGCCTGGGGCGTCAGCTACGACCCGACGCGGGTGATTGGAGACCTGCAGTACGGGGCGGGAACCGCCGGTTCCAGGCACATCGGCATCCTCTCCGTTCCGGCCGACGGCCTCAATGACGGGACATCGTCACGTCCGGACTGGAACTGGTCAATTTTTCATCGGTTGGATGGTTTGCCCCGGCGGAAAACGCAGGCACTACCTTTGAGCCCCTGGTGCAGAGCAGCGAAAACGCGGCGCCGATGGACTCCTCCCGACTGCGGTTCCTGGCCAACCCGGCGGATTTGATGAGCGGCTTCAACCCGACCGGGGAGCCGCTACGCACTGGCGGCCCGGATCACCGGGTCTGCGGTGGCTTCCCTGCCGGCCCCGGACGATGGCGCAGAGACTTATCTTTCGGAATCGGGCGAAGGCGGTATCAATGTATTGCTGTTTGCGGATACAGATGTTCTGACCGATTGGACCTGGCTGCAAAAACAGCCGTTTTTTGGTGAGGACGTGATCACGGCCTTTGCCGACAACGGTTCGCTGGCGGTCAACGCCGTCGACAACATGCTCGGTAACCAGGACCTGATCAGCATTCGCACCCGCGCCAGTTCCAGCCGGCCTTTTGACCGCGTCGACCAGATACGGGTTGCTGCTGAAAAATCGTATCGTGCAAAAGAAGAACGCCTGCAGTCGGAGCTGGAGGAAACGGAACGCAAACTCACTGAATTACAGGCCGCCAAGGGTGAAAGCGAACTCACGGTCATGAGCCCGGAACAGCAGCTTGAAATCCAGCGCTTCGTCGACCGGAAGTTCCAGATCCGGCGCGAATTGCGCCAGGTTCAACACGATTTGCAACGCGATATCAACCAGCTTGGAACCCGGTTGAAACTTCTCAACATCGGCCTGATACCGACTGCGGTGATGATATTTGCGCTGATTTACGGCTACCGCAAGCGGAAGCGGCAGACCCGGTCGCGTGCGCGGGTCGGAGAGAATCCATGAGCAGAAAGCATTTCTCCTGGCTGTTGCTGGCCACCATCGTGGTGGCTGTCCTGGTTCTTGTTTTCCCCGGCAGGACGGGCAGGGAGAGCAGTATTGACCAGGGGGTTTTGATCCCGGGACTGGCTGAGCAGGTCAACGACATCCGCTGGCTTCGGCTCACCGGAGCGGGCGACGAAGTCATCGCCACCCTGATGCGTGAGGACAACGCCTGGGTCGTAGAGGAAGTATCGGCGTACCGGGCTGACTGGGGCGCGGTCAAAACGCTTCTTTCCTCGCTGTCCCGTGCAGAAATCATCGAGGAAAAAACGTCGAAACCCGGGTACTACCCGAGACTGGGGGTCGAAGACGTCAGTGCGGCCGAAGCTGCCGGCGTGATGGTCGAGTTTGAAGCGGACATCCGGGTTGCCTGCTGTGATCATCGGCAACAGCGCACAGGGGCGTGAAGGGCAGTATGCGCGCCTGAAGGACTCGGCAAAAAGCGTATTGATTGGCACCCGTATCGACGTACCCGGCAGACCGGATCGCGTGGCTGGACAAAGCGATAGTTGATATTGCGGAAGCCGAAGTGGTTGAGTATGAAATCATCCACCCGGACGGGGAGTCCATCAAGGCGGTCAAGGCATCCGCTGATGATGAGAATTTTGACTTGCAGGCCCTGCCTGAAGGCCGCGAGATCAAATCGGACTGGGCCGTGAATGCGCCGGCCAATTCATTGGCTGCGCTGGAACTGCAGGCCGTGGTGCCTGCGAGCCAGATGGATTGGGAAAACGCAAGCCGGTTCCGGATACTGACTGCGGACGGCTTGACGCTGGATCTGGAACTGCTGACCGTCCCTGGCCCCGACGGGGAAGAAGCCTCATCCGGGCAGTGGTTGCGCCTGGAAGCCGGCGTTTATACGACTGCCGTCGGATCCGTGGCAGATGACGAAACGAATGAATCAGCGACCCTGGCGCGGGCGGAAGAAATCAACCGGCGGGCCGGGGGCTGGGCTTACCGGGTTCCCGGTTACCGGGTTGAATCGATGACCCGGAGGATGGATGATCTGCTGCAGCCGGCTGGAGGGGATGATGAGCCGTCTGCGTTATAACCGCAGGCAGGCAGTCGAATACCTTTGTGGACGGTGTCATCACCTGGGTCGGGTCATCGGTGATTACGGCCCCCTGACGCTCAGGGTAACCCGGGGCACCGACCTGTTCAACGCGCTTTCGGCGGCAATCGTCTACCAGCAATTGTCCGGAAAAGCAGCATCCACGATTCATGGAAGGTTTTCGGCCCTGTTCACAAACCAGGTGCCGGAAGCCGTCCAGGCTACCGGCTTTTCCATGGAACAATTGCGGGCGGTCGGCCTGTCACGCAACAAGGCCCTGGCGATAAAGGACCTGGCTGAAAAATCGCTTGACGGCACCCTGAAACCGCTTCGGAGCATGACCCGCCTCGATGACGAAGAAGTCATCGAAAACCTTTGCGCTGTGCGGGGAATCGGACCCTGGACGGCACAGATGTTCCTGATTTTTGACCTGGGGCGTCCCGATGTCATGCCGGCGACAGACCTGGGAGTGCAGAAAGGGGTGCAGGCGGTTTACGGCATGGATGAGTTGCCCGCTCCCGGTGAAGTGCTGGAAAGGACCCGCCACCTGGCGCCTTACCGTTCGGTGGCGAGCTGGTACTTCTGGAAAGTCGCCGATACGCCGCTGCTCTCTTGAAACTGCAGGCTCCAGTGCATATCTAACAGCGATGAATTTACTCGATCATTTTGTCCTGCACCACGTCCAGGTATCCCTGCTGAAAGCCCGTCTTATTCACGTCAGCAAGGAAGCCGGCGCCCAGAAGGCCAAGGTAGAGCTCAACCTCACGCCCAGAGTGCTGGATACCGACAGTACCGAGAGTCTGCCGTCCTACCAGGTCAGTGCGCTTCTGAGCTGCAAGGGCGGGGCGGAAAACGAATCGGACCCGAAATTCGTGGCGCAGGTCGGCCTCGAGGTTATTTACCGGCAGATCGACGGTGAGCCGGTGGACATCACCCGGTTTACCCGGAATCATGCCAGCCTGACCCGCCAGCTCTATCCGCTGCTTCAGCAGGAAATGCGGATGCTGCTGGTGCGCTTGGGATTGGAGCAAATCCAGCTGCCGTTCGACCTGGCGGCCCGGGTCAGTTTACCGGAAGGCGAGTTGGTCCAGATATCCGGCAGTGTTCACTGACCCGCGTAACCCACATCATCTGGGTTTACCAGGGTCTTTCCAGGCCCAGTGCCACGGTTCGTAGATGACTCCAAACGGGTTTCCGCGGGGAAAGGACAGGGAAAATCCAAACCGGCCGGCATGTTCGGTCAGCCATGAAAACGCTTCACTTTGTTCGAACTCTTCTTCCAGAACGGCAAACCCTGGCGTGGTGACATCAATCGCCCGTCCCGTGTGGTGTTCGCTGTAGCCGGGTGCTGCCGAAACGCAGAGGATATCCTGGATGCATTGCCCGCTTTCCAGCTTTTTTCTTATGATGCCGGCCTGGTAATCGACCGATCGGAATGCCGAAACGGCTTGCAGAACGACCTGGTCAGCGGCTGCTGATTCAACCATTGAGCACCAGGCGTTCGCGGCACCCGGTATCATGCGCTGGTCACGCTGGTAGATGTCGGGGCCAATGGAAACCAGGCGGCTTGCCTCCAGTTGAAGTGGCATTGACATATTTTCCAGGTAATCCCTGCCGATTTCGAGATCCCTGTTTATGACGGAAACGCGATGCAGGTAAAGGCGTTTTTTGAAGAAGGAAAAAATAAACGTCACGCTCCTGTCATCTGGCCGGTGTATACATTATACGGGATATAGCCGTCTTCCATGATCCAGCGGCTTTCACTGTAATAAAACTGTCACAAATGCCGCATAGCATGCCTGTATGATTGCTGTACCTCCCAAAAGAGCACTGCCCGATTCGGTTCGGTCCGAGCGTTTTCATTTGTGGCGTTCCCGCAAGGACCGGGTAGTTCGCTGGCTGATTGCAACCGGCGGTGTCGCGGTGATCTGGGCTGTTGTGCTGATCTTTTTCTACCTGGTATGGGTGGTTTTCCCGCTTTTTTTGCCCGCAAAGTCTGAATGGGTTGAATCCCGGCCCATGGCCGGCTGGAAAGACTCGCGGCCGGTCTATTTTTCAGTGGAAGAGCAACTCGAGGTGGGGTTGCGCCTGTCCGATGACGGAGAGGCTGAGTTTTTCAACGTACCCGCCGGGAAGCGGCTGAGCACAGTAACACTGCCATTCATGGACACCGGAAGGTGGGAAAAAAGCGCCGAGGCCATCGATAACAGAAGTCTTGTCGCCATCGTTTCCGATGACGCCCGCGTGTTTGTCTTTCGCCACCAGTATGAAACCAGTTTTCCAGGCGGGGTTGAATCACGGCTGATTACGCCGGTGCTGGACTTTCCTTACGGGGAGGAACCCTTGCTGTCGATGGCGTCGTCGGAATCCGGAGAAGCAGTTGATATATCGGACCTGGCCTTTTCGGACAACGCGGATCAAACGGTGCTCGCGCTGGCGGACGTTAATGGCCGGGTGCGCGTCAATTACCTGAGGAAGTCGGAAAACCTGATGACCGGAGAGGTCGCTCTTGAACCGGAAATCAACGAAATACAATCCGGGTTTCCGCTGACTTCGCTTGCCATCAGCGGTAACCACCGCTGGCTTTACGCCGGTGACAGCGAGGGCCGGATTCATCGCTTCACGCTGCCCGGACTCGAAGTCGTGGAAAGCATCAGCACCGGGAATTCCGGCATTACCACGCTGTCGATGCTCCTGGGCGGAATTTCCGTACTTGCCGGCGACAGCGACGGCGTCATCAGCCAGTTATTTCCGGTACGCGACGCCGACAATGAATTTCACCTGGAACGGGTTCGCCGCTTTGAAAGTACCGGCAGTGCGATCACGCAGATCATTCCGGAGCAGCGCCGCAAGGGATTTATTACCCTCGACGCGGACGAAAACCTGTCCATTTTCCACAGCACGGCAGGGCTCCTGGTCTACCAGGTCCCGATGCAGGCGGCAGGCCCCAGGGCTGTGGCCCTGGCGCCGAGGGCCAACGGTTTACTGGTCGACGGCGCCGGCGGTCAACTGGAGTTGCTCAGGATCGAAAACGAGCATCCGGAAGTGTCGTTTTCCTCACTGTGGCAAAAAGTATGGTACGAGAACTACCAGCAACCCGAGTATGTCTGGCAGTCTTCGGCCTCAACCAATGATTTCGAGTCCAAGCTGAGCCTGACACCCCTGGTTTTCGGAACGCTGAAAGCCGCCTTTTACGCGATGCTTTTCGCGATTCCCCTGGCCTTGATGGGGGCCGCTTACACGGCTTATTTCATGTCGCCGGCGCTGCGTCAATGGGTCAAGCCCGGTATCGAGGTAATGGCTGCTCTGCCCACGGTGATCCTGGGCTTCCTGGCCGGGCTGTGGTTCGCGCCGTGGGTGGAAGAGCACCTAGCGGATCTTTTCCTGATGCTGCTTTTGATTCCCCCCGGCCTGCTGTTGTTTTCCTGGCTGTGGCACCGTTTTGACCTGGACGCAAAACTTCACGTTCCGGAAGGCTGGGAGCCGGTGTTGCTGGTGCCCGCGCTGATATTGATGGCTGTGTTGGCAACGGGACTCGCCGAGCCGGTCCAGGCCGTGTTTTTCGACGGTGACCTGCGTGACTGGCTGAGCCACACGGCGGGGATTTCCTATGATCAGCGTAACGCGCTCGTGGTCGGCTGCGCGATGGGCTTCGCGGTTATTCCCACCATTTTCTCCATCGCTGAAGATGCGGTATTCGGGGTTCCGGAATCGCTGTCGAACGGATCCCTGGCCCTGGGCGCCACCCCGTGGCAAACCCTGGTCTTCGTTATTCTTCCGACGGCGAGCCCGGGCATATTTTCCGCCTTGATGATCGGCCTCGGTCGGGCGGTCGGTGAGACCATGATCGTTCTCATGGCGACGGGCAATACGCCGGTGATGGACTGGAACCTGTTCGAGGGGATGAGAACCCTCGCGGCCAATATCGCCGTTGAAATGCCCGAGTCCGAGGTCAACAGTACCCACTATCGCGTGTTGTTTCTTGCGGCGCTGGTTTTATTCATGTTCACGTTCGTTGTGAACACCGGCGCTGAACTGATTCGCCAGCGCCTGCGCGAAAAGTACAGTTCACTGTGAGCCAGGGCCTGTGACTTCCTTACAAACATGGACAAAAAGCGGCACGCCCTGGGTTTGGCTTAACGCATCTGCAGTCAGCGTCAGCCTGCTGCTGGTGATCGGATTGCTCGGCCTGATTGGCGTGCGTGGTATGGCGCACTTCTGGCCTGCCCCGGTGCTTGAAATTACCTACCTGGAACAGGACGGCCGGAGCGTCGTATTGGCCGGCCAGGTCCGGGAGCGCGAGGATGTGCACGCGGCGCGGATCACGGAGTCGGGGATCGAAGTCGGCCCGGGTGTAACCAGCGTCGAGCGGATACTGCTGAAAACCGGCAACCGGGAACTGAACGGCGTGGACTTTCGCTGGATTCTTGAGCCCGGGATCCGGAAACAGAGCGCGCCGTTGAGCATCGCCGTGCTCGAACGGGAGGAGTGGGGTGCGTTCTTCGGCCGGGTCATCGGGCTCAAGGTCGCGGGGGAGTTGCAAAACAGCCGCGACGTCTGGTCCGATTTCCAGGCCAGGCTCGATGAAACAGCCGCATTACGGGACCGGATCAAGGAACTGGAGCGGGATGACATCGGCCGGATCAATTACCGGCTGGAGCACTTGCGCCTGGAAGAACGAAAGCTGCAACTGAAGAACATCACCGAGCCCTCGCGCTACGCGGCCTTGCAAACCGAAAGGCAGCAGCTTGAACAGGAATACCAGGAACTCGAGCAAAAGCTGTTTTCGCTGCACGAAGAAATTCGACGGGATTCGGTCATCGTCCAGACCAGCGACGGCGAGGAACATGAACTCGAATTGGCTTCGATTATCGACGCATGGAAGCCCAACGCGCTCAGCATGCCTGAAAAGATTGGCCATTTCTTCAAAAAAATCTGGTCATTCATCGTTGACGATCCGCGCGAGGCCAATACCGAGGGAGGTATTTACCCGGCCATTTTCGGAACCATCCTGATGGTGCTGCTGATGACCGTCGTGGTAACGCCTTTTGGTGTGATTGCCGGCGTGTACCTGAAGGAATACGCGAAGCAGGGCTTGCTGACCCGCACGATAAGAATCGCGGTCAACAATCTCGCAGGCGTTCCATCCATCGTGTACGGCGTATTCGGACTGGGCTTTTTCGTGTACACGCTTGGCGGCAACATCGACAAGCTGTTTTTTGAAGCGGCCCTGCCATCACCTACCTTCGGCACCGGAGGTCTGTTCTGGGCTTCCCTGACCCTGGCCCTGTTAACACTGCCGGTGGTTATCGTGTCGACCGAGGAAGGTCTCTCCCGCATTCCGAGATCGATCCGCGAAGGCAGCCTGGCGCTTGGCGCAACCCAATGGGAAACGCTGTGGCGCACGGTCATTCCCATGGCCAGTCCCGGCATCATGACGGGGTTGATCCTGGCGGTGGCCAGGGCAGCCGGTGAAGTTGCGCCTTTGATGCTGGTCGGCGTGGTAAAACTCGCACCTTCGCTGCCGCTGGACGGGAACTATCCTTTCCTGCACCTGGAAAGAAAATTCATGCACCTGGGCTTTCATATCTATGATGTCGGTTTCCAGAGCCCGAACGTGGAGGCCGCCAGGCCGCTGGTTTACGCCACGGCCTTGTTACTGGTCCTGGTGATACTCTTACTCAACATGCTGGCCATCCACGTCCGTAACAGCCTGCGTGAAAAATACAAAGGACTCGAAACGTGAACGATTCGAACCAACTGCCCCTGGAATCACCGGCCGGTCAGCAGGCACACGTCAACCCGGCGTCAGGCCATTCTGCTTCGGTGCAGGTGAGAAAACTCAACCTGTTCTATGACCGGGTGCAGGCCTTGAAGAATATCAACCTGGATATACCGGACCGCCAGGTCACGGCGTTTATCGGCCCGAGCGGCTGCGGCAAGTCAACCCTGCTGCGTTGCTTCAACCGGATGAATGACCTGATCGTCAACTGCCGGACCGAGGGCAAGATTTTTATCGATGACAGGAATATCCTGAAGAAGTCGGTCGACGTCGCCGAGTTGAGAAGGTGGGTCGGGATGGTGTTCCAGAAGCCCAACCCCTTTCCGAAGTCGATATACGAGAACGTGGCCTATGGCCTGAGAATCCAGGGAATCAACAAGCGCAGGGTGCTGGATGAAACAGTCGAGTGGGCGCTCAATGGCGCCGCGCTGTGGGACGAAGTCAAGGACCGGCTCAAAGAGCCCGCGTTCGGCCTTTCGGGCGGTCAGCAGCAGAGGCTGGTGATCGCAAGGGCCATTGCGGTCCAGCCCAAGGTCATCCTGCTGGATGAACCCTGCTCGGCGCTGGATCCCATCAGTACGCTGAAGGTGGAAGAGTTGATTCACGAACTGAAGCAGCAATACACGATCATCATGGTCACGCACAACATGCAGCAGGCGGCCCGGGTATCCGATAAAACGGCTTTCATGTACCTGGGTGAGATGGTTGAGTACGGGGACACCGACTCGATATTCACCAACCCGTCAAAGAAACAGACCGAAGATTACATAACCGGCCGCTACGGATGAGCAGGAGTAAATACATGGACAACCTGAACCTGGGTCAACACATTTCGCAGCAATACAACGAAGAACTGGAAGACGTTCGCAACAAGGTTTTGTTGATGGGCGGAGTTGTCGAGGAACAACTGACCAAGGCGCTCAAAGCGCTGGTCGAGGGTGACACCGTTCTTGCCGCCGAGGTTGAAGCCAACGATTACCGGGTGAACGCGCTGGAAGTCGAGATTGACGAGGAATGCACGCGAATTGTTGCGAGGCGCCAACCCGCAGCTTCAGATTTGCGGCTGGTCATGGCCGTGATCAAAACCATCACGGACCTTGAACGCATCGGTGACGAGGCCAAGCGGGTCGCGAAGATGGTCCAGGACGAACTGAGTGGCACCATGACCTCGGATATCCGGAATGAATTGGAGCACATGGGTTCGCTGGTGCGGGAAATGCTGCGCATGGTGCTTGATTCGTTCGCCCGCACCGACGTCAAAAGCGCCGTCAAAACAGCCCGTTTCGACAGCAAGATCGATACCAAGTATGTTTCAATCACCCGTCAGCTGATGACGTACATGGCGCAGGATCCCAAATCCATCCCCCAGATTCTGAACATTCTGTGGGCAGCCAGGGCGATGGAGCGGATGGGCGACCGGTGTGAAAATATTGCCGAGTACATCTTCTACCTGGTGCACGGGCGCAGTATTCGCCACACATCCAAGGACAAGAAAACCATCAAGAAATTGTCCCGGCACGACTAGCGGCCTGTAACAGCCAAGTCGGAAGCACCTCACTCGGCCTGCTGGCGCCTGGCTTGGTCTTCACTCGGCCGATAGCTATGGCTATCAACCTCGTTCCAGACCGGCGTCAGCCACCACCATTCCTTCGCGATCCCTCTTCCGCTTTGACTGTTACAGGCCACTAGTGGGCTGTTACAGCCCACTGGATCGTCTATTGAACCAGGGGCTTTGGTCAGAACGACCACTCGATCGCGGCCGCATATTCACGGCCAACGGTAAAACTCCTGCGTGTTTCGCCACCCTGGGTGATCTGAACCTCCGGATTCAGCAGGTTCCTGGCCCGGAACTTGAACTTCCAGTGCTCCCTGAATTTCTGCGCGTAGACAAAGTCCAGCGAGGGTTGCGGCTGCTGGTAAATATCCGGCGCGCCGTTGGTGCCGACATCGACGATACGCTTGCCGAAAACGTTGAACACCAGGGCGGTGTTGATTCCGCGATCGAGGTCGTCGTACCCCAGCTGGAAGTTGAAAACGTAGGGCGACTGGCCCTGCAGCGGGCGTGAATCGGAGGTCTGAACCGCAGCGTTCTGCTCGGACAGCTGGATGGTCGAATCAATCCAGGCGTAGTTTGTGCTGACGTACCAGTTTGACCACCACTCGGGTGTTCCCCACCAATTACCCATGAACCCGAGGGTCTTGTACAGTTCAAATTCGACGCCGAAATTCTCAGCGGATTGGGCGTTTGAGAACGTGGTGATCTGCGACGCTCCGGCCAGTACCACGGTCTCGATGGGATCGGTGAAATCTTTGTAGAAAGCCCCCAGCGAAACAAACTCCCCCTGGTTGAAATACCAGTCCCATCTCAGGTCATAGTTCTTGAGGTATGCCGGGACCAGGTTTGGATTGCCTTTTACCAGGCGGTCCAGCAACGGGTCCTTGAACAGGGCCTCCGAGAGCTCCTTGAAATCCGGGCGGTTGGTCGTTTCGCCATATGCCGCGCGGACCTGGTGGTTGCCGAAAATCAGCGTGGCCGAGTAGGCCGGGAAGTCATCGTCCGTATTCAGCTGTGATGAAATCGGGTTGCGATCGGGATCGAACTGGTCGAAAGTCGTCACCGACTGGTCGGATTTTTCATTGCGGACGCCAGCGCCCAGGCGTAGCCATTCATCATAATCCAGGTCGACTGCGATGTAGCGGGATTTGATGGTCTGCTCAGCGGTGTAGGCATCGGTGGTGTTACTGACTTCGTTGATCTGCCAGCCCCGCGGTTGGATGGTCTCGTCGAAGATGATGAAATCAGGATTCGGGTTCCTTCTGAGGTCTACATTTCCCGAGACCGGCCCTTTTGAAATGAAAGCAAAGCGGCGGATGGCGGAATTCCGGTCGCGGGTCACATTCCCGGCTCCGGCGCGCAGGGACAGATCGGCCTTTTGCCAGAACAGCAGGGGCTGGACCAGGTTGATGTTCCAGTCCGTGCTGTTGTCCTTCAGGTTTCCCCAGCGGCGCTGGTTGCTGTCATTGCGCAGGGAAAATATCAGATCATCTTCCTGTGGCGTCAGCGTGTCCGGATCATATCGATAGGTGCGGGTATCGGGTTCGGAAGTTTTCGCCGTGGCGTCCGTGTAGTTCCAATTCCAGGACATGTCCCAGAGCTGTGGAATGGTGTGTTCACCCAGCAGCTGGTTGACCATCATCTGGCGCTCCAGCCACTCCAGTTCGGTGAACTGCACGTCGCCGCCTTCCGCGTCCTTGTTGAAGCCCTGTTGGCGCTGCGTATGGTCGATGGTTGAACGCAGCAACATCCAGTTATAGGTCAGCCGGTTGTTGTCACCGATTTGTGCGCCGAGCGTGAAGAATCCGCTGAGATCAATTTTCCGGTCGGTGATGAAATAGTTGTAGTCATTTTGCGGAACCAGCGCGCCACCTCCACCGACAACATAATCCGTGCGTTGCTGAATGGTGGTCAGCCACTTGTCGTCGTATTCCATTGCAGCGAGGAATCCGAGGGTGACTTTATCGGAAACTTCGAACAGGTTGCCACCGGCAATGTTGCCGCCGACGTTGGGCGGCGCTTCGTCGGTCACGACGTTGTAGTTCACCGGCAGGGATTGCCCGATCAACTCCAGTTCTTCCGGCGTGTAGCCCTCACCGGTAAAGCGGTTATATTCCCTGACTTCGGTGCCGCCGGCGCTCGCGGCTGCCAGCAGTTCGGACTCGTCGCGGGTCCCGTCATCATAGCCGGTCCAGTCCCACTTGCCGCCGCGGTAATTCAGCCCCTCTTTTCCCGTGGTCTGGTCGTTGTATCCCATACCCACTTCCACCTTGAAGAAGGCAGCTTCCGGGATGCTCTTGGTTCGAAGCTGGATGGAGCCACCGCCGAACTCGGCAGGCATTTCCGGCGTGTAACTTTTCTGTACCGCGATGCTGTCAATGATGCTGGCCGGGAACAGGTCCAGCGGAACCACCCTGCGTGTCGGGTCCGGGCTGGGTACATTGGCGCCATTGAGCAGGGTGCTTGAGTAGCGTTCCCCGAGTCCCCGCACGAAAATGAACTGTCCACCGACCAGGGTAAGGCCGGTGACACGCCTCAACGCCCCTGCCGCGTCACTGTCGCCGGCCCTGGAGATCTGCTCGGAACCCAGGATATTGGCGACGGCGATATCTTCCCGGCGCTCTTCGAGCACCGATGCCAGGCTGCCCGAGATGTGGGGAACGATGACCACGAATTCCGGTAACTCCGAGCCTGCCGGGGTCAATTCCAGTTCCAGCGATACGCTGCTCCCCGAAGGGCACTTCGATATTGTCCCGGGTCAGCGTATTGAATCCCGAATGAAGGACGGAAACTGAACGCAAACCGGATGGCGCTTCGGCGATAAAACGGCCGTCCTTATCACTGCGAATGTCGTCGGAGACTCCGCTGATATAGATCCGCGCGCCTTCCACGGGACCGCCGCCGTCGGCGCTGATCAGGCGTCCTTCGATAACGCCGGGCGGCTGCCCGGAATCCTGCTCGATCGTCGCTGTTCCGGCTTCCGGGATTGCCGGGTTTGACGATTCGACATCGTAAATGGCGGATCCGCCGCCGGTTACGTCTATGATCCACTGGCTCACTTCGTCCTGCACGGTCAGTACTTGCTGCTCATGCACGACCGAGTCCTGCAGCCGTAACTCGATGTAGTGAATGCCGGGGGTCAAATGCACTTCGGCCATGCCGCTGGCGTTGCTTAGCGTGAGCAGCTCATCGTCCACCAGGACTTCGATTCCGCTGACCGGCGATCCATTGTTGAAAACGTACATGGTCAGCTGTGAATCCTGTGCCAACGCACTGGGCACCGGCAACAGAAGCAGGCCAAGGGCAATGATCAAAAAGCCGGTGATCCTGTCCATCACAGGCATTTCCAGCTTTCAGCAGTGCAGTCCTGGATGGCGCGCCGGAGCTCCGCAGCCTTGCGGAACAAATCCGGCCGATTCAGTGCGGCGAGCTGCTTTTCGGCCGCCGGAAACTCACCCGTTTTGAACAGCGCATAGGCAATGGCGTAGCGGATGTCCTCGTCTTCCAGCAGTCCGACTCGCGTCAGGGGCAACTCCATCGCGGCGGCTTGTTCGAACCGGCCCATTTCCAGGTAGAGGGCAAGGCGCTGGCGCAGCTTTTCAGGCTGATTGCTCAATTGTGTGTTCAGTGACAACGCCCGGAATGTCTGGCCTGAACGGCGGTAGAGTTCGGCTGCTTCGGCCATCAAGGCGGGATCCAGCAAGGCGGCCTGGTACAGCAGATCGGCAGCAACGCTCAACTGATCGCGTTCGATGTAGACATGCGCCAGTACCTTTTTCACGTCCGGCGAATCCGGAAAATTCAGCTGGGCCTGCTCCAGGAACACGGCCGCCTCATCGAGATCGCCACTGGCTCTCAGCGCGTTTCCCAACGCGATGTAGTCTTCCAGTTTACCTTCGGTCTGCTCCAGGTACTGCCGCCCCAGTTCAGCGGCCCTTTGAAACAGGCCGATATCGATCAGGTAGAAAACTTTGCGGCGCAGGAAAGAGGCGTCTGCCGGAAACACCTGCTCGGCCTGTTCCAGCGTTGCAATGGCGGCGACTTTTTCATTCATCAGCCAGTAGCACTGGGCTTTCATGTGATAAACCGAGGGGATTCGTTCCACCGCCGCGCCTGCAAGTTCCAGCGCCTCGACGGTTGCCGGGTAGTCCTCGAGCTGGTAGTTGACCTGGGCCAGGTAAATGTAAACCACCGCTTCAGCACCACCGGTTTGAACGGCACTCAGAAGGGCGTCGCGCGCGGGTTCCGGTTCGTTGCGCCGCATATGGGTCATTCCCCTCAGCGTGTAATATTGCACCCGGTCGACGTTTTCCTCAGCCGGGTCCACCTGGTCCAGCGCAACGATGGCCCGGTCCAGGTTGCCGTCGCGCAGCATCAGGGAAGCCAACGCCAGGTAGTCGACGTCCTCGTCAACCTTTTTTTCTTTTGCGCCCACCGGCAATGTGATGGCCAGGCTCAACAACAGGAGGAAAACAAGAATCGGTTTCATAGGTTATGCCGGCTAGCTCAGATCGAAACGGATGCGCTGTTTGGCCCAGGCCCTCACGGCCTGGCCCTGGTACATTGCCGGTTCGAATTTCCACTGGTTGATGCCCTGCGTTGCCGCTTCGTCAAACAGCCCTTCCGGGTAGGATTCGACGACCTTTACCTGTTCAATTTCTCCGGTGATCCCGATCAATAGCGAGAACACCACGTAACCCTCGATGCCACTCGCGCGGGCGCGTGGCGGATAGGTCACAGGCGCCTGGTATGCGGCCCTTGGTGGCTGGTCAACCGTGTCATCCGTCATTACCAGTCCGGATCCGTCGCCGAGCAAATCACCTTCCAGTCCACCCAGGTCATCGGCCGAGAATCCGGGCAGGCCCATGTCGACCCCGGACAGGCTGGTGTCCAGGCCGGTTAACGGATTGGGCGGCGCACGGCGTGAACGCTTCGGCCTGGGTTTGGGCTTGGGTTTCTGAACCTGCTGCTCCGGGGGCGGCTTTTTTCGCTCGAGCGCGATCTGGTGGCCGACCTCTTCACGGGAATCCTCCAGTGAATCGGAAAACAGGTTGATCAGGACCACGGTGCCCACCACGAGTATCGACCCCCCCAGCATGAAACCCGTAGCCCAGGCGAGCCGCCTTAAACGCTCCATCGGTTTCATCTCAGCCCGACCCGGCCTCCTCGACCGTGGCGACTCCGACGTCCGTGGCACCGGCCAGGCGCGCCTGGTCCACCACTTCAACCAGCTTCCCGGCGGGCACCCCGTCGTCGGTGATGACCAGTACCGCTTTGGCGGTCATGGTTTTCAACTGGTCGCGCAGGCGGCTCTGGATGACCCAGATTTGCACCGGTTCGCCATCGAGAAAGGTATCGCCGTTGGAGTCGATGTACAGCCGCAGCGCCTTGGTTGAAGCCGTCGTGGCGCTGGATGCCGCCGGCCGGTCCAGGTCCAGCTTCATGTCCTTGACAAAAGTGGTGCTGACCATGAAGAAAATCAGCAAAATGAACACCATGTCGATCAATGGCGAAATATCGATGGCCTGGATGTCGTCTTTTCGTTCACGGTAGCGCATGCTTCAGGACTCCTGGCTGCTCTGCGGCTCGGCGCAAAGGATGTCTTTGAGTTGAGCCAGTTCGAGTTCAATGTTTTTCTGCCGCCGGTACAGAACGCCGTTGACGATCAGTCCCGGGATCGCCACGGCCAGGCCCATCTGCGTCGTGATCAGCGCCTGCGAAATGCCGCCTGCAATACCCCCGCTTTGCGTAAACAGGGACATGTCACCGAGCGAGTCAAAGGTTTCAATCATTCCGATCACGGTTCCCAGCAGGCCCAGCAAAGGAGCGGCGGTAACGATCGTGACAATGAGGCGATTGAACTTGCGTATCTCGCGCTCTTCCTCAAAAAAGGCATAGTCGAGGTAGGGCCTGAGGGAGTCCTTGCCGGAATCACGCAATTCAATGCCTTTTTTCAGGGCACGGACCAGGATGCCTTCGGAACTGGGCAGTTTGCCCTTGTCGAATCGCCGGACCAGGTTCCTTACGTCCCGCAGACTGCCCCGTTTCAGCGCCGCAAAGCGATAGCCGATGGAGAACCAAAGCACGAGCGTCGCCAGCAGCAGCGGTGGCATTACCCAGCCTCCGGCCTGGATGTACTGGGTCAATTCACTGAAGATAGCGGCCAGCATGGATCAGTCCCCCGAGCCGATTTCTGCAGTCTTGTCCTTGTACTGGTTCATTACGTGCAAGGCCGCTTTTTCCATCTCGTCCTTGATCGATTCGGCCCAGCCGGACAGGAGATTGCCAAAGATCAGGGCGGGAATGGCGACCGCCAGGCCGACTTCCGTGGTCACCAGAGCGATCGAAATGCCGCTGGAGAGCAGTTTGGGGTCACCGGTGCCGAATTCAGTGATGATGTCAAAAGTCGAGATCATGCCGGTGACGGTTCCCAGCAGGCCAAGCAGCGGAGCGACGGCCGCGATCACCATGATCATGGCGCCAAACCGGTTCAGGTGAGCCGATTCATGCAGGATTTGCTCCGAGACAATGTCCTCGATGTGGGTGCGGTCCTTCTCGATGTTGCGGACCGCGGAAGCCACGACCCGGGCCGTCGATCCCTTGAGGCGCTTGCATGCCTCCAGGGCTGCCTTGCGCTTGCCCGATTTCACCAGCGGCCCCACTTCTTTCGCGACCTTGCCGGTGCTGGCGCTGGCCGAGCGCAGGAAAAACATCCGTAAAATAATCAGCAGGCCGGCCAGGGCGCCGAGCGCCACGATGATCCAGGCGATGGAGCCGCCGCTGTTGATGATGCTCAGGAAGGTTTTGCCGGCCCTTTCTTCAATTGCTTTCTGGCTTGACTCGTAAAGAAACATATCCAGAACGTCCGGAGCCCGGCCGGCCAGCAGGGCTTCGGCGACTTCGGGCGTTGAGGCCGACCAGACCTTGAAACGATCATCGCCGGCGGGCGCCAACGCACCTCCACGTCCTTCACTGATGCCGTAACTTGCAATGTTGCCGATGTGGATCAACGTGCCTGCAACTTCCGTGCCGTCATCCAGGAAAAAGCTCCCGGGTGATTGCCGGACTTTACCCAGTGTGTCCAACAGTCTGAGGGTTTGTTCGAAGAGTGTTTCGATTCTTTCGCTGTCGGTGCCGGCGAAATACTCCTCGCTGCGAACCTCGGCTATGTCAAAGGGCTCGAGCGTTGACCCCGCCTGCAGAAAAGTGGCTTCCAGCGTCGACCGGCTGTCTTCCACGGCGCTGATCTGTCGTTCGGATTCCGCCAGGACGTCGTTGTAGCGTTCGGCCCGCGTCTGCAGGTCGATGTACTCGCCCTCGACCTTGTCGATGGCCCCTTCCTTGTCGGATTCATCGCGTTTTGACTCGGCATCGAACGCGGCCAGGCGTGACTGCAAATCACGAACCTGCGCCTCCAGGAAGGCGTATTCTTTCTGGTAAGCAGTTTGCAGCTCGCTCTGGGTCTTTAACGGATTGGCAGCCGGCACCGGGGCAGTTTCCGGAACGGTGGTTTGGCCTGCGTCCTGGGCTTCGCAAACCAGGACCGGCAGCATACCGGTGGCAATGATCAGGAAAAACTTCGCCCAGGGCTTCATGACGACGTCTCCTGTGACAGGGGCAGGGCGTTCGGCAACCGGAAATATCCCTGGCGAATTTGTTTGCGCAGGGAATCGAACAGCCGGGCAATCAGTTCCTGGTCCTTTGCCGAGTCGAGCAGTTCGAATCGCCAGCCGTTGTTCGTTTCAACGGCCCGGCCGTATTCCTGGCTGCGCGTGCGGAAATACATCATCGTATTGCCAAGTTTCGCGACATCCACCAGTACGTTTTCCCCCTGCAGGTTGATCGACTGGGAGTAGATGGCGTTTTCGCGGCTGATCCGGATTTCATCTTCCACGAAGGCCCACAGCCGGTTGAACGCCCGGTGAGCCGTGACCACGCCACTGTTCAGCTGGTTTTCCAGCTCATCCAGCTCGTTCAGCCTTTCGCTCACCTTGAACGGAAACCCGTTTTGGACCTGGTCACGCAGCGCGTAAAGGTTTTCGAGAACCAACGGGGTCAGCATTTCCGATGTTGCACCGGCCGCAGCCACCTGTTCCCGCATTTTCTCGAGCTCCTGTTCCAGCTGCCGGATCCGCAGTGCTTCGCGGTCCCGGTTGGCCTCCATTTCTGTCAGCTGGGCGGTCAAATAGGCCATCCGGTTCTTGTGTTCTTCGCGCTTCAGGTTGAGTTCGCTTTGAAGTTCGTCGACCTGGCCCCGCATCTGGATCAGGCGATTGGCCAGCGCGTCGGTGGCGTCCTGGGAATACAGGGTGGGCGCCGCCAGCAGGCAGGCTGCCACCAGCACAAATTTTGTAGTCGGGAAGTTCATTTGTCGGTTCCGGAAAGTGGTCAGTTCATGAATCAGCCGCGCGAATGTTGCCAGCCCGGTCGAGTTCGTTAGTGGGCAAGTCTAGGAGTTTTTTATGACAGCCAAGTGACAGGGAAACCGTCCCTTTTGTCACGCCAGTGTCATAAAACCGTCACCGTCCTGCAATGGAACACCGATAGGATTTGTCCCGGAATGTCCACAACTGGTGGGCACCATACTTTTATAAAAACTTCGAGGATCAATTCATGAATTTCAGAAAAATTGGGCTGACGGTACTGGCGGTACTTGCAATGTCCGCCGTTTGCGCTCCAAACGTTTTTGCTTTCGTCATCGGAAGCGACGTTGAAGGTTACTGGTGGCAGGCCGACAACTCCCGTCGCGGCTGGGCTTTCCAGTACCTGAAGACCGGCCCCGAAGTGGGCGTGCTTTTTGTGACCGGGTTTGTGTTTGACGATTCAGGTAATGAGCTTTGGCTGTCCGGCAACACGACCATTGTAGACGGCCAGTACGATGTCGATATCGAATTGCTTCAGCTCGAGGGCGGCGTTTTCGGTCCCGGCGAAGGTAACCCGACCCAGCAGGTCTGGGGCAACCTGAACGTCGTATTCAACAGCTGCAGTTCAGCGGACTTCAGCTTTACCAGTCCTTCGATTACAGATTTTGAAGCTGAATTTACCCAAATCCGTTCGATTGTCGGTGGCACCAATGAAGGCACCTGTGTTTACCAGAAGGAATTCACGGGCTGCCCGGCATTTTCGACACCGGCCACCCAGGACCGCACCTGTGTTTTGACCGGCACCATCACCGAGGACGTCACACTGACCAATGACACCTACTGGGTGCTTGAATGGCGGTGTATTCGTCGGCAACAAGGCCGCCATCGGCGATCCGGTCCCGACCAATGGCCCGACGATGTACATCGAGGCGGGAACCCGCATTATCGGCGCCGGCGGTTCCAATAACGCGTTGTATATCCAGCGCGGTGCCCGCATCGTGGCACAAGGCCAGCCCAACGCGCCGATCGTCATGACCGGTGGCAAAACGGCTTCAGAAGGCGCAGATGTTGCCGATTGGGGTGGATTGGTCATCAACGGCGCGGCGCCCATCAACACTTGTGATACGGGCACTTGTGAGGCCCTGGGGGAGGGCGACAGCGGCGCCTATGGCGGTGACAACCCACAGGACAACAGCGGTGTGCTGAAGTATGTCCGCGTTCAGTATGCAGGCGAAAAAATCAACGACGAAGACGAACTCAATGGAATCGCGTTCCAGGGTGTCGGTAACGGCACCACCGTGGACTATGTCCAGGTTCACCGCAATGCCGATGACTGCGTCGAATTTTTCGGCGGCACGGTCAACGTCAAGCACCTGGTATTGACCGATTGTCAGGATGACAGCCTGGACTGGACCCAGGGTTACCAGGGCAACATCCAGTACGTGCTGATTCAACAGAACCAGGATCCGACGTATGACACTGACCGGGGCATGGAACTCGACAACCTGGAACAGAATTTTGAAGCATCCCCGCGTTCAGGAGCGGTCATGGCGAATTTCACGATCATTGGCAAGAACGGCAAGCTGGGCGCCAATCCGCGCCGGGGTACCGGGGGTAATTTCTCCAACTTCATCTTCACCGGCTTCAGTTCCTGTATCAATATTGATGATGCGGCAACGTTTAACGATGCGGGGGCTCCACCGTTCCCGGCCGGTCTGACCGGTGTTCTGACAATGGAAAACACCATTGTCAATTGCCCGACCAATTTCGTCGAAGATCCAGCGGACCCCTGGTCAACACAGACCTTCTTCGACAGCCAACCGGGCAACATGGAAATGAATCCGAACCTGGACGGCGTGTTTCCGCCGGAGAATGCCAGCTACCTGCAAGGCTTCTACATGGATCCTGAGGTTTATGGTGAATTCTTCGACCACGTCGATTATATCGGCGCTTTCTATTCACGTGATTCCGCGTGGATCTGGAACTGGACCGAGTTTTACGATTGGTAAACTGATTACCCGACAGCAAGTCAGGAAAAAGACGCACTTCGGTGCGTCTTTTTTTTGGAAAGGTTAAACTGTGCCCTTATTGACTTTAACTACCTTGATTCCAGGGCACTTGAATTACCATGCAAACTACGATTCTTCTCGCGGATGACGACACTGAACTGAGCGGCCTGCTCAAAGAGTACTTTGAGTCCGAGGGTTTCCACGTACGCCTTGCTCCGGACGGGATTGTCGCGCTCGAAGAAGCGCGAAAACCAGGCCTGGACCTCGTCGTGCTGGACGTGATGATGCCCGGCATGAACGGTATGGACGTACTGAAAGAATTGCGCCGGGACAGCAAGCTCCCGGTCATCATGCTGACGGCGCGTGGTGATGACATGGACCGCATTCTCGGATTGGAACTGGGAGCCGATGACTATGTTCCCAAACCCTGTAACCCCAGGGAATTGCTGGCCAGGATTCGCGCAGTGATGAGGCGCGGCCAGGCGCCGGTCGAGCACGGGGCCATCGTCATCGATGACCTCGAATTGAACCAGGGCAGCAGAACGTTGCAGAAATCCGGACAACCCGTGGAATTGACTTCCACCGAATTCAGTATCCTGTTCGCCCTGTTGCAGAGCCGTGGCGAGGTGGTCAGTAAGCGCGACCTCTACATGTCGGCGCTGGGGAGAGAGCCGGTTCCACATGACCGTAGCGTGGATATGCATGTGAGCAACCTGCGCCGAAAGCTGGGGCCGGATCCGCGGGGTGACAACCGGATCGAGACCATCCGGGGCATCGGCTACCAGTACCGGGTGGCTTGACTCCCTGATGCTTTCCCTTTTCTGGAAACTTTTCCTGACGATGTGGTTGAGCATCGTCGGTTTTTCGGCTGCCATCGGCTGGCTCAACGACAAGCTGGCCAGGGAGCAATGGGCGGAAGAGCCCGCCAACACGTTTTCCCGCGGGATCGCGCGGATCACCCAGAGGGCCCAGCAGGCGCTCCAGATGGAGGGCAGAAAAGGGCTGCGGGATGAGTTGTTGAATATCCCCCGGATGACCCGCAGCCACATCTATATCGTCGATTCCGAGAACAAGGAAATGCTCGGGCGGGACAGCGCGCTGGAACAACTGGTTGAACGGGGCACCACGATGGATACCGTGGAGTTCAGTGACGCAGAGGGTAAAAATTACACGATTTTTACCGTCAACCGGACTCCGCCTGCGACGTTGCTGGCGCCAGGACCTCGGGGCACCGCGCTGAGATTGGTCGCTGCCGCTGTCATCAGCGCATTGATCAGCTATTTCCTGGCCCGCTCGTTGGTTACACCGCTCGAGGAATTACGCCGGGCGAGCCGGAAAATTGCCGCAGGAGATTTGGGGACGCGTGTCAGTAAGACGATGCCTGCGCGCCAGGATGAAATCGGCCAGCTGGCGACCGACTTCGATGTCATGACGTCACGACTCCAGGCCATGCGGCAAGCCAACCAACGTCTGTTGCAGGATGTCAGTCACGAATTGCGCTCGCCGCTGGCGAGACTCAGCGTGGCGCTGGAAATTGCCCGAAAAAAGGGCACGGGGCAAATCGAGTCTGAAATAAACCGGATTGCCCTGGAGTCCGAACGCCTCGAGTCGCTGGTCAACGATGTACTGGGCATGCTGCGTGAAACGTCGGAGCACGTGATCAAGTCGGATGAATTGCTCGACCTTTCAGCCCTTTTGAGCGACCTGGTCGAGGTAGTGAACTACGAAGTGCCCGAGGGCAAACCGGGAATATCCTGGCAGGCGCCGGGCGACTGTTCTTTCAGAGGTGATCGCGAATTGCTGTGGCGCGCAATGGAAAACCTTCTGCGTAACGCTTTGCGTTATACCGACCCGGATAAAGGCGTGCGGCTCGAACTGGTCGTCAACAAGCGAAAGCAGAGCGTGTTGCTGGAAGTCCGCGATTTTGGTTGCGGCGTACCCGAGGCGGAACTGGAAAAAATATTCGAGCCGTTCTATCGCGTCCAGGAATCCCGGGACAGGAGTAGCGGCGGCCACGGCCTGGGACTGTCGATCGCGGCCAACGCGGTCCAGCGGCACGGCGGCAGCATCCACGCTTCAAATGCCGCCGATGGCGGCCTGGTTGTCAGCATCAACCTGCCGCTGGAACAGGCTTCAGCCTGACTAGTCCAGGCACTTTTTCTCGAACGACTTCAATAGCTTGTTTTCATTTTCAGCCAGCTCAAAAAACCGCTCCAGGTATGCGCTGCTTTTCGCGGTCATCTCATCCGGGTAGTCGGGCAGTTCCTTCAGCACGCCAAGAATTTCTGCCTGCTTTGATTTTACGGTGTGGATGGCGCCGGCCAGGGCTTCGTTATCAATACAGTAGCCGCGGTAGCGCCGCTGCCTGACATTTTTGAGGCGCAGTGACGCATCAGGCTTGGCGTAATTTGCGCTGACCAGTCCTGAGAGATCAAAGTCGTAGGGTACAAGGTAGAGGTCAGAGTCCATCTTCAACAGGTCGCCATTGTGGCAGCAGGCATCTTCGCCTTCAGCCGGTACCAGCGACCAGTCGGTGTTGCCAATCAGGTATTGGAAGACAAAGACCAGCGCCGCTTGACTGTCGTTAATCCAGCTCATTTTCACACCGGGTATTCGCGCCCACTCTCCGCCTGTTCTTGCCGGCAGATGCTGCTTCGGCTCAATGACAAAACCATATTGCGGCAATGCGTCTGTATCCCGTTCCTGCCCGGTATCCTCGTAGCTGATGTGCAACAGGCGGACGCGGTAACTGTAGTCTGAAAGCAGGTTGAATATCCGGTACGCCGCATATTCCTCCACGGTGTTCGCGATTCGCCCCCTGTCGTTGCGGCAGTGGGTGACCAGCTTGAGTGTCTGCTGGCCTTCAAAAACCGTTTGCTGTGCATCGCTCCCCGGGAATTTGAGCCGGAGCGGCGGAAAGTCGCACACCCGGGCGCGGCTCTTACCCCGAATCCTTACCTCGACAGGGATATCGACGCCTTCCACGTTCAGCAGAAACGGCTGCTCTTCACGCCGTTCGGTGTCCCTGAATATCGAATTCAGCGGTCCGGTCAGGCGTATTTCGATGAGTTCATTTTCCTCGAACAGTCCGGCTGCACCGGATGGCGGACTCCAGCCGAGCAGTAAAACCAGGGCCAATAACCATCTCATCTCAAATCCGGTCCGCGCTGAAAGCCAGCACGGCATCAATATGATCGAGCTTCAACAGGGACATCAGTAACCTGTCCACACCCAGTGCCACGCCGCTGCACTCGGGAAGTCCATGCCGAAGCGCTTCGATCAATCCAAGATCGACGGGGCCGGCTTCCTCGCCCCTCGCTTCCGCCAGGTTACGTTCTCTTTCGAAACGCTGAAGTTGCTCCCGCGCGTCGGTGAGTTCCTGGTAGCCATTGGCAAGTTCCATCTGGCCAAGGTAGACCTCGAACCGTTCGGCAACTTGCGGATTGCCCGGGCGGATGCGTGCAAGGGCAGCCTGTTCCGGCAGAAAATCGTGGATGATGGTAATGGTTTCACCGGGCAGATTGGGTTCGATCAGCTGGCTGAGCAGCAGGTCGAGCCATTCCATCTGTCCCAGGGCCCCCGCCCGGATCCCGCGTTCCGCGGCCACGCTGGACAAGTCCGATTCAACGCAAAGAAAGGGGTCGAGCCCGGTTTGGGCCATGAACACGTCACGATACGACAGGCGCTGCACCGGCCAGTCATCATACTTTCCCTTTGCGCAGAACCGGATCAGGTCCACGACCTCATCGGCAAGATCCAGGTAAGCAAGGTCACAGCGGTACCATTCGAGCAGCGTGAATTCAGGGTTGTGAAAACGGCCTTTCTCGCCAGCCCGGAATACCCGTCCGAGTTCATAGATGTCCCTGAAACCGGCAGCCAGCAATCGCTTCATTGCGTATTCGGGCGAAGTCCGGAGGTACCGCCTGGCCGTGCTGTCGGTCGACAGGCTTCGGATATTCGGGTCGCTGTTGCCCGCGCGTGACAGGACGGGAGTTTCCACTTCCAGCACCTGTCGTTCCAGGAACCACGCCCGGATCATGGCCAGGAGATCCGCTCTTGCTTCCACGGCAAACCGCGAAGCGCCGGGGCGCCAGCTGGATGCGCCCGGTCCCTGGCTCATGCCGGTGGCGATCCGCTGATCCGGAATTGCAGGCCGATCGACTCCAGATCCCGGGTTTCCTGTTGCAGGTCGAACATCGTCAGCGGGTGAGCTTCTTTCCATTGCTCCGGAAAACTGACCGTGATCATCCTGTCGCTGCCGCTGATACGAATGGGTGGAATCGCTTCATCATCGCGGCTACGGCACAGGATGCAGGCAAAGCGCAGGCAAAAAAGCGTCATCCTGAGCGGTTCGTGCAGGCGGGTGGGCAATTGATCGGCAAATCCGGCGCGTATGGGACGGCGGTGATTCCGGACCAGCACGGCCAGGAATAACTGCTCCTGGCGGGTGAAGCCCGCCATGTCGGAATTCTCCACCAGGTAGCCCGAGTGAATCTGAAACTGGCTGTGGGACACGCCAAGACCGGTTTCGTGTAAATCAGCGGCCCAGCTGAGAAGCCGGCGGTGGGCCAGGCGCAAGTGCATGGCGTCAGAGATTTTGTCAAAAGCGGTCAGCGCGGCTGTCTGAACCCGGTTCACCTGTTCGCGGTCGACGTTGTAGCGGGATATGAAAGCATCCACGGTCTTGCTACGCGGATCCTGCTCATCCAGCCGCCCCAGCAGATCGTGCAGAACGCCCTCCCGCAACGCATAGGGCGAAACTTTGATCGAATCGATTTCGAGCGCCTTGAAACACGCACAAAGCATCAGGAGGCCGCCGATCAGGACCGGGTGGCGCTGTTCAGTAAGGCCGGGCAGGCGCACGGAATCGATGGTCTCGAATTCGAGAACCCGGTCGCGCAACATGGACAGGGCATCCGCGTTGACGTCTTTTTCGATCCAGCCCTGCTGCCGGCAGATTTCCTCGATCGCCTTGATCGTTCCGGACGAGCCGATCACGGAACTCCAGCCGATCTTGAGGTAACGCAGGCGCAATTCCTGCAGTTCGGCCATGACCGACCGCTCGGCTTTTTTCCACCGTTCCGTGCTGATCAGTCCGTCGCCGAAAAAGCGCCGGGTCAGCGATACGCAGCCCCACTGGATGCTCTCCATTTCCAGGGGCTGAAGGCCTTCCCCGATGACCAGTTCGGTGCTGCCGCCGCCGATGTCAATGACAAGGCGGCGGTCTTCATGCCCCGAAACACCCTGTGAAACACCGAGATAGATCAGGCGGGCTTCTTCCCGCCCGGCAATGATATCGATGCTGCAGCCGAGGGCCGTTTCAGCGATCATCAGGATGGCGTTGGCATTTTTCAGCCGGCGAAACGTCTGGGTGCCGACGGCCCGGAGGTTATCTACCGGGATTCCCCGCAGCCTCTGGCCAAAGCGCGCGAGGCAGGCGAAAGCCCGGTCCTGGACGACGGGGTCCAATTGGCCTTCTTCATCCAGGCCACCGCCCAGCCTGACCATTTCCTTGATCCGGTCGATGACCCGCAGTTCCCCGTGCTGACGGCGGGCCACCAGCATGTGAAAGCTGTTACTGCCAAGGTCAACGGCGGCGTAGGTGTCGGTGCGTTCTGTTCGTTCATGTGACGAATAGAATAACCGTTTCCGGGGGAGTTAAGGAGACCCCGATCAAAAGCGTCAAGGTGGTGACCAAGAAAACGGGCCGGAAATCCGGCCCGTTCTGACGTCTCTGCCCGGTGTAAGCAGCCCTAGAACTTGAAGTTCAGGTCCAGTTGCAGCCGGTTGTAATCCTGCGGGTCTTCGGTGTCCAGCAGGATCTTGTTCAGGAAATAGGTCGCTTTGAAATTCCAGTTTGAGCTGAACGCATAGGTTCCGGAAAATACAGATCCCTTGGCATTGGTGCCGCCGTCGCCGAAATCCGAGTCAGTCAGCAGGCCGACGACCGCGTCCGCTTCGAGTTTTTCATAGTAATAACTCATCTCCCAATCGCCCTGTTTCTTGGCGGAGCCGTAGGTGGCGCCGAACAGGTAGCCGGTATCGTTGTCCCCGGCTGCGGAGTTGTGCGTGTAATCGGCAAACAGCAACATGGACCGTTCGCCCAGTTTGAAACTGTATTCGGCGAAGCCTTCAAATACGTGGTAGTCATACTTGTAAACCAGTTGGCCGGTCACGGGGTTGCGGACAAAGCTGTTGCCGTAGAAATTTTCCGGATCGCCATAAAGCGGGCGCAGTCCGGCAATGTCGAACTCGGCGTAGCCGACGCCAAGCAGCAGTTTTCCGCCGTCACCAACGTTCAGGTTGACTCCGGTCTGCGCTACCCAGTCGAAATTTGTGCCGTTCCTGCTGTCCCCTTCCAGCCAGGTGCCCAGCCCCTGGACGAAGAACGTGCCGTTATTCCAGATGCCGCCCAGGCCTTCAGGTCTCCAGTCGTCATCCCATTGAAGGCCTTTTTTGCCGGGCCGGATCAGGAAATTCTTGAATTTGCCACCGGTGATGTTGGTGTCTTTCAACCCGGACCAGTTGAAGTAAGCGAGATCCAGCTTGATGTCCTTGCTCGACCCGCCGCCGCCGATGGTCTGATTTGACGAAACCGGGTCGTCGCCGCCGGTGGCCAGGCCGACACCGACTTTCAGCGTTGGCATCAGGTCTGCGTCGATATGAATGCGTGCGCGGATTCTGCTGCGGTTGCGGTCGTCTTTGTTCTCGTAGTCGATGTTTTCATAGCGGTAGCGGAAGTCGCCCGACCAGCGGATCCGTTCCGCCCAGGATACAGCTGCCATTTTCTCACCGACGGTTGTTGCAACCGCTTCGTCGACCTTGGCCTGGACCACTTCTTCGGTCCTGGCCTCGGCCTGCTGGTTGGCCTGCTCGACGGTCTGCGTCAGTTGCTTGTTCTGTTTTTCCAGTTCATCCAGCCGGTTGTTCAATAACTCGATTTGCTGGCGTAGCAATTTGATTTCGTCTTCGCTGACCTGCGCGAAAACGGCCGTGCTGAAAACAATGAGACTCAGTCCCACAAGGACCGTCAGCTTTTTCATGTCATGCACTCCCTGTCTGGTGTGTAAGGTTTTCTGGGTACTTGAACTTTCAGGGAGTTTATTTCAGATTTGTGACAATCATGTTACGGTTTGGATACAGTAACTGATTGATGTCAATTTGGATGTGACAAACTGAAATACCCGGACAAGCCGGGTATTTCAGCAAAGCCGGGGGTAAAGACTACTGGATTTTCGCCAATTCCCTGACCGCCACTTTGGCTGGAAGAGGAATGTAGCCATCCTTGATGACGACTTCCTGGCCTTGCCGGGAAAGCACCATGGTCAGGAACTGCTCGGTGATCGGATCAAGCTCCTTGCCCGGCGCCTTGTTGACGTAAATGTAAAGAAAGCGGGCCAGCGGGTAACTCCCGTTGATTGCGTTGTCCGGAGTGGCGTCCACAAATGGCTTGTCTGCAGACGTTGACAAGGGAACCGCCCTTACCGAAGAGGTAGTATAGCCAATGCCCGAATAGCCGATTCCGTTCAATGAAGAGCTGACCGATTGCACGACCGATGCCGATCCCGGCTGTTCGTTAACGGTGTTCTTGAAATCACCCTTGCACAGGGCATGTTCCTTGAAATAGCCATACGTTCCGGAAACCGAGTTGCGGCCGTAAAGCTGAATTCCACGGGTTGCCCAGCTCCCTTCGAGGGCCAGTTGTCCCCACTTGACGATGTCTTCAGGGTAGCCGCAGTTTCTGGTCGACGAGAATATCGCATCGGTCTGCTCAAGGGTCAGGCCGGCAATCGGGTTGTCCTTGTGTACGAATACAGCCAGGGCATCAATGGCCACGGCAACCGGTGTCGGCTTGTAGCCGTGCCGCTTCTCAAACGACTCCACCTCCTTGTCTTTCATCAGGCGACTCATCGGACCCAGGTTCGCGGTTCCCTCGGTCAGTGCCGGCGGAGCGGTAGACGATCCTGCGGCCTGGATCTGGATGTTGACATTGGGGTAGATTCTTTTGAATTCCTCCGCCCACAAAGTCATCAGGTTCGCCAGGGTGTCAGAACCAATGCTTGAAATATTGCCGGAGACACCGCTGGTTTTCTGGTACACGGCGAGGTCCGCGTCCACACTGGCTTGCGCCAGCAGGGTGCCCGGCAGGTTAATGCCTGTTGCCAATATTGCAAGGGTCATAAAAAAGGATTTCATAAGCGCTTCTCCGGATGACAGCCCGGCGCGGCTGCACCGGATAGGATGCTCATGTTATGACCGAATGGTGACAGTTTCGTTACAGCCGGTGTTGCCTTGCATCGCGCGCTTTTCAGGAAAAATGCAGGTGAACTCGCTGCCTTCACCCAGTTCGCTGCGAATGGACAACTCGGCCTGGTGCGCATTCAGCACGTGCTTGACAATGGCCAGGCCAAGGCCTGTTCCACCGGTTTCTCTGGCCCGATCCGAGCCGACCCGGTAAAAACGCTCGGTCAGGCGGGGGATATCGCGCCGGGGGATGCCAATACCGGTGTCGCGGACCGTCATCCGTGGTCCCCGCCGTCCGGTTTTCCAGAGAACCGAAATGGTCCCGCCTTTCGGCGTGTACTTGATGGCGTTGGTGATCAGGTTGCTGAAGGCGCTTTCAAGATCGGCCGAGGATCCGGTAAGAAACAGCTGAGGGTCGACTTCGAAGACCAGGTCATGATCACCGCGGCTAAGCTCCTCGGCCTGCTCCTTGAGTTGCATCAGCAGGGTGGGAACATTGACCAGTTCCTCCTCGCCCCGCAAAACATCGTCCTGCAGGCGCGAAAGTTCGAGCAGGTCATCCAGCAGGGTTTGCATCTGCAGGGCCTGGCCAAGCATCCGCTTTGCCGATCCGTTCACATCGTCCGACGGGTGATTTTCCAGCAATTCCAGGTAACCCCGCAGCACGGTGAGTGGCGTCCTGAGCTCATGTGAAATATTCGCCACGACGTCCCGGCGCGCCTGCTCGAGGTTATGCACCCGGGTGATGTCGCGCAGAACGATCAAACGCTGCCGCTGACCAATGGCGGCCGCGTTGGCCATCAGCCAACAGCTGTCATCCCGGGGAGACGTCATTTCCAGCGGACTTTTGACGCTGGACTGGACCGCCAGCCAGTTGGCGAATACCTGTCCCCGTATCAGGTTGGTGACGGGCTGACCCAGGTCGTCCGGGTTCCTGAGGCCCAGGATTTCGACGGCTGCCCGGTTGAACCAGGTGATATTGTCGTCCTCGTCTATCACCAGGGTGGCATCGGGAAAAGCGTCGGTCAGGACCCTCAATTCATCAATCATCGCCCGGTACCGTTCTTTCTCTGACCTGCTGTGCTTCTGCAGGGTATTGATTCGATCAAAAATGTCGGCCCACAGGCCATGGCTTTCGGGGATTTCACGATCGGTATCCAGGGTCCACTGGAGCAGCCGGAACAGGTTCAGAACCTGCCATCCCAGGTAGATCAGGGCCGCTGCGACCAGGCTTGAAATCGGGTAGCCGGCAAGCCAGCCGGCCAATCCGATTGCAGCGCCTGCCAGAAGCAGTCTTCCTGTATAAAACCTCCAGCTCCTGGCGGCCATTTGATTTTTCCGGTGTGCGGTCAGTTTTCCGCGAGGAAACGATAACCATGTCCACGGACCGTTTGCAAATAATCACTGGCGCCCGCAGGTTCCAGGGCCTTCCGTAAACGCCTGATGTGTACATCCACGGTTCGTTCCTCGAGGTAGGCATTGGCGCCCCACACCTGGTCCAGGATTTGCGAGCGGCTGTAGGCCCGGCCGGTATGGCCCATGAAGAACTCCAGCAAACGGTATTCGGTGGGCCCCATGTGAATCTCCCTTTGTCCGCAGAGCACGCGCCTGGAAACCGTGTCCAGCGTGATGACGCCCACAACGATATGGCCGCGGTCATCGATAGCATTGCTCCGGCGCATCACGGCCCGGATGCGTGCGGTCAATTCGCGCGGTGAGAACGGCTTTATCACGTAGTCGTCCGTGCCGGCCTCCAGCCCCGCGACTTTGTCATCTTCTGTCACTTTTGCGGTCAACATGATGATGGGGATGTCCTCGGTGAAGGAGTCCTTGCGCAGTCGCCGGGTCAGTTCCAGTCCGCTGACACCCGGCATCATCCAGTCCATCAGGATGATGTCAGGCCGGGATTCAGCTGATCCGGATGAGCGCCTCGTGGGCATTCGAGGCCGTGTGCACAACCATGTCCGCCTTTTCCAGCGCAAACTGAATCATGTCACGAATGGAGGCCTCGTCATCTACGACCAGGACCGTTGTCTGGTTTTTGCTCACCGGCATATCCACAGGTGTGTCAGGCTTCCATTATAAGGATGGATGTGACAGTTTCGTTGCAACTCAGGAATCATCCATTCCGAGCTTGACGAGTTCCTTGCGAAGTTCGTTGATGCGGGCGGTGATCCGGGCCCTCTGGTAATAGTCCAGATCGCCACCGTCGGCCAGCGTCTGCAGTTGCATGGCGGCCTCGTGGATGTTCCCACGCAGGTAGTAGGATTCTGCGATGGCTTCTTTGGCACGAACCGGGTCACCGGCGATGTTTGCAGACCGGGCGTACAATTCTTGCAGAAGCGGATCGTCGGGTTGGGTCAGTAATTGCTGGCGCAGCACGGTTGCGGCCGTCCTGGCCTGCTTGGGGTCCCGGTTTTTCAACAGGGCCTCTGCGTACTGCATCGAAATCGCGTGGTTTCCCGGAAAACTGCCGTACAGGCCTGCCAGCAGGTCAATCGCCTGGTTGTCGCGGCCGGCGTCAAGATCCAGTTCAGCCATTTGCAGTTGATAAGCGACGTGGGGGGTCCGGTCCATCAGGTTTTGCAGCAGTTTTCTGGCCTCGTCATAATCCCCCTTGTTCTGGTACGCGATGGCGCTGCCGTAGAACAGCGCGTCGCTTTCAACCTGGCCGACGTCGGCGCGGTCAAGACGTTGCTTGAACCACTCAAGGGCCTCGTCCGGGCTTTTCGTTGTCATGGCGCGCAGGCGCGCCTGTACCAGGTAGAAATCGCGGCCGTCGGATGGTTTGGCTGGCGGCATATTCTGGGCCCTGTTCAGGGCTTCCGAAATGCGGTTAACGGAAACAGGATGGGTGCGCAAATATTCCGCCGGCCCTTCGCCCATGGAGCGGGTAAGCCTGCCCATTTTTTCAAAAAACTCGGCCATGCCCACCGGGTCGTAACCGGCCCTGGACAACGTCGAAATTCCAATGCGGTCGGCCTCGTATTCATTCTGGCGCGTGAAAAAGATTTGCGCCTGCATGGCAGCGGCCTGTCCGCCCATCAACGCCCCCTGTATCGCCTCGCCGCTGCCTCCGCCAACCAGGATCAGCGCCAGCATTCCCAGGGCGATGGGGATGGTCATTTCCTGCTGGTTTTCCAGCGCGCGGTACAAATGTTGTTGCGTGATATGCGCGATTTCGTGGGACAGTACGCCGGCAACCTCGCTTTCGTCGTCGGCCGCCAGGATCAGGCCGCTGTAAAGGGCTATGACGCCGCCGGGGGCCGCGAAGGCATTGATCACCGGCAGATTGAGCACCACGAAAGTGAATTCCTTGTCGGGCCTGTCACTGTGGGATGCCAGCCTGAATCCCATGTCGGCAAAGTAACTGCTGATCATGGGGTCTTCATTGAGCACCTCGTAGGCGCGCATCTGCCGGACCAGGGCCCGGGCGTATTCAGCTTCCTCGGCGCGCGAAAGGATGGTGTCGGCCGAGGCGCCCATATCCGGCAAATTCATCTGTTCGGTCTGTGCAACGCTGGCCAGGCTGGTGCTAGCCGTAAGCAGAACCGTTGCCAGACGAATGAGATTTTTCAAAACGTTACCCTTGACCGTGGACATTTTTTTCCCGAGACTTTCCTGCTGTCGTTTCGACAACAAAATGGCTGACATGTTCGCGTCACCGGACAGTGTAAGGAACCTCTGATCAATTATCCACGGGCGCGACGGAGTCTTTGCGGGTGCTCCGTGTATACTTTGGCCGGAGGTTCCTTAACGTGAAAATCCTGATCATCATCAACGAGAGTCCCTGGGGCAGCACCCTGGGCGTCACGGCTTTGCGGCTGGTGCGCGCGATGCTGGCGGGAAAGAATGAGATTGCAGCCGTTTTTTTTCGCGGGGACGGGGTTTACCATGCCCAGCCGGTCCGGGAAGTGGACAACGGTACGCCCAGCCTGTGCGATGAATGGCAGGCCCTGGCCGGTCCGGCCGGGATTCCGCTGTTGCTTTGTTCCTCGGCAGCCCACAGGCGTATGCAGCAAGCGCCGGCGGGTGCATACCGTGAAGCCGGACTGGTTGAACTGCTGGAAATCATGGTCTCCAGCGACCGGGTCGTGAATTTCTGATGCCGTCCGGCCGCACAACCAGCCTGGCGCTGATCATTCGGCGCGCACCCTACCGGGACCGGGTGGCGCGGGCCGACATTGATATTGCGCTGGCCGCCGCAGCGCTCGATTTCCAGGTCAGCATCTGCTTCATGGGTCTTTCATTGCTTCAACTGGCGGCGCGAACAAATGGTCCTGAAGCGATGTTGCCAAAAGGTTACCGGGCGTGGGCGTCATTGCCTGATCTCACCGCGACCCGTTTTTACGCCGAGCAGCGCTGGCTGGAATTCTGCCAGGCCGAAGGGTTGGAACTGCTGACGCCAGTGGAAGCCCTGGATGAATCAGAAATGAGGCGTGCCTGGCGAAGTTGCGATCACGTTTTGGCGCTTTGAAGTGATGAACCCTTCCGAACGGAACCAGTCTTGCCTTCACCTGGTTATGCGCGCTTCCAGCGAGGCCGTGGATCATTGCCGGTCGCATTTTGAAGATGGCGATGCCGTGCTGTTCCTGGATGACGGTGTCATGCAAATAACGAGTTCCGCTTCGCCGCTCCCGGATCCTTTAAACAGCTCAGGAGACCCATTGGTCTTCTATTCGGCTGTTGACCTGGAGGCGCGGGGGTTGTCCGGGCTCGCGCGTTCAGTCGGCGCAATCGTGCTGCAGGATTCAGACATCGCGGGATTGGTGCAATCATACGGATTCTGCCTGACCTGGAAATGAGCCGTCCAAAGCTTGAAATACCTGGAAAAAATCCGCTGGCGGTTGACGAAAAAGGCTATCTGCTGGATTGGCATGACTGGTCCCCCGACGCGGCCAGGGTCATGGCTGCCGCCGACGGGGTTGCGCTGACTGACGATCATTGGGCCGTCCTGAAGATGTTCAGGGCTTACTTCGAGCAGTATGAAATTGAGCCGCCGATGCGCGCCCTGGTGCGGCTGGCTCGTGAGGGGCTGGGTGAGGAAAAAGGGACCAGTCGCTATCTGTACCAGCTGTTTCCAGACGGGCCGGGCACCCAGGCTTGCCGTTACGCCGGATTGCCGCGCCCGGTCAGCTGCGTCTGAAGCCTGGAAACGCCTGTTGCATTCTAGCAACATAATGGGCCGGACTGTGGTATTTCCAGCGTGTTAGCAGGAGCAGGCGCGTTAACCTGGTCAGGGCAGCCGGGAGTTTATAAAACAAAGACTTGGCATGAGTCAGGCTGACGGCTGACCGGCATGTCGGGGAAACAGTTGTTTCTCATTGACAGTTTGTTGTATTCCTGCCATATTTTACGGTGAAAAGCTGCATCAAAACGCAGTCAAGGTGGCACATTGCGACTGAAAATTGCTAAAACGCTTTTAGCCTTTATGGGATTGATTCCGGGTCTTGCCGGAGCCCAGGGGATTGGCTTGCCCGCGGTTGGCTTTGCCGCCGGTGGCGCCGGACTGACTTCTTTCTATGTGATTGGCTTTGAGTTGGGGCCCTGGCAGGAATACCTCGCCCAGGAATTGACGCCGGTTTATATGCTGCCGGAGAATACACAGCCCTTGCACGTGTCGTGGCTGAAAAACAGTGAAATCCGGATCATGCCTGATTTCGCCGCGTTCATGGAGTCGCAGCCCGATACCCGGATCAATTACCAGTTCGAGTGGCAGTCGGATTCTCAGCTGCTTTGGCCGGGGTTTCAGCCGGAAGAGATCTACGAAGGAACCAGTTTTGAGCGGCAGTATTTCGCTCCGGGAATGGAGCACGAATTCACGCAGGGCAGCATACTCGGTGTTTCGGCCGTTATCGCTTACCAGCGCTACAGCGCCGCGAGCCTGGGCCTCACTGCAGCCAGCATGCCTGGCCAGAGTCCCTGGATTCCCAGCACTTTCTCACCGCAGGAAGAATCGAGTTATGGAACCGGTGTACGCCTGGCCCTGCGTCAGGAAGTTATCCACGGCATCGCGGTTGATGCGGGCTACCAGTCGCGCATCGACATGCAGGAATTCGCTGCCTATCGGGGTGTTTACGCCCAACCGGCTGATCTTGACATCCCGGCACGCGCCAGCCTGGGCCTGGCTTTACAGGCCAGCGAAAAGTCATGGTTGAATTTGACGATCGAGCGGGTGATGTACAGCGAAATCAGCGCATTTCCCAGCCGCTACCTGCCTGCCCGCTTCCTGTCCATGCTGGGTGATTCAACCAGCCCGTCATTCGACTGGGAAGATCTCACGGTATTCAGCGTGGGTTACACCTGGAGTGACGGCGACGACCAGCAATGGCATATTGACCTGAGCACCCGCACGCAACCTTCGCCTTCGTCAGCATTGCTCAGCAAAGCCCTGGATGGGGAATTGGCCAGCAGTGCCGTGGTCGTCGGGTATTCCCGCCGCACGGGTTTGCGCAGCATGCTGGCATTCAACGCAGCTTATGCGCCGTCCGAATACGCTTTTGGCGGCAGTGTCCTTGGTGTGACCACACAGGAACTCGATCAGCAATTCGAACTCGAGGCCATGTGGACCCTGAACTTCTGATTCCAGTTTTAACTCCCGGCAACAGCTTGTAATGGAACTGCTGAGGGATTGGTTCAGGCGTCACTTTTCCGACCCCCAGGTCGTGATCCTCGGCGTGTTCCTGGTTATCGGATTCGCCGTCATCATCGGAATGGGCAAATGGCTTGCGCCGATGTTTGCCAGCATGGTGATCGCCTACCTCCTGGAAGCCCTGGTCAGCCGTTTGCAAAGGATCGGTCTGCCCCGCCTGGCGGCGGTGCTGCTGGTTTTCCTGCTTTTTATCGCCGTATTCCTGTTTCTGACTTTCGGCCTGGTTCCGATCGTGATTAAACAGTTGACCGCGCTGGTACAGCAATTCCCGAACTACATTGAGCAAGGCCAGGCGCTTCTGAAAAAGCTACCCCAGGCTTATCCGCAGTTGATCTCGGAACAGCAGATCAAGATCATCATTGGCCAGATCGGCCAGGAAATGGCCGGTTTGAGCCAGCAGGCCCTGAGTTGGTCTCTGGCCTCCGTGGCCAGCGTCATCGGGCTGATTGTCTACCTGGTGCTGGTTCCGGTACTGGTTTTCTTCCTGTTGAAAGACAAAGACCTGATGATCGGCTGGATAGCCAATTACCTGCCCAGGGAGCGCACCCTGGTGAACAGGATCTGGACCGAATCTGAAGCACAGATCGCCAATTACGTCAGGGGCAAGGTGACGGAAATATTCATCGTCGGGTCGGTCACCTATATCACTTTCATCATCCTGGGTCTGCAATACCCCGCATTGCTGGCTACCATCGTCGGTTTTTCAGTATTGGTGCCCTATGTCGGCGCTGCTGTCGCCACCATTCCCATCGCACTGATTGCGTTCTTCCAGTTCGGCTGGGGATGGGATTTCGGTCAGATCATCATTGCCTACGCGATCATCCAGGCGCTGGACGGCAACCTGCTGGTGCCGCTGTTGTTCTCTGAAGTCGTTAACCTGCACCCGGTTGCGATCATCCTCGCGATCCTGGTATTCGGCGGGCTCGGCGGCTTCTGGGGTATATTCTTCGCGATCCCGCTGGCAACAGTGGTCAAGGCGATACTCAATGCCTGGCCGCGCCAGGTACTCAATTCAGAGGAGCCTGCAGCACCCCCGTAGGAGCGAATTCATTCGCGATAAATCTTGTTTAAAAAAACCATTTCGCGGACGCACGACGGCACTACTCGAGCGCTTCTTCGCCTGCGGCGAAACCGCACTCGCTTCGTTGCCTGTGCTAATCCGCTCCTACAGCGCATTTGACGCGAAGTCTGCGAGACGTGATCGTTCACCCCGCCTGAGCGTTATGTGTCCGGCATGATCCCAGCTCTTGAAACGGTCGACGGCAAACGTCAGGCCGGAGGTGGTTTCGGTCAGGTAGGGTGTATCGATCTGTTCCACGTTCCCCATGCAGACGATTTTGGTCCCTGGTCCGGCCCGTGTGACCAGGGCTTTCATTTGCTTGGGCGTGATGTTTTGCGCTTCGTCGATGATGACGTAGCGATTGAGGAAAGTGCGCCCACGCATGAAGTTCAGGGCGCGGACCTTGACCCGGCTCGCGAGCAGGTCATTGGTGGCGGCGCGACCCCATTCACCACCTTCCTGGGGCTGTGTGAGCACCTCGAGGTTGTCCGTTAGGGCACCCATCCAGGGCGTCATTTTCTCTTCCTCGGTACCGGGCAGATAGCCAATATCTTCGCCGATTGAAACCGTGGCCCGGGTAACGATAATTTCGGTGTAGCGTTTTTCATCCATGGTCTGCGAAAGACCGGCCGCAAGCGCCAGCAGGGTTTTACCTGTGCCCGCGGTACCCATCAGCGTGACGAAATCGATGTCCGGGTCCATCAACAGGTTGAGCGCAAAGTTCTGCTCACGGTTGCGGGCGTGAATACCCCAGACGTTTTTCCGGCCGTCGTAATAGTCGTCGACCAGTTTCAGCATCACGTTGTCGTTGTCGACCTCCTTGACCATTGCCTCGATGCCGCCTTCGTCACCGATGGCTACGCACTGATTCGGATACCAGCCATTTTCCCCACCCAGCGGTATGCGGTAGTGGGCGCGGCCGTTGGCGCTCCAGGATTCGAGTTGCGGATGGGCTTCCCAGAAACTTTCATCATGGATGCGCAATCCCCGGTACAACAGGCTGAGGTCATCGAGCGCCCGGTCGTTGTAATAATCTTCTGCCTGGACGCCCAGGATCGCCGCCTTGATGCGGAGATTGATGTCCTTGGAAACCAGCACGATGTCTTTTTCCGGGTGCGCTTCACGCAAGGCAAAGGCGGTGCTCAGGATTTCATTGTCGGCAAAAGAGCCGTCGCGTAACAGGCTGGAGTGAGTTTCCGGCATCACTGTCTGGAAATACAGGCGGCCGGTGCCGGCCTTCAGCTCAAGCCCTTCGGGTTCTCTCAATTCGAGGCCGTCAGCGAGGTCGCTGGTCGACTGCTGCTGCATCATTTCGCCGATGAAACGGCTGACCTGGCGTACGTTTCGAGCGACTTCGGAAAGCCCCTTTTTTGCAGCATCGAGCTCTTCCAGGACCATCATGGGCAGGAAAACATCGTGCTCTTCAAAGCGGAAAATCGAGGTGGGGTCGTGCATCAGCACATTGGTGTCAAGGATATACAGACGTTTTTCACTTCCCATCGGGGAGAGGTCCTCTTTCTTTTGATTTTTGTTTATTAAAGGGATTTGACCGCTTCAAGCACTTCGTCGACGTGCCCTTTGACGCTTACTTTTCGCCACTCTTTTCTCAGGACGCCATTGCCGTCGATCAGAAAGCTGCTTCGCACGATCCCCATGACCTTGCGGCCATACATGTTTTTTTCGTGGATTACGTCAAATTGCCGGCATAGCGTTTCGTCTGCATCGGACAGGAGATCAAACGGAAATTCCTGCTTGGCCTTGAAGTTTTCATGAGCCTTCAGGCTGTCGCGTGAAACGCCGAGAATGGCTGCGCCGGCCTGCTTGAAATCACCATAACGATCACGAAAGTTCTGACCTTCCAGGGTGCAGCCGGGAGTGCTGTCTTTGGGATAAAAATAGATGACCAGGTGAGTGCCTTTGAAGTCCTTTAGAGACACGTTTTTGTCGCCGGTGGCGGGAAGTGAAAAAGGGGCTACCTTTTTGCCGATGTTGACCATCAAAACTCCATTTGCTGTATCAATAACCAGACAGAAGCAGCATACTTGTCACTATCAGGTACCGCAAGTACCATGATGCCGGGTCGGGCCAATTGTTTGCAGTTGAGTTGAGCGCAGTCGCCTCCCGGCGCAGGCTCCCAATATGAAGTGTTCCAAACATATGTTCAAAGGCAGTATCGTAGCGCTGGTAACCCCGTTCACGGAGCAGGCTGAAATTGATTTCGCAGCCCTGGACGTATTGCTTGATTTTCACCTTGAGAATGACAGTGACGGACTGGTTATCGCCGGCACGACCGGTGAATCCGCGACCCTGGACCGCAAAGAGTTCTCTTTGTTGCTGAGCAGGGTTATCGAGAGAGTTGCCGGCAGAATACCGGTGCTGGCCGGAACCGGCAGTGCCTCGACCCGGGCGGCAATTGAGCAGACCGTCCTCGCCGCGGAATTGGGCGCAGACGCAGCCCTGGTGGTGACCCCTTATTACAACAAGCCAACCCAGGCCGGGTTGCACGCCCATTTTTCCGCCATTGCCGATGCATCGGAAATACCGGTGGTTTTGTACAATGTTCCTTCTCGTACCGCGGTCGACATGCTTCCCGAAACCGTGGAGCGTCTTGCCGCACATCCGCGGATCGCAGGGGTCAAGGAAGCCGTGCGGGACCCGGGCCGGATTGAGCTTCTCAGTCAGCGCTGTGGTCCGGACTTTGCGGTTTTAAGCGGGGACGACCACAGTTGCCTCGAGGCGATGCGCCATGGCGCGCACGGCGTTGTTTCGGTGGCTGCAAACGTTGCTCCAAAATTCATGCACGAGCTTTGTCATGCTGCATTGCAGCGTAATTGGGATCGCGCTTCACAGGTCAATTCGTGCCTGAAAACACTTTTTGACGTTTTAATGATCGAAACCAATCCGATTCCTGTAAAATGGGCTCTTTTTGAGATGGGCCTGGTCGGATCCAAGGTCAGGTTGCCCCTTACCAGGCTGGATGAAAAGTTCTTCGAGCCGGTCAGGCAGTGCCTGATTGAACTGGAACTGGTCAAGACCTGAGCGGCAAAAACGGACAAAACCCGACCGTGTGATTTAAGGCACCTTTAATGAAAAAATGCTTTACCCGAATTCCCCCCTTGTTCCTGATGGTTCTCGCCATTCTTGTTTTGGCTGCATGCTCCTCTGAAAACAAGAAGCCCGAGTATTACGATGCCGCGGAAACGCCAGTCGCTGGAAATACCGGAAGGCTTGAGCAGTCCGAACCTGGGTTCGGCGTTGGTGATCCGGGCACCATTCATGCCGCTGCCCGCAATGACCCTGCAGGATATGCCGCCGCGAATTACCAGCACGACCTCGGGGTTAAGCAACAACTCGCGTCTGAACTGGTCAGCCGAGGGTCTGTACCTGCTGGTCAAGGATACTCCGGAGAGTACCCACCGTCGCGTGGGCATCGTTCTTGAGCATGGCGGAATGCAGCGGATCCGGGTGGATGAAAAAGGTGTTTACCGATTCGATTATTACCAGGTCTTCGAAGAAGAATACGGCTTCTTCAGGAAGATGGCTTTCTGGAGCGAGGACGAAACCGAAGACTATAGCGGGGCGTACCAGGTATACACCGTGGCTGACGGCGAAAACACGCGCGTTTACATCAAGTATGCGGACGGAACCGATTGCGAACCGGATGCAGCAGAACACCTGCTTGACGTGTTGAGTGCGCGGATGGGTTGATGTCCCGGCCCGGGTTGCCGGGAGTCAGGGCTCACTTCTCCAGCAGTTCCAGTTTACCCTTCTTGCCATCCCACTCCGCTGCGTCGGCCGGCGGTTCCTTGATTTCAGTGATTACCGGCCATTCCAGCGACAGTTCAGCATTCAGCTTGATGAAGATTTCCTGGCCTTCCGGCAGATCGTCTTCCGGGTAAATGGCTTCAGCCGGGCATTCCGGTTCGCACAGAGTGCAGTCGATGCACTCCTCGGGGTCAATGACGAGGAAATTGGGGCCTTCGTGAAAGCAGTCCACCGGACAGACTTCAACGCAGTCGGTGTACTTACACTTGATACAATTTTCTGTCACTACAAAAGTCATCGAATCAATCTCGTTTCCTGATCACGGAATGGCAAAGTGGCGCTCCCTACGAGAATCGAACTCGTGTTCCCGCCTTGAGAGGGCGGTGTCCTGGACCGCTAGACGAAGGGAGCGTCGGCGAGCATCAAACATGCAAGCGTGTAAACCGGGCGATCATGTTAAACTAGCCCAACTGTATTATTCAACCTGTCACATCACGTAAACGAAGAACTCATAATTAATAGTTATCGCACCATTACCCAGGCCGAACACGGGATTCGGCTGAGAGAACTCTGCCCAAACGCCATTGAAGTCGTTCGGGACCTGCAGGATGCAGGTTTCGAAGCATTCCTGGTCGGCGGCAGCGTCCGCGACCTGATGCTCGGCAAAGTGCCCAAGGATTTTGACGTGGCCACCAGCGCCACGCCCGAAGAGGTCCAGGACGTCTTTCCGCGCTGCCGCCTGATCGGCCGCCGTTTCCGCCTGGCCCATGTGCGCAAGAAGGGAACCCTGATCGAGGTCGCCACGTTCCGGGGCGATGCCTCCAGCGGGGGTGATCACGAGAAAAGCAACGGCAGGATCCTGCGGGACAATGTGTTCGGAACGCTGGAGGAAGACGCCATCCGGCGGGATTTCACCATCAACGCATTATTCCTGGATCCCGTCAGTGGCGACATTACGGACTTCGTGGGTGGCTACGAAGACCTGACCAATCGAAGGCTCCGGCTGATCGGTGATCCCCAGGTCCGTTACCGGGAAGACCCGGTTCGCTTGCTGCGGGCGGCGCGTTTTGAAGCGAAGCTGGGCGTCAAGCCGGACGAAGAAACCGAAGCGCCCATTCGTTCGATGGCGCCGTTGTTGAATGACGTTCCGCCGGCACGGTTGTTCGAGGAAGTCTGCAAATTGTTTCTGACCGGGCACGGTGTCCGCAGCATGGAGGCTTTGCAGCGTTTCGGACTCAGCACGGTGCTGTTTCCGGGCCTGCCCAGGGGTTCCGCCAAAGGAAAAGTGCAACTGGGCAAACTCCTGCTGAAAACCCTGGAGAACACTGACGAGCGGTTGCAGGAAGTCCAAGCCGGTGACGCCGGCATTCCTGTTCGCAGCCTTGCTTTGGCAGCCGGTTGTGGAGCGGTCGAAGGCCCTGGTTGAGCAGGGCGAATCTGAATTCAACGCGATGATGAAAGCCGCCGAGGAAGTGATCGCAGCGCAGACGCAAAGCACGGCCATACCCCGACGTTTCAGCGCTGTGACGCGGCAGATATGGGTGATGCAGGCGCGCCTTGGCCGGACCAGCGGAAAGCGCTGGAAGCGCTTGCTGCACGAGCAAAGGTTTCGTGCAGCTTACGATTTTCTGTTGCTGCGGGCGTTGGACGAGCCTTCACTGGAGCCGCTTTGCGAGTTCTGGACGAAAGCCCAGGAAGGCATCGATTTCTCGACCATCCGTTACAACGACGCGGATGTGGACGGCGAGAAACCCAAGGCAGGCCGCGACCGGCCACGTCGCCGTTACCGGCGGCGCAATGCATCCGGTAAAAGCGCAGAAGGATTCATGAACGCCTGGATCGGACTGGGTGGCAATTTTGCGGAGTCGGGCCTCCTGATCGGCGCGGCGCTCGTCCGGCTGGATGAACATGAAAAGATCGCCGTGCTGAGACAGTCCGGTGTTTACCGGTCCCCTCCCTGGGGTGTCGCTGATCAAGCGGATTTTTTCAATGCCGTTGCCGAACTGGATACGGCGTTGCCGCCCGGTGAATTGCTCGCCGCACTGCTGGACTATAGAAAATGGGCTGGGCAGGGACAGGAGCAGCCCGCGCTGGGGTCCCCGTTGCATTGACCTCGACCTGCTCACCTGTCAGGACCTGGTGCTGCAATCGGAATGCCTGGAACTGCCTCATCCCCGCATGCACCTGCGGGCCTTCGTGTTGAAGCCTATACTGGAACTGGAGCCCGGCTTCGAAATTCCGGGTATCGGGAACAGCCCAACAGGCGCTGGACAGGCTGGACCGGCGGGAGGTTGATGCGGTGCAGTTGATGACTTTTGAATTTTTCGCGGCCATGGGCCGCTCCTACGCGGCAGGAAGTTGATGCGGTGAAGTTGCTGAACCCTTTAGACAGGAAATCCATCCATGACAATCCCTCGAACACTGACCATTGACCACCTGTTCGCGATGAAACGCGACGGTGAAAAACTGGCCATGCTCACCTGTTACGACGCCACTTTCGCCGCGACTATGGACCAGGCAGGCGTTGATATCGTTCTGGTAGGCGACTCGCTCGGCATGGTTGTCCAGGGCCGCTCCACCACGGTCGGCGTCAGCGTTGATGAAGTTTGCATACCATACGGCTTGTGTCTCACGGGGACTGAAAAGAGCCTTTCTTATCGCCGATATGCCGTTTGGCAGTTTTCACAATGAGTCGACCGCGATGGAAAATGCCGTCGAATTGCTTGGCGCAGGCGGGGTCATGGTCAAGCTGGAAGGGGCCGGTCCGATGATCGATGTCGTGGATTACCTGACCTGCCGGGGTGTTCCGGTGTGCGGGCACCTTGGGCTCACGCCGCAAAGCGTGAACCAGTTGGGTGGTTTCAAGGTACAGGCGCGAGACGAAGAAAGCGCGCGGCGCCTGCTCCAGGACGCCCGGGCGCTGCAGCAGGCGGGCGCCCGTATGCTGGTGGTTGAATGCGTTCCCGCGCGCCTGGGTAAAGAGGTCTCCGCTGCGCTTGATATTCCCGTGATCGGGATTGGCGCCGGTGTTGATTGTGACGGGCAGGTCCTGGTCATGCATGACATGCTGGGCCTGGGAGGGCGGGCGCCGAAATTCGTGGCTGACTTCATGCCCGGAAGCGGAAGCATAAAAGGCGCTTTCGAGGCCTATGTGTCGGCCGTGCGGGAAGGGCGCTTTCCCACTGACAGGCAATCGTACTGAAATGCAGCGGGCTGAAACCCGTGAACAGCTGAAGGCGATCACCCGCCGCTGGCGCAGTGAAGGGCTGAAGACGGCCCTGGTGCCCACCATGGGCAACCTGCACGAGGGCCACCTTGCCCTGGTTGAAGCGGCGCGGACGTGAGGCAGACCGGGTCATCACCAGCATCTACGTCAACCCGACCCAGTTTGGCCAGGGTGAAGATTTCGACAACTATCCGCGAACGCTGGAATCCGATATCGAATTGCTCAGGCAGGCGGGATGTGACCTCCTTTTCGCCCCCGATCAGAACACGATGTATCCGTTCGGGCTCGAAAACGGCGTGCGCGTGCTGGCTTCCCCGGATCTGGCGGCAACGCTGGAAGGGCAATCAAGGCCGGGACATTTCGACGGTGTTGTGACGGTCGTTGCCAGGCTGTTTAACCTGGTCACTCCGGACGTTGCGGTTTTTGGAGAAAAGGACTTCCAGCAGTTATTGGTGATTCGCCGCATGGTGGATGACCTGGGATATGGCATCCGGATCGTCGCCGTCCCGACGGTGCGTGAACCCAGCGGGCTTGCCATGAGTTCCCGCAACAACTACCTGGGCGCCGATGAAAGGGCGACCGCCGGCGCACTATATGCGGTTTTGCTGGAGGTCGCTGACCGCATCAGGAAAAGCCCGGGGCAGTGGTTGCAGGCGGAACAGGATGCAAAAAACCGTTTGGAATTTTTCGGCTTTCGCGTTGATTATGTCGCCGTGCGGCGCGCGAAAGACCTGGGGCGGCCAGAACCGGCTGACCTGGACCTCAGGGTGCTGGCCGCTGCTTACTCGGGCCGGACAAGACTGATTGACAATGTCAGCGCAATTAGGGTTGGCATTACCGGGGAATAGTGGTATTCTTACCACCAACCTTGGTAAAACTGCAACGTTTGACAAGGTTGCAGGGCGCGAAAGACGGGTACATCACTCCAAAAGTCTGCCTCTCCTCCTAACCGGGGAGAGGTTTTTTTTTGTCCTCTCGAAAAGTGATGTAATGATGCGAAATCTGCTCTTAACCGATTGATATTATTATTTTAATTCTCTTCAAAACACCCCTCGTCCAACCTTCCATGCGCCTTGAAGGGGCTTGCTGATTGAAACATTCCCGAAACCTGGCCTGATCTCGCCAGCGCGCTGGTCCACCCGGTACGACGGCTATCAGCGGACCTGGATCAAGCAAAATGCCGACCCGTTTTGTTGCATAAAAGCAACACCAGGGTCTCCTAACCTTTTTTGATGGCGCCCAGTATCCCGCGCATTATTTCCCTGCCAAGCGTAGTGCTCATGCTGCGCAGGAAGCTTTTGACCGCCGCTTCGGTGGGTGACTGCCGGGTGCTTTGCCGCCTGGCCGGTTTGGATTTTTCGCGATCAGATTCAGCAAGGGTTCCAGCTTTTTCCGCCTGCCGTGCGGCCTTTTCCGCGCGTGCCTGCAGAACTTCGGCTGCAGATTCACGGTCCAGTGATTCATCGTACCGGCTGCCGACCGGGCTGCGTGAGCGGACGTCGTGTCGTTCGGGGTCCGAGATCGGACCTATCCTGGACGTCGGTGGCCGGATCAGGGTGCGGTCCACGATGCCCGGTATTCCCTTGTCCTGCAAGGTCGAAACCAGCGCCTCGCCGACGCCCATCTGGGTAAATGCTTCTTCCGTATCCAGGTTCGGATTGGTGCGAAAGGTCTGGGCGGCGACCTTGATCGCCTTTTGCTCACGGGGCGTGTAAGCGCGCATCGCATGCTGCAGGCGGTTTCCCAGTTGCCCGAGCACATTGTCCGGGACATCCAGTGGATTCTGCGTGACGAAAAATACGCCGACGCCTTTTGAACGGATCAGGCGCACGACTTGTTCCACTTTTTCCAGCAGGGCCCTGGGCGCCTGGTCAAACAGCAGGTGTGCTTCATCGAAGAAAAACACCAGGCGTGGTTTTTCCGGGTCGCCGAGTTCGGGCAGTTCTTCAAACAGCTCGGACAGCAGCCACAGCAGGAAGGTCGCATACAAGCGGGGTTTCTGAACGAGTTTGTCCGCGGCCAGGACATTGATCACGCCCCGTCCACTGAAGTCAACGCGTTGGATATCCGCGAGGTCCAGTGCCGGCTCTCCAAAAAAGTGTTCTGCGCCCTGTTCCTCGAGAACCAGCAAACGGCGCTGCACGGCGGCGACCGAAGCGCTGCTGACATTGCCGTATTGTTGAGAAAACTCCCTGGCATTCTCTGCCACGAAGCGCAGCAGTTCCCGCAGGTCCTCCAGGTCGAGCAGCAAAAGTCCCTGTTCGTCGGCCACGCGGAACGCGATGTTCAGAACGCCTTCCTGGGTATCGTTAAGCTCCAGCAGGCTGGACAGCAGCAAGGGACCCATGTCTGAAATGGTCGTCCTGACGGGGTGGCCGCTGATTGCCGAAAAGATCCCAGAAAACCACCGGCCAGCCGCCGGGCTGATAATCCTCTGATACCGATTTTCTCCAGCCGCTCGTCAATTTTCGGATGTGGCGAGATGGGCTGACTCAAGCCGGCGAGATCGCCCTTGACATCGGCCAGGAACACCGGGACCCCGATCCTGGAGAACCCCTCGGCCAGAACCTGCAGCGTCACGGTCTTGCCGGTGCCGGTGGCGCCGGTAATCAATCCGTGGCGGTTGCCGAATGCGGGGAGAAGGTACTGCAGGTTCTCGCCTTTGCCAATAAGGATTGGATCAATTTCACTCATGAATGGGACTTTCCTATGCCGGGGGGGTCGGTTAAGCTTCCTCTCTTAATTTTTCTATTAAACAGGAACACCCTTTAAATGGCAAAGACGCCCTACAATCCTGCAGAAATCGAACCAAAAGTACAGGAACAATGGGAGCGCGATGACGCGTTTCGAGCACTGGAGGATCCGGGCAAGGAAAAATTTTATTGCCTGTCGATGCTGCCGTATCCGTCCGGAGCCCTGCACATGGGTCACGTGCGCAATTACACCATTGGTGACGTGATCAGCCGTTATCACCGGATGTGTGGCAGAAACGTCCTGCAACCGATGGGTTGGGACGCATTCGGCCTGCCGGCCGAAAACGCCGCGATAAAGAACAACACTGCGCCGGCCAGGTGGACCTACGCCAATATCGACAACATGCGGGAAAAACTCAAACGCCTGGGTTTTGCCTACGACTGGGAAAGAGAGGTCACCACCTGCAAGCCTGAATATTACCGCTGGGAACAGCAGATGTTCACCCGCCTGATGCGAAAAGGCCTGGCGTATCGCAAGGATTCTGAAGTGAACTGGGATCCGGTGGATCAGACCGTCCTGGCCAACGAGCAGGTCGTTGACGGCCGGGGCTGGAGATCCGGCGCGGTGGTCGAGCGTAAATCAATTCCCCAGTGGTTTCTGAAAATCACCGATTACGCCGAGGAATTACTGCAAGGCCTGGACGAACTTGAAGACTGGCCGGATGCCGTCAAGACCATGCAGCGCAACTGGATAGGCCGTTCCGAGGGCGCCGAGTTCGAAATGAAAGTATGCGATGCGAACGGCACGCTGGATCAGAAAGGTCGCGGGGTCCGGGTGTTCACCACGCGGCCGGACACCTCCTTTGGCATGACCTATGCCGTGCTGGCCCCGGAGCATCCGCTGGTGGCGGAACTCACGACCCCGGAGTACGAGACAGCCGTTGCTGCATTTGTTCAGCAGGCCGGCAAGGCAAGTGAAGCGGACCGGTTGGCCGTGGACAGCGGGCTGGAAAAACGCGGCGTTTTCACCGGCGCCTTTCTCTACAATCCATTCACCCGAAAGCCGGTTCCCCTCTACATCGCGGATTACGTGCTGATGGGCTATGGCACCGGCGCCATCATGGCGGTTCCCGGCCAGGACCAGCGGGACTGGGATTTTGCGATCAGTCACGGCCTGCCGATAGTCCGGACCGTGGCCCCGCCCGAGGGATGGGAAGGCGAGGCCTACACCGGGGACGGGCCGGCCATCAACAGCAGTTGGCTGGATGGGCTGGAAGTCGACGAGGCGAAGGAGAAGGCCATGGCCTGGCTGGAAACCGAAGGCCTGGGTGAGCGCAAAGTCAATTTTCGCCTGCGCGACTGGGGCGTCAGCCGGCAACGCTACTGGGGCTGTCCGATCCCGGTCATCTATTGCGCCGAATGCGGCGCTGTGCCGGTTCCCGAGGATCAATTGCCCGTGGTGTTGCCCGAGGACGTCAAATTCATGGGCGTGCAATCGCCGATCAAGGCGGATCCGGAGTGGCGCACAGACCACCTGCCCCGAATGTGGCGGATTTGCCGAGCGTGAGACAGATACCTTCGACACGTTCATGGAATCCTCGTGGTACTACGCACGTTACTGCTGCCCGGATGCGGACGCCCAACTGGATGAGCGCGCCCGATACTGGCTGCCGGTCGATCAGTACATCGGGGGCATTGAACACGCCATCCTGCACCTGATGTATTTCCGCTTTTACCACAAGCTGATGCGGGACGCCGGGATGGTGGATTCGGATGAACCGGCGACACGGCTTTTGTGCCAGGGAATGGTTGTCGCAGACACCTACTGCCGTGCCGAAGCCGGTGGCGGGATACACTGGATCAATTCCGCGGAGATCGATATCGAGAAAGACCAAAAAGGCAGGCCGGTAGCCGCAACGCTGCGGTCGGACGGCCTCCCGGTTGAATTCGGTGGCGTGGAAAAAATGTCAAAGTCCAAGAACAATGGAGTCGATCCGGAAGGACTGATTGACCGCTACGGCGCTGATACCGTGCGGCTTTTTTCCGTTTCGGATTCGCCGCCGCACCAGTCACTCGAATGGTCGGATTCCGGGGTCGAAGGCGCCTCAAGGTTCCTGAAAAGGGTGTGGTCGCAGGTGACGGGCCACCTGGCCTCAGGGGCATGTGAAGATCTTGAACCGGAAAAGCTGAACGGCGAACAGAGGGAAATTCGTCGCCTGGTGCATGACACCATCGTCAAGGTCAGCGACGACATCAGCCGTCGCTACACCTTTAACACGGCCATTGCTGCCGTGATGGAGCTGACCAACCACCTGGCGAAATTTGATGCGCAAGACGGGCAATCCAGGGCGGTGGTCCAGGAAGCCTGGCTAAATATTGTCCGCTTGCTGGCGCCGATTACGCCGCATATTTGTGAAGAGCTGTGGGCTTCGCTGGGCGGGGACGGCCCACTTTACAACGCTGCGTGGCCCGTTGCTGACGAGACCGCCAGGCTGCGCACCCGGGTAACACTCGTGGTGCAAGTCAATGGAAAACTGCGCGCGCGTTTGGAACTGGAACCCGGTGCAACACAGGAACAGGCGCTGGAAGAGGCCCTGGTAATAGACAACGTGAAGCGTCACGTGGATGGTAAAGCGGTCCGCAAAGTGATACATGTACCTGATCGTCTGCTGAATATCGTGGTGAGTTGAAACCGATGCCTTTACGCCTTTTAACCCTGTTGTTGAGCCTGGTCTTGCTGTGCACGGGATGCGGATTCCAGTTACGTGAAAATTCCGAATTGCCGCCGCAAATGGCCAAGACACAAATGGTGATCGATGATCAATACAGTACCCTGGCCCGGCGGGTCAGGGTGATGCTCGAGCAAAGCGGCGTTCAGTTCGTAGGCGCGGACCAGGCAACGGCGATCCTTGAGATCCCGGTCAACCTGGTGGCTACCGACGTGCTGACGATTGGTGACAATGCGCGGGTCAGGGAATACCGCATCAGCCACACGGTCCGGTTCCGATTGCTTGACGCCAATGGCACGGAGTTGCTGAGCTGGCAAAACCTGAGGCAGGCTCGTGAGATCAGCTTCAACGAGCAGCGGATACTGGCGGGCTCGAGGGAGCAGGAATACCTGGAAAAAGAACTGGCGGAAACCCTGTCACGGTTGCTTATTTCCCGCCTGGAGTCTGTGCCCGTCAGCGATGCCGGTTAAAGCCGAACAGCTTTCTGCCCTTCTTTCCAGGTCACTGGCGCCGGTCTACGTGGTTGCCGGCGCCGAGCCCTTGCTGGTGCAGGAGTGCCGCGACCTGATCATCCAGGCTGCGCAGCAACAGGGTTTTGTCGAGCGGACGGTTTTTGACGTAAACGTAAAATTCGACTGGGACCTGCTCACCGAGGACGCTGCGACTCTTTCTTTGTTTTCCAGCCGCAAGATCGTGGATGTGCGGCTGCCCACGGGCAAGCCGGGAATCGAAGGCGCGAAAATCCTTGTTGAAACAGTAGAGGCCGGAAACCCGGATGTGCTTCTGCTGGTTTCCTGCGGTCAATGGGATACCACGCAAAGAAACTCGAAATGGGCCAAAGTTTTGGCAAAAGCCGGCGTGCTGGTGGAAATTTGGCCGATAAAACCGCCCCAGCTGCCGCAGTGGATCCGCAACCGGATGATCGCAGCCGGGTTGAAACCCGAGCCCGACGCCATCGCCATGCTGGCGGACCTGGTCGAAGGTAATCTGCTGGCTGCACAACAGGAAATTGACAAGCTCGTGTTGCTGGACCAGGGACCAAAGGTCACCGCGGCCGACGTTACCCGTGCCGTTTCCAACAGCACGCGGTTCGATGCCTTTCGCCTGGTTGAATGTGTCCTCCAGGGCCGGTTGGGTGATTGCCTGCGCGTCGCTTCCGGTTTGCAGCGAATCGGGACTGAAATCCAGCCAGTCAGCGGTGCGCTCTACAGGGAGTTGATGCTCGCTGACACCGTGCGTTCAGCTGTTCAATCGGGTGAAAATGAATCTTCGGTGTTCAGCAAATACCGGGTCTGGCCGGCACGCCAGGCGCACATTCAGCAGGCGGTGCGACGGCTTTCAGAATACGATTTCGGCGAATCGTTCAGGGCACTGGCGCTGATTGATCAGCAGAGCAAAGGCCGTGCAGCCGGGGACCCCTGGCAGACCCTGGACCGGCTTCTCTGGCAGCTGTGTGAACCGGGCACGGCCGTTTTGAACAGTGCCAGTTGAATGAATGAACCCGGCGTGAACTCCTGCTCCGCGATCGGTCTTTTTGGCGGAACGTTCGATCCGGTACATTTTGGGCACCTGCGTGCGGCGCTTGAAGTCCAGGAAATGCTGGACATTGACGACTTCCGCCTGTTGCCCGCAGGCACGCCGCCACACCGGGCCCCGCCGGTCGCATCCGCGGCCCACCGCCTGGCCATGCTGCGCCTGGCGGTGACCGGTCATCCCGGGATGACCGTGGATGATCGTGAGACCCGGCGAAAGGGCAACTCCTACATGGTTGATACGTTGCGCGAAATCCGGGGTGAATCCGGCGAGGCGCCCCTGATGCTTTTGATCGGCCAGGATGCGGCAAATGCCCTGGACACCTGGCATGAGTGGAAAAACCTGTTCAGCCTGGCCCACATCGTCGTCATGCGACGGCCGGAGTCCCTGGTTTCCTGGTCCGGTGAGCTATTGGAGTCGATGCAACTTCGCCTGGTCAGTCACCCGGACCGGCTCCGCGAACAACCGGCCGGATGTGTGCTGCCACTCGAAGTAACCCAACTCGCCATTTCTTCGACCGGCATCCGCAGCAGGCTGTATGAGGCGCACTCGGCAAGCTTTTTGCTTCCCGACAGGGTGATTGACTACATTATGGAAAACCGACTTTATTTTGCGGGTGAGGCCGGGAAAGGCTAAAATCCTGTTATTACAACCCGGGTGATTTCATTTGACCAATAAAACCGCTGCCACACCATTGTCCTCCGAACAGCTCACGGCCCTGGTGATTTCCTCTCTTGAAGACCTCAAAGCCATAGATATTCAACAAGTCGACGTTTCCGGGGAAAGCCCCCTGGCAGACCGGTTCGTGATTGCTTCCGGTAGTTCGACGCGGCATGTCAAGTCAATGGCGGAAAAACTGGTCCTGAATGCTAAAGCCTCAGGCTTCAAGCCCCTGGGCGTTGAAGGGGAAAAGGGCGGTGAATGGGTGCTGGTTGACCTGAATGACGTCATTGTTCACCTCATGCTGCCCCAGACACGGGCGTTCTACAACCTCGAAAAACTGTGGGAAGCGAGCAGTCAGCAGCGCGGCAGCGCCAGTCGCTCAGCCTGATCCCCGGACCTGCCGGATGCAACTTACCGTTGCCGCCATTGGCCAGCGAATGCCTTCATGGGTGCAGGCATCCTGGAAAGAGTACGCGCGCCGGTTCGGACGCGGAATATCGCTGGAATTGAAAGAACTGCCGCTGGCAAGGCGCTCCAAAAATCCCGATGTAGCCGCCCTGCGTCACGCAGAAGGCGAGGCGTTGCTGGCCGCCGTGCCCCCCGGGCACCGGGTAATTGCACTGGACGAACGGGGTGTGCAGTGGTCCACTGCGGAACTTGCGCAACAGTTGGAGAATTGGATGCGCGCGGAGCGTGGCGTGTGTTTCCTGGTGGGCGGTCCCGACGGCTTACCCGGGCATTGCCGGGAGCGGGCAAATGACATCTGGGCGCTCGGACGCCTGACCTTGCCCCATCCCCTGGTGCGCGTGATCCTGGCTGAGCAGCTCTACAGGGCCTGGACGATCACGCAAAACCATCCGTACCACCGCAGCTGAGCCGTCGTTTGTATGAAGAGAGATTCACAAGATCCCCAGATCGTGCTCGCCTCGTCGTCACCCCGGCGCCGGGAGTTATTGCGGCAGATCGGCGTGGCATTCCGGGTAGAGGCAGCGGATATCGCGGAAGCGCCACTCCAGGGCGAACTTCCGGATGATTTCGTACTCAGGATGGCGCGCGAAAAAGCGCTGGAAGTCCTGCGCAGGCAGCCTGGTCACCTGCCGGTGCTCGGGGCGGACACTGCCGTGATTCTCGAGGGCCGGATTCTTGGCAAGCCGGCTGACAAAGGTGAAGCCACCCAAATGCTGCAAAGTCTGTCAGGAAAAACCCACGAAGTGTTTTCAGCGGTAGTGGTCGCCGTCAGCGAATCAGAGGTTCACGAGGCGTTAAACGTGAGCCGCGTGACGTTCTCCGAACTCGAAGCCGGACTGGATTGAAACCTATATCGGCACCGGCGACCCGATGGACAAGGCGGGTGCATACGGCGTGCAGGGGAAGGCCGCCGAAAAAATTTCGCGGATCGAAGGGAGTTTTTACGGTGTGATGGGGCTGCCGCTCTTTGAAACAGCGCAATTACTGAAGCGCGCCCAGGTGCTATTCTAGGATGAGTTACAGATGATGGCGATTCGAGCGTGAGCGAAGAAATCCTGATTAACTCGACACCCTCGGAAACCCGGGTAGCCCTGGTTGAAAACGGCATGTTGCAGGAAGTCTGGCTGGAACGGATGAGCCAGACGGGATACATAGGCAACATCTACAAGGGACAGGTTTCCAGGGTACTACCGGGGCTGCAGGCTGCCTTTATCGAAATCGGCCTGGAGCGCACCGCTTTTCTGCATGCCCGGGATATGGTTCGTCAGGATCCGGTTGCATCAGGCGAAGATCCGCCTCCGGAGCCACTGATCCACGACCTGTTGCGGCAGGGTGATGATGTCATTGTGCAGGTTATTAAAGATCCCCTGGGCACCAAGGGCGCACGCCTGACGACCAATATCAGTATTCCTTCGCGCTTCCTGGTGCTGCTCCCCGATTCTGAGGTCGTCGGCATTTCCACGCGGATTGAAGACGAGTCGGAGCGGAACCGGCTGAAAGAGCTGGTGCACACGCTCAGGAATGGCGGCAGCGGTTCCGGCTATATCGTCAGGACCAACGCCGAAGGTGTGAATGATTTTGCGCTCGCGGCGGACATGGTCTATCTCGGCAAGGTTTGGCAGGCCGTCAAGGAGCGATCAGCCACTGCGGCTCCGGCCTCCCGGATTTTTGAAGACCTTTCACTATCCCTGCGAGCCCTGAGGGACATGATGCATGAGGATGTTGACCGGGTTCGGGTTGATTCTCCTGCTACTTTTGAAAAAGTCCGGGATTTTGCACAGCGTTTTGTGCCGGATTGGCTGGACCGGATCGAAGTGTACTCGGCCGAACGGCCGATTTTCGACCTTTTCGGGGTTGAAGATGAAATTGAAAATGCGCTGAAACCGGCTGTCCCCCTGAAATCCGGCGGATACCTGGTGTTTGACCAGACCGAATCCATGACGACCATCGACGTCAATACCGGCGGGTACGTAGGTCACCGCAATCTCGAGGAAACCATTTTCAAGACGAACCTGGAAGCTGCGCAAGCGATCGCGCGGCAACTTCGCCTGAGAAATCTCGGCGGTATCGTCATCATCGATTTTATCGACATGGCGGACGAAGAGCATCGCAAGCAGTTAATGAACGTCTTCCAGAAAGCCCTGGAACGGGATCACGCAAAAACAACCCTGACCGAAATTTCGTCTTTGGGTTTGATTGAAATGACCCGTAAACGAACAACCGAGAGCCTGGAGCACCGGTTATGCATTCCCTGCCCGTACTGTGACGGGAGAGGAACCATCAAGAGCGCCGAAACGGTTTGTTTGGAAATCTTCCGTGAAATCATGCGCTCCAGCCGGCAATTCGAGGCCAATAAACTGATGGTCGTGGCCTCGCCAAAAGTCGTGGAGCGTATTCTGGATGAACAATCGTCAACCGTTGCCGAACTGGAGGAGTTGACCGGCAAGTCGATCCGGTTCCAAAGCGAAGACCAGTACGCACAAGACCAGTATGATGTCGTCCTGCTCTGAGTGCTCCCCAAACTGACATGAACGTGCTGAAGAAATCTTTCCGGCGTGCAAAAACGCTGTTGTGGACCGCATTTTCCATCCTGGTGATCCTGGCGGCGGTCGTGGTGGGCATCGGCAAACTCCTGATGCCCTACAGCAACTACTACCAGCCCAGGCTGGAGGCATGGCTGTCGGAGGAGTTCGGAAGGCCAATCGTGCTGGAGAGCTTTACCGGTGAATGGACAGCGTTTGGCCCCCGGCTGTCTTTGCGGGGCATGAAGCTCATGCCGGCGCGGTTGACCGTCACGGATGGTGACCAGGGCTCCGGCGAATTGATGGCGATCGAATCCGCCGCGCTGGATATCAAGCCGCTTAACCTGTTGATACCCGGGCGGCCCTTCTATAATTTTCGCGTTATTGGGGCGGATTTCGAGTTGCGGCGCACGGTTGATAACCGCCTGGAGCTTTCAGGATTCGGGGTCAGTGGCCGTGGTGGAGAATCGCAAGGATCTGCGCTGGGCGAACTGGCAAAAATCGGTGAAGTCGTCCTCCAGGACTCCAGTTTGGTTTACCAGGATGAAAAATTGGGTATCCTGCTCGGCTTTTCTGACATACAGGGAAGCCTGAACCTGGACGGGGATGAGCTTTCCACCGAAATACAAGCCGGATTTTTCGACGCCCGCAGTGAACTGGTTTACGGCGACATCGAAGCGACGATCCTGATGACCCTCGGGGATGATCAGAAACTGCTGAACCTCGAATGGCAGGCAACGGCAGGAGACCTGATGCTTGCAGCCTTCCAGGGCAGGCTGCCGCAAAACCCTTTCCTGCCAATGTCGGGTTGGCTGAATGCGGAATTGTGGGGCCAATGGTCAGAACAGGAAGGTCACAGCGTCAAGGGCATTGTTGATCTCGAAAGGGCCAGGCTGGTCAACGAATTCCAGGATTTGTCGCTTGAACACGTAAACTCCCGCCTGCGCTGGCAGTTCGAAGGTAAGGGAAAATGGAGCCTGCACCTGGCCGATTTGCTTTTCGATGACGGTGAACAGTCCTGGATTGCACCCCGCTTGTCCGTGTCGAGGGACAAAGACACCGACCTGGGGCTGTGGATAAGCGCCGATAAATTGCCCCTGGACTTTCCGCTCAACCTGACGCGGGACATCATGTCCATATATGGAACCGCCTGGCCGGCATTCCTGCCGGAACGCATGACCGGAAGTGTCGATGACCTGGACCTGGTCCTCGATTCAGGCTGGAAGGTCGTGATGGCCGAGGGCTCGGTAACGCAGGCCAGCATGACGGGTTCGGAACGCTGGCCCGACCTGGCCGGCCTGGATGCGAAAGTCTCGTTGCAGCGCGGTTCCGGTTTGCTGGAACTGCGGGGAAACCAGGTGGATGCTGTCTGGCCGCGCATGTTTCGTGACCCGATCCGGTTTTCCGTTCCCGCCTGCAATATCGACCTGGCGTGGGGAGATGGCTGGCAGGTCGGATTCAATGACTGCGGGCTGGAAAACGATGACCTGGCGGTGCAGGGCAGCGTCCGGATATCCTCTGGTGAAGGTAAACCCGATGTCGATGTCAACGCAGTCTTCACCCGCGCCAACCTGGGCCGCCTTGATCCGTATTGGCCGGAATCGATTATCAAGGACAACGTAAAAGCATGGCTCAGGAAGGGGCTGGTGGCGGGTGACGTGGTCTCCGGAAGATTCCAGATTTACGGTGACATGGATGACTGGCCGTTCCGCGAAGGCAAGGGACGGTTTGAAGCCGTCGCAACGATCGAAAACGGACACCTCGACTACCTGGACGGCTGGCCGGACGCCAGGGACTTCCAGGCCAGCGTCCGGTTTCTCGGCCCGTCGATGGAACTGAACGGGAGCGTCGGCGATATCGGCGGAGTCACTGCAAAAACCGTACACGCGGACATCGCCGATATGAAATCCCCGTTATTAAAGGTCGATTACAGTGCCGATACCCTGTTGCCGCAGGTGCTGGATTTTATCGAACAGACACCGTTGCAGGAATTGATCAAGGTCGATCTTTCCGCGTTTGTTTTTGCCGGCGAGGCCCGGACCGAAGGCGCGCTCGTGGTTCCACTTGGGAGCAGTCCGGGGAACCTGGCGCTGGACGGCAAACTGGTGCTGCCCGACGGCTACTTTTCCGATCCGGTCTCGGAAATCACGCTGGAAGAAATTTCCGGGGAACTTGACTATGACCAGACGGGATTTACCGGGAAAGCGCTGGATGCCCGTTTCCGCAGCCACCCGGCCCGGTTGGATCTTGCGGCCGGAACCGGACGTGAAGAAAAATTCCGGGCTGAGCTCGAGGGGGTTTTTGAAGTCAGGGACGTCGTTCCTGCGTTCATTCTGGATAGTTATGCCGAACTGGCCAGGTTTGAAGGCGCCTGCCAGTGGAACGCTTCCCTGGTCGTTTCTTCTGCCTCGGAATCAGATGAAACGTTGACCTTGTTAACCGTTGAGTCCGGGTTGGAAGGTATAGACCTGAATCTGCCTCCTCCATTGGCAAAACCTGCGGGAGAACGCTGGCCACTGGTGTTCAGATACCCCTTTTCCGGCTCCAGGCAACTGCTGGACCTTGAGTTGGTTGACCGGCTGACGATGCGTTTTGACCTGGCTGGACGCGCCAGTTCACCTCACAGTGCGGTCATTCGCCTCGGCGGCGGTATGCCCCAGATGCCGCCGGAGGGCTTCATCAGGATAGAGGGCGATACCGGAGTGCTCGACCTGGATGGCTGGATCGACGTCATCATTGACGGGGCGCTTGGCGGAAAGGGCATGGGCGGCCTGGTGCTTGAAAATAGCGATCTGCAGGCTGCAAACATGTTGTTCATTGACCGCAGCTTCGAAAACGTCAACCTGGTGTTTGAGGTTGTAGATGCCGAAGTCCAGGCAGGGTTCAAAGCTGCAGATATCGATGGAAAAGTCCGCTTCACCCGGAGTGAAACCGGCCCAGGCAGCCTGACTGCCGAGTTTGAAAGACTGGTACTGGGAGACCCGGTGACGACCGGGGTCGATGTGCAAAGCGATCCTGCGGAGTTGCCGGCGCTCCACCTGTATGCGCGGTCCTTCAAATATTCCGGTGTTGAGTTCGGGGAGACCCGCGTCGAGGCTTATCCGACCGCCAACGGTTTCCATTTTGAAAAAGTCGATGCATCTTCCGCACAGCTTTCTGTTCAGGCCAGCGGGGACTGGTCATTGGGGGAACTGGGCCAGAGGTCGGACTTTGAAATCCACATGGCCTCGGTGTCTTTAGGCGATTTTCTGAAATCCATGGACATCAGTTCAGCCGTGCAGGGAGGGCAGACACGGGTGGATTTCAGTGCCTGGTGGCCGGGCCCGCCGGCTGCTTTCGCGCTTTCCCGCCTGAACGGATCTATCCAGTTCAAGGTGGTTGACGGCAATATCGCCGAAGCCAGTGCCGGAACCGGGCGCCTGCTGGGCCTGTTGAGTATCCAGGCTTTACCAAAACGCCTTTCGCTGGATTTTCGCGACGTTTTTGATACCGGCTTTTCTTTTGACGAAGCAGCGGGTACGTTTCTGATGGAAAACGGCACTGCGACAACTGATGATATGCTGTTGAAGTCTTCGGCGGCTAATATCTCGATCAGCGGCAGCACCGACCTGGTGAAACAGCAGTATGACCAGTTGATGACCGTCCGGCCTGGCCTGGGAAACACCCTTCCCATCATCGGTGTACTCGCAGGTGGCCCGATCGGAGCCGGTGTCGGCCTGGCCCTCCAGGGCTTGTTGCAGAACCAGATCGGCGAGGCGACCCAGGTGCAGTATTCCGTCACGGGCCCATGGGAAGACCCGCTATTCGAGGCGGTTGACGTGAAAGTGGTGGAACCCGCACCGCTGCCGCCGCAGCCCCCAAACCCATAAAGGATGTGTATATGAGTGACAGGCTCAAGTTGGCGGAACAGGAGTTGCTTGCCCCCGGGGGGCTGGACCGGGGTCGCCTGGAACAGGTGCTCAGCGACCTGATGGGGCCAGCGGTTGATTCCGGAGATATTTATTTTCAATCAACCCGACACGAGTCCTGGTCACTGGAAGACGGCCTGGTCAGAAGTGGAACCCATTCAACCGAACAGGGCGTCGGTATCCGCGCCATTTCGGGGGAAAAAACCGGCTTTGCCTACGCAGATGAAATCGTGCTGCCTTCGCTCATGCAGGCATCGGGGGCTGCGCGGGCCATAGCGCGTCACGGCAGCCAGGGCCAGGTGCAGGCATGGAAAAGTCAGAAAGCCCCGGTGCTTTATGGAATCGATGACCCCATAAATTCGATGGGAGCGGCGGAAAAAGTCGATTTTCTGCGCCAGATCGATGTGTATGCCCGGTCGCGCGACCCCCGGGTCAGCCAGGTAATGGTCGGCCTGGCAGCGACCCATGAAACCATCCTGGTCGCTGCAACCGACGGGACGCTGGCGGCCGATGTCAGGCCGCTGGTTCGTCTCAATATCAATGTGATTGTTGAGCAAAACGGCCGTCGCGAGCAAGGCAATGATGGCGGCGGCGGGCGGTTTTCCTACCGTGCGCTGCTGGAAAACGACATCTGGCAGGGTATGGCTGATGAGGCCGTGCGACAGGCGCTGGTTAACCTCGAGGCCGGGGCTGCGCCGGCCGGTACCATGACCGTCGTGCTCGGCCCGGGCTGGCCCGGGGTCCTTTTGCACGAAGCGGTCGGGCATGGCCTGGAAGGAGATTTCAATCGCAAGGGCACGTCTGCGTACAGCGGCCGCCTGGGACAGAAAGTTGCGGCGGAATGCGTGACGGTGGTCGATGATGGAACCATCAAGGACCGCAGGGGTTCGTTGTCCGTGGATGATGAAGGCACGCCGACGCGGCATAACGTGCTGATCGAAAACGGGGTGCTGAAAAACTACATGCAGGACAAGTTGAATGCCCGCCTGATGAATACGGCACCAACCGGTAATGGCCGCAGGGAATCATTTGCCCATTTACCCATGCCGCGAATGACCAATACGTTCATGTTGGCGGGTAAACATGACCCGGATGAGATTATCGCTTCGGTCGAGCGCGGTCTCTACGCGGCCAATTTTTCCGGCGGCCAGGTGGATATCACGTCCGGAAGATTCGTGTTTTCAGCCAGCGAGGCTTACATCATTGAAAACGGCAGGATCACCCGGCCCGTGAAAGGCGCGACGTTGATCGGCAACGGGCCGGATGTAATGACACGGGTCTCCATGGTCGGAAATGATCTCAAGCTCGATTCCGGTGTTGGCGTATGCGGAAAGGATGGACAGAGTGTGCCGGTGGGCGTCGGCCAGCCTACCCTGCGAATCGATGCCCTGACCGTGGGCGGTACCGATGATTCATGAGGAACCGCGCTCGGTTGATCAGGGGTTGCCTGAGACCGGGGGCAGTGGCTCTGCCTGGTCCATCTCGCGCAGGATTCGAAACAGGTTCCTGGCGGAGGCCGGTGGCTTGTTCAGGGCGGTTTCCCGGTTGGCATTGCGAACCAATTGGCGGATCGCCTGCGTATCGGAATCAGGCCTGTGCCGGATCAGTTCGCTGATCGCCGAATCTCCTTCCTCGAGCAGAAAATCACGCCAGGCTTCAGAGCGGTGTTGGCGCCCGGTCAGTTCCCTGGCTTCAGAGTCGAATTTTTCAAGGGCCAGCAGGATGGGTTCCGGGTCATCACGGCGCAGCAGTTTGGCGACATATTGCAGTTGCCGTTTGCGGGCGCCGTTGGATTTCATTTTCCGGGCTTCCATGATCGCAGCCCTGACCATCTCATCCAGCGGCACCTGGCCCAGTTTCGACTGACCCAGGTTGATCAGTTCAAGCGCCAGTGACTTTATTTCAAGCGCATCGCGGCGGAGCTGGCTTTTGCTCACCAGCACCGGTTCTTCAAAAATTTTTTCCTTGCCTTTCATCATGTTCTCAACGAATATTTCGGGCCTGTAAGGGGTGCTAGTGTAGTGTCTTATATTATCTGTCGGATCATTCCATGGTAACGCAGCCAACGCTCAACCGTGAAGCAGAGCTTGATTTACTCGAGCACCACGTCCTCGAGGCATTGCGCCTGGCCCGAAAGGCAGGGGCCGGTGACGCAGAAGTCTCCGCGCATACCAGCCAGGGCCTGTCTGTTTCGGCCCGCCTCGGGGAAGTCGAAACCCTCGAACACATGCAGGACCGCGGCGTATCCGTGACCGTTTTTATCGGAAAACGCAAGGGCAATGCAAACAGTGCCGACCTGCGCCCGGAGACCCTGGAAGCCTGCGTCCGCCATGCGATCGATATCGCCCGCTTCACGCAGGAAGACAAGGCCAGCGGCCTCGCGGACTCCAGGCTCCTGGCCACGGAATTTCCGGATCTTGACCTTTGGCATCCCGTCGCCATGGATGCCGGCGCCGCGATCGACCGGGCCCTGGCCTGCGAATCTGCCGGCCGGACAAACCCGCGAATCAACAATTCTGAAGGAGCCTCTTTCAACGCCGGTTTGGGTCTCGGAGTATACGGCAATTCAAACGGCTTCATTGGCAGGAGTGCGGGAACACGTTTCAGCCAGTCCTGCGTGTTGTTGGCGGGTGAAGGGGAGGGCATGCAGCGGGATTACAGTTATGACAGCCGCCGCTGTTTCAGCGACCTTGAGCCGCCGGAAACGACCGGAACAGAAGCAGCCCGCCGAACGGTCGGCAGGCTGGGTGCGCGCCAGCTGGCGACGGCGGAAATGCCGGTCCTGTTTGCACCCGAAGTGGCGCAAAGCCTGGTCGGACATCTCGTGGGTGGCATTTCCGGGTCAGCCCTCTATCGTAACGCGTCTTTTCTGAAAGACAGGGCCGGCGACGCGCTGTTTCCGGCCTGGGTGAATATCATCGAACGCCCGCTGCTGCAGCGCGGTGCCGGAAGCTCCTCTTTCGATGCAGAAGGGGTAACGACGCGCGAACGCCGGATTATCGATTCGGGTACGCTCACCGGTTATGTTCTGTCGTCCTATTCCGCCAGGCGGCTGGGCCTTGAAACCACCGGAAACGCCGGTGGCGTCAGAAACCTGCTGCTGGAACCGGGCGGCGAAGGCCCGGAAGACCTGTTTCGGCAGATGCGGGACGGACTCTACGTCACCGAGCTGATGGGCCAGGGCGTCAACATGGTGACCGGGGACTACTCCAGGGGAGCGTCCGGTTTCCGGGTGGAAAACGGGGAAATAACCTACCCGGTCGAAGAAGTCACCATCGCCGGCAACCTGCGTGACATTTTCAGGAACGTGGTGGCGGCAGGGACCGATATCGATACGCGGGGTAATATCCACACCGGTTCGGTTTTGATCAGCCGATTGATGGTGGCAGGAGCTTGAATGTCTTCAAGCTGATGCGGGTGGTGCTGCTGTTGAGCGTGCTGTTCGTCATCCTGATCAGTACGTGGATGACGGAAAAGCGCATGGCCGCCTGGGAGCGGCCCATTCTCGTGACGATTTATCCGATCGTCGCGGATGAAAGACCGGCTACCCGGGAGTACGTGGATAAAATCGACTTCCGGGCTTTCGAAGAAATAAACCGTTTCATGAGCGAGCAATCCCGGCCTTACGGTTTCACGGTTACGCCGGCATTTCGCTTCCAGGTCGCCACGCCCGGCGTTGAGCTTCCGCCGCCGGTTCCGGGCCAGTTCGATCCGGCCGCGATCGGCTGGTGGAGCCTGAAAATGCGCTGGTGGGCCTGGATGAGAGACCTTGAGGACGACCTGGTCTCGCCGGATATCCAGATGTTTGTGCTTTACCACAGCCTGGACGGGGAAAACGAAACAGGTATTTCAGTGGGTATGCGCAAAGGGCGTTACGGCCTGGTGAAGGCCTATGCACTGAACTCGATGAACTCGAGCAACCTGATCATTTTCACGCACGAAATGTTGCACGTGCTGGGCGCTTCCGATAAATACGTCCTTTCCAGCGGAGAACCCATTTTCCCCGAAGGTTACGCCGATCCGGACCGCAGGCCGCTGTTCCCGCAGCATCGGGCCGAGATCATGGGCGTGCGGATTCCCATCAATTCGTTTTCATCGGTGATGCCGGATTCATTGGATCAATGCAAAATTGGCAGGCAAACGGCTGAAGAAATCGGTTTTTTTGCCCAGCTGAACAGGCACCAGCCCTGAATGGCGATACCGGTCTTCACGAAATTGATTCCTCTTCGCATGACCGGAATCAAATTTGGCAACTTCGCTCCTTGTGATATTGCCGGTGCATGGTTATTCTAGCGCCCGTTTATAACTTACCCTGAAGGATAGTCCATGCGCAGAATCCTGGTTGCTGGAAATTGGAAAATGCACGGTTCACGCGCCATGGTGAAAGAACTCCTTGCGGGCTTGCTGGCGGGCGCCGGAAATGAAAACGGCACTGACCTGGCGGTCTTCCCGCCTTTTCCCTATCTGTGCGATGCGCAGGCGATGCTCAAAGGCAGCCCGATATCCTGGGGCGCACAAACCCTGAACCCGGTTGCACAGGGTGCGCACACGGGCGAAGTGTCCGCCGGCATGTTGCTGGATTTCGGATGCCGTTACGTACTGGTCGGGCATTCCGAGAGGCGCACGATTTACGGCGAATCGGATGAAGACGTCGCGGAGCGTTTTGAGGCTGCACTGGCCGCAGGGCTGGAACCGGTGCTGTGCGTGGGCGAGACGCTGGAAGAGCGTGAACGCGGCGAGACGGAATCGGTCGTGGACCGGCAAATCAATGCCGTGCTGGACCGTTGCGGCATTGGCGGGTTTGCGCGGGCGGTCGTGGCTTATGAGCCTGTTTGGGCGATTGGAACCGGTAAGACGGCGTCTCCGGACCAGGCCCAGGCAGTTCATGCATTCATACGTGACAAATTTGTTTCTCAGGATGATATAATCGCCGGTCAATTACGTATCTTGTACGGTGGCAGCGTGAATGGGTCCAATGCCGCCGAATTATTTGCCCGGGACGATATCGATGGCGGGCTCGTGGGAGGAGCCTCGCTCAAGGTCGGGGATTTCCTCGCCATTCGCAACGCTGTCGCTTGATGTTCCCTGAGAATCGGATTTTTTTATGCAAGTATTAAATATATTTCATGTACTTATAGCCATTGCGCTGGTGGCCCTCGTTTTGGTTCAGAAGGGGCAGGGCGCGACTGCCGGCGCTGCATTTGGCAGCGGCGCTTCCGGCACGGTTTTCGGCGCCAGGGGTGCGGGAAACTTCCTCACCCGCTCGACGTGGGTGCTGGCGACCCTGTTCTGCGCCATCAGCCTGACGATGGCGGTGATGATTTCCAGGATCACAGCTGCGCCTGAAGAGGATCTCGGCGTCATCGGTTCAGTGCAGGTTGCCCCCGCAGTTGAAGTTACCGCGCCGGGCGGAGAACAATCGGTCACGTCGGATGAACCAATGGTCACCGATGTACCTGCTTTCGACGCCGCCGGTGACGTGGTGCCGGAGCCGGCAGCGAACGCCATTACCGAAGAAGCCGAGCCGGTGGAAGACACAGAAGATAGTTCGGGGTCGGACAACGGCGATAGCTGAGTCCGGGTGAAGACGGGCCCAAGTGGTGGAATTGGTAGACACGCTATCTTGAGGGGGTAGTGGCGACAGCCGTGCCGGTTCGAGTCCGGCCTTGGGCACCATAATTTAATAAAAACCGGTGACAGATCACCGGCCAAAAAGAGAGACGAGCATGCTCGCAGAATATTTTCCGGTTCTGATCTTTCTCGCGATATCTGTCGCATTGGGTATCGTACTCCTGGCCACGGGCGGAATACTGGGTAAGTTACTCGACCATGCCAGCCCCAATAGCGAAAAGTCCTCTCCCTATGAATGCGGCTTCGAGGCTTTCGAGGACGCCCGATCCAAATTCGATGTCCGTTATTACCTCGTCGCCATCCTGTTCATTATTTTTGACCTTGAAATTGCATTCCTGATTCCCTGGGCACTGGTGCTGGACAAGCTCGGGGTTTTTGGCCTCATGGCCATGACCGTATTTGTCGCTGAACTCATCATCGGGTTCTTTTTCGTCTGGAAAAAAGGAGCACTGGAATGGGAATGAACAATCCCGTCCCGTTGGACTCGGTTGACGATATTCTTCGTCCGAATGCCGACGCCAACCCCCTGCTGGATCGCGGCATGGTCACCACCAGCCTGGATGCGCTGCTCAACTGGGCTCGCACCGGGTCGATGTGGCCGATGACGTTTGGACTGGCTTGCTGTGCGGTTGAAATGATGCAGGCAGGAGCGTCCCGTTATGACCTGGATCGTTTCGGCGTGATCTTCCGCCCCAGTCCGAGGCAGTCAGACGTAATGATCGTAGCCGGCACACTCACCAACAAGATGGCGCCGGCCTTTCGAAAAGTCTACGACCAGATGCCCAATCCAAAATGGGTCATCTCGATGGGTTCGTGCGCTAACGGTGGCGGTTACTACCACTATGCATACTCGGTTACGCGGGGATGTGACCGCGTGGTTCCTGTGGACGTTTACATACCGGGCTGTCCGCCGACAGCCGAAGCATTGATTTACGGCATTCTCCAGTTGCAGGCGAAAATTCGCCGCGAATCCACGATCGCAAGGTAGCGATATGAGCGAAGCAGAAAAAGCCATTGCGGAACGGCTAAGCACCCGATTCGAAAACCGGGTGGCTCTCGGTGAATCCCAGAGCGGCATCCTGACGATGGAAGTGGAAACCCATTCCTGGCTGGAAGTCTGCCGGGTTCTCAGGGACGAAGACGAATTCAGTTTTGAGCAGCTTACTGACCTGTGTGGCGTGGATTACCTCAGTTACGGCCAGTCTGAATGGGATACGGACGAGCGCCTCCAGCGAGGGCTTCAGCAGAGGCGTTGAAGGCATGGGTTCCGGCCGTTTTGATTGGGCGGACAGGCCAACGGACGAAGGCATGAAGCGGCGTTTCGGCGTGGTCGTGCACCTTCTGTCACTGAAGCATAACCGCCGTCTGAGGATTCGTTGTTTTGCGCCCGATGAAGGTATGCCGATCGTACCTTCGCTGGTCGAAATATGGAGTTCAGCCAACTGGTACGAGCGCGAGGCATTTGACCTGTTCGGGATCGTATTCGAGGGCCACCCTGACCTGCGGCGGATCATGACGGATTACGGCTTTACCGGTCATCCTTTCCGCAAGGATTTCCCGCTGATCGGCAATGTTGCAGTCCGGTATGACAGCCAGAAAAAACGCGTGGTCTATGAGCCGGTGGAAATCGAGTCGCGGGTCGGTGTGCCACGTGTTTTGAGGAACGATTCGCGCTACGTAACAGATGAATATGACCAGGCTGCTGAAGCCGCGGCAGAACAGGAAGCCGCAAAAAACAAGGCAGCCGGCGGGCAGGAAAACTGAGATGGCTGAAATACGCAACTACACGATGAATTTCGGCCCCCAGCATCCGGCGGCACACGGAGTGTTGCGCCTGGTGCTGGAGATGGATGGAGAAACCGTGGTCCGGGCGGATCCACATGTGGGGCTGCTCCATCGCGCAACCGAAAAGCTCGCCGAAAGCAAGCCGTTCAACCAGTCCATCGGCTACCTGGACCGTCTCGATTACATGTCGATGATGTGCAACGAACATGCTTATGTCCGCGCCATTGAACAACTGCTCGGGATAGAACCGCCTCCCCGTGCACAATGGATTCGCACGATGTTCGACGAGATCACCCGGTTTTCCAACCACCTGCTGTGGATCGCATCCTGCGGAATCGACCTCGGAGCCATGACCGTTTTCCTGTACGCGTTTCGCGAACGGGAGATGGTCATGGATATGTACGAAGCTGTGTCCGGCGCGCGGATGCACGCTGCTTATTACCGGCCCGGCGGGGTGTACCGCGATCTGCCGGAGACGATGCCTGTCTACCCGGAAACGCGCTGGACCAAGGGTAAGAGCCTGAAACGCCGAAACGAGTGGCGGGAAGGGTCTTTGCTTGATTTCATCGAGGCGTTCGCCGCCGATGTGCCGGACAAGATCGATGAATACGAAACCCTGCTGACGAACAACCGGATCTGGAAACAGCGCACGGTTGGAATCGGCGTGGTATCACCGGAGAAAGCGCTGCAGATGGGTTGCTCCGGCGTGATGCTGCGCGGCTCTGGCGTGGAATGGGACCTGCGCAAGAAGCAACCCTACGCGATGTACGACCAGGTCGACTTCGATATTCCGGTAGGTGTCGGCGGAGATTGCTACGACCGTTACCTGGTGCGCGTCGAAGAAATGCGTCAATCAGCGAAAATCATCCTGCAATGCGTGGACTGGCTGAAAAAAAATCCGGGTAACGTAATGCTCAAGAATTTCAAAGTCATCCCGCCGGAACGCGAAGAAATGAAGGATGACATGGAAGCCCTGATCCACCATTTCAAACTGTTCACCGAGGGTTATTGTGTGCCCGAGGGAGAAACCTATGCAGCCGTCGAGGCGCCAAAGGGCGAATTCGGCTGTTACCTGGTTTCAGACGGCGCGAACAAGCCTTTCCGGGCGCATTTCCGGGCTCCCGGTTTTGCTCACCTGTCAGGCATCAACGAAATGGCCCGGGGGCACATGCTGGCTGATACCGTCGCCATCATCAGCACCCTTGACCTGGTGTTCGGTGAGGTCGACCGCTGATGGCGTCCCGGACCGAAATGAAAAACGAAATTACCGACAACGGTGTTGCCATGCTGACCGAAAAAACCCGGAAGACCATTGATCACTGGGTAGCGAAATTTCCGCAAGACAAGAAGCGCTCGGCGCTGATCCAGTCACTGATTGCCGCGCAGGAACAGAACGGCGGGTGGATCACCCGCGACCTGACGGAAGCCGTGGCTGCTTACCTGGATTTGCCTCCGGTCTGGGCGCATGAAGTGGTGTCTTTTTATTCGATGTTTTTCACCGAGCCTGTCGGAAGGCACAAGGTCAATATCTGCACCAACATTTCTTGCTGGCTGAACGGCGCCGAAGAAATGGTCGGTCATGCGGAAAAGAAACTCGGGGTAAACCTCGGCGAAACAACCTCGGACGGACGGATCACGCTGGTCCGGGAAGAAGAATGCCTGGCCGGTTGCTGCGGCGCGCCGATGGCCGTGGTGGATGGTCATTACCACGAAAAACTCGATTTGAAGAAACTGGACGCCATTCTGGACGGGCTGGAGTAACAACGACATGGCAGAACATAACGTCGTATTCACGACGCTTCACGCCGACCAGCCCTGGTCGATGGACACCTACCTCTCGGTTGACGGCTATAAAGCCTGGCGCAAAGTCCTGGAGGAAAAAACCCCGCAGGAAGTGATCATCAGCACGGTCAAGGAGTCTGCCTTGCGCGGGCGCGGCGGCGCCGGCTTCCCGACCGGCCTGAAGTGGAGTTTCATGCCACGGTCGGCTCCGGTCCAGAAGTACATACTCTGCAATTCGGATGAATCCGAGCCGGGGACCTGCCATGACCGGGATATCCTGCGATTCAATCCCCATGCGGTCATCGAAGGCATGGCCATCGCGGGTTACGCGATGGGTGCTACGGTCGGATACAACTACCTGCGTGGCGAGTTCCATCACGAACCCTTCGAACGCTTCGAGCAGGCCCTGAAAGAGGCCTACGAGGCGGGGTTGCTGGGCGAGAACATCATGGGCTCCGGGGTGACGATGCACATTTACACGGCTCTTGGCGCCGGCGCCTACATCTGCGGGGAGGAAACCGCGCTGATGGAATCGCTCGAAGGCAAGAAAGGCCAGCCCCGTTTCAAGCCGCCATTTCCGGCCAATTTCGGGCTGTACGGCAATCCCAGCACCATCAACAACACGGAAACCCTGGCTTCGGTGCCCTCCATCATGCGCAATGGAGCCGACTGGTTTCTGAAAATCGGCCGGCCGAACAATGGCGGTCCAAAATGTTTCTCGGTATCCGGGCACGTGGCCAATCCGGGTAATTTCGAAGTTCCCCTGGGAACCCCGTTTTCCGCATTGCTGGAAATGGCCGGTGGCATGCGGCCCGGGCGTAAGCTCAAAGCAGTCATTCCGGGTGGGTCTTCAATGCCGGTATTGCCGGCTGACGTGATCATGGGCTGTGACATGGATTTCGATTCATTGAGCAAGGCGGGATCCGGCCTGGGTTCCGGCGCCGTGATCGTGATGGACGATACTACCTGCATGGTCAAGGCCTGCGAGCGAATTGCACAGTTCTACCACATGGAATCCTGCGGCCAGTGCACACCGTGCCGCGAGGGCACCGGGTGGATGCACCGGATGCTGAAACGGATCGTCGCCGGTCAAGGCAATGAGGGCGACCTCGAATTGCTGAAGTCGGCCGCCGGGCAAATAGAGGGTCACACGATCTGCGCCTTTGGCGAGGCAGCGGCCTGGCCGGTGCAGGGATTCCTGAGGCATTACTGGGAAGAATTCGACTTTTATATCAAGAACGGCCGCTCGATGGTTGAGGGGCGACAGGGGCTGGCCGCATGAGTGCCAAAATGGAACAGGCTGTGGAACAAGCCGTGGAAATGGTCAATATCGAGGTCAACGGGATTCCGCTCAAGGCTCCGAAAGGCTCGATGATCATCGAGGCCACGGACAAGGCCGGTATCGAGATACCCCGTTTTTGTTACCACCCGAAGCTGAGTATCGCGGCCAATTGCCGCATGTGCCTGGTGGACGTGGAGAAAATGCCCAAGCCGATGCCGGCCTGCGCGACCCCGGTGATGGAGGGTATGAAAGTCTATACCGAATCACGCCGTGCCACCGACGCCCAGCATGGCGTGATGGAATTCCTGCTGATCAATCATCCCCTGGATTGCCCGATCTGTGACCAGGGCGGGGAGTGCGAACTCCAGGACCAGGCCATGGGTTATGGCCGTTCGGTTTCCCGTTTCAGCGAACGCAAACGCGTCGTCAGGGACAAGAATGTCGGTCCGCTGGTGCAGACGGAAATGACCCGCTGTATCCACTGCACGCGTTGTGTCCGCTTCCTCGAGGAAATCGCCGGCACCAGCGAGATGGGTGGAGCAGGCCGCGGTGACCGCGTTGAAATCGGCACCTGCGTGCAAAACAGTATTAATTCCGAGTTATCCGGCAATATCATAGACATATGTCCGGTTGGCGCACTCACCAACAAACCGTTCAGGTTTGCCGCGAGGGCATGGGAACTGGTGGCCAGGCCGTCTGTGGCGGTCCATGACGGAGTAGGTTCCAGCCTGTTCCACCATGTTCGCAGGGGCCGGGTGTTGCGCAGCGTGCCGCGTGACAATGAATCGACCAACGAAAGCTGGATGAGCGATCGTGACCGGTTCAGCCACATCGGCTTGTATACGGAAGACCGGGTTACCGCGCCGCAGGTCAAGGAAAACGGGGAATGGAAGATCGTTTCCTGGAATGAAGCCGCCGAAACCGTGGCCAGGATTTTGAGTCAAAACATCGAGACCAACGGCCCGGAACAGTTCGGTGCGCTGATGTCGCCGTCCGCAGCATCCGAAGAATTTTTCCTGGCGCAGCGCCTGGTTCGCCGGCTGGGTTCGGGAAACATCGATCATCGCCTGCGTGAACAGGACTTTTCCGATGATCTTCCCGGTTCGGCCCCGGCGCCTTTTGAAAAGAAAATCGCAGCCGTTGAAAACAGCGACGTGGTGCTCCTGGTAGGAAGCAACCCCCGGGAAGAGGCGCCGCTGGTCGGTCATCGCATCCGGAAAGCCTGGAGAAACGGCGCCAGGATTTCCAGCATCAATCCGCTGGACTGGGAATTCACGTTTGAAACCAGCCTGGATGCCATTGTTGCGCCCCAGCGCATGGTCGGAGAACTGGCAGCATTAGCCGCCGCGGTCGAGAAAACCACCGGCAATCCGGCGCCCGCTTACCTGCGTGTCATCCTGGATGGCGCCAAGAGCACTGAAAGCCACAACGCCCTGGCCACCCGTTTGCAGGAAGCGAAAAACGGCCTGGTTCTGCTGGGTCAGTCAGGTATGAGCCACCCCGACGCAGCCTGGCTGCGCTCGCTGTCGGCTTACATTGCTGGGGCGACCGGTGCCGCATTCAACCGTTTGCCCCACGGCGGCAACGCTGCGGGTGGCCGGTTGGCCGGTGCAGTGCCACACCATGGTCCCGGGGGTTGTGAAGCCCTTGCGGGTATGAATGCTGCGGAAATGCTGGCCTCCCCGAGGCAGTGTTACCTGCTCTGGGGAATCGAACCCGAGTACGATATCGATAACCCCGCCCGCGCGATGAGCGCGTTGCGCCAGGCCGGCAGCGTGATATCCGTCGTTTCCCATGCGTCTGAAACCCTGCGTGAAATTTCCGACGTGATTCTGCCGCTGGCGCCGCAGCCCGAGTCGGAAGGCAGCATGGTCAATTTCGACGGCTCGGTCATGAGCTACAAAGCGGCTGGAACAGCGCCGGGAGAGACCCGGCCGGGCTGGAAAATCCTGCGCAGGATCGGAGCCGAAATGGGACTCGAGGGGTTTGATCAAATCAACGTCGAAGACGTATTGAGCGATTTGCTGACCGAACGTGACAAAACGGACCCGGTTTCGGGAGAGCCGTCGCTGACCGCACCCGGCTACGAAAACTCTCTTTACAGGACGGGTGAATTACCCATGTATTCAATAGACATGTTGTGCCGGCGCTCAGAACCGCTGCAGCAAACTCAACAGGCCAGCAGTGCGTTCGTCGGGCTCAACCCCGAAGACGCAGCCCGCCTGGGTCTGGAACACGGGGTCATGGCAAGGGTCAGCCAGGGCGGAAGCCAGGCTGAACTCGAAGTCAGGGTCAGCAGCCGTGTACCGCCCGGTGGCGTTTGGTTGCGCAGCGCAACCCCCGCGACCCGCGAGTTCGGGCCTGCGGTGGCGCCGGTTTCTGTGGAGGTGGCGTGATGTCCGAGACCTTCATGGACCAATTGATCTACATGCTCTTCCTGTTGTTGAAGATACTGGCCATCGTGGTGCCCCTGATCCTGACCGTCGCCTATTTCACCTTCATGGAAAGAAAGGTGATCGGCTGGATGCAGATTCGCAAGGGGCCTAACCGGATCGGGCCTCTGGGACTGGCCCAGCCGTTCGCTGATGTGTTCAAACTTTTGCTGAAAGAAATTGTTTTGCCCGAGAATGCAAACAAGTTTCTTTTTCTGCTGGCGCCCGTTTTATCACTGGCGCCCGCTTTTGCAGCCTGGGCGGTGGTTCCGTTTGATGACTGGGCCGTGCTGGCGAACGTCGATGCCGGCGTCCTGTACATACTGGGTATGTCGTCACTCGGGGTTTACGGCCTGATCATCGCAGGCTGGGCATCCAACTCCAAGTATGCATTCCTGGGCGCGCTGCGCTCGACCGCACAGATGGTTTCCTATGAACTCGCAATGGGTTTTGCACTGGTCGGCGTAATGATCCTGGCCGGATCCATGAACCTCAGCGAGATCGTGCTGGCCCAGCAGGGCGGAGTCCTTGACTGGTTCTGGCTGCCGTTGTTGCCGATGTTCATGATTTATATCATTTCCGGTCTTGCGGAAACCAACCGTGCGCCGTTTGACGTCGCCGAGGGCGAGTCTGAAATCGTGGCTGGTTTCCATGTCGAGTACGCCGGCTCCGGATTTGCGCTGTTCTTTCTGGCCGAATACGCCAACATGATCCTGATTTCCGCCCTGACCGCGCTGTTCTTCATGGGCGGCTGGTTGTCGCCGTTTGAAGGCCTGCCGTTGCTGGGCGATACGATCCTGGGCGAGGGCAGTATTTTCTGGTTCCTGGCCAAGACCGTCGTCTTCATGTTTGTATTCCTGTGGGTCAGGGCCACGTTTCCGCGTTACCGCTACGACCAGATCATGCGCCTGGGTTGGAAAGTTTTTATACCCATAACCCTCGCGTGGGTCATGGTTGCGGCGGTGATTTCCGTATTTGGCCTGGTCGTGAGGGGTAGCTGAAAATGAATACAATTACCCGTTACCTGAAGAGCCTGCTGCTGATTGAACTGGGCCAGGGACTGTGGCTCACGCTCAAGTACTTCTTCCGGCCCAAGTTCACGATCAACTACCCGGAAGAAAAAACCCCCAAGTCGAACCGTTTTCGCGGCTTGCATGCGCTCAGGCGCTACCCGAATGGCGAAGAGCGCTGTATCGCCTGCAAACTCTGCGAGGCGGTGTGCCCGGCGCTGGCGATCACCATTGACTCCACCCAGAGGGAAGACGGCACCCGGCGCACCACGCTTTACGAGATCGATCTTTTCAAGTGCATTTATTGTGGATTTTGCGAGGAATCCTGTCCGGTCGACTCGATCGTGGAAACCGATGTCCTCGAGTATCACTTTGAAAACCGGGGTGAGCACATCATGACCAAGGAAAAACTGCTGGCCATTGGCGACCGCTTCGAGGAAAGCATCGCCGAAAATCGCCGTCAGGACGCAGCGTATCGCTGAGCGGAGCAGAGCAGATGCCGATTAATGAAATAGTGTTTTACGTGTTCTCCCTGGTGATGCTGGCTGGAGCGGTGATGGTCATCTCGGTCCGCAATTCGGTTTACGCGGCTCTCAGCCTGGTCCTGACTTTCTTCAGCGCCGCGGCCATCTGGATGTTGCTGGAGGCCGAATTTCTCGCGATCGTGCTCGTCGTGGTCTATGTCGGCGCCGTCATGGTGCTGTTCCTGTTCGTGGTGATGATGCTGGACATCAAGGTCGAGCCGCTCAAAGAGGGCTTCATTCGCTACCTGCCCGCAGGGCTGGTAGTGGCCGCATTGATGGCGGTCGAACTGTTGATCGTGCTCTGGTCCAAAAGCCGGTTCGAGGCCGCGGCGTTTCCGATTCCGGCAGCGAATCCCCAGGGCTACAGCAATACCAAGGCGGTCGGTGAATGGTTGTTTACCCAATACCTCCTGGCCTTCGAAGTTGCCGGTGTCATATTGCTGGTCGCCATTATTGCCGCGGTGGCCCTGACCCTGCGGCAACGCACCGGCGGGCATCGCCAGGACCCCTCCCTGCAAGTCAGGGTCCGGCCTGATGAACGTGTCCGCCTGGTGAAAATGAAATCCGAACCCAGGCAGGGGAGCTGAGGAGCAGAATCATGTTGACACTGACACATTTCCTGACGCTTGGGGCATTGCTGTTCAGCCTGAGTGTTACCGGCATTTTCCTGAACCGGAAAAACGTGATCATCCTGCTGATGTGCATTGAACTGATGTTGCTGGCGGTGAATATGAATTTCATCGCTTTCTCAAGGTTCCTTGGCAACATGGACGGGCAGGTATTCGTGTTTTTTATCCTGACCGTGGCGGCCGCCGAAGCAGCGATCGGCCTGGCGATTCTCGTCGTGCTGTTCCGAAACCGCCAGACGATAAACGTGACCGAACTGGACGATCTGAAGGGCTGATATGTCTCTTAAAACGTTATTGTTGTTGATACCCCTGTTGCCGCTGGTTGCGGCTGCTGTCGCCGGTCTCCTGAGGAACCAGGTCGGCAGGGCGGGATCTCACTGGGTCACCATCCTGGGCGTCGCCGTTTCATTTTTCCTCTCGGCCTGGGTTTTGTACCTGCAGGTATTCAACAATCTCGATACCCAGAACGTGAGTATCTATACGTGGATGATTTCTGACGGAATCCGCTTTGAAGTCGGTTTTCTGATCGACCACCTGAGCGTGTTGATGATGTGCGTGGTGACCTTCGTCTCCCTGATGGTGCATATCTACACGATCGGCTACATGGCCGATGATCCGGGCTATCAGCGGTTTTTCAGCTATATCGCCCTGTTCACTTTCTCGATGCTGATGCTGGTGATGTCCAACAACTTCATGCAGCTGTTTTTCGGCTGGGAAGCGGTCGGCCTGGTGTCCTACCTGTTGATCGGATTCTGGTTCAAGCGCGACTCCGCCATTTCCGCCGGATTGAAAGCCTTCCTGGTGAACCGCGTGGGTGATTTTGGATTCCTGCTCGGTATTGCGGCGGTGCTTTACTGCTTCGGCACGCTGGATTACTCGGAAGTGTTCGGCCGGGCCGACAGTATTGCCGGCGAAACGGTCACCATCGTGGCCGGGTTCGAGTGGCATTGGATTACCGTGATTTGCATTTGCCTGTTCATTGGCGCAATGGGTAAATCGGCACAGGCGCCGCTGCACGTGTGGCTTCCGGATTCAATGGAAGGCCCGACCCCGATTTCCGCATTGATCCACGCCGCGACCATGGTGACCGCGGGTATTTTCATGGTTGCCAGGATGTCGCCGTTGTTCGAGTTGAGCGATGCGGCGCTCAGTTTCGTCATGCTGATCGGAGCCGTGACCGCGTTCAGCATGGGACTGGTCGGCCTGGTCCAGAATGACATCAAGCGGGTGATCGCGTATTCGACCCTGTCTCAACTGGGTTACATGACGGTCGCCCTCGGAGTGTCCGCCTATTCGGCGGCAATTTTCCACCTGATGACACACGCTTTTTTCAAGGCGCTGCTGTTCCTGGGTGCTGGTTCGGTCATCATCGCGCTGCATCACCAGCAGGACATGCGTTTCATGGGCGGCCTCCGGAAGCAGATGCCGGTCACCTGGATCACCGCCTGGGTAGGCACCCTGGCATTGATCGGATTCCCATTCATGTCCGGTTTCTATTCAAAGGATGCGATCATCGAGGCCGTGCATGAATCCAGTCGCTTCGGGTCACACGTGGCGTACTGGGCTGTGCTGCTGGGTGTCCTGATCACGTCTTTCTACAGTTTCCGCCTGCTGTACCTGACTTTCCATGGTCAGCCGCGCTACCGGGTCGATGTCGGGGCCGGCGACCATCCCCCGAATGGCCTGCTGCAGCACGCGCCGCATGAATCCCCGCTGGTCGTGACGGTTCCGCTGATCCTTCTGGCCATTCCGTCGATCGTGATCGGCTACCTGACGATCGGCCCGGTTCTGTTCGGCGGCTGGTTGTCCGACGCGATCAACGTGTTGCCGCAAAACGACGTGGTGGCAGCCGTCGGCGAACATTTCCACAGTCCTGCGGCGATGGCGACGCATGCCCTGGGAACCGCACCTTTCTGGCTGATGATCAGCGGATTTGCCCTGGCAACCTTTATTTACCTGTTCAGGCCTTCGGTGGCGGATCAGTTGCAGCACAAAATGCCCAGGTTGCACCGTATCCTGGAAAACAAGTTCTATGTCGATGAGCTGTACCAGAGGATTTTCGTACGCCGGACCATCAGTATCGGTAACGAATTGTGGAAGAAAGCGGACGCAGGGCTGATTGATGGCGTGCTGGTGAATGGATCCGCGCGCCTGATGGGGACACTCTCCGCCAGGGTACGCCTCTGGCAAAGTGGATACCTGTTCCAATATGCCTTTGCGATGATTGTAGGCCTGATCGGCATGGTCGCAATCTGGGTAATGCTGAAGTAGAGGGGCGAAAACAATAATGTCATCCAACTGGCCCATTCTTAGTGTACTGATCTGGCTGCCGATTTTCGGTGGGCTGGCGGTCATTGCAATCGGTGAGCACCGTGCTGCGCTGGCGAGGTTGCTGGCCCTGGCTATTGCGGGCGCCACTTTCGCACTGAGCATCACCCTGTTCACGGCGTTTGATGTTTCCACCGCCGCGATGCAGTTTGCAGAACACAAACCGTGGATCGCGACCTTCGATATTTTTTACAGTTTGGGGGTCGACGGGTTCTCGGTGCCCCTGATCCTGCTGACAACATTTTTCGGCGTCCTGGTGATCATTGCGGGCTGGGAAGTCATCCAGGTAAAAGTGAACCAGTACATGGCGGCTTTCCTGATCATGGAAGGACTGATGGTCGGGGTTTTCTCCGCGCTTGACGCCATGCTGTTCTACGTGTTTTTCGAGGCCATGCTGATCCCGATGTTCCTGGTGATCGGCATGTGGGGCGGACCGCGCCGGGTTTACGCGACGATCAAGTTTTTCCTTTACACGTTCCTGGGTTCGGTCTTCATGCTGATCGGCCTGATCTATCTCTATATCCAGTCGGGCAGCTGGTCGATCCTGGAATGGCAACAGTTCCCGCTCAGCCTGGCGGTCCAGAAATGGTTGTTCCTTGGCTTCCTTGCAGCTTTTTCGGTCAAGGTTCCGATGTGGCCGGTACACACGTGGTTGCCGGACGCCCATGTGGAAGCTCCAACCGGTGGTTCTGTCATCCTGGCAGCGATCATGTTGAAGATCGGTGGATACGGCTTCATCCGGTTCAGCCTGCCGGTCACGCCGGACGCCGCGGCGGCGCTGGACTGGCTGATCATCACGCTTTCCCTGATCGCCGTGGTGTATATCGGTTTCGTCGCCCTGGTCCAGCAGGACATGAAAAAACTCATCGCCTATTCGTCCATTTCACACATGGGTTTCGTCACGCTGGGCATGTTCATCGCTTTCGCGGTGTTTCAGAACACTGACAACGGCAGGGGCGCTGCCCTCGGTGTCGAAGGCGCGATGGTCCAGATGATTTCTCATGGCTTCATTTCAGGTGCGCTGTTCCTTTGTGTCGGCGTGCTTTACGACCGTCTGCACAGCCGGATGATCGCTGACTACGGCGGCGTTGCCAACACCATGCCCTGGTTTGCAGCACTGGCAGTACTGTTTTTCATGGCCAACGCCGGTTTACCGGGCACCAGTGGATTCGTCGGTGAATTCATGGTGATCCTGGCCGCTTTCCAGGCCAATTTCTGGTATGCATTCCTGGCGGCGTTGACCTTGATACTGGGCGCTGCATACAGCCTGTGGCTGGTAAAGCGCGTGATCTTCGGCGAAGTCGCCAACAAGAATGTCGCCCACCTCGAGGACATCAATGCCAGGGAAGCGCTGGTGTTGGGAACCCTGGCGGTGGCTGTCCTGCTGGTCGGCCTCTGGCCTGAGCCATTGGTAAACCTGATGCATGCTTCGGTTGAACAATTGCTGCAACACATCCAGCAGCCGAAGTTTTAAGGCCTAAAATTATGAATAATGCAAACATGTTGCTGGCCGCCCCTGAATTCTGGGTGCTGAGTATGGCCTGCCTGATCCTGATCGTGGATTTGTTCCTCGGCGAGGAGCGCCGTGGAATCATCCATATGCTGGCGATGCTGACACTGGTTTTCGCAGCCATCATGACGCTGCGCAGTGACTATGCCGCCGAAGGCGTCCGTTCCGCGGTGGCTTTTAACGGTTCATTCATCCGCGACCCCATGGGTGATGTACTGAAGCTGTTCAGTTTCCTGATCCTGGGCCTGGTCTATATCTACGCCAAGTTCTCCCTGCGGCAGTTCCGCATGTTCCGGGCTGATTTTTACACCCTCTCGCTGTTTGCGCTGTTGGGGGTCATGTTGCTGATTTCAGCCAACAGCCTGGTCATGATTTACCTGGGGCTGGAACTCATTTCGCTTTCTTCCTATGCACTGGTCGCATTTGACCGGGACTCGCGCATCGGTTCCGAGGCCGCGATGAAATACTTCGTGCTGGGTTCGATGGCTTCCGGAATGCTGCTTTACGGCATGTCGATGATCTACGGGGCTACCGGAACCATGGACCTGTACGAGGTCTCCCGTGCGGTGACCTCGATCGGCAGCAATGACACGTTGCTGGTATTCGGACTGGTGTTCCTGGTTGCCGGCCTGGCGTTTAAACTCGGTGTGGTGCCGTTTCATATGTGGATTCCGGATGTTTACCAGGGCGCGCCGGTTGCGACCACTCTGTTCATCTCGTCGGTACCGAAGATGGCTGCTTTTGCAATGGCTTTCCGCCTGTTACAGACCGGCCTGGGCGATATGCAAACGGACTGGTCCCAGATGCTGAGTATCCTTGCGGTGCTTTCCATCATACTGGGGAACCTGGCAGCAATCGCCCAGACGAACATCAAGAGAATGCTGGCTTATTCGACCATCTCCCACATGGGTTTTGTGCTGATGGGCTTGCTTCCGGGCACGGCAACCGGCTATGGCGCCGGCATGTTTTACGTCATCGTCTATTCGCTGATGTCCGCTGCCGGGTTTGGCATGGTCGTCCTGCTTTCCGCCAGGGGCGTGGAGGCTGACAAACTGGATGACTTCAAGGGCCTCAATCAACGCAACAGCTGGTATGCCGCTGTGATGGCCATGGTCATGTTTTCCATGGCCGGGGTTCCCGTCTTTGTCGGTTTCTTTGCCAAGTGGATGGTGATCAAGGCCGCGCTGGATGCGGGCTTGATGTGGCTGGCCATCATCGCCGTTGTTTTCTCCGTGGTGGGTTCCTTTTACTACCTCCGGGTCGTCAAGCTGATGTATTTCGACGAACCGGTGACGGAAGCGAATATCGAGGCCCCGGTAGATTTCCGTGCAGCAATATCTTTGAATGGTATACTGATGATCGGGCTGGGAATATTCTCGAGTTCCCTGATTGCGGTCTGCATGGCATCCTTCGGGGCTTGAATTAGTCCGGGGGAGCCTATATCATCCCCCACTTGCTGATGCGGGGTGGAGCAGTCTGGCAGCTCGTCGGGCTCATAACCCGAAGGTCGCAGGTTCGAATCCTGCCCCCGCTACCAAGTTCTATCGAGAAGGCCCCAGCAGGGGCCTTTTTATTGAACTCATCACGATTGTGGGGGGCCGGCGAGCCCTTTTTTTGTGTCCGGCGAAATCAACAGCCAGGACCTGATGCGGAGACAAGATTGAGATCTGTGAAGCTCACACAAATGTTGCAGCCCCTGGTTGAAGACCTGGGCTACGAGTTTGTCGGGCTGGATTTCGGTTCGGACCCGAAAAACGCGGTGCTGGTGATATATATCGACCAGGGCGACGGGATTGCGGTCGAGGACTGCGAAAAAGTCAGCCGGGAAGTGGCTGCGCTGCTGGACGTGGAAGACCCCATCCCCGGGCATTACAACCTGGAAGTCTCCTCGCCGGGATTGGACCGGCCGCTGTTTACACCGGAACAGTATCAGCGCTTTACAGGTGAAGTTGTCAGGATTTCCCTTTTCGCCCCCCAGGAAGGACGGCGGAAGTTCAAGGGTACAATTCTTGGCGCCGAAGATGGCCGGGTGAAACTGGAACAGGACGGTTCAGAAGTGCTGCTGGAGATGAGTAACATCGCCAAAGCGCGGCTGGTCCCGGATTACGACAATTTATTTTCAAAGAGAGAAGCTCAATGAGCAAAGAAATTCTGCTGGTTGTAGATGCCGTTTCCAACGAGAAAGGCGTTGGCAAAGACATAATTTTCGGTGCGCTGGAAGCGGCGCTGGCTTCTGCTGCCCGAAAACTCGACAACGAGGAACGCGACGTCCGTGTGTCGATTGACCGCGCTACCGGAGATTATCAAACTTTCCGGCGTTGGCAGGTGATCGAAGATGACGCTGAAATGGAGTTTGAAGGCGGGCAGATGTTCCTGGCGGATGCTCAGAAAATCGATCCCGGGATTGAAGTCGGCGGATTCATCGAGGAACCGATGGAAAACGCGGCTTTCGGCAGAATTGCGGCCCAGACCGCCAAGCAAGTTATTGTTCAGCGCGTGCGGGAGGCAGAAAGAGCCCAGGTGGTCGAGGAATATGAAAGCCGGGCGGGCGAACTCATCAACGGCATCGTAAAGCGCGTCGAGCGCGGCAATGTTTACCTGGATTTGGGTGGCAACGCAGAAGCCTTTATTTCACAGCGAAACATGATCCCCGGTGAGTCGGTTCGCCCCGGTGACCGCCTCCGCGCGTTTCTTTATGAAGTGAAGCCGGAGCCCCGGGGGCCGCAACTGTTTGCCAGCCGGACAATCGTAGAGTTCCTGGTGGCGCTTTTCGAACTGGAAGTGCCTGAAATCGGCCAGGGCTTGCTGACCATCATGGGTGGGGCGCGTGATCCGGGCCGCAGGGCGAAGATCGCGGTGCGTTCCAACGACAAGCGCACGGATCCGATCGGCGCCTGTGTCGGCATGCGGGGCTCACGGGTGCAGGCGGTTTCCAACGAATTGGCCGGAGAGCGTATCGACATCATTCTCTGGGACGAAAACCCGGCCCAATTTGTGATCAACGCAATGGCGCCAGCCGAGGTGGCTTCGATCGTCGTTGACGAAGAGAACCAGTCCATGGATATCGCCGTGGAAGAATCCAACCTGTCGCAGGCCATAGGCCGCGGCGGACAGAACGTTCGTCTGGCCAGTGAGCTCGGTGGTTGGGACCTCAATGTTCTGACCGTGGAGCAGGCGGAACAGAAAGGTGAAGAAGAAGCCCACAAGATTCTCGATCGTTTCATGAAGAAACTGGATGTTGGCGAAGATGTGGCCAACATCCTGGTAGCCGAAGGATTCAGCAATATCGAAGAAGTGGCCTATGTGCCCGAATCCGAGCTGCTGGAGATCGAGGAGTTCGATCAGGAAATCGTCGCCGAAATCCGCCGCAGGGCCAGGGATGCTTTGCTGACGCAGTTAATTGCCAATGAGGAAGTGCTTGACGAAAATGCCCCATCAGCAGACCTGATGGACCTCGAAGGCATGACCGAACGGCTGGCCTTCAGACTGGCCGAAAAGGGCGTCCGGACGCAGGAGGACCTGGCGGAGCTTGCGGTTGATGAGCTGATTGCCATCAGCAAAATGAGTGAAGAAGATGCTGCGGCGCTGATTATGGCAGCTCGCGCCCCCTGGTTTGCTGAAGAAGACTGACAGGCAATCCGGGACCAAGAGATTTTCAGGAGCAAAACATGTCCAAAGTAACCGTTTCACAACTGGCTGACGTATTAGGTGTCGACAGCAAGAAGTTGCTATTGCAGCTTAACGATGCCGGCATCAAGGCCAGTAGTGGTGATGATGCGGTTTCCAACGATGACAAGAAAAAGTTGCTCGCCTATCTGCGGGCAAGTCATGGAAAAGTGGAAAGCGATGCAACAGCGCCCCGCCAGGTCACACTGAAACGGAAAACCGTCAGCGAATTACGCGTTTCAGGTTCCGGTCCGCGGGCCGCGACACGGACGGTAAATGTCGAAGTTCGCAAGCGCCGCACCTACGTCAAGCGGGAAGTCATCCAGGAACAGATGGGTGTTCCCGACTCTGACCGCGCGGAAGCCCAGAAGGCTCTGGATGAGTCACGCGCCAAGCGTGAGGCCGAAGAGCAGGCGCTGAAGGTGGCGGCGGAGGCTGTCAAGCAGCAAGAGGAAGAAGAGGCTCGCATGGCTGCCGAAGAGCAGGCCCAGAAGCGGGCGGAAGAGCAGTCGCGCAAAGATGCTGAAGAAAGAGCACAGCAGGAAGAGAAAGATCGCCGACGCGCCGAAGAAGAAGAACGCAAGCGCGAAGAAGAACGTTCCCGGAAAATGGCGGAAGAACAATTGCGGCGCGAACAGGAAAAGAGCCTGCCGAAAACGCGCTATGGCCGCAAGGAACTCCATGTCGCAGGTGGTGCAGCCTGCGCGACGCCGCAAGCCCGGTGTGCGCACGCGCCCGTCGTCTTCCGCTTCGACGGAGCACGGGTTTTCGCGCCCCACTGCGCCGGTGTTACGTGAAGTAGCAGATCCCTGAGGCCATCACCGTTGCCGATCTGGCCAAGCAGATGGCCGTCAAAGCGGGCGAAGTGATCAAGGTGCTGATGAAGATGGGCATCATGGTAACCATCAATCAGAGCCTCGATCAGGACACGGCCTTCCTGGTCGTGGAAGAGATGGGCCATGTCGCCAAGCCGGCGGAAGAAAAAGACATTGAACTGGAGCTGATCGCCGAAGAACCGGAAGTCGAGGGTGAAGCACTGCCCAGGCCGCCGGTCGTAACCGTGATGGGGCATGTCGATCACGGCAAGACCTCGCTGCTCGACCATATCCGGCATTCGCACGTAGCCGATGCAGAAGCGGGTGGTATTACGCAGCACATCGGCGCCTACCACGTCAAAACCGACCGCGGCGTCATCACGTTCCTGGATACGCCGGGCCATGCCGCATTCACGGCCATGCGCGCACGCGGTGCCCAGGCTACGGATATCGTCATCCTGGTGGTGGCCGCCGACGACGGTGTGATGCCCCAGACCAGGGAAGCCATCCAGCATTCCCGGGCCGCCGGCACCCCGATCATCGTCGCGATCAACAAGATCGACAAGCCTGATGCGGACCTGGATCGAGTGAAAACCGACCTGTCCAAGGAAGAAGTGATTCCGGAGGACTGGGGCGGCAAGGATATCTTCGTCCATGTTTCCGCCAAGACCGGGGAGGGCATCGACGACTTGCTCGAGAACGTGCTGCTGCAGGCCGAAGTGATGGAACTCACGGCGAACCCCGATGCGCTGGCGCGCGGCGTGGTCGTGGAATCCAGCCTGGACAGGGGACGCGGCCCGATCGCTACGCTGTTGATTCAGAATGGCACGCTGAAGCGCGGGGATATGATCCTGGCCGGGCAGGAGTACGGTCGCGTGCGCGCCATGTTCAATGAAAGCGGGGAAGCCATCGAATCGGCCGGGCCTTCCATGCCGGCGGTGGTGCAGGGATTGTCCGGCGTCCCGCAAGCCGGCGATGAAGTGCTGGCCGTGGCGAATGAGCGGAAGGCCAGGGATGCCGCTTCACAAAGGCAGGATCGTCAACGTGAAGGACGCCTGGCCCGGCAGCAGGCCGCCAATCTGCAGAACCTGTTCGAAAGCATGGGCAAAGAGCAGACGACCAATGTGAATCTGCTGATCCGCGCCGACGTGCAGGGCAGTGTCGAGGCGCTTGCGCGATGCATTGACCAAGCTCAGCAATGATGAAGTCAAAGTGAATATCATTGCTTCCGGAGTGGGCGCAATCACCGAGAACGATGCATCACTGGCCCAGGCTTCAGACGCCATCATCATCGGTTTCAACGTGCGGGCAGATGCCACCGCAAGAAAAGTCATCCAGGAACACGAACTGGATCTGCATTATTACAGCGTAATTTACGATGCCATTGACGAAGTGACCAAGGCAATCAACGGTCTCCTCGGAACCGAGGTCAAGGAAAACATTGTCGGCCTGGCCGAAGTCAGGGACGTTTTCCGCTCGTCCAAGATGGGCGCCATTGCAGGTTGCCTGGTGGTCGAGGGAATCGTGAGAAAAGCGCAATCCCATCCGCGTCCTGCGTGAAAACGTGGTGATTTTCGAGGGCGAACTCGAATCCCTGCGCCGCTTCAAGGACGCTGTCAACGAAGTGCAGGCCGGCACCGAGTGCGGAATCGGCGTGAAAATGTACAACGATGTCCGGCCCGGCGACCAGATCGAGTGTTTCGAGCGCATTGAAGTTGCGCGCACTCTCTGAGGATCGTGAACAGTGCCTCGTGATTTCAAACGTTCGGAGCGCGTGGCCGGTACCCTGCGAAGAGAACTGGCCCAGCTGATCCAGAAAGAGGTCAAGGATCCGGAAGTCGGGTTTATCAGCCTCTCGGACGTGGAGGTGTCACGCGATATTTCACACGCGAAAATCTTCGTAACCGTATTTGAAGCCGACAAGGCCGCTGCCAGTATCAAGGCGCTGAACAAGGCGGCAGGGTATTTGCGCAAACGCCTCGGACAGGAGATGCGAATCCGGTCTGTCCCTGAATTGCATTTTGTGCACGATGCATCGGTGGAAACCGGCCTGCAAATGGACAGCCTGATCGAGGCCGCCGTCGCATCCGATCGGCACGAACCAGGGGATGTCGAGCGGGACGAGGAATGAGCCGGCGGCGCAAAGGCCGGGACGTCCATGGCGTTGGTCCTGCTGGATAAACCGGCAGGTTACTCCTCCAACCAGGCAGTACAAAAGGTTCGATGGCTGTTCGGGGCCCGCAAAGCCGGTCACACCGGGAGCCTGGACCCGTTTGCAACCGGGATGTTGCCCATTTGCCTGGGCGAGGCCAGTAAGACGGCCGGCTTCATGTTGGACGCAACCAAGGTCTACGAGGCAACGGCGTTGCTGGGTAAAGCTTCCACCACCGGTGACATCGAGGGCGAAATCTGCCGCGAATTGCCCGTACCTGCGCTTGATCGCATCAAAATTGACACCGTGCTGGCTGCTTTCCTGGGAGATATCGAGCAGGTTCCTCCCATGTATTCTGCGTTGAAGCACGATGGCCAACGGCTGTACAAGCTGGCGCGCGCCGGCCTGCAGGTGGAACGCAAAGCCCGTCCCGTGCAGATATTCAGCCTTGAATTACTCGAACTGGATTTGCCGTAATGCGTTTCAGGGTACGTTGCTCCAAGGGGACCTATATCCGCACGCTGGCCGAGGACATTGCAGAAAAGCTCGATACCTGCGCACACCTGCATGCATTGCGCCGCCTTGAAGTAGAGCCGTTCCGGGCAGCAGGACATGATCGGCCTTGAAGAATTGACCAGCCTGGCGGAGACACGGGGAAATCGATTCCTGCCTGCTGCCGGTCGACTCCGGCCTCGACCGACTGGCCGCTGGTCATTTTGGATCCCGGGCAAACAGAACGTTTCAGCCACGGCAATCCGGTGACGCGGATGCCGGACAAACCGGCCTGGTCCGCGTCTACGGCCCGGAAAACCAGCCTGTTGGGATTGGCGAAGTCAGCCCGGAGAATCACCTGAAACCCAAACGCCTGATGAACCTGCCTGCTCGCAGTAAAGGGAATCGGATTGGGGCGGTTTTCAGCTTTGCTGAAAGAAGTACCACATCCGAAGGCTGAACGCGACTACAATACGCATATGGGTAAACGAGACAAAACCATGACCGGTTTTGCTTGTTTACCGGTCAGGTCTGCGTATAGAATACGCGGCTCACTTACCACCGGGGCTTCGAAGTTTTTGCAAAGACCCATGTTTTGCCCGGAAATCTTTCCGGCGGGTTTTTTCAAAGGCTTCGCGGCTCTAGATATGGAGATGGAACCATGTCTTTTGATGCAAACGCAAAAGCAAAAATTGTCAGCGAGTACGCTCGTTCAGAAAGTGATACCGGGTCCCCAGAGGTCCAGGTCGCGCTGTTAACGGGTCGTATCCAATACCTCACCGACCATTTCAAGGCTCATAAAGGCGATCACCACTCACGGCGCGGATTATTGCGCATGGTGAATCAGCGTCGTGGCCTGCTCGATTACCTTAAGAACAAGGACATCGAGCGCTATCGCGACCTGATCAAACGTCTCGGCTTGCGACGTTAAGCGTCCCTGCATCACGACTTGGCTTCGCTCTGGTGGACTATCGGTCTGCCGGAGCGTTCGCGTATACGGCTTTTAACAATTTAAACAGGAAACTGTCCAGTGCAAAAACTGACTAAAACTTTTAAATACGGCGACCACGAGGTCAAGCTTGAAACCGGGCAGATCGCCCGCCAGGCCAATGGCTCCGTGATGGTATCAATGGGCGACACAGTGGTCATGGTGACCGTTGTTGGCCGCAGGGAAGCTGATCCGGGCCGCCCGTTTTTTCCGCTGACGGTGAATTACCAGGAAAAATTTTACGCCGCAGGCCGCATCCCCGGCGGCTTTTTCAAGCGTGAAGGGCGTCCCACCGAGCAGGAAACCCTGATCTGCCGGCTGATTGACCGTCCGATCCGGCCGCTTTTCCCCAAGGGCTTCATGAACGAAGTGCAGGTCATTGCAACGCTGATGTCTTCCAACCCGGAAATCAGCGGTGATATCCCGGCCCTTATCGGTACTTCGGCAGCCCTGGCGCTGTCCGGCATACCGTTCAACGGCCCGATTGGCGCCGCCCGGGTCGGTTACATCGATGGAAACTACGTTCTTAATCCGACCAAGAGCCAGTTGGCAGAATCTGCACTGGACCTGGTCGTCGCGGGTACGGAAAGCGCCGTATTGATGGTTGAGTCCGAGGCCAAGCTGCTTTCGGAGGAAGTCATGCTGGGCGCAGTGACCTTTGGTCACGAAGCTTCAAAGGCGGTTGTTCAGGCAGTCCGTGAACTGGCTGCTGAAGCCGGCGTGGAGTCCTGGGAATGGGACAGCGCCCGTGGCCGATGAGTCGTTGGCCGTCAAGGTTGGCGAACTGGCCAGCCAGGGCCTGACGGACGCGTACGCGATTGCAGACAAGATGCAGCGCCATGGCGCGATCGGCGAGGTCAAGAAATCAGTCGTCGAAGCGCTGTGTAATGCCGGAAGACGAAAATGCGCCTTCGCAGGACGCCGTTTCAGGCGCGTTTCTACAAGATTGAAAAATCCCTGGTGCGTGAACGCATTCTTTCCGGCAACCCGCGTATCGACGGCCGCGACCTGAGCACGGTGCGCCCGATCAGCGTTGAATGTGGCGTACTGCCGCGCGCACATGGTTCGGCGCTGTTCACCCGGGGTGAAACCCAGGCCATCGTCGCCACCACCCTGGGCACCGGGCGTGACGCACAGATTATCGATGCGGTAACCGGCGAGTACAAAGACCCGTTCATGCTGCACTACAATTTCCCCCCGTTCTGCGTGGGTGAGACGGGCTTCATGAGTGGTCCGAAGCGCCGCGAAATCGGCCATGGCCGGCTGGCGCGTCGCGGTGTAGCCGCCATGTTGCCGACCATGGAAGAGTTCCCCTACGTGATTCGCGTGGTGTCTGAAATTACCGAATCGAATGGCTCCAGTTCCATGGCTTCGGTTTGCGGTACTTCGCTGGCCCTGATGGACGCCGGTGTGCCGGTCAAGGCGCCGGTTGCCGGTATCGCCATGGGCCTGATCAAGGAAGGCGACCGTTTCGCCGTGCTGTCCGATATCCTCGGCGATGAAGATCACCTCGGCGACATGGATTTCAAGGTGGCCGGTAGCGAAGAGGGAATTACCGCTTTGCAGATGGACATCAAGATCGAAGGCATCAACGAGGAAATCATGAAGATTGCGCTGTCGCAAGCCCGCGACGGCCGTAACTTTATCCTGGGCGAGATGAACAAAGTCATCAACCAGCCCAGAAGCGAAATGTCCGAATACGCTCCGCGCCTGATGACCATCAAGGTTCACCCGGACAAGATTCGCGACGTGATCGGCAAGGGTGGCGTGACCATCCGCTCCATCACGGAGGAAACCGGTTGTACGATCGATATTGCCGATGACGGTACGGTCACCATCGCCTCCGTGAACAAGGAAGCGGCGGACGAAGCACGCAAGCGCATCGAGCAGATCACTGCCGACGTCGAACCGGGCCAGATTTTTGAAGGCAAGGTCATCAAGATCATGAACTTCGGCGCCTTTGTTTCTTTGACCCCGGGTCGTGACGGCCTCGTGCATATTTCGCAACTCTCGGATGAGCGCGTGGAAAATGTCACCGACGTGGTAAAAGAAGGCGATATCGTGAAAGTGAAAGTCCTGGAAGTCGACAAGCAGGGCCGTATTCGCCTGAGCATGAAGGCTGCGAACGAAGAAGGCTTAAGCTCCCTTTCAGTAGTATTACCGGAAACGGCGCTCATCGAGCGCCGTTTTTGTTTGTAGGAGCGAATTTATTCGCGAAAAATGTAGGAGCGATTTTAATCGCAATTTCAGGAGCGGATTTATCCGCGATTGGTTTAAAAAACATTCGCGAATAAATTCGCTCCTACATCATTCTCCCAGAATCAGGTCGGCCGCTTTTTCAGCGATGACCATGGTCGGCGCATTGGTGTTTCCACCCGGTCAGGGTCGGCATGATCGAAGCGTCAACAACGCGCAGCGATTCGAGACCGTGTACCTTCAAAGTATCGTCTACCACGGCCATTTCATCATGACCCATCTTGCAGGTGCCCACCGGGTGATACACCAGTCCCAGCCTTTCCTTGCACCTGGCCAGTATGTCATCGTCGCTTTGTGCTCCGGGCCCGGGTTCAACTCTGCGCCGCGGTAGTCGTCGAAACGCGGTGCCGCCAGGATTTTGCGGGCGACGCGGATTCCATCTCACCAGGGTTTTACGGTCATCGGGATGGTCCAGGAAATTCAGTTCAATCCGCGGCGGTGCAGTCGGGATCTGAAGACCGCAGGCTCATGCGCCCGCGGCTTTTCGGCCTCAATACGCAGACATGGCAGGAATATCCGCTTTGCGACATGAGTTTCAGGTTACGGCCGCTGTCGTCATAGAGCAGGGGAAGGAAGTGAAGCTGGATGTCCGGCGCATCCAGGTCCTGCTGAAGTTTTCAGAAAATGCGCCGGCCTGGGTCACTGAAGACTCGAGCTTTCCTTTTCTGCCGAAAAGGTAGCGAAATGGTTCACGCCACATGCTCAGCAAGCCCGCCGGAGACGCTCTGAATCCATCCGTTTTCAGGCTTTCCTGCAAGACACAGGAATCGACATGCTCCTGCAGGTTCTGTCCGACGCCTGGAAGTGGGTGGAACGGGGTGATCCCCGCCTCTTCGAGTTCGCCTGCGTTGCCAATGCCCGACAACATCAGCAATTTTGGCGAATTATAGGCTCCCGCACTGAGAATGACTTCCCTGTTCGCGTATACGCGTTTTAATTCCCCTTTCTGCCGGTACTCGATACCAACGGCTTTTTTTCCCTTGAACAGGATTTTTGTAGCCATCGCATTGCACTTGACGGCAAGATTCGGACGGCTCCTGGCCGGCCTGAGGTAAGCATGTGAAGCGCTGCAGCGTTTACCGTCTTTAATGGTGAATTGGTAAAAACCAGCGCCTTCCTGCTCGTTCACCGTTGAAGTCCTTGTTTAGCGGGTATCCCGCTTCAGACGCAGCCTGCAGAAACCGATCGTTAATCGGGTAGTAGTTCCGGCAATCCGATACGTAAAGCGGCCCGGAACCACCGTGAAGTTCGTTCACCGCCCCGTTCGTTGCATTCGTTTTTCTTGAAATACGGCAACAGGTCGTCCCAGCCCCAGCCCCGGTTTCCCAGCGAAGCCCAGTGATCGTAGTCCACGCGGTGGCCGCGGATATAAATCATCGCATTGATGGTGCTTCCGCCTCCCGAGGCCTCTTCCCTGCGGGCAAAAAATGGGCTTGCCGTGGCGAATGTCGGCGACCGGTTCGGCATCAAAACTCCAGTTGTATTTTTTGCTGAACATGAAATAAGCGAAAGCGCCGGGGATGGTGATAAAGGGGCTGACGTCTTCCGGGCCCGCTTCAAGCAGGCAGACCTTGTGGGTTCCACTGGCGGTCAAGCGGTTGGCAAGAACACAACCGGCAGAACCGCCGCCGGCAATGACGTAATCGAAAAGTTCTTTCTGCATCTCAGGTTCTCCGGGTCAGTGGAGCAAGGCATTGCGGTTTTTAGCACGTTGAACTCTTCGCCGAATCAGCTCTGCCAGCCTGTCCAGGTTTTCGAGATCTCTGGTAGCGACAATTCCAAAGTTCAGGACACCGGCGCAACTGAACAGGGTAATATTCATCCGCAGGCCGGGCACCAGGATGCTGATCGGGTACATCTGTTCGAGTTTTGCACCTTTCAGGAAAAGCGGGTGGGCCGGCCCCGGTACATTTGAAACCAGGGTGTACCCGTTGGTTGGGATCCGGTCGCTGAGTTTCATTTTCTCAATCAACTCCCCGGTCAGGGCGGTTATCACCGTGTACTGCTGCATCGCTTCGGCCCGGACATTGGCAACCTGTTGCTTGACCTTGTGCAGTGAATGGCCGATTTCCGCCAGACGGCGGAAGGGATCATCTGTCGGGCTGGCCAGTTCAACCAGCGCCACGCCGAGCTTGTTGCCGGACACGCTGTCGTCGCCGCTGCGCAGGTTGACCGGCATCTGGATGGTCAGCGGGTGATCTACTGCGTGGCCGATTTCTTCCAGGTAAAGGTGCAATGCGCCGTCAATACACGCCAGGGCGACGTGATTCAACGTGCAGCGGGTAGCCTTGCATACGGCCTTCACATCATCCATCGGGACAAACGTCGTTGCGATCTTACGCCCGGATGTTGCGCTGCCGGTTAACGGCGTCTCGTGGGCGGTATCGAACTGCAGCGAGACGTTCTTGCGGGTTATGCCCGTTCTTTCAAGCACTTGCTGCGCTCCGAGCCTGGCCATCCCACCGGCCGTCAGCGCCTGGTTCCAGGCCACTGTAGCTCAGGGACCGGAGGGTCCCGGGCAGCGAAAAAGCATGCTTCCTTTTCTGCCTGACGACGGGGGCGGTCATGGTCCACGGTGGCGCCAATTTGGCTTCGGTCGCAGAAACGTTCAGGCTCTTGTTCAGCCAGGCCGTCATCGTCATGCCGTCCGCGTAGGCGTGGTGTACCTTGAAATATACGGCGAACCTGGCATTTTCGATGTTGTCGACCAGGTGGTATTCCCACAATGGTCTGGATCGGTCCAGCAGCGGTTCATGCAGTCGCGCCACCAGTTCCCGCGCTTCTTTCCAGGTGCGGGCCTTTTTCGCACGGTGGTGGAAAACATGTTGTTCGACATCGAACCGGCGGCACGGCTGCCAGCCTGGGCCGGTCAGGCCGGTCAGCTGGATGGTGAGGTTAAACGGTTCGGTCAACTGCTGGTGGGTCTTCAGTTCCCCGACCAGTTTACGGCCAAAATCGGCACCACAGTTCCGCGGTTTTTTGAATAACATCAAACCCGCTACGTGCTTGGGGCTCTCTTCCGATTCCGCGATGAAGAAAGCCAGATCCATTGCAGACAATTTTCTCATCGGTCGAATTCCGGTGGGATATGGAAAAAAATGCTAACACAATTACGCACCGATTCTTCCTGGAGCAACTCCGGATAGGTGCTTTTTCCAAGAATCAATGTGATCTAGATCATCACTTGACGACGGAGCTGAACTATATTTTCGCTGCCATCTTCTTTAAAGGTTCAAATTTCGTTAAAGTGATACGCTAATGATTCCCGGTTTGTCGGAAGGAGAGACCACCATGAATAAAGCTCAAGGCACGAAGTTCAGATTACGCGGCTGCCCCCTGGCAATCGCTGCAGCTCTGGTCATGTCATCACCAGCCCATGCAGTAGAGTTTGAATGGGGGGACTGGTCGGGAAGCTGGGACAACACCATCAGTTACGGCATTTCATGGCGAGGCGCAGACATCAACGAGAAACTCATCGGCAAAGGCAACGGGGGAACCGCTCAGGCCATAATTGATGACGATGGCAACCTGAACTTTGAAAAAGGCGATATTTTCTCGAACATCATCAAGGGCACTTCCGAGATCGGAATCGACAACGGCCAGCTTGGCGGTTTTGCCCGCATCAAGTACTGGTACGATTTTGAAATGATGAATAATGGCATGCCCCACGGCCACTCGCCGAATAACTACGTAGCCGGCGCTGAGTTGAACGACGATGATTTTCATGAACTGGCCCAGTTCTCGGGGTTGTATTTGCTCGACCTGTTTGCCTATGGAAGTTTCGACCTGGGCGAAATGCCACTGGATGTCCGGCTTGGCCGCCAGGTCGTCAACTGGGGTGAAGCGACCTTTATCCAGGGTATCAACGTTCTGAACCCGATCGACGTATCCGCCTTCCGCCGCCCCGGCGCGGAAATCAAGGAAGGTCTGCTGCCTGTAAACATGCTCTACAGCAACCTCGGAATCGGTGACGGCTGGAGTCTGGAGGGCTTTTACCAGATCAAGTGGGAAGAGACCGTGATCGATGCCTGCGGTACTTATTTCTCGGATAACGACTTTGCACCCACGGGTTGTAACGAGTTAATCGTGCCTGATCTTGGACAGCCTGATTTCATTTCACAGAATCTCAGTAACGTCAGAAAGGATCCGAATATACGCGACGCCAGGAACGGTGGGCAGTGGGGTCTGGCCATTCGTAAATACGTTGAGCAAATCGATACGGAATTTGGCCTGTATTACCAGCAGTTGCACAGTCGCACACCGAGTCTCAACCTCAGGTACAACAACGCGGCAGCCGCGGATGGTTCGATTCTTTTCAGCCGTGCCGCCGGCCGCCCCGTCCCTGTCCCGGCTTACTACCAGGTCCAATACGTGGAAGACATCAATATCTGGGGCCTAACCTTTGCCACGAATGTCGGCGTTGTCGCGCTGTCGGGTGAAGTCAGCTACCACCAAGACCTTCCGGTCAGTGTTAACGGCACGACGATCCTGCAGGCGGGGTTGGGCGTAATATCCACCGCGGGTGCAGCTTGTGCCACACCGCAGGCTTATGGCCAATTCGGGGCGCGCGCTTGCCAGGCCTTCATCAGTTACGCCACCACGGGTGATGGTGTTGCCGATGGTTGGGATCGTTTCGATATGACCCAGGCGCAGACCACCGCCATTTATTTCTGGGACCAGGGTTTGGGTGCTGAACGCGTGAGTTTGGTCGGTGAAGTGGCGTGGATCGGCGTCAGCGACCTTCCTGCCATCAGCGTTATGCCCTATGGACGTAATCCAATATATGGTGCACCGACAACCGGATTAGGAGGGCCCAGTGATGAAGGTTTCGTTACGTCCAATTCATGGGGCTACCGTCTCCGCGCATCAGCTAACTACCCCAACGTATTTTCAGGGGTTGAACTGACCCCCAGCATTGCCTGGGCGCAGGACGTCAGCGGCACATCACCCACCTCCGCGTTTGTCGATGGCCGCAAGGCTCTTGGCATCGCGCTCGGCGCCAACTACCTGACCAAGTACCGTGCTGCCATTGCGTACACCTGGTTCATGGGTGGTTACGCGAATACGCAGGTTGACCGGGATTTCTTCTCGTTTACTGTTTCCATGGATTTCTGATCACGCATTCAGCTTGAGGAGTTAAAGAATATGAAACACATTTTCACAAAAGCTGCCCTTTGCGCAGCACTGGCGCTCGGCGTGAGCAGTGTCCTGGCCAAGGTTCCCGAGTCAGAACTCGCCCGCCTGGAAACCGACCTGACCCCGATGGGATCGGAACGGGCCGGCAATGCGGCAGGAACCATTCCGGCCTGGACCGGAGGAATGACTGCCCCGCCGGCAGGTTACGTTGATGATGGTCACCTTGCGAATCCCTTTCCGGGTGAACAGCCGCTATTCACCATCACCGCCAGCAATGTCGACCAGTACGCGGCCAATCTTTCACCCGGGCAGGTTGCCTTGTTCAAGAAATACCCCGACTACAAGATGATTGTCTACCCGACACACAGAACCGCGGCACTGCCAGAAGACGTTTATGGCATAGTCCGGGAGAACGGCCTCAATGCGGAGTTGGTGAACGACGGTAACGGTGTGATCAATTTTGGAGTCGCCCAGGCCTTCCCGATTCCGCAAAACGCATACGAGGTGTTCTGGAACCACATCACCCGGTATCGCGGCGGCTCGGCTCAAAGAACCTATGTCCAGGTGCCGGTCCAGTCCAGCGGAGCATTTGTGCCTGTTGGTATCACTGACACGTTCACCTGGCCCCAGTTCCTGGAAGGTGGCATGGACCCGGTGAAAGACCGCAACGTGTTGGTGTATTTCACCTACGCGATTCATTCCCCACCACAGTTGACCGGAACAGTTTTGTTGGTGCATGAAACGGTAGACCAGAATACCGACCCGCGTCGCGCGTGGCTGTATAACGCCGGGCAGCGCCGGGTTCGCCGGGCCCCGCAGGTAGCATACGATGGCCCGGGGCAGGGTTCGGACGGTACGCGTACCGCGGATGATTTTGACATGATGAACGGCGCCCCGGACCGCTATAACTGGAAACTGGTCGGCAAAAAGGAAATGTACATTCCCTACAACTCCTATGAGCTGGGCTCCCCGAACCTGACCTACAAGGACATTCATACCAAGGGCCACATGAACCAGGACTATGCCAGGTATGAACTGCACCGGGTGTGGGAAATCGAAGCGACACTCAAGGAAGGCGCACGGCATATTTATGCCAAGCGGGTTTTCTTCCTGGATGAAGACACCTGGCAGATTGTTGTAAAGGACCAGTACGATGGCCAGATGCAACTCTGGCGTATTGGTGAGGGACACGTCATCCAGTACTACACGGAGAATGTTCCGTGGATCACGGTAGAAACGCTGATGGATCTGAACGATGGCCGCTACCTGACACTTGGACTGACCAATGAGGAAAAGAGCGCCTACATTTTCAACCTGAAAATGGCTCGGGATGATTACGACACCGGCGCGCTCAGACGCCTTGGCAAAAAGTAAAATTTGAACCCGTGCCAGGGGCCGGTTTTCGACCGGCCTCTGGCATTGTTGTCCCTGTATGTTGTACATTCAAGCTGTCGACCACCTGTCCGGAACCAACCAATGATCAATTCGGTTTATTGTAAACGACTGCTCGCGGTGCTCACGCTTGCGGTCACGGGATTCATTTCCCCGGCTTTTGCGATTGATTTGCTTGAAATGCCGGCCGTTCAAAGTGGCGCCGCAGCGCGGACCCTGTTGCTCGATATTACGAGCCGGGGGGAAGAATCGTTCGTTGCAGTTGGAACCTACGGTGTGATCATTGAGTCAGGCGACAACGGCGATAGCTGGGTACAGGCGGAAGTGCCGGCGTCAGTGGCATTGACCGGTGTGCATTTCCCTTCAACGGATTCCGGCTGGGCGGTAGGCCATGATGGCCTGATTTTGCATTCCGGCGATGGGGGCAAAACCTGGCAGAAGCAGCTGGATGGATATCAACTGAACGAGCAGATCATGGCGGTCGCCGGGCGAATCGTGGAGCAGTTCAGGGCGGCGCTCGAAGCCATCGAGTCTCAGGAAGAACCCGATGAAGTGGAGCTGGAAGACGCCCAGTACGCGCTGGAGGAAGCCGAGTTCATGCTGGAAGGCGCGACGGATGACACATCAGCCGGCCCGGTCCGGCCTTTGCTGGATGTCTGGTTCCGGGATGAACAGGAAGGTTTTGTCACGGGTTCCTACGGGATGCTGCTGCACACGACCGATGCCGGAAAGAATTGGGAGCTGGTTTCGGATCGGATGGACAATGTTGAGGCCTATCACCTGAACCAGATAGTCCCGGCTCCTGACGGTGCGCTGTATATCGCGGGCGAAGCGGGATTCGTGTTTCGTTCGATGGATGGCGGCTTGACCTGGGACAGTCTCGAACCCGGTTACGAGGGTTCTTTTTACGGAATCGTGGTTGTGCCCGGCGGAAGCGGCGAGTATGAACTACTGGCCTACGGCTTGCGCGGCAACCTGTTCAGTTCCCCGGATAAGGGTGAAACCTGGAATGAGCTGGATTCCGGTACCTCCGTGACATTGATGGGGGGCGCTCTGCTTGATGACGGCTCCGTAATGCTGGCAGGGCAGGGAGGAACCATCCTGGTTCGCGGGCCGGGCGAGCAGTCTTTCAGCCCGGCAAACAATCCCGATCGCAGACCGATATCCGGGCTGATACAAACGGACAAGGGTAATGTCCTGATGGTGGGCTTGGGAGGAATCCGGAAAGCCGACGCGACCGGCGCACCCCTGGCATCACCACACGAAAATCCATGAGGCGGACACCATGAGCGAAGACAGAAAAACAGGTTTCGTCGATCGGGTCGTAAACGCAATTGAGCACTTTTTCCTGGAAGCCGAATCGGCAATCGAAAATGTTATTTTCGGTAAGCGAATCTGGGTCGCGCTGGTATTTCTGCTGATCACCGTTGCCCTGGGCTCACAGGCCATCCAGGTCAGGCCTGACGCCAGCTTTGAGAAAATGGTGCCCGTCAAGCACCCCTATATCGCGGCATACCTTGAACGCAAGGACGAATTATCCGGCCTCGGAAACTCGGTCCGTATCGCGGTCGAAACCACCGAAGGTGACATTTTTACCGAGGAATACATGCAGACGCTGCGCGAAATCAGCGACGAAGTCTTCTTTATTCCAGGCGTTGCCCGTTCCGGCGTCAAATCCCTGTGGACGCCCAATGTCCGCTGGGGTGAGGTGACCGAGGAAGGGTTCACCGGCGGCACGGTAGTACCGGATGATTACGATGGCTCTCCGGAAAGCCTGCAGCAGGTGCGCGCCAATATCATGAAATCCGGCCAGGTCGGTTACCTGGTTGCCAACGACTTTACGTCCACGATTATTATTGCGCCCCTGATGGAGGTGTATCCCGAAACCGGTGAACCCCTGAATTACGGCGACATTTCCGCGCAGATGGAGAAACTGGTTCGCGACAAGTACCAGAGTGACAAGATCAGGATTCACATGACCGGCTTTGCCAAGGTCATCGGGGACCTGATCGAAGGCGCGGGGCATGTGGCGTTCTTCTTCCTGCTGGCGATCGGCATTACCCTGGTCCTGTTTTATATCTACTCACGGTGCATCCGGAGTTCGGTCATTGTCGTTTTTTGCTCGGTAGTCGCGGTCGTTTGGCAAGTCGGGCTGTTAAAGATTCTGGGCTACGGCCTCAACCCATACTCCATGCTGATCCCGTTCCTGGTGTTTGCGATTGGTGTGAGCCACGGCGTGCAGATGATCAACGCGATCATGCACGGCAAATCCGAGGGCAGGGACAATGAAGGCGCGGCGCGTTATGCATTCCGCTCGTTGTATGTTCCCGGTCTGACCGCGCTGGTTTCGGATGGCATCGGCTTTGCAACCCTGATGGTCATTGAGATCCAGGTGATCCGCGACCTGGCTATTGCCGCCAGTGTCGGGGTGTTGGTGGTCGTCCTGACCGACCTGATTCTTCTTCCCGTGCTGATGTCCTTCAAGGGAATCGGTGAAACAGCGATCCGCCGGATGAAAAAGTTCGAGAACAGCGGCGCCTATCACAAGCTGTGTGAGTTCTCGACCATATACACCCGTACATCCGTTGCTAAAGGCCTGGCGCTCATGGCAGTAGCTGCTTTTGCATTCGGTCTCTGGTACGGGCAGGATTTGAAAATCGGCGACCTGGATGCCGGCGCCCCCGAACTTCGGGCGGACTCCCGGTACAACCTGGACAACAAGTTCATCGTGGAAAACTACACATCCAGCACGGATGTGTTCGTGGTGATGGTCATGACGGAGGACATGCAATGCGTGACCTACGAAACCTACGCGGCCGTAGACATGTTCGAGTGGGTCATGGCGGATGTGCCTGGCGTGCAATCGGCCGTGTCGCTGATTGACGTATCCAAGCGGGCGATTGCCGGAAACAACGAGGGCAATCCGAAATGGGCTACAGTCACGCGCAACCAATGGGTGCTGAACGGTTCGGTAAGCGGCAAGGAGGTTCCTCCCGGCCTGATGAACGCCGACTGCAACCTGGTGCCGGTCATGATTTTCCTGGAGGATCACAAGGCGGAAACACTGCTGACCGTCGTCGCAGCCGTCAACGAATTCATCGAGAATTATGATACCGGGAATGTCCGTTTCGTGATGGCGGCGGGTAATTCGGGCATCGAAGCGGCAACCAACGATGTCGTCAGCAAGGCGCAGTACAAAATGCTGGCCTGGGTTTACGGTGTCGTATGTTTCCTGGTTTTCCTGGCGTTCCGTTCTCTTCGCGCGGTGGTTTGTATCATCCTGCCGCTGGTGCTGACTTCCGTTCTCGGCCAGGCCTTGATGACTTTCCTCGGGATTGGCGTAAAAGTCGCCACCTTGCCGGTCATCGCGCTGGGCGTCGGTATCGGTGTTGACTACGGCATCTATATTTTCAGTAAACTCGAAACCTATTTATATAAGGGCCTCAAGTTGCGTGACGCCTACTTCGAGACCCTGAAAACCACGGGCAAGGCGGTTTCTTTCACCGGTCTCACCCTGGCCATCGGTGTGGCCACCTGGTTGTGGTCGCCGATCAAGTTCCAGGGTGATATGGGCCTGATGCTGACCTTCATGTTCATCATGAACATGTTTGGCGCGCTGATCCTGCTGCCGGCACTGGTACGCCTGCTCATCCCGACCAAGGACTATCAGCAGCACAAGGTTGAACTGGGCCGACTGAAACTGGAAGCCGGTGAATCGGTTCACTGACGGGTAGCGAATTTATGACGGCTCGGATCTGGCAACAGAATTATGTGGAGGGTATTCCCAACGAGGTCGATACATCGGACTGCCGGTCGATTGCGCAGATGTTCAATGACTCGGTCAGGAAATTCAGTGACCATGTCGCTTTCAGCAGTTTCGGTACCGAACTGACGTACGGGGATGTAGACCGCCTTTCACGCGATTTCGCAGCTTATCTGCAAAATGAGCTTGGCCTGAAAAAAGGTGACCGCGTTGCGATGATGGCGCCGAACACCCTGGCCTTTGCCGTCGGTATGTTTGGCGTCATCCGTGCCGGGGGGGTGCAGGTCAATGTCAATCCGCTGTATTCAGCCAATGAACTGGAACACCAGCTGAATGACGCGGACGTAGACACGATCATCATCTTCTCCGGTTCAACCGGAACCCTGGCCCAGGCTGTCGATAAAACCCCGATCCGGAACGTCATCGTTTTCGGTCTTGACGACCTGGTCAACCGGGGCCTTCCATCTCCCCCGGTCGATGCAAGGCTGGAAAATACCATTGCATTCACCGATGCACTGGCGACCGGTTCCAGCCACGAATTCAAGGAGCCGGAACTGGACCACGACGACCTGCTGTTTTTGCAGTACACCGGCGGTACGACGGGCTTGTCCAAGGGTGCGATGCTGACCCATGGCAACCTTGTGGCCAACATCTGGCAGTTTGAATCGGTCGATTGCAACATGATCGAAGACGGGACCGAGGTGGTCATCACGGCCATCCCGATGTACCACATTTTCGCGCTGATGGTGAACACGCTGAGCTTTTTCAAGCGCGGGGAGAAAAATGTACTGATCACCAACCCCCGGGACATGGAGTCGTTCGTGAAGACCTGGGCGGCTTCGAATCCGAGCATATTCACCGGCGTAAATACGCTTTTCGTCGGCTTATTGCATACACCCGGGTTCAGTGACATCGATTTTTCCGGCCTGAAATTCACCATGGGTGGGGGCGCGCCAGTCCAACAGGCGGTCTCTCAAAGGTGGAAAGACCTCACCGGCAGATACATCAAGGAAGGCTATGGCCTTTCAGAAACCTCGCCGGTGCTGACGGTAAACCTGCTGGCCACGACTGAATACCGCCCGGGAATAGGCATCCCTTTGCCTTCAACCGACATTTCATTGCGTGATGATGAGGGCAACGAAGTACCCCAGGGCGAGCCTGGCGAACTCTGCGCCAAGGGCCCCCAGGTCATGTCCGGATACTGGCGCCAACCCGAGGCGACTGCTGCAGCCATGACTGCGGATGGGTATTTCAAAACCGGTGATATCGCCGTGATGGAGAAAGACGGCTATTTTCGGATTGTCGATCGCAAGAAGGACATGATCCTGGTCTCCGGTTTCAACGTCTATCCCAATGAAATTGAAGACGTCGTCGCCGGCATGCCAGGCGTGGTTGAATCCGCCTGTGTTGGAATGCCCAGCGAAGACACCGGGGAGGCTGTCAAGCTCTTCGTAGTGAAAAAGGATGACTCGATTACCGCGGAAGACGTTCGTAATTTCTGCCGCGAACACCTGGCCGCTTACAAGGTGCCCAAGGTCGTGGTATTCATCAAAGAGTTGCCGAAATCCGCGGTCGGGAAAATTTTGCGCAGGTCCTTGAAATAAACCGGACCATGAGGAAAAACTGAACACTTTTGAGCAGGCGTTTCAGCAAGCTACAGCGCCCGGGAAGCTGGTTCATTTTGCCGGTTTGCAGGTATTCTTACCCATCAATCAACATCGAAAAATTCCCATGACAGGCTCGACCATGCAATGGCTGGACGAAACCCATGACGTTGAAAACCAGCCGGTGTCTCTGGAAAATTACAATCCCTACCAGCGGGATATTGCTTTGCGGGATGCGGTGAAACGGGAGGGTGCTGCCTGGGCGGAACATGAACTCTGGGAGTTTGGTGATTTAACCGGCACGGCGCAGTTTATCGCGCTGGGATTCCAGGCAAATGAAAACCGTCCTGAATTGCGCACCCACAATCCACATGGCCACCGTGTGAATGAAGTTCGTTTTCACCCGGCTTATCACGAATTGATGCAAGTCTCCCTGGCCCATGGTCTGCACGCTTCCCACTGGGCCTCGCCCGGTGTCGGTGCTCATGTTGCACGTGCAGCCAAATACTACCTGGTGGCGCAGGTCGAGGCAGGCCATGGCTGCCCTGTCACGATGACCTCGGCAGTCATCCCTGCTCTGAAGCATCAGCCTGATGTATACGCCGGCTATGTAAACAAGATCCTGAACAACGCTTACGACCCGCGCAACGTGCCGATCGCTGAAAAATCGAGCGTCACGATTGGCATGGCCATGACGGAGAAACAGGGTGGTTCCGATGTGAGAACCAATACGACCCGGGCCCTTCCGATTGATCTGCCCGGCCCCGGCCGGGAATACAGCCTGGTGGGGCACAAGTATTTTGTTTCCGCTCCGATGTCAGATGCTTTTCTGGTATTGGCACAGAGCTCAGGCGGGCTTTCCTGTTTCATCATGCCCCGCTGGCGTCCGGACGGGACAATGAATGCCATGCAGATACAACAGCTGAAGAACAAAATGGGCAACGTGTCCAATGCTTCCAGCGAAGTGGAATTGCGCGGGGCTTACGCTGTTATGGTTGGAGAGGAAGGGCGTGGTGTGAGGACCATTATCGACATGGTAGCCATGACCCGATTTGACTGCATGATTGGTTCGTCGGCAGGTATGCGCCAGGCGGTGGTTCAGGCCATTCATCATTGCCGGCAACGGGTAGCCTTCGGTAAATCACTGGTTGACCAGCCTCTGATGCAGAATGTCCTGGCTGACCTGGCCTTGGAAAGTGAAGCAGCGATGGTGCTGACCCTGCGTATCGCCAGGGCACTGGACAGCAGGGATGATTCCGCGCATGAAAAGCACCTGCTTCGGATCGGGACGATACTGGGTAAATACTGGATCTGTAAACGTGCCGCGGGACATGCTGTGGAAGCCATGGAGTGCATCGGCGGTAGCGGTTTGATGGAAGACTGCATCATGCCGCGGCTGTTCCGCGAGTCGCCCGTCAATGCGATTTGGGAAGGCAGTGGAAACGTCCAGGGTCTCGATTTGCTTCGAGTCATGCAGAAAGAGCCTGAAGTCATTCAGGCTTACTTCGGCGAAGTTAACAAGGCAGCCGGCCGGAACGAACTTTTTGACGTGGCAGTCAACGACCTGGAAAATCAGCTCGCCGACACCCGGAACCTGGAGTTCCGCTGCAGGGCAGTGCTTGGAAACATGGCCACTGCATTGCAGGCAGCGCTGCTGATCCGGCACTCCATCCCCGAAGTGGCCCGGGCATTTTGCTCATCCCGACTGGCGAGTCCTGCGCAGCCGCTGTATGGCACGCTGCCTGATGGAGTCAATTGCCAAGCCATTATCGACAGGGCCTTTCCACCGGTCTGAACAGGCTTACCTGAGCATCATTACTTGGAGAACCGTATGAAAATTAAATTTGGGTTTCCCGGAAAGTACGGCAGACTGCTACTGGTTGTTTACAGCGTCATGTTCCCGTTCAGCACCTGGGCCCAGGATCAAAAGCCCAATATCCTGATCATCTGGGGCGATGACATAGGCGTCTACAACATCAGCGCCTACAACGATGGCGCCATGGGTTACCGCACGCCCAATATTGACCGCATCGCCGCCGAAGGCATGCGCTTCACCGACTATTACGGTGACCAGAGCTGCACCGCGGGCCGTTCATCCTTCATTACCGGGCAGTCTCCTTTGCGAACAGGCCTCAGCAAGGTGGGGTTGCCCGGCGCGGAACTGGGCCTGCAGGACCGCGATGTGACTTTGGCCACGCTTTTGAAATCGGAAGGGTACGCGACCGGCCAGTTCGGCAAGAACCACCTCGGCGACAAGGATGAGTACCTGCCGACGGCCCATGGTTTTGACGAGTTTTTCGGCAACCTTTATCACCTCAACGCCGAGGAAGAGCCGGAAGACCCTGACTACCCGGCGGCCCCCTGGTTCCAGGCCAAGTTTGGTCCGCGCGGCGTCATCCATTCATATGCCGACGGACGTATCGAGGACACCGGCCCGCTTACGAAGAAGCGCATGGAGACCGTTGACGAGGAATTCCTGGCAGTGAGCCTGGATTTCATGGACCGCGCTGTTGCCGCCGACAAGCCCTTTTTTGTGTGGTTCAACGCTACCCACATGCATTTCCGCACACATACCAAGCCGTCTGATGCGGGGCGGTCCGGTCAGGGTTTTTACAATGATACGATGATGGGTCACGACGACACCGTGGGTGTGCTGCTGGACAAGCTGGACGAACTCGGCATTGCTGGCAATACCATCGTGATGTATTCCACGGACAATGGCGTGCATTTCAACACCTGGCCGGACTCGGGGGTTACGCCCTACCGCAGCGAGAAAAACAGCAACTGGGAAGGCGCCTACCGGGTACCTGCCATGGTGCGCTGGCCAGGCAGAATTCCGGCTGGAACCGTTTCCAATGACATCATGAGCCACCTGGACTGGGTGCCCACCCTGATGGCGGCGGCTGGCGATGCCGACATCGTGGAAACGCTCAAGGCCGGGAAGACGATTGGCGGAAAACAGTACAAGGTGCACCTGGACGGCTACAATTTCCTGCCTTACCTGACGGGAGAGGCGCCTCATGGCCCCCGCCAGGTCTTTCACTACCTGGAGGATTCGGGGATGCCCGTCGGCATCCGGGTAGGGGACTGGAAGCTCGTGTACGCCGAACAGCGCGCGCAGACCATGGCGTTATGGGCTGAACCGCTGGTGGTTCTGCGGATGCCGAAAATCTTCAATCTGCGGCGTGATCCTTTTGAGCGTGCCGACCATAACTCCAACACCTATTGGGACTGGGTGATCGACAAGGCGCCACATATTTACATGGGACTGGCCATGACCACGCAGTTCCTGCAGACGTTCAAGGAATACCCGCCGAGTCAACGGGCCGATTCATGGTCTGTAGACAAACTGACCGAGCAATTCATGCAGGGCACAGAGTAGGCATTGATCGATTTTGCGAGGATTCCGCTCCCTGGTTGAGGAGCGGAATCCAAACGCGAATCAACTGCGGTATCCCGTCAAAGATTTCCGCTATGCTGCTGTGCCGTAAGCAATCAATGCGTCGGCGACTTTCTTGAACCCGGCGATATTGGCCCCCTTGAGGTAATCGACGTAACCATCCGGCTCGGTGCCGTATTCCACGCAACGCTCATGAATGCCTTTCATGATGTCGCCCAGGTGCTGGTTGAGTTCTTTGCGGCTCCAGGACATGCGCAGACTGTTCTGGGCCATCTCGAGGCCGGAAACTGCCACACCGCCGGCGTTGGCCGCCTTGGGGCAGCCGTAGAAAATCCTGGCCTGGCGGTAGACCGCGATGGCTTTATTGTCGGAACCCATGTTGGCGCCTTCCGCGACACCGTAACAGCCGTTCTTGATCAGCGTTTTGGCCTCTTCGCCGTTGATTTCGTTCTGGGTAGCGCAGGGGAAGGCCAGGTCGCAGGGGATTCCCCAGGGGCGTTTGCCGGGGTAGTACTTGACGCCAAACTTATCCGCATATTCGGAAATCCGGCCGTGGCGAACTTCCTTCAGGTCTTTGACCCAGGCCAGTTTTTCCTTGGTGATGCCATCCGGGTCATGGATGAAGCCGCCGGAGTCCGACAGGGTCACCGGTTTGGCGCCGTGCTGGATCAGTTTCTCGGTCGCATAAATGGCCACGTTGCCGGAACCGGATACCAGGCAGGTTTTGCCTTCGATGCCCTGGTTTTTATGCCGCAGCATGTCCTGCATGAAATAGACGGTGCCGTAACCGGTGGCCTCAACACGGATTTCACTGCCGCCGAAGGACAGGCCTTTACCGGTTAACACGCCGGTGAATGTGTTGGTCAGGCGCTTGTACTGACCGAACAGGTAGCTGATTTCACGCCTGCCAACGCCGATGTCACCCGCGGGAACGTCTGTGAAAGGACCAATATGCCGGTACAGTTCATTCATGAAGGACTGGCAGAACAGCATGATTTCACGGTCGGACTTGCCTTTCGGGTCGAAGTCCGCTCCACCCTTGGCGCCGCCCATCGGCAGTCCCGTCAGGCTGTTTTTGAAAACTTGCTCGAAAGCCAGGAATTTCAGAATGCTCAGGCTGACGCTCGGGTGGAACCTGAGGCCGCCCTTGTAGGGACCGATCGCGTTGCTGTGCTGGACCCGGTACCCCTTGTTGACCTGGAAACGGCCTTTGTCGTCCTCCCAGGTCACCCGGAAAATGATGATACGGTCGGGCTCGATCAGTCTTTCGGAAAGGTTGTGCCCCTGGTAGGCCGGGTGGGCGTTCACCCACGGGATGACGTCGTGTGCCCATTCGCCGACCGCCTGTTGAAACTCTTTCTGACCTGGATTGCGGTGCCTCACGCGATCCATGAAACCGGATATCGTTGAAGAATCGGGATTTCGCATTGTCTTATACCACTCTGGTCAATTGGTCCAAAACGATGTCGGGCCGTTCGGCCAAAAGCGCATGGCCGGAGCCCTCGAGTACCACTCTCTCAGCGTTCGGCAGCGCATCGGCCAGCCGCTATCGCTGATCGGACAGGCGTAAGCATGTCACGCTCGCCGAGTATCAGGAGGGCGGGGCACCGCACGGTTTTTGCGTGCTCCATCCCGTCGACATATTCATTACAAGCCAACAGGTCGGCATAAATCACACCCGGCCCGGCTTTCTCCATCAGGCGCAGGCCGCCTCCCAGCATCCAGTTTCCGGGCGTTGCATTGCCGCCCAGTTGCGCGGCTTTGCTGAAACCCCAAAAATTCAGTATTTCGATGGCCTCGTGCCTGTTCTCCTTCGCCCTTTCGAGCAGGAAATCCGAAACCGGCATCGGCACGGTTGTACCTATCAGCACAATCGCCCGAACCCTTCGTGGATGCCGCGCGGCAAAAGCGATTGCGACCAGCGAACCCAGGCTGTGTCCTACCACGGCGGCGGAAGCAATCCCGACTGCATCGAGCACTTCGACAAGCCAGTCCGCCATGGCCTCGACACTCTTTAAAGGCGCTCCGCGCGGATCGCCCGTGCCCGGGCAAGTCCACGGCAAGTACATTCCGATCATGACGCGCGAAATAACGGGTTGGCAACACCCAAATGCTGTGGTCTTGACCTGTGCCATGTACAAACAACACGGACTCCTGTTCGGGATCCGGAACGCGGTTTCCGGTCGCAACAAAAACGTCGTCCCCACCAATCGTAAGTTGCACTTTTTTTACTTCCCTATGGTTTTTGTGAGGCCTTCAGGCCCTGCCCGATATCCTCGAGAATGTCATCGATGTTTTCGAGTCCAACCGATATCCGCACCAGGCCCTCGGAAATGCCTGCGGCTTTCAGCGCAGCGGCGTCCATCCGGTGGTGGGTAGTGCTCGCCGGGTGGATAACCAGCGTTTTGGCGTCACCAATGTTTGCCAGGTGGGAAACGAGTTCCAGGCGCTCGATAAACCTTTGTCCCGCCGCGCGTCCGCCCTTTACGCCAAAACTGAATACCGCACCGGAACCCCTGGGCAACAGGGTTTTGGCCAGCTCAAAGTCCGGGTGTCCGGGGAGTTCCGGGTAGATAACCCATTCAACGGCTTCGTGCTGGTCCAGGTATGCCACCAGTTTGCGGGCGTTTTCCACGTGTTTTTCCATCCTCAATGGCAGCGTTTCCACCCCCTGCAGGATCAGAAAAGAAGTCATCGCGCTCATACAGGCGCCAAAATCGCGGGCGCCCTCCTTGCGGGCGCGTGTAATGAAAGCGGCAGGACCGAATTCCTCGGCAAAATCCAGGTCGTGAAATCCTGCATACGGCTCGGTCATGGTTGGGAACAGGCCCGAGGCTTCCCAGTCGAATCGCCCGCCATCCACCAGCAAGCCGCCAATGACGACGCCATGACCGCTGAGAAACTTGGTCGCCGAATGCATCACGATGTCGGCGCCGAGGTCGAACGGCCGGCACAACCAGGGCGTGGTAAAAGTGGAGTCAATCATCAACGGCAGGCCGGCCTGGTGGGCAACTTCGGACACACGCGGGATGTCGAGCACTTCCAGGCCGGGGTTTCCCAGCGTCTCACCAAACAGCAAACGGGTGTTTGGGCGGATCGCTTTTCTGAAGGCTTCAGGATCCCGGGGATCGACAAAAGTCGTTTCGATTCCGAACCGCGGCAGGGTGTAGGCCAGCAAATTGTGCGTGCCTCCGTACAATGATTGCGAAGAGACGATGTGTGAACCCGCGCCCATGAGCGTCGCGATGCCCAGGTGCATCGCCGCCTGTCCACTGGCGGTTGCGATCGCACCGACCCCGCCTTCCAGCGCGCTGATGCGTTCTTCCAGCACCGCGTTGGTCGGATTGGATATCCGGGAATAAACGTGGCCGGTACGCTCGATGTTGAAAATCGAGGCCGCGTGGTCCGTGTCTTTGAACACGTAGGAAGCCGTCTGGTAAATGGGTGTCGCCCTGGCGCCTGTAAGCGGGTCAGGACGTTGCCCGGCGTGCAAGCTCAGTGTTTCCGGTTCGTACGTTTTGATCTTGGCCATTTGCTTCAGACGCTCCTTAACCTGCTCAGTTTTTCCCGATTCCCGGCGGAATATTTTTTTCCGCAGGGAACCAGGGTGCTTCGACGACAACCGCATTGCGCGTGCCATCCGGGCACGCTACTTCCAGTTGTGATCCGGGCGCGGTCAATGCCGCCGGTACATTGGCCCAGCCGATGTTCCTTTCCAGGCGCGGTGACCACACACAGCGGCTGACGTGCCCGGTCCTTTCGCCGCTCTCGAGAACGGGCCAGAAACTCTCGTTGTGGCTGATGGGTTCGCCCTCGATTTCTATGCCCACCAGCCTGCGGAAATTTCCTTTGGCCTTGATTCTCCGCAAGGCTTCGCGGCCGATGAAATCCGCCTTCTTGTCGAGGTGAACCAGGCGGTCAAGGCCGAGCGTAAAAGGGTTGTCTTCCCGCCGGATATCGGAGACATAGGAAAGCAGGCCGCCCTCGATGCTGCGGATGGTATTGGGTGCAGCAGGCGCGATGTTGTATTCCTTGCCGGCGGCCATCACGGTTTCCCACAATTCGTCGCCGTGGGCGTGGTCTTCCAGGTACAACTCGTAACCCAGTTCACCGCTCCAGCCGGTGCGGCTGAGCGCCATCCTGAGCCCGTTCAGTTCCGTTTCGATGACATGATAATAGCCCAGGTCCAGCGCGGCCTGTCCAAACAGCTTGTAGGCCACGTGCGGGGATTTCGGTCCCTGCAATTGCAGCGGGTAGATGTCGCCTTCCGACACACGCACATCCATCCCGCATTGGGTAGCGATTCCCTGGGCCCACAGGATGACGTCGCCGTCGCCGGGTGACAGCCAGAACTCGTTTTCGCGCATGTGCATCAGCACCGCGTCGTTGACGATCCCTCCGTCCCGGTCAGTCAGCACAACGTAAAGGCAGCGGTGGGAGGGGCAATTCGACAGGTCGCGGGGTGTCAGCAGTTCCATGAACGGCCTGGCGTCCGGACCACTGATCACGATTTGTCTCTGGCAGGAAACGTCCCACAACGTGACGTTCCGTACCAGGTTCCAGTACTCCGATACCGGGTCGCCGTAATGGGTGGGCATGTACATGTGGTTATACACGGTGAAGGCCTTGGCGCCCCAGCGCAGGGTAGCGTCGAAGTAAGGTGATTTCCGGACCCGGGGTCCGATGCTGATCAGGGGGCCTGATGAGGGTATGCCATGATTTCTATCGGATCGCATGAGATTCCTGTTTGTCGGGGGTGGAGCGAAGCCCGGAAGCAGTGATCGAAGCGGTCACGGCCCGGGGGTTGCCAAGGGTAAGGAGGTTGATGCCCGATACGCCCGGAATGTCCGCGATTTCCCGCATCAGGCCTGCGCAGATTTCAATGCCTTCCTGTTCGGGGTCTGCTGAGTTTTCCAGTCGTTCAATCAGTGCATCCGGAATCAGCGTTCCCCGGCTGTTTTCAGCCAGCCAGCGGGCCATATTGGCTGATGGCAGCGGGGCAAGCGTTACGATTACGGAGTATTTCCAGGTAACTTTAGCCTGCACCAGCCCTTGCAGGTAACGCCGCAGCAGGACCAGGTTGAAGCAGGGCTGGGTCTGCAGGAAACGCGCGCCGGCCATGGCCCTTGCCAGCAGGTAGTCGGCGTTCCAGCCGGGCTCGGGCCCGAATACCGTGGCGCCGGTGCCGATCACGAATTCATGCCCGGCGTCGTGCCGGATTTCCTCATTCATGGCTTGCGCCAGGGCGACGAACTCCGGGCAGCTCAGGTCAAACACAGGCTTTGCCTTGAGATCATTTCCCTCGGGAAGCGGGCTTCCCTTGACCAGGACGAGGCTGCTCACACCCATCGCCCTCAAGCCGAGCAGGTCGCTCTGCAAAGCAATACGGTTGCGATCGCGGCAGGCAAGCCTTGGGATGGCGTCGATTCCCTGCCGGATCAGGAGGCTGGCCAGCGCCAACGGAGAGATCTGGGCCCAGTTGTAGGGATTGTCCACGACCTGGATGGCGTCGACGTAACCCTGCAGCAGGCCGGCCTGTTCCAGTACTTCGTCAATCGTGGTGCGCCTGGCCAGGAACAGTTCGGCGGTTATCGGGAATCCTGTGCCCTGGAGCGCGTTTCTGAATGTTTTTGCCGGGGCTTGCAATTCAGCAGACCCAAGGCCTGCAGGTGCAGGCAAAGTACCGCTTCAAGACGGGATGACGTTTCATGCTGTTAGTGTACTGCATCGCAATCAATAGCCCATTCAGCCAGACGCAAAGTGTTTAGCCGCAAGGCATGTTCCCGCTGGTGTAGTCATTCTACTCCAAGGGGACATAACACAGCGGATGAGCACTTTGCGTCTGGCCCGAAGGGAGGCCGTCTGTGACTCCACTGCTGTGTTGGGCCTCTTGGAAAGGGCTAGCCATTTCCTGCGAGCCCCGCCTTGCATTGCAGTCACAGACGGCCTCTGAAAGGGCCATTGATTGCGATGCAGTACACCAGTTTAGCTGTCCGTGCGTTACATTTCCTGTCTGCATGTGTCCGGCGGTATGTCATTCGGGACCGTGCCAGCCAGCTATTGTTTGGGTATGATATTCGGCTTGCCGCCAGGAACGGACTGCCATGATTCCATTTGAAACGATCGCGGTTTTCTTCGCAGCGTCGGTAGCGCTGGCGCTGGCCCCGGGTCCCGACAATATATATGTTCTGAGCCAGTCCGCGATCCAGGGCCGGGCAGCGGGGCTGTTCGTGACCCTCGGGCTGTGCACCGGACTGCTGGTGCACACCGCCGCGGTATCGCTCGGCGTGGCCGCACTGGTTGCAACATCGGCGGTAGCCTTCAACGCGCTGAAGATCATTGGCGCGGCTTACCTGGCGTATCTCGCCTGGCAGGCATTCCGGGCGGGAACCTCGGATATCCTGCAGCAGAAGAACACGGCTATCCGCTCACGACACCTCTACCTGCGGGGTATTCTCATGAACGTGACCAACCCCAAAGTGGCGATCTTTTTCCTCGCGTTCCTGCCGCAGTTTGCGGACCCTTCGCGAGGCTCGATTACTTTGCAACTGGTGTTATTCGGAGCGATCTTTATCGTGGCCGCGCTGGTGGTTTTCAGTTCAATTGCCTGGTTCGCCGGATTTCTCGGAGAACGCCTGGGCCAGTCCAGGCGTGCGCAAATCATTCTGAATCGCGTGGCCGGAACCGTCTTCGCCGGGCTGGCTCTGAGGTTGGCGACGGCCGAACGCTAAAATTGGCCCACCACCCACGACTTTGGTTTCAATGTCGATCGCCCGCGTACTTTCTTCACACATCAGTTGCGTTTTCAGCGGATTGCGGGGCGGTCGGTTCAGGATCCGCTGATCAATTATGCACGGGCTCACCGGCAAGTTGATCATTCCGTAATCCACAGCTTGCCTGTATGATCAACCCTTTGCTGAAGATCACGAGGAACTGAACCAGATGGGTGAACAACCCGCGCAATCTTCTGTCGGCACGTTCTGGTCCGAGTTGAAACGCCGCCGGGTGGTGCGCGTCGTTGTGCTTTACGCGATTGCAGGCTGGTTCGTGATCGAGGTTGCCTCAACGGTTTTGCCCAATCTGAACCTGCCAGGTTGGGCGGCTACACTGGTCACGGTACTCGTTGTGCTGGGGTTTTTTATCGCCGTGATGCTGGCATGGGCGTTCGATATCGGCCCGGGGGGCGTTCATCGTGACCCGGGACCGGCACAGAATCTCGCCGGCGTTGCTCCCGGTCCAGATATAAAACCCGTGATTTCAGCAGAACCCCGCAGGGCCCGGGAATCCCCTGCTGACCTGGACAGCCGAAAATCCATCGCTGTTTTGCCTTTCGTGAACATGAGCGGCGATGTGGAGAACGAGTACTTCAGTGACGGTATATCTGAAGAAATCCTGAACCTGTTGGTCAAATTGCCGGAGCTTCGGGTGGCTTCACGAACCTCCTCATTCATCTTCAAGGGCAAGGAAATCAGCATCCCTAACGTGGCGAAGGAACTGCGCGTCGATTCCGTCCTTGAGGGCAGTATCCGCCGGGCAGGGGACCGGGTGCGTATCACGGCCCAGTTGATTGACGCCGCCACCGATTCACACCTTTGGTCAGAAACCTACGATCGGGAAATGAAGGACGTATTCGCCATCCAGGATGATATTGCGCAAAGCATTACCGGAGCCCTGCAAATCACCTTGAGCCCGAAAGAGCGCCGGGCCATTCAGAACGTTGCCACCTCGGACGCCAGGGCCTACGATTTTTACCTGCGTGGCCGCAGCTACATGTTCACGATGACCCAGCGTGACTACGAGCATGCCATCGGCATGTTCAACCAGGCGGTAGAGTTGGACGCCAAGTATGCCCTGGCTTACGCCGGGATCGCAGATGCTTATTCGCATATGTTCCGCTACGCGGACGCCAGCCAGGAAAACGCCGAAAAAGCCCTGGAAGCCAGCGAAAAAGCCATTACCCTCGATCCTGATTCCGCTGAAGCACGCGCCTCGCGCGGACTGGCGATGTTCATCAGCGAAAAATACGCGGAGGCTGAGCAGGAGTTCTATAAAGCGATCGAGCTAAACCCGAACTTATTCGAGGCCTATCACTACTTCGGCCTGGCAAACACGTCTCAAGGCAAGTTTGAACTTGCCGCTGAAATGTATCTGAAAGCGACAAAAGTGAGCCCGACCGACTATCAACCGGTCGTATTTCTTGGCCAGGCTTATGCTTCGCTGGGCCGGAAGCACGAAGAAATGAAAGCGCGACTATCTTCGCTCGATTTGATCGAACGCCACCTCAAGATGAATCCCCACGATACGCGGGCGCTTTGCATCGCTGCCAACCAATTGAGTAATGTCGGCGAAATGGAAAAGGGCATGGAGATGGCCGAGCAGGCACTGGCGCGAGGCGAGAATGAGCCCCTGGTGCTCTACAATATAGCCTGTTTTTTCTCGATGAGCGGAGATTCCGATCGTGCTCTTGATTTATTGATACGCGCAGTTGATAGCGGCTGGGGAGACCGGGCCTGGCTGGAAACCGACAGTGACCTGGACTCTCTGCGTTCAGACCCCCGGTTCAAGGCACTCCTGGACCGAATTCATTGAATACAGTGTTTGATTATTGCTCGAAAATCGTGTAAGATATTGATTCTTAATAAAATAAATCATTTCAGCACATTCATCCCAGGAGAAGGCATATTACAATCGGTAAAGGAGACAGCGTTCATCATCCCATCCACGGAATCGGTAAGGTCCAGTCTATTCGCAAGCGTAGCTTTTCAGGAGAAAAGGGAACGACTTTCGCCAAGGTGGTTTTTGAGCGCGAAGGCTTGGTTTTGATGCTGAGGGAAGAGGATTTGGCCGAAACTGTCCGGAAGCCGATAAGCGCCAGCGAAGCCAGGCAATTGCTCAAGCATATCGACGGGTGGGATGGCAAGGTCAGGAAAGAGTGGAAAGCCCGCGCCAATGCCAACCAGGTAGCGATTGGACGGTGGCGACCCGTTCGCTTACGCTGATGTCTACAAGGGTTTGAGCAAGCTGGAAGCCGAGGGAACCCTGCGTGCCACTGACCGGGAGCACATGAAAAAATCGCTGGTTTTGCTGGTCGAGGAAGTTTCCTGTGCCCTGGGAGAAACACCCGAACAAGCCCGTGAGCAGATTGCCAGTGACTGAAAAGAGCTGACTTCTCCGAAGTCTGCGTGTTAAACGAGGGTAAACCCGTGATGAGGCTTTTTTGGTTCGCTTTCAGCTTGCTGCTGGTGACATCGACGGCCTGGCCGCAGCAGATGCCGGATGTTTTTATGCAGGAACCCGTTTCCATGGGTGAGGGCTGGAGAGGCTTTACTGATTTAAGCTTTTTGGCCAATGCGCTCGCGACGCTGGTGCTGGCCGCAGTTCTGGGCGCGGTGATTGGCTTCCATCCCAAGCACATCCAGACAGCGGACACGCTCGAAGAGATCGAGGCGCCAAAAGTCTTCATCACGTATTCCGTAATCGGGGCGCTGATCGGCATCATGGTCGTCAAGTATGGCCTGGTGGTGGGTTTCGTTCTTTTCGGTATTGGTGGACTGATCCGTTTCCGCACGGTCCTGTTTTCCCCCACCCTGACCGGTGGCGTCATTTTCGTCACGCTGATCGGCCTGTCCTGCGGACTGGATCTGCCGCACGTTGCGGTGCTGGCGACGGCATTTTCCTATGTATTGATCCATGTTCTTAACGGCCGTATCACCTACCGGATCAACGTCGGCGCCCTTCCTCCGGAGCGAATTGTCGAAGCCGCTGCTGCGTATCGAAAAGTACTTGAGCAACAGGGTTGCCGCATCAAGAGCGAGAAAAAGAACCTCGCCAAGGCGAAGGATCACGTTCATCTTTCGTGCCGCAAGCAAAGTAAGGCATGCAGACCTGGAGGATGCGCTTGAGAACCAGGTGGATGCATCCCTCCAGGGTTACCTCGACTGGGAAATTGAATAGGTAAGGGGCATGCCAGCTTTTCTGTTTGAATCTGAACGCTTGGGCTACCGCGAATTCATCCCGGATGATGCGGGTGACCTGTATCGCCTGAACGCCGATCCCGAAGTCATACGCTACACGGGAGACCCTTCATTCTCGAGCGAGGAGGAGGCCCGCAAATTTGTGCTTGGCTACGACAGGTACCGGAAAGACGGCTACGGCCGATGGGGTGTCATCAACAAGCAGGACCGGGATTTCCTGGGATGGGCGGGGCTCAAACTGGTGGATGGGGAGGTCGATCTTGGTTATCGTTTCTTCCGGGAAAACTGGAGCCAGGGGTTCGCAACCGAGGCCGCCCGCGCCTGCATTAATTACGGATTCAAAACACTCGGCATCTCCCGCATCATTGCCCGGGCGCTGCCGGAAAATATTGCATCCTGGAAAGTGCTTGAGAAAGTGGGCATGCGATTCATCGGCTTCGGCTCCTGCAAAGGACTTGAAGGGGCCAGGATTTACGAGATTCTGGCCGACTGAAATTTCCCCAGCGCTCAAGCGGGCGCCAGTTTTTAAGGTTCCATTAAGATTGCAGGCGTATACTGATAGCATGCTGCTTGTTCGCCTGGCTACTCATACAAGTCTGCTGACACAAATCCGATAGCCTCCCGAAACCTGGCAGCTGATGTCAAAAAAGATCGTCCCTGGCATCTGTACAGGAGGAGGAACCATGACTACCACACGCATGAGCGAAGGCGCCATCAACGCTTCTCTCGATGCTTACCTGCACGGCGCACGAGAGGGCGACCCCCTCCAGGCGCGTCGGCTGCACGAAATGCTGGACTCAATGCTGACCGAGCGCGAAGGCGCTGACGGCCGGTATTGGCTGACCGACCATGGAAAGATGGTGCTGGCCGATATGCACCGGCAACTGAGTCATTGCGAGGGCAGTGTCGAGCATATCCGGGAGACCGTCCTGGAAGCGGTAAAGTACAAACCGCAAACCGGCCATTGGCATGATACCTGCGATTACTTGCATGACCTGAGAATTGCGCTGACGGTCGCCAATGAGCTGTGCGCGCAACGCGGCGCCGGAAATGAACCCGACGTCACGCTCGCCGCGAAAATCGTCGCGGAAAGCGGGGAGTTCGGCCTGCCCGAATCGCATATCAGCGAGGTCTACGACAAAATCGCCTCAACAGTGATTGGGTTCCGGGAAATTCCCGGCTGCTGACGCCGGGAATGTAAACCCGGCCCCGCGCTGCTGCACTTCCGCTTTATCGCCGGAGAGCGGAAGTTTTCGCGTGGATACGGTTTCGCGATAGCAGACCCCCCGTTCTTCCAGACCCTTTTTCATGAATGCGATGCACTCCGGGAACTTGCCCATGTATTCCGGCGGGGAAATGCCCTTGTGCGTGTATAGCCCTGAGGCAATCATGCGAATCGCCAGGGTGGCCGTATACCCTGTCGTTCGGGCCATCGAGATAACGTCGGATTCGGGGCAGTACTCGTCATACATGTCGATGGTGAATCGCAAACCTTCACCTTCCTTCGTGCCTTCGATGACGGACCGGAAAATGGTCAGGTCGCCTTCACCCTGTTTCAGTTTCCAGTTCGGAAACAGCACTTGTGCCGTCAGTTCGAGCGGGCTTGTCTTCAGCCCGTTGATCCCGATGCTCTGTTCCTTGGAAAAAAAGCCCAGTTCCCGCAATACGGTCATTTTCTCGATGTGTCCCGGATAGCGCAGCGTCTTTTCTTTCAGGTTCCGGGCTTCAGGGTTTTGGCCAGGGTTCTCAGCCCGTCGGTATTGAACGCTTCAAGGGTCCCCACTTCAGGAAAGAAAATGTATTCCGGATCAGAGAGTGCAGGGCGCACGACCTCGAAACCATTTTCGATGTAGCGGGCGGGGCGCACATATTCCTCGATCACGTCGATGGGTGAGAATACGGCTTTGTATTCGCTCGGCCACTCTCTTACTTTCGGAAGTCCGCCCACGTAAGTAAGAACGCTGTCGACTTTGTCCAGTTTTTGCGCGGCGTTCATGATCAGGGCGCTGCCCATGCCGGGATAGATGCCACAGTCCATGATCATGGTGACGTTGTTGTCCCTGGCCAGCTGATCCAGCTGGAACGGATCCTCGGCATAAAAAGCGATGCAGGCGCAGCTCTTACCGGCCTTTATGATGGCCCTGGCGGTTTCAAACCCCATGAATCCCGGCACGGCATTGACGACCAGGTCGTAGCCGCCCACCAGCGCCTTGACGTCTTCCGGGTTCGAAAGGTCCTTCTGCAGGATTGCTAGTTCCGGACATTTGGTTTTGACGCGGTGCAACGCGTCCATGCTGCAATCGGCAACCGTAACCTCGAAATCCTTGTCACGGTTCAAATCAATGGCCATTGGCCCACCGACCAGCCCTGCACCCAACACGATGATTTTCATAAGCTTTGCTCCAGTTGTTCCGGACACCATCCAGGATCTGGAGTGGGCCGGTCGAATACGAATTGATTCAGGTGGAAACGGAAAGACGCAGGAGCAGGATTACAAACCGCTAAGGCGGTTTTTGTAGGCCAGGAGTTCGGTTGTGTATTTGAAGGGCATCTCGATGGTTTGGCGACCCGGGTTTACCCATATCATATCGAAACGCCCGAAGCACGGCTTGACCGGGGTCATCGGTGTTGATTCGCCATTCTGATCCCATGCCTCCATTACCGGCCCTGGTACGCCACCGAAAAGGCCAGCACCAACTGGCCGCAGAAATACACCGGTAAACCCCAGGCGCGATTGATGAAGCCGGGCGCGATGAAGCGGTCGCGCGCGACGGCCAGGTCCGAAAGCAGAAACAAAAGCGCGCCCAGCGGAATCAGCCAGTTGCCGTCGCTGGCGTAGACGCCAACGGCCATCGCCATCATCACAGATATCGCGAGTACGTAAAGCCAGACCGGCCCGCGCATCCGCTTATCCAGGTGTGGGTTCAACCAGCGCAGCACGAACCAGGCGAAAAGCGCCATGACCAGCCCGGCGCCCAGTGCGGCCGGATACGAAACTCCCCGCGTCGCGAACGCGCCGATATAGGCGAGATGGCCGAACAGGAAACTGGTCAGTCCCAGCAGAAACAGGATTCGGCTTTTGTTTGAAACCAGCAGCAGGTCGCCCATCCAGCAAAACGCCATGCCGAGCAGCAGAACCTGCCCATAATGCGTGCCGGCAGCCCCCGCCGACCAGGCTGCGGCGATGTAGGCCGAGGCTGCAACCAGTTTGCCGGCGGCGCCGGCAAGCCTGTTTGAATAGCGCTCGCCGGCCAACGCGATGAAGACGCCAACGGCGCAAATTACGATCCACATGGGGGCTTCAGTCGATCTTCCAGTTCAGTAATTTTGGATGGGTGCTGGCGAGAAGTTCCTGCGGCACATCGGCCAGCGACATGGCCGATTCACAGGCCACCCGGTTGCCGGGAAGATAAATTTTTCCTTCCGCTTTGCCCAGTCGCCCGCGCAGGCGCACGATCCGGCCGACCACTTGCAATGGTGTTTCCACGGGGACCGGAAGCCGGTACGAAACCTGCAGCCTGACCGACATCATGAAGTGGTGGTGATCGCCGATCATCGAGACCCGGGCCACGACTTCGTCCAGCATCGCCGCCAGCACGCCGCCGTGAACGATGCCCGGGTAGCCCTGGTAATGAGCCGGCACGGTGTATTCGCTGACCACTTCGGCTGTCGCCATCGTCGTGGAAGTGCATGTAAAGGCCGACCGGGTTGCTGCGGCCGCAGACGAAACACATTTCGGAGTTGGGCTGTTTATTCATACCCGCGAATCAGCGTTCCAGGAAACGCGGCATCACGTTGGCCAGGTTGCAGGGCCGTGTGCGGGCGTCCAGTTGCGGTTTGATCACTTCTTCCCACGCAGTGCGGCAGGCGTTGGGTGATCCGGGGATACAAAAAATCACGGTGCCGTTGGCCAGGCCCGCAAAAGCCCTGGACTGGATGGTTGCGGCCCCGATATCCGTGATGGAGACTGCCCTGAACAGTTCGCCAAAGCCTTCAATGGCCTTATCAAAGAGGGGTTCCAGCGCTTCCGGCGCGACGTCGCGACCGGTCAGTCCGGTGCTTCCTGTACTCAGGATGACGCTCACCCCGGGGTCGACAATCAGTGCGGAAAACTCGGCCCGCAGCACGTATTTGTCGTCCTTGACGATCAATCGACGAACGACGATGTGGCCCTCGCTTTCCAACGACTGGGCCAGGTAGTCGCCCGAACTGTCATTTTCCTTTGTTCTTGAGTCTGAAATAGTGACCACTGCAACATTCAGTGGGATGAATTTTGCGTCGGCTGAAGTTCTGCTCATGATGAGTACCTTACTGATATTTTTCAAATGGCAGGTATGGCTCACGTCGTTCCGGTGGTTGCCTTACCCGCGAAATAATTTAGTGTGCCATGCACGGATCGGAGTTGATACAGGTTTTCCTTCTGGTGGGCTAAACTGTGGTCTGTATCAACCATCACAACCAAAATCCATGCCTGAAAAAATTCTGAAAATTACCGGCGGTCTGCTGGTCGCGGTCCACATGTAATGGACGCTGCCATGTGGGATGCCCTGTTCAATGCCTTGCTGTTGCTGGCGCTTTTCTTCATTTGGCTGGCGGTGCTGGCGCGCGCCATTCTGCGGCCGCATCGTGAACCGGCCTCCCGGGTTGCATGGGTGGCCGTAATCGGGTTCTTGCCGGGCCTCGGGATACTGATCTACCTGCTGCTGGGGGAAACCAGCATCGGCCGCAAACGGGTGGCCAGGAACCGTGCGGTGTTGGACAGTCTGCCTCCTGTGATGCCTCCTTCATTTGAAAGCGACCCCCGGTTTGATCCTCTTTTTCCGGACCGCTGTGCGCCCCTGTTCCGGCTCGGTGAGTCGGTTAACGGCTTCCGGCCGGTGGGCGGTAATTCGGCCGATCTGATGCGGGACTCCAACTCGGCAATCGATGCGATGGTCGCCGACATGGACGCGGCACGCGAACATATCCACCTGATTTTCTACATCTGGCTGGCGGACAATAACGGTCTGAAAGTAGTTGATGCGCTGAAACGCGCGGCCGCACGCGGCGTCACCTGCCGCGCCATGGCGGACGGACTGGGGTCGCGCGCGATGATCCGCTCGAAACACTGGAAGGACATGAGCGACGCCGGTGTGCATGTTGCCGTTGCTCTGCCGATTGGAAATCCGCTGCTGCGGCCGTTCCACGGCCGGATAGACTTGCGCAACCACCGCAAGATCGTGGTAATAGATGACCGGATCACCTATTGCGGCAGCCAGAATTGCGCGGACCCCGAGTTCCGGGTAAAACCAAAATTCGCTCCCTGGGTAGATGCACTGGTTCGTTTTGAAGGACCGGTCGCACGCCAGAACCAGCACATTTTTGCCGGTGACTGGATGACCTATGCCCATGAAGATATTCGGACAATCCTGGAGGCCCCGATCGTTGCCGGCGGTGAAGGCTTTCCCGCGCAGGTCATAGCGACCGGCCCGACCGTGCGCAATTCGGCTATGCCGGAGACTTTTGAAACCCTGATGCACTCCGCCCGCGACAGGCTCATGATCACGACACCGTACTTCGTGCCGAACGAGGCAATGCAGGCAGCGCTGTGCGCGGCGGCGCACCGAGGGGTCGAGACAACGATCATATTTCCGGCCCGCAACGACTCCTGGCAAGTGTCGGCGGCCAGTCGCAGCTATTACCTTGAGTTGGTTGAAGCCGGGGTCAATATCCACGAGTTCGTCGGCGGCTTGCTGCACACCAAGACCATGACGGTGGACGACGACATCACGCTGATCGGCTCGGCCAACATGGACCGGCGCAGCTTCGACCTGAATTACGAAAACAACATATTGTTCTGCGACGCCGGGCTCACCGCATCCATACGCGGGCGGCAGGAACAGTACCTCGCCTCTTCCAAGCCCGTGCACTTGAGCGAAATTGAAGCCTGGCCGGTATGGCGCCGTTTCTGGTACAACTTTTTGGGTATGCTGGGGCCGGTACTGTAGAGCAATAAACTTTTGGAGAACCTGATGAGATTGACGATGGCAGTACTTGCGGCAGTACTTTCAGCTGGCCTGGCCGGCAGCGCCCTGGCCGGTGGACAGAACATACTCGGTTATGACGCCGCTTCCAGTGAAACACAGCGTGACCTGGAGCGGCAACTGGACGCGTCGGTGGACCCAAAGGAAATGGAGGAATGGATGCGGACCCTGTCTGCAACGCCCCATCACCTGGGCTCGCGCGCCGGCAAAGAGAATGCGAAGTTTATCGCCGATTTGCTGCAGTCCTGGGGGTTCGAGGTGGAAATCGCAGAGTACCAGGTTCTCCTGCCGACACCCCGGACCCGGCTGGTCGAACTGCTCGAGCCGTCGTCGTTCGTCGCCTCCCTGACCGAGGAATCCCTGGCGGAAGACCCCAGTACTTCCCGGATCGAGGAATTGCTGCCGTCTTATAACGCGTTCTCGACGGACGGTGACGTTGAAGCGTGAATTGGTATTCGTGAATTACGGAAGGCCGGAAGACTACGAAATCCTGGAGCGAAACGGGATCGATGTCAGCGGAAAAATCGTGATTGCAAAATACGGCAAGTCGTGGCGCGGCATCAAGCCCAAGCTGGCCGGTGAAAAAGGCGCCATCGGCACCATCATTTACTCCGATCCGGCTGACGACGGTTATGGCGCGGGAGACGTTTACCCGCAGGGCCCGTTCAAGAACGACAGCGGCGTGCAAAGGGGTTCGGTCATGGACATGCCGACTTATCCTGGCGATGTTCTGACGCCGGGTGAAGGCGCCACCGCCAAAGCCAAACGCCTCGATCGCGAGGATGCCGTGACGATCACGAAAATCCCGGTGCTGCCCATTTCCTACCGGGATGCGTTGCCGCTGCTGTCCGCGATGGGGGGCGAAGTGGTGCCGGAAGCCTGGCGCGGCGCTTTGCCGGTCACCTATCACTTCGGGCCGGGCCCGGCCCGGGTGCGCCTGAAGGTTGAATTCGACTGGAACATGGTCACCGCTTACGACGTGATCGCACGTCTCGAAGGCAGCCGGTACCCGGATGAATGGGTGATCCGGGGCAACCATCATGACGGCTGGAACCATGGCGCCTCCGACCCGCTGTCCGGCCTGGTAGCGATGCTGGCCGAGGCAAAGGCCGTTGCAACACTGGCCAGCGACGGGCATCCGCCCCTGCGCACGATGATCTATGCAGCCTGGGATGCCGAGGAACCGGGCCTGATCGGCTCGACCGAATGGGTCGAGCACCATGCAGCGGAACTCGAAAAAAAGGCCGTAGCCTACGTCAATACCGATGGCAGCAGCCGGGGCTTCATCGATATCGGCGGCAGCCATATCCTGGAGCGATTTTTTAACCAGGTCATGGAAGAAGTCAACGACCCCCGATTTGAAGTGTCAGTGAAGGAACGGCGGCGCGCCCATGAAATGATTTTTGCTGAGACCGACACGTTGAAAGCCGAAGCGAAAAGCCGTCCGGATTTGCGCATTGACCCATTGGGTTCGGGTTCGGACTACACGCCGTTCCTCCAGCACCTTGGAATCGCATCCGCCAATATCGGTTTCGGCGGCGAGGCGGATGGCGGCAGTTACCACACCCTCTACGATACCTTTGAAAACTTCAGCAAATGGCAGGATCCAGGCCTGGTTTACGGCGCCACGCTGGCGCAGGTTACGGGGCGGGCTTCACTGCGGCTGGCTAACGCTCCCAGGCTGCCGTTCGAATTCCAGGGCTTTGCTGAAAACGTGGCGCGCTACGTCGATGAACTCGAGGACCTGGCCAACACGATGCGCCATCAAACCGTTGAAACCAACCGGCTTGATCGCCGATGGTGTATATGGACTCGCGCTGGATCCCGAAAAATCCCTCGGGCCTCCGGCCGTGCAACCGCCGGTTCCCTATTTCGATTTTTCGCCACTCAGGAATGCGCTGGGCCGGTTGCTGGCCGCTGCAGACACCTATGCGGCGGCAACGGCGAACAGCGCCACGACATCCGGGGAAATCAACAGGCTGCTGTTTACCAGTGAACGCTTGCTGACCCGCGAAGCGGGCCTGGAGGGCAGGCCCTGGTACAAACATTTCATTTACGCCCCGGGCTTTTATACCGGCTACGGCGTAAAGACCATTCCGGGAGTGCGCGAAGCGATTGAGCAACGCGAGTTTCAAGTGGTGGATTCACAGATCGAAATCGCTGCCGGCGTGCTGAACCAGATGGCTGCGCGGATTGAAGAACTGAGCCGGTTGGTCAGCGGCGGGTGAGGGCAGCCCGCCGGTAATCAGCGCCCGGTATTTTGCCGGATAAACTCCATCATCTGGCTGCCGATGGGGTTCTCCGGGTGCAGGAAAATCATGTCCTCGACAATCGGCCGGGCGTCTTCGAAACGGCCCAGTTTCAGGTAGTGGTCCGCCAGTCCGTACTGGAAATCCAGGTTCTGCGGTTCCAGCTCCAGGGCGGTGCGGAGCTCACTCTCCGCCTGCGTCAGGTTCTGCAGGAACTGGTACAGCAGCCCCAGGTTGTAATGGATGCGGGCCCGTTCCGGCAGGCCCTGTGATGCCTGCTCCAGGTAGGCTGCGGCTTCATCGTATTTTTGCATTTCAGCCAGCAGCAGGCCCAGGGAATAGGCCAGTTCATATTGTCCGGGTTCGGCGGCCACGACCTCTTTCAGCAGTTGCTCAGCCAAATCGTTCTGGCCTCGCTGGTTGTACAGAAGAGCCAGGTTGACCTTTGCGGGGTAGAACCGGTTGTCGATTCTGATGGCTTCCCGGTACTGCCTGATCGCGTCTTCGGGCCGGTCCAGTTCCGCATACAGGTTGGCCAGGTTGTGGCGGGAGGCGGCGAAGTCGCCGGTGTACAGCATGGCGTCCTCGTACTCCTGCAACACGGTGCTGAACAGGGCTTGCTGGTCCGTGTCCAGCAGTTGACTGGCATCGCCGGCCAGGCGCCTGGCGGCCTCGATGCGAACCGTCCTGACCGGGTCGTACAGCACCGGGCCAAGCAATTTCGCCAGCATTTCCGGGGTCGCCGCCTGGATGGAAGCCGCCGCCGCGTGCCGGATCAATGCTTCTTCATCCATCAGGGCGATTTCCATCGCCTGCTGTGTTTCCGGGCCTGGATAGCCTGCCAGCAACGACAGCGCGGTGGCCCGGACATTGACCGGATAAAGCACGTCCGCCGCCAGTTGGCGCAAACCGGCTTCGGCTGCAGGATCAGCAATACGGCCCCTGGCGAGCAGGTAACCGTAATGGTCCTTGCGGCCGGGCCCGTACCATTCGGTGACCGCCTGCTGTGACCACTGCGAATCCTGGTCAACGTGGCAGCGCAGGCAGGCGTCGGGTGAACCAATCGCGGCGTCGAGTGCCGGGTCGGGAATCCGGAAGCTGTGATCCGGGCGGTAATCGACTCCCATGTAGTAACGGCCCGGCATATGGCACTGGACACACTGCGCACCGGTTCCGACCTCGAACAGCACTTCACCATCCGCCGATCGTATCGGTTCGCCCGGTTCATTTTCCTGCTTGTGAAAATGGTGGTTGGCTGGTGTCGTACTGCGCTGCGCGATGACATTGCAGGCAGAGCGCGTTGCCTTCCTGGACCAGTTTGATGGAATGCACGTCGTGGCAGTCGCTGCAACGCACGTCGTGACGGTACATTTTGCTCTGCGTGAACGACCCGTACACGTAGACTTCGTCCTGGATCTGCCCGTCGGGAAAGTACAGTCCTTCGCTCAGCAGGCTGGGCAGGAAGTTCTCCAAAAAGTCGGTTTCAGTATGCCGGTAGTCGCCCATCGCGCTGCGGCGCGAGTGGCAGGGTGCGCAAAGCTCGACCAGTTCGCGCGAGTCGATTCCGGAGGTTTTAACGGCCAGCTCATAATTGGGGGTTTGCGGCCTCGCCATTTCCGGCATCTCCGCCCACTCCAGGTGCTTTGATCCGGGACCGTGGCAGGCCTCACAGCCGACATCGATATCCGACCAGGTAGTGTTGTAGGTATCGCTTTCAACGTCGTAGTTCTTTTCCAGGTGGGTGGAATGACACTGGGCGCACATGCCGTTCCAGTTCTGGGCCGCGTTGGTCCAGTACAGCCAGTCGTCCGGTGCGACCGGCCCTTCCGGTGGAACCCGGAACCACCGGTTGTCGCGGGAATCCCAGGCGAGGGGCAGGGTTTGCAGGCGGCCTCCGGGGAACGGGACCAGGTACTGTTGCAGCGGGAACCAGCCGAACGTATGGGTGATTTCAAATTCGCCCATTTCGCCACCCGGTCCATTCGTATATACGAAGTATTTTTCGCCTTTTCTATAGAAGCGTCGAAGTCACGCCATGCAGCGTAAACTCCGCGTTATCGAAGTCGCCCAGCACGGTATTTTCATTCGCCACGTCCATTGCCAGGTCGTGGTGGGAACCCTCCCACCTGTCGTACTCCGGATTGTGGCAATCGCGGCATTTTGCGCTGCCGACAAACTGATATATATCCTCTAATACAATATTATGAGGGTTATTCTCTAACGTATAACATGTAGTAAAAAGGAAGCGATAAAACAATGATAATCGCCGCCAAAAGGCCGGCTTTTTCCCATCTTCCGGTCGTGTTGGCTGGCCGTTTCATTCGCTTTTCGGATAGGTGACCTGGTCGGGAGCAAATTCCGAACGCCGGGTCAGTTTGGCCGTGTCGATCCTGAGCACGTTGTTCTCGATCCTGACCGCATACAGGTCAAGCGCGCGCGGCGCCGGCGGGTTGATGACGTTCCCCCGGATATCAAACTCCGATGCATGGCAGGGGCAGATAAAACGGTTTTCCGCGGCCACCCAGGGCACCGTGCAACTTAAGTGGGTGCAGGTGCGCGACATGGCCAGGAAACCACCGTCCTCCAGCCTCGCCAGGTAGAACTTTCCGCGGACAAAGGCAGTGACCGTTCCGGGCTCGAAACGCTCCACTGAACCGGCAACCACGATGGTGTCCTGGGTGGAGGCTTCTGACCGGGGCCTGCGTGGCTTGAAGAAATGGATCACCAACACGATCAACTCGGCAAAAGCGAGCGTTCCGAGCAGCGCCCAGATCCGGTTGAGAAAAGTTCGGCGGGAAATTGTGTCCTTATCCATGCTCACAGGCCTAATCGCATCCCGGTGCCGCGAAACCAGGTCCCGATGACTGTTAAAACGACGAAGGCGGTGACCAGCAGCGTGAACAGGGCCTGGACGGCTTCGCCGTGTGTTGCATTGAACGCTTTTTTCATCAGCGCGTAGAAGCCTCCGCTGAGCCCGATGATGATGGCAAACGGCAGCAGGCCGTTCCTGATGACACCGGATGGGCCGGTCCGGACGGTTGCGAAATAGAACTCGTCAAGCAGGACGCCGGCCACGGTGGCTGCCATGGCAACCAGGACGGCGATCAGGGCGGTCAGCCGGCCGTTACGGGAACGGAACCAGACCCCCGCAGCGTCAGCCGGGTCGTGGAACCAGGGCAGGGAAAACAGTCCGAGCAAAATCAGCGAGGGCAGGACCAGCAGCGAAAAAACCGGGTGAAAATGCATCAGCATTTCCTGCACACCCATGAAGTACCAGGGCGCCTTGGTCGGGTTCGGGCTCAGCCCCGGGTTCGCCTGCTCAGCCAGCGGTGCGTTGTAGAACATGGAAATCAACAGGACGACGGCGATCAGCACCAGTGCCAGCGGTGACTTCGCGAACGATCAGGTGGGGCATTGCGTCGACGTCCGGGCCTCGAATGTCAGGACCTTCTTCCGGCGAGCGCGGCACGACCAGGCCGCCGGCCTTGCGGATGCGCCAGAAATGAAAAGGCAGTACGAACAGCAGCAGCGCGGGCAGGATGGCGGTGTGAATGGCGTAGAAAGTCAGGATGGTCGCCGGCCCGGGCTCGGTTCCGCCCAGCACGAATTCCCTGATGCCTGTGCCCACCACGGGAATGTAGTCCAGCATGGAGGTGCTGATGGTGATTGCCCAGTAAGCGATCTGGTCCCAGGGCAGCAGATAGCCGGTGAAGTTGGAAAATACGGCGGCCGCAAAAAGGCCCATTCCTATCACCCAGTTGAACCGGCGGGGCGCGTCGAAAGCGCCGGTGTAAAAGACGCGCAGGAAATGCAGAAAGGTCAGCAGCAACAGCCCGTTACCGCTCCAGCGATGCAGGTTTCGCAGCAGCTGTCCGAACGGAACCTGGCTTTCCAGGTAAAGGATCGAATCGTAGGCTCGTTCGGGAGACGGTTCGTACACGAATTTCAGCATCAGGCCCGTGCCGAACAGCAGGAATAGCAGCACCACGGCCATGCCGCCGAGGCCCCAGGTCAGCGACAGCCTGAGGGTGCGTTCCGGCACTGTGCTGGGCCTGAAATGCAGCAGCAGGTTGCGGAAATATTTTCGCTGGTCTTTGACTTCCATCGGCCCCGATTATTGCAGATTTTCGGCCAAACACAGTCACGTAAGCGGCAGAAACCTGTGTGAGATCAATTGCTCAGTTGAAAATCCTCAAGCCTGATCTTTTTGTGCCGCCGGCGGTAGGTTTGCGCGTTGTAGGGGTACAGGATCGTGATGTGGCCGTCGTCCCGTTTGTACCAGCTGCTGCAGGAAGTAGCCCAGACGGTTTTCGCCAGCGCAGCCTGGATTTCCGCATCATAGGCCTGCATGGCTTCTTCCTTGGGCGCGATCAACCCTTCTGTGCCGGCGGCCTTGATGCAGTTGATGATCAGCCTGGCGGACTGTTCGATCATGAAGATCACCGAGGTCGAGCCGACACCGGTATTCGGGCCGGTAACGAAATAATAATTGGGGAAGCCGGCAACCATGTTGCCCTCGTAGGCAATCGGCGCATCGGACCAGGCTTCCGCCAGCGTGCGGCCATGCGGGCCAATGACTCGCTGGTCGGTGTGGTGGCCCTGGGTGTCAAAGCCTGTGGCGTAAATCAGGAATTGAGCTTCGTGCTCCTGGCCGTCAACAGTCCTGACACCGCGCGGTGTGATGCGCTCGATCCCTTCCGTGACCAGGTTTACGTTGTCACGGGTGAGCGATGAGAAGAAGTGGTCGGAAATCAGGATGCGCTTGCAGCCGATCGGGTAGTCCGGCGTTAACTTTGAGCGCAGCGCCGGGTCAGCTACGCTCTTTTTCAGCAGGCTGCGAAACTGCCTCATGGCATAGCGCCGCGGGATGTTACTCGCGCTGGTTTTGACGATGGGGTAGGCCAGCCAGTCGTACCTGAGGAACAGCGCCAGGCGGTAAATCTTTCCGTACAGGGGCAGGTAGCGGAAACACCACTTCTCAAAGGCCGTGTAGTTCCGGTCATGCCGTGGAATCAGGTAGTTGGCCGTGCGCTGGAATAGGTGAACCGTGGCCGCTGTTTTCGCGATCTCGGGAACGATCTGCACCGCGCTGGCGGCGGACCCGATGACGGCGACCTTTTTGCCCGCCAGGTCCATGTCGTGCCGCCACAGTGAGGAGTGCCACTGTTCACCCTCGAAAGGTTTCCGCCCCTTCGATGTGCGGGATCAGCGGCACGTGCAGGCCGCCGGAACCGTCGATCACGTGGCGCGCCCGGACTTCGCTGCCGTTGCTCGAGCGTTACTTTCCATAAGCTGGATTCATCGTCAAACCGGCACAGATCGACGCCGGTGCCCAGTTCGATTCGCGGCCACAGGCCAAAGCGGTCGACGCAGCGTTCGGAGTACGCCTGGATTTCATTCCAGGGCGAATACTTGCGCGACCAGTCGGGGTTGGGGGCGAAGGAAAAACAATAGAAATGGGACATCACGTCGCAGGCCGCGCCCGGATAACTATTCCAGTACCAGGTCCCGCCAACTTTTTGCGCGGTGTCGTAAATCCGGAAGTTGCTGATCCCGGCATCCAGCAGACGCTTGCCCATGCAGATGCCGGCAAAGCCGGCGCCGATCACCAGGGCATCCAGGGCTTCGGGTTTTACCGTTTCGCTCACATCTCCATGTTGCCTCAGTCCGGGGGTGCTTTCCAGAGGGGGCTACCCGGTCTGTGCCGTGTCCGGCGGTAATTCATTGACAGCGCGCATGGCCTGGTCAAAGGCCGTGTGTGTATACGCATCGGCCCCGGCGTCCGAATTGGCAATGGCGATATTGCCGAAGGGCTGACGGCCAACGACATTCGGCGGCGGATTGGCGTTCCAGGCCGGGTCTTCCAGGTCGAGGTGATCGCGCGCATAACCGTGCGGCCAGCGGTCTACGGTGATCGCCAGGATGTCCTCGGCCGGGTCAAAGCCGCCGCGCCCCAGATGCCGGCCAGGGTGGTGCGGATATCGCGCTCGAAATCTTCAAAGCTCATGCCGAGCAGGCGGTGCCGGCCGGCCTGGTTTTGCTGCGTGATGGTCAGCCCCTCCGGTTGCGGGGCGGCGACCGCGCCGTAAAACTGCACGACGCAGGGGTCTTCCGGGCGCCAGCGCGGGTGGTACTCGCCGACGTTGATGCCGGTGACCAGCGCCATGCTCTGGCACAGACCGCCGGGCAGATAGGCGCCGGAAATACCCGATTTCTGCAAGGCTTCGCCATTGCGCAGCGCGACATTCATGACCAGCATCGGGCGCCTGATGCACTGTGCCAGGGCGGCTTTTTGCGCCTCGGGCAAAGCGGGACAGAGGCTGGGGATGATGTTGTTATAGCAAGCCAGGACGCAACGCTTGCCGCGTACCTGCAGAACTTCGCCATCAACCACGTAGTTCACTTCGGCGCCTGTCCCGTCGTCCGTGTTGCCGGCGTGAATGGCGGTGGCGTTCAGGCGCAGCCGCACGGGCGATCCATCCAGGTCCAGCTGGTTGTAATGCAGGTCGGCGGTGACGATGTCGAAGGGGTCGGAGTCCGGTGTCATGCCAGGAACGGTTCCCGGTATCAGCGAGCGTACCAGCAGTCGCGCCAGGGAGGCATTGCCGTCCGGAAACATGGCCGAGGTGCTGGGACCGGCAGCCTCTTCTTCAGCCGACTGCACGAAATTGCCCAGGACGTGCCAGCCGGGAAGGCCCGATTCCAGGCATTCCGCAACCGACAGGTTTTCAGCGCGCACGCCCCAAAAACCCATGGTGGCGGAGCTGAAGACCCCGATGGCGTCGTCGGGCAGGGCAAAGTGCTCCCGCAGAAAATCCCGGTAACTGGTGGATCGAAGATAGTGTTGCTTTTGACTTTCGCTCATTCCGGCCAGCACATCCTGGTCAGCGAGCAGGAATTTTCGCAGTGCTGCCCGGGCGGGCTCCGAAACGGGTAATGACGCCAGCTGCTCGGCCAGTTCGCCGGGCGACAGATTGCTGATCACAACGCCGGGCAGTAATACGTTTCGGCCCCAGATTTTGGGGTCAAACCAGGTCGCTCCTTTCAAGCCTGTGCCGTTATCCAGCCAATGAAACTCGAAGTTCTCCAGCAGGCGCGGAATGTCGATGCCCAGGTCGCGCAACAGGCCCATCGCGGTCGGACTGTACTTGGTGTATTCCATGTTCACCGTGCCGCCCCAGGCCAGCCGCATCGGCCCGCCCTGGTGAAATTCGTTGCGCTTGGCGTGGCCACCGAAATCGTCGTGATTGTCGAGGATCAGGATCCTTGATCCGTCCCCGTGGAGCTGGCGATAGAAGTAGGCGGCGGCCAGGCCGCTCAGCCCGCCGCCGACCACGATCAGGTCATAGGATTCATCCAGTGTCCTGGCCGGGCCAAAAACCTTGTGCTCTCGCGACAGTTCGTGCGCCACTTCAAATGAACCGGGATGCGATCCACGCAGACCCGTCAGGGTAGGTGGGTAATACGCATGCGAACCATCAGCCACACCGTCCGCCACACTATTCGCCCGGGCGCTTGTCCAGAACGATGCGGGCAGGCACAGGCCCAGTGAGGTTATTCCCAGGTCGTGGATAAAATCACGCCGGCTGATATCGCGGTGCATGCCCAACTTACGGTCCGATGGCTTCATTGAACAGTTCTCCGGGCAGGCGGGTGGATTTAGTCATATCAGTCAGGGTCCACAGCATTTTCAACAGCAGGAAGGAAAGCCAGTTCCTCGTCGCTGAACAGACGTGAGCGGATCACGAAGCGTAACCCCAGCGGGATTTCAGCAGAAAAACTGGCGCCCCGGCCAGGGACCACGTCGACGGTGAGGTGCGTGTTTTGCCACAGTTCAAACTGGTCGCGCGCCATGTAAAACGGACAGTCGTGGATCCGGCCGAGCAGCACGTCGCTGCCGCCCACGCGGAATTCTCCGAGTGGGTAGCACATCGGCGAGGAGCCGTCGCAGCAACCGCCGCTCTGGTGGAACATCAGTTCGCCATGCTCAAGGCGCAATCGGTCAATGACTTCCCGCGCCTTGTCCGTGATTCCGACCCGCTCTGGACATGAGGCCGCGTCTCCGCCTAGAAAAATCCCATCGGGTTCTTGTCAAAGGACATCAGCACATTTTTCGTATGCCGGTAGTGGTTCAGCATCATCTTGTGGGTTTCGCGCCCGATGCCCGACTTCTTGTAGCCTCCGAAAGAGGCATGCGCCGGGTACAGGTGATAGCAATTGACCCAAACACGGCCGGCCTGGATGCCGCTGATAAAGGTCTGGCCCTGGTGGATGTCCCGGGTCCAGATACCGGAGCCGAGCCCATAGATCGTGTCGTTGGCAATCTGCATGGCTTCATCGTCGTCTTTGAACGTCGTCACGCTGACCACCGGCCCGAAGATTTCCTCCTGGAAAACCCGCATCCGGTTATGGCCTTTAAACACCGTGGGTTGGATGTAGTAGCCGTTCGGGTATTGCTCCACCTTGCCGGCTGCTCCTCCGATCAGTACTTCGGCGCCCTCCGCCTTGCCGATGTCCAGGTAGCTGAGGATTTTTTCGTACTGGTCGCTGGAGGCCTGCGCACCGATCATCGTGGACGGGTCCAGCGGATCACCCTGCTTGACCGCGGCAACGCGTTTGAGCACCCGCTCCATGAAGGCGTCGTAAATCGATTCGTGGATCAGCGCACGCGACGGGCAGGTGCATACTTCACCCTGGTTGAGCGCGAACATCACGAAGCCTTCGATCGCCTTGTCGAGAAACTCATCGTCCTGCGCCATCACGCTGGGGAAGAAGATGTTCGGCGACTTGCCGCCCAGTTCCAGCGTCACCGGAATGATGTTTTCCGAGGCGTACTGCATGATCAGCCGTCCGGTCGTGGTCTCGCCGGTAAACGCCACCTTGGCGATGCGCGGGGAAGACGCCAGCGGTTTGCCGGCTTCGATGCCGAACCCGTTGACCACGTTCAGCACGCCGGGCGGCAGCAGGTCGCCGATCAACTCCATCAGCACCAGTATGGAAGCCGGGGTTTGTTCGGCGGGTTTCAGCACCACGCAGTTGCCGGCAGCCAGCGCCGGGGCGATTTTCCAGGTCGCCATCAGGATCGGGAAATTCCAGGGGATGATCTGGCCGACCACGCCGAGTGGCTCATGAACTTCCATCGACACGGTTGTCGCATCGAGGTTGGAAACGTCACCCGCCTCGGCGCGGATCACGCCCGCATAGTAACGGAAATGGTCGATCGCCAGCGGCAGATCCGCTGCCAGGCACTCCCGGATACTTTTGCCGTTATCCCAGGTTTCCACCGCGGCCAGCCGTTCCAGGTTCTTCTCGATGCAATCAGCGATCTTCAGCAGAATTCCGCTGCGTTCCGTGACCGAAGTTTTCGACCAGGCCGGAAACGCTTTTTCCGCAGCATCTATAGCCAGGTTGATGTCATCAGCCCTTGAGCGCGGTATCTCGCAGAAATCGGCGCCGTCCACCGGCGATGAATTGGCGAAATATTCACCACCGACCGGCGGCGTCCATTTGCCGTTAATGAAATTCTCGTAGCGTTTCTTGAATTCGGGTTTTGGAAAAGTCATGGGTACATTCCTCTGTCTTTTAGTGGCTGCTTGCCGGGAAAGTCTGGTGCTGACTGATTTAGAACAGTTTGCCACACTCGAGTTCGCGAGGTCTTCGAAAAATATGAACCCGGGCGCTGGAGTTGACCATAGCCAGCCGAAAACTGTTCGGGCTACAATCACTTCCATGATCCAGGCCCGTGATTTCATCAATCCCGCCAAGGAGTTCGGTTTCAGGACCTGGGCGGGTGTGCCCTGTTCGTTCCTGGCCCCGCTGATCAACGGCGTGATCGATGATCCGGACCTGGTGTACATTTCCTCGAGCAACGAGGGCGACGCCGTGGCTGCGGCCAGCGGGGCCGCTTTGGCCGGACAACGCACGGTTGCGATGATGCAAAATTCCGGCCTCGGCAACGCCGTCAGCCCGTTGAGCTCATTGAACTGGGTTTTCCGGATTCCGGTCCTGCTGATCATCACGTTGCGCGGCGAGCCCGGCCTGCCCGATGAGCCGCAACATGAACTGATGGGGCAAATTACCGGAAGGCTGCTGGATGAGCTTCAGATTCCCTGGGCCTGGTTCCCCCGCAACGCGGATGAAGTCGAAGGGGCGTTAACCGTCGCCAGCTGGCAGATGGAGCGGACCGGCTTGCCCTATGCACTGGTCATGCATCAAGGATCGGTTGAGCAAACCGGGTTGAACAGCCGCTGGCTTCCGGCGGCGCGGCCGGCTGCTTTTCCTGCCGACGGGTTCTGCACCGGCGAGGCTCAAATGAGCCGGCGGGAAGCCCTCGCCGCGGTGGTCGAACACACGCCGGTGGATGACAGCGTGATTATCGGAACGACCGGATACACCGGCCGGGAGTTGTTCGCCATTGCCGACCGGCCCAACCATCTGTACCTGGTGGGTTCGATGGGCTGCGCTTCTTCCCTCGGCCTGGGCCTGTCGCTGGCGTTGCCCGGCAAGCGTGTCGTGGTAGTGGACGGTGATGGCGCCGCCCTGATGCGGATGGGTAACCTGGCCACGATCGGCGCATACGGCGGAAATAATTTCAGTCACCTGCTGCTGGACAACGGCGTCCATGAATCGACCGGCGGACAGGCAACGGTGAGTCCAGCCGTGAGTTTCGCCGCGGTTGCCAAAGCCTGTGGATACCGCGAAGCCGGCGAATCACTGTCGCTGGCCGGGCTGGTCTCATTTCTCGACTCCGGGCAAGGCCCGGCACTGCTGCAACTCAAAACCAGGCCGGGTGTTCCGGACGGGCTGCCCCGTCCCGGTATCCGTCCGGGTGAAGCCAGGCAAAGGTTAATGCGGCATCTCGGTGTCGAAACACCCTGGCTTTCGTTGTAGTCTGGATACGTACACTCTTACAATAGCGATGGGATTACGTCATTCCAGGCGCCAACCACAAGGAGTATCGCATGGCTTCCAGCCGGATTGAAAAGATGGGCAACCGCACCGGGTTGGCCGGGCTAATTGACCGCCTGCGCTACCACGAAGCTTCCCGGCAGGGCTTCGGACTGATCCTGTTGCTGGTATGCGCCTGGTTCACGGCGCCGGCCGGCGAAACGAGAATCCTCGCCGGCTTTGCCCTCGCCGTGGTTGGCCAGGTCTGGCGAATATATGCCGCCGGCGTGATCCGCAAGAACCGGGAACTGGCTTCAACCGGCGCCTATTCCCTGGTGCGCCATCCTCTCTACCTGGGTAATTTCCTGATCCTCGTGGGATTTGCGATAGCCGGCGGCAACCTGGTCGTGATGGCCGTGGTGGCCTTTTTCTTCCTGTTTTATTACCCCGCGGCCATTCGTTACGAAGATCACAAACTCGAAGGAATTTTCGGCGAGGAATGGCGCGCCTGGAGCCGCAATATTCCGGGCATGTTTCCCACCAGCCTGAGGTGGAAAGCCAACTCTGATACCGACTGGAGCGCGCGCCAGTCCCTGCTCCGAAACGGTGAACTGGTGTACACCCTTTTTGAAGCAGGCGCGGCGATCGTGCTTTGGTACCGCGCGGCCGGCTGAGCATTCGATCATGCGCTATATCCTTCTCAATCCAGGACCGGTCAGCATCAGTGACGGCGTAAGGAAAGCGGCGGTGGCCACCGACCTTTGCCATCGTGAGCCGGAATACCTTGCGCTGCAGGACCGGGTCCGCAGCAGTCTTACCGGTGTCTACCCGTGCCACCCGGAGGAGTGGACTTCCGTTCTGCTTGGAGGTTCCGGCACTACGGCGCTTGAAGCCATGATCTCCTCGCTGGTTCCGCGCGGGGCGCGGCTGTTGGTGATCGAGAATGGCGTGTACGGCGAGCGCATCAGCAGGATCGCGGAAATCCACAATATGGACTTCACGTCAATTCATCATGAGTGGACTGATACTGTTGATTTTGAAAGAGTTGAAGAGGCAATCACTGGCGGAAAATTCACCCATGTTGCCGCAGTGCATCATGAAACCACGACCGGGCGCCTGAACGATGTGTCCCGGCTGGCGGGCCTGTGTGAACGGCATGGCGTGCGGTTATTGCTGGACACGGTTTCCAGTTTTGGCGCCGAGGACATTCCCTTCGATTCGCCGGCGCTGGAGGCCTGTGCTGCGGCGGCCGGTAAATGCCTGCACGGCATCCCGGGATTGAGTTTCGTCCTCTGCCGCAAGCCGGCATTGAGCCGGTCGGTTGAACCTCCGCGCAGCCTGTACTTGCACCTGCCGCTGTGGGCCGGAGCGCAGGACCGGCAGGGCACGCCGTTCACGCCGCCGGTGAACAGCTTGCTGGCACTCGACAGGGCATTGGTGGAGTTGGCCGACGTGGGTGGCTGGAAAGCCCGTCACGCGCAGTACACCAACCTCGCCAGCCAGGTCCGGCGGGCATTGTCCAGGTATGGCGTTGTGCCGCTGTTGGGCCCGGGTGAATCGTCCTGTGTGCTCAATGCCTACCGGCTGCCGGCAGATAAAACCTATGCAGATATCCACGACGGCCTGAAACAGCGCGGTTTCATCATTTATGCGGGCGAGGGTGGCCTGGCGTCTGAAATGTTCCGGATCTCGACCATGGGAGATATCAGCCACTACGACATGGAGCGCTTGCTGGCAGCCCTGTCCGCGGTGTTTTCCAATTGACCGGTGATGCTGGTCCCGGGTAAAGGAGAGACGAATGGCAAACATGCAGGTACCCGTTTCACCGGGTGAAGTCCTGGACAAAATCACGATACTCGAGATCAAGTCAGAGCGTATGACCGATCCCGGGAAAGTCGCCAACGTCCGCAGGGAGCTGGCGCTGTTGCAGAAAGTCTGGAGCAGTAACATCAGGGACAGCGAGACCATCCAGGATCTCCACGCACAATTGAAGGCAATCAACGAAGCCCTGTGGGATATCGAAGACGACATCCGTGACAAGGAGCGCGCCAGGGAGTTCGATGACCGCTTCATCGAGCTGGCCCGCGCGGTCTATGTCACCAACGACCGGCGCTCACAGGTCAAGAAAGAACTGAACCTGCACCTCGGGTCCGACATCATCGAAGAAAAATCCTACCAGGACTACACCTGATTCGTAGGAGCGAATTCATTCGCGATCGGGTTTTCAGGACAAGAAGACATCGCGGATAAATCCGCTCCTGACGTTCAAAATGTGCTTGCACCGGGTATTGGTTTTCCCCTAGTGATCGAGCCTTACTCATTCAGACCGGCTGAGGGACTGGCCCTTAGACGCCGGGGCAACCATCGGGGCTAACCCCTTCGATAAGGTGCCAACTCCTGCGAAGACACCTCGGTGTTTTCGGGAAATGAGTGACCTGGCAGCGATCCTGATGGGCCCGGTCATACTCAGCCTGCTTTGCGGGGTTTCCGATTGAGAATTTTGGCAACCGGAATCGCAAAGGAACAACGGCATGAGCAAAATCCCCGACTCAGTACACCAGGACACATTGGCCGCGCGTTACGCCGTGGACACTGACGACACCCATGGCGCTGTAATTCCGCCGCTGTACATGAGTTCCAATTTTTCGTTCAAAGGCTTCGGCGAGAAGCGCGAATACGACTACACGCGTTCCGGCAACCCCACCCGCGACCAGCTGGCCGGCGCGCTGGCGGCGCTGGAAGGCGGCCTTGGCGGGGTCATCACTGCGTCCGGTATGTCGGCCGTGCACCTGGTCACGCAACTGGTCAAACCGGGTGAACTGATCGTGGCCCCCCATGATTGCTACGGCGGTTGCCATCGCCTCTTCACGGCTGCTTCCAGCAAGGGATCGTTCGATCTGAAATGGCTGCCGTTATGGGAAACCGCTGCATCGATACAGAACATTCTCGAACTCAAACCCCGAATCGTCTGGATTGAAACCCCCAGCAATCCCCTGCTGCGGATTACCGATATCGAAGCGATTTCCGGTGCGGCCCACGAAGTCGGTGCGCTGGTGGTGGTTGACAATACCTTCCTGTCGCCTGCGGGGCAGCGCCCGTTTGCACTCGGCGCGGACATCGTGCTGCACTCCACGACCAAGTACATCAACGGTCATTCGGACGTCGTTGGCGGCGCGGTGCTGGCCAGGGACGAAGCGGTCGTCGAAGAACTGGCCTGGTGGGCCAACTGCCTCGGCCTGACGGGTTCGCCTTTCGACAGCTTCCAGACCCTGCGCGGGCTCCGGACCCTGAATGTCCGCTACCGGCAGCACGAAGAAAATGCCGCGGCCATCGCCGCGTTCCTGGAAGGAAACAGCGGGGTCAGCAGGGTTTTTTACCCGGGGCTCAAGAGCCATCCCGGTCATGAACTGGCCGCCCGGCAGCAGGAAAGTTTCGGCGCGATGATCAGTTTCGAGATCGACGCCAGTACGGATGAAATCCCGGTTTTCCTGTCCGCGGTGAACCTGTTCACGTTGGCTGAATCGCTGGGCGGTGTCGAAAGCCTGGTGGCGCATCCGGCCAGCATGACCCATGCGGCGATGTCCGCTGCGGACCAGGAAGCCGCCGGTATCAGCACCCGCCTGTTACGGCTATCGGTGGGTATTGAACACGTCGACGACCTGCTGGCTGACCTGGCCGCCGGATTCGAGGCTGTCAACCGGCACCGACAGAACGCCGAAGATAAAGGTGAAGTTTACGGGGCAGTGCGCAGCGTGGCCTGACGGCTCGCCGGGCTGATCAAGCTCTGAGCTCTTTCCAGGTCTGCATCTGCCGGATGACGTCTGCAGGCTGGACCAGGTCCATCACGCCGGGTTCTTCGATGCGTGTACCCCAGCGCAAATCCTCGGGCTCGCTCTTTCGGTAGCGCCTGGCGGCTTCCGCGAAGCGGTCCACGCACAGGTAGAGGCTGTTGTACGGACCGGAGCGCCTGGACCAGGTTGCCGCATAAAGGCCGATGACCGGTGTCCCCAGCGCGGAAGCGATGTGCGCCGGACCGGAGTCCGGTGAAATGACCAGGTCTGCCCGCTTCAGCATGGCCTTTGACTGCTCCAGCGTGTCTTTGCCGACCAGGTTGATGCAGGCGCCTCGCATGGCTGACTCGATTTCCATGGAGACACGTTTTTCCAGTTCACCGGGGCCGCCGGCAAGCACGACCTGCATGCCCATTTCATGCACGGCGTAATCCGCAACCTCGGCATAATACTCACTGCGCCAGTTGCGCAATTCATGGCTGGAGCAGGGGCTGATCAGCAGAACCGGGTCTTCACCCGGGACCTGTGAGCCAACCCAGTTGTGCGCTTTGTCACTGATCGGCAGGTCCCAGCGCGGCGTGTCGACCTCGATGCCGAGGGCCCGCGGAAACTCGAGGAACCCCTGGGCCTGGTGCTGAAACGGGACTTCCGCAATTCTGTTGGCGGGTAAAGTGGTGGTGGAAGTCTCGCGAACGCGCGCGGTCCCAACCCAGTCGAATCGGAGCGCGGATCATCCGGCTCAGCAGATTGGCGCGGGCTGCGACCTGCATGTGGAACAGGACGTCGAACCGGCGATCCCGCAGGGCTTCACGCAGCCTTTTGATCGATGACCAGCCGCCGGCTTTGTCAAACTCGATGAATTCAACGTTTTCCAGGCCGCCCAGCAACCGGTGCTCCAGCTTGCCTATGATCCAGGTGATTTTCGTATCGGGCAGGTTTTCCTGGATGGCCCGGATAACCGGCACCACGTGGATCGCGTCGCCGAGAGCAGAGAGTCTCAGGATGCATAGGCGCTTAATGTCGTTTTCGACTGGCATCAGATTTTCAGTCCTGCCTTGATTGACCTCACTGCTGCGCAAAAGCACAATAGTCGCGAGTGAAAGCCCGCACCCACAAACAGGAAAACTTCCTCATTGTATATGATGCTGAACAGATTCGGCATCCGGGTGTGCATCTGTTTGATCCGGGTCACTGGGAGCAGCAGGGCTCGCTGGCTGGAAAAGCGGCTGGCCGCGGCCGCGTTTTGTTTCTGGATACCGGGTTCGGGCCGGCGGTGCTGAAGCAATACCTGCGCGGGGGCTGGGCAGCACGGGTCAGCCGGGACCGCTACGTGTTCTCCGGATTTGAACGCTCCCGGCCGTTGATGGAGTTCAGAATCCTGGATCAACTGTGTGCCGCGGGATTGCCCGCACCCGAACCCCTGGCGGCGATTTGCCTGCAGCAGGGCAGGTTGTATTCCGGGTGGTTGTTGACACGCAGAATCATGGACGCCGAACCGCTGGCGGACCGGATCGCTATCCGCCGCGGCGATCCGCACCTGTGGCGCAAAACCGGCGCCTGTATCCGGCGTTTTCATGATTTTGGCCTGGTGCATGCTGATCTGAATGCACGCAATATCCTGGTTGGTGAGGACGACTCCATCCACCTGGTTGATTTTGACCGGTCGCGCATCCGGAAGGGCGAGTCCCGTGCCTATGGCTCGAATCTGAGGCGCTTGCATCGATCGCTGGAAAAAACCTGGCCGGACAGCTTCCGGGGCCAGTTGGAGTCGTGCTGGGTTTTGTTGCTCGAAGGGTATGATGCGGAGCGGGAAGCAGCGTGACAGCCAGGCCCCGTCACCCACTGAGAGTGCTCGAATCGCGCCGCATGACGCTGGTGGCGGCGACGCCCGACCTGGTCACTGCCGACCTCGCGGGCCGGCAGGCTTTAAGTGAAGCCATTGGCGCCGATGTGCCCGAGAGTTGGCCTCCCGAGCTTTACGAAAGCACTGCGATGAGGTGGTCCTTGCGCCAGCTGGAGGACCCGGCGGAGCACGGTTGGTCGATCTGGTACTTAATGTCGAAGAGACACGCTCCCCCGCAGGTCATCGGTATTTGTGGTTTCAAGGGCAAACCTGACGCAGCCGGTTCGGTGGAAATCGGATATTCTGTTTTGAAGCAATTCAGGGCGCAGGGTTATGCAACCGAGGCTGTGGCCCGGTTGGTGGTCTGGGCATTCAGCCACCAGAATGTCAAAGAGGTGACGGCGGAAACTCTGCCGCATTTGAAGCAATCGATTCGCGTGATGGAGAAAAACGGCTTGTCGTTTTCCGGACCGGGATCAGAATACGGAGTCGTGAGGTATGTGGTTAAGAAAGGGAGTTTTTAGTCTCGTCGCCGTGCTGTGTGTGATGGATGGCGCGCAGGCGGATATCACGATCACTCAACTGGCCAATGAAGGCGCCATCATCAGCGATGGCAAAACCCGGGTGATGATCGATGGCATGGTCGTTGAACCTTACTCGGTTTACGGCGGTTTGCCGCCCAAAGCCGTCGCCATGTTCAGGCAGGCCAGTGGCCCGTTTGCGGACATCGACCTGGCCTTGATCAGCCACCGGGACCATGAACATAACCAACCTAAATTCGCGTGCGAATTTGCCAAAAACAGTCCCGGGACATTATTCGTGTCGTCTTCCCAGGTATTCGACCTGATGCGCGAAAAATGTCGCAAACTGGTCACGACAAGTTCCCGGATTCGGGTGATTGACCCGCAATATGGAGAGCCAGTAATTTTCGAACAGGGTGGGGCGCGCGTGACCGTATTTCTGCTCAGCCACGGCACCAACAGGGCAGCCAGGATCCAGAATCACGGCCACCTGGTTGAAATGGGCGGTCTGACCCTGCTGCACATCGGGGACGCCACCATGAACCCCGCGGATTTTCAAACGGCGGGCCTCGACCAGGTGAAGTTGGACGTGGCGATGATACCCTTCGCGTATTTTCAGCCGGGCCCCGGAGCGGACCTGGTCCGGCAGTTCCTCGACGCCAAGGTCCAGATTGCCGTGCACATTCCTCCCGGCGAAATGGAAGAGGTCAAGGCCTTCATGGCGGAAAATTTTCCCACGGTCACGATACTGGATCCCCCGATGAAGGAGATCAATATCAGTTCGGCAGCGCAGCAACCCCACTGACGGGCTGATCGGATTCATCGCTCAGGCAGAGATTACTCAACCTCAGGTCTGAAGTGTCCCTGAGTTGCAAGTGCCTGTAACGGCTCTTCAGTGTTTCCTCGTCTCTGATTTCGTAGCGATCGGGCGCTTTGAAATAATCCGGGCAAAAAGTCAGAAAGCGTTCTTTCATGGCGGGGTAGGCCAGGTCGTCATAGTCATTGACGTTCAGCGCCTCGTCCCAGTACGCGTTGACATGGTCGGCCCAGGTGAATTCCCGCTGGATTACCCAGTGGTCGTCTTGCCAGGCCAGGATCGCCGGTTTTCCCGGAATGACTTCGTCTTCGAACAAGCTGCGATAAAACCGGTACCCTTCGTAATTGGCGACCAGGTCGGCGTTGGAATACGATCCAGTCGTCGACTGCCCGAACAGGGCGCGTTCGGTATAAGCCGAATATCCTGCGACTTTCGTCTCGTCCCGGTAATTCAGGTACCTGAAATAGAACTTCCGCCCCTGGGACAGGAAATGCCCGAGTTTGTCCGACCCGATCAATTGACCGTCTATCATTATGGTCGGGCCAACACCGAACAAGGCGGCAACCCGTGCTACCCATAAGGGGTGTCCACTGTAAATCGATTTGTGCGGATCAGCAGGTATCCGTTCGATTTCATCGGAGTTCATAGCCCAGCGCTCGATCTGGTCGACCCAGTGAACGCCGCCTATGTCGTGGTAAATCTTGTTGACCACCATGCGGTTATTGCGGTCGCCGCGCCAGCGGGATATGGCTTTTTCTATCGATTCGTTGACCTTTTTGTCCATCGGGACCAGGGAGTCCGAAATGGGCGTCAGCCGGTTGGTGAGTTGGTCGGTTTCATAAGCGTTGCAGAATTGTGGCCCCAGAATCAGGGCCACAATGATTACGGCGAGATGGGCAGCACGTTGGTTCAATCAGAACCTGTAGGTGAAATTGAACAGGGTGTGGTTTCTGTCGCCAAAGCCCACTTCAAAATACAGGGTGGCCTGGGGGCTGAAGATTTTGCCTATACCTACGGCATAGTTCCATTTATTGGCCGTTTCCAGTTCGACATTGAACGGCACGGGCGGCCATCCCGGAACCGGCAGGGCGATGGTCCCGCTGTGTTTCTCGGTCGTGTCCAGCCACATACCGCCAACCCACATGGTCCATGAATCGACGATCACGCCAAGGCGGGGCTGTATCGTGACCGAGTCGACCGAGGAGTCGAAGTCCCCGTTCAGGCTGGTGCTGGTCCAGGTGTTGTTGAGGGCCGCAAACCAGCGCTTGGTGCCATAAACCAGGTTGACCCCTCCGCCGTAAACCGTGCCGTCATAGGAGACCGGGAGTGTCCCCAGTGAGACGGGTAGACCCGGGATTTCCACATTGCTGAGGTCCACGTACGTGCGGGCGTTGAGCTTGCCGACCAGGCCAAACACATTCAGAAACGGCGTGACCCAGACGTCCAGCTTGATGTCATAATTGGACAGGTTGTTGGTCACTTTGATGGCCGACGGGTCGACGTCGCCAATACCGGGAATCTGGAACTGCAGGCTCTTGATCGAATAGTCCTGTTCCATTGTGAAAATGTCGACTCCAACGCCCCAGGGCGCGAAAAATTCCCCTTCGTCGACCAGGTCCTTCATGAACAACGGGCCGCCTTTATTGGATTCGTCAGCATTAATCGTCAAAGGCAACAACAGCAAGAGTGCAATTATAAGTCTGTGCATTTTTTTTCTCCTCCTCGTGACCGGGCTGAGTATAACTCCAAACCGGTAACTCATGGCAGCTGCATTGTTATCGAACGGATTGAATACGTGTTACGCGATTCCCTTGATGAGCCCGGCAGCATAAAGCTTTATCATGGGCGCCTGTCCCGGACTTCTGATAGAAGGTTTTTCACATGCGCTCATCCTCAAAGATTCTTATGCTCACTCTCCTGCTGACCGGCTTTGTGGCTCAAGCCAGGGCCGCCACCCCCGAATGTTTCCCGGAAATCGTTTTGCCCGATAATCTTTTCCCCACCGTGCGTTTGGAGACCACCATGGGTGACATCGTCGTGGAACTCAACCGGATGAGGGCGCCGGTGACGGCCAACAACTTCCTGCGTTATGTGCTGGCGAAGAAATATGACAACACGATTTTTCACCGGGTCATGCCGGGCTTCGTCGTGCAGGGTGGCGGCTATACCGAAGCCCTGGAGGAAGCGGAGCTGTTTGCCCCGATCATCAACGAATCGGGTAACGGCCTGAAGAACATGCCGATGACCGTCGCGATGGCCCGGTTTGACGACCCGCATTCGGCCACCAACCAGTTTTACTTCAACCTTGCCGCCAACTCATCCCTGGACCCGAACTCACGCAGTTGGGGCTACGCGGTGTTTGGCCAGGTCATATCCGGCCAGGATGTGATCGAAGCGATTGCCGCGGTCGATACCGGCTACAGTGAAAACCTGGATGCGCCGGACGTACCACTGGTGCCGGTCAGGCTCCTTTCCGCCACTGTCCTCGAAGAACCACATTAGATGAGTCTCGTTTCCCTGCTCCCGGCTGCGCCGGAAGGCGGCTGCACTCGACGGCATAGACCATTCGGCCGACCCCTCTGATGCCTCTCGTTTCACTCAATGCACCCAACCGGGCTCGGCGGGCCGCCGGTGGCGGCCCAGTCCCTTAATGCATATCGGCTGGGGTGAGTTTTTTGCGCTGGCCAGCGCTGTCAGCTGGGCCTGGGCGATCATCCTGTTTCGCCGCGCCGGTGACGCGTTACCGCCGTTTGAACTGAACCTGTTCAAGAACCTGCTGGGCTTTTCCCTGGTCTTGCCGACGATGGCGATTTTCGAGGGCTACCAGCTGCCGGCATTCACACTGGAAGAAATCGGTATTGCGCTGGTTTCCGGGTTCCTCGGAATCGCGGTGGCCGACACCTGGTACCTGCGCGCACTAAGCCTGATGGGTGCCAGCCGCACCGGCATCGTCGCCAGCCTGCTGGCCCCTTTCGTCATCCTGCTTTCCATCCTGTTCCTGGGCGAATCCCTGCGAGGCTGGCAAATCGTCGGTTTCGCGCTGGTCATGGGCGGGATTTTGCTCGTCACCTGGCGGCAGAACCGGCGGGAAGTCGATGCTGCAAACCTTGGAAAAGGAGTGTTTTTCGGAGTCGGCGCCATGCTTTTGATGGCGGTTGGCATCGTGATGGTCAAAGGCATCCTGGAAACCCGGCCGTTCCTCTGGACCACGGAGTTGCGCCTGGTAGGGGGAATCGCCGGTATGCTGATCTACATGGCACTGCGCGGCCGGTTCGAAGTTGTCATGCAGAGATTCAGGCAGCCTTTGCCCTGGCGGTTTATCGTTCCGGCCAGCGTCCTGGGGGCCTATGTTTCCATGATGATGTGGCTGGCCGGGTACAAGCTGATTTCCGCCTCGGAAGCCTCGGTCCTGAATGAAACCGCCAACGCCTGGATCGTGCTGCTGGCCTGGCTGGTGCTGGGCGAGTCAATCGGCTATCGCAAGGTGATGGGTTTGCTGCTGACCAGCGCAGGCGTCATCATCATGCTGTTGGTATGAGGGAGAGCCGCGATGAACAGTGCAGACGTGAAAGATCCCGGTAAAGTGGCGGGAGAGCACTCCGGACCGGCACGCTGGCTGCTGGTGGTCCTGGTTTCGGCTACTGTTCTGCTTTCCACCCTGACGCCGGTCGACCGCCTGGCGGAGGACGAGTACAAGGCGCTGTTCCAACGCGCGTTGATCACCTTCGCCCTGGCAAGAACCCTGAACGGTGTCATCTCGGTAGTGCAGGGTACCGAGGTGGCGCTGCAACCGGCCGGTGTGGGCGTTACGCTGACGCCGGGCCAGGTACTGGACCCGATCAATGACCTGGTTGAGCGGTTTTCCTGGATCATGCTGGGGGCGACGCTCTCGCTCGGTGTTCAGCAGGTACTGCTCGATGTCGGGCAATGGTGGGGCGTCAAATTGATCCTGGGCCTGCTGGGACTCACCTGGCTCGGGCTGCGCCTGCGACTGACCGGCGCCCGCCGGTCCGGTTCCGAACAACTGCTGTTCCGCCTGTTCATTATCGCCGTCTTCGTGCGATTTGCGGTTCCCATGGCGATGATTGCCAATGAAGGCATGTATCGCCTGTTCCTGGAATCGCGCTACCTCGAAAGCACGCAGCTTATTGAAACCGCCGGCTCGGAAATCCAGGCAGTGGGCGCCAATGACGCCGCCATCGAAGAGGCGGAAGAAGGCGTACTGGATTCTTTAGGGCAAATGTTCGAAAGCACCGGCAAGATGCTGAATGTAAGAGAAAAGATGGCTTACATAGGGGAGAGGGCTTCCGAGCTCATTGAGCACCTGATCCAGTTGAGCGTGGTGTTTATTCTCCAGACGGGCATTCTTCCTATCGCTTTCCTGTGGATTTTCCTACAACTGTTCAAGCAATTGTTCCGGACTGAAATATTGACATAGATGTCAATATATGACATTAATGTCAATAAGTGACATAGATGTCAATGCAAGGGGAACCAAGACCGTTATAGGACGGTTCTGTGGACCGGAACAGGAAACAGGGGAAGGAATCCGACCGGTTCGCGCGGACAGAATCGTTCTACGGTGGCGGCAACGGCCCGGGCCGGGATTGGCCCGGAGCCGTTTTTTCGATCCGGGTTTGGCGGGGAAAAGGAGGCCGGCATGCCAGCGACAAAGAAGAACCGTTCCGGGGATGCAGCAATCCTGACCCGTGCGGTCGACACGGTCTTCAGAAAACTGATCCGGTTCCTGGTGGGCAGAATATCCCTGGTCCGCCTGCAGGAGATGATTCGCTATATCTATGTCGAGGAGGCCGAAAGGACTCTGCGGGCCGAAGCCCCCGGAAAAAATGTGCCGATGACCAAGCTGGCACTGGTCACCGGGCTGGATACGCGCACGCTGGTGGAGGTTAAAAAGCGGCTGGAGGCAGACCACAATCAGTACCGGCAACAATTCCTGTCAGAGCTGACCCCGGAGAGTGCAATCGTCGAGGCCTGGGCAGGCCGTGAAGGGAGCCCCGGGCCGGAAAAACACATCGTGTTGGACTACGGCAGCGAGCACAGCGGCTTTGAGCAGTTGGTGAAAGCCACCATTTCCGGCCGTGGAATCACGACCCAGTCGATCATCGAAAGGCTGGTGGCGACCCGCAGTGTCGTGCAAAACAAGAAAAACCACACGCTTCAACTCGTCGTTAACGAGTTTTCTCCGTACCTGTCCGACGATGAGCCCAATATCGTCAACGCGGCCCTGTCGGCGATCTCCAACCTGGTCTCCACGATCGAGCACAATATGCGGGCCAATCCGGACGAGAAATTTTTTCAGCGCCAGTCCTGGACTTTCCGGCTCGACCCGGTGGACCGAGAGTCGTTCAGGCAGGCCATGCGAAAATTATTGGAAGAATACAAGCTCGGCGCCGAGGCCGGCATCAAGCCCTGGGAACGTGAAACCTACGGCGAAAACCGGGTGACGGCGGGTGTCGGTTTCTATTATTTCGAAGATTCCTGATCCCGGAACAGGAACCGGATCAAATTTCCGGTGAACAGGGAAACGGGAGTAAGCTTGTCCTTATTTCGCAGATGACCCTGGAAGTTTTGTGGCGCGAATAAACCTCATTGCCGGATGTGCCCTGACGCTTTGCCTGGCGTTGGTATGGGTGCCCGCGCATTTGATGGCAAACGAAGATGCCGAGGGTTCAAAGCCCACGTTGGAGGAGCTTGCAGGGCATACCGTGCGCACGCTCGATTATTGGAAAGGCTTTGAAACCCGGTCATGGGTGGATCGCCTGCAACCGGCGACACCCGAAGTTATCGACTTCCTGCAAAAGGACAATCTCTATCAAGGGTTTCCGCAACGGCCCAGGCCTGCGCGAATTGACGAAAACTACCTTGCCGATATTCGCGCCGCGATCAGGGACATCCCTGTTGTAGTGCAGTCACTCGTGGCGGGCAAACTCGTAGCGCTGATGCTCGTTGAAGACCTTGGTGGAACCGGATACATGGTAGGCGTGTTCGACAGCAATGACGAACAGGTTGCAGCTTTCCTGGTCCTGGATCCGATCGTCCTCGACAAGAAAGCCAACGCCTGGGCGAGCTGGAAAGACTCAACGCCATTCATGGATGATCCGGAATACGAGATCCGAACGCATCTCGAAGCGCCGGCTGAAGATACGCGCCGGAATGCGCTGCGATACATCCTGCTGCACGAGTTTGCTCATTTCGTGGGTATGGATCCATCCCTGCTTCCGAATTGGTCGCAACAGCCATCTGCAGAGGCGCTGGCCGCCGCGCGCTTCGCGTCGCTTTCGTGGGTCTTCAACGATGGACAATACGTGAGCAAGTACGATTCTGACTTTACGCTTCGACCCAGGGTTGTGTTTTATGCCGGCGACGATTCGAAGTTGCCGATGAGTGATGCTGCGACGTTCTTGCAGGAACTGTCGAAAACCAACTTCCCAACGCCTTACTCGGCGACCAGCAATGCGGATGACTTTGCCGAATCCCTGGCGAACTATATTCACGTCGTTATCGACAAGCGCCCGTATTGGGTTGAAGTGAACAGGAACGGTGAGACCCTGTATCGATTGGAGAGCTGCTGGGGCACACCGCGGTGCGCCGCGAAAGAAATGTTCCTGTCCTGGCTGTTGAAAGCACCGAAAAAGCTTTGAGAACCGGCGAAACCCAAAACCGGGAAATGGCGCCCTCGACACGACTCGAACGTGTGACCTATCGCTTAGGAGGCGATTGCTCTATCCTCTGAGCTACGAGGGCGAGCGGCGATTGTAACAATCTGGCCGCAAACTGGCCAATCCTATCCGGCAAGAGCACCAGACAAGCGGCTACGGAACATAAGCGATGCAGTCGATCTCGACGCGCAGCCCTTCGCCCGGCAGTGCCGCCGCCTGGATCGTCGTGCGCGCCGGCCGGTGGTCGCCGAACACCCTCGAGTAGACGGCGTTCATCTGTGCAAACTCTTTCATGTCGAGCAGGAATACACCACAGCGCAGTACGTACCTGAGATCCGAGCCGGCGGCCTGCAGAATCGCCTGCACGTTTCTGAGGCATTGCTCTGTCTGCTCACCGGGATCGGCGCTGACGATCTTGCCGGTGGCCGGATCCACGGCGCCCTGGCCGGAAACGAACACGAGGCGCTCAAATCCCATGCCGGGTGAATACGGGCCGACGGGGGTGGGGAGCTTGGGGGCCTGAACGGGACGATGCGTCATCTCTCTCTTCCATGTGGTGTTGAAGGTTCGACAATATCATGCGCAGCAGCCCCAGCGTCGCTTTTTCCCGTCCCCGCAAGCTGAACTGGCCGTGCACGATCGGCCCGGTCCCGGTTCCCGGGTTGTGCGTATAATTGCACTGTTTTTTATTTTCAATTGTTGGTATTCAAGTGTTGTCAATCGATAAAAAAGACCGGCGGGGAATTATTTTTGCAGTGTCGGGTTTCAGCCTGTTTTCGATGGGCGACCTGGTCATCAAGTTGCTGGCCGACAGCGGCTTTGAACCTGCCGAAATTATTTTTTTTCTCCAGCTGTTCTTCCTGCCGCTGATCCTGATGCTCTCTCCATGGATTGGCGGGATAACGGCGGCACTGCGGACGGATAAACTCTGGCTCCACGTGTTGCGCGCGCTGTGCGGCATACTGGTTTTCTACATGATGATCAGCGGTTTCAAGAAGCTGGGCATGGCCATGTCCTACACGTTGATCTTCATGGGCCCCTTTTTCGCCACCTTGCTGTCGGTGGTTTTTTTGAAAGATACAGTCGGGAAATATCGCTGGATTTCGCTGATCGGCGGGTTTGCCGGCATCCTTGTCGTTCTGCGGCCCAGCGTGGAGCAACTGGATCCTGCTGCGCTGGGGATTCTTTTTGCGGCGTTCCTGTTTGCCGTCTCCACCATCATCATGCGAAGAATCGGCGAAAATGAGCCCCTGCTGGCATTCGCCCTGTACGGTTCCATCATCTCGATGTATGTCTACGGGGTGGCTACCTTCTGGGATGGGCAGGCAAGGATTCCGGCCGGCGCCGAGTGGGCCATGTTCGCCCTGATCGGTATATTGCACGTCGGCGGAAGCCTGATGACTTCGCGGGCTTTTTCAATGACCGAGACGGCGTTGGTGGCTCCTTTCCACTACGTGCAGTTACTTTGGGGAACGTTGTTCGGCGTGGTCATTTTCTCCACCGTGCCGGATGTCTGGACGGCGCTGGGTGCGAGCCTGATCGTCATGAGCGGCTTGTTCCTGATCTACCGCGAGCACGTCCGTAACCGCGAACGGACCACCGGGGTTACGGTTCACGGTGATGTTCCTTCTCCTGAAGCCTGAACCCCAGTTTTTCCAGCTTTTCCAGGATCACAGGCGCCAACGTTTACAGCCTTGAGGTATAGGAAGCGAATTCCCGTCTGACCGGGTAGTCGCCTCGTAGCTGCTCGAACGGCATGCGGGTTATCCCGCAGAGCCGCATCATCAACGGCTATGCGGTAGGTCGAAAGAACCGCCTGCGCCAGGATCGCTTCTTCATTCTGGCTGGTCCCATCCAGTGCAATGACCGGGTTTTCGGGTGGCTCGATACCGGCCGGTTCCCAATCGTCAATCCCCAGGCCAAAAAATTTGCTGACCGCCCGAACGGCGACGGTCGTGCCGTTGGCCTTGCCATCCCGCGAATAGCCGGCGATATGGGGGGTGCCGAAATCCACCCGGTGCAGCAAGTTAACATCGAGTGCGGGTTCGTTTTCCCAACAGTCAATAATCAGGCCGGCAATTTCGCCTGTTTCCCTGGCCCTGTGCACCGCTTCCGATTCGAAAACCTCTCCGCGGCAGGTGTTGATGAGCACGGGCCGCTTTTGCAGTCCGCCGGCAAATGCCTGGTTTACCATGTGATGCGTGCGGTCCTCGCCTTCCATGTTCAGCGGAACATGAAAGGTGATGATGTCGCACTGTTCCCGGATATCCCGCAATGAAACAAACTGCGAGGAACCCTCGGCTCTTTCCCGGGGCGGGTCATTCAAAAGGACGTTCATTCCCAGGATTTCACAGGTTTTGGCCACCCGGGACCCGACTTGCCCGACGCCCACGATCCCGATGGTCTGGCCCTTCAAGGCAACCCTCTCCCGGGCTGCCCAGGAAAACAGGGCGGACGCCATGTACTGGTTGACGCTTTCCGCGTTGCACCCCGGCGCATTGACCCATTGAATCCCGGCGGTGTCGCAGTACCCGGTGTCGATGTGGTCGAAGCCGATGGTGGCCGTTGCGATGAACCGGACCCTGGAACCTTCCAGGGTTTCCCGGCTGCAAATGGTCCGGGTGCGGGTCACCAGCGCGTCGGCGTCCCTGACGGTTTCGCGGGTAGTCAGGTTTCCCGGCAGGTAAACCACTTTTGCAAAGGGTTCCAGGGCCCCCCTGATGTACGGAATCTTGTTGTCGATGATGATTTTCATGCCGGCTTCAGTACTCGAACCTGTCTTTGAAGGCCCATAAACCCAATGCGGGGTTGGAAATATAGAAAACCTCTTCACCGTCGGGCAGGGTGTTGTAGCCTTCCTTCATCGTTTCGGGATTGTACCGCGCGGTGATTTCGTCAAAGTCCCCGTAGTTGAACCCAACGCTCTCGATTTCCTGCCGAGACAGGTTATCCGGGCCTTTTCCGGGACAATACGTGATGCTGAAACGGCCCTCGGACGAGCCGTGGATCAGGTGGGCGGCAGCTGCGAGGTTATTGCGCAGGTCCTCGTTGTCCCTGACCATTTCCACGGTGTGCGGGGTTCCGAAATACCCGTATTTCCGGATCAGCTGGTCAATCTGTCTGTCTTCGCCGAACTCGACCAGGGCGGGGGCCAGGACAATCAGCTCGCCGCCATCCGCCAGGGCCATGCGCGTGCGGTAGACGCTCTTGTTACCCAGCCAGGTGCTTTTGAACTCCGTGGGGTCGAGCCAGACAACGACTTTTTCCAGGGGCTTGTCCAGCAGGTCGAAATTGACCTGGAGCGACAGTTTGGCGGCCTTGTCAAATACGCTGAAATCGTCGCCGATGAAAAGCCCGTAGGTTTGTAATTGACCGTCTTTGTTCAGGCCCACAACCGTCAGCACATAAACAATCGGCAGATGACCTGCAAAATGTTCGGAAGCGTAGTTGAAGACCTTGCGGACCGGCGTATCCGCATGGCCCATCATTCTTTTCCATGCCATAGACGGCCCCGATGTAGTGGCTTTTGTGGATGCCCTTCGGTGCCGCCCGTGCCGACAAAAATGTTCTTGTTGTAATTGGCCATCCCCACCACTTCGTGCGGCACGACCTGGCCGATGGACAGGATCAGGTCGAAATCACCTTCGACCAGCAACTTGTTGACCTGGGCCGGCCAGGTGATAATCGCAGGCGCCTTCGGAGACTTCCTTGACAAATTCGGCCGGCACCGTGCCCAGCGTGACGACGTCGTTGCGCCAGTCATGGACCCGGAACAGTTCCCTGGGCGTCTGTCCAAACATGTGGCTGATCTGTGCGTCGGTCATCGGCGTGTGCGTGCCCAGGGCCGGTAGAATGTCCGTCAGCCTGTCGCCCAGGTACTCCCAGCAATACTCGGTCAACTCACCGGAACGGGACGGCAGGCGGGTGTAGTCAGGTGGAACCACCAGGACTTTTTGCCGTCTCCCCGATAGTCTTCCAGGGCCGAAAACATGCCCTGCTTCAGATCATCGGCGGACAGTGCGGTTTCGGGTGAGCCTGTTTCGTAATAAATCATGTCAATCGTCTTCTTCGGGTTTCAGGGTGACGGCTGTTTAATTGTACTTGAATTGTTGAATTCCGCCGTAAATTACCGGTAGATACATGCGCAGCGTTGAACATCACGTTCAGCGCCGTGTGCCTTGGCAGGGTACTTTCCGTGCATTTTTCGATTGCCACCGGTGGCAATCGGCACTATCCTAAGCAGTTGTGGAATCCCTGTCAGGGACCGAACGAATGTGATTGTCGGATACACTTGGCCCTGTAATGAATCGGAACTGAACGGAATCATGTCTTACCTGGACGATCTGTTTTCATTGCAAGGATAAAACCGCCGTGGTCATCGGCGGCACCGGCGAGCTTTGCGGAGCGATGGCATCGGCCCTGGCCGGCGCCGGAGCCGAGGTTGTCCTGGTCGGCCGCAGCCCGGAAAAAGCCGCTGCCCGGCTGGAAAAAATCCACGCCGTGGGCGGTAAGGGTTATTTCATCGCCGCCGATATCCTGTCTCGTGACGGCCTGCAACAACTGCTGTCCGATGTCATCGAAAAATCGGGGCGATGCGACATACTGATCAACGGCGCCGGCGTCAATGCGCCTACCCCGTTCCTGGAAATTCCCGAAGAGGAGTACGATCGTATTTTCGCCGTCAATACCAAGGCGGTGTTCCTGGCCTGCCAGGTCTTTGGAAAGTATTTCCTCGATAATGGAATATCCGCTTCGATCATCAACATGGGCTCCATGTCCGGCGTGATCCCGTTGTCACGGGTATTCACCTACTCCATGACCAAGGCGGCGGTGCACAACATTTCCCGCAACCTGGCCCGCGAATGGGCAACGCAAAACATTCGCGTCAATACCCTGGTGCCGGGGTTTTTTCCCGCGGAACAGAACCGCAAGGTCCTGACCCCGGAACGGGTGGAACAGATCATGGGCCATACCCCGATGAAGCGGTTCGGCGAAGCCGAGGAACTCAGCGGCGTGACCTTGCTGCTGGCCTCCATGCAGGCTCCGTTCATTACCGGCGAGGAGATCATCGTCGACGGCGGCTACACGGCGATGACCATCTGATTGAAACTGAATAGAACAGGAAATTCAATGAAACTCGAAAAATACAGCTTTGGCATGGGTGATCGCTTTCTTCACCAGGGAGTCGCCCAATTGCAGGCAATCGTGAACGCCAGGAACGCAGGGGTCGATATTACGCCCGTCTGGAACAAGTCCAACCGCGAGCACCAGATTGTCGGCACCGAGCCGGACAGCCTGCGCCAGGAGGCGGATGACGCCGTGAAGGCGCTCGGCTGGCAGTCCAATTACCGTGTCGATGCCGATCACATCAACCTGGCCACGGTCGATCGCTTTCTGCATTGCAGCGACTTTTTCACCATCGACGTCGGCGACGCCATCGGCGAGGCGGCCAGTGATGCGGATATCGCCGCATTTCGTCGAGCGCCACGGCAAGTACATCGGCCAGCTGAACATTCCGGGCGCCGGCACGTTTGAAGTCACGCAGGGAACCCTCGAAGCGGTTGCCAGGACGTTCCTGAAGGCCGTGCAGAATGCCGGCGTCATCTACCGCCATATCGTCGAGCAGCGCGGCGCCGACTTCATCCCCGAGGTTTCGATGGATGAAACGGCGAACCCGCAGACACCGCTGGAGCTGTTCTTCATCCTCGCGGCGATTGCCGACGAAGGCATCCCGGCGCAGACCATCGCGCCGAAATTCACCGGGCGCTTCAACAAGGGCGTGGACTACGTCGGCGACGTCGCGCAGTTCGAAAAAGAATTCAACGACGACCTGGCCACCATCGCCTTTGCGATCTCGGAATTCGGACTGCCCGACAACCTGAAGCTCAGCATCCATTCCGGCTCCGACAAATTTTCGATCTACGGACCGATCCGCGATGCCCTGAGGCGCACCGGCGCCGGCGTCCACGTCAAAACCGCCGGCACCACCTGGCTCGAGGAATTGATCGGCCTGGCCGAAGCCGGCGGCGAGGGCCTGGTGATCGCGAAGGAAGTCTATGCGAAGTCGCTGGAGCACATGGATGCCCTGTGCAAACCGTACGCCACGGTGATCGATATCGATGACGACCGGCTCCCGACTGCGGAAACGGTGAACGCCTGGACCGGCGAGCAATACGCCCGGGCCTTACGGCACAACCAGGCCGACCCGCTGTACAACCTGCATTTGCGCCAATTGCTGCACGTCGGTTACAAGGTCGCGGCGCAGATGGGTGACCGTTATTACGCGGCGCTGAGAAAATACGAATCGGATGTCTCGCGCAACGTGACTGAAAACCTGTGGGCACGTCATATCAAGCCCCTGTTTATCGATTGAAACCTTGCCAGAATATAGGACTGAATGGAACCATTATGAATTCCTCAGAAAAGAAATGTGATATCGGCCTGATCGGCCTCGCCGTGATGGGCGAAAACCTGGTTCTGAACATGGAGAGCCACGGATTCCAGGTGGCCGTGTTCAACCGCACCACCAGCAAGGTCGACGACTTCATGGATGGCCGCGCCAAGGGCAAGAACATCGTTGGCTGCCACAGCATCGAAGAACTGGTCGCCAACCTCGAGCGCCCGCGCAAGGTGTTCCTGCTGGTCAAGGCCGGCGCCGCGGTCGACGCCTTTATCGATTCCATCATTCCGCACCTCGAACCCGGCGACATCATCATCGATGGCGGCAACTCGCACTTCCCCGACACCATCCGGCGCACGGCCTACGTGGAGAGCAAGGGCCTGCTGTACATCGGCACCGGCGTGTCCGGCGGCGAGGAAGGCGCGCTCAAGGGCCCATCGATCATGCCGGGCGGTTCGGCCGCGGCCTGGCCCCACGTCAAGGAGATTTTCCAGTCCATCGCGGCCAAGGTCGACGATGGTTCGCCCTGCTGCGAATGGCTCGGCAACGACGGCGCCGGCCATTTCGTGAAGATGGTGCACAACGGCATCGAGTACGGCGACATGCAGATGATCTGCGAAGCCTATGCGCTGATGCGCAACGTGCTGGGCATGCCGCCCGCTGAAATCTCGGCCGTGTTCGGCGAATGGAACGAGGGCGAACTGGACAGTTACCTGATCGAAATCACCCGCGACATCCTGGCCAAGACCGATGATGAAACCGGCAAGCCGATGGTCGACGTGATCATGGACAAGGCCGGCCAGAAAGGCACCGGCCGCTGGACCTCAGTGACCGCGCTGGATCTCGGCGTGCCGGCGCAGACCATCGCGGAGGCCGTGTTCGCCCGCGCCCTCAGCGCCATCAAGGATGAGCGGCTGGTCGCGGCCAGAACACTGACCGGCCCGGGCGCACAATTCACCGGCGACAAAACAGGTGTTCCTCGAGCAACTGCGCCAGGCGCTGTTTGCCTCGAAGATCTGCTCCTACGCCCAGGGTTACCAGTTGATGCGCGCGGCAGCCGACGAGTACGAGTGGGACCTGAACTACGGCGAGATCGCGCTGATGTGGCGTGGCGGCTGCATCATCCGCGCCCAGTTCCTGCGGCAACATCAAGGAAGCCTACGACAACAACCCGGGCCTGCAGAACCTGCTGCTGGACGACTATTTCAAGGACGCGATCGAGAAGCAGCCAGTTGGCCTGGCGCAAAGTGATCGCCACGGCCGTGAAGCACGGCGTTCCGGTGCCCGCCTTCAGTTCGGCCCTGGCCTATTACGACGGTTACCGCAGCGCCGTGCTGCCGGCCAACCTGCTGCAGGCCCAGCGCGACTATTTCGGCGCCCACACCTATGAGCGTGTCGACAAGCCGGCCGGCGAGTATTTCCATACCAACTGGACCGGCCGCGGCGGCGACACCGTGTCGACCACCTACAACGTTTGAAGGAGTTGAAATGAGGTCACTGAATATTCCGCAAAGACGACTGCCAACTGGATCTTCTGTCGCTCGGCGCACTGGTGCACCGCCTGGATCCGGGCGTGATCCCGTTCCGCAAGGCCCGCGCGGTGGATATCCACGTGTCCGGTGGTGAATACAACGTCGCGGCCGGCTTGTCCGACTGCTTTGGCCTGAACACCGGCATCGCCAGCGCCATGGTCGATTACGGCATCGGCGAACTGGTGGAAACCCGGGTCCGGGAGATGGGCGTCAAGCCGTTCTTCAAGCGCTTCGAGCACAACGGTGTCAACGGCCCCAATATCGCCACGGTCTACAGCGACCGCGGCTACGGCGTGCGCCCGCCGGTGGTGTTCTACAACCGCGCCAACGAGGCGGGCGCCATGCTCAAGGCCGGTGACTTCGACTGGGATGAGATTTTCGGCCAGGGCGTGCGCTGGTTCCACTCGGGCGGTATTTACGCCGCGCTTTCCGCCACCACGTCCGGCCTGATCATCGAGGCCATGAAGGCGGCCAAGAAACACGGCGCCATCACCTCCTTCGACCTGAACTACCGGCCAAAACTGTGGGCGCCGATCGGCGGGCTGGAGCAGGCCCAGAAGACCTTCCGCGCCATCGTGGAACATGTCGATGTGCTGCTCGGCAACGAGGAAGACCTGCAACTCGGCCTGGGAATCGAAGGGCCAGGACGTGGAGTCCTCGTCCAAACTCGACACCCGGGCGTTCTTCGGCATGATCGAGCAGGTCACAGATGAGTTTCCCAATATCCAGGCCGTCGCCACGACGCTGCGCGAAGTGGAGAACAGCAATCGCCACCAGTGGGGCGCGGTGGTGTGGTGCCAGGGTGAAGCAGGCCATCAGCCCGGTGCGCGAACTGGGCGTGATCGACCGCATCGGCGGCGGCGACGGTTTCGCCACCGGCCTGATCTACGGTTTCCTGGACGGGCGCAGCCTCGACGAAACCGTGCGGCTGGGCTGGGCGCACGGCGCCCTGCTGACCACCTTCCCCGGCGACACCACCATGGCGAAACTGCACGAGGTGGAAGCCTTTGCCAAGGGCGGATCGGCCCGGGTGCAGAGGTAACCGGTCAGTAGAGGAGAACGAGAATGACCGCTGCACTGGCAACCCTGCAAAGACACAGAAATGTTCTGCTGATCGATGTGGTGTTGCTGGTCGCGTTGTACCTGGTACCCAGCTTTCTCACATGCACTGCGTTGCCCCTGTACATGCTCGAGCCCATGCGGGTTGCCTTGATCGTCGCGCTGCTGTTCACCAACCGGGCAAACACCTACTTTATCGCGGTGACCATCCCGCTGGTCTCGTCCTGGTTACGGGCCACCCGGAGCCGCTCAAGGCGGTGCTGATGGGCATCGAGTTTTCGATGCTGGTGGCATCCTACGGTTACCTGGCACGGGCTCCGCATTCCGGCCTTTGCGGCGTTGACCGCCGCTATCCTGCTCGGCAAGGTGGTCTATTACACGCTGAAGTCAGTTGCGCTGGGTGCCGGCTGGCTCACCGGCAACCTGATTTCGACGCCCCTCCAAACCCAACTGGTTCTTGCCGTCGGAACTGCCGCGGTCTTTGGTCTCATCGAGTACTATCGGGTGAGAAACCCGCATAGAGTGATCTGGGCAACTACCGGTCACAGGGAGCCGTCAGCCGAGGCGGTTAGCGGAGGGTCGGAGCCCTTTTTTATCGATGTTCGGCCAGGCCTTCGTCGATGTCCACGCCGTGACCGGTTGCCTCGCCGGGCAGCAGGTAGCCGTCTTTAAACGAGTAGGCGTGCGGAAAGAAGCCGTTGGTCAGCTCGGTGTGGTGCATGTATTCCTGGAATACCGGAGTTTGGGAATGGGATCTATCCAGGTGTAGGGCCGCGCCCATGCACACCGGAGACAAATCGGACGCCCCGTGACTGCCTGAACGGACATGGTGCAGGCTGGCGAAATCCTTTTCAGGTGAGTGATGCCGCCGGCGTGGACAACCGTGGTGCGGATGTAGTCGATGAGTTGTTGTTCGATCAACTCCTTGCAATCCCAGATGGAATTGAAGACTTCACCCACGGCCAAGGGCGTTGTCGTATGTTCGCGGATCAGGCGGAATGCCGCCTGGTTCTCGGCCGCGACGGGGTCTTCCAGCCAGAATAAATGATACGGCTCGAGCGACTTCCCCAGCCGGCCCGCCTCGATCGGGGTCAGCCGGTGGTGCACGTCGTGCAGCAGGTGCAGATCATCTCCAAATTCAACCCTGAGTGCTTCAAACAGCTTCGGAATGTGGTTAAGGTAACGTTCCGTGCTCCAGGTATGTTCACCCGGTAAATCGGAGTCCGCCGGTTCATAGTAGGCTTTGCCCTTTGAAACCCCGTAGGCGCTGTCCAGGCCTGGAATACCCGTCTGGGCCCGGGATGGCTTTGAAGCCAAGTTCTTTATACCTGGCGACTTCACTGGCCGTTTCGCCGAGATCCCTGCCGTTGGCGTGACAATAGACCATCACGCCTTCGCGGCTCTTGCCGCCCAGCAGTTGATACAAAGGCATGCCCTTGCTGACCTTCGCCTTGATATCCCACAACGCGGTA